>JAFZKN010000021.1 GCA_017553635.1 Treponema sp. | reverse complement strand
ATCGTCTTCTGCATATAAAAAAGGTGAAAAGCTTAATGCATACATCACGAGCATACAGAGTGCTTTAAATCTTCTTGAATAATTCTGTTCATTCTTTTCATTAACAATGTTTAAAATTTTTTCTCTACTGCTTTTCATTCATAAACTCCTACTTTTTTCTATATATAATCCTTACTCTTGAAATGTCAAAATTTTCAAATGGAGAAATGACAGCGGCATATCCCCATTTAGTGTCTTTAAAAACCGGATGCATGTTTTCAGAATCTGTAAAATATGTTTCTTCTTTTCCGTTTATCTTTAAAAGAAATTTATTTTCATGACTTCCTTCAGTTACATACTCAACGCTTATTTCATTTCCGTTTCCTGTATTTCCAACTGTAAGATTTTCTGTTTTAGTCCAGTTCTGTATGAGTGAAAAACTGCTGTCCTTAAGACGTCCTATGCAGTATTTCTGCTTATTATTGATGAGAACAGTTAAAAGATATTCATGATTCTCATTACCGTTAAACAGAAAGATAATTCCATAACCCGCGTCAGTATCTCCGTATTCTTTATTCATATTGCAAGTGATTTTTTCAAATGAAGAAGAGTCATTTACCCCGATCTCTGTCCATACCGTGTAGCCGTTTTCTTTAATGTATTTTTTATCGTTTACATCAAGGATATATTTGTTTTCATCACTGCTTTGGCTTACAAATAAATCATCAGTTCTTTCAATCTGACCTGTACTGCCACTTTCATAACCATTATTACCTGCTGTATTTACAGGCATCTCACAGCTGAATGATAAAACTAGAACTGCACATAATACAAAAAACTGTTTCATACTCACCTCAGTTCTGGTACTTGCTTATATTTGCAAGGGAAAGATTATAAGTCACAATATAAAGACCAGAGCCTGTGACACAGGAGCTGTCTAAGGAAAGCTTTATCTTTCTTATCTGATATTCTGAAGTCCTGTTTTCAAGCTTTAATGAACCTGTCGGAAATGTCTGTTCAGGCGATCCTTTATCGGTAAAATTGATATAACACTGTGTTGACATGGATGGGGCTGTCTGCTCTAAAACAAGCTCAGCCTGTCTGTGTGGAGGAATTACTACGTAAAAATAATCTTCTTCAAATATTACAGTTCCGTCGCAGAAACGCCCGTAATAAAGGTTTAAACTGTCTATATCAGAAGTTAATTCAATCTTTTTTTCTTCTGTATTATTGTAATAAATATCACGGCTTCTGTCAGAACAGTATGCATATGCCATTTTCTGTCCATAAAATGGTTTTGTACCACGGATTTTATCCAGTTTATACAGATATCTCTGATTTACATTAAGTCCGTTGCTTAATGTATCTGTAAAGCTTAAACCTTTTCCTCTGTAAATCTGTTTATACTGCGGGCTGACAGAATCTTCTGCACGAAGCAGAATATATTCATCTGCCCCTTCATCTTTTGTCCAGCTTATAACTATTTTTTTCTCTTCTGAAAACCAGTCTGCATTTGGTACTTCATCAAAGGGATCATCATAAGTTCTGAGAAGAACATCTGCGATTAGATTTGAACATGAGGTAATAAAGATTGTTGATAAAAGAATTGATAAAGATATGAAGGAAAAAAAATTCTTTGCTTTTCCAGAATTTTTATTTTCTGAAATCTCTTTGAATTGAGGTGTGTTTAAGGCCGGGTACAATTTACCTATACGGTTGTACCCCCCCCGAACATAAATTTTCTAAAAATCAAAACACATTTCTCCAGATGTGCTGACAAACTTTTTCCCTTACTTTTCTTCTAACATGAGACTTTTCTGCTGTCAAGACTCAATGCTGCCTTTTTTAAGAAATTTATTATGGTAACCATAATTGCAAATTGCATGTTTTTACTATATATTGAAACTGAAGATGAGAAGCAATATTTTAAAAAAATCTATAATTATCATTATGTTCCTTTTTTGTAACATAATGTTTGCAGATAACTATACATTTGACTTAGATAAGGGTTTTAACTCAAACCTTACACAAACAGACAGGCAGGAGCTGCTCTCTGGAAAAACTGTCTATAAAAATTTAAAGTCTGTTTCGAATATTTCGCTTACCGATACAGAAAACGTCCTTAAATCAATTAACGAATTAAAACCAAATTACATCGCAGAAATCATTAGAATAATTCCCGTTTCAAAAAAGCCTGAATTAATTAACGAACTTTATACAATTTTAAATGACATTCCGTCTTACAAAGGAATACCATATTATTCTGAACGTAATGACTTGTGGGTAGATTTATATTCAGAAGCAAAAATAATTGATAAAGCAGAATCTGCAGACTGGAACAGTTTGATTAACGCAGAATTTTACATGAAGCCTTTCGGAACAATCTTATCTAAAATTTTAATAAAGGCAGGCCATGCGGATTTGAAGACCGTTTCTAGCGGCAAGTCAGATTTAACATCTTTATATTATGAAAATATAAATACTTCTCCGGTTTTATACCGTGACATAACCTGTATAAAACCCCAAAAAATGAAGTCTGTAATTTATGTATATAAAAGCGGTGATTACTGGATTTTATATGGAATCGGCGGTGCTGATGCTCCACGCCTTCCTTTTTTGACTTCGAGAATCGAAGTATCTTTTATAAACAGAATAAAAACTTTCTGCAATTATGTTTTTTCAAAACTTGATTCAGTTAAGTGAGGAATTATATGTTTAGTGATGTTGTAATTTTAGCAGGTGGATTTGGTGAAAGGCTCTGGCCTGCAAGCCGTCCTGATAACCCGAAACAGTTTTTAAGTCTTGGAAAAGGACTTTCTCTTTTACAGAATTCAATTTTAAGGGCACTTGCCGTAAAACCTGAAGGAAAAATTGTCATTGCAACAAGAAAGGATCTTTTAGAATCGTGCGCAAAACACGCCCTTGAACTTACAGGTCATGTATCAGATGAGGACAAAGAAAAGATATTACGCGACCTTATAGTTCTTGCTGAACCCGAAGCAAAGCACACGACAGCTCCTATTATCCTTACATGTCACATGCTCGAAAAGCTTAACCCTCAAATCAACCACTCTGTTCTTGTTTTGACAAGCGACCACGTAATTACACCGGTAGAAAACTTTGTCCAGGACTGCCAGGAAGCGTATGAAGCTGCATCAAAAGGCAATTTTGTATGCTTTGCAATTCCACCGACAGAAGCAAGCACAGGTTACGGCTACATAAAGACAGGAAGCGCAGTAACAGAAAAAACTTACAAAATTGATAACTTTAAAGAAAAACCGGATGCAAAAACGGCAGAAGAATATTTTAAAAGCGGACAGTATTTCTGGAACTCCGGTATGTTTGGCTTTACCTCTGAATTTTTAAAAAAAGAGCTGCAGAAATGCGAGCCTCAGGTGTCTAATTCTTTTGAGTGCGTAGAAAACGGCAAAGCTCCTAAGCTTGCAAAAATGAATGGAATTTATTACGTAAAAAAATGGCCCGAAATGAACAAGGCTTATTCTGTTACACCAAAAATTGCAATAGACAACTCAATCGCAGAAAAGACTGCAAATGCTTATGCTGTTAAGGCAGGCTTTAAATGGGACGATGTCGGAAGCTGGGATGCTTTTGCAAAGTTTTCTCAAGGAGCAGATAATGTTGCAGCCGAGTGTAATTCTGAAAACAACTTTGTCTATTCTGATATTCCTGTGGCATTATGCGATGTAAAGGATTTAATTATCGTCATTAAAAACGGCAAGGCACTCGTCATGAAAAAAGGTTCTAGCAATCTTGTCAGAGATGTGGTAAAATCTATTAAATAGATATTCTGGAGATTTTTTATGTGGTGGATGGTTGCTTTTTCTTTTTGTACAAGTGTTGTAGTAATTCCGCTGATTATCCTTATGTGCAGGCATTTCGGATGGTACGATACAACTAACGAAAGGAAAATTCACAAGGGAAACATACCCCGCCTTGGCGGACTTGGAATTATCATTGCCTTTACACTGTCTACAGTCATCTATTTTACTGTGTCAAAATCAAACAGCATTACTCATGTACTTCCAATCATAATTGCAGGACTTATAATTTTTACAGTTGCCCTTCTAGATGACTTTTTAAACCTCAAGGCTAAGTTAAAGCTTCTCTTCCAGATAATTGCAACTGTAATCGTGCTTTACTTTGATTTCAGGTTTAAGAAAATATTCAATTTTGAACTTCCCCTCTGGTTCAGTTATACGCTTTCGTTTTTCTGGATCATCGGAATCATAAATGCCTTTAATCTTATTGACGGCCTTGACGGTCTTTGCGGAGGGCTTTCGTTTTTAATAATAAGTTCACTTGGAATCATATTCTACAGCTCTGACTTTAATGCAAAAGCCAGTGCAGGCGTATGCTTTATGATGGCAGCAGCTGTTGCAGGATTTCTTGTTTACAATAAACCTCAGGCTAAAATATTTATGGGCGACGGCGGAAGCCAGCTTATGGGATTTATGATTGCAGTTTTACCGCTTTACAACTCCAGTGAAAACTTTGAATACAACAAGCTTTTAGTAATGATTGTTCTTGTAAGCATCCCTGCCCTTGATACAATTGCAGCAATGTGGCGCCGCACAAGAGAACACAGAAACTTTATGTCTGCCGATTCACGCCATATTCATCATAAACTTATCGCACTGGGCTTTACTAAAGTTCAGACACTGATATTTTTACTTTCGATACAGGTTTGTCTGTGTCTTTCTGCCGGTCTTGGTATGTATTTAAGACACGATAAAGGTTCGATTCTCTTAACTGCAATTTTAGTATTCATGATTTTCTTTTACAGTTCAATTCACTTTATCTATTATGCTGTAACAAAAAATAATCCCGTAGACATAACTGTTTTACGCAACGAACAGAATTCTCAAAAAGAAAATAAATAAAATGCAGTTTTTAAAATCAAAATTCAGAATTAATTTAATTTTACTCATTCTTTCGTGCAGTTCTGTTTTTGCACAGAATTTTAAAATTAAAGATGTAAAATACAGCATCACAGGAATTTCAAAAGAACAGTTTGTTGATCAGAAGGTTCATATTTCAAGAAAAACAGTTTTTAAATCAAAGGAAGAACTTGAAAAATACATAGCAGAGCTCAGGCAACGGTATGTAAACCTTCGCCTGTTTGACGAAATTAATGTTGAATACGAAACCGAAAGTGAAGATTTGAGTTCTGCAAATTCTGATGCAGATGACAACTCAGAAGACGTGACACCTGTCGTACTTAAAGTAAGCTTACAGGATTCGAACAACTTTGTAGCTTTTCCTTATTACAAATACAGCTCCGATGACGGGAATGTCTTTAAGACAAAAATGCAGAATTCTAATTTTGCCGGAACTTTAAGCCCGCTTGAAGGCGAAATTTATTTTTCTTTTAAGCAGAATGATGACACAGACAAATTTGATTTTAAATTTGGCGGAATTGCATCTTACTCCCTGCCATTTAAAATCGGACCTATAGATGCATCCTGGGATAACGAAATTGATTTATCCTACACAATCGGAAAAGATGTTCCAGAATGGGACGGTTCTACAGGTCTTTCTTTAAGCCTTCCTTTTGAATGGATTTCTTACGACCTTGTATTTAAGCAGAAATTTTTAAATGATTTTGATAACGATGTATTTGATGACAGGCTTGCATTTGGCGAATACGTTCAGTTTGCAATGCCTGTAACGCTTAAAAAGATTTATGGCTGGGGTGACATAAAATATACGCCTTCTGTAAGCTACACTTATTACTGGAAACCTGACGGAAAAATAAACATAAGAAACGATGCTCTTTTAAGCCCTGAAATTCTGTTTTCAAACGGAATTTCTGCAAACCTCATCAACTGGAACGGAAACTTTCGTAAAGGCGTTGAATTCTTTATAAGACAGGATATAGGTTATAACTACCACCTTAATGACATGGTAATAGGCTTTGAAGGCGAATTAAAGACTCATTTTTCATGGGATTATAATGGAATTAGTCTGAGGTTGTATGGTTTTTCATACTTAAATAAGAATATGCCGGTTGGAATTTACATACGTGGTGTAAGAAACGAAAAACGCTTTCCTGAATCTACTCTTCTTAGCGACATAAACTCGACAAGCACACCGGGTGCTGTAGTTTTAAATCTTGATTTTCCTATCCACATCATGAATTTTGATTTTGATAAAATCGGAATTCATTTTATGAATAAATTCAATTCAGAAATACAGATTGTTCCTTTTATAGATCTTGCGCTTACAAAAAACCGTGTAACAGGCCGTGATTTTTCGATTAAAGACGGATTTTATACTGCAGGCATAGAAGTAATTGCCTACCCGCACAAGTTTAAATCTCTACAGCTTCGTGCAAGTGCAGGTTTTGACATGGGAAGAATTTTACTTAAAGACATTATTGATGAATCATGGAGACCGGATGTTTCAAAGTATGAAATTTCTTTGGGCGTGGGCCTTCATTACTAGGCCCTGACAAGTTAAAGTCAAATCCTTATAAAAATCAGTCTGCACCCAGAACAACTTCTCCTTTGTCCTGTTTTTTTAACAGAACCTGAGAAGCAGCATTTTTCCAGTACTGTTCCGGACAATCAGAAGCCATTACAGTAATTATATCAAGCGGGAATCTATAAAAATAGTTTTTCTGACCAAGTGAATAGATGTTATAAAAACCTTCCCAGAAATGATGTTCATTGCACCATTCGTAGATATCAGGATATTTTTTTATTTCGTTAAAAAATTCTCCAAGATCAGTATAATGATAATCTGACTCACGTTCTTCAAGAATTGAATTGATATGTGTAAAGCAGATTAAAACTGAATAGAGATTTGTAAGATATGCATCCTTGTATTTTTTTGCATTTATATAAATTTTTGTAAGCATATTAAACGCATCTTCTGTCTGAATCGCATCAATCCTGTAAAGCTCAAAGAATCTTGATGAATTGTCTTCTTTTTCAGATTTTGAAGTTCTCAAAAGAGCATTTTTTAATGTCATATCTTTATCGCCATAGCGGCCTTTATCACCAACAATCAAAAGAAGTGTTCTTTCCTGCAATTCAATATTATTTTTATATTCTGCAATATCTGCGATTGCATAATTGATATCCGTAATTTCTTCCGGAACTTCAAGAAGAAATGAAGAATCTCTTGCCTTTTGAAGATAGGTCAAAGCCATATCAAATTCCCCTTCAAGTCTATAAATCTTTGCAATTAAAAAATAAACTTCCGGGTAATCAATTCTTTTATGAAGATATTCTGTAAAATTTTTGATTGAATGTTTAAAGAATTCTTTTCCATGGATATTTAAATATTTTTTTATAATCTCGATACTCTCGTATTCATCACGCTCTTTAAGAATTTTAAGAACTTCGTCAATATCATCACCGGCCTTTCTTACCTGATACGGTTTGAGCGAATTTTCAAGAACATAATCAAGATATTCAACTTCTTTTTTTCTCTGAGAAAGACAGTCTCCGGCAAGTTTTAATGCCTTGTTATAATTTTTCTGGTCAAATTGTGCCTGGGCTTTCTGAAGCATTTTCCAGGATTCATTTCCGGGATTTTGAGGATGCTGGGCAAAGACAGAATTTATCAAAAAAAGACATACTATACAAAATACTGGAAGATGTTTACTTAAACGAAAATTTTTCATAAAGATTCAAGTTCCTTTCTAAACTCATTATCGGCATCTTTTATGTCAATCGTTCGTATTATTTGACCTTTTTTAAAAATTATTGCTTTATCTCCGGCACCTGCAATTCCAATGTCTGCGTGCTTTCCTTCTCCAGGACCATTAACGACACACCCCATAACGGCAACCGTAATGTCTTTATCCATCGAAAGAAGTTCATTCTGCCATCTGTCAACAAAACCGTGAACATCAAATCCAAGCCTTCCGCAGCGCGGGCAGGAGATTAAAGTAACTCCACCTTTTCTGAGCCCGCATTCATGAAGGATTTCCCTTCCGGTTATGACTTCGTTTTCCGGAGTTGAAGAAAGGCTTACCCTGATTGTGTTTCCGATTCCTTCATTAAGAAGTTTTGAAAAAGCAAGAGTTGATTTTACAACACCCGTAATTAAAGGGCCTGCTTCTGTAACTCCTATATGAAGAGGAATGTCATATTTAGAAGCGAAAACTTCGTTTGCCTCGATTGTTTCTTCTACCGAGCTTGCTTTCATGCTTACGGCAAACTGGTCAAAATTAAGTTCATCAAAAACCTGGACTTCACGAGAAGCTGTTTCTGCAAGTGCCTGAGCACGTGACATTTTTCCTTCTTCAACGGCACAGGCAAGATCTTTAGGAAGGCTTCCGGTATTTACACCGATTCTAATTGCAACTCCCTTTTCCCTGCAGCCTTTAACAACAGCTTCTACCCTGTCACGGCTTCCGATATTTCCGGGATTTATTCTTATTGCACCGACATTGCCTTTTAAGCATTCAAGTGCAAGTCTGTAATCAAAATGAATGTCAGCAACAAGAGGCATGGAAACTTCGCTGCATATTTTTACAAAGCTTTCTGCACTCTGCATATCAGGTACAGCAAAACGTATTATATCACAACCGAGTGATTTTAATTGAATTATTCTCGAACGGATGTTTTCCAGATGTACGGGATTTGAAATTACGTCTTCAATCCCTTCTTTCCACATAGTCTGTATCGTAACAGGATTTGACCCGCCGATAAGAATTTTCTGAGTATTGCCATTTCCACCGATGCTTATCACACGCGGTACTTTATATTGTCCTGACATATTTCACCTGTTGAGCGGAATAAAAATTACATGTCCTTATAAGTCTGAACAGTATCTTCAAGGTGCTCAATTTTAATTCCTGCCTGCTTAAACATATCAAGACTGTCTGCTTCGTCGTGGTAATGTTTTTCACAGACTACCCGTTTAATTCCGCAGTTAATTAAAAGCATTGCGCAGGTTCTGCATGGAGTCATTTTACAATAACATGTTGCACCATCAAGAGGAATTCCGCGTTTTGCAGCCTGGCAGATTGCGTTCTGTTCAGCATGAACTGTTCTTACACAGTGCTGTGTAATTTCACCGTCGTCATGAATCATCTTCTTTAAAAGATGTCCCACTTCGTCGCAGTGTGGAAGTCCTGTCGGAGATCCGACATAACCTGTAACAAGAATCTGATTGTCTCGTGCAATTACACAGCCAGATCTTCCGCGGTCACAAGTTGCACGTTTTGCAATTGTTCGTGCAACCTCCATAAAGTATTCATCCCAAGTCGGTCTAACGTACTTCTCTTCTCCCATGTTTAACCTCTTTTATTTTATTTTACCTGATTTAGAATTTCTTAAAGGACGTGAAATCGGCCAGAAACGGATTCCTGTTGAACCAAGAATCAGCTTTTGTGGAACATACATCTGGTTAATCGTTGAATAGTAATTAACTGAAAAATTATCATAACGGGTAATTTTTGCAACATATCTTTTTTCTGTATGGCGCATATCAAGTGAGTGGAATCTGTTGTCTCCCATCATAAAATAGCAGCCGTTTGGAATATATTGTGGATTACCGCTTTCATCATTTGCCGGGAAAACAGGCATGTTTCTCTGATCATGAATTTCTGCATAATTAAAAAGAAGGTGGAGCTCTTCATGGAGCTTATGTAATTCTTCTGATGTCATCCAGGTTTCAGAAGGAATCTGCTTTTTCATGTTTTCTGCAATATAAACAACAAGTCTTCCCAAAGCAAGTTTGTACATAATATTAAATTTAAATGCGCAGTCGTCATAAAGATTTCCGCCGATATAACCGTCTTTTTCAAAATTTTTATAACCTGCAATCCAGTCAGTCATATAAGCATTAAACCATGCAGTACCTTCATCCATTGAAATAAGCCTCTGAGCAAAATCCGGATAAAAGTAGAAAAGCTTCTGTGTATGAATATCGTTGTCTGTAAATACAGAAAGAAGATAATCATCAGAATAAGCACGGGAAGCTTTTGCCGGAACCGCAGTTTCAAATTTCTTTGCCAGAAGCCTGCATTCTTCTTCACATTCACTCAGATTAAGGTTATTTCTCTGATTTTCGATATATATAAAACCGTCGTAGATTTCATCAGTAATTGAAAGATCTACAATATATTTTTTAAGGGCTTCGTTTTCTTCGTTAAGATTATAAACTGCCCATGTTTTATCAACTTCTACAGGATTAAATTTACTGGAATCTTTTGTTCTCGTGTATAAAATTCCATCCTGCATCATAAGCTGCTCGCCGGATACACCACAGATTCTCTTAACGAGCGGATCTGCCTTTACCATTCCGTATTCATCAGTGTTTGTATTTACAAGAGTAAATGTAAGCATGTAAGTAATCTGAGAAAGTACAGTCTTTACCTCTGACTTTCTGTCAATTACATAATGAGGATTTCTGAATACAACAATATCTCCTCTATTATAATGCTTTAAGTTAGGAAGCCCGACATCGCTCAAAGGAAATTTAGGACCACTTGTAATTTTACTTACTGCAACCCTATCATTTACCATATATTCAGGAACCATTGATTCTGACGGAATTTTATAAAACTGGAAAAAGAAAATCTGAAAAAGCAGAACCATAAATACAGCCTGAACAAGGGCATCAATCCAGTCAATAATTTCAAAAACAAACCATTTTGCATAATCAGAAGTCATAACTTTCTGACCAGAACTGTTTTTTCCCTTTGCAAGCATTTTAACAAGGTTTTCGTTCTTAACTTCTTTTATGACTTTGTCAGTAAGCTGTTTAAACTGTTTGGGTTCAAAAAATTTCTGAAGAATAATTCCGCTTACAAAAATACAGAGCCAGATAATTACACAGATTAAATCATATGCATAAGAAGTTCCTTTTTCACCGGAACGTCTTATAATAAATGCAAGTAAAAAAACATATGGTTCATACTGAAGAAGCTTTTTAGACGCAAAAACAAAATTCAGCTTATCATTCTTAATTACATTAACATAAATAACAAAGAACATTGCTGCTGTAAAAGCAATACTTACAACAAACGAAAGACAGGAAACATCAGCATTAAAGCAGACGTTCAGCATTGAAAAAACAAGTGCACATGCAAGATTGAACAATACAAAAAAATTAATTTTTTTCATGCCTATAATATAGCATAAATGCCTAAAACATTCTATATTTGAATCATGAATGAACTTTTAGACACTAAAACCGGCATTGATTTAACGGACGGCGACACAGACCTTTATAAAGAACTTCTCAATTATTTTGTTTCGGATACAGAATTTGACGTAAAAAAACTGAATGACTTGATTTTAGAGTCTAAAGAACAGGCTGCAGGCTATGTTCATAAGGTTAAGGGGGCTGCGCGCCAGATTGCGGCGGCTCCCCTTGCAGCTAAAGGCCAGGAAATAGAAGACATTTTACGAGGCAAAGCAGAAGGCAATCTTGCCCCGCTTATCAACGGTTTCTGCGCACTTTACAAAGACACATTAAAAACCGTAAATGCATACCTGAAATCAGAATAAGCTCATAAAATTGGAATAAAGCTGTTCTGTAAACCTCTCAAAATCACTCTCTCCCCGAATCTTAAAAGCTTCGTCATAGACTTTGAAAATCCTTTCGCACGGAGTCAGGCTTTCACCTTTTAAAGTCTGATACGGTGCATCAGTTTCCAAAAGAAGCCTTTCAAGAGCAAGCTCCTTTACACAGGAAACAGCCTTTTTATTTCCCTTTATAATCTGAGCACTGAAACTAAAATATCCGTTTATACCGCTTTTTAAAAATGAAACGGCATCCAGGGGAGTTCCCATAAAAGAATGAAAAACAACAGCAGGAACTTTAGTTAAATTCTTTTTATATTTGAAAAAGCTTTCGAGACATTTCCGTCCATGAAGCACAAGAGGCTTATTATATTTTTGAGCAAATTCCGTCTGAATGATAAATGCTTCTTCCTGAACTCCTGCATGGGCCTTAAACTCAGGAGTAAAAAAATCAAAACCTGTTTCTCCTATTGCACCGATTTTATCAGAGTTTAAAAGTTCCTGAAGATAATCAATGTTTGCAAGGTCGGGATTCTGCGGATGAATACCGAACGAACTTACGATAAACGGTTTTGAATCGGGTAAAATCCTTTGAATAAATTCAGCCTGTAAATCAAATTCTTTTCTTGAGTGACTGCACGAAATGCACGAATAATTTCTAGACATGATCAACTTGACTCCAGAATCATAGCAGTCTGCAAGGTGGATGTGAGCATCGCATATTTTATGGTCATTCAAAAAATCTCTAAAATTCATAAAAAATACTAAACAAAATTTTTTAAAACCCGAAAATATAAGTGTACGGAATAACTGTACTTTAAGTTGAATTTTTAGTTATGTAAAGGGGTTTATTATGGGAACTTATACATTAAAAAGTATTGGAAAATCAACAGATTATATGACAATCGTTAAAGAAATGGATGATGGTTTTGTTGTAAGAATCGTCCGAGACCGTGATGGATACGATGAAGTTAAAACAGATTTTATAAGCCACAGCCTTTTTGACAGCTGTGTAAGAACTGGATATCTTACAAAAATCGAAGATACACAGAAAATGGCTATCGGAGCATAACCAGGATACATAAAGAATCTTTCGCCGGGAAGAATTCCGGATCTCTCTTTTGTACAAAGACCGTTGTTTCAAGTTTGGAACGCGGTCTTTATTATTTTAAAAGCATCCTCAAATTTTTTATCCCTGTCTGCTTCTTTTGTAATCCAGTTGATTTTTACTCCCTTTTTTTCCATTCCGCGGAACCACGTTTCCTGGCGCTTGGCAAACTGGCAGATTGCAGTGTAAAGCTTTTCTTCAAGCTCTTCGCGTGATGAAATTTTTCCTTCAAGAAATTCAGAAATAAAGCGGTATTCAAGACCGAGCCGTTCCATGCGCTCCCAGCTGTAGCCGCCTTTATCGTGAAGGTTTTTAACTTCGTCTATCATACCGGCATCAAATCTCTCGCGAAGTCTTATTTTGATGTTTTCGCGAAGAAGAGTCCTGTCTATCGTTGTTCCGAGGACTAACGGCTTAACATCCGGGCGGCTTTTTTGCTTTTCTTTATTTTTTTTGTATTCATCACTCTGCATGTAAACTGCAATCTCCAAAGCCTTTTCTACACGCTCACGTATTTTTAAGTCGGTTTTATTGTGAAGGTCGGGTTTAAGTTTAAGAAGACGCCCTGCAAGTTCTTCTAATGAAGCGCCCTTCATCTGTTCGCGCAGTGCAGGATTAGGTGGAACTTCTGCAAGCTCATAGCCCCGGATAACAGCATCAAGATACATTCCTGTTCCGCCGACTGTAAACGGTACCAGAGCGCGGTTTTGAAACTCAGAAAATGTTTTATAAAAATCCTTTGTGTAGTCAAAAAGATTGTATTCGTGACTAAGGTCTGTAACATCGATTATGTGGTACGGAATGTCCTTACCTTTATAGTTGTATTCAGCAAGATCCTTACCGCTTCCAAGATCGAGACCCTTATAAACCTGGCGGGAATCTGCAGAAATTATTTCTAAGTCAAGCTCATATGCAAGACGCACGCCAAGAGAAGTCTTACCTACAGCCGTTGGCCCAAGGAGAAATATTGAATTGTAGTTTTCGTTAGGTTTTATCATATTTTTATTTTAATAAATTTTTCAAAGATTCATAAAGGGTAGAAAAATAAAGTGCAGGACAATGCTCTTCAAGAATTTTCTGCACATCATCTGGAATTGGACTTTCAAAATCTTCAATTCCCTGGTTTTTAAACTCTGCAATAATTTCCTGCATTAATTTATGGTTTTCTGAATCTTCTGGAAAATTATTAAGTTCTTTAACCAGCATTACAGGATAAATTTGAATTTTATTCAACTCATCATTTTCATAGCAGAGATAAAAAGGCTCTGTCACATCTGCTTTACATTCTTTAATAAGATAGTGCGCGATTTTTAAATTGCTGAACCATAAAGCAGCGACTGCAGCTGTAACTCCATATTCTGTTCTGTCATTAACATCTGCATGACCATCTTCGATTAAAAGCTTTGGAATTGTGTTTGAATCATCAAGATAAATGGAATGGCAGATAGAAAGAATCAAAGGTGTCTCACCACCATTTCCAATATCAGATCTATTAAAACCACGTTTCAAATGAATATTACAGTCAGCACCATAATCAATTAAAAGCCTGACTATTTTAGAATAATCCACTTTATTAACCATCTCATAAAGCTGATCAACTGCCGTAAAAATCGGTGTAGTACCCGCAAGATTAACAACATTTGGATTCATTCCGGCTTCAAGCAGAGTTTTAACAGCTTTAGTCTGCCCTTCCGCTACTGCATATTGTAAAACAGAATAATATTCTTCTTCAAAACTTCTTTTTATCCATTCCGGATTTTTTTTGCAAAGTCTTTTTATCTTACCATAATTTTTCGTAATAACTGCCTTTGCAAGAGGATATTCGGGTTGCTGTAAAAAGAATTTATTTATCTCTTCTTTTTTTACATAATAAGCTTGTAATTGATTAATATAAAAGTAACCTATAATTGAACAGACAGCAATAAAAAAGACATGCATTAAAATATAGTTTGATTTTTTCACTCTGTTCACCTCGTTTTATTTTTAAATCCTACACCAGATTCTGTCATTTTACAATAAAAAGATTGGCATGAACCGTTCCACATGAATTATTAAATTCACGGATGTCTGCGTTGAATATGATTTCTATTCACCGCAGATTTTGCGGTGAATAACTTGACTATTTACCGCATTTAAACTTACAATAAATTATGTTTATTTATGAACACGACCAATGGCCGAAATTTACATACGATAAACTTAAAATCTCTCCGTTACTCGAAACCTGCCACATTGAACAGGGACGACTCCTTTCTAAAATGGAGCTTTTGGGACTCTCTGAAAAGCAGGATAAAGTTCTTTCGACCATCACAAGTGACATCATAAAATCAAGTGAAATTGAAGGCCATATCCTGAACAAAGATCAGGTACGTTCTTCGATTGCACGCAGGTTGGGGATTCAGGCAAGTGGACTGGTTTCTTCCGCACGCGACGTAGACGCAGTCGTAGAAATGATGCTTGATGCAACTCAAAAATACGAACAGCCGCTTACAAAAGAAAGACTTTTCGGATGGCACGCAAGTCTTTTTCCAACCGGCTACAGCGGAATATACAAAATAGATGTAGCACAATACCGCAAAAATCCAATGCAGGTTGTTTCAGGTGGAATCGGACAAGAGAAAGTACACTATCAAGCTCCAGAACCACAGCGAGTTCCTGTCGAAATGGAAAAATTTCTTTTATGGTTTAATTCATCGTCCGGCGACAGTCTCATAAAATCTGCAATTGCACATTTATGGTTTGTTACGATTCACCCTTTTGATGACGGTAACGGACGAATCGCACGCACAGTCTCAGACATGCTCCTGTGTAAAAGCGACAGAACTTCACTGCGCTTTTATAGTATGTCAAACCAGATAATGGCAGACAGAAAACGCTACTACGAAATTCTTGAACAGACTCAAAAAGGTTCTCTCGACATTACGCCATGGATAGAATGGTTTTTATCCTGTATTCTAAAGGCAATCCAGCATAGTTATAATGATGCAGAACTTGTCCTAAAAAAATATAATTACCTCAATTCAATAAAAACCGTTTCCCTCAATGAACGCCAGAGTATGATGATTTCAAAACTTCTTGATCCAACTTGGTTCGGAGTTCTTAACACTTCAAAATGGGCAAAAATTACAAAGTGCTCGACAGACACAGCCCTCCGCGACATAACAGATTTAGTTCAAAAAGGAATTCTTGAAAAAGATCCGACCTCCGGTGGCCGCAGCACGAATTATAAAATACAAAAGTGATTTTTTATTTTTCATTCACACTCCTTCTGATACTGTTTGCAGTCAGGAGTTCTGGTTAGGAATTTCCGTTCAACAAGCTCACGGCGAAGCAAAGTATGATCATTAAATGTGTGCCAGTTTAAGATTATGTCGTTTACTTCTTTTTCTGAATAAATTTTACCGGATTCGAATTTTGTGGCAAGATACTCTGTGACAATTGTTTTATCTTCCTTGCGTTTAGGCCATACTATTATCTTACCGTTTTTATCAAGATATTTTTTAACTTCTTCTGTCATTTTTAAACCTCGTTATTTCTATAAAAAGTCCTTCAACGAACATGTATGCAAAAATGATGGAACCGGTTTTGAATTGAAAAATCATATCAGTAATACTAATGTAATAAAAGAACGTAATAAGTTTTTCCAATCCCAGATTAACAAGCTGGGCAATTAAATGCGCTGTAACCGGCAAAAAGAACGCAATGATAAAACCCCACCAGCAAACAGGAAGTTTGAATACTTTTGAAAGCAGAATGTTTTCAAAAAAGGGAATTAAAATAGGAAAAGTAAGAGTACAAAGGATGTACCACCTGGGCAGAAAAATCAGCCAGCGATTATAGCCCTCTCTATACGCCCTCCAAATAAGCACAAAACACAGCGCGTAACTCGTGGCAAAAATCAGGTTCCGTTTGATTCCGAGCCGCCAGTTCCACACAAAATTGAGCCAGAGCATAAAAAGCAGTGGTGCAATTATAAAAGAAAAGTGAAAATATGTAATCCAATAAAGGTCGTCCCAGCCGCGCAAAAGCACTTCCGCAAAATGAAATGCAAAAGAGAAAATTGAAACTGCAAAAAGCAAAAGTATGTTTAAAGTTTTTTTATTCATTTTCTACCTCACGTAGCAACTTTTATAAATCATTCTTTCTTCTACAAAACTCTCGTGATTGCGCATTTAAGGTATTCGCTCTTCGGGTAACCGAGGAGTACAGGATGGTCCGGGCCGGCACCGCGTTTTTCGAGGATCTGGATGCGGCGGTGGCTGTCCTGAGCTGCGTGCATGAGCATGTCATAAAAAATGGTTGAATCAAAAAAGTGCGAGCATGAACATGTAACTAAAATTCCGCCTTTGTTTAAAAGGCGCATTGCCCTGAGGTTTATTTCCTTATAGCCGCCGTATGCTTTCTGGATCATTTTGGCGCTTTTTGTAAAGGCCGGCGGGTCAAGGATGATTACGTCAAACTTACGGTTTTCTTCTTCGTACTGCTTTAATAAATCAAAGACATCGGAGCACACAGCAGTCATTACGTTCGAAGCGTTATTAAGTTGTATATTTTTGTTGACAGTTTCGACTGCTTCAGGGCTTATATCAACGCTTATTACCTCTTTTGCGCCGGCTTTTACTGCATTTAAGCCGAAAGCTCCGGTATGAGTGAATGTATCAAGAACGGTTTTCCCGTGGCAGAATACCGAAGCGGCTTTTCTGTTGTCCTTCTGGTCAAGAAAGTATCCTGTCTTCTGCCCGTTTTTAAAGTCAACGATTAATTTTATTCCATTTTCGACGATTGTAATTACTTCGTCGCGTTCACTTCCAATCCAGCCGGCTTTCTGCGCAAGGCCTTCTTTATCACGCACATCAGCATCGCTTCTTTCATAAATTCCGTATGGACGGCATATTTTCTCAAGTGCACCAAGAATCTCTTTTCTAAACACTTCACATGACATGCTCAAAAACTGAACGACTAAATAGACCCTTTCATTTTGATCGCAATAGCGCTCACATATAAATCCCGGAACAAGGTCTGCTTCGGCAAATATAAGGCGGTAAGAATCTGATTTACTGTAATGAAGCTGCCTTATGTTGTAGGCATCGCTTATTCTCTTTTCCCAGAAGCCTTCGATATCTTTGTAAACATCCTGGGCGTGTTCGTTAGAAATGATTCGGATTGTAATCTTTGAGTTTTTGTTGAATATACCCGTCCCAAGAAATCCACCGGCTTTTGTAAAAATCTCTACAGGTGTTCCAGGCTTGATTTTACAGTCTTTAAATGCTGCGTTTTCAAATTTACCGTCTTTATCTGCAACTTTTAAATGAGAGATTTCGTTATCAAAAACCCAGGGAAATCCCTGGTTTATTTCCCTTTCTTCTTTTGAGTTTAAAAATACTCTAGGATAATCTGTCATAGTTTTGTCCTTGTTTTAAAATAATTTTTTTTATCAGTTATATGGCTGCGGAACATTCAAAATAATAATTTCACTTATACAGGTATCGTTATATTTTGTTCCAGGATACACTTCAAGAATTTCAATATCAAATGAATCGACATCATATATTGTATTCGTTCTGTTTTGTGTCAAATAATTGTTTAAAAGATCTGCTTCGTACGCAATATTATAATCGTTCACTTCTGCATAAGGTCTGTCCGGAAGTGTAATTTCATATGAGTCTTTTGAATTTAAAGTGAGACGAAGTTTTTTAATACGGTTATTTTCGTAATATGTTTTTTCATCTCGGCGAAAACCATTTAAAAGATAAAGATGTGTTATAGAATGATTTCTAAATGCTGGAACTAAATCACCGCCGTCCCAAAGTTTAAAATGAATCTTTTCATTTTTTCCAAAATCAGATTTTCCTTCTACCCAACAGGTTGTGTAATCAATGTCATGAGCATTATATGAAGCATAGACAATTGGCCCCTCTTTTAATTCTGAGGTTGCATAAATTTTATTTATTAAACGTGAGTAACCTTGTTTTATGTAAGTTCCGACATAATAACCCCAGATATCATAATCAATAACAAGCTCAGGATTATTTTTTAGGCTGAATTTTTTAAATGAATAAGTCTGAACAAATTTTGTATCATCATTTGCAATTTTTATTCCACTTATTGTTTTAATTTTTCCTTCGCACAAAAGAAGATCAGTTTTATCAATTGTAAGTGTAAAATCATCGATTACACCGTTACCAAAACTTGCCGCAGGAAAAAGATTATATTTAAAAGTATTTCCCCTATAATTGGCCATACAAAAATCACCGTGATGATTTGTCTGTACTTTATAAATTATTTTAAGAGACTTTGCTTCTTTTGGTTCAAAAGAAAGTTTAGAAAGCTTCCAGATAATATACTCAGTCTCAAATGGATCCTCTTTTCCATATTCTTTTTTTGAAGAGAACGTAAGAGGTTTGTCATTTTCATAAATTTTATAAAGCAAAAGAAAATTATTTACTCTCTGTGTTCCGCCAAGGGTAACTGGAATATTAAAAGCAAAATCGATATCTTTTTTTTCGTTTGAAACATTTTCTAAAAGATATTCACAGGTTACTAAAACTGTATCTGCTTCAAATTTAAGTGTAAGGTTTTCTTTTTTTAAGTGAAGATTTTTATCGTTTGTAAGAGTAATCTTTTGCGCACTACCTTCAACCCAGTCATATGCAATTGCTCCGTTTGCAAAAAGACTGAACGATGCAGTCAAAGCGACAACAGCACATAAAACAAAAAGTTTCTTAAAACAACTTTTCATACAAATCTCCTTTTTAGGGAATTTAATAAATTCAACTTAAAAATATCTCTTCCATTCTTTTTTTAGTGAGTCTGCGTCTGTAAATAAAACTGCGTTGATGCCAAGACTTCGGGCAGCTTCGATGTTTTCGAGTCTGTCATCCGTAAAAAAAGCCTGGTCGGAGGTGCAGCCCTCGGCTTCGAGAATGACTTTGAAAAACTGTGGATCTGGTTTTGCCTCTCCTATTTTGTTTGAAGCATATGTCTGGTCAAAAAAAGCATAGTCACCGCGTTCCATGTGGTTTTCCCAGTGACTTTCGATCGTGTTTGTTCCACAGACAACGCGATGCTTTTTTTTGAGTGCATTGATTATTTTTACGGTTTTGACGTTAAGTACGGGATGAAAATAAAGCCTGAAAAGGTCATTTTTTACCGGTTCAATTTTATACGACTTAGCGGATTTGTTGAATTCACTCCAGAACTCAGAAGGAGTTATAATACCTTTTTCAAGTTCATCAAAAATCATTCGCTTTTTGCAGCAGATTTCTTTAAACTGCTCCTGAGTAATTCCGATTTTTTTATAGAGTTCGTCCATTAAAAAGGTCGTCGTAACGACACCGCCCATGTCGAATATAAATAACATGAGAATATTATATAACAGTATATATGCTTATGACAATAAAGCATAAAAGAGTCGAAGCACAAAAGCGCTCAAGCAGTAAAACCTAACTCTCGCCTGTTACATATTTTAATTATATCAGATTTGTGCTAAAATCACCACATGAATTTTGAAAAAAACACGTATCAGGCAGAGCTTTTTTCAAACCGGCTCAAACGTAAAATTAAAGAATTAAAAAAATGGGCCAGAAAAAACCGCATTTCTTGCTACAGGCTTTATGACCGCGATATCCCAGAAATTCCCCTTTCGCTTGATGTTTACGAGTTTTTACCAGACGGAATAAATACAAAAACCGAAGCTGCGCGTTTTATTTTAAACCAGAATGAAAGAATTGCAGCAAATGATCCTCTTGTTCAAAAAGAAGCTGCCTTTAATACATACGCTGTTTTATATCTTTACGAACGTCCTTATGAAAAGGATGAAAATGAAGAGAAAATCTGGCTTAATGAAATGGCATCCTCTGCAGCCGCAACTTTAGGAATCGAAAAAAGTCATATAGTTAAAAAAATGCGAAAACGCCAGAGAGGCACAAACCAGTACGAAAAAGAAAACGGCAAAACCGAGACCGTAGAGCAATCGAGAGACAGCGCAGACTCAAATACAAAATCCGTATCGCAGGATGAGGCTCCAAACTCCCGTCAAATAAAAGGCATTACCCAGGAAAACGGAGAGCTTTTTAACATAGATTTAACTTCTTACATAGACACAGGGCTTTTCTTTGACCACCGCCCTCTCCGTTCAAAAATCCGTGATATATGTTCAAAAAAGAAAGTACTTAATCTTTTCTGTTATACAGGAAGTTTTTCTGTTTATGCAGCAGAAGGCGGTGCACGTTCTATTGAATCTGTTGACCTTTCAAACACATATCTTACGCTTGCTAAAAGCAACATGGCACTAAACGGCTTTACGGATAAAGAAAGGTTTATTTTTACAAGAGCTGACTGCGTAGAGTTTTTAAAGGAAAAGGCATTAAAGGCAAAAGACGGTTCACTCAAAGAAGATGAATATTATGATGTCATAATTTTAGATCCGCCGACATTTTCTAACAGCAAAAACACTTACACAGTTTTAGACATAAACCGTGACTGGAGCCAGCTTGTAAAAGACTGCCTCAACATTTTAAGTCCCGGCGGCATTCTGTATTTTTCTACAAATTCAACTAAACTCGTATTTGATAAAAACGCATTACCACAGGCAACAGTCTCCGGCAAAGTAATAATGACCACCGACATCACAGAAGAATCAATTCCAAAAGACTTTGAAGGCACCAGATGCCACAAAGCCTGGGAATTAAAGATTGGGAAATAGAAGTTTAATATTTGACAACTGCTTTAGGAGGGGGTTATAATGGAACGAACTTTTTCAATTTGAAGGAGAATTATATGAAAAAAGTTTTTTCCTTTTTACTTTCATTTACCCTTTTATTAATTTGCAGCTGCAAAAGTCCAGAAACACATTCTTCTGCACCTCTTGTAGATCCTGAGCATCCTTTTTTATTTGGATATTATAAGGATACATATTTAACATGGGAATGTAATGCACCAAATTATAAACTTGAATTTGATCTTTTAAATGGCATTACAGGTGAAATAACAGTTCCAGAAAACAGACAGCCAGGTCTTTGGAATAATAAACTTTTAAATTCTTTTAATATTTATGAACTTGATAACGTAACCTGGTCTGACGGAAATTCACACAGCATTACAGCAGGTTCACATTTTATTTGCACAGGTTGGGCACTTTCTTCACAGTACGAACTTTTATCTCAAAAAAACATAAAATGGGATTATTATATAAACGAATATAATAATCTGAGTGGGACAATATTTTTTGATCCACCTAGATGATGACAAATTAAACAGATTCAAATCAACAAAGATTGGGGAATTGAATTATCAACCGCGAGATGTACCGATACAAATCTTTTTTCTAGTGTTTATTGCTATAAACTCCAAGCACAGCCTTCATTACCTTCTGACTGATCAAAAGCATTTCCTTCTGCTTGTCCATAGAGTAAAACTTGAAGATTCTGGCAACCCTTAAATGTGTTTTCCCACTTAGCAGGCGTAGTTATATTTGCATTAACTTGAATAGATGTACCGCTAAGTCCAGATCCTTGGAAGGTACTTACCATACTTGTTACAGATCTTGGGATAGTTGGACAACTGGTTAATTGTGCACATCCAAGGAAACAATAGTTCATAGCTGTAACACCATAAGGTATACTTGCTGGTGGTGTATTAAGACTTGTACACATAGAAAAAGTTCTTGTCATATTAGTAACAGAAGACGGAATTGCAGGTGCCTGTTCCAGAGCATAACAATACTCAAAACAGAACCAAAGGTTTTTTACACCATCTGGTAAATAAACAGGTGACTTTAAATTTCCACATTCCTGATAAAAATATTGCATACTTTCTACACCTTCTGAAATTCTAGGTGCATAAATAAGAGTTGAACAGCCTCCAAATGTATAATCCATATTTTCTGTTGCAGGAAGAGTGGTTTGAGAAAGATCTACATATTTATTTGAGTTACTTTTTAAAATTTTTCTTAACGTACCTTCTTTAACAGTATAGTCATCTTGAACTATATCACTTACTGTAAGACCTGTTATCTTTAACTTATACGGTGTAGTCTTTGAATTTTCAGATAGACCTTGCAAGAACGTGTCTAAATTACTGTAAGAAACTTCATGGTATTGTACAACATTAACAGTAAGAACCTGGTATTTTACCAAATTTGTTCCATCCGAAGCTGTAAAAGTAAGTGTTATATAACAAGTACCTGTTGCTTTTCCTTTTATTTTAAGATTACTGTCAACAGTCGCGATGTTATTATCTGATGAAGAACAATCCAAACTCGAATACGTAAATGATGGTGATAAAGTCTTTGAAATGGAAATTTCTTCTCCCACAGCAACGGTTGCTGTTGTTCCGGATACAATGCTACTTGTAAATGAAAGACTTGAAATAGTTATAGCTGTATCAATATTTATGTAATCTGAAGAATTTTTTTGTACAGTAAGACGAAGTGTCGCATTTCCCTGACCCCTAGGATTTATTTTTCTTGTAGTCTGATCTACTACTGTAACATACTGAGTACTTGTCGGAGCAAGACTGAATGTATAACCATCTATACTTGAAGGTATTATTGTAAGAGCTCGAGGCTGTTCTCCAACGATAAAGTTTGTAAATCCTTTCACTTCTATAACATATATTGTTTTAGTTATAGAAGCCACTGCCGTTCCGTTTCGGTTTGCAGTAAGAGTTATAACTGTTGAGCCACCTGCAACTGTAGATAAATTTCCTGTAGCAGAAGCAATAGTTGCAGTTGCTGCAGTACCAGAGCTCCAACTGTATGTAATATCAGAATCTGGATATGTTGTCAAACCAGAACTGAGTGATGAACTCAAACTATATGTATAACCCTTTTTATACAAAGTACCACCAGATATTGAAAGCTCATAAACCGTTATTGTTTTTTCTAAAGTCAAAGTTTCACTACCTTTAGAAACTGTAAGAGTCATAGTAGTAGAACCTTTTGCCATTGCTGTAATTTTCCCATTTGTGGCATCTACTTGAGCAGTCGAAGTATTTTCTGAAGACCATGCATATGAGTATCCAGATGGTTTTTCTGTTGTTGTAAGTGCCCTTGCACTTTCTCCTTTAATAAATCGTACATTGCCACTTATTGAAATAACAAACACTGTATGTTTCTTTTGGAGAGTCTTTCCATTTACAGTTGCAGTTATCGTTATTTCTGCACTTCCATTTCCACTACCCTTTGCCGTAACAACACCAGTCTGTAAGTTGACAGTTGCATTATTAGTATTTCCTGAAGTATATGAATAATCAACTTCTCCGTTGTATGTAGTGTTTCCTGATTTTATAGAAGACGTAAGAGTAAGAGTGTTTCTCGTTCCAGACTGTGATAAAAGTGTTCCACCAGAAACAACAATGTCATAAATAGTAAGTCTTTTACTTCTTGTCGCAGTTTTTTGTGCAACGGTTACTGCTACACTGATATCTGTATAACCTGCAGCAGATGGGGTAACTTTACGGGCATTAGTATTGGTAACAGAAGGGACCGGTACTACCGATGTATTAGATGAATACCATTGCTGAGAGAGAGATGCAGGTGTATTTCCATCCGGTCCAGTAATCTGAACTTCAACATTAAAATCATTTCCTGTTCCCACAAATCCTGTACTGTCTCCCAGAATTTCAGAAACTTCATATACATTTATTGTCTTTTGACAGGTTACAGTTTTTCCACCATAACTTGCGCTTGCTGAAATTACCGCCGTACCATAAGAAACAGCCGTTACAATTCCATTTGCATTTACAGAGGCAACATTTGTATTGTTTGAACTCCATGTAAATTGAGGAGTAGATGGGAATGCAGTTGGAGATGGAGTAATAGCAATATTTCCATCATCTCCATTTACAATCATAGATTCAGTATCTGTTCCATTAAGACTTAAAGAAAGTACCCTCACATTCTTAGCTGCTGTTACAATTCTACCGTCAGCAAGTTTAGCTGTTATGTTAATTACAGTCTGTCCACCTGAAACTCCGGTTACTGTTGCAATACTGTTATCATTTGGATCTTTAACTACAGAAGCAATGCCCGTGTCAGAAGATTCCCATTTCCATTCTTCAACTGTACCTTCATCAACAGCAGCAGTTATTATAGTTGTGTTATCACTTTCTTGCGTTGTAATTACTGCTTCGTTTGTTCCGCCACTTACACTCATGTGAGCTTCTCGAACGATGGTAGAAGCTTTCATTGTCCTGGATTTTAGACCGTCATCATCTTCAAGCCATATGTCCCAGCTTAAGTTATCATTTTCATGCATTACACGGTCTGTAACATAATAAAAAGGTGTACATCCAGAAGGTGCTGTATTACTAAATGAGGCACCACTAGAAAGCACTGTTAGATCAAAGGGTCTTGAAGCAGAAGCAGCTTCAAGTTCTGATACAGTTCCGCTTGCAACCTGCTGATTATCTATAAAAATTGTGTGAGTATCATTTTTATGTGTATCACTTGAAAGCTCAGATGTAGGAAGATAAAAGCATACTACATACTTTTGTCCAAGAGAAGAAGAAACAAGAACTGCCTGCCCCATTACAGAAGGTGGCGGAGTATTACACTTTAAACTATATTCAAATGCAAGAAATGGACGTCCTGTTTCGGTTTCTGAAACTGTAATATTGCCACCAATAGGGTCTCCACCGTCATGCATGGTTAGATATGTCTGGGAATATGTGATGCTAGCTATATTTTTATCTGAACTGTTCTGCTCGCAGGAAATTTCATCATGCAGTACTGTCATAAAATTCATGTTAAGTGAGTAGTTTCTTGGATTTCTTAACAATAAAGTTACAGTCTTATCTCCGTCACTTGGAATACAGACAGCTCCGGTTTTATCTTTTACAAATTCTGATTCGATTTTAAAATCTTCAATTGCGGCAGAGTTTGCATATTCATCAAACCAGTCTCTTATTGGAGCATTAAATTCAACTTGATTCTGACAGCTTATGGTAAAGAAGAATGTAGAAATAGTAATAAGGAAATAAAAACACCTTATCATATGAGACATTAAATTTTTTCTTCTCTTCTCCGTTATCATAATAGGAATATTTTCGCATAATATTACAATAGTGTCAAGCTACATTACCATTTATATGTATTGTGTTATTTATTCTTAGTGGATTTTTTTGCATTTTCATGATAAATTAATCTCTCGATGGCTTCACTTGATTTGGATACACTGAAAAAAGAACTCAATCCGGAACAGTACCGGGCTGTTACGACTGTTGACGGTCCTATTCTCATAATAGCCGGAGCAGGAAGCGGTAAGACACGCGTAATTACTTACCGAATAGCCCATATGCTTGATATAGGAATTCCGCAGAGCCAGATACTTGCCCTTACCTTTACCAACAAAGCCGCAAAGGAAATGGAAGAGCGAATAAAAGAACTTACAGGAAAAAAGCTTCAGCTTCTTACTGTTTCTACATTCCACGCTTTTGGTGTAAAGATTTTAAGACAGGAAATTACTGCCCTTGGATGGAGGGAAAATTTTTCTATCTATGATGAAACTGACAGAACAGCCCTCATAAAAGAAACCGGGCGTGAACTTGGTTTTACTGCCGACAACCTTGATGTTTATAAAATAGGCAATCTTTTTTCAAATATTAAATGCGGAAGAAAAAGCTGGAACGGCGAAAATGACATGTACAAGCAGCTGTATGAAGGATATCAGGCAGGTCTTAAGCTTTACAATGCAGTAGACTTTGATGACCTTATCGTGCTTCCTATAAAAATATTCCGCGAAAATCCTGAGATACTTGCAAAATACAAATCGCGTTTTAAATACATTATGATTGATGAGTTTCAGGATACAAGCCACCAGCAGTATGAATTTATGCATCTTCTTGCAGACCAGAATGTTGCAGTCGTTGGTGATGACGATCAGAGTATTTACAGCTGGCGTGGTGCTGACTATCAGAACATAATTAATTTTGAAAAAGATTTTAAAGGCATGCAGGAAATTCGTCTTGAACAGAATTACCGTTCAACAGAAACCATTCTTGCAGCAGCAAACGGTGTAATTTCTCACAACACAAACCGCAAGGAGAAAAAACTCTGGAGCGGTAACGATTCTGGAAAGCCTATTGAAATTTTCATGCCTGAAAATGAAGTTGACGAAGCAAACTTTATTGCAGAAAGCATTCAGGGAATTTCGATGGAAGAAAAGCTTAAGTACGACCAGTTCGGAATTTTAATAAGGGCTAATACACAGTCACGTCCCATAGAAGAAGCTTTGCTTGAAGCAAACATTCCTTACACTATGTCTGGCGGAACTTCGTTTTTTCAGCGTAAGGAAATAAAGGATGTACTAAGTTATCTTCGTGTCATTGCAAATCATGATGATGATGTAAACTTAATAAGAATTATAAATGTTCCGCGCCGTGGAATAGGACGGTCGACACTTGAAATATTCAACAACTATGCGCTCATGCATCACTGTACGATATGGACAGCGATGACAGATTTAATGAGCATGAACGACTCCCCTCTTTCTGATAAAGTTAAACTTGCAATCGAAGAATTTATAAATTTAATCGAAGGCAATTCTTCGATGATCAGTGGAAAGGGTCTTTCTAAAAAAGTTCGTGCTCTTGTTGATGAAATAAATTACTGGGACTATCTAATTGCAGAAAATCCGAAAAGCGAAAAAGCAGCCCGATTTAAATACCTTAACATCGATACTTTGATTCATTCAATCGAAACATGGGAAAACAATCCGGACAACACAGACGCAAACCTTTACACATACCTTAACCGCATTACTCTTTTAAGCCGTGATGACGCAGATGACGAAAACGACCGCGGAAAAGTTAACCTCATGACAATTCATGCGTCAAAGGGACTTGAGTTTCCTGTAGTATTTATTGCCGGAGCTGAAGACGGTCTAATCCCTCATGCGCGTTCAATTGAGGACGGCGAAGGAAACATCGAAGAAGAACGCCGCCTTTTTTATGTAGCAATTACAAGGGCACGTGACAAGCTCTTTATTTCTTCATGTCAGAAACGAAAGCGTATGCAGGCAGTAATAGAATGCATTCCTTCACGCTTTTTAGATGAAATTCCTGCAAACCTTGTTGAATACCATGAGCCATCTCAGGAAGTTTCAAGCGACCAGGCTCACGACATTCTTGATAATATGTTAAAGATGTTTGCCGCACCAAGTGATAATCCTTAACAAACATCGAGTGTACGTGCGGCTACAAGAATGCTCCGCATTCTTTACAGGGCTTGAGCACCAGGTTCTGATTCTTAACAAACATTATTTGTACGTGCGGCTACGAGTTTGCAGGCAAACTCTACAGGGCTTGAGCACCAGGTTATGATTTTTGATTAGTTTTATGTTTACACGAAATCAATAGAATTATCTCCAGCATATTGCTATTGATGGGAGGTATCTGAACTATCAAAAACCGGTAACGGCATATTTTTTATTATGATATCATCATCATACCTTATATCATAGCAATATAGTTTTTCCCCAAAACGTTCTAAGCGTTGGAACTTAAATCCATCTTCTTGTGATAAACGGTTGTCGATAGCATAATTTAAACTAGCATTATATATAGAAAAATAATACCCACCATATTCTTCTTCAAAAGTTATCGCACCTTGATTATTACTTTTGTCTCTAAAAGAGATAGAATCAAAACCTTTATCACTTATCATTACAAACATAGAAATATCTTTCTTTTTTGAAAAATTTAATTCATATGAATTATCATTTACCTTAATTACTTTTATATTATTTGAAAACTTAGAAAAGCAGATGAATAAAAGAATTATAGTTTCAATAATTATAAGAGAAGACAAACATAAAGTCTTTATATTATTTTTCATCAACTTCGACTCCTTTTTTTTTCACACTTTCAATAACTTAATCGGATTGTTACCTGCATATGCATACAAATTGTTATATGCTGGAACAGATGAAGTTTTCTGTTGAATTCCTGCTGAATTTAACATCGAAATCCAGCTTTTTGCGTGAGAAACGTGTTTTTTCTTCGTGCAAACTCTCATTTCTGCTCCTAAAACTTTTTCCACCTTTTTGTAATTTAATCCTACATATTACTATTGATGGGAAGAGGAATTTTCAGTGTCATCACCTTGAAATTTCATCACCTTTACTTTTTTATTTTTCATTTCAAAAAAGTGCCAAATCAGTAAAGACAAAAACAAAACAACGAACCCACAAGTATAATAAATAAAAAATCTCCCGTTAATCCAACTTTCCTTATTTGAACTCATACTCATTAATGCAGGGATTCCTATGATATTAAAAAATTCAACTAATAAAAAAAACAATAAAGCATATCTAAAAGAACAGAATCTTTTTCTAAAAAGTTTAAAGAAAAAAGTAAACATTATATTACTAGCTGAATAAATGAAACTGATGACACCAACTGATAATATAACCATAACTGCAATAATATCATGTTTTACAAATATGCAAATAAAAGAACTTATTCCAAAATTCAGAATAAACGAAAAAAACGTAATTGTGGAAAAAAGAAACTTTTTCTTCAAACAAAAGTAGTAACTCAAAAGTAATTTCATAGTAGTAAAAATAGTTATAATACAAATACCCAGTAAATTGTCCTTTAAATCCATTTTATTTACTCCTTATTTACTAAATCAATATCTTCCCCAAAGGAGTAGTATGTTTTCGAAAATAACTTAAATTGATATTCAGGACAAGTAACTTGCGATAAATCCCCTGTAAAAAACTGCACTACACTATTTCTATCCAAACCTAAATATTTTTCTCTTGCCTTATCATCAATCTTAGGTTTATGAATTTGTAATCCAGATTGCGATATGCAAATTGTAAAGGTTAAAAACTGTTCAGATTCTAAAACCTTGCCGATAGCCCGTAACAGTGATATAAAACTGCTAATACCTTATCTTCTTGCCGCTTCCTTCGTAGAATTTGTTCCGCATTTCGATTACCTGTTCATCTTTTCTGTAGTCGTCAAATTCCATCATGCGGTCGATTATACCTTTTGGTGTAATTTCTACAATGCGGTTTGCGATTGACTGTACAAACTCGTGGTCGTGGCTTGTAAAAAGAATTACGCCCGGGAAAGCCGTGAGCGCTTCGTTTAAACTCTGAATTGACTCAAGGTCAAGATGGTTTGTCGGATCATCAAGAATGAGGACGTTTGCACCCGAAAGCTGGAGCTTAGAAAGCATACATCTTACCTTCTCTCCTCCTGACAAAACCTTTACAGGCTTTAATGATTCATCTCCGGAAAAGAGCATTCTTCCCAAAAATCCGCGCACGTAAGCATCGTCCTGATCAGGTGAATACTGTCTGAGCCAGTCAGTAATATTGTAGTCGTTATTAAAGTAAGAAGCATTGTCGCGTGGAAGATATGTTTGAGAAGTTGTCTGTCCCCAGAAATATTCTCCGCTGTCTGCCTTTTTAGTGCCTGTGATAATATCAAACAAAGCAGAAATTGAATTGTGTTCAATTCCGACAAAAGCAATTTTATCTGTTCTGTTTACAAAAAGATTAAAGTTATTCAATAAGTCAATTCCGTCTTCTTTAAGGCAGAGATTTTTTACTTCAAGAACATTGTTTCCGATTTCGCGGTCCGGCTTAAAGTTTACATAAGGGAACTTGCGGCTTGTAACAGGAAGCTCTTCGAGTGCAAGCTTGTCGTAAATCTTTTTGCGGCTTGTTGCCTGTTTTGATTTTGCGGCATTCGATGCAAAGCGAAGGATAAACTCCTTTAAGTCTGCCATCTTTTCTTCGCGCTTTTTAGCCTGGTCTTTTGCCTGGCGCTGCATGATCTGGCTCATCTGATACCAGAAGTCATAGTTTCCTGTAAACTGGCTTATCTTTCCGTAGTCGATGTCGCAGATGTAAGTGCAGACTGCATTTAAAAAGTGACGGTCGTGGCTTACTACAATTACAGTGTTTGGAAATTCAATTAAAAAGTCTTCAAGCCAGCTGATAGATTCGAGGTCAAGACCGTTTGTAGGTTCGTCAAGAAGAAGAATGTCAGGGTTTCCAAAAAGTGCCTGTGCAAGAAGAACGCGTACCTTCTGGCTTTCGTCAAGGTCACTCATCATTTTGTCGTGATGTTCTTCTTCAAGTCCAAGGCCAGAAAGCATCTGTTCTATCTGGTTTTCTGCTTCCCATCCGCCGAGCTCAGAAAACTCGCCTTCAAGTTCACTGGCTTTTATTCCGTCTTCTTCAGAAAAATCTGCCTTTTCATAAATTGCTTCACGTGCTTTTGCACATTCATAAAGTTTTGGGAATCCCATCATTACAGTATCTTTAACTGAATAGCTGTCATAAGCAAAGTGATCCTGCTTTAATACTGCCATTCGTTCACCCGGAGTCATTGTAATTGTTCCCGAGTCGTGATCAAGTTCACCGGAAAGAACCTTTAAGAATGTAGATTTTCCGGCACCGTTAGCTCCGATAATTCCGTAACAGTTGCCGCTTGTAAATTTTAAATTTACATCTTTAAAAAGTGGTTTTTCGCTGAATCTTAAACTTACGTCACTAACTGTAATCATTAATCAAGTCTCCCTATTTCTTTTTAGAAAAAAGCGATTTAATTTTTGCAAAAAGTCCCTGCTTCTTTACGCCCTTCTTGTTAGAATCGTAAACTTTTTTGCCCGAAGGAACTTTATTTTTATCTGCCTTATAATTCTTTTTGTTTTTATAAGCTGAATTTTTCCCGGCATACTTTTTCCTGTATACTTCCATGCGTTCTTCAAAACTGAGGTTGGAAAGATCTTCCCGTTTTTTCGAATAATCTTTCCTGTCTTTTTTATACGAATCTTTTTTATTATCGTTACGTCTGTCAGAACGTCTGTTATTTCTTCTTGAGTCAGATGAACGGCCGTCACGTCTTTCTGAACGACCACCGCGTCTTGAATCTCTTCTTGAATCGCGTTTATCAAAGCTGTCGTCATCACCGTAAGAATCAAGCTTAATGTAAATTCCTTCACTCTTATCTTCTGCAATCATTTCTGAATTGCACACACGAGACGGAATTGATTTTCCGATGTAGCGTTCAATCGGCATTAAATCATAAACATCCTTTTCACTGCAGAATGTATAAGCCTTTCCAGATTTTCCTGCTCTGGCAGTTCGTCCGATTCTGTGAACATAATTTTCAGGTTCGTTAGGAAGGTCGTAGTTTACAACCATAGCAAGGTCAGTTACGTCAATTCCGCGTGCTGCAACATCAGTTGCAACAAGAATGGAAACTTTTCCTGCTTTAAAGTCATTAAGAACTTTTAAACGGCGTGACTGCTGCATGTCACCGATAATGTATTCAGAAGAAAAACCGTTTAATGCAAGACGCTTTCCTAAAATTTCACAGCCTTTTTTTGTATTGCAGAAAATGATTGTGCTTTCCGGTTTTTCACGGCTTAAAATTCCAATGAGAAGCTTTGTCTTTTCATCACTTGAAACATGAATGAGTTCCTGATCAATTTCATCAACAGTAATGTTTTCTGCTTCGATTGTAATTTCCTTTGCATCACGTGTGTATTCCCATGCAAGGTTTTTTACATAAGTGTTGAGCGTTGCAGAGAAAAGCATTGTCTGTCTCTGTTCAGCCTGAGGAAGATGCTTTAAAATAATGCGTAAGTCAGGATAAAATCCCATGTCAAACATTCTGTCTGCTTCATCGATAATTGCAAAACCGACATTTGATAAATCAAGTTTTTTCTGTTCCTGAAGGTCAATGATACGGCCCGGTGTTGCAACTAAAATATCAACACCTTTTTCGATTGCCTTAACCTGTTTTTCGTAACCTACTCCGCCATAAAAGCTGAACGGAACAAGACCCGTTTTTTCACACAAAGTCCTGCATTCCATTTCTACCTGAACAGCAAGTTCTCTTGTCGGAACAAGCACTAAAACTTTTTTTCCAGCACATTCATTCTTTGCAAGAATTTCCTGCATAACTGCAATTAAATACGCAGCTGTTTTTCCCGTTCCAGTCTGAGACTGAACATACAAATCACTTCCATCACCACTGGCAGAAATTACCTGCTCCTGAACCGGCGTACAAGTTTCATAACCGGCGTTCTGGATTCCTTCCATCAACCGCGAATCCAGATTAAAATCTTTAAAATCCATATATATACCTTAAATTTATAAAAATAGTCACTTTAAGCTGAATTAATGCAAAAAAGTACACAATTTTCCATTAATTTCATTCTATTATAGCGATTTTCAAGGGGTATTACAAGCATTAAACCTTGTCAACTTTTATAAGTCCTGAAGGAATTTCAGAGTAATCGTACATAACCTCAGAACGGTTTTTTCGGAGAAGTTCCTTTTTTAATACTTTTTTCGTGTTCTTTTTGAGATATCGTCTGTATATCATTGAACGGCAGTAATATTTTTCATCCTCTTTTACAAAATGACGGTCTTCTTCTATAAGGTCATAATCAAATTCTGCCGGAGCATCACTTCTAAGCTCGGCATAAAGCTTTTCACTGTCACACCAGAGCACAAACTGAAAGAGATGACTTGTATTGTTTTTTACACGGTAGTCAATGTAATTGTAGTCGACCGAAGTTCCCGAAGAAAAAACAACATGCTCTTTTTCGGGTGCAAGACAGTCAGAGTGAAAATGAAGTTCTTTTACATCAAGTTCACTGTGAAGAACAACCTGATTTATTGTATGCGCAAGGTTACACAGACCACCACCTGTTCCTGCAACAAGGTGATTATTTATTAAAACACGTCCTTTTTTATATCCTTTCCGGGAAGAAACCTTTCCAACCGTATGCCAGAAAGAAAATACCTCACCTGGCTTTATTAAAATTCCATTTATCTTTTGAGATGCAAGATTTATGTTTACAGCCTTATTCTGCTGAGTTGTAATATCAATTCCCTTTCCTTTTTTAATCAGTTTTGAATTATAAGAACTGATAAGATACAAAAGTTTTTCCTGCGACTTTGTTTTTGCAATCTTCTGCAATGAAAAAACATTTTTGATATGCCGCTTTAATTTCTCTTTTAAGACAGATATTTTATAAAATACGATATTCTGCTGGCAGAATAATTTTTTCGTTCTGTGTACCGTTTTCTCCGAACCAATTTTTATATCAGGCATATTTTTAAATTCAGTTGAACGCGTACAGAAAAACATAAGCAGTTTTTCTACGTAACGTCTTAAACCTATGCATTTTTCAGAAGGAAGTTTTATAAACTTTACGAAAATACTTTTTAAACCTGCATTATTTGCACCTAGAATATCATAAAAAATCTGATCACCGATTACAACTGTAGACTCTTTACCAGTTTTTAAAATATCAACAGCATTAATAAAACTTTCTGAAGACGGTTTATTTGCTTCGCATATAAATGGAAATTTAAGATTTCTGTTAAAACGTTCAACCCGTTCTTTTGAATTATCAGATAGAAAAATAATTTTAAATCCTTTCTTCTTAAGCTGTTTTAAAAATTTATCTATCGTTGCGTTTGAGTCATCGCCATGATGAACAAGAGTATTATCAATATCAAAAACCAATCCCTTAAAACCTAAAGAAAAAAGTTTATCAAAATCAATTTCGAAAATGCTTTTTACATACCATGACGGAAAAAATTTTTGAATCATATTAATTTCCTAAAAGGCTTGACACAAATTTAACCTGCTCATAAAAACTATTTCCGAATTTATTTTCATAAAATGCAGTTCCTATTGTAAAAAATGCACATTTATTATTTTTTATTTCCTGTATTTTTTCAACCGAATCAACACTGCCAGCAATACAAAAATCGATATCACCGATACTGCTTACAACTTTTTTAATAAAAGAACTGTCAAAAGCAACATGTCGATATGCAAGAAAATCAACTCCTGTAACACCGGATGCTTTATATAAACTGATCTGCTCTGCAATCTGCCCGACATTACCTTCTAGTATCGAAGGAACCAATGACGGAAAGCCTATAAAAGGCATATAACGGATTCCACCAGCTTTACATATATCAAAGGCTTCTTTTGTAAAAACGGTTCCCATCAGGATGTCAGCATTACAAAAAACTGCAAGATGAGCATCATTTATTGCCTGGGATTGAGTATATGTAACTGATTCAAAAACAGCTTTTTTTCCGGCAAAATGAACGCTGAGAACAAAATCCTTCATCTGCTGTTTGGAAAGAGGCTCTGTTTTAATTCCCCAGTAGTTGACATTAAGGCTTTTACAATCCAAAAATGTTTTTACAGGATTTTCTACAGTCCTGTCATTTTCAGTCAGCATTACAATTAATTCAGACATTTTTCTACATCCTTACCGCCACAAGCGTAAGGTCATCAAGCTGTTCATCTTCTCTCAGATTTGTATAGTACAGGTAAGAAGACTCTTCTCCAATTTCCTGTCTGTCAGAACAGTAATAGTCATAACGGTTAAAGCATTTTCTAAGATATGCATCAATCTTTTTGTCAACGCGTACAAGGTCATTTGGTGTAACATCAGGATCCTTATAAAAACGGAATACCTTTTCTACACTTGCCAGAGCCATGATTGCATCTTCTACAGTTCCGTCACACTTAGAAAAATCAAATTCGAGTCTTTCACCCGGAATCGGGTTATGATATTTTTCAAGAACATAAGTTCGTCTGTTAAGAGCCGCTTCTATAATTGCGCTTACACGTTCTGGTTCCATCTGCTCAGAATCAAGGCCTACTTTGTGGTTTCCGTGAATATCACCTTCATTTAATCCAGGCTCTGCACATTTCATTACAGCAAAGTTTGAATCGCGGAATTTACGGGTAGCTTCTTCAATACCGTCAGTATAAAGGAAAAGCACGTCACCCTTATTCAAATGCGCCTTCTCCAATTTAAATCCACCCTTCATCTCTACCATAAATGTAGGAAGAGGTCCTGCTGCAGGTGTTTCTACAAGAGTAAGAACAGTCTGTTTTTTCTGCTTACTGTCATAAATATGAACGATATTGTCACCTGCATTACACAGATATACATCACCGGTTTTTGTATCGATAAGAGAAAGGATGATTGTAGCAAACTTGCCTTTAATTCCAAGCCCTTCAATAAAGTCGTTTATTGCACATACAAGCTTTGTTAAGTCAGTTCCGTTTTTAGAAAAATTCCAGTTTTCAAAATGCTTACGGAAAAGAGTTGCAACTACAGTCATTAAAAGCGCAGCCGGAACTCCGTGTCCTGAAACGTCACACTTAATTACAACATGCCACCTGTCATCAAGTTTTTTATAGTCAAAGTAGTCACCTGATACACCAGAAGCACCTTCGTAGTATCCGACAAAGTCAAGGTTACCCTCTTTAATTACAGCTGTCGTCTGCTTATTGCCCTTCTGGTCGACAAGCAGAGGAAGGAATGTCTGCTGAACGACTTTACCGTCCATCAAAAGGTGTTCATCCTGAGCAGCTTTTACAAGAGCTCTGGTCATTTCATTTACAGTTTCACCAAGCTGACCAATTTCGTCCTTTGATTTAATTACAATTTCTTTGCCTGCAAGCTTTTCTTTATCTACCGTTTCTCCAATCATACGCACATGCTTTGCAAGTTTACGGATTGGATTTACAATAATTGAAGAAAGAACAACAGCACAGATTGTACCGATAATGATTGCAACCAATGCAATTCCCATTGCAGTAAGGATAATGGTTCTCTGCGCAGCATTTATCGAATGAATTAATGACTTTGTCGAAATAGAAATAAATACGATACCACGCACAAATGTCTTTGAACTTCCAGATCTGTAAAGCACAGGACGATAGAAAAGATATTCTGTATTGCTTCTGTCAAGGATCCGGCTGTCATACAGCGGATAAGATGAACTGTTCTCAATAGAAAGCGAATTCATTGTATCAGTAAGTTTCGTCGTAAGCTGAGTCGTTATATCTGCAATTTCATTTCTACGTGCAACAGAAACACTGTCTGTTTTTAAAGCAAGTGCAGCACCTTCTGCATTAAGTTTTGCAATATTGTTTCCGATTTCACCGGCTGTTTCATATGCCCTTTGATTTATTTCTGCACAATTATTTGCAATCTGAATTATATTTTCATCATTAATCCTTGATACACCTGCATTAAATGTATTTGTATCTATTATATTTTCTTCACCATTAAGAATTCTTGAATCATTTGTTGCCCATACATATTCAAGAGCAGCATCATTGAAATCTTCCTCACCTGTTTTAAATCCTGTGATTGTTACATAATTTGCTTCCTGCAAAGCAGACGACTGACCAGGAAGATAACTCAATTCGAGAACATTTTCAGATGGCATATATGCTTTTGTACCGCTTGAGAGACTTTCAAGAAGTACATTTACTCGATCCTGAAGCCCCTGAGAAAGACTCTGCTCCTGAGTCTTAACCATTATAAATCCCAAAGGAAGGGATACAAGGAGTGTAACCATTAATACGAGTACAACAGTAAATAAAATAAGTTTTAAGCGCAGTCCGCCGCCTTTTTTCTTTAAAGCAACTGCTTTTTGTTTTTTCTGTAATGGCATAATATCTCCTTTTACAAGTGCCTTAACTTCAAGATTTACAATCGCAAAGTCCCGCACCGTAGTAACAATTCCTCTGACTGCAAGAATTATTCCTGCAAGAGCAAAAATCATCAGAACTGCAAGTAATATGTAGGCAACCTGAACATTAAATTTTTCAGAACCTGTATATGCAAACCAATCCGGTATATATTCATATTCTTTTTCAATTTTTACAGTACCGTTTTCTTCGATAGAGAATGCAATGCTGGATTTATAAAGACCACGATCTGTATGTCTCAAAGTAATAAAATATCTGCCCTTAGGCATCTGATTAGAAAGCTTAATGTCCGAGATTCTGTTATTTGAAACAATCTTATAATCACCTGTTGAATAATTGAGATGAACAGTACTTTCTGTATTATTTTCCCGGGTAAGATAAATATCAGAAATAATTCCTTCATAATTAAAGCCCGTACCGTCAATAGTAAGACTTGTATTTCCGAAAATATCAGATGACTTTTTAACCTGTGTAATTGCTGTATAAGGTTCAAATTTATTAAGATAAATAACGGCATAAGAAGGTTCGCCGACATTACCAACTTCATCAATTGCCCTTACAGAGAACACGTAAACACCGTTTGCATAATTAACAAACATTGCATCGGGTTTTTGCTGCATGATTCTCTTTTGAGCAGGTGCAAATCTAGATGCTAAGGTTGACTGGTCATATTTTAAATTTAAATCAGACATTTTCTGATTAACCGTACTTTCATCTGTTACAAGCGGATGTTTTTTTGAAGAAATAAGGTCTCTCGATAAATCTTCTGCTTTAACGATGTTCCATGAATAACCTGCAGCCACATCTTCTTCTATGTTCCATGAAATATTAAATGAATTTGAATTTACGAATCCAAAGTTATCCACTTCTGGAAGTGTAATAACCGGCGCAGGTGGCGGAGTTAAATCTCTAAAATAAGAAACCACCTGAGGTTCTGACCAGTTTCCTGCATAATCAGTCGCACTCACTTTTAAAAAATACTCACCTTCTGCATCTGCTTCAACATTTATGTATTTAACCCTTGGAAGTTCTTTTAAAACATGAGGAACTTCTTCATCTATGTCTTTAGTCCATATCCATGAATAACCTGCAATGCCGGAACTGTCTGCAGGAAGGTCAACCTGGTATCTTACTTTTGCTTCTTTTGAATGACGGCCTGCAGTATATGTCATCGGAGTAACAGATGGTTTTCTTACGGAGTTATCTGCAGAGAGTCTGTAAATGGTATTGTTTGTCTGCCATATAAATGAAATCTCTTTTCCACCATCTGTCACAATAGGATAAGAAAAAATAGATGAACGGCCTGAATCAGAAAGTTTTGTTTCGTTCCAGAGAACACCTTCTTTTTGTGCAAAGAAAACTGTTTCTGCACCCTGTCTGGTATCAAACCACACGATACTTACTTTTCCGTTATAATCAAAAAGAACAGGTCGTGAACAGTTTCCTTCTGATGTAAGCTGTTCAACATTCGAAATTATTTTTGCAGAGTTTGTATCAACTTCTGCAAAACATATATTTGAATTTTCCGAACTGTAATGAGTTCTTTCCCAAGCAAGATATGTTTTCCCATCTTTATAAAGAAGAGTCGGTCTCTGGTTATGATAAGAAGTAAACTGATCTGAAGAAGATGCTGCAAGAGAATTCTGATCCGTAATTAATTCAGCTCCAGACCACGACATTCCATTTGAACGAGATCTTGTTGCATAAAGTTGATAAGAAAGTCTTGAGCCGCTCATCAGCTGCGCCTGAAAAAAAAGCATCTCGCCTTTTTCAGAAGAAACTAAAACAGGAAGGAATGGGTTTCGCAAATTTTTAGCCGGTTCAAAAACAGAAAACTCATTCCATTTAATTCCATCATGACTCCTTGATGTAAGCATTGAAAACGACTCATCTTTTCCGAGAGAAGCAAAGAGAATAAAATCTCCAGATTTAAGAGAATAAATTCGAGGCGCAACAACCGGAAGCTGTTGTTTTTCAAAATCGACTCTCGTAAATGTTTTTCCGTAATCATCTGTTTCGAAAACAGAAACCATATTCGGATCAGAAAGTGCGCTGACACAAATTTTTCCATTGACATTCATTGCAGCAGAATACAAATCTGGAACTTCTCCAGAATAAGGGAAAGGCCCTGCAAATCTGTTATATGCCTGCCATGAAGAATTTTTTGTCTTTATTGAACACGAAAGATATACTGCAGAATTTTTTGCATCAATTTCCTGCCAGAAAATTGCCGATGCAAAATCATTGCTTATTGCTTTCGGAAAGCGGCTGTCAACTCTTGTGATACGTTCCGGATTTTCCCAGTAGTAATTATCAGCAAATGCGTCCTGCAAAAATACAACTGAACATAGTGCAAAAAGCATTAAGAGAAAATTAAATTTACGCAATAAACTGATTTTACGCAATGTTATCCCACCAATATCTATTGTACTTTACACACCATAAAATTACAACAACGCTTTTACCTTTTTCTGCAAATCCAGAACTTTAGTACAGCGTCTGTTATCAGAGTTCTGAAGAAGCTGTTCTACAAGGGCGTATGCACCGACGATATTGTTCTTCTGAAGTTCCTGAATAGCCTGCTGATACTTAGCCTCATCTGCAGCCGTCATTACAATACTTGCCCTTCCTCCAAGGGAAATCTGCACCCTGTCCTTTAAAAGATATGCCTGGTCATTATTCGGATTCAGTTTGATGGCTTCATCAAGTTTAGCAAGTGCATTTTTAAGCTGAACTTCGTTGCGGCCGGCACTGTTTATAATACTCTGAGCCTCTCGTGTCAGCGTCTGAGACCTGTTAACCGATGTTAAATCAACCGGCTTCTTCTTTAAACCAAGTTCCATTTCAACCTGATCTATAGTCTTTTTAAGTCCTGGATAATCCGGTCTTATTTCTGCAAGATCTTTCAAATCAGAATATGCTTCCTGAATCTTTGCAGGGTTCTTATAGTTCGCCTTTGCGCTGTTATATTTTCTTTCAAACATTGTATTAAATGCCTGAGGATCGCTTATCTGATCTATTCGTAAAGTCAAAAGACTTGCTTCCTGATTTAAAGGATATACAAGCTGAACTTCCTGAAGTTTTTTTCTTGCCTTATTCAATGCCTCAAGTCCATCATCCCGTTCACCCTTCTTAATCAATGCGGCACCCTGATCATAATACTGGTGAGCAATACTTAAAATCTGAGACATTTCTGGATACAGCGGTGCCGTCGGAGGAATTACACGGCCGGTTTTCATCGAGAGGGCTGTTTCTACAAGCGCAAAAAGATTTTCAATTTCTTCATCTTTTTCATCACCGTTTGTAACAGCCCAGCGGCTCTTAGCCTGATTTAAAAGAGTTTCTGCTTTTTCGAAGTTACCGTTATAATATTCATTTTTAGCATTGTTTTTTAATTTACGAACTTCTGCTACAACAAGACGGTTTTCTGCATCGTTAATCTGCTGACCAAGTGCAACAAGTTTACGGTCACTTTCTTCACGCAGATTCTGAGATTCCTGATGATCAAGAGATTCTTTGTATTTTAAACTTGCAAGCTCAATATTCTTTCTTGCTGCAGTATAGTCATTTCTTTTATACGCATTTACTGCCTGATTGTATCTTAATTCTGCTTCATTAATCGCACTCTGACTTAAAAGAATTTCGCTGTTACATTTTGCCTTTGTCTGTGAACCTGTTTCTTTAAAACTGTTCATCTTAGCAACGCTGTCAATTACAGCTTTCTGCTCTGAAGCGAATGATGATTTATCGATTGAACTCTGAGCAAGTGTAAGACGACAGTTTTCAAGAGTTGCTGCATCATTATTCAAATCATTTTCAATCTGCATAATCATATCCAAGGCTTCTTTTGGATAACGGTTGTTAAGCGTTTCAGAAACTTTATTATATTCTTCCTGATAGTGACTTACGATATCAGTTGCAGCACTTGCAAAATACTGAGCAGTCTGCCTCCATTGAGTCTGACTAGCCTTGATACAAAGATCATAAAGTGAGTTATTTATAACTGAATAATATGTATCAAGAATTTTAAATTCCAGAATTGTATTTTCTGTATTTTTATTTTTTGAATTCTGTTCAAGCTCCTGTTTATAACCTGTATAAAATTCTTCGTTAAGAAGTGAAAGTGCTTTTGATGAACACAAATCATACTGTCTTGAACATTCAATCATCTGAGAAGCATAAGAATTTTTAGACCTGATGCCTTCTACAGCATCAGCAGGTCTTTCAATTTTTGCAAGAATTGCATTTGTATTCTGATAGTCAGCAAGAATTGCATAACTCTGATTCATATATTTTGTAACATCAGACGCATGTCTCATTGAACGGTCATACTGAGGATACTGTGCCGGATATTTAAATCCATCGGTAATCTTTGAATACATTGAATCAACTGTAACCCCAAGATCTGCAAAATTAGAAATTGCAGCCAGCCGCTGAAGCGGAAGATCTTCCTGCTTTACAGTTGCAGCATTAGTTGTATCAATTCTTCCAATATCAACTTTCTGAACAGCATTATAAATTGCAGGTTTAATTCCTTCGATGTAATTTTTATACTGAGTATCCATTGCACCGATAATTCCAGACTGACTGTTACTTTCCTGTCCAAGTGTAAATCTGAATATGAACGGAAGGTAAGATGCTTCTGTAAGTTCAGGATTTTGTCTCTGAAGTCTTGTAAACACATCACGGAGAGAAACTGCATTTCTGTACACCTGATTTCTTATGTTTGCAAGATTCTGCATTTCGCTGTTAAAAACAGTATATGTGTTTGCTGCATCGCGATAATTAAAGTTTTCAATTGCCTTTAAAAAGTTATTGTATGCATTGCGCAGTTTATCCTGAGCGTTTGAATATTCCTTGCATAATGCGTTAATCTGATTAACCGTCTGAGTAACACCATCTGTTACACTTTTTGGATTATCTTCGTAAAACTCCTGACGGTACATCGTAAATCCTTTCTGGATTTTACTGACAGCATCTGAATATTCACCCTTATCAACAGCAGCCGATGAATCTTCTGTAATATGCCTGAACTGAGCCCTGTAATAAGTAAACTGTGCGGCAATCTTTGCCTGCCGTATAAACTGAAGCTGCTCTTCAGTCGGTTTTTTTTCTACGGTTTCAAGTTGTGCTATAATTTCAAGTTTTTTCTGAGCGTTTTCCGGTTCTCTTTCCATTACATCGATAAGTTCATTCGCAAGGACTATGTACTGTTCCCTCGCCTTCATAATCTTATCAATTCTTTTCTGAACTTTATCAAGCTGCTCCGGATGATCTTTGAGGTAATTACTTAATTCAACTAAAGCGACAGAATAATCAGTTTCCTGGATCAGAGCATCAATTTCGTTAAGATCCATTGCGAAACATAAATTAAGAGAAAGTAATAAAACTGTCAGTATTAAAAAAAGGCGTTTGATAATTAACTCCCCTTATCCCGTCTAAAAAAGTACCCCTAAAATCAAATTTTGTTAAGGTCCCTTATTAATCTTCGGTATAAAAAACTAATCATATTAAAGAAAAAAACCGAAAATTTATGATATATTGCATAAAACTGAACTTTTTTAATATATTCAGTTTATCTGAAAACGACACATATATACTAGAGAAATTGGACATTTTTGTCAAAACACGGTAAAATAACAGTTGATGAGAAACCGACGGATTCTTAACATTTTAATCATTCTCGCACTATGGCTCATGCCTTTTAATGCATTTGCACTGGATTATATTGACACGTTCTCATCACTTGCAGATTCGTTTTCGGGTTTTGTAGACAAAAACGCAGGAACTACCGTTTTCCCTTCGCTAAACATTCCTTCAGGCGGACGTGAAGAAAGCCTTGCTTCGGCATTTACGGCAATAGCAGATGACATAAGCTTTTTTGAATACAATCCAGCTGCAAGCTGTGTACTGAAACAGACTGCCTTGGGCTTTTTCCATAACTCATGGATTGCAGATTCAAATATTGAAACGATTTCTGCAACAATCAGAAAAGACAATCTGGGACTTGGAGTAAAGTTAAAGTGCTTTTATGTTCCGTTTACAGAATATGATGACTTCGGTTTTCGAATGGCATCAAGCTATTATTCAGAAACTACAGCCATCGTAAACGCTTCATACATTTTTTTTAACGGATATTATTTTAAGGGCCTTGCTGTCGGTGCAAACCTTAAAACTGCATGGCGTTCGATTCCAGATTATACTGACAGAGAAACAGGTCAGATAATAAAAAACTCAGGCCTTGCACAAAGCGGCGTGGCTTTTATGACAGACCTGGGCCTTCTATTAAGGTTCAACGCTGCAAAAAATTTTGATGACAGGGATCCTAATTTAAAATTCGGTCTTGCAATACAGAACCTTGGAGTTTCGTTAACAGGCTTCGGAACTGCTCAGGGCATCCGACTCGACGATGCTCTTCCAACAGCAATCAGTGCAGGACTCTCCTATCGCTTTATAAAACCTGTGATGATTGCAGTTGACTTTAAGCAGCCGGTTAATCTCATGGATTTTTCACAGACTCAAATGTATTCATTCGGAGCAGCAATTGATGTAAATGTTACTGACTTTGTAGAAGTAATGGCTGGTTTCAGACTGCAGGGTGCAAATCCAAGAATAAGCCTTGGAACAGAAATTGAACTGAATAAATTTATACTGGACATGAACTACACTTTTGATTTGACTTCATCATTAAACCCGGTAAACCATTTTTCACTTGCATTAAAAATAAATTTCGGTGACAGAGGAAGATACCAGAGAGAACTTGAAGCAGAAGTATATTACGAAGACGGTCTTAAATTTTATGCGCAGGGAAGACTTGACGAAGCCATTGAATCATGGAAAAAATGTCTTGAAATAAATCCTTCATTTACACCTGCAAGAAACAACATCAAACTTGTTCAGAGTTCTAAAAGACTTTTCGACAGAGTAATAGATATCCAGAGCCTTGAGTAACAGTGCGCATTGCAGACTTTACTGTACTTCTTTATCTCTTAGGACAGAAAATTCTAAAGTTCATCCAAGGGAAAATCGGATGTTCTTTTTCGAGATTACAAAGCCATTCCGTACTTACCGTATTAGATCCCAACGCATCAAACACTGCTGTAAATGCAATTATGCTCTCTTTAAAAGCTTTCTTTGCATAATCAGCATAATAATCCGTTTCAATCATCTTAGCCCATTCAGAACTCTGGGCAAGCATCAATTCTCTTGAACCAAGATTTAAAAGACGGACTTTAAGACCTGAATCATCAGGAAACCTTTCTGCAAGATCTACAATTCTTTCACATGCTTTTTTAAGATAACGAAGCATGTAACCGTTTTTATTAGAAAGATAATCTTCACCATACGATTCAGCAGAACCGGAAGCAAAGTAAGGAACAATTTTCTGTAATGAATATTTGTCATAAAGAAGATCAGAGAAAGAAGCAACTTTAATTCCGCTTTCAGAAAATTTTCTTACAACATTTTCAAACCAAACAAGACCTTCACTCCATGTCTGATAAAGCATTTCATCATCAAATACACATGTCAGGGAAACATCATTGTTTTTTATAATCTTCGAAGCTTCTTCAAGCCTGCTCTTATAAGACGAAACAAAATCTTCTGCATCAATTAAAGTCTGATTTTTTGCATTTTCACTGTTATAAATAAATTCCGGTTTTTTAAAATTTTTAGAATTTGAATCTGCATCCGAATATGAATTATTCCAGTAACAGAATCCAGAACCTGTACGGGCCTGACCTTTTTTAATGAACGGTGTAATTTCTGATGGTTCAAGTTCCCATGCGATGTCCTTGTTTTTATTTTTATATACCGGGTTTGAATTATATTTAAGGTTGATTTTATCTGTTGCAAAAAGAGAAAGACAGTTGTAACAGCGTGCCGGCGTAAAGATTCCGTTTTCAGGAGTTACTTCTCCGAGTAAAAAACTCTGCGACGGAACGATAGTATAATTTACACCGTACATTCGCAATGTCTTTTCAATTCCAGGAGCATAACCCAACTCAGGAAGGAAAAATCCTTCTGCACTCATTCCGAAATAATATCTTACAGAATAAAGTCCGGTTTCTACCTGTGCATTTAAAATTTCACTCATATCTGCATAGTGCGGCATGAACATATAAGTTCCGCATGTTGCAAGAATTTCAATGATTCCTTTTTTAAAGAACATTGAAAAATACTTTAAAAGATTCTGTTCATAAACTTCTGTAAAATATCTTTTTGTTTCCATCACGTTTTCAAGATATTCTACTGCACTCTTATTAAGTTCTTTAACTGTTTTTGTTCTTAAAACTTCTTTTTTACCGAATTCAATAAGATTATCAAGATAATTTACATACTGCTTTTTAATCGAAGGATCTGACATTAAAGCACACAATGGACTTGAAAAAACAATTGCAATTTTTGCTTCAACCTTATCCTTTTCAAGATTTGAAAGCATATTTAAAAGTGGAATATATACATTTGAAATTTTTTCAAAGAATAAAGCGTTTTCCTGTGCATTATCAAGAGATGACTCTTCTGCATTTCTTATGTATGGGTGATGAAGATTTATTAATAATGAAATATTTTTACCTGTCATGTATAAACTCTCTTGTCCTAGTTAAAAGACTGTCTATAATTATTGTAATGATTTTTTAGCATCGCCTTTAAACCCGACAACTCTAAAATCGGTTTAATCTTTGTTTCCTGACCCGGCTGGAAATTTCTGAACTGAACTGCACCCTGTGGAATTGCAACTTTCGAAGAAACTGCAAGTACAGAATTAAGTGCAGAAGTACTGTTCTGAACCAGATCAACTCTTACATATTTTTTTCCACCAGGAATTAAAATATACTGCTCTCTGTCTTCATAATTAATCTGAATGTCAAAAGTATCTTCCGGCTTCTCAGATTCAACATCATCAAAAAAACAAACCTGAAGATGAACAGGAGTCTTAGATGAAACAAGCTGTTTATACTGAACTTCACTGTAATCCCAGTAAACAAAAATTGAAACGGGATTTCTGAGCATTACATCGATTTTAGTTTCGTTATAACCTTCAGGAAGCTCTGTCGCAAGATTTGCAGTTCCATCAGTTTCCTTGATTGTTTCTTTATAGTTTGAACTTTCTGCAAGCTCTTTTGCAACTTCAAGAAGTTCAACAATAATGAAGCGTCTATTTAAATCGTCCGGAATATCAATTCCATATTCATCTGCAAGTTCGATTAACTGTGATGATGTCAAAGTCTCCAGATGATTGCGAGATAATCTATTTTTAGCTGAAGTATTTTTCATAGATTAAATAATCTAAAAAAATGAAACTAATGTCAAGAGAATATACTCTCTATCGGAACTATTCCAAATTCCTTTGCAAAATTGCGTGAATTCCGGGCATGTGAAATTACATCGTTCGGATTGTGCGCATCAGAATCGCATATTACTCTTGCCCCACTTGCTGCAACCATTTCCCAGAACTCGTGATAAGGATAACCAAGCCTTGGTCCGCGCGAAGTTTCGATATAGCCGCGGTAAATTCCAAGACCGTTTACTTCCAGCGGAAGGTCTTTATCTTTAGCCGCATTTAAAATTGCTGTAAGACATGCTTTTGCTTCATCGTCCCATTCATGCCAGCCGGACATAAATAAGTCAGGGTGTGCTAAAATTGAATAGAGTCCTGAACCTATCCCTTCTACAACCTGGTCGGTATAGAGTGCAAGAAGTTTTTTATCGTGCTTAAATTCTGGCGCATAAGGATGAATGTCGCCGTAAGTTGCCCAGTGCGGACCAAAAACAAGGTATTCTGCCCCATAATGTCCTTTAAGCTCATCACGGTACCAGCTTACATAATTTCTGTCATATTCACATTCAAATCCAATATGTACTTTAAAATCTGCTTCTTTTTGAGCTTCTAAAATGTCGTTTTTGTATTCTTCAATCTGATCAACGCTCATGCGGCAGTTAATCCAGTTAATTTCTTGTAAGTCAGGATATGGACAGTGGTCACTGAACCCAAGCTCCGAGCAGCCCTGCTCTTTTGCGATCCTTACGTAATCTATTGGTTTTCCTGTTGCGTGGTGGCATAAATGTGTATGTGTATGAAAATTTGAAATCTTTTGTTTTTCCATGATACAGAAGAATAGCCGATTGAATGAATAAAAGCAACCTTTAATTATTCCTTTTCTTATTGTAATAGTCCTTAAAAAATGGTATTTTATCCTATATTAATTTCTTAAATTACTGCGGTTTAAAACCGGCAGATTTATAAGGAGCATTTCATGACTTACACTGCAGAAGTGGAACATATGTGTCCTTTGGCTAAAGGCGCATATCATGGACCAGCCCCAATTCCTGAAGAAGGCGAATGGGTAAAGGTTAAAAAAATTGAAGACGTTTCCGGATTTACTCACGGAATCGGTTGGTGTGCACCACAGCAGGGTGCCTGCAAACTTTCTTTAAACGTAAAGAATGGTATCATCGAAGAAGCACTGGTAGAAACAATCGGATGTTCAGGTATGACTCACTCAGCAGCTATGGCATCAGAAATCCTCATCGGAAAAACTCTTCTCGAAGCATTAAATACTGACCTTGTTTGTGACGCTATCAACACAGCTATGCGCGAACTTTTCATGCAGATTGTTTACGGACGCACACAGTCAGCTTATTCTAAAGACGGACTTAAAGTTGGTGCTTCTCTTGAAGACCTCGGAAAGAACCTCCGCTCTCAGGTTGGAACAATGTTTGCAACACGCAAAACAGGTCCACGTTACCTCGAAATGACAGAAGGTTATGTAGAAACTTGTGCAGTTGATAAAGACAACCAGATTATCGGTTACAACTGTATCAACTTCGGTAAGTTAATGGATGCTCTTAAAGCAGGAAAACCTGCACAGGAAGCAATCGAAGGTGCACGCACACACTACGGTCGTGTAACAGCAGATCAGGGTATGGTAAAACTTATCGACCCACGCAAAGAGTAATCAGGAGGAATAGTTATTATGGCATTATTTGAAGATTTTGAAGGCCGCATTCCTCAGGTGAATAAGGCTCTTAAAGAATACGGATTTAAAGAAGGCGAAGCAGGATTAAACGAAGCACGTGATCTCTGTAAAGCACGCGGATTTGATCCATACGAAATCTGTCAGTCAACACAGCAGATTTGTTTTGAAGATGCAAAATGGGCTTATGTATTAGGTTCAGCAATTGCAATTAAAGAAGCAGAAAAGACTGGAGACAAAACAGGTTCTGCAGCTGCAGCTAACATCGGAAAAGGTCTCCAGGCATTCTGTTTACCAGGTTCTGTAGCTGATGACCGCAAAGTAGGTCTTGGACACGGAAACTTAGGTGCACGTCTTCTTTCAGAAGAAACACAGTGCTTTGCGTTCTTAGCAGGTCACGAATCATTCGCTGCTGCTGAAGGTGCTATTAAGATTGCTGCTAACGCTAACAAGGTTCGCAAGAACAAGCTCCGCGTTATCTTGAACGGTCTTGGAAAAGACGCAGCTCAGATTATCAGCCGTATTAACGGATTCACATACGTTCAGACAGAATTTGATTACTTCAACGGTGAAGGAACAGACAAGGCTCTTAAAGTTGTAAAAGAAGTTCCATACGGTTCTAACCCTGACCGCCTTATCGTAAAGTGCTACGGTGCAGACGATGTTCGCGAAGGTGTTGCAATCATGTGGCACGAAGATGTTGATGTTTCCATCACAGGAAACTCTACAAACCCAACACGTTTCCAGCACCCGGTTGCAGGAACTTACAAGAAGGAACGCCTCCTTGCAGGTAAAAAATACTTCTCTGTAGCATCAGGTGGTGGTACAGGACGTACATTGCATCCAGATAACATGGCTGCAGGTCCTGCATCATACGGATTTACTGATACACTCGGACGCATGCACTCAGACGCTCAGTTTGCAGGATCTTCATCAGTTCCAGCACACGTAGAAATGATGGGCTTCATGGGAATGGGAAACAACCCAATGGTTGGATGTACAGTAGCTTGCGCAGTTGCAGTTGCAGGTTCATTCTAAAAAAACATCCGTTTTTGCGGATGAAAAATAATATCTTACAGAACGCTTTTGTTTTGTAAGAGTTTAAAGCTCCGCTCCGTGCGGGGCTTTTTTTATGCCCTGACTCTTTTTAATCCTTAAGATTTTTATATCTTGAGAAGCGGGACTATATATAGTAATATAAACCTACAGTATCTTAATGGGGGGTTCTATGAAAAACATTCAGAACAAATGGATAAGGGGCGCCATCCCTGCTCTTTTACTCCACTGCAGTATCGGAACAGTTTACTGCTGGTCAATTTTCAGTCAGGAAATCGCAAACTATATCGGCTTTTCAAAAGGCGCCGTTGAATGGGCGTTCAGCTTTGCAATCTTTTTTCTCGGAATGTCAGCTGCATTTTTAGGAAGTCTTGTAGAAAAAAACATTCATAAATCATCATTGATTGCAACAATTACATTTACACTCGGTATGGCAGGAACAGGATTTTTCATCTGGTACGGCGGAAAATGCCTTGCTTCTGGAACTCCGAGTAAGCTTTCATTAATCGGAATCTATGTAAGCTACGGTTTTATAATGGGAATCGGACTTGGAAGCGGTTATCTTTCTCCTGTTAAAACTTTAATGCTCTGGTTTAAAGATAAAAAAGGTCTTGCAACGGGACTTGCCGTAGCAGGATTTGGAGCTGCTAAAGCAATTGCATCACCTGTCATGCAGTGGATGTTAAAAAACCTGGGAGACGGCGGAATCTATAAAATGTTTTACATTCTTGCCGCAGTTTATTTTGTCATGATGTTTATCGGACACCTCATTCTTGCAAAACCGGAAGGCTGGATTGAACCTCAGAAAAAATCAAAAGAAGAAGGCATCATCGCAACATTAAAAACAGAACCTGTAATTTCTTACATTGCAATCTGGCTTATGTTCTACATCAACATCACATGCGGTCTTGCAATCATTTCTCAGGAAAAACAGATAATTAAGTGTATCGGGCTTGGTTCTTTTATCGGAATCATTTCCATGATTTCTGCATTATTTAATGCCGGCGGAAGAATCGGATTTTCTGCATGGGCAGACAAAATGAAAGACAGAAATACAATTTACAAAATGATTTTTATAATTTCGATTGTACTTTCTGCAGTTGTTTATCTTACAAACGGAATTGCAAACGGAAACGGAAACATAATTCTCATTACATTTGTTCTTGCATTAAACTTTATGATAAACGCAGGATACGGCGGCGGATTTTCTAATGTACCTACACTGCTTTCTGACCATTACGGCATGGGAAATATTTCTGCCATTCACGGAATTACACTTTCGGCATGGGCATTTGCAGGCCTTACAGGAAATCAGGTTGCAAATCTTATCGTAGAAAAAACAGGCTCGTTTATAGAATTAAACGGAACGACTGTAAATCCAACCGGCTATCAGAATGTATTAATCTTTACCGGAGCACTTTATATCGCAGCCCTTTTACTTTCTGTATTCCTCGTAAAAAAAACAGACCTGCATAAACAGGCCTGATTAGAGTCAGTTTAATTAATAAGTTCAGCTTTGATAGTTTTCTATTCAAGCTTGAACTTATTAATAATGTCTGTCATTACCTGGATATTATCCTTTGTATTATTTGCAAGTTCATTTACATCCTGTGATGACATATTAATCTCTTTTGCACCTGAACGCATTTCATCCATACTTCCAGATACAATCTGTGCAATCTGAGAAAGATTTTCGGTAGCAGAACTTACAGCAAGTACTCCAGAAGTCATAATCTTTGAGTTATCCTTTACCTGTGTCGTAGAATCGTTAATATCTCTTAAAGCAACAAGTACCTGTTCAGAAGCAGTCTGCTGTTCTTTCATTGCATCTGTAATCTGATCTACAAGAACTTCCGTACTGCTTACTTTATTAAGAATATCTTCGAATCCTGTTACTGCAAGAGTTGAATTATTTACAACCTCCGAAATAATCTTAGTAATAGAGTTCAATTCTGACTTGATAGCCTTTGACTGTTTACCGGAGTTTTCTGCAAGCTTACGGATTTCATCAGCAACAACAGAGAATCCCTTACCTGCTTCTCCGGCATGAGCAGCTTCGATTGCAGCATTCATGGCAAGAAGGTTTGTCTGTGAAGAAATCTGAGAAATTACATTATTGGCTTCTGAAAGGTGTTTTGACTGCTGGGCCATTTCTGCAATCTGACCGGCTACTATATTCTGTCTCTGTTTTTCATTTTCAGTAACATACATCAGGTTTTTATATTCATCAGCCATCTTTGTTACAGAATTAGTAACAGAATTTATGTTTCCGATCATCTGTTCAATTTCAGCAGAAGACTGTGTAATACCTGCAGACTGATGCTCAATAAGCATATCAAGGCTTGAAGCAGCATCAAGATTTTTCTGTAAATACTGTTTTACATCGGCAAGAGCTACAGTCTGTTTTTCGACATTACCGTTTACACTTTCGATATTAGCCATAATCTGTGAAATTGCACTTGCAGACTGTTGTGAACTTGTCGCAAGACTTTCACCAATCTGAGCAAGAGCATCACTTGCTTCTTTTACATCAGAAATAAGTGACTGCTGCGAAGCAATAAAACTATTAATTTCGTCAGTCATTCTTGAAATTTCATGATTACCTTTTGAATTTAATCTGATTGTTAAATCAGAAGTACCGGATGTTCCGTTTAAGATTTCGAATGCATCTGCTGTTTTATTAAGAGGATTCATAACAAACAGTGATACAGAAAGAAGGATAACCACAATTACAAAAAGGATTATTATAACTACAACAATAATAGATTTATCCGAAATATTTTTTGCAACGTTTTCAATTGCATGAATCGGAACACCCATAAAAAGAAGAATATTCTGTCCGTCATCATTTTCCAGCGGAATATAAACTGTTAAATAAGGTCTTCCAACAATTCTGTTGTCACCATGGAACGCTTCTCTTTCGTTGTATACTTTGTAATAAATCTCATCGTTATTCAATTTTGTTCCGACAAGATACTGACCGTCTTCACCTCTGATTGTAGTTTCAACACGAAGATCATCAATAAATACTGTCATTACACAATTCATAAGATGTGCATAATTTTCGAGGAGATCTATATTACTCAATTCTTTTTCAAATGAAAGAACTCCATCAGCCATCATTATTGAAGAGACAAAAATTACTTCATTATCTTTTACAGCAGTAAACGTCGCAGTCTTTCCCTTTACTGCGCTATTAATGGATGTTATTTCTGCAGGTGAAAGATTCTTTGTTGATTTTCCTGCAGCATAAATTACATTTCCCTTTTTATCTGAATAAGTTGCGCCATAAAGTCCAAACTGTTCAATGTAGATGTCCAGAAGTGTTTTGGAAATATAAGACTCATCCCTTGAAAAAAGTTCATAACCACGTTTTGTATCCTGAACATATTTTGCAAGCTCTTCTTTTTCCTCTTTTACTTTAAAAAGAATGAGAGGAACATTTTTTTCAAGTGTATCTTTGTAAGTTTTTTTCATCTGATCATTTGTTTCTGCTCTTACAAATGATGAAACAAAGATGCTTCCCAAAGCAAGAATTACAAATGCCGGAATAATAATTCTTGTATACAGAGTCTGTTTCTTCTTTTTATTTGATGATGCAGATTTCTTTTCATATTCTGGTTCTGGAGCTGAAGGTTCAATTTTAACAGGTTCAACATAAGCAGGCTCAGCAACTGTACTTTGCTCAATTGGCGGTTCTTCTGCAGGAATTTCTTCTTTCACAGGTTCCTGTAAATAAGAATCAGTTTCAACAGATCCTTCTTCTGAATCAGGAACATTCTGTTTTTCGTTTTCAGCTTCCACGCCGGTAGAAATATTATTTTCAGAAACTGAATCACCTTCAGAAAGTGTTTCAATTTCTTCTAGTTCGATATTTTTCTCTTCATCGTTATCTTTATTTTCCGAAGGCTGCCCTATATATCCTACACCATTAATAGGCTCGAAAAAATCATCCATAAACCTTTCTCCTAATAAATATCAAGTATAACAAAGATGTATTATCTACCATTATATCATGTAACTTAAAAAAAACAAATAAAAAAAGAATGGTAAAGTTTACGTGCTTATAGAAAATTAGAGATTTTTGTTATATAATATCTTCATGCGTAAGACATTTCTAACAGTTATTTCAGTATTGCTTTTATTTTCCTGTACATCAACAAAAGTCGAAACTGCAGACGTAAAAAGCACTTCTCCCGATAATCTGAACATAGTTATCTGTGGCGATATTATGTGCCACACACAGAATTTTAAAACCAGGGACTTTTCCCTTATCTGGGATGGTATAAAAGACATTACATTAAATTCAGACTTAACGATAGCCAATGTAGAAGCACCTGTTTGTGATGACCGCCCTTTTGAAAACTACCCTAATTTTAATATGCAGCCATCCTATCCCCAGGCTGCAATCGATGCCGGAGTTAATCTGATAACAGTTGCAAACAATCATACAAATGATCAGGGTGTAAACGGAATAATATCTACGGCACAATGGATAAATTCTGTCCATGAAAATTATCAGGGTACAGATCGCCCGGTTTACATAAACGGACTTAAACAGGATGTTTCGACAGCAAAAAAAGCCTCACAAAGTCCAATCACTTTTAACTGTTTTAAAATCAAAAACTATGATGTCATCTTTCTCGGAATTACACAGATTTTAAATACCTCAACAGCAAATGAAAGAATAAATTATTTCCCATTTAACGAAAAAGGAAATAATGAATTAAAAGATCTTGTCATAAAATTAAAACAGGAAAATCCCTGCGATTTATTTATTCTGGCAGTTCATACAGATGAACCTGAATATATTCTGGATATCTTTGAAGACCACAGAAATTTTTACCTTGAACTTCTAGATGCAGGAGTAGATATTCTCTGGTCAAATCATCCTCACGTAGTAAAACCTGCAGAATATTTTGCAGATTCGAAAACTAAAAAAATAAAAAAAGTTATATTGTATTCAACTGGAAATACAATTTCAGGACAGAGAAGCAGACCAAATTATGAAAATCCGACAGCAATCAGAGATTACACTGGTGACGGATTTTTAGTTACGCTGAATTTAAAAAAGACACCAAAGGGTATATATATCACAAATCATAAACGCGATTATATTACAACTTTTATAGATAAAGAAAGAAATTATTTAATAAAACGAATGTCCCCTGAATTTTACGAGTACCTGGTTACAAACGGTTATGAAAGCTGGGAACCGTATTTAAGAAGCAGGGAAAAAGCATTAGACGACGTTAAGGACATTATAACATGGCAATAAATTATCAGGCGCTTCCTGTTTACCAGCAGAAGCAGAGAATTCTTGATACTCTCAAACAGAATCAGGTTATCGTAGTACAAAGTCCTACAGGTTCAGGAAAAACAACACAGATTCCGGTTATACTCCACGAAGCAGGTTATTCAGAAAACGGCATAATCGCAGTTACACAGCCAAGACGCATAGCAGCTCTTTCAGTAAGCGAGTTCATTTCAAAGCAGTTAGGCACTTCTTATCCCGGTCTTGTCGGATATAAAATGCGTTTTGAAGATAAAACAGATTTAACTACAAAGATTAAAATCATGACCGACGGAATTCTTTTGCAGGAAATGAAACTTGATCCGATGATGAACAGATATTCAGTCATTATGATTGATGAAGCACACGAGCGAAGCTTAAACATTGACTTTGTTCTTGGACTTATCAAACGCGTTTTAAAAGTACGTCCTGATTTAAAGGTAATTGTTTCAAGCGCAACTATGAATGCAGAGCAGTTTTCAACTTATTTTGACGGCTGCCCGATTGTAACAATTGATACAGTAACTTATCCTGTAACAGTTATATATGATTCACCTACAATTCCTGCAAGCACACTTACTACAACTGCAGAAGAAGCTCTTCTTTCAAAAATTGCAAATACAATAGATAGAATTTTGTACAATCATACAGACGGTGATATTCTTGTCTTTCTCCCAGGTGAAAAAGCAATCAAAGACTGTATCAATAAATTATACCACGCTCCTTTTTCAAGAAAAATTCAGATGGTTCCTCTTTACGGAAGACTTGCAAAAGAGGAACAGGAAAAAGTTTTTGACAAACCGCCTCTTGGAAGAAAAAAAGTCATAATCTCGACAAACATTGCAGAAACTTCTGTAACCATCGATGGAATTACATCCGTAATCGATTCCGGTCTAGCAAAGCTTAACTTCTATTCACCTAAAACCTACACTTCAAGCCTTATCGAAACACCTGTTTCAAAGGCTTCATGCAACCAGAGACGCGGCCGTGCCGGAAGAACACAACCAGGAACATGCTACAGACTCTATCCTAAAAAAGATTACGAAACCCGGGAAAGCTACACAATAGAAGAAATATTCAGGACAGACTTGAGTGAAGTTGTTTTAAGGATGTCGGAACTCGGAATCAGAGATTTTGAAAGCTTTGACTTTATTTCACAGCCTTCAAAAGAAGCAATCCGTGGTGCCGTTGAAACACTCAGGCTTCTTAAGGCAATCAATGATGACAACTCACTTTCAGCAATAGGAAATATGATGGTGCTCTTCCCGCTTGCACCGCGTGTTTCAAGAATCATTGTCGAATCCATAATGAAATACCCGGATGTACTCGAAGAAGTTCTCATTGCTGCATCCTTTTTAAGTACACACTCACCTTTTGTATTACCGCAGGGAGAAGAAATGGATGCAAGAAAAGCCCATCATTCTTTCCGCGACATCCAGGGCGATTTTGTTGCATATTTAAATCTTTACAGAACATACATCCAGCAGAAAAATAAAGAACACTTCTGTAAAAAGTATTACCTAGACGAAAAGGTAATGGCAGAAATCGAAAACATAAATCTGCAGCTTTCAGAAATCATTTCTGACCAGCAAATTCCGATTCTTTCAAAAGGCTCTATAGACAATTACCTGTGCTGTATCGCAAGCGGAATGATTCAATTTGTATGCGTACGTGAATCCCGTGATAATTACAGAACACTGACAGCTGACCATATTTCAATTCATCCTGGAAGCGGAATGTTCCGAACAGATCCTCTGTACATAGTCGCAGGTGAAATTGTAAGAACAAGCAGAATTTTTGCCATGAGTGTATCTCCTCTTACGAAAAACCAGCTTTATAAAATTGATCCACAGCTGGAATCAAATCTAAATTCACTTAAAAAGGCAAAAGGTGACAAACCTCAGAAAGAAAAGCTTAAAAATGAAAAACTGCATAAAAAAGGAGAAGAAAAAGAAGGTCTTACAATCGGTTCATTTATCTTTAAGACAAAAAAAATCAAGGGAAAACAGACTGTATTTCTTCCTCTCGGTGAACTTCTCGTATGTGCAAAAGAAAACGACATTTCAAAAGATAATAAACTCTATTCAAGAATATCAGGTTTACGCGGAAAAGTTCTTCTTAAAGACGGCTATGAACTTCTTTCAGGCGACAAACTTGAGCTTATCTTTAAAATTGCAGCAAATCTTAATCTGATTCCTGTTGAAGAAAAGAAATTTGACAGAAAGCTTAATATCAATATTTCAAATGAAAAAGATATTCAAAAACTTGTAGATGCCACGGATTTTATTCTTAATGTTGCTGTTGCAAAAAGTAAAAGCCGTGAAATGGGCTTTATCTGCATATTTACTGATAATAATGGAAACTACTGGTTTAAGGTTTCGAGAGGTTTCTCAACTGCAATTTCAGAAAGCCTTTCAACTCTTGAAACACTAATCGATCAGGCAGATGACAGATTTACGGATGAACAGAAAGAAAAAATTAACTCAGTTTACAGAAAGATAAACAGTTTCTACGAAAACTAAATTAAATATACTGCACAAGAACCGGTAAAAGCAAACATTGCAACTAACGGTATACGACTTCAAACTCTTCAAGAACAACAGGCATATCTTCTGAAAATTCATAACCCATGATATCGCCTTCATCCATAAAGAAATCTATATGACTGTTACGCCACTGGCTTATATTTTCGTCTTCTCCTTCTTTTTGAGCATATTCCCATGTCACATCTTTAAATGCAGTAACTTGAACATTGATTTCGTGAATTATGCATACAGGATTTCCGCTGTTATCTGTAATAATATAATAATCACCTTTTTTGGGAACACGTTCCATATCGATATCAAAAGAATAAAGTGAAGAAGTAACCGCAGTTTTACGTCCTGAAATAACGAGGCCTAAAAGCCCACTGTCTTCATCGTCACCCATTCCAAACTGAAATTCACCGTTATATTTTAAATCCGGCTTTTTATTTTTTTCTTTAAGAAATTTCTGCCAGTATTCATCAGTTGTCATTAAAGCATCTCCTAATCAAGCTGAAGAACTTTTCTCGCCTTTTTCTGGTTTGCACCAGCCTTAGGATTCTCTGCAATTTCAGAAATCTTTGCTTTAGATTCTGAATATCTTCCAGAAGCATACATATCAATTCCTATTGCACATGTCATTGCATCCTTAGAACACATATATTCGTAAGAGGCTTTTCCAAATTTCGGATCAGGATATTTTGACATGTGTTTTCCAACAGTATATCTTAACTGCTTTCGGCTGTCATTTGCTGCAACTTCTTCAGCAAGCTGAGCAATTTCAGTCCTGCCAGCAGTTGTATTTTTAAGAAGTGCCTCACACGCTCTCCCTTTTGCTCCATCGTCAACTTTTTTATCTGTAATCTGTTCAATAAGAAATTTTACGCTCTCAGATGTATTAAGTTTTGAAAGAACCTCATACGCCTTTTCTTTAATTACCTTTTCCGGATCTTTTTTTGCTCTGTAAATTATATACGGAACAGCTTCCTCAAGATTCATTTTCTGTGCACATTCAAGTGCTTCCTGTCTAACCTTCCAGTGTCCGTCTTTAATTCCCTGGATAATTACATCAACAGCTTCTTTACTTGAATAATTTGAAACGCCTTTTATTACGCAAACCCTAAAGTTAGGATCAGAAGTCTCAAAAAGTTTTACAAGAATCGGAAGAGCTTCAGTCTTTTTCATTTCACCGATTGCCTGAGCTGCATACATTCTTACAAATGAATTTTCTTCTTCATCCTGTGCAATTTCAGCAAGCCTGTCATAAGTTTCTTCTGCCTTTAATTTTCCAAGAACCTTCATAAGGCTCTGTCTCTGAGGAACACTAAGGTCATCTCTGTCAAGATATTCAATGAGGTAAGAAGCTTCTTCATTTCCACCTATTTCACCGAGTGCAGAAAGAGCATTTGAAAAATAAGTTTCATCTTCAGACTCAAGAAGTTTTAAAACATGTGGAACAGCCTCTTTTGTTTTTACAGTTGAAATATATTTAAAAAGCAGATCTACAGTCGAATTTTTAGTATCATACGGATCAGAAAGAATTTCTACAGCATAATCTTCGATACATGGATCCTTTTCTTTTGTAAAATATTCAATTATCTTTTCACGGACTGCTACACTTTTTGTCTGATAGAAAAGTCCATAAAGTTCATCAGAAAAACGAGGGTCATCATTATCAATAAGAGATTTGATAAGATTTACTATTTCAGATTCAATTCCATAACGTATCGTATCAATTTTTTCCTCTACAGCATTCTTACCTTCATCCTTGAGGGCGGCTTTTTCTACTCTCTCAGGATCCGGTTTTAACGGTGCTTTTTTGTCCTGTGCAAAACAAAGAGAAAGGCTTAAAAAAACAAGTACGGAAAATATTTTTTTCATTTTATTGCTCCTGCTTTAAATCTCGACAGAAATACCTCTTTATATTCGTCAAATCTGTCATTATTAATAGCTTCTCTGGCTTCTTTTACCATATTATTTAAAAAATATAAATTGTGAAAAGTTGCAAGAATACTGCTTAAAATTTCAGAAGATTTAAATAAATGCCTTAAATATGAACGTGAATATGTCCTGCACACTTTGCAGTTACATTCAGGATCTACAGGGCCGTCATCATGCAAAAAACGCTCCTGTTTAATGGAAAGCATTCCATCCCGTGTAAAGTAAGATCCGTTTCTTGCATTTCGTGTAGGTAAAACACAGTCAAACATGTCAATTCCGTTAGAAATTGCATCAAGAATATAGTCGGGTGTTCCAATTCCCATTACGTATTTAGGCTTATCTTCCGGAAGGAAGTCAGTTGTATAGGACAGGAATTTAGAGAATTCTTCTTTAGGTTCTCCTACAGAAAGGCCTCCTATTGCAATTCCGCCCATATCCAGCGATGAAACAAACTCTGCACTTTTCTTTCTCAAATCCTCAAAAAAGTTTCCCTGCACAATCGGAAAAAGAATTCCCTTATAACCATTTTCACGGCACTCTTCCCATCTTTTTTTTGCCCTCAAAAGCCAGTCAGAAGTTATCCTTAAAGCTTCTTCAGCCTCTTTTCTGGAAACACCCCAGCCAGAGCATACATCAAGCTGCATCTGTATATCCGAGTTAAATTTAACCTGAGTATCAACAACATTTTCCGGTGTAAACATATGATAGCTTCCATCAATATTACTCTGGAATTTTGCGCCCTCATCAGTAATCTTTCTGAGCTTAGAAAGTGAAAAAACCTGAAATCCTCCGGAATCGGTTAAAAAATTTTTATTCCATTTTGAAAATCCATGAAGCCCGCCTGCTTCCTGGATTAAATCTGCACCAGGCCTAAGATATAGATGATACGTATTTGCAAGAATAATCTCAAAACCTATTTCATTAAGATCATCATTGGTAATTGCCTTTACAGTTGCATTTGTTCCAACCGGCATAAATACCGGAGTCTGCACGGTTCCATGCGGCAATGTTAAAACGCCAGTTCTTGCCTTTGAATTTTTATTCTTATGAGTTATCTTGAATATATTTTCCATACATGTTCCTTATTTTTTACGTTTTTGAATTTTTAAGAAGAACAAAACTTAATATCATAAATATAATAACAGGCAGCCATGCACCGGCAGCCGGAGCAATATAACCATTTTCAGCAAGAAGCATCGTAACCATCTGCAAAACATAAAACATAACAGATGCTATAAGTGAAAAAAGAAAACTGATGATTAAAGCATTTTTCCTTGTTCTTCCAGTCAAACCGATTGCAAGAAAAGTTACAATAAGCATTACATAAGGAAAAGAAAACTTTTTGTAGTAAACAGAATAAGCTTTTCCTCCGGGAAGACCTGTTCTCTGGAGATATCTTAAATATTCTTTTGCTTCTTTTATTGAGACCGTTTCAACATCTACTTCATTATTTTTAAATGTATCCGGTGATTCAACTAAAAGATCTGAAATCTCAGAAGTTATGTTAACATTTTCAAGATCGTTATTCTCATTGATTTTATAAACAACCGGAGAAGACAAAGCCCATTTGTCCGTATCCTCATTCCATACTGCATAATTACATTTTACAATTGAGGAAAACTTTGCTTCCTCATCCCTTATAATAACCATAAGACCATGGAGTTTTTTCTCCCGTGCATCATAAAGATCTGCCTTATAAATAATTTTTCCATCTTCACTTCTGATTGTAATATTACTGTTAGTTTCCTTTTGATTAATATGTAAAGATGTATTTTTCAATTCATTATACTTTTTATAAGTCTGTACAACAACCTTATCATCAAACAGAATAAATAATTGCGCAAGAATAAAAGCAAAAACTATAAGAGGCATTACTAACCTTACATAAGAAACACCGGAAGCAAAAAATGCAACAAGCTCATTCCGTGACTCAAGATTTCCAAGCATATAACAGTTTGCAAAAAGAAGTGCAAGCGGCAAAGCATACGTTACTGTTTTTGGAATATATAAAGCAAGTATATTTAAAACAGTAACAACCGGAACATTATTAAAAATATATTTCCAGATATTCATAAAAAGATCTGCAATTTCAAAACCGAAAATAAACATAAAAAGAATGATGAATAAAAGCGGCAAAATCTGTTTTAAAATATACCATACAAGCTTCATTTCTATTGCCTCATCATACGGATGTAAAAGAACAGGCCCGCTATTCCGACAAGAATATTCGGCATCCACATTGCAAAAAAACCATTAAAACCGTTTCTATAACCGGCAAGCATAAATATCCAGATTAAAGACCAGTAAAGAGCGGAAATAATAAAACCAAGCGTCAATCCTACAGCAATTCCATTATACTTACAGAAAAGCAGCGCAAGCGGAAGTGCAAGAAATGCAAAAAAAAGCGCGCCAAAAGAAAGAGCATATTTTTTATTAAATTCAATAACCCATTGATTAAGTTCTTCCCTTGTATGATTTGGATTCTTTTTTATCCTTTTAATCTCTTTTAAAACATCATAAGAAGTCATTTCATTAGGCTGAATTTCGTTATTTCCGGAAATAAATGAAGATTCAAAAATATTAAGTTTCATCATATCGGAAGTTATCAAACTGAATTTTTTCTTATCCTTTGCATCCAGAGTAATAACAGAAGCATCAGAAATAGAAAGCTGCATGCTTACACCATTCTCATTTGAAGTATCTGCTTTTGATTTTCCACCGAAAATAATTCTTGGATTATGATTTTCATCACGATCAATAAAAACAATATCTGAAATTTCTGAGTTTTTAACATCACCTGTGATGATTGTATTTTCATTAAGCTTTTTTACTGAATTCGGTTCAATCTCAATAAAAGGATTCCGCGAAATGCTTATAAGATACTGTTCCTTGTATTTAATGAGTCCTACAGGTAAAAGATAGTCATTTACAAAAAAAGAAAAAACGGAAACAATAAGCCCGATTGCTAGAACAGGAACAAGAATTATCAATCTGGGATTCTGTCCAGAGGCCCTCAAAATTAAAATTTCATTATCAGAGTTCATCCTGCCAAGACACATTAAAAATCCAGTCAAAAGAGAAAAAGGTGCAGTCTGCGAAATAATTGAAGGTATAGAATAAAACATAAGAAGAATAACATCACCAAGAGGCAGATTTTTCCCAAGAAGATTAAGCATCATTACGAGAATCTGATTTACAAAGAAAATAAAAAAGAAAACGACGAACATTAAAAGAAAATAAATCATAAGTTCTTTTAAAACATACCTCAAAAGACTTTTGTCTTTAAACATTCTCTTTTTAAACAAAATGTGAATGTATTTTTCCTGGAGAACTTCTTTTATTTCTAATGCTCTTTCTTTAATATTCATTTATTTTAAGATTCAAAAAAACTCTATTTTCCGGTAGAACCAAATCCCCCGCTACCCCTCTGTGTTTCATCGAGCTTATCAACTTTTATAAAATTTGCTGCCGTCACAGGACTTACAACAAGCTGAGCTATGCGGTCACCGTTATTGATTACAAAATCTTCTGTTCCAAGATTGGCAAGGATAATCTTTACTTCGCCACGGTAATCAGAATCGATTGTACCTGGAGTGTTAAGGCATGTAATGCCGTTTTTAATTGCAAGGCCCGAACGAGGTCTAACCTGAATTTCATAGCCTTCCGGGATTTCAAAAAAAAGCCCTGTTGGAACTGCATAACGTTCCATCGGTTTAAGAGTTAAACTTTCTGAAAGGAAAGCACATACATCACAGCCTGCCGCTCCTTTGGTTTTATATTCAGGAATTACAGCGCCATCTAAAGCGACACATTTTATATCGATTAAATTCATTATTCTATATTACCATATTCGAGTGTAAAAAAAAAGTCCGACCGTAGCCGAACTCTTTTTAAATCCACACGCTGCACCCTATGGGTTATGCTGTACGCAGTATCAGCATGAAGCTTATTTATCACGCGGCTTTAGCCGTCGTGATATAACATGTATGACTGCGAGAAGCGTCAGTCATACACTATTTCTGTTCTTCGATTGCATCTATATAAGAAAGCTGGAGGCGGCCTCTCTGGTCAACTTCGAGAAGTTTAACAGGAATCTGCTGTCCTTCTTTAAGAACATCAGTTACCTTTTCTACGCGGCCACGTGAAAGCTTAGAAATATGACACAAGCCTTCTTTACCAGGTAAGATTTCTACAAATGCACCAAAGTCTTTAATACTCTTTACAACACCATTGTAAATTGTTCCAACTTCAGGATCTTCTGTAATTCCCTTAACGGCTTTTTTAGCTTCTTCTGCAGAAGTACCAGTTTTACCGTAGATTGTTACAGTTCCGTCATCGTCTGTATTAATTGTAACTCCATACTGTGCACAGAGGGCTTTTACATTCTTTCCGCCTGGTCCGATTAAAGCACCAATCTTGTCTACAGGAATTTTCATTGTAAGAATTTTTGGAGCATAAGGGCTTATTGGAGCCGGTTTGTCAATGCATTTTTCCATGATAGAAAGAATATGCATACGGCCAACACGAGCCTGTTCAAGAGCCTTTTTCATGATTTCTGTTGTAACACCGGCAATCTTGATATCCATCTGGAATCCAGTAATACCGTCTTTTGTTCCTGCTACCTTAAAGTCCATGTCACCAAGGTGATCTTCTTCTCCAAGGATATCAGAAAGAATCTTATAACGTCCGTAAGGATTGTCACCTTCTGCTTCTGTGATAAGACCCATTGCAATACCAGCAACCATTTTCTTCATCGGAACACCGGCAGCGAGCATAGAAAGACATCCACCACATGTAGAAGCCTGTGAAGAAGAACCGTTAGATTCCATGATTTCTGAAACTACACGAACTGTGTAAGGGAACTCTTCGCGGTTTGGAACCATTGGAGCAAGCGAGCGACGTGCAAGGTTTCCGTGACCGATTTCACGTCTTCCTGTTGTAAGCTTTCCTGTTTCACCAACTGAGTATGGCGGGAAGTTATAGTGAAGGATAAAGTGTTCACTTCTGTCGCCATCGATATCATCGTAAACCTGTTCATCCATTGTTGTACCGAGTGTACAAACAGCAAGTGACTGAGTTTCACCGCGTGTAAAGAGAGCAGATCCGTGTGGACGTGGAAGTACATTAATTTCACAAGTGATTGGTCTTATTTCATCTGTCTTACGGCCGTCGATTCTGACACCGTCATCAAGAATTGATTTTCTTAAAAGCTTATACTGAATGTCATCAATCAAAGTCATAAAGAGCTTCTGCTGAACAGGATCAGAAAGCTGTTCTTCATGTTTAGCTGTAAGTTCTTTAATAACCTTAGAAACTGCAAGACCACGGTTCTGCTTACCATTCTGGAAGCATGCTTCCTTTAATAATGGAGTTGCTTCTGCTTCGATTGTATCTGCATTTTCAAGTGTAATATCAAGAGGATTAAGAGGAAGCTTTTCTTTTCCGCATTTTTTAACGAGTTCTTCCTGAAGAAGACACATTTCTTTAATGAACTTTTCTGCTTCTGCAAGAGCACCAAGCATTACTTCTTCTGAAACTTCGTTAGCTCCACCTTCTACCATTGTAAATCCGTCTTTTGTTCCGGCTACAACGATTTCCATATCGCCTTCTTCAATTTCCTTGAATGTAGGGTTTACGATATATTTTCCATCTTTAAATCCGATACGGCATGCTGCAACAGGTCCGTGGAACGGAATGTCAGAAATTGATGTTGCTGCACTTGCTGCGAGAACTGCAAGAATATCCTGTGTGTGTTCGCCGTCTGCAGATACACATGTAGGAACAATCTGAAGTTCATGTCCGAATGATGGTTCAAAAAGCGGACGCATAGGACGGTCAATCAAACGTGATACAAGAATTTCTTTATCCTTTGGACGTCCTTCTCTTTTTACAAAGCCACCTGGAATTTTTCCAGCAGCATAAAATTTTTCGTTGTATTCAACTGTAACAGGAACAAAGTCCTGTCCTTCTGTTACATTTGATGAAGCACAGATTGTTGCAATAACTGCAGCTCCGCCCCACTGTGCATAAACACAACCGTTTGCCTGTTTACCGATTTTTCCTGTTTCGAGAATGAGATCGGCATCTCCAAGTCTGTAAGTCACTCTTTCTACTGACATTATAATCTCCTTATATTTTTCAAAAGAGGACAAAAGAAAAACAAGAAACAAAATAAAAGAAACTATTTTTATAAGCTGAATTTTATTAAAGCAGAAATCTGTTTTAATTCCTTTTATCTTGTTTCCTATCTTATTTCTTTTTATCCCCTCATGGTTTAATAATTTTTTGCACTTAAATAAAAAATCCTGTTCCTAACAAAAGGAAGCAGGATTTTCTAACCTTAAAAACTACTTACGCAAATTCAATTCTTTGATAAGTGCACGGTAAGTTTCAAGATTTGTTCTCTGGAGATACTTCAAAAGCTTTTTGCGCTGACCGATTACTTTTAAGAGTGAACGTTTTGCGCTCTTGTCTTTTGGAAAGTTCTGGATGTGAGCTGTAAGCTGTTCAACTCTTGCTGTAAGAAGAGCAACCTGAACCTTTGTGTTTCCAGTGTCATTTTCGTTAGCACCGAACTTTGATACAAGTGATGCTGACTGTTCTTTTGTAAGTGCCATTAGGAACCCCTTATGCGGTTAACTTCGTAACTCGCTTTATTTTTTTTATTTCTGCATCCGCGAAAAAGTCTGTGGTCTTAGTTTGAGTTCAAAACCAAAATCCCAACACTTTCCGTAATAACAGAAAATTTTAAACGGATTAAAATTATTTATTTTCTTCTTTAATTCCGTAACGTTTGTTGAAGCGATCGATACGACCTGCTGTGTCAACAAGCTTCTGCTTACCAGTAAAGAACGGGTGGCAAGCTGAACAAATTTCAACATTGATATCTTTAACTGTTGAACGTGTTTCGATTACATTACCGCATACGCATGTAATCTTTGTAAGTGTGTACTCTGGATGAATATCCTTTTTCATTTAATAACTCCTGTCTTTCTTGCCCTGTATTACGCCCGGCCACCACTAGCTTGCCCAAATAATGGAACATCTATCATTCCGTCACCGTCAGCTGAAAATATAAAAATAATACCACAAGAAATATTATATAAGTATAAAAAAATACAACAAATTAGTCAACCGCAGCCGTTCCTGCGTTCATGCTGGCAAGGAAAGCTTCGTTTGTCTTACTCTTTTTCATGCGGTCAAGAATAAGTTCTGTAATTTCGACATCTTCCATCGGGTTAAGAACTTTACGTAAAATCCATAGCCTCTGAAGTTCAGAATCTGTAAGCAAAAGCTCTTCTTTTCTTGTTCCTGACTTTTTGATGTTGATTGCAGGGAAAAGACGGCGTTCTGCAAGGCGTCTGTCAAGGTCGATTTCTGAGTTACCGGTTCCTTTAAACTCTTCAAAGATAACTTCGTCCATACGGCTTCCTGTTTCGATAAGTGCCGTAGAAATAATTGTAAGCGAACCGCCTTCCTCAACATTTCTTGCTGCACCAAAGAAGCGTTTTGGTTTAAAGAGAGCATTTGAATCAACACCACCAGAAAGTACTTTTCCAGAAGTCTGAACCGTCTGGTTATAAGCACGTGCAAGGCGTGTAATTGAGTCAAGAAGGATAACTACATCGCGTTTATGTTCAACAAGGCGTTTTGCCTTTTCAAGAACCATTTCTGCAACCTGAACATGGCGTGTTGCCTGTTCATCAAATGTAGAAGAAATAACTTCTCCCTTGATGGCTCTTTCCATTTCTGTAACTTCCTCAGGGCGTTCATCAATCAAAAGAACGATGAGGTAAACTTCAGGATTGTTTGTTGTAATTGCATTTGCAACCTTCTGCATGAGGATTGTTTTACCAGCCTTTGGAGGCGCAACAATCAAAAGACGCTGACCTTTTCCGATAGGTGCAAATAAGTCAACAATACGTGTTGAAATTTCAGTTGAAACAGTTTCAAGCTTGAGCTTTTCATTCGGATAAAGCGGTGTAAGGTTTTCAAACGGAACACGTGTCTGTGCAACACGAGGTTCATCAAAGTTTACACTTTCGATACGTAAAAGTGCGAAGAATTTTTCTCCTTCCTTTGGAGAACGTGTCTGTCCGTAAACTGTATCACCTGTTTTAAGATTGAACAGTCTGATTTGACTCGGGCTTATATAAATATCATCCGGGCCTGGAAGATAAGAGTTCTGTGGTGAACGTAAGAAACCGTAACCATCAGGTAAAATTTCAAGAGCACCGGATGCGAAAATAATTCCACCGTGTTCTGTATGTGCTTTAAGGATTACAAAAATCAAATCCTGCTTTTTCATTGGTGCAAGATCATCAGCTGTAAATCCATACTGGATTGCAAGTTCACGAAGTTCCTGCATTCCTTTTTTTGTCAATTCGTTAATTTCAAGACGAGGCTGAGAACCGACATCCTGCATGCTTTCAGGAAGGTGAGTTTCTGTCTGTGCAACTTCCTGAGGGATGTTTCTTGAAAAGCCTTTCTTTGGTGTAAATGTTTTCCCGTTTGATGGATTTGCCTTAAAGTTGTTCTGATCTGATGTCTTTTTAACAACTGTCCTGCGTTTTTTTACCGCACCGCCTTCATCAGAAACTGCAGCGGCTTCCGCTTCTCCATCTGCCTGAGACTGCTCTGCAGAATCTGTTTCTGTTTCAACAGCAGGAGTTTCTGCTTCTGTTTCACTAGACTGAATTTCTTCTTCAGACTTTTTCGTAGTACGGCGTTTAAATGCTGCCATAAAAATCTCCATTAAAAAATAAATGAATTAATATAAAAAACAATTTTAATGATTTTCAAAAAACAAGGATTAGATTAAAAACTAGTTTTCAGTATCTGATTTTAAAATCAATGACTGCTTAAATTCGTCAGAAGCAACAGAGAATAAATCAACATCAGGTTCTTTTTCAAGCATTGTAACCTGACCTTCAAATTCAACATTATCTGCAATTCTAAGACGTGCAGTAGTAACGTTGCCTTTTACTTTACTTCCATTGCACATTTCTACTCTTTCGGCTGCTTCAATATTTCCTGTCACATTTCCAGAAATGATGATTGAATTAGCAGCCATTTTATCTACAGTACAGATAGCAGCTTTATCAATTTCAAGATTTCCAGTTGCAACTATCGTACCATTAAATCTTCCGTTAATTTTGAGATCGTCGGTAAATTCGAGAATACCGTCAAACTCTGTCTCTGAACCTAGAACTGTAAAATTCTTTTTTTCGTTCTCCATAAAAAAATCCCAAATCAGATAAATTTATTGTAATCAGTTTATGCATTTTTAGCAACAAAAATATTTTAACCTAATTTATCTATGATTTTCTGATTATTAATTAAGATTATTTTGAATTATCGCTGTTTACAGGAAGGTTGAATAAAGACTGTTTTAATTCTCTTCCTGCTCTGAAAACAGCCACATAATGTGGTTCAACTGAAACTATTTCCCCTGTTTTGGGATTTCTCGCTTTTGAACGACCCTTTCTGAGTCTGTTTTCAAAAGTTCCGAATCCACGAAGTTCAATTGTCTTTCCGTTTTCTAAAGATAATTTAATCTGTTCAAGCAAGTTATCAACAACCACCTGAACCTGCTGCTTTTCAATTTTTGTATTGAGATATACAGATTCAACTAAATCAATTTTTGTTAATTTATCGTCTGCCACCTGTAATCTCCATAAAAAGCAGTTTAATACATTTTGTATAAGATGCGAAACAAATCACATCTTATACAATGTATTTTTGTAAGTTATTTTGCTGCTGCAAAAGTCACATTGTAAAGCTTTGTCATACGAGACTTCTTGCGTGATACAGCATTGCGTGTTAAAACGCCTTTGCTGCGAGCAGAATCAAGTGTACTTACAAGAGTCTTTAATTTAGTCTGAGCAGCTGCCTGATCTTTTGCCTGGCAAGCTTCTACAAACTGTCTTGCATATGTGTGGCATTCACTTTTGATTGCCTTGTTATGCAAACGTCTTGCTTCACTCTGTCTAAAAGCTTTCTGAGCTGATGTCTGATTTCTAGCCAAAGGATGACCCCCAATTTGAAAAACTGTGAGTTATATTACCAAAATACCAGTGTTATTGTCAATAGTAGACAAAGTACACTTGACAATTTTATTTATAATCTTTAAGATGTTAAAACCAATCGATTGGAGGTTATACAGATGGCAGGAGCCAGTAAAAACTCTCGTACAACCGTTGCAACACAGAAATTCATTTGTCCTGATTGTCAGGGTGAAATAGTTATGAAAACTATGTTTGAAAACGGAAGACTTAGAAATGTTGCGCAGTGCACAAAGTGCAATCGCACAGAAAGACGTCCAAAGGACTTCAAATAATTTTAACGTTAAAAAAAGGCTGCCATCGCAGCCCTTTTTTTTGCCTTTATTATCTTCGCCATTCTTCCAGTTGTCTTTGCATCAATACTTTTGATTCCTCAAGAATCTTTACCTGTTCATCTTTATTTTTAGGCGCTTCATAAATCTTGATTACTTTTACCTTGTAGTCAATATTTGAAATGTTTTCAAGAACATGCATAAAATCGTTTATTTTATATCCATTGTCAAGACAGCACACGACGACAGGAAGGTTTGTAGTTTCTGCAATTTTTCTAAATCCAGCGCTGTAAAAATTTAAAAGTTCACCATCTTTACTTCTTGTTCCTTCCGGGAAAATAATAGGAATCTGCTTTCTTTCGAGAACTCTTTTTCCAAAAGATTCGATTGTGCGCATTGCTTTTCCCGCACCGCCCTTTCTCGGGATCACACAATGCTCATGACTTCTGAGCATTTCTGAAATAAGCGGAACGTGACGTCCAAGTTCTTCTTTTGCAACAAAGCGCACATCTTTATCCGGGAAGAAAGTCATAAAAATCGGAATATCCATAAGACTCTGATGGTTTGAAATTACAATAAACTGCTCAGGCAGTTTTTCAAAATTCTCTTTTGAATATGAAAGTCTGAAATGCTTATATACCTTTAAAATCGCAAAAAGGAGCGGAGCACAGCGATGTACAATATAGTCCGAAATTTTTACACATATCCTTTTTTTAGAAAAGGGATAAAAGATTATATTCAATAATGAAGGCCATGCTAAAAGACATACACAGGCTGCAATTGTCACAATATTTGTAATTAAAACCATAATTACCCTATTTTAATTAGTATCAGTATTAAAATCAAGAATTAAATTATCACTCAGAAAGAAGTTCTTTAATACTTGAAACAATTTCATCAAGATGTGCATACATCCGTTTTGTCTCCGGAATACTGTCAATAAACTTCTTACCGTATGGCTTTGAACAGAGCCTTTTATCAAGAACTACAACAGCACCTTTATCTGTAGAACGCCTTACCAGTCTTCCGAATCCCTGCCGGAATTTTATAATCGCTTCCGGGATACTTAATGAAGCAAAAGAATTTCCTCCCCGCTTTTCGATAAGTTCACAGCGGGCTGCAAAAACAGGATCATTCGGAACAGTAAACGGAAGTTTAACTATAATAACCTGACTTAAAGAATTACCAGGAACATCAACTCCCTGCCAGAAAGAATCCGTTGCAAAAAGAACACTTGAGTCATCATATTTAAACTTGTCCAAAAGACGGAATCTGTCATCATCCCCCTGCTTTAAAAGTTCAATTCCGGCATCATACATTTCTGACTTGACTGCTGTATAAGTTGCCTTCATGGATTCATAAGAGGTAAAAAGAACAAGTGTTCTCCCACCTGCAGCCTTTATGAGACGGACAACAGCCTTATTAACACTTCCCTGAAATTCAAGACTCTGCGGAAACGGTATGTCATCAGGAACTGCAAAAAGAACGTTTTTATCATAAGGGAACGACGACGGGAAATACCCGGTCTTAACCCTTTCATTTTCAGCAAGTGCAATTCCACTTCTCTTTAAGAAAAAATCAAAATTATTCTGAATCTGCAAAGTAGCAGAAGTATTGATAACTGTCTTCATCGGTTCATAGACACCATTGTTCATTAATTTTGAAATATCAAGTGGCGTCTGAGTGAATGTTATGTAATACGGATTATTCTGTTCCGTCTGTGTGCTCACTTTTGATTTTGAAATCCAGTAAACCGTTTCCGGCTTTTCTTCCCATACAGAAAAGTTTTTACATGTAACTGCAAGAGATTCAAGATGATTTAAAATTGATTTTGCTTCCCAATAAGCTCCTTCTGTCTGATTATCTTCAGGGATTTCTTCCATCACACCTCTAACGATTCCAGTAAAAGTCATAATGCTGTTTCCAAGTGTAAGGAGAAGAGAAATCACCGGTGCAAATTTTGAAGATGTCATCCGGTCAAGTTTCATTGTATAATCATCATGCAATAAATCAGAAGCGGCAATTTCAAGATTTAAAATACTGTTTTTAATTTCATTAATCGCATCAGCAACCGATGCAGTACAGTCAGGTCCTGCAGACAAAGCCTGCAATGTAAAAAAATAACCGGCAAGAGAATTTTTTCTCTGGCGATACAGAAGATTCAACTGTTTTAAGATTTTAAATCTGTTTACGCTCTCACTGAAAAAACTTGTTGCTGCATTTTCAATTCCGTGAGCTTCGTCGAAAACAATATGAGAATAAGGTGGAAGAACAGCACTGTCTTCATAACCTGCACCGTTCATTCTTGCTTCAATATCTGCAAAAAGAAGATGATGGTTTACGATAAGGATATCCGCACTCTGCGCATATTCACGAAGCTTCATTACAAAACACTTTTCCCTCATAGGGCATCGAAGTCCCATACATGCATCACTTTCTGAATTAACACGTGACCATAAATTTTCCGGAACTTCAAAAGTAATTTCACTTAACGAACCTGTCTTAGTTTTTTTCGACCATTCAACAATGTGATCAAGAGTTTCAACCTCTGTATTAAAAAGATCACGTTCCGAAGTTAAATCTTTTAACCGCCTGAGACATATAAAATTCTGTCTTCCCTTTAGGAGAACCGCCTTTATTTTTTTTCCTGTGATTTTTTCCGCCATCGGAACATCTTTTTCCGAAAGCTGCTGCTGAAGGTTTATAGTACCTGTTGAAATTACAACTTTTTCTTCGTTATTTACAGCCCAAAGAATTGAAGGAATTAAATATGCAAAAGATTTTCCAACTCCGGTTCCAGCTTCAAATGCTGTAATCAGATTCGAATTAAAAGCTTCTGTAATTGCCTTAAGAAGTTCTATCTGACTTTTTCTTTCTTCAAAACTGTCACTGAATTTCGAAAGAGCCCCACCGTTACTTATATAAGATGCTGCATTTTGAGAATCTAATAGTTGAACTACTTTGTATTCTTCCTGATCTGACACCCCAAAACCCCACCGGCAATAAAAAAAGCCTGCATTTAGCAGGCCTTACATCTCCTAGCAGAATTGAACTGCTGTTGTCGGGATGAAAACCCGATGTCCTAACCACTAGACGAAGGAGACATACAATGTCAACTTTTGCTGACTGTCGTAATATAACAAAAATGATATTTTAAGTCAATATCATTTATCCAAAAAAATTGAATTTTATATTAAAGCCCCATATCAAACTTTTCTACAAGTTTTTTATGCAGAGACTTACATTCGTCAGAAGAAAGACCCAGACTTTCTGCCGCATTAAGATCGTTTAAAGCTTTCTGATACTCGTTTTTGTTGTAATAAGCAAGTGCCCTTCTAAATAACGCATGCGACTGAAATTCATTAATTTCAAGCGAACGGTTAAAGCATTTAAGGGCACTGTCAGTATCACCCATAACACTGTAAACAATTCCTTCATAGTAAATAGAGCGGAAACTTTTCGGATCATATTTGCTGCTCTTTTTAAAATCAGACAGAGCCTTTTCGTAATCATTCTGTGCAAAATATGCCATACCGCGGTGCTTATGAATAACCGAAAGAACAGTCTTATCACTTGCATTTTCATTTTCAAGAATCTCTGTATAGATACGGATTGCTTCCGGAATGTCACCACTGTTATGCGCATGAATTGCCGCAAGAATCATATCGTCTATTGTTCCATGCACAAAAGGAGATACCCTGTTTATATCTTTATGCTCTTCTTTCTTAAAGTTAAGGTCTTTATTTGCAGATTCTGTAATATTATCTGCCTGCTCATAAAAGGTCATTCTTCGCTCTTCAACTTCCCGCTGGAGCTTAGTCTGATAGTCACGAATTTCCTGAAATATGATATCAGCAAGATTAAGACTTGCATTAACAGATGCCATTTTCCTTCTTAAAGGAGCATCAAATGGAGTGAACTCCGTTTTATAAATAAGTTCATGCTCAACTTCTGCCCATGCATCCTGTAAAATTGTCCTTACCTGAATCTCACATACAAGATTTTCCGGTAAAGGAAGGTTTCTTATTTTTTCATCCTTGATTGATGAAACTTCTTTGCAATCTTCTGGTATTTCAATAAGAATGTGTGTCGATTCATAACCGAACTCTTTTACATTCTGAAGATTACCTTTATGTTCCACTTCTTTAACTGCATATTTTTTTCTGATCTGATTTTCTACTGTCGAAATATCTTCCAGAAATGCGCATACAATTCTTATGCCCATCATATCAGTAAGACAAACGAGAGCATCATTTTCTGAAGCTTCTTTTGGTTTTAATCGAAGAAGTTTTGAATAATAACTGTCAAAAGATTTTATCCTTGATTTGTATACGGGTTTCGGATTTAATGAAATATCTTTACTGATTTTTTTCTGTATATTATCCATTATGGCCGAAAAAAGTTTACGATACTTTTCGTAATTTTCTTTTATCGCCTGTTTTCCCGGTACCCTTATCGTAGAATCCATTTATAGTATCTCCAGAAAATTCTGAAAAAAAAGACGCTTCAGAGAAGCGCCTTTTTTTATCAGTTAACTAAGTTAATTAGTTAGCAGCCTGACCTTCGTTTTTCTGTGCTGAAGCACCATCACCTAAGCTATCAGAGAAACTTTCTTCTGTAGCCATCTTTTCTTTTTCAAGATAACGGTTAACCTGAGTGTTTCCAAAGCGCTGCATTTCAGCATACTGACGTGCATTTTCTTTCTTTGTGATGATTCCCCAAAGGTCTTCATCAGCAATGTCACGGTCAGATGTAAGAAGTGCTTTGTCATAGATAATCTTTACATCTTTGAAATATCCGATGTAGTTGTCACCGATGTGAGCTGCATCACGTGTAATCTGGAATCCACAGAACTTAACGAATGGAAGTCCACGTGGATAGATTGGATATACACGGATTTCTCTCTGACGGATTTCAGTGATGTACTGTGGGTTGTTCCAAACAAGTGTCTTCCAACCGTCGAATGCGAGATAGCCCATAAAGTAGCGGCGTTCGATATTATCATTGTCTTTAAGGAGAACATAAAGTCCGTGTGGATAGTTCATACCCATTGTTGTAACAGCAATAGATTTTACAGTTCCAACGTTCTTTACAAGTCCGTAACCTTCTTCAAAAAGAGTCTTTCCACTTGCTTTCTGTTCGTCAGTCTGTTCCTGACGTACACCATTGTCATCTGCATCTGCTAATGGTTCGTAAGCTGGAATGTCAAATGGAGGAACAATTTTAGCATTTGCGTTTGCAGCGATTGTAGGGAATATTACACGAACACCCATTACATTCTTTCCGGCAAATGGTACTTTAGCGCTGTCTTTAACTGGAGCAGCAACTACTTTTGATTCTGCAAGACTTCCAACATTGCGTGCAGAAGAGTTCAAGTCGATTTCCCATTCTGGCAATGCCAAAGATGTTTTCATAAGGTTTTTCTGATCTTCAGTGAATGTAGCACCTGCAGCAACAGAAAAATCCATAACAGTACGTTTGTTCTGTGTATTCTTACCTGTGTTTTCGTCCTGGATACAATCCTGATCGAGTAATGTAAAGTCGATCAACATTGCTTCGTCGGCGAAAGATAAAGAACCAGCAAGCAACAATACTGATGCCAATAAAGTTAAAGTTCTCTTCATTAGAAACTCCTTTAATATACTATTAGATGTAGCCTTGTTTTGTTTATAATAGTATCTACTAACTAACGGATTTTGTCAACTTTTTTTTTCGTCAAAAGCGGCCGTCTCGTAGTCGTAAACGCTCTTATTATCAATGTACATCTCTACCGAATTTATTTTGCCAAAGTTATTCTTGATGTTTTTCTTAAATAACTCTATGCCCTTTTTAATATCGGAACAGTTTCCCGTCATTTCGAGTGCCTGTTCTGAAATATTTATATAGAGGGTATTTCCACGTACAAAACACGAAATTACCCTTGAATCCTGTGAAAAAAGCAGCCTGAATCTCTCTGTAACCGGGCCAAGCATAAGTTCATTTGCGTATAAAACGGCACTTTCCGGATAGTTTCTGTGAGGGAGATATCTGTGTTCAATTGCAAGCGCCCCGGTATCTGAAGACTCAAAAATAAAGTCATATCTTTTTCCCGGGCGTGAAAGGATATATCCAAGTAAGGAAATGAAGAAACAGAGTGCAATACATGCAAGGCAGAGTTTAACTTCATTCTGTTCATATTTGAAATTTTTCAACTTTAATGTGCTCATTACTTTGTTCCTGTAAATCCGCGTGAAAGTTCGAAATGAGTTACGAAAGCGGATATACCATTATATATCCCGAGCGCTGACTTTTGCAAGTACGCCTTATCGTTAAGGCAGCATGCTTCCTCATAGTTTGTAAGGAATCCCAGTTCTATCAGGACACTTGGCATCTTTGAGTTTTTAACTACAAACCACTCCTCTGCCTTAATTCCTCTTGACTGAGTCTTTGTTCCTACCTGAGCTGCCATTCCATCCATGATGAATTTTGCAATGAGAATACTTTCTGTCGTATATTCTTCTTCCATCATCGAGTTTAAAAGATTTCTAACCTGCGGGTTATCGTTTACATTTTTATCAACAACAGTTCTTCTGTAACCAGGAGTAAGATACCAGACTTCATAACCTTTTGCTTTTTTATCAAGTGAAGCATTTACATGAATTGAAATATAAATTACAGCTTCATTATCTTTAAGCTTAACCGAATTTGCAATCTCAGTCCGTTCCTGGAGTGTAAGAAAAACATCTGTCGTTCTTGTCATTATGATTCTCTTATCGGGATATGCTTTTGAAAGCATTGAACAGAGCATGTTACCTACAGCAAGATTTACATCCTTTTCTCTTACAGTAACATTTTTCCCGTTTATCTTATGAACCATGCTTGCACCGGGATCTTTTCCACCGTGCCCCGGATCAATGATAATGGCACCGATTTTTAAATTTTCATCCGAAACTTTCTGATCAAAAAAACCGTCAATTTCGTTTAAAAATGAATCTGTAACCTCAAGAACACCGTTCGTAATCACCGGCGGATCTACATAAGAAACTTTTAAACTGTTGAGAAGAACAAAGTTCTGATCCGGTCTGAATGTAATATGCTGACCATTTTTCTCGAGAATACCTGTATTTGAAAGTGAATCCCAGTAAAATGAAATTCCGTTTTTCTTAGCTTCGTCCAAAAGATTTTTTGAAGCAGTCGAAGCAGCCGCATTTGTAAAGAAAAAAAATAAAACTGCAAGTACTAAAAAATATTTCTTTTTAAGCACAGTAAAGCGCACCTTGAATTCCCCCGCGAATAAGATAAAGCCAGAACTTTCTGTACTCTATCCTTTTGTGTCCTTTTTTTAGAATATTAAACTTTTCTAAAGATTCTTTCAATGTCAGATGGTTCCAGTCTTTAAGTTCAAGAATCTCAGGTTTGTTCAATATCTCGGGAATGTAATTTAATACATTTTCCCCTTCCGGAATATATTCATCTTTTTTCTTAAGTTCAACTTCTAAAAGCTTTAACACACCACCAGAAAGATTAAATGCATTTGGCGGAAACTTTTTTTCCTGCTTGAGTTTTTTACCTTCAAGGAAGTTTGTAGTAACAGGATTGTTTTTTTCAAGTTCAATGACTATGTTTTTGATAAAGCCTTCACAGGATTTTACAGCCGTTTCATAGTCTTCTGAAACAGAAATGATGTTTCCACATTTTTCAACATTGTTTCTAGGAAATGTAACAGCGTCACCTTCTTTACATCTTGGAAGAATATTGCGGATTATCTTTTCATCACATTTCTGATCAAGCCCAATAATCTTTTTAATTTTTCCGGGAATGGAAATCCAGGCACGTTCTGCACTTACCTTTTTTGATTCAACTGTAAAAAGCTTAAATGGAGATTCTATATCAAGCGGAATTCTGTTTTTTTCAAGTTCATCAGGAGTATCACCCATAGCAATCTGTAAAGCAGCTTTTGTAAGATTAAAATCTGATGAATATGGATATGTCCACCCTGACATATAACCGCCTGAAAGACGGGCTGCAATTTCTCCTATCATCGCTCCCTGATGAGTATATTTAATATCAGCCTTTGCAGCTCCACGGGTAAGCCCTAAAGCTTTAACTCCATCTGCAAAAGTTTTTATAAGTTCATCATATTTTCTTTTTTCAATTTTAGTCGGCATCGTATGACCGGTTTCGATAAAATACGGAGGAAAATAAATATGTCTGTCAGCAAAACCTGTAATAGTCATGGTTCCATCATAGACAAGAGCATCGATGGAAAATTCAGGGCCTTCCATATAGTTTTCAAGAATACAGTTTCCGCTTCTAGAATTTTTTACAGCCTCTTCTACACTGTATAAAAGTTCATCATTACTGCGTATCATTCTGCAGCCGCGCGCACCCATATTATCAGTTGGCTTTACAACCATCGGATACGAAAACGTCTGGACATATTCCTTTGTAAGAACTTCACAGATTTTACTGCGATGTATCTGAATAAATTCAGGTGATGGGACACACGCTTCTTTAAAGCATTTTCTCATAAGGACTTTATCGCTTGCATTCATCGAAGCCTGATAAGTATGGGAAAGAAGTCCTGCTTTTTCAGAAGCATAGGCAACAGAAGCAGAAAAATCCGTTCCGGCTGTAAAAACTGCCTTGAGATTATGTTTTTCTTTTAATTCAACTGCATAATCTGCAATTTCTTCTTTGTTTTTTAAATCTATCTGTTTAAAAACATCCGCAAGACCTGTACACACTGCATCCGGGTTTGCGTCTATTACAAACACTTTGAGTCCCAGCTCTTTTGCACTTTCAATGGCAGGTTTCTGCATAAGCCCTGCACCAAGAATTAAAACCGATTTACTCTCCATCTTTTATCCCACCTGTTTTACGGCAATACACTTCATAAGTATCGCCATATTTGTTTATTGTGATTAAAAATTTAATTATTTTATAGATAATACTTTGTTCAGAAAGATTATGCCTTTTTATAAACGGATGCCTTTCTGGATGAATTCCTGTTGCATAAGTCTTAATAACCTTGAAACCAAATCTTTTAAGATACTTTTCAGTCTTCTTCTGTTTCCAGAGTGTGTAATGGTCTTTAGGACTTGAAAGATAAAAACCTTCTTTATTTGTACGGGCAGAAAGACCGCCTGCATCAGGTGTTGAAAAAGCAAAAATTCCACCCGCTTTTAATAATCCGTTTATGGCTTTTAAGGTTGAATTTAAATCTTTTACATGTTCAATTACATACCACATCGTAACAGCATCAAGTTTATCAATTCCAAATTCTTTCTGTAAATCGATGTCGGCAAAAAATGCCTTTACGGCTTTAAATCCCAGTTTTTCATTTACGTATTTTACGGCATCTTCTGCTATATCTGTTCCAAAAGGTGTCCATGATGCATCAGACGCAGCTGATAAAAACGGTCCATAAGCGCATCCTATATCAAGGATATTTTTCGAAGGTTTAAGAGATGATTTTTTATAAAGCTTTTCTATATTTTCAATACGGCGAATGCAGTTTTTTTTGATTGCATCAAAATCTTCAAGATAAGTTCTTCCGTACTGGTTTTTATATTCATCTGCAAAATAAGATTTTGTATATTTTACCTTTTCACTGTCATCAGAAAAGGAAATATAGTTCATCGAACACTTCGAACATTTTCTAAAAGTATGATGTTCCGTTCTAAAAAGAATTTTATCATGAATACCTTTGTGACCGCACAAAGGACACGAGTATTTTGAAGCTTCTGCAAGATTTAAAATAAATTCTGAAAGATGATGATTCTGATGTTCTTCTTTTTCTCTGTTTACTTTTAAAATGCTGATATCCGAAAAGATTTTTTCAAATTCTTTTTCATTTATCTGCTTTTTTTTGAGACAGTAAAATCCATAATTGTCAGAAAGTTTTTTATGAAGCGACGAAGTTGCACATAGTAAAACAGGCGTACGACTCATAACACATTCAAAAGCAGTAAGTCCATAATGAGTAATTACAAGATCATAATGATAAAGAGCATCCTTAAGATTTGTAATATTCTGCGTAACCACGATATTAGCCTTTGTCGTTTCTGTAATATTCAATTTACTTAAATCTTTATGAGAAACCGCAGTGATATTGATTTCAAAATTCTTGAGCGAATCTAAAACCATTTCTGAAAGATCTGCCGGATCTTCTCCACCAAAGGCAATAAGAACATTTTTAACGGCTGAATTTACAGGATATTCTTCTTTTACTTTTATTGGTTTAGAAATAAAAAGCGGATCAACAAGATTTGCCCTTCTCTTTAATTTATACGAAGGAATTATATCAAGAAGATAATCAGAATAATTGTAAAATTTACTTCCTTCATCAAGGAAAACTGTTTTTCCGAGAGATGCATAGGTTTCTGCTTCTTTTTTTGTCATGCTGAATAAATCGCAGACAATAAGATCATATTCATCTTTTAGCGGAAGCTTTGTAATAATTCTTTTTCCATCAAAGTTTTCTGTAAGGCTTTTCAAGTCTATTCTTTCTTTTATATCTTCAAGAAAAACACATCCCTTTGTTTTTTGAGCAAGTTCAACACAGCGTCTGAAGTGTCCTGTCCCCTGTCCTTTTTTTACACTTGGAATATATAAAATTTTTTTTGCAATTTCTGCCGTACTTAACGCAGTTACGATATCACATGCTCTATATGGAGAGTCGATATTTTTTTTCTTTAGAAAATCCACGACGTCACAGGCTCTAATATAATCTGCATATGTATCTATTGTTGTTCGTAGTTCAGGGTAATTATATTCCTGAGGACTATCAAGAAAAAGACAGTTAAAAATGTCACGATGGTTGTAAAGGGACGGACCTACATGTTCGTGATCATAAGGAGAATCTGTCAATACTTGAGCCTTTAATAGTGAAGAAGCTTTAAATATTTCAATTCCAGAACCATGAGGAAGTCCCTTATATGTAATATAGTCTGTGTCGTAGTAATATTTTTTCGTATATAATTTTAATAAAGAAGATGCTGCATCATAAAATAAAAACGGATTGTCTGCAGTTGCCCTTAAAACTATATCAGGATTTTCTTTTTCAATAAGTTTACAGAACCGGTTTAAAACATCGTCTTTATCACCGGCAAAAAGTTTATAGCCGCATGACTTTACAGTTTCTGACAGCCCATTCGCAGAGTCATAATCACATGCAACAAAATAATCATCTGCTTCAACTTTTTTCATAGCTTCAAGTACCCATGTCAAAACATTCTTTTTATCAATGGTATACAAAGCCTTTTGAGGTAATCTTGAAGAAGATAAGCGGCACTGGACTATAACGATGGTTTTCATTTTATTTCACCCCAGGAGCTGATCAATGCTGCTGCGTCCATTTTAAATCTATACTGATTTTTCTGAGTCCATGAAACTGCGTCATTAAACTGATGCAGTGTTTCAATAAAACCGCATGGAGAACGTCTTAAAGTTCTTAAAAATGCGGATTTCGGAAGTTCACCGTGATCAAGTTTAAAAACCGGAGCAAGATTTTTAAGATAAAACCTGAACTGGCTCAGATTACTTGTCGTATCTTCAACAGGAGATTCTCCAGAATAAGAAATCTGAAAACCTGTCGTAACATGAATTTTTTCGCCCCAAAGCCATGCTCTGAAAGCCAGATCAAGATTCTGCCAGTAAGGGCTTTCGATTGTATAATCAAATCCACCAAGCTGAATAAATTTCTGACGGTTATACATTCCGATATAATCAAGTGGATAAAGAGTCGTAAGCATATCAGTTACAGTCGGAGTTGAATCTACTTTAAAAACTCCTTTCTGTACAGAAGGCATAAAATTGACTGAGAGACTTTTTTCATCAATTGCCATTCTCGGAACATAACAGAAAGCATCTTTTTCAATTAATTTCTGTGCTGTATTTGAAGTAAGGATAAAACTTGAAATCTGAATCGTATCTCTTAGAACAAGTACATATTTTGAATCAGTTTCTGCCATTCCTATATTAATTAAATCTCCGTCAGTAACCTTTTCCTGCGGAATTATAAATTTTGTATTCGGAAATTTATTTATAAAATCTTCAAAGTTGTAGTTTTCGGAATTTGTTTCCATCGAAATAACTTTTTCAAATCCGCAGTTCTGAAGATTTTCTAAATTCTGAAGCCTTAAATGACTTCCACCGCTATTTAAAAGAATTACAGAAACATCCATTTTTGCTTCTGCAGAATTTCTTTTTCCACCGAGTATAGTTCTGTTGATTTCTCTTTCATTAAAAATTGAAGGTATAGAATTCATCGCATGCCTCACAATCATTAGAGTAATCTTTTTTTATCTGCATTTCGAGATATGGATCCATTGCTTCCCATGCTTCTTTTACAGAACCGGTAAATACATTTCCAACAGATTTTTCAAAAGATTTATTTTTACAGATGCATACATCTCCATTTGAAAGGATGTTCATATCACGTCTTAAATGCCAGCACGGAAGTCTGTCTACAGGAGAAAGGTCTGCACTCTTGCAGTCAGGAAGTTTTTTGCACATATCATCATATTTTTGAATTATAAAATTTCCACCCGAAACAGAATCTTTTTCTTTATATGTCCTGAAAAAACTTTCAAGCTCATCTTCGTTCTGCTTAAGTCTTAAAAACTGCGAATATACATCACCTGAAAAAATCGAGTTTAAAAGCTTTACAGATTCAATTGCATTAACAAGCTGCATTCCAGGATGAATGTCTTCGTAGATTTTCTGGCTCATTGCATCAACACTTACAATCCACATTACAGGGCTGTAACCGTTTCTTCTCTGTCTGATATTTTTACAGCATTCCTTTAATTTGAAAAGCGCAGATTTTATTTTTTCATCGCTGTAATTAATTCCTGAAGTTTCAATCAAAAGACTCAAGCCTTCATATTTTACAACTTCTTCTGCAAAAGCAAAGAAATCAGGATGCATTACGCATTCACCCCAGAGAGAAAGACTTACAACTGCATCTGGGTTTATTCCGTCAATCTGCTTTACAAGATTTTTAAAATCCGAAAAATTCATTCTCTGTTTAGATTTATCGCGGAATTTTGTATAAGCACTGTACGGGCTTTCTGACAAAACATCTGTTTCAATCTGAATGTTAAAAAACGCAGGAACTGTCTTTAAAACCTTTACGTTTTCAGAAGCAAGACCGATTACTTTCTGAACATTTTTTTTATCTTCTTCTGGCATTGAAACAAAGGATTTATATAATTCTGAACATGCTATATAGTTTTCTTTTCTGTCACATGTAAAATCAAATCTGTAAAGACGCCAGTCAATGTCAGAAATTTCTGTTTCGATTTCAAATGAATTGATGTCCGTATTTAAAAGATCAAAGACAGAAGTTTTACAAACGAGTTTATCTTTAAGATCATCTTTTGTCTTAATTAATTCTGCAAGGATTTTTAAAAGTCCTTTATCCATCATTTCCGGACAGACACCATATGGATATCCGTCTGCAAAGCTGTATTCACTTTTGTATTCTTCGTGAGTAGAAATAAGTTTTTCTGTAAGTTCAATATTTAAAAACGGACAGAAAGCATAATTGTAAATTACATAATCTGCCTTTGCTTTATCTGCATAATTCCAGAGGTTTTTAAACAGTTTTGTATTGTCCCAGAGTTCTTCTTCTGCAAGAAAAATGCTGTTTTTAAAGCCTGATTCAGCTTTAAAATCTGAAACCTGTAAATTTACCTCATTTTTGTTTTCCGTAGTGCAGAAAACACATATATCGCCATCAGACTTAATTTCAGAGGCCCATTCGAGAGTCTTAAAGAAGGCACTTTTTGAGTCAAACGACTTTTCAAAACCATAACCGCCGCAATCTGCGGCAAATAAAATAATCAGACTTTTCATTGCTTCAAATATCGGTTTTTCAGTTGAATAAGTTAATTGGATTGTATAAAATCAGTGCTATGGAAATGGAACAGCTTATAAAGCCTGAGCAGATAGTCTATACAGTATCACAGATTAACGGCGTACTCAAAAATATGCTCCAGGAATCGTTTCCATGCCTCACAATTGAAGGCGAAATCTCAAATTACAGACCAAATTCCACAGGTCACCTGTATTTTTCACTCAAAGACGATAAATGCCAGATAAATGCCGTAATGTTTAAATTCCGTGCAAGTCAGTTGAATTTTATTCCTAAAGACGGAATGCTTGTCAGATGTACAGGTAGTCTCGACGTTTATGAACCAAGAGGAACTTATTCGATTGTCATAAATACAATGGAACTTGCCGGTGAAGGCAATATCCTTATGATGCTCGAAAAACGAAAGAGAATGCTTGCACAGGAAGGCCTTTTTGATGAAAGCAGAAAAAAACCGCTTCCTCTTTTCCCGAAAACCGTAGGCGTCGTAACAAGCGCAACCGGTGCAGCCCTCCGAGACATCATGCAGATTATAAGACGAAGAAATCCTGTAGTTTCAATTACGATTTTTCCCTGTATCGTACAGGGAGCCGATGCAGCTCCGTCTATCGCAAATCAGATCAAGACCGCAAACCGTTTTAAAATGTGTGATGTCCTTATCGTAGGCCGCGGCGGCGGGTCACTTGAAGACCTTTTACCGTTCAGCGAAGAGATTGTCGTAAGATCTGTTGCCTCATCAGAAATCCCTGTAATAAGTGCAGTCGGTCACGAAATCGACTGGGCTTTGTGCGATTTTGCAGCCGACAAAAGGGCTTCTACCCCGTCCGCCGCCGCAGAATTCTGTACACCGTTAAAGTCAGATGTAATATCTTATCTTCAGAACAAACAGGAAGAATTTTATTCAGCTATAAAATTCAGGATTGAAAATTTAAAATCGACTGTAAAACAGTTTTCTCTTGATAACCTTGAAAACCGCTTCAGAACAATTGAACAGCCTTTGCTTTTCAGATTTGATAATGCAAAAGAAGAACTTCTCCAGAACATGAGTCAAAGATTAAAGGACACAAGAGTTTACATCGAAAAACTTGCAGACATTCTCGAAGCATCCAGTCCTAAACTGATTCTCGCAAAAGGCTACTCTATGGTAAGGGACAGGCAGACCGGAAAAATAATCAGAGGACCATCAGACACAAAACTTGGTGCTCAAATCGAAATAATTCCTGCAAACGGAACAATCGAAGCTTCCGTAACAGGCTTATAGGAGTTAACATGAAAAACTTTGAAAAAAATCTTCAGCGACTTGAAGAAATAGCACAACAGATAAAAAGCAAAGATATTTCTCTTGAAGATGCACTTTCATCGTTTGAAGAAGGAATTACTCTTGCAAAAGGAATGGAAAAAGAAATAGACAGAATCGAAGGGAAAATTCAGATTCTTATGAATCAGCCGGCTCCTGATTCAACTCAAGTTCCAGAACTTGATCTTTTTTCTGATGCAGATTTAGAAACCGGTTCAAGCGGAGAACCTGTTAAAGGAACACGTCAATGAGCACAAAAGGTCGTATTAAAGTTCTTCCTCCCGAAGTTGCAAGAAAAATTGCAGCAGGTGAAGTAATAGACAGACCTAATGCCATCATAAGAGAATTAATGGATAACGCAATCGATTCCGGCGCAGATTCCATAACAGTCGAAATCACAGATGGAGGAATCGAAAAAATCCGTGTGAGTGATAACGGTTCAGGAATGACAAAAGAAGATCTTGAAATTGCCGCAACCTCTCACGCAACAAGTAAAATATCTACAGAACAGGATTTACTTTCCCTTACCACACTTGGTTTCAGAGGTGAAGCACTCTCTTCCATCGCTTCTGTTTCAAACCTTACAATCAATTCAGGAAACTATCAGTGTGAAGCAAGTCTAACCGATAAAAATAAAATAACAGAATGTTCTCCGATAAAAGGAACTGTTGTAAAAGCCGAAAACCTTTTTGAAAATTTTCCCGCACGCAGAATGTTTTTAAAACGTGCTGCGACAGAAGGAAAAATGTGTCTTAACACTTTTATTGAAAAGTCGCTTCCGTTTTATAATATCGAATTCAGATTTTATTCTGACGGAGAATTAAAACTTGATTTACCAAAGACAGACAGTCTTCAGAAACGATTTACAGATGCATGCTCATATTCTTCTAAAAAAGATTTATTCTTTACACTTGAAAATTTTGCATCAGATTCAAAGTGGAATTACAAACTTATTATCTGCGATCCTTCTATCTACCGTTCAGACAGAAAAGAAATAAGTATCTTTGTGAACAGCAGAAAAATTCAGGAATATTCACTCATGCAGGCAATTGAATATGGATGTCAGGGATATTTTCCAAATGGCACCCATCCTGTAGCCTGTCTGTTTATTACGATAAATTCTGACCTTGTAGATTTTAATATTCATCCTGCAAAAAAAGAAGTAAGATTTAAAGATATAAGTGAGCTTCATCACAGCATAAGTACGACGACACAGAAATTCTACAGAAGCTATGCTATAAAATCATTAAATTCTTCAGAAGACGCATCTTTTTATGAAAATACATTTACAAATGACTTTTTTAAAAGCGGAATCTCAGATAAAAGACCGTCTTATTCATCTTCCGGAAAATCACAAAGTTACAGTTCTTCGCTTTCTGCATCGGCTTTATCAGATGAATCATCTGACATGCGCTCTATTTTTATGGACAGATCAAAGACAAGCGCAGAAATAAACTCGTATTCAAAGCAGTTTTCACCTTCAGGCAAAACTGATGTCATATCAGACGGAAGTGTCAAATATCTTGGAACCGCACTCGGAGTTTTCCTTGTTGCAGAAAAAGACGATACACTTTATTTGATTGATCAGCATGCAGCACACGAACGAATCCTCTACAATAAAATCCTAAATTCGGACTCAATGCCGCAAAAGCTTTTAGTGCCGTATGAGTTTGAAACAGAATCTCCTTCTGATGATTCTTATCTTGAATCTGTTGCTGAACCGCTTTCAACTGCCGGCTTTTTAATTGAAAATATCGGAAACGGAAAATGGCAGATAAATGCAGTTCATGAACGCTGGAAAGGTTCTGAAGATGAACTTGTAAAAGCCCTTATAGATGACAAAACTGCCCCGGACAAAATCCTTAACCATATTGCAGCAACTACAGCATGCAAGGCTGCAGTAAAAGACGGATATTATCTTGATGAACAGACTGCCTTAGAACTGTGCGAAAAGGCCCTGGAACTTGAAGATCCGCACTGCCCTCACGGACGACCGATATGGACAGCAATCACCCGTGAAAAGCTTTTTGAACTTGTAAAAAGAACCTGATTACTGTTTTACAGTATCGAGAAGCTGTTGAACTTCTGCAGCCTTGTATTCAGGCTTCTTTTTCTTAAGTGCTTCAAGATATGCCTGAGCGCTTACAGTATCTTTAAGTGCAATACAAACCTTGGAAAGATTGATATACGCCTCGTAGTTATCAGGCTTCTGTTGAATTACTTCGATGTATGTCTGTTTTGCATTGTCAAACTGGCCTGCTTCTGCCTGAGCCTGTGCAAGATTTGTTCTTACCTTATTGTCCTTTGAATTTATGCTGAGTGCCTTTAAGTAATAGTCAATTGCGTTCTGATAATCCTTTTTCTCTAAGTATGCACTTCCAAGATTGTTGCTAATTTCAAAACTGTTTTTATCAAGCTGATACGCTTTTGTTAAGAATCCCAGTGCCATATCAACATCAGGAGGTGTCATTTCGAGATACATAATTCCTACATTTGTCATTGCCTTTGAATGAGAAGGATCAAGTGTAAGTACTTCCTTATAAAGAAGAATTGCATCATCTTTATTTCCTGTTCCTTCCTTTATCAAAGCAAAGTTGTATACGACCATTGCTTTTTCTTTATTGTTCTTTAAGAGATTTTTTGTATCATATGCCTTCTGTGCGTATTTAACAGCCTCTTCAACTTTATTCTGGTTATATAAAACAGTTGAAAGATTGTAAAAAGTTATAGGATCGTCCATTGAACCAAGTTTAGAAATTGCTTTTCTGAATTTTTCTTCTGCCTGAACATATTTTCCCTGCGCTGCATAAGCAGAACCACATTCTTTAATTGCATTGAGATTATCCGGTTCAAGTGAAATAACTTTTTCAAATGCTGTAATTGCTCCGTTAATATCATCAAAAGTTCTGTAAAGAAGTCTTCCTTCTTCAAGATATGCTTTTGCATGCTGAGGGTTTACTGTATGTGCACTTCTGAATGCAGAGAGAGCTTCTTTATTAAGATTAAGTGCCTTGCATGTAAGTCCGAGGTTAAAGTATGAAGATTCAAACTTATTATTAAGCTTGATTGAAGTATTATAAGAAGCCCTTGCCTGTGAATATTTTCTGTTAATCTGCTGTCTCCTTCCAAGATAGTAGTAATAGAGATAGTTTCCAGGATCATTCTGAGCTGCAAGCTCGAGTTCTTTTTCTGCAAGAGAATCGTTCTTTTCATTTTCAGCATTCATTGCAAGAATAAAATGAGCCTTTGCATTATTCGGATCTTTTTCAATTGCCTTCTGTGCATAGTTTACAGCTTCCTTCATAAGCGTAGTTTTTGCAGAAGGATTTGTTTCCCTTTCTGCCGCATCATAAAGGTTTGAAGCAATTTCTGAATATTTGCTGGCAGAAAACTTAGGTTCTCCCTGTTCAATCGGAAGAAGGCTTACTGCATCATTATATTTTTTAAGTGCATCACTTGATTTCCCGGAATTCAGGCTCTGGTTAGCCTGGTTAATCATTTCGTTTATCTTATTAATCTTTTCAGCATTCTTTTTATTCTGCTTTGCAAGTTCCTCTTCTTCTGCCCTGCGTTTTGCCTCTTCCTGTTTTTTCTGAGCTTCCTGAGCCTTCTTTTCCTGCTCATTCTGAGTCTGCGCTTCAAGAAGCCTGTTTATCGCTTCCTGGTTTTTAGCATTCTTTTCGTTAGCCGCATTAAGTTCCCGGCTCATAGAATCAAGGGCACTTGTAAGCTCATCGGTATTGATATTAATGTCATAAGGAACCTGACCGTTCGGACTTGTGTTATTAATTATTACAGTCGAACCTTCCTTTCCGGCTTCCTTAAGTTTCTGAATTACTTCATCAAAGAGAACCTGAACTTCTTCGTCATCAGGATTTTCAATCAATAGCTTTTCAAGAAGATCCTTTGCCGATTCAAGCTGGTCTTTTTCTATGTACATTTTTGCAACACGGATTGTATTTTCACGTGACTTGTCATTTTTAGCGCTTCTTCCCGAACATCCGCGCACAAGCAGAATCAATAAAAGAATTACAGCTAAAACTGCACCCGCAATAATTCCTATTTTCTTAAAGTCAGGTTTTTCAGCCTTTTTCTTATTTTCTTCTTCAATCCTCTGATAGTATTCCGCTTCTTCTGCAGAAGTTGTAAGAAGTGCCTTAATTTCCTGATTGCTCCGTTCTATTTCCCTGTCATAATTTTTATATGCAGTTCTTGAAGCAGATGATGCCGTGCGTGTTTTAGGAGCTGTTTTTGATTTTGAAGCAGCTTTTGCAGTTTGAGTTTTTTTTGTCTGTGCAGCAGTTTTTCCGGCAGTCTTTCCTTTAGAAACTGTCCTTGCTGTTTTAGAAACCGGTGTACTTTTTGCCATATTCCCTCCACCCTTTTATCAAATATATCAGTCTAATTCAGATTCATCATCGTAATCAAAAACATCTTCTGCACCAGCAGACATATTTGTCGTATCTGAAGACTGTTTAAGAGATGCAGCAACATCTTCCAGAAGCTTTCTGCGCCTTTCTTCCTCTTCAGCACGCTTTTGAGCATTAATTCTTTCCTGTTCTTCACGTGCTTTCGCAAGACGTTCTTCTTCTTCCTTTCTCCGGAGGGCTTCTTCTTCCCTGCGTTTCTGTTCTGCTATCTGAAAATCCTTTTCCCTGCCCAAAAGATCAAGAAGCTGTCTTATTTTCGGCTCCTGAGGATCATTAGGTTTAAGATCGATATATGTTTCATAGTCTTTTATACATTCATCAAGCCTGTTTGTCTTAAGGTATGAATTTGCCCTGTTAAGATATGGATCTGCAAATGAAGGATCTGCAACTATAGTCATAGAATAGCATTCTGCAGCTTTTTCATAATTCTGAACTTTATAGTAAGCATTTCCCTGATTATAATAGAGGACTTTTTTGTCAGTCCCCAGAACTTCAAGACCCTTCTGGTAAACTTCTATTGCTTTCTGGAAATTTCCAACCTGTGAATAGGCAATTCCCAGATAATTATAGAGATCCGGATTTGCTCCCGGTGTCCTTAATTCCCCCTCAAGGACAGGAATAGCTGCAGCCGGCTTATTCTGCATAAAAAGCTTCATTCCCGGACTCATCTGCTGGCTGTATCCCAGGCTCATAATGAGAAATAGAGAAAAAGTAAAAAATGCTCTCTTGTAAATTCCTCTCATATATGACATAATCTCATAAAAAAGTAATTCTTTCAATATAATTTTGCGATGATAGAATAAATAAGCTTGGAGAGAGCTAATAGTAATGAATGTCAGTACAATTCTTTTTATCCTTTTTCTCGCTGTCGCGGTAATCTTTTTGCTGGTTTTTGTAATAAAATCGGTCGTGTCGCCTAAAAAGGTAGAAAGCATCAACCGCCTCACTAAACAGGGAAAAATCGCCCAGGCTATAAAACTTGCAAAGACACTCATCCAGAAAGATCCTCAGGATTATCTCGCTCACTATTATCTTGGTAAAGCATATCTAAAAGACGGAAAGTCTGAACTTGCTCTCATGGAATTAAAATTTGTAGACCAGCATGCAGTCTTTGATGAAAATCTTCCTGAACTTAATTTCAGGGAACAGATTGCACCCTTATATTTAAAATTCAATCAGCCGGATGAAGCACTCAAACAATATCTTCTCCTTACAAAATTAAATCCGCGCGAGTCAGAAAATTATTACAACGCAGCAAAACTTTATGATTCAAAAGGAAGATACGAACAGGCTCTCGGATTTTACGGAAAAACAATTAAGTTAAACCGCCGTCATGTCAAAGCACATGCAGCTTTAGGACTTCTTCTTTTCAGGGCAAAACAGTTTCAGGAAGCAAAAAAAGAAATCGATCTTGCAATTTCTTTGAGTCCGGAAACTTTCTCTACATATTATTACCTCGGAAAAATTTTAAAAGAAAACAAAGATTATCCAGGCGCCGTAAGAGCATTTGAAAAAGCAGGACGCGATGCAGAGTTCAGACAGAAATCTTTAATCGAATGCGGAACCTGTTATATGGCGGGAAACAGCATTGATAACGCAGTCAACTGTTTTGAAAGGGCAATAGCTTCTCAAAAAGATGCAGACAAACAGGAAACACTTTATGCAAGATATTTTCTTGCATCATGTTACGAAAAGACCCGCCACATCGAAAAAGCAATTGAACAGTGGGAATTAATTTATTCAAGAAACAGAACATTCCGCGATGTTGCTGCAAAACTTTCTGAATATAAAGATCTTCAGGCAAACGACAACTTAAAGGAATACCTGACCTCTTCAGAAGAAAATTTCGTTACAATGTGCCGTAAAGTCTGTCTTGCTGCACTCAAGCTTGAACCTCAACAGATCAACATTCCTAAATGGGGATGTCAGATTGTTGCAACAGAATCAAGCGATTCAGACTGGAGAAGCGTAAGAAAACAGGCTTATCTTATCAAGTTCTTCCGTGAAGCAGATCCTATCGAAGATGCTGTAATCAGAAAATCACTTGACGAAATAAAATCTCAGAACTGCACAAAAGCCTTTATACTTTCAAGTTCAGGCTTTACACGTTCGGCAGTCGCAACTGCAGAAAACAGACCTTGCGAACTTATCGGAAAAGAGCAATTAGAAAAAATACTTGATCAAGCATCCAAATAGAAAAAATGAAAATTCTGATTGTATCCGATTTAATTGACCCGTTCATTTATAACTACACCATCAAAGATACATTTAAAGATATAGACTGTGTTTTATGTGCAGGCGATCTTCCCATGGACTACATCGACTTTATTGTAAGTACATTAAACAAGCCGACATATTTTATTTTTGGAAACCATAATCTTAAAGAGTTTAAATATTTTCACTCTTATCTTCCTAAAGACTCTCAAACTGTCTGCACGGACTCTCATACACACGGAGCACTTTACGCGGGATTTAAAGTCATTACTGACAGACAGCTTAAGTGGACGCTTCCAGGAAAAAACAGAGAAACTCCCCTTTTAATTGCAGGTGTTTCAGGTTCAAAAGATTATAACCACGGTCTAAATCAGTATTCTGAACTTGCAATGAAATTTAAATTAATTCAGATGATCCCAAAACTCATAATGAATAAAATTCTTTATGGACGCTATCTTGATATTTTTCTGACACATGCGACACCACGACATGTTCATGATCACGAGGATAACTGTCATCAGGGATTCAGATGTTTTAACTGGTTTGTAAAAAAATTCAAACCTGTATACATGGTTCATGGTCATATACATCTTTATGATCTTGTTGAACCGAGAATATCCGTTTATGAAAAAACTGTTGTAGTCAATGCATATGGACATTATGTAATTGATTTACCTGTTTTGGATATTTCAAAAATTCCAGTTATAAAAATAAAAGATTAATTATTTGCAGGAGAAAACATGCCTTCGATATCTTTTAAACAGCAGACAGATGACGATTTTTATAAAGCAAGAAATAAAGCGCTTGTAAACGAGATTCAGCATTTTCTAAATCCGGAAGAAGCAAGTCTTATTGCCCTGTCTGATTTGAAAAAAATTTTAAAACCTCATAATGAAACATATAAGGGAATGCAGGCCGTTCCTGTCTCCCTCATTGTTGGAAGTGAAGGACGGTATAAAGATTTTGACAATCAGTTCTTCCCGAAAAATGCACATTTAAAAGCAAGATGGGAAAGCATCGACAGAGCACATTTACAGAATGTAATTCTTCCGCCTGTAACTCTCTATGAACTTGGAGGTCTTTACTTTGCCCGCGACGGAAATCACAGAATCTCAGTTGCAAAAGCACGCGGAATAGAATTTATTGATGCAGAAGTCGTAAGTTTAAAAAGTGAAATCAAACTTAAACCCGGAACTTCAATGAAAAGTCTTTTAAAACAGATTATCAATTATGAAAAACGAGTGTTCTATTCTGAGACAAACTTCGGTGACATAACTGATTACTGGTGTCTCGACTTTACAACAGCCGGACAATACGATGTAATTTACAATCACATCCTTACACACAAGTACTATATGAATATGAATCAGGAAGAAGAAATCTCAATGCAGGATGCAATTCTTTCCTGGTTTGAAAAGGTTTACATGCCGGTTATTCAGGTTATAAACAATGCAAGGATTATGGGGAAATTTCACCACAGAACTATAAGTGACCTTTATGTATGGATGATTAAATACTGGGATGACTTAAAAAAGAAATTTGGTGAAGATTATCCTATAGATTTGATGGCCCAGGACTTTAAAAAGACCTACGGAACAGGTTTTTTCCACAGAATTTCAAATTTTGTCAGTAAAAAGCTCTTAAAACGCAATATTGACGACGGAAAAACTATTTCTTGACGGGTATAATTTAGTATGTTAAAATTAAAAATAAGAATTTTTCAGGAGTTAAAAATTGCTTAACAGTGAATATGCGTTTATTCCCCTAATAGGCTCTGCAGTTCTGACGTTATTAGTGTTTGCTTTTCTTGTTGTTATTATGGTAAGAAAAACGGCAAAAGTCAGTTTTGTGTTCTTTCTGGCACTTGCGGCACTTATTTCGGGTATGGTATTTACATATCTTAATAAAGAACCTGCTTTTTTGTACTTGATGACTCTGCTTGCTTCTCTTCTAATGCTTCCTTATGCTGTTCTTAAGGCATTTTTAAAGCAGGATGAACGGACAAAAAAAAGTCAGTCTGCTTCTGCAGCAAGCATCACTCAAAAAAGAATGAATATCATTTACGAAGATGAAGACATTTCTCTTCTTGATGTAAACAGACAGTTTATTTTTACAACGGCAGAAAGTTTTAACAATCCTCAGGGGCTTCCTCCTCTCCTCGAAAATTTTGGGAAAAAGATTGTTGAACTTACTCACGCAGACGGAGTTCTCGTTGTAATTCTTGATGATTTTGAAGATGTTCTCAATGTAAAAAACCTTACCGGAAACTTTATTCCGTGTTATGAGATTCCTGAGAACATTCCTCACAAACCGCAGCGCGTAGAAATGAACATGCGCTATATGCAGTTTGATCTTAAAGACAATATATTCGGAAAAATATTATCTGCAAAAAATGCAGAGATGATTAATGAGCCAAATAAAGATTCCAGAATCTTTAAAAATGGTGACGAAGATTTCCTGAAGCCTGGAGCATATATCTTTGTTCCGCTTTATGTAAACGACAGTCCTGTTGGAGTTATGGCACTTTCTAAAAATCCGGAAAGCGGTGACTTTACGGAAGCAGAATTTGACTGTGCTAAACGTCTCGGTGATTTCGTTGCTTCTTCTGTTAAGGCAACTTCAGTTCATAACGAAATTGTAGAAAGATTCAGCCTTGCAAAGGAAGGAGAAATTGCAAACAATATTCAGAAACAGCTTATTCCTGCAAAGATTCCTTCTGTCCCGGGCATGTCAATCGGAACTTTATTTAACCCTGCAGAAAACATCTGCGGTGATTATTATGATATAATGGTACCTAGAAAAGACCGTATTTCGTTTGTAATGGCAGACGTTACGGGAAAGAGCCTTAACTCTATGAACATCATGCTCCAGTTAAGGGCACTTGTAAGACTTCTTGTTAATACTACCCAGACTGCAGGTACCATCCTTACCTGGGCTAACCGTGGAATTGCGTCGGAAAATAACACTGTAGACCACTTCGCAAGTGTTGCACTCGTTATCTACGACAGCATAAATAAAAAAATACAGTATTCATCAGGTGGTACTAACCCGATATTTATTTACGGCGGAGAAACAGGTGAATTAAAGACAATTTCTGGTACTCAGGAGCCTGTCGGTGTAGAGAAAAACACTGAATATGCCGATAAAGAAATATCAGTAAATTCTGGTGATATAATCATCACATGTACGGATGGTTTGCTTGAAGCATTAAATGGCGATGGCCGCCAGTATTCAAAGGCAAACCTTGAAAAAGTAGTTAAACAGAATCATTCTTTAGACGGGAAAGCTATTGCAAACAAGATAAAGGATGATGTAAAAAAATTCTGCGGGAATGCCGCTCTGCATGATGACCAATCCCTTTTGGTCATCAAGATTAAATAATGGGAAGGAGCTTCTGTTATGGAACTTAAAATACGTAAAAACGGAGAGATTTACATCATCGATGTGAACGGGGAAATGGATTTGTATAATTCATACAAGCTCAAGGAACTGGTTATGAAAATGCTTGAAAAAAACGTAAAGAATTTCATAATCAATCTTGAACAGGTAGATTATATCGACTCTTCCGGAATCGGTGCCCTTATTTACATCTGTTCAACAATGAAAAAAATGAATCTAAAATTTGCTATTTCAAATGTTCATGGTTCTGTAAAGAAAGTTATTGAACTTACAAAGCTTATGGGTTATTTCCCTATTGCAAACAGTGTTGAAGAAGCACTTTTAATGATTAAAGACTAAAGAGGTAACCCATGGATAGTTTTAAGGAATTACGCTCAGACGACAATGATCCATTGTTCGACAAAACAAATATGTTAAAAAAAGAATTTCCTTCAGATTTCCGTCAGATAAGATATTTTACACTTCTTATCGTACAGTCTGCACCAACAGAAATTAAGGAATTAAACCTCCTTGAACAGCAGATTTCTGAAGTAATTAAAAATGCCGTAAAACATGGAAACAACTGTGATGTTAATAAAAAAGTAACGGTATGGTATTCATTCAGCCCTACTCACGCACACATCATCGTTGAAGATGAAGGCGAAGGTTTTAAAGATCTTGACAAATGGAATGAATTTAACAGAAACAGAATTGAGGCCCTTCATAAACAGAATTATGAAATGCTTTCTAATTATGTTTCATTCAGAACAAAGCAGAGTGATGATCAGGACGGTGGTAACGCATTGTTCGCAGCCCTCGAATACTGGGATGGCGGCTTTGTATACAACGGAAAGAAAAACGGTGTAGCAATGCTTAAACGATTCCAGCAGAAACATCACTGATCTTTTAAAGCTTATTTGATTAAAGATTTTCAAACCGTCTGTTGATTCAGACGGTTTTTTTTATTATAGTCTTATTATGCTTGAAATGATTAAAACTTTTTTTATCGGAATCTTTGTCGGTATTGCCAATGTAATTCCGGGTGTCTCTGGCGGAACATTAATAGTCGTTTTTAATATTTATGAAAAATTTGTAAATGCAATTACATTCAATGTAAAAAAACTTTTACAGAATTGGAAATTTGTTGTTCCTGTTTTACTCGGAATGTTAAGTGGAATTTTACTTTTCAGCAAACTGGTTACAATTTTGTACAGGAACTGTCCTGACCAGACTAATTTCTTTTTTACAGGACTTCTCATAGGAAGTATTCCGCTTCTTGCAAAATATTCATTCAATAAAAAAAACAGAGAAGACAATAAATCTGATTTTACAAAAAATGCAGTTATCATATTATGTGCACTTACAGGAATTATCCTGATAATTCTTTTTTCAATTTTACAGACACGCTATGGAACTGTAGAAAAGACAATTTCTACCCTTCCTGAATGGACTTTACCTCTTGCAATTAAAATCTTTATCGGTGGAATTTTAGGAGCTGTTGCAATGATAATTCCGGGAATAAGCGGTTCTCTTATAATGCTGATTCTTGGAATATACCCTATTATCATAACTTCAATTCCTGCGATGTTTGTAAAAAAGACAGCACTGCAGGCTTTGTTTCTCCTTTTGCCGAATGGAGCTGGTGTTTTAATAGGCCTACTTGCTGGAGCAAAATTAATAAGCCTTCTTTTAAAGAAAGTTCCAAACCAGACATATGCAGTAATATTAGGGCTTATAATAGGTTCAATCTATACAATGTGGCCCCGCGTAAATGATTTTACAGCCATAAAAATTGTTTCTTATGTTTTATGCCTTATCTTCGGAACTGCGCTTTCATATTTAAGTACGAAATTTTCAGGCGAAGAGACTCAGGCTTAATTTAAAGCCTTTCGAACTTGACAAGTACATTTTTATTTATTATTTTTATTTAGATATTTGGGGGTGCACCGGTTTCGACGATTAAGATAATGCTTTTACTGCAGGTAGGATTTTCTGCATGTTCCTTAAACAGGCAGAAAAAAATTAACTGGCGAATCTAATTCACAGTTTGCTCTCGCTGCGTAAGCAGAGCACGGTAATCTGACTGCACGGTCTTGAGCCGTCAGAATTACTGTCACCAAACCAAGACTTGCTGCATATCGTGTCTGATCTTTATGCGGGACTTTTAATCAGAATACGGAGACGACGCTTGTGGTGCTGCTACCGTCTCCCGACAACTACCTCGCACCGATAAACCTGTAGATGTAACTGTGTTGCTTTTTCGGACGGGGGTTCAATTCCCCCCATCTCCATAAACAATGTAAATTGGGTTTCCAGACCTTAATGGACTTGTTAACTGTTTGTCGAGTTTCGCTCCGCGAAACTCTAATATACTTCTTTACAGTTGGAATCGATAAAAAAAGCGGCTTCATACGAGCCGCTTTTTTTATTCTAGTTAATTTTTCTTTATAAAAGCATCTTTAAATCCGAATGCTCTGAATCTCTGTAATACGGCACCGTATTCATCAGTTGTAAGCGGTCCAACGAATACGTAATTCTTACCGTTTTTCTTCTGAACTATAATCGGATATTTTTTACCATATTTATTTACAGTTTCCTGAACGTTTTCTTCTTTGCTGTACACTGCTATCTGAATATAGTATTTTCCTTTTTCAAATTCTTTATTTTCAACAGGAACGTTATCAACAGGCTTAACAGGTTCCGGTTCAGAAACTTCTTGCGGTACTGCAATCTCTTCCTGTTCAGCAATTACTTCTTCTACAGCTTCTTCTGTTTCTTCTACCTTTTCTGTTTCAGGTGGATTTTCTTCCGAAGGAACAAGAATAATGGACTCGAAGTCATCCTCTGTTTCTTCTGTATCTTCTGTTTCTTCTGTTTCTTCCATTTCTTCCGTATCTTCTGCAGGAGGCAATTCCTCTTCTTCTTCGATTGATTCTTCAGGAGGAAGTTCATCTTCTTCGATTCCTTCTTCTTCTGGAGCTGTATAATCATCTACAATCTGAGGTTTTGTGTCTTCTTCTGGTGGAAGCTCTTCTTCGTCCACACCCTCTTCTTCTACAGGTGTATAATCATCTTCGACCTGTGGTGTTGTATCTTCTTCCGGAAGTTCTTCTTCTTCGATTCCTTCTTCTACAGGAGTATAAACATCTTCGACTTCTTCCTCTTCATCTGTATCAAGAGTATCATCTACTTCTTCTTCATCTTCAACCGGTTCATCACCCTTAGAAAGTTCATCTGCTTCATCAGAAACTTCGTCATCAAGTTCTACAGCTTCGATAACATCTTCCTGTTCATCTTCGACAGCTTCTTCTTCAACCGGTTCATCTTCAACAACATCTTCTCCGACAACTTCTTCTTCAGCCGGCTCATCATCAATAATTTCTTCAACATCTTCGATATCTTCTACGTCTTCAACATCTTCGATATTTTCTGTTTCTTCTTCATCTTCCAGATAAGAGAAAGGCTCAACTTCTTCTTCGTCTTCTTTATCATCTGCCGCAGTTGAAACCGGATATGCATAATCACCGGAAGCCTGAGTTACTACACAGGTTCCTGTTGCATTTTCATCAAGTTCGCCGTTTCTTTTTGTGAGTTTAACCAGCATATTTGAATTTTTCTTAATCTGCAGAACATCAGCTGCTTCAGGGCTTAAAAGAACTGCAACACCTTCTGACGGGTCAAGTGAACCAATTACAAGTATTTCTACGTTCTGGTTATTTGCAGGATTTGTAACGCTTATACTGTCACCCGGAAGATATCCGACGGTTTTAGCAAAAAGTCCTGGTGGAAAATCTCCTTTATTTGCAACGATAGCCCTTCCGTCTAACGAAGGACTTGAAGAAGTCATTACAATTCCAAAAAATACTGCAAATGTTAAACACAAGAATTTTTTCATTTTTTACCACCCTTTGAATCTATAGCAGTTTTTATATCAGCTGCAATTTCATTAGCAAAGAAATAAAGCCCGTCATCATCATTCCGGTATTTTTTACCCGGAACAGAGGTTCCTCTGGCTATTTCAGCATTTCCATTCAATTTAATTACTTTCCATTCGACCTTTTCAATATTTGAAATAACGGCCTCCTCAGGGTTATTTGAGTCTGAAAGATTGTAGTAAACCGAAGCTTCTATCAATAAATCAAGGCTTCCTTCGACCGCCGCATCAAATGATTTTTGAATTTCAGCCGTAATATCTTCATTTTTCTTCTTGATTATCACAGGACTGTTAGAAACTATGTATAAATTCTCGTAAAAAAAGTCCAATATAGCCTGTTCAATCATATATGAAGCGTCAAAAACAACATTTTCCGAACCGTCTATCTGTATTACCTGAAGAGAAAAAGAGGCGGCACTTACAAAAGAACCGGCCAAAACTAAAACAGCTGGAAGAATTAATTTTTTATACACTTTCATATAAAAACTCCAATATACATATTCAGTATCGGTATTTGAAAATTTTTGTTTAGAGAAATATTTTCCAAATAAGGAACAAAGTTCAAATCTCTCTAAAAATTCAAATTGAAGAAATAAGCTTTGTGTGTTATTATTTAAGAAGGTGGGTAATCCTTTTCGGATTTTATAAAGTTGAATGATTAAGAAACAGGTTTCACATTTTTATATAATTGGTGCAGGCTTTGCAGGCCAGATGATTGCCGGAGATATCAGACGGAAGAAGATTTTCGGTTCTGTAGCGGCTTTTCTTGATGATGATAAAAGTCTTATCGGAAAAGACATTGACGGGATTCCGGTTTTAGGCCCTATTGAAGATGTCATACACCTTCTTAAATCTACGGACTCAGATGAAGCTGTAATTGCCATTCCGAGTGCAAAAGTTGAAAAAATCAAAGCAATATACGAAAGCCTCAAGAAAAATGGATTTAAACACATAAAGATTCTTCCAAGTATAAGTCAGGTAGTAAACGGAACTGCGCATTTAATTCAGGCCCGCGAAATAGACCCTCTTGATATTCTTGGCCGGACTCCTGTAACGATTTCTCTAAAAGAAAGCCTTTCCTACCTTAGAGGAAAGCGTGTTTTGATTACGGGAGCAGGAGGTTCCATAGGATCAGAGCTTGCAAGACAGCTTTTAAGTGGAGGTGCTGAGCGTCTTTACCTTTTCGGGCACGGAGAAAATTCAATCTATCAGATAAACCGGGAACTTAAAGTTTTGCAGCAGGAAGGTGTCGGCGAAAAAGCAACTATTGTTCCGATTATAGGTGACATGAAGGACCGGGAATATGTACGCTATATCATTTCTCATACGAAATGCGATGTAATCTTCCATTGTGCAGCTTACAAGCATGTTCCGCTGATGGAAGAAAATCCGGTTGCAGTTATTGAAAACAATGTTTTTGGAACAAAAAATCTTCTTGATGCAGCAATTGAATTTGGTGTTAAAAAATTCGTACTTATTTCTACAGATAAAGCTGTCAGCCCTGTTTCTATTTATGGTGCTTCAAAATATCTTTGCGAAAAACTTTTACTTGATGCTGCTGAAAAAACTGGAAAAACTGAACAGGATTTTATGTTCGTGAGATTTGGGAACGTTCTCGGATCACGCGGTTCGATTCTTCCGCTTTTTATGGAACAGATAAAAAATGGTGGCCCGGTTACAGTAACTGATCCACGAATGGAAAGATTTTTCATGACAATTCCAGAAGCATGCTCTCTTGTTCTTCAGACAGGCGGAGTCGGTAAAAACGGTTTTTCTTATCTTCTTGATATGGGAGAACCTGTTAAAATCAAGGATCTTGCTGAGCACATTATAGAATTTAGCGGTCTGGAAAGCGGAAAGGATATCGAAATACTTTACACCGGCGTAAGAAAAGGAGAAAGGCTTACAGAACCTCTTTGGTTAAAAGAAGAAAATCCGCAGCCTACAGAATATCCGAAGATTTTAAAACTGCAATCCATTCCGGTTAAATTTAATCTTAGTGAACTTTTACATAATCTTGAAGAAATCTGTTTCAGTTCTCCATCTGTAGACAGTTCAAAATACAGGAATGCACTTTTGCTTAAAGAAACACTTCAAAATGTAATTCCAGAGCTAAGAGAAAATCAGTCTGAAATACCGGACGCTTTTTAGAGATTAGAATCAGAGAGGAATCAGATGCCAGATAAATTAAGAGTTCCGTTTTCAAGACCGTCAATCAATGAAGAAGAAGAAAAAGCTGTTCTCGATGTCGTTCGTTCAGGGTGGCTTACAACTGGAAACGTAACTTTAGCTTTCGAAAAAGAATTTTCCAATTTTATAAACAGTGCTCTCCCTGAAAATTCTGAAAAAACAGTAAGTCTTGCCGTTAACTCAAATACAAGCGGAATGATTCTTGCACTCAATGCGTGCGGAGTAAAAACAGGAACTTCTGTTATTACAACCCCCTACACTTTTGTTTCGACAGCGTCCAGTGCAAAACATCTCGGCGCTGATGTAATTTTCTGTGACATAGAAAAAAATTCATATAATATAGATCCTGATAATATCGAAAAAATTTTAATTGAAAATCAAAAAACAAAAAAGACTGTAATCAAGGCAATAATTCCAGTTCATATTGCAGGAAATGTATGCAATATGAAAAGGATAGTTGAACTTGCAGAAAAATATTCAACTCCAGAAAATAAAATTTATGTAATTGAGGATGCTGCTCACTCTTTTCCAAGCCTTACGGATTCAGGATATGCAGGTTCCATCGGAGATGCAGGAATTTTTTCTTTTTATGCTACAAAACCTCTTACAACTGGCGAAGGCGGAATGGTAGTTACTAAAGATTTAAAACTTGCTGACACCATGCAGAAAATGCGGCTTCATGGAATGGACAGAAACGCATGGGACCGCTACACTTCTCCAAAAGCCAGCTGGCAGTATGACATTATAGCTCCGGGCTATAAGTTTAATCTTCCTGACATTCTTTCTGCAATAGGACGTGTTCAGCTAAAAAAGACTCCGGAAATGTTTGAAAAAAGAAAACGCATCGCAGATATTTACAACAAGGCTTTTAAGGATGTTGATTTTGTTCAGATTCCGCCTGACGGAAAAGGAAATGCATGGCATCTTTATCTTATGCGTCTTAATCTTGATAAACTCACGATTGACCGCGATGAGTTTTCAAATCTTCTTCAGGAAAATGGAATTGGAATTTCAATGCATTTTATTCCGCTTTTTCATTTTTCTTACTGGAAGAATCTTGATCCATCATTTACAGAAGAAAACTTTCCAAATTCCCAGTCCCAATTTATAAGAACAATAACGCTGCCTCTCTGGCCGGACATGACAGACAGAATGGCTTTTGATACAATTGAAGCAGTAAAGAAAATCGGAAGTGAGCACCATGCCATCTAAAAAAACAAAAGGAAAACAGGAAATAAAACAGACTTATACTCAGCTTCCAAAGACGTATTACAGCGATCTGCATACTTCAGATATGCTTTATGCAAAAATAATACGAAGTCCTGCAACAAAGGGAAAAATTCTTACTTTAAGTCTTGATAATATTCCTGAAGGATTTTATTTTTTTACTGCAAAAGATTTAGGTGAACAGAATTATGTAGAAACTCTCGACATTCAGACAGAGATTTTTGCATCTGAAGAAGTTTTTTACAGAGGTCAGCCTGTTGCAATTGTCGCAGGCCCTGATTTTTATGCACTGAAAAAACTTGCACGAGAAGTAAAGATTGAAATAGAAAGAGAAATCACTCCAAAGACAAAGGAAAAAGAATATCCTTATGCACAAAGATTTATAAAAACAGGAAAAGCTAAAAAAACCGAAGAGTTTGCAAAGTCTTTTCCGAAAAAAAACTGGGACATCCGTGGAACATGGACTTCTGTTTTAAATGCTCCTTCATGTAATGAACCAAACGGGGCATTTGTCACTTATGAAAAAAATGTCCTTACAATTTCTACCCCGACTCAGTGGCCAAAGCATCTCCAGGACAATGTAAAAAGAGTTTTTAATCTTAATACAGAAAACATTTTCATAAAAAAGACAATTTCATCGAGCCCTCACACAAATACAATCTGGATCAATACTGTTCTTGCAATTCAGGCTGCACTCGTTGCGATAAAGACAGGCCGCCCTGTAGAGCTTATTCTTTCCCGTCATGAGCATGTTGAATTTATTACAAAAAAAAGTCCAATTACGATAAAAATGAGGACTTCAGTCCGTAAGGATGGGATAATAGATGCAAATCAGATTTTAATTGAACTTGATTCCGGATACCATAATCCATTTGCAGCAGAAATTCTTGACCGTCTTGTTATTGCGGCAAATAATATCTATTCAATCCGAAATCTGGAAATAATTGCAAAAGCATATGAATCAAATAATCCGCCGGTTTCGTTTAACATTGAAAGTATCGATTCACAGGCATTCTTTGCAATTGAAAATCAGATAGAAAAAATATGCCAGACAGCAGGATTTTTACCGGCAGAGTTACGGCTAAAAAACTTTGAAAGAAAAATTGCAATGCCTTTTAACTTTACAAGCGAAAGATTCCGTGAAGGAATGGAAGCTCTGGAAAAGCAGAGCGATCTTAACCGAAAATTTGTTTCTTACAGTCTCGAAGCAAAGGACCGCTCTATAAACACTTCAAAAATTACAAGTGTTCCTGCACGTGGAATCGGAATAGCATGCGGCTTTAACGGAATCGGATATTATGGAACAAACATCTTTGCATGCAACCAGAAAATGACCGTAACTCTCGAAACAGACGGTTCACTTACAATTGATGCCTTGCCGCCATCTTCTTCTACTCTCGAAATCTGGAAAAATACAGCTTCTCAGATTCTCGAAATAGACCCTAAGCAGGTTAAACTTACCAGTAAATTTGATATTAAAGACGGACAGGCAATTCCAGAATCAGTTTATTCAAACTTAACCATCATGACCTATTTATTAAAAAAATGCTGTCTTGATATTCAGGCAAAAAAGTTTCATAAACCGCTTCCTATTTCTTCTACAAAGAGCATTACAGCAAATCAGAAAAAACTCTGGAATAAAGAAAAGTTTTCGGGCATTCCATTCTTTACGACTTCGTATGGTCTTGTAATATGTGAAGTTGCACTTGATCCGTTTACTTACAGGATTCTTATTAAAAACATCAATGTAATTATAAATGCGGGAAAAATCGTTTTGCCGACAATTGCAAAAAATACAGTAAGACTTTCTATCCAGCATACACTTTCTGAACTTGTTGAGAATGAAATTATCGATTACGATAAAATTCAGATAACATTTATGAATTCTGAAAGAGAATCAACTCAAATTGACGGTTTAATTTCAAGGATTCTTCCAAGTGCGTTTACAAGTGCTTTATCTCAGGCAATCTCGCATGAAATAAGTGTTCTTCCAGTACGCGCTGAAGATATTTTTAAGGAGCTCTCATTAAATGAAAATTCCGGTAATTCTAAATGATGTACACACAGTCTTAGAAGCTGACCCGTCAGAGAATTTAGTTCACGTGCTCCGCCGACTCGGATTTGTTTCCGTAAAACACGGCTGCAATATGGCAAGCTGCGGCTCGTGTCAGGTCCTCATAGATGGAAAAGCCGTTGCTAGCTGCAGAATTCCTGTTGGAATTATAAAAGACTGTTCAATTACTACTCTTGAACATTTTTCAAAATCTGAAATTTACTCGAATATAATGAAAGGCTTTGACCGGGCAGGAATTACACTCTGCGGTTACTGCAATGCCGGAAAGATTTTTGCCGCATATGAAGTTCTTACTACTATAGTTCAGCCTACACGCGAAAAAATAGCACAGATAACAGACAGATTAAACGATTGCTGTGTAGAAAAAGATACATTTATAAACGGAATTCTTTATGCATATGCAATTCACTTTGACAGGGAAAAGTTAAGAAAAAATGGCAAATGATACACACATGATTTTTGAAGCAAAAAACATCAATGATGTTCTCTATCAAATTAAGACCGTAAATAATCTTCAGATTATCGGTGGTGCAACCTATATCGGTGAACTTCCCGAAAAAAGTCTTACAATTCGAAATGTCTCCGAACTTAACTTTATGAATAAGCATGAACGTTATATTGATTTTGGACCAGGTGTTACTTTAAATAACATACTTCATGTAGGCCCGAATTATCTTCCAACAGTTCTGTATGAAGCAGTTCAATCTGTTTCTAATCATGCTATAAGAAACATGGCAACTCTTGGCGGAAACATCATGGCAAAAGATTCACATCTTTCTCTTGTTGCACCGCTCATCGCTTTAAATACAACACTTAAGTTTAAAACTCAGAAAAGTTTTGAAATTATTCCTCTTTCGAAACTTGCAGAAACACCGCCAGAATCTGTACTTACCGGAATCCGCGTTCCGACAGAAGACTGGAATGTTGCGATTTTCAGAAGATTAGGACCATCGTTTAAGCTTTCACCAAACTCTGCGTCATTCTGCTTTCTTGCTGATACAGAAAAAAATGTTCTTGTAAATCTACGGCTCTGTTTTTCAGGACCTTTTATTTTCCAAAGTCAGACACTCGAAACAAAATATCTTGGAACAAGACTTCCTCTCAATAAATCAATTATTGAAGATTTTCTTTCTATCGCGAAAAAAGAATTTGAAGAATGTGGAAAAGACAAAATTTATAATTCAATGCTAAAGCAGCAGTTCTTAAATCTTATTGCTTACTCGCTGCATGAATTGACATAACACATAAATCGTATGCTCCCGGCGAAAACCTAACGGATGTACATACAGTCACCGTAACTGAAGAATCTGTATCTGTTGTCGACGGCAGTTTTGTAGGCGTTTAAAATGTTTTCGCGGCCTGCAAAAGCAGAAACAAGCATGATAAGCGTGCTTTCGGGCGTATGAAAGTTTGTAAACATTTTATCTACTACATTAAATTTATATCCCGGGTACATAAAAATACTGGTAGATGAAGTTCCGGCTCTTACCCACTCACCGTCTGCACCTATAATGCCGCCTTCTGTAATTATTTTCTGTCCTGCACTTTCAAGGGTTCTTACGCTCGTAGTTCCAACTGCTAAAACAGGACGACCTTCTTTTTTTGCCTTATTGATTGCATCTGCAGTTTCCTTTGGAATTGTGTACCATTCTTCATGCATTTTATGATTTTCAATATTTTCTTCTCGAACAGGTAAAAAAGTTCCAAGCCCTACATGAAGTGTAACAAAGCGGCGTTCAATCCCCTTTTCATCAAGCTTTTTGAGCATCTCCTTTGTAAAATGAAGCCCGGCTGTAGGACAGGCTGCGCTTCCTGTATCAGTTGCATAAACATTCTGATAGCGTTCAGAATCTTCTTCAGTATCTCCACGCTTAATATAAGGCGGAAGCGGAATGTGCCCGTTTCTCTCAAACCAGTCTTCGTCAATCGCAAAATCAAATTTTAAAGCACGGAATTCAGTTCCCGCATTACCCTCGTGTTCAATAATCTGGGCTACAGTTCCATCCGGAAATTTATAATGCATTCCAGGCTTCTGCTTTTTTGCAGATTTTACCATTGTATTCCAGATGCAGCATTCTTTATCAATTGTATTTAAGAACATAAACTCTGTTTCGCGCCCGGTAGTTTCTTTAATACCGTAAACACGTGCACGGCGTACACGGCTGTTATTAAAAATCATGAGTGTACCAGGCTCGATAAGGTCCGGTAAATCGTCCATCATGTGGTGTTCAACCTCACCTGTCAAGCGGTTTAAAAGCATGAGTTTATCCTGCCCGCGCACCCCGCTTGGATGCTGGGCAATAAGTTCTTCGGGTAAATCAAAATTAAAATCAGAAGTCAGCATAGAGGATATATTATCATAAATCTAAAGTCTTAACTATAGAGCCTGTGAATTAATTAAATCAGGCTGAATCAATTAAAAAAAAGAAACGTCGTTAGACGTTTCCAATCCGTGTGATTTTTCTTTTAAAACAGACTTCCCTGGCCGCCTTTAGAAGACGGGGCATGAGGATTTAATCCTAAATGTGTGTACGCTTTTTCTGTTACGATTCTTCCCTTAGGGGTTCTCTGTAAAAGCCCGCTTTGGATGAGATATGGTTCATAATAATCTTCGAGAGTGTCCATGCTTTCGCCGATGCTTATTGCAAGAGTTTCTGCGCCCACAGGGCCTCCTCCAAAGTTTTCGATTATCGAACGCAGGATTTCCCTGTCGTATTTTTCCAATCCGATCTGGTCTATTTCAAGACGGCAGAGGCCTTCTTTAACTATGTCTTCTGTAATTTTTTTAAGCCCTGCAACCTGGGCAAAGTCACGCATTCTGCGTAAAACCCTGTTTGCAACACGCGGAGTTCCACGGCAGCACTTTGCAAGCGCCATCGATGCTTCTTCGTCAATTGCAATTTCGAGAATCGAAGCCGACCTGTTTATAATCGAAGCAAGTTCAGTCTGTGTATAAAATTCAAACCGCGGAATAAATCCAAAGCGCGACCTTAACGGCGAACTTACGCTGCCGGCTTTTGTAGTTGCTCCAACGAGTGTAAATGGAGGAATCGGAATGCGGACAGTTCTTGCTGCAGCTCCCTGGCCTATAATCCAGTCGAGTTCAAAATCTTCCATTGCAATGTAAAGCATTTCTTCGATTGCAGGTTTTAAACGGTGAATTTCGTCTATAAAAAATACAGTGCGCGGTGTAATCGTAGAAAGGATTCCGGCTAAGTCCTTTGGTTTATCAAGAGCCGGAGCCGAAGTTACTTTAAAATCTACTCCAAGCTCGTGAGCCGTAATCTGAGCAAGCGTTGTTTTTCCGAGCCCCGGAGGCCCGATTAAAAGAAGATGGTCTAAAGGCTCTTCCCTCTGTTTTGCAGCTTCGATAAAAGTCGACAGGTTTGCTTTTACAGTTTCCTGTCCCAGAAAATCTGCAAGTTTTACCGGACGAAGTTTATTGTCCTGCTCATCAAATCTGTCTTTTAAATCTGCACGAACTATAGCAGAAAAGTCTTCGTTTAAATCTTCCTTGCTTTTACTCATTCTTTTATTATATCACATTTTTAGATTGAATTACAGTAGCAAATTTGCACAGTTGAAGAATTAACTCATTCACTATAAAATCTATTTACAGGCATTAGTATGAAATTCAACTCAAATGCAGCCTTAGAAAAAGCAGAATCTCTCGGACAGACCGCAACAGAATCGGACGTTTCACAAATAGACCGGAAGCTTCCCAAAATGAAGCGCGGTCCTGTAAAAAAAATCTGGGACAAGGTCGTTTACCTCTGGGAAAAGCTAAAGTCAAATGATGTTCCGCTAAGGTTAAAGATTACGATTGCAGGTGCTCTTCTCTATCTTATCCTGCCGCTTGATATGGTTCCGGATGCGCTACCGGGTCTTGGACTTGTTGATGATGTTTCTGTAATTCTTTTAGTATTCCGTGAAGTTTCCAGATATGCCATTCCGAAAATTTCTAAAAAAATTGAACAGAAAATATATTCAGCATGTTACGAAAAAATCGACATGCATCTTTCAGAACTATTAAAGACTACGGTTATAAACACAGTATGGACTTTTCTTGCAAATGCCTCTGGCTGTGCAATTTTAATTTTTAAGCCGTTTGGGACAGTACCTTCAAAAATTACAGCATGCGTAATTTTCTCTGCAGTCTTCTGTTATTCTGCGGTACGAATCGGATTATACATTAAAGAATACGGAAAAATGACTTATCAAATTGTAACTAAGGTTTTGAAAAACAAAAGCATTTCAAAGGGCGTCGCAGCCTTTGTAAAAGAAGAATATCCTGAAATACGAAAAGTTTTTTACGGGCTGGATGTCGTTAAAAACTTTATTCCCGAAGCTGCAGTTATTCCTGACCTTCCACAGATTATAAAAACCTTCGAAGAAAACTATAAAAAGCGCGTTATTTTATTTATTGTAATTTTTGCACTTTATTCAGCTTTAATATGGACAACTAAATTTCTTTTGATGAGATATTGATTTTTCCGGCACAGATAAAGTCCGCAAAATCCGTGAGCAGTGATTACGTAAAATCTGCGCTCAGAGATTACGCAGAATACGTGCGCCTTTTTACGCCAGTTCAACAATGGCACGGCGAAAGAGAATGTCTTCCCTTTCTTTCTGGCTTTTTCCTGCAAAGTCACTGTCGTTTGTAAGAACTTCGACAAGCTGGGCAAGCTTCTGTTCAACCATTTTTTTATCGTAGCCCATTCCTGCAAGAGATGTAACGACATCGCTGTAAGGAGATGCAGCGCCAGTTGCGGCAGAAGATGCTGCACCTTCGCTTAAACGGAGCTTTCCCTTTAACGTTAAAATCATTTTACCGGCAGTTTTTTTACCAACCCCAGGAATTTTTTCGAGCATTTCTAAATCGCCGCGCTCTAAAATATCCATAAGGCGCGTGGACGACACAGAGCTCATAATCTTTACAGCTCCCTTAGGACCAAGTCCGTCAACTTTTAAAAGATCAAGAAAAACGTCACGCTCATCACGGCTTGCAAAACCAAAAAGCGTCATAATCTGGTCTGTATGCTGAAGCCATGTATAAATCTTTGCTTCTGTTCCAGCTGGCCCAAGCATGTCAAGATTAGAATCGGGAACGCATAAATCCCATTCCACGCCGTTAGTATCTATAAAAACCTGTTTCGGAAACTTTCCCGTTATTATTCCTGTAATTGAATTGAACATAAACTAATTATAAATCAAAATACTAAATAAGTGAATAGTTTTATTGCAGTCATGATTTTTCTTCCTCTGGAAGAAGCAGCCGTTTTCTCATATCCATAGCAGTAAAAATTGTAAATGCTTAAAAATTTGCAAATTATTTGCAATTTCAATTGACTTTTCTCAGTCTTTTATGTACTTTTAGTTAAAATGAATAAACTCAAAGTCATTTTCTTTTTTACTATTCTTTCAATTTTATCAGCAATCGCCTTTGAAATAAGCCATGCAGGACACGAAAACCACTGTCATGAAGACAACTGTCCTGTCTGTATTGTCCTTGAAATTATTCATTCCTCAAAAAAAATAAATCCAGTACAAACATTTTCAGTAAGCATCACAAAAGTTTTTTATATAGTTGAATTTATTCTCTCCTCTATTTTATTCCTTCATTTTACACTTGTATCACAGAAAGTTAAAATTTCAATTTAGTTCCTTTTATAAATTCAGCTGAAAAAAATAAAAGGAAGATAAAATGAACACAAAAAATAAAAAGCCTGTCGTACTCATTACAGGCTATCTCGGCTCGGGAAAGACAACTCTTTTAAATAACCTTCTGCGTCAGGAAACTAGACGTGTTGCTTTAATCGTAAACGACATGGGAAGCATTAATGTTGATGCCGAAATCCTTAAAAAAGAAGGAGCAAACGTTGCAGAATGCCCGATGTTTGAACTCCAGAATGGATGCATATGCTGCACCCTTCGTGATGAATTTATTCAACAGATAGAAAAAATTTCTGCAATCGACAGTGTTGAAGTTGTTTTTGTAGAGGCCTCAGGAATAAGTGATCCGGGGGCTGTTGCTGCAAGTTTTCTTGCTTACGAAGAAGACAATCCTGACACAAATGTTTACCTTACTTCTATTGTAACTGTTGTAGATGCAGATAGAATCTACCGCGAATTTCTTTGTGACTTAAAGAAAAGACAGGAAGACAAAGAAAAGCTTGACCAGAACAATCTTACCGATGAAGAAATATCAACTTTAATTGTTGATCAGATAGAGTTCTGTAATTTTATAGTGTTAAACAAATGCGACCTTCTTAACGAATCTGAGCTTAAAGAAGTTAAATCAATTGTGCGAAACTTTCAACCTAAAGCACCAATTTATCACAGTATAAACGGCAGTATTGAACTTTCAAAAATAACGACAAAAGAACCCTTTAACTTTGATCAGATTGATTCATCTTCTGCAATTCAAAAAGCAGTAAACAGTTTAAATAATAACAGCACAGGTTGTGTTGACGAATACGGAATCTCAAGTTTTGTATTTGAAGAAAAACGACCTTTTAACCGTGAACGCTTTGCAGATTTTGTAAAAAACCGTTATCCGAAGGAATTAATCCGTGCTAAAGGATACATCTGGTTTTCTGATGCAGACGCAGACGTCCAGCTTTTTGAACAGGCAGGAAGGAATTCTTCTGTAATGGAGGTATCTTACTGGGTCGATGCACTTGTAGATGAACAGAAAAAAGCTTTTCTCGAAGAGAATCCTGATGTAAAGGAAAACTGGGATGAACAATTCGGTGACCGTGAAAACCAGATTGTATTTATCGGGAAAGGTTATAACCAGGATGAAATCAAGGCTGAACTTGAAAAATGTCTTGATGAAAAGGCAATCGCTTAAAAAAAAGCCAGGCAGAAAATCTGTCTGGCTTTTTTGTCCAATTTTTATAGCGGTTTACATTTTATTTTTTTGGAATCTGACGAACAATACGAAATCCTTCCAGAGCCACTGGTGTTTCTGCTTTTCTTGCAGTAACACGACATGCATCTTCACCATCGCGGAAACTTCCACCGCGAACTACATAACGTAAAACTCTTGTAGTTTCTGGATCAGCTCCAGTTGGATTTGACTGCGCTTCAGATGAATATGCTTGATAAAGGTCATAACACCATTCGGCAGCATTACCGCTCATATCATAAAAGCCAAGTGAGTTTGGCTTTTTTCCTGCAACTTCTTCCATCTTGCTCGAATTTGGTTTATACCAGGCAACATCTGCAATTTTACTGCTTCCGGAAAAAAGATATGGATTTTGATTTTTTCCGCCACGGGCTGCATATTCCCATTCTGCCTCTGTCGGAAGTCTAAAACCGTTTGCATTTTTTACAAGGAATACATCATCAATACCTTCAATCAGGCTTGGCTTAATATCATAGCATGGAATGTATCCGTAGATTCTGCTTAATTCATTACAGAATTTTACAGCATCAAACCAGCTTACTGCCTTAGGAAATTTTCCATAAACTTTTTCCTGCATTACAGTAGCATAAAATTCATCAGAAACTTCTGTTGCAAGCATTTCAAAAGAATCCACCGTTACAGAATGAATAGGCTCTTCTGATTCGTCAAAATCTTTGCTACCCATATTAAAGTTTCCGCCTTCAACTTTTATAAGTTTTACAAAAGGAAGTGCCTTTACTGCAATTAAAGGATTTACATTTTTATAAATAGAAACGAAATTTCCAAAACGAACATTTTTTAATTCAAGTTCGCCCTGTCCAAAATCTGTAGTCTTTAAGAAAACCTTTGTAGGAACAATTGAAAAATTACCTGACTCAATAAGCTGCATTTTTTTAGAATCTGCTTTTGTAAATTTATAGTCAAAAACGTTTCGAGTTTTTCCACGTTTTACAGAAGCGTTTTCGCTTGAAAATATATTCTTATTTTCTGAATCTACAATTTTAAAAGAAACTGTATAACATTCATAACTGAGGATATCCTTCCAGACATCTTTCCAGTCAGAAGTCTTGATTTTGTCGTAACCGGTTTTAAGAACTTTATTGATAAATTTATATTTATCAGAATAAAAAGCTCTGAGTGTAAAAGTGTAAGAACAAGTTTTTGCGCCATTGTCTACATCACTTTTTACAGGCAGACCGATACCAAAGGCATAAGGACTATGCTCAATAAAGTACAACTGATAATCTGCACATAATGCTACCCAAGCCTGATAAATGTCAGAATCACTTACATTCCCACCACGCTTATAAATACCTGTCTCAATTATAGAAGAAATTTTTTCAAGTGAATTAATTGCATCCGCTGCTTTAGCCGAAGGTTCTGCTTCAATTGCATCAAAATATGTTCCAAGTGCAGAAATTAAGCGTCCTTCACTTTCATATTTCTTGGCCTCTTCATAAAGCGAAGAATAATTATTCTGTGCAAATCCAAACGAGCAAAGTGCTGTAAATAAAATTACAGTGAAGATTTTTTTCATTTTGAATTCCCCTTATTTTATATTAGTTTTCTGATACTATCAAAAAAAAGGGGAAAAAGCAACTAATTAAAAAATCAGGCTTATCTTAGTGATGAATGAATATGAGTAACAGCTCCTGCAAGGGCATCTGCTGCATGATCAGGCCGTGGAATTTCTTTAAGTCCTAAAAGAAGCTTTACATAATTCTGAACAAGCTCTTTATCCGCAGTTGTATTTCCTGTAACTGCTTTTTTTATCTGATTAGGTGTATATTCTCCAAGTGGAATGCAATGCTGCGCAAGACAGAGAGAGACTACCCCACGCGCTTCACTTACTCCCATTGCAGATGTAACGTTCTTTGCAAAATATAAAGTTTCCATTGCAGCTTCATCGGGTTTAAACTCGTCTATGACTGCACAGAGTTTATTGTAAATCGTAAGAAGACGCTCTCCATGATTCTGTCCGGAATCTGTTGTAATGCAGCCGTAGCTTACCATACGGTATCTTCCTTCGTAAAAATCAACAATTCCAAAACCGGTATTTGCAAGTCCTGGGTCAATTCCGAGGACTCGGCGTATTTTTTTTCGAGAAGATTTTTTTCCGCTTTCACAAACCTTTGAACCTGGAAGCGGCTCAAAGTCCGATACCTTTTTTTTCATATACTTCATTATAATATATATTTTAAAACAATAAAGCCCGGCATTACGTCGGGCTCTGTTTATCATTAAAAAGCTTTTATATTAAGCTTCCGGTTCAAAGTCATCCGGATATTCAGCTGTGTGATAAACGTTCTGAACATCGTCGTTGTCTTCGAGTTTATCAATCATCTTCTGAACTTTAGCAGCTGTATCTTTATCTACTGCTGTATATGCATCTGGAACCATTCCTACGTCAGCAGAAAGAGTTTCGATTCCTTTTGCTGCGATTGCATCTGCAACTGCTGTAAATGCATCTGGAGTTGTTGTAATTGTAATTACTCCGTCTTCGTTTACTACATCGTCTGCACCTGCATCAAGAGCGATTTCCATTACTTCGTCTTCGCTTGCTTTTTCTGCATCGATTTCGATAGTTCCCTTTCTCTGGAACATACGGCTTACAGAACCTGTTGTTCCAAGGTTTCCACCATGTTTTGTAAAGATATTGCGGACATCAGCTGCAGCGCGGTTGTGGTTATCTGTAAGAACTTCAACCATTACAGCAACTCCACCTGGAGCGTATCCTTCATATACTAATTCTTCGTATGCTGTTGCACCGTCTTCACCAGTACCTTTTTTGATAGCACGTTCAATGTTATCTTTAGGCATGTTAGCGGCTCTTGCCTTGATGATTACTGTTCTGAGACGTGGATTTGAGTTAGGATCTCCACCACCCATACGAGCTGCAATAGAAATTTCCTTGATGAATTTTGTAAAAATCTTTCCACGTTTTGCATCGGCCAAACCTTTTGCATGTTTGATTGTGGCCCATTTACTGTGTCCTGACATGGGAACTCCTTATATAAATCTTTAAAATTATGTATTAATGGTATAACTCAAAAATAATATCATTAATGGTCGCCAATAGTCAATACTTGACCGGTGGGATTTTGCTATATATAATAGAAGTATGAATAAAATAAAAAGAATTTTGGCAGCATTTTCAGTGCTTTTTACATTATTCCCGGCTTTTTCCTACAATAAAAACGATCTTATTCGTGCTATTGAGGCAGATTCATCAGCCAATGTAAAAAAAATTCTTACAAGAAATTCAAATCTTGCCGCTGTAAGCTATAACACTGATAAAGATTCAATCCTTATGATTGCAATAGAACATAACTGCAGCATTCAGGTTATAGAGGCCATTCTCAAGGCAGGATGCAGTCCTGACATAAAAAATGCCTATGGAAAAACTGCCCTCATGTTCGCATGCAAACACCAGTCAGATCCCAGAATCATCGACAAAATCATATGCTTTAACGCCCTCACAAAGAGTGGACGTGCAAAACGCTGCACAGTAAAAGATAAAGACGGAAAAACTTCATTTGATTATGCAGGTGAAAATACAACAGCATATAAAAAGCTTCTTGAATATGCTTCTGACCCTGCAAAAGCAGTTAAAGAAGAACCACCGGCAGAAGAACCTGTAGAAGAAATTCCTGAAGAAGTTACAGAAGAAACAGCTGGAGAAACTCCTGAAGAGCTTGCAGAAGAAACCGAAGAAACTCCTGAGGAAGTTGCAGAAGTAACTGAAGAAACAGTTGAAGAAGATGCTGTCGAAGAAGTTCCGGAAGAGCCTTCTGAAGAAATTGCAGAAGAAGCAGTTGAAGAAACAGCTGAACCTGAAGTATACGAACAGATTGCAGAAGAACCGCCAGAAGTTCTTCCTGCTGTTGCTGTTGAAGACGAAGAAATAGAATACGAACCGGAAGAAATTGAAGAAGAAACCGAAGTCGAAGAAGAAATTACTGAAGACGAAGAAGAAGTTACTGAAGCAGAAGAAACAGAAGAAGTTCTCCAGGTTGAACCTGAAACAATTACAGTAGCACCTGCTTCTGAAGAACTTCCTGTAATTGATCACTATAATAAAAACCGTCCTGAATATCTTTTTGATGACATGGATTCAGAATTAACGGTAACGGCAGAAGATGTCAAAATAAAAAACATTCCTAATCCTGATGCAAAAGATAAGAATGGAAGAACAAGATTAATGAATGCAATCATTGCCGGTGATGTTGAACTCTGTTACAAGCTTCTCTATTCAGGAGCAAAAACAGATGCAAGAGATAAAGACGGCTGGACACCATTAATGTATGCATGCCGTTATTCAGATTCTCCGGATATCATTGCACTTCTTTTCTCATACGGTTCATCTCTTAACGAAAAACCGAATGTATACGGAGTTACACCGCTTACAATCGCAGCAGTTTACTGTAAAAACGAACAGGTAATGTCACTTATCATAGAACATGCGCAGAATGAAAAATTAAATCTGACAAATGCATTTATCACTGCCCTCTCCCATGAACGGCCGGCAGACATCATAAAACCATTCATTCCGCATATTAAAAATATAAATAAACTTATTGATGGGAAAACTGCATTAATGTATGCAGCTTCAAATTACAGTTCAACGGATGTAATAAAATTATTACTTGAAAACGGAGCAGACCCTTACATAATCAGTTTCGAAAAAAAGAACGCATTCGGTTATGCAAAAGAAAACAGCAATCTCGTTCGTGATTCTGTTTACTGGTCTCTAAATGTTTCTTCTTCTAAAAAAAGATAGCTATGAGAATTACAGGTGGAAAATTATCCGGCAGAAGCATTAAATGTCCTGAAGGCGTAATTCGTCCCGCAATGGACAGAATGCGCGAATCCGTTTTTGCGATAATAGGAGACTTATCAGGGAAATCCTTTTTAGACCTTTTTTCGGGTTCGGGGACAATCGCAATAGAAGCAGCCTCACGTGGTGCATCACATGTTGAACTTTGTGAAAAAGACAAGATTAAAATAAAGACGGTCCTTGAAAACGTTTCTATAACGGAAAAAGAGCTTAACCTTAAGATTCAGTGCCATTTTATGGCAGTCGAGCTATTTATAAAGCGATGTAAAAATAAATTTGACTACATATTCTTTGATCCGCCCTTCCCGTATAAATTCCATGAGCAGCTTGTAGAAGAAGCCGGAAAAAGGATGCTTTTAAACCCAGGGGGAACTATACTGATTCACAGGCCGGAAGAACACTTTATGGGCGATGAAATAGGTAATCTTTACAGAAAAGATCAGAGAATTTACGGCCGTTCCATCGTAGATTTCTATACTTACAAATGAAAAATAATTCACGCTGCTCTATTGACTTCTAGTATTTTTATGATACCATTATAATATATAGTATAAAGGAAGATTATGAATAAAGAGACAAAAAGTTTGCTGGAAGAAAAACAGATTCCGGAAGGATTTATAAAAGTAACCGACCACCCTGTTGATACACTCTCCTCAGAACAAAAGGTTATTCTTAATCGTAAGGGAAATATTCTTTTTAATGAAGGAAATATAGAAGGCGCAAGAAGAATATTCATCACAACGGGCTATTCAGACGGTCTGACAAGAGTTGCAGACAAGTATGCAGATGATAAAAAAGAACTTAAAGCACTTAAACTTTATCTGCTTGCACACAACAACCGTAAAACCGAACCTATATACAACAAAATTGCAAAAACAATATCCATGTTATTAGAGGATAATATTTAATAATACAACACAATTCAGGAGATGTAAAAAAAATGGAAGAGAAGAGAGATGTTAATCAAAACCCGGATCTGGATGCTCTGGACCCGACAAAAGACCTGGAAAATGAACAGTCAAATGAGATTTCAGAGTTATCAAAAAAAGGTTATCAGCTTTTAAAGGAAAACAAAATCAAGGAAGCTAAAGATGAATTTTCAAAAATCCTTGACATAGAGGAAAACAACAACTATGCCCTCGTAGGATTAGGAGATTCAGAAAGAAAACTCAATCATTACAACGATGCCATCAATTATTATTCAAGATGTCTTTCGTATCATCCAGGTAATAATTATGCTCTTTTCGGCCTTGCAGACTGTTACAAAGCACTTAACCAGTTTCATAAAGCTATTACAATCTGGGAACAGTATCTTATTCACGATGACAGAAACATTACAGTATTAACCCGCGTTGCAGATGCTTACAGAAAAATCCGTGACTTTAAAAAGTCAAAGCAGCTTTATCTTAAAGTTCTGGACATGGAAGAAAATAATCCGTATGCCCTGATTGGACTTGGACACCTGCATTATGACTTTAAAGAATATCGTGATGCACTGTATTACTGGACAAAGATGCTTGACCTTAATCCAAGTGCCGTAGATATTCGTGTATTGACTTCAATCGGTAACTGCCATAGAAAATTAAAAACATTCGACAAGGGAGTTTACTATTTTGAAAAAGCTCTCGAAAGTGATCCGAAAAATTTCTACGCATTGTTCGGTCTCGCAGACTGTTACCGCGGAATGAACCAGCAGTACCGTTCTGTTGAGTACTGGAATAAAATTCTTGAACTTGATCCAAATAATAAAGTAATTCTTACACGTGCAGGTGATGCATACAGAAATACAGGAGACTATAAAACTGCAACAGAATATTACAACAAGGCAATGAATATTGACTTTGATATTTATGCTGCCCTTGGACTTGCCTTAATCTGTAAAGGTGAAGGTCGTTATGAAGAAAGCATCGAGCGTCTTGATTCGCTCATCAAAAATGATCCGAAGAATTACAGACTTTATATCGATTTAGCAGACAGTTATTTAAAACTGAATCAAAAACAGAAAGCGATTGAGGCCCTTGAAAGTTTCCAGAAATTCGGTTTAAGAAGTCAGGCAATTAACGAAGCCCTCGATAAAGTAAAAAACAACAAGAGTATTTCATAAGTTCAATCTTTTCTGATATAATTTTGTTATGAATAAAATCTCATTAACAGGACTTACTTCTCAGGAAATCACGGAATGTCTCGAACTAAAACAGTCATTCCGTGCGAAGCAGATTTTTAAATGGATTTATTCTCATGCAAAAGGTTTTTCAGAAATGACAAACCTTTCAAAAGAGCTCCGCGATCAGCTTGAAGCAAAAGCACAGATACGGAGTTCAACTGTAAATCAGGTTTTACGCGATCCTGATGGCACTGTAAAACTTCAGATAAAACTTAAAGACGGACTTTTTATTGAAACTGTTCTTCTTACAGATAAAAATGAAAGAAAAACAGCATGTGTTTCATGTCAGGCAGGATGTGCAATGAAATGCGCTTTCTGTCAGACAGGAACTTTAGGTCTTGCAAGAAATTTAACTCCCGGTGAAATAATTGAACAGTTCATGTACCTGGAAGAGGAAGCCGGAACACTTGATAACATTGTCTTTATGGGAATGGGTGAACCTATGATGAACCTTGATTCAATCAGAAAGGCAATTGATATTTTAAGTTCAAAAGATGGAAGAAACCTTTCTACAAGAAGAATCACTTTAAGCACTTGCGGAGTCATAAAAGGAATTTATGATCTTGCCGACAATGGACCTAATATAAGACTTGCAGTCTCCCTTACTACGGCAGACGAAGATCTTCGTGAAACTTTAATGCCTGTTCAAAAAGGAAATCCGCTTCCAGAACTCAGAGAGGCAATAAATTACTATGCACAAAAATCGGGAAGAAGAGTCACCCTGGAAGCTGCCCTTCTCCATGACAAAAATACAGGAAAAGAAAGTGCAAAACATATGATAGAGTTTGCACGCGGAATTGATGTTAACATAAACCTTATTCCCTGGAACCCGATTGATAACCTTCCCTTTGAAGAACCTGATGCAAAAGAATGCCGTTCATTTGTCCAGATTCTTGAAAATGCAGGACTTAATGTTACATTAAGAACCAGACGCGGAAGAACAATAAAAGGAGCTTGCGGCCAGCTCGGGAAAACCCAGGCTTAAAGACCCACACGACTTTTTTAATCCATTCAGTACAGATCAATTTTTGCCTCAGATAAAATTCAACCTGAATATAACAAAGTTCAACACTGTCCTGGTCAAAAAAAATTTGCATATCTCCAAAATTAAACTTGCAAAATACAATTCAAATATATATAATAAGTATAGATTAATTTAGGAGCATTGGAAAATGCAAAAGAAAATCTATGTTGCCGGAATGTTTGATGACGATTCTGCAAATAAAGTTGGAGCTGCAGTTAGTGGTGTAGCTGGTGTTACACACTGTGAAGCAAATGCTTCTAAGGCTCAGGTTCTTGTTGATTTTGATGAGGGAGTTGCAGGCGTTGAGGCTGCAATCAATTCAGCTATTGAAGCTAATGGCGTTCAGGTTTTAGGATAATACCTCGAATGAAAAATAGTATGCATCGATGACTGCATCGGTGCATATTTTTTTGTTGACAGATTTAATAATATTTAATATATTAAATATAACTTAAAAATACAGGGAGATTATTTACAATGGGAAAGACAATCGCTCAAAAGATTTTCGAATCACATCTCGTAGAAAAACCATTTGAAGATACTTATGTTTTAAAACTGGACCGTGTCTTCTGTCATGAAATCACAACTCCAATTGCCATTACAGATTTAGTTGAACGTAATAAAGACCGCGTTTTTGACTGCTCTAAAATCAAGGCAGTTATTGACCATGTTACTCCTGCTAAAGACTCTAAGACAGCTACTCAGGAAAAGATTCTTCGTGACTGGGCATGCAGAAATAAAATCAAAGACTTTTTTGACATCGGTGCAAACGGTGTATGCCATGCAATTTTTCCGGAAAAAGGATTTGTACGCCCTGGCTTTACAGTAATAATGGGAGACAGCCATACCTGTACACACGGTGCATTCGGTGCTTTTGCTGCCGGAGTCGGAACTACTGACCTTGAAGTCGGAATTTTAAAGGGAGTATGTTCATTTAAAGAACCGAATTCAATTAAATTCGTTCTTAACGGAAAGCTCAAAAAAGGTGTTTACGCAAAAGACGTAATCCTCTTTTTAATCAGCAAAATCGGTGTAAACGGTGCTACAAACTGTGTAGTAGAATTTACAGGACCTGTAGTTGACAGCTTCGGAATGGAAGAAAGAATGACAATCTGTAACATGGCCGTAGAAGCCGGTGCTACAAGCGGAATCTGCTTTCCGGACGAAAAAACTGTTGAATACCTCTGGGAATTCATTAAGGATGACTACCCTTCTAAAGAAGCAGCCATCGAAGACTATAAAAAATGGCGTTCTGACGATGACGCAGAATATGTAAAAACTTATGAATTTGATTTGTCAAATCTCGAACCTCTTGCTACAATAAACTATAAGCCTGATCAGGTTAAACCTGTACGTGAACTTGCAGGTACAAAAGTAAATCAGGTTTATATCGGAAGCTGTACAAACGGACGCATAAGCGATCTTCGTATTGCAGCAGAAGTATTAAAAGGCAAGCACATTGCTCCGGGAGTGCGCGGTATTGTAAGCCCTGCTACTCCAAAGATTTACAAAATGGCTTTACAGGAAGGAATTATCGACATCTTTATGGATGCCGGCTTCTGTGTAACAAATCCTACATGCGGTGCGTGTCTTGGTATGAGTAACGGTGTACTGGCAGAAGGCGAAGTATGTGCCTCTACCACAAACCGCAACTTTAATGGTAGAATGGGAAAAGGTGGAATGGTCCACTTGATGAGTCCGGCTTCGGCTGCAGCAACAGCTATTGCCGGAACTATAACAAATTCACCTCTATATGAATAAGGAGCTAGAGAGATGAAACAATTTGGTGGTGCAGTACTTTTTTTGGATCGCTCTGATATTAACACAGACGAAATCATTCCTGCAAAATACCTGACTGAAAACACAAAGCAGGCATTAAAACCATATCTTCTTGAAGATCTAAAGCTTGAAGGCTTTAATCCAAAGACAGATGTAGCAGGCAAAAAAGTAATTATTACTAGGGAAAACTTTGGCTGTGGTTCTTCACGTGAACACGCACCTTGGGCGCTCGAAGTAAATGGTATCTATGTTGTAGTTGCAACAAATTTTGCACGCATCTTCCGTCAGAACATGTACAACTGTGGAATGCTTGCAATCGAGATGGATAAAAAATCCATTGAAGATATGTTCAGGACATTTGCAGATAAAGATACAGAATGTAAAATTGTTATTAATGATGATGGAACACAGAAAGTAAAGCTTATCGCAGGTTCTCTTTCTAAGAGCTATCCTTTTAAACTCGAAGGATTTGAAAAGGCTCTTATCGAAAAAGAAGGCTGGATTGGCTACGCTGATTCTAAATATTAATTAATATATTTACCAAAAGAAAGGCACCGCTTAAAGGACTTTTAAGTTCAATTAAGACGGTGCTTTTTTTTATACCTCTTCGATGAGATCCATTTTTAAAAGTCTGTCGATAACATGCTGGCAGAGAAGCTCAGGATTGTCGATGCTTGAGTCTAAGACCATATCTACAAAATCGTAATCGCTGTTGTCGATGTTATAAAGCTCTTTATATCTTCTTGAATCCTCTGAGTCACGCATCTGAGTAAACTTTTTAATTTCCTGTAAGTCTCCGCCTTCGCGGTTTAAAATTCTTGCAGCCCTTGTTTCTGCATCAAGATGAATGTAAATCTTTAAATCTGCTTCCTTTAACATCCAGATTGCAAGACGGCTTCCGAGAACGCAGGATTCTGCGCGGGCAAGCTCTACCTGGTGGCTGTCTACATATTTGTCATAAAAATCATCTGTCTTTGCATTTTCTATAACCTGTGCGAGTGTAAGTCCCTTTTCTTCAGCAAGCTGGCGGAATGTGTAATTGATAAGTTTAATTCCGAGCTTTTGAGAAAGCATTGTGCTGATTGTTGTGTTTCCGCAGCCTGACTTTCCTGAGATTGCGATTCTAAGTTCTTTTCCAGGTTTTACTCTATATGCCATATTTCCTCCAGTGATGTAAGCGCACACGATGTGCGCGCCTTGCAGTTTTGCGTACGCAAATACTGCAGAATAAAAAAGTACAGGACGTACTTTTTTACTCAATATTCTTGGACTGCTCGCGGATGTTTTCGATTGAATCCTTTGCCGTAATTACCATAGTCCCTACTTCTGTAAACTGATTTTTACTTCCGATAGTGTTTATTTCTCTGTTAATTTCCTGACAGATAAAATCGAGTTTCTTTCCCGGAACAGGATTACTGTTAATTTCATCTTTCATTGCCTTAAGATGGCTTAAAAGACGGACAATTTCTTCGTTTATCGTATATTTAACAAGCATTGCAGCAGTTTCTGTCATGATGCGGTTTTCATCTGCACTGTCGCCCAGAAGCTCGTTAAATTTTTTTGTAATCTGCTCTTTAAACATGGCTTCCATTTTTGGTTGCCATTCTTTAAAAAATAAAGCACATTCTTCGAGTTTAACAAGTTTTTCAAGAAGGTCCTTTTTAAGGTTTTCGCCTTCACGCATTCTGTCTTTTATAAACACATCAAGAGACTGATTGAATACAGGAAGAATAATTTCCCTGTATTTTTCAACATCATAATTTCTGCAGGAATTTAAAACCCCGGGTTGTGAAATTATTAAACTTATCGGAATCTCCTGTATATAACCGAGTGAATCAGAAATCTCTTTTACAGCTTCATAATATGCTTTTGCAGCTTTTTTATCGGCTTTAATTTCTACGTCAGATTCATTTTCCTTTATCCGGATAAAAACATCAACTTTTCCACGGACTACTTTTTGAGTAATGAGATCGCGGAAAAAACTTTCAAGCGGATTTAAAAACGGCGGAAGATTAATCGTAAGATCTAAAAACCTTGAATTTACAGATTTAATTTCCACTGAAACACTTATGTTTTCACCGGTCTGTTCAATATAAGAATACCCCGTCATTGATGTCATAATTTTACTCCTGATAAGGGTATTTTACTTCTTATAAAGAATAATGACAAGAATTAACTTATATGTTATAATTATCTTTATACAAAAAGAGGATTTTTCGTCCCCTTATTTTTATTTTGAGGTGAATCATTTTATGCCCGCCGGGTCCTGGTCCTTACTCATTTCTCTAATTATACTGGTTTTCTTTTCCGGTTTCTTTTCGGCTACAGAAACCGCCTATTCGTGTGCGTCTAAAATCAAGCTCCGTACACTTTTATCAAACGGAAACAAACGTGCAGGCGCTGTCTTAAATCTCACAGAAAAACACTATGACAGACTTTTAAGTACGATTCTCATCGGAAACAATATCGTTAACCTTTCTGCATCTGCAATTTCTACCCTGTTTTTCGCGATGATCATTCTGGACTCAAAACTGGATTCAACTGTAGTATCGACTGCAGTCATTACGGTTGCAGTTTTGATTTTCGGAGAAATTACACCAAAGTACATTGCAAAGACTTATCCTGAAAAAGTTTCCATGGCTTTCTACCCTGTAGTAATACTTTTCTATTACATTCTGTATCCGATAAACATTATCTTTTCTGCATGGAAATTCATAATTTCACATGTATTCAAGCTGAACAGAGAAGAAATCATCACAGAAGACGAAATCATGACTTTTGTAGAAGAAGCTCAGGAAGACGGAACATTAAAAAAGGATGAGACTAATCTTATACGTTCTGTAATTGAATTTGATGATCTTGAAGTAGAAGATATTTTAACTCCCCGCGTTAATATTGCAGCCGTTGACATAAAATCTTCTCTAGATGAAATAAAAATGATGTTTCAGAGGACGGGCTTTTCACGCCTTCCTGTTTATAAAGGTTCAATTGATTCTATCATAGGAATTATTCACGAAAAAGATTTTTATAATCTTTATGTAAACGATAAGCGAAGCATAACGGAAGTAATGCAGGAAGCTTATTTTACAACTGAACACACAAAGATTTCAAAGCTTCTGCGTACACTCCAGGTAAAAAGGCTTCAGATGGCTGTCGTGCTTGATGAATACGGCGGAACCATGGGAATTGTAACAATCGAAGATATTCTCGAAGAGCTTGTCGGTGAAATCTACGATGAACACGATGAAGAAATCAATTATCACAAGAAATTAAATGATTCAACTTATATATTCTTCGGAAACGCACCGCTTGATAATACCTTTGACATTCTCGGAATCGATAAAAGTAAAGTCGAAGATTTTGACGCAAGCACAGTTTCCGGCTGGGTAATTGAAAACCTTGGAGAAATTCCTGCAAGCGGTAAATCCTTTGAATATGAAAACTGCAGGATAGAAGTAATGAAATCTACGGTTAAAAAAGTCCTTCAGGTTAAAATAGAAAAACTTGCAGACTAATTAAGGATTGCCTTACCGAGTTTCCAGTTGTCGCCTGCTCCCATCGTAACAAAAAGATATCCGTCAGGATATTTTTCTGAAAGCGGTTTATCCAGGAGCTCCTGTACAAAATCCTTTGCATCAAGAATTTCTTCAAAATAATGAACTCTGGATTCTTCGATGCCGGTTTTTAAAACCTCTTCGTAAAGGGTGCGGCCTGTTATGTTAAAATCTGCAGGATTTTCGCGTGCAGATGAATATATTTTATGAAGAATAATTTCGTCGCTGCTTGCAAAGCATGAAGCAAATTCCTTTAAAAGCGCCTGAGTGCGGCTGTAAGTATGGCTCATAAAGTCAACAATTATTTTTCTGCCCCTGTAAAATTCCCTGAAGCCTTCAAGGGTTGTTTTTACTGCTGTCGGATGGTGGCCGTAATCATCTACTACAACTACATCGTTGCCCGATTTTGTTTTAAAGCGGCCTACAATTTCTGAGCGCCTTTTTCCGCCTGTAAAGTTTATAAGCCCTCTTGAAATGCTGTTAAAACGGTCTTTAGGATCAATTGAAGCATCGCGTAAAAGCTCACAGCATAAAGCAACAGCAGCGGCTGCATCCATTACTTCATGCTTTCCCGGAACTGCAATTGCAAGGCCACCGCAGTCTTTAAAAAGGTCAAGCTCAAAACAGTTTTTTTCATTTTCTACTTTACCGAATGTAAGGTGATAATCGCCCTTAGCAGTAGTTCCATAAGGAATCATTTTTATATCAGGCCTTTTTTTAGCTGCAATATCTGCAGTTTCTACAGCGCCTTTATCATCTGCACAGTAGATGAGCTGCCCGCCCTGAGGAAGCTTACAGATATAGTCGACAAATGCGTCACGTATATCTTCGTAAGTCGGATAATAGTCCTGATGGTCGCTTTCTACAGAAGTAAGGATTATCTTTTTAGGACAGAAGGACATAAAATGTCTCTGGTATTCGCATGTTTCTGCAACAAAAATATTTTTGCTGTCTGAACTTTTTACAAGCGGTGAAGTATAAGTACATGTACCGCCGAATGAGTTTATTACGCTTCCTGCAAGAACCTGAACCGGTAAATCAAGCTCCTTTAACACAGTTCCCGTAAGGCCGGTTGTAGAAGTCTTTCCGTGAACGCCGCAGATTCCGCATGAATATGAACGCTCACTGTAACTTCCGAGAGCCTGAGTATATAAAAGACATGGAATTCCTTTTTTTACTGCGGCAATAAGGTCAGGATTTTTATCGGGCTTATATGCAGATGAATAAACTACATACTGTATTTTGTCTGTAATATTGTTTTCTGAAAAAGAAAGGGCTTTAAGGCCGAGTTTTTCTATAATCTCGTCAGTGTAAAAGCGCTCAGAAACGTCACTTCCCGTAATTACAGCGCCTGCGTGATAAAGAATCTCTACAAGAGCTGCCATTCCGGTGCCCTTGATTCCAACAAAATGTATATGAACGTCTTTAAGATTTTCCGGTAACTGATTAGTCATAAAATGAGTATATCGTATTAAGACCTGTTGGTGCAAGAAGAAGGATTATTCTATCTGCTTAATTCAAGGTAAATCGCATCTGCGATTCCGAATCCGGCATTCTTTGTAAGGGCTGTAGTGTATTCATCATAGAGCATGTCTTCGTACATTTTCTGACCAAAGCTGCCCTCGCCCTGTGCTTTAGAAACTGTTTTTCTCATTGAGTCTACCATCATCTTTACAAAAAAGGATTCAAGCTCAAGAGATTTTTCGTAGAGTTTGGAAGTTTTATCAATTGTCTTTTTGCCGTGTGCCTTTGCTGTGTTTGCCGCAAAGCCTGACACACGGGCAGCTTTATCTGCTTCGTTTACGTGAGAATGAGAAAAATCAGACGCGATATCACCGTTAAGACGTGTGTCGCTTTTTACAACCTTATCACTTGATACAGAACTGCGTGCAGATTTTACAAGGTCGTCAAAACGGCTGTTTTCTGCGTTCTGTTTTGCCTGTGATATAACTGTAGAGCTCTGTGTTAAATTTCCAAGTCCTGTAATTCCTGTCATGATTTTTCCCCTTTTATTCCCACATTAAACTAACTTATCTTTTTAAGTTTGCTGCAACGCTCAACATCGAATCTGATGTCTGAATTGCCTTTGAGTTAAACTCGTAAGCACGCTGTGCAACAATCATCTGAACCATTTCGTTTACAACCGAAACGTTGGACATTTCAAGAAATCCATGTTTAAAAAATCCCATTCCTTCCTGACCTGGAATTCCTGGAATTGCATCGCCTGATGCATTTGTAATTTTAAACAGGCTGTCACCGATTGCTTCAAGACCAACCTGGTTCGGGAAGCGGTATAATTCAAGCTGACCAACTTCTACAGGAATGTCATCACCTGCAACCTTTACTGTTACAAGACCATGATCTGTAATTGTAAGAGTGTCAATCTGAAAGTTTTCTGGAAGAATAATTTCCGGCATTACACGAAGACCTTCAGAAGTTACAAGCTGTCCTGTCATGTCAACTTTTAAAGCACCGTCACGTGTGTAAGCGTAACTTCCGTCATAACGCTGAACTCTCATAAAACCTTCACCAACGATTGCAACGTCAGTCTTTACACCAGTTGCCTGCAAAGAACCCTGAGAAAAAACTCTCTGAGTTGCAGCAACTTTAACACCTGCACCCTGCTGAATTCCTACAGGATTAACTGTATCTTCTGTTGCAGGAGTTCCGGCAAGCTTAAGGTTCTGATATATAAGGTCTTCAAATTCTACACGCTGCTGTTTAAAACCTGTTGTATTTACATTTGAAAGGTTGTTCGAAATAGCATCAATATTTGCCTGCTGTCCGTTCATGCCTGTAGCGGCTGTCCACAAACTTCTTACCATCTTTCATTTACCTCTTTATTAACGCTGAACAGATGCAACACGGTTCCACAATGTGTTCATCATTGCATCTTCTGACTGAATCGTTTTCTGGTTAGCTTCGTAAGCTCTGTTTACTTCGATCATACGAACCATTTCATTTACTACATTTACGTTGGAAGTTTCCATGTAATTCTGAATGAACTGAGGTCTTTCGTCCCCCTCTGCAATATGAGCTGGACCTGAAACATCATTATCAAGATACATGCTGTTTCCAATCTTTTTAAGATAACGTTCATTGTCAAATCTTACACAGCGGAATCTGTCTACAACTTCATTATCCTTTGTTAAAATAATTCCGTCTTCGTTAACTTTAAACTTATCGTCTTCAAGATAGATGTATCCGTTTTCACCCAAAACCGGATATCCGTCTTTAGTTTCAAGGATTCCCTCTTTACCGATCATAAAGTTTCCATTACGTGTATATCTTTCTCCTTCCGGAGTCATAATTACAAAAAAACCTTTTCCATGGAGAGCAAAATCTGTAGGTGTATCTGTAAGACGAAGCGAGCCTTCTGTAAAATCAACAAAATTTTCGTTTGTTTCGCATCCTGTACCGAGTTTTCCTATAATCGGTGCAACATCTGCAGAACCGAAGAAATTCTCGTAAACACCGTCTGCATCCTGTCTTCTCAAAAGAAGCTCGCTGAATGCTTTTACTGACGTAACGTCTTTTTTAAAACCTGCCGTATCAACGTTGGCAAGGTTATTAGCAATTGTATCAAGGCGCTGCTGCTGGACATTCATGCCGCTTGCGCCGGTATACCATCCTCGAATCATAAATTTACCCCTCGTATTAGAAATCTTACCTTAATTATCGGTTTTTGATTTTTTGAGTTTAGGGGAATTTTCATCATATATTATAGAAAAAAGTTGCAAATTGGTAATTTCAGTCATATAATTAGATAACTAAAAAAGTTAAAAATAGCAGAAAATTCATGATAAAAACTTTATTGAAGCACCTTGGAGGGTACAATTATGGCAAAAGCGTTTGATGAATCAAGAGTATTAAGTCTTATTCTTGGCGGTGGAAAAGGAACCCGCCTTTATCCTTTGACAAAAGAGCGATCTAAACCAGCCGTTTCATTCGGTGGAAAATACCGTATCGTTGATATCCCGATTTCAAACTGTATTAACTCAGGATTTAAAAAGATTTACCTTTTAACACAGTTCAACTCGGCTTCGCTCCATCTTCACATTACAAACTCATATAACTTTGACCGTTTCTCAAACGGCTTCGTAGAAATCCTTGCAGCTGAACAGACACTCGAGCACTCCGGATGGTACGAAGGAACTGCTGATGCAGTACGCAAAAACTTCATTCACTTTAAAACACAGAAGCCTACACACTACATAATTCTTTCCGGAGACCAGCTCTACCGCATGGATCTTAAAGAATTCATGAAAAAACATATCGAAAGCGGCGCCGATGTAACCATTGCAACAATCGCAGTTAACAGAAGCGATGCATCAGGCTTCGGAATCATGAAAATCGATGCAGACAACCGCATCACAGAATTTATGGAAAAACCTGCTCCGGATTTAAACATTGATGACTGGAAGATTCCTGAAAAATCGCGTGATCCTATGCTTCCTAAAGAAAAAGAATATCTTGCTTCAATGGGTATTTACATCTTTAACGCAGATACAATGGAAGAAGTATTAAACAATGACAAGCAGGACTTTGGTAAAGAAATCATTCCGATGGCAATCAAATCTAAAAAAATCAATTCGTATATTTTTGACGGTTACTGGGAAGACATCGGAACAATCAAGAGCTTCTATGAGGCAACACTTGATCTTACAAATGTAAAACCACAGTTTAATTTCTATGATGAAAGGGAACCAATCTTTACACAGCTTACAAACCTTCCTCCATGTAAAATGAATCACGCAGATTTAACTGCATGTCTTGCAAGTGATGGTTGTGTAATTACAGACTCAATGATTACACATTCTGTAATCGGTCTTCGTTCAATCATCGAAAGTGGAACAGTGCTCGATGGTGTTATTACAATGGGTGCTGACTTTTACGAATCTGATGAAGAAAAAGAAGCAAATGCAAAATCAAATACACCAAATATGGGAATCGGCAAACACTGTCATATCGCAAAAACAATTATCGATAAAAATGCCAGAATCGGTGATAACTGCTCGATAAACGTAAGCGGTAAAAAATATGACAACGGAGATTACGGTAACTTCTATGTTGCAGACGGAATAATTGTAATCAGAAAGAATGCTGTTATTCCAAGCGGAACTGTTATTTAATCTTCTTCACAATTTACACCGTATTCTTCAAGTTTACGGTGTAAGGTTTTTCTTCCTATTCCTAAAAGCTCAGCCGTTTTAGACTTGTTGTTTTTATTTGCAGCAAGTGTCTGAAGTATGATTATCTTTTCTGCTTCTTCAAGAGTTGCTGATGCAGGAATTGAAATTGACTGTTCAGTTCCAGCCTTACTTACACTCGGAGGAAGATCTTCAAGTGTAATTTCGTCCCCTGAACACATTACAACTGCACTTTCAATACAGTTTCTAAGTTCACGGATATTGCCGGGCCAGTTATAGTTAAAAATTGCAGATTTAGCACGCGCATCAATTCCTTTTATATCCTTTCCGTTTTCTTTTGAAAACTCTTCAAGAAAGTGCGCAATCAAAAGTGGAATATCATCTTTTCTGTCTCTTAAAGGTGGAACGTGAATATGAATTACATTCAATCTGTAATAAAGATCTTCGCGGAAATTTCCTTTTTTAACTTCTTCTTCGAGGTTCCGGTTTGTCGCAGCTACAATCCTTACATCAACATTGATAGTTTCTGTCCCACCTACTCTTTCAAAAGCCTTTTCCTGAAGCACACGCAAAATCTTTATCTGAACACTCGGATTTATTTCTCCTATTTCATCAAGGAAAATCGTACTATTGTGGGCAAGCTCAAAGCGGCCCTTTACAAGACTGTCGGCTCCAGTAAATGCTCCCTTTTCATGACCGAAAAGCTCACTTTCCAAAAGTGTTTCACTAAGGGCCGCACAATGAACTTTAATGCACTGATGATCTTTTCTGGAAGAAAGATTATGAATTGCATCAGCGACCACTTCCTTTCCTGAACCGCTTTCACCTGTAATCAATACAGAAGCTTTAGAAGAAGCAACCTTTTTGATAAGCTCAAAAACTTTCTGCATTTCTGCACTCTTTCCGATTATATTATCAAGAGCATGCTTATTTTCTACTTCCTGCTTCAACTGTCTGTGCTGAAGTGAAAGTTCCCTTGCTTCAAGGGCTCTTTTTACAATAAGAGTAAGCTGATCGAGATTTAAAGGCTTTGTCAAAAAGTCATATGCCCCGTTTCGCATTGCATCAACTGCAGCATCAATGCTTCCATGTCCCGTTAAAACAATTACAGGAATTCCTGGAGTTTCTGTTGCAACTTTTCTTAAAACTTCCTCTCCGCTTACACCTGGCATTCTTAGATCCGTAATGACAAGATCAATATCGCCTTTAGCAATTAAATCCAGACCCTTCTGTCCGTCTTCTGCAAGCTTAACGTTATAGCCTTCCATCTCAAAATTGGCAGCAAGTCCTTCGCGGATATTTTTTTCATCATCAATAATTAAAAGAGTAAATTTCATTTTTAACCTTCTTAACCTGCATTATCTTTATTTACAGATTTTCCTGCATCAAAAGACAAAAGCCGTCTGTCAAGCTGAGGAACCGGTATCGTAATAAAAAATGTAGTACCTTTTTTTTCTTCCGAAGACACATTTATATCACCTGAAAATTCTTTTACGATTTTATAAACCATTGTAAGCCCAAGGCCTGTTCCTGTTGCCTTTGTCGTATAATATGGTTCGAAAATCTTAGAAAGTTTTTCTTCTGACATTCCGCAACCGTTATCAGAAAGTTCAATATGATAACGGTCATCTTTGATGAATGTTTTTATTGAAATCTGTCCCTTTCTGGTAGACTTATTTTCGTTAATTGCATAAATTGCATTCTGTGAAAGATTTACAATTACTTCCCTAAAAAGTTTTTCATCGATTAAAAGACGTATATCTTCTTTACAAAGTTCAACATTAAGATCAATTTTTTCTTTATCATATTCCGGCTTGAGAAAGTCGATTGTTTTTTCGAGAATCGAATTTGGATGAAGAAGTTCAAGCTTTGCACTTACCGGGCGGACAGCAAAAAGAAAATCCACTACGATTTTATTAAGGTTATCAATTTCTTCATTAACAATATCAAGGTATTTTTCAACAAATTTCTGATCAGGAATCTGGTTGTCATCATTTCGCGCCTTTTCAATTGCTTTCTGTAAAAGCTGAATATGAATACTGATTGCACCAAGCGGATTTTTTATTTCATGCGCGACACTTGCGGCAAGATTAGTAAGACTTGCAAGGCTTTCCATTCTGTGAAGAAGAATTTCCTGATTTCTTTTTTCTGTAATATCTCGGAAAATTATAATGCTTCCGGCGAGTTCTTCATTACTTAAAAGCGGAGTTACCGTAATCGTAACAAATCGTACAGAACCGCCGCTATTTGAAATTGTAAATTCCTGTGAAACATTGGTTTTATTCTGTTCACAACATTCTTTAAAAAATTCAGCAATATCCTGATCCTTTACAATTTCAGACAAACGGAGATTTTCTGTATTTGCATCTTCGGGATCCTTTACAAAACGAACAAATCTTTCAACAGCCTTATTATGAAGAAGCGGAATCCATTCATTATTTACAATAAGAATTCCCGAAGTAAGAGACTGAATGATGGAATTTAACATCTGATTATCAGCACTCATTGCCTCAAACAGGCTCTGTATCTGAGAATCCGAGAGTTTTGAAATCTTTTCTGAAATTCTATTATTATAGTTTGACATAAGCTTCTGACAATGCGTTCTCACTCTGACGGTTAATCAGTGCAATTTCCTTTACCAGAGTTTCTAAACTGGAAAGGACATTCTGACTATAAATTGTAATATTATTCCAGGCTTCACTTATTGCTTTAGTACATTTTGAACTTGCTTCGGCAGCACGAGGATTTTTCAATGCTTCCCTTAAAATATCATAAAGATGTACAAAAAATATTTTCAAAATCGTTCTAGGGTCAAACTTGCTGCAGTTTTTAATCAATTCTGCGAGATCAGGCATATGAGAATTGAGTATTTCTTCGTAAAACTCTGAAGCGTATTTTTTTATCAGATCAGGTGAAACACTTAAAAACTGCTGTAAATACTGTTCAATGCTTCCGTCGAATTTTTCGTGATAGACTCTATCAATTATGTCGTGAGATTCGTTTGAATTTCTTGCAGTAAAGTTATAGGTTCTGACCCGAGAAAGGATTGTCGGCATTACAGAGTTCCTTTTAGAGGTTGTCAGAATAAATACTGTATTTTCCGGCGGTTCTTCAAGAATCTTTAAAAGCGCGTTTCTAACACCTTCAAGCATTCTCTCTGCCTTTTCAATTATTACAACTTTTTTTCCTTCCGCAAGAGAAATATGTGCCCACTGAGAAAGGTTACGGATATGAGCAATCGAAATTGAATCATACATCAATTCTTCTTCAAAAGCCTGTGCTTCTTTTTCAAGCTTATCACATATTTTTGCAAGATCATCAAAATCAGGAAGCTCACGTGGAAAATCAATTTCTTCCAGAAGTTCATCGATAGTCTGCACATATGCCGAAATCTTTGAAAGTTTATCGCTGTCCTGCCATAAAACAGGATTAAATCTCAAAGTAAGCTTTCTTATACTTCTCAAAAAAAGATAGCGCGCAGCATCTTCGTGCTGAGAATTTAAAAACGCATTTAAAAAAGTCTTCTTGGCAGCAGAAATTTCGAGACTGCAGTCTCTTGGTCCAAGTAAAATTACATTTGAACTTAAAAGCGCCCTGTGAGCTGCACATGAAGAACAGGTACACTTCCACTGCCCCTGAGGTTTGTTTTTACACGAAAGAATTCTTGCAGTTTCAAATGCTGCAGTCAGTTTACCAGAAGCATCAGGTCCAGAAAACAAAATAGAACCCGGAAGCCTGTCATTTTTGATATCATCACTTAAAAGAGAATCTGCATTCTGGTAAAGGAGATTTTCGTACATTAAGCGCTCTCCATCAATTTAGAACTTGTACTGTTTATAAAACCGTTAAAATACTTGTAAAAAAGGCTTTCTTTAATAATTGGAAAACTGAACCATGTGCTCAATACATCAAAGATGATGAATATAAGAACGATTATAAAAAAACCTTCTGCAATTCCGAAAAGAAAACCAAGACCATGATCAAGACTCTTTAAAATGCTTCCGGAAAATACAGATTTTAATGCAAGCTGAATTATTTTAACAATGAGGAATATTATTATAAAAATAAGCAGGAATGAAAGAACTTTTGCTATAGTTGGATTCATGCAGGCTTCCAGATATGGTGAAAGCTTTGGCATAAAAAAGTATGCAAAATACGCACCGAAGATAAAAGTACCGAGACCAAAAAAGTCATCGATAAAGCCTTTAATCGCTGCCCTTATACTGATAATAAGAGTAATTAAAAGAAAACAGATATCAACAGGTGTAATCCCAAATGGCATTTATTAACCTTCCTTATCTTTATTTTTTATACAATCAGTAAAAATTAAATCTGCAATTTTCCACGCACTTCTCTTTTTATCAAGAAGATTTCCCATAGCTTCTGAAAAGAGTTTCCGCTTTTTTGCATCAAGCATGGCACTCAATGCATTCTTTAATGGATCCGATGCAGCATACTCGCCTGTCAATACGATTGCAGCACCTTTCTTTTCAAAAAATTCAGCATTATCAAGCTGATCACCTCTTGTTCCAGCTCCGCAAAGTGGAATAAGAACAAGCGGTTTTTTAAGCACAGCACATTCCCAAAGACTGTTTGCCCCCGCACGGGAAAGAATTACATCTGCATATTCCATTACATGCGGCATCTGTTCATAGATAAAAGAAAACTGTCTGTAGCTGTCTTTTACATTATCAGGAATTTCAGGAAGACTTTCTTCATTTTTAATTCCCGTCTGATGAACTACATAAAATCTCTTGCACAGAAATTCAAGATTTTCGAAAACCAGATCATTAATCTGCTTTGCACCAAGAGAACCTCCCATAACAAAAAGAACAGGTTTCGTTTTCTTTGAATATCCAAAATTAACGAAATCTCTTCCGATTTTCGAATCAGTTGAATAGAAAACAGGTCTGACAGGATTTCCCATCACAACAGTTTTCTGTGCATAATCCTTTGACATAAATTCCTTTGTTTCTTCATAAGACAAAAGAATCTTTGTCGCAAAACGACTGTTTATTTTTGTTGCAAGTCCAGGAGTAAAATCACATTCATGCGTATAAACTTTAATCTTTAAAAGCTTTGCAACGAAACACGGAGGAACGCTTACAAAACCACCCTTACTGAACAAAACAACAGGCTTAATTTTAAGAAGAATAAAAAATGCTGCAATACAGCCTGCTGCAATTTTAAACAAGTCCGTAAAATTCTTAAAAGAAAAATATCTTCTAAGTTTACCGGAAGGAATACCATAAAATTTATCTACTGAAGGTAAATAGTCCAAACCAAGATTTGATTCTACGATATTCTTATCCATTCCGGATGAATTACCAATCCATACGATATTTATATCTATTCCCTGCTCTTTGCATATAGTCTTTAACTCATCTGCAATTGCAAGTCCAGGATAGATATGTCCGCCGGTACCGCCTCCGGCAAAAGCAACTGTGATTTTTTGTAATTTGTTTTTTTTCATTTGTTTTGTTATCTCTTTTACTCTACGATTTATGGTACTTTTCCAGAACCTCAACAATATCCTTTCTGCCAAAGAGTTTTGCATATTCGTAAGCCGACATATTCATCTGGTCTTTGATATCAGGATCTGCGCCCGATTCTGCTAAAAGCTTGCAAATATCATATTTACCGGCACCGACTGCAAGTACTAAAACTGACTGACCGTCGCGACTGATAAAGTTGAGATTTGCACCTCTCTCGATTAAAAGCTTTGTCAATTCATAATTGTTTTTCCATACTGCATCCATTACAGCAGAGTAACCTCTGTCGTCAGAAACAGCATCAATATCTACATTCTGTGAAAGAATCCAGTTTACACATTCATTCTGTTCAGCACGTATGGCAATATTAAGCATCGGAGTTCCTTCTTCGGTACGGGCATTAATACTTATTCCTGCATCGACAAAATCCTGACAGATTTTAATATTGTTCTTTGCAATGTGATAAGCAAAGCAATCTGCTGTATAAGGAATTCCTTCATTAAAAAGATTAGAAAAAGCCTGTCGTGATTTTTCTTCTTCCTTAATGGCATCAAGCTGATTTTCAAGTGCTTTAACAAGAGCTCTTTCTCCTTTAAAAAGGAAAACATTCTTAAAAAAATTCATGCTCTCAGACCATTCATTATCTAGAGAATAGAACTTTTTTACCCTTCCTATAAGATATCCATAGAAAAACGAAACTTTATCTTCAAGAAGCAGCTGATTATCAAAAAGAACGCAATGCGTTGCATTTTTAACAGATTCATTTATCATCTCTTTATGAAGGTCCCCGATCTGAGAAATCGGTAAAATATTTGATTCTATATTGTGAACAAGAAGCATATCCCTGGTGTCCTTTGCAGCCTGTTCTAAATCCTCTCTATATAATATCAACCATTCCATACCTACATTATAGTTTATTATAACGGGATTAACAAGTGAGTAATTTTGACACAATTGAACTATGGATTTTTGACACAGATAAGCTTAAAGTGAAAAAAAGACCATAAACTTAGAGTTTACGGTCTTAGTGCCACGGGTCAGGATCGAACTGACGACATATGGATTTTCAGTCCAGCGCTCTACCAACTGAGCTACCGCGGCGTGTGATGTAAAATATATATTTTTTTTTAATTTGTGTCAATAAGTTTACCCGTAAATTTTAAAAATATTTAGTATAATTTGAATTAGAATCTTTTTTCCGCTATAATTGATGAACATGTAACTCTATATTTTTCTACATGTTTTTTATATATCGGAGGATACAAAAAAATGAAGTTAAAAATATTATTACCGGTTATGATAATCGGATTTTTTTCAGGAAATGCATTCGCACAGAATGACGTTTCTAAAATCAATGGACTTTTAGAAGATTTTTCCATTGAATTATCCAATGTACTTCCAAATGCTTCGGTTCAGACCAACACTTATTCAGATGCATGGATAGGAAAATTTTTCCCTTCAGTTCCAATGCATTTTGCAGTTGGGATCGATGGAGGAATAACTTCTGTAGACATTTCGAGCATCAAAAAAGCTGGAGAAATGGTAAACATTCTTTCAATTCCAGACAGCTTTCTTTTTCCAACAGTAAATTTTAATGCAAAGATAGGCGGCTTATTTTTACCGTTTGATGTCGGTGCTTCGTTTGCGGTTCTGGATACGACAAAACTCGGAAAGTCTCTGGACAAAATCGATCTTGAATATTTATCTGCAGGCGGAAATCTTCGCTACGCAATTCTTCAGGGTACGGGACCACTGCCAAAACTTTCAATTGGTGCAGGCTTTTATTACACAAAAGGTTCTATTGGAAAATCAAACAGCGGCTTTGGAATCAACACAGAATACGAAGTAAAGACATTTGTTGCAGAAACACAGCTTTCAAAGACAATTGTATTCTTTACACCTTTTATCGGATTCAGGGGAATATGGTCAGAAGTAGATGCAGATTCAAGCTGGAAATCCTCGGCAGGTCTGAGCAATGGATCTGCAACAGTTAATTCCGGTGGAGTGTCATATAAAACAAAACCAGGTGATAATTTTATTCCACAGGTTTTCGGTGGGTTTGGTTTTAAGCTTGGAGTAGTTCAACTAGATGTAAATGCAACCTATGATTTGACTAATCAAATCTGGGGAACCGGTGCAAGTTTAAGATTTCAGTTGTAAATAAAAAAATCACTTTGCTGATCTGCAAAGTGATTTTTTATCTAAGATTATCTGTAATTCAGATTAAATTTAGCGCTTTAAGCTTAATACAGTTTCAAGCATTGTATCTGATGTCTGGATTGTCTTGGCGTTAGACTGGAAACCGCGCTGTGTTGTAATCATATCAACCATTTCCTGTGTAAGGTCAACGTTTGACATTTCAAGAGCGCCGGCTAAGAGTTTACCTTTGCCTGCAATTCCAGATTCACCGATGTTTGCAATGCCAGAGTTGTTTGATTCAACGTAAGTATTGTCACCGGCTTTTTCAAGACCGCCCTGGTTGGTAAATGTTGCCATTGCAATTTTACCGATAGCACGGTTTGTTCCGTTTGAATAAACTCCAGTAATTACACCGCTCTGGTCAATCTTAAAGTTGTTAAGATATCCCATTTTATGTCCGTCCTGGAACCATGCTTTTGTAGAAGAATCAGCAGCACTCTGTGTAATAGTGTTTCTCTGACTTCCGATTGTTCCAAGGTTAATGTTAAATGTCTGACGTGTAGGGTTTCCTTCTTCGTCAGGGTTTGCATTAGGAACTGTAAATGATGCCTGTAAAACGATTTCGCCTTCAGGGTTTGTTACGTTTCCAGCAGAGTCTGTTACTGACTGAAGTGTTCCGTGATTATCAAATGTAATTACGAAAGTTTCTCCCATTCCGTCTGTAGTACCAAGACCAACACGTGTCTGTGTAAAGTCTTCGTTTTCTACGTCAACACGAACTCTTGCCTGCCACTGGTTAGGATTTCCAACTACGCGTGTAAAATCTACAGCGAGAAGGTGTTCGTTACCGAAGCTGTCATAAATTTTAAATTCTGTGTTCCATGTTCCTTTAAGGATGTCTTCTTCAGAAGCACCTTCAAGAATTTCAGGAGTATTTTTATTTAAGTTACAGAGGAACTTAACGTTTTCTGTAGCCTGTGCAGGATCTTTCTGTCCCAATGGAATTACTAAATCTGTAGGTGTAGCTGCTGTCTGTATAATTGACTGGCCGTTTACCTGACGTGCCATCCATCCCTGAACACGCATACCGTTTGCAGGATTAACAAGTGTTCCTTCTTTATCAACACTAAAAGCACCAGCTCTTGAGTAGAATGACTGATCGCCCTGTTTTAATACAAAGAAACCGTTTCCCTGAATTGCAATATCAGTGTTTACACCAGTTGTCTGCAGGTTTCCCTGTGTATGAATTGTATTGATTGCAGCAATCTGAACACCAAGTCCAACTTCTTTAGGGTTTACACCACCAACTTCTGTAGTAGGTGCTGCAGCGCCCGAAAGCTGCTGTGATATCATATCCTGAAAATCAACACGACCTTTTTTAAAGCCCCATGTGTTAACATTAGAAACGTTGTTTCCAATTACGTCCATTCTTGTCTGGTGATTCTGCATTCCTGATACACCAGAATAAAGTGATCTCATCATATAGCTACCCTCGTTTTAGTATCCGTATACTCTGTTAATATGTTCTAAGTTATAATAGTTGCCGTTTACAAGAACCTGCGGAACTTCGCCGCGAGTTACACTTTCGACAATTCCAGTTATTTTATCTTCACCAAGTTCGATTTCTACAGTCTTACCAAGTGTTGATACTGCTTCGCTGTTATTCATAAAAGCAGACATCTTTGTAAAGCCTTCTGACATGTTGTGCATCTGTTCCAGAGATGAGAACTGTGCCATCTGTGCAACAAATTCTGTATTGTCCATTGGCTGTGTAGGATCCTGATGGGATAACTGTGTAATAAGCAGTTTTAAAAAGTCATCTTTATCAAGCTGATTTTTAATCTGACGACCTTCGAAAACATTTGCCTTGTTGTGTGCATCAACTGCCATCTGGGTTTCAAGTTTTTCCTGAAGATTCATCATTGGATTGTAATTAATTCCGTTGAATTCCATCATTCACCTCTTTATTTTATGCAACTATGTTTATCGAGTAATCTCGAACATCGTTTAAACTATCGGAATAATTTTCAGCAACTGAATAATTTTCTGAAACAAAATTGTTATAAATATTCATTGCCTGTTTTTCATTCTGACCGTTATCCTGTCTGTGATTTTCTGCGAACTGGTTTCCCTGATTTGCATAAGCAATATCAAAGTTTGCAGTATCAAAACCACTTTCAATAAAAGCAGCTTTTAAACTGTTCTGTGTTGAATTAAACGCATTAAAAGCTTCCTGACTTGATACCAGGATTTTTCCGGTAATAACCTTATCGGATAATTCCAAACTTATCTTAACGTTACCCAGACTTTCCGGATGAAGAATAAGATTGATATTTCCAACATTATTATCTTTAAGAACGATGTTTCCGGCCTTTACAAAGTCTGCAGCATTTTCTGTTATCTGATTTTCAAGCATTGCCTGGAAAGTAGACCCCTGTGCACCTGCACTCTGAGCATCAAGTGAAAGAATATTTTTTTGTGCAAGAGAGTTTAAATCCATTGTTACCTGAGCAGAATCATTTGATGTCTGCTTAATTGATGTGACAAAATCAGTTTTCTTTACAGAAACCGCAGCATCTTTTTTCTCAGTCCTTAAATCTGTTACAGAAATTACATCAGAAAGTTTTTTAACATCTTTTTTGTTTTTAATTTCTTTAATGTCAATTTTACCATCTGAGTTTTTCTTAGAAACTTCTTTAACGGCAGAAGAAAAATCTTTTACTGACTGTACAGCCAGAGTCTGTGCAGTTAACAGTTCATCACTGTCTTTTTCGCCAGTTGATTTCTTTAACTTGTCAAAATTTTCTATGATTATTTCAAGATCAGTATCTTCAGACTTTTTAGAAACAAGCTGAACTTTATGTGAATTATAGTCAAGCTCACTTCCTTTAGAATCTTTGATAATTTTATTAAGCTTTTCGTTATCATTCATGTTTTTCAACATTCTGATTCTGCTTAATCGTTTTTCAGCTTCATCTGTTTTATCAGAAGTTCTTTCAGCTTTAGCCGGAACTTCTGTCTTAACTGGAGCTTTTTTCTCCGATTCTATCTGGTCTTTATTCTGATGATCCTGATTCTTCTTAACATCCGTGTCGGCAAAAGCAACTTTTTCGCCTTGTTCTGCATTGCTTTCAGAAGAACTTTTTGATACATCCATGTCGGTTTTAGAAACATTCGCGTCTTTAGCTTCTGGAATTTCTTTCATCTGAATTTCTTTGTTGAGCATGGAAACAAATGAAAGCTGGGAATTATCCCGCTCAAATTCCTTTACTGACTGAGTATCGCGGATTGTTTCTGGAATATAGGTCGAATCTAAATTTACATTCAATCCCTGCATTCGGTAACCTCCATCTTTTTTTAAGACTGCAACGCAGCCATAAACCGTGAAATTACCGTGATACAAAGATTAACTATTCATCTTCATCATCAATTGAAAGAGGCTTAGATACCATTTTTCGCTGGATTGTAGCGGCCCTGGTGGCATCCATAAGAGAAAGCCAGTAAGAAACCATCGAGCTTGTATTGTTGGCACGTGCTCTTTCGTCAACCTTTCGAAGGACATCAATTATGAGCTGATCATCCATCTTTGACAGAATATCAACAGCGTTCTTTGGTTGCATTCCTTCTAAGTTTGCAGCAATTTGTACGATGTTTACTTCTTTCTTATCGTACTTTTCTTTCTCATTGTTAAATGTTTTTTCGCGTTCTTCTAAAGATTTTTCCCGATTTTCTATTTCAAGGGCTATCTGTTCGTTCTTTTTTTCTGCAATTTCGATGTCAGACTCGCGTTTTTCAAGTTCCTGCCTGAATGTTTCAAGGGATTCGCGCTGCTTATCAAGTCTGTCCTGGTCAAGATCTGCCACCAGTGGCTTTTGATTTGTTGCTGTTACGGAAGTCTGTGGCTGAAGACCAATCATTTTATAAAAGGGAGCAAATAATGACTTTACGTGAATTACGCCCAGAATATCGAACCATAAAAGTCCTGCAATTGCAAGGATTATTACTAATATAAGTAAAACGATTGTTTTTCCTAAAGAACCTGATTTTGCCACGATCTTTTTCCCCTATTTATAATATTTTACTCCATTATCGGTTAAAAAACAAGTTTACTAGATAGTTTTGGTAAAATTCCTATATACGGATTCTGCCCCTCATTTAAGTATAAAACCACATCCGTTCCAAGTCCGATTGTTCCAAGTTTTATAAGAACCCCGGTATTCAGGGTAAATTCAACATTTAAGCCTAAATTTACAGACTGATCAAAATGACCGCTTTTTAAACCGGAGCAAACTTCATCCATTTTAAAGGCTGCCATGGAAATTTTCTTTTCATAAAAAAATTCACCCTTATAGCCTGCCGTTAAATAAAACCTGTTAAGATAAAGCGGGATGAAAAAGTTCTTAGTCCCCTTTTGAACTTCAAGTGAAAAAATAACCGCTGAACAGTCAATGCTCGCAAACCTCAAAATATCAGTAAAAAGATATGCCCTTACATCAACCGGAATAAAATTGGAAACAGACAGTCCTGCTGTAAGACCAAGATTAAATCCCTCCCCGTCTGCACGAATTTCCCCGGTGTCATCATAAACTGAACGGTAAAATGAATAATTTATATGCGGCCCGAAATAAAAACCTTTTTTTTCATGAGCTCCATTTCCGCTTTTACGAAGTGTAGAAAAAACAACGGCTTCTGTACTTGAAAAACTTGTCGATGTCTTTAAATTTTCACGGGATTTAAAAAAATGATTAAAATCAAATTCAACAGGATGACCGTAAAAAAAAGAATTTCTTCCCATAAACTGAATGCTTGAATGTGAAAAACAGGGAATATTACATACAAACTCAGAAAAACTGTAAGTCTGCTTGAACGCTTCTTCATCATAGACTGCATTTGATATGAGATAAAAATACGCATTCTGTGTTGAAGAATATTTAAATAACGCACCATTAATTCCATAGCACATTGTAAGCGGATCAAACCCACACGAAATCTGATAAGAATCTGAATGCCACGTAAGCCCGAGAAGTCCAAGCGATGTAATGTTGAATGCATCGTCGCTTATGATAATCGTACTGAACGGTGCAAAAATTCCTTTAAATGCGTAATCAAATGAATTGAATCTCTTATCGATAACATTTTCAATACTTTCAAAACCGGTGGAATTTGAAGAATAAGCAAATGCATTTTCTTTTTCTTCAAACGGGACCTGATATTTTGAAAATTCAAATTTATCCGTATCAATTACAGAAATTTTTGCTGTCCTGAAAAAATGCGAAGAATAAATTACAGAAGGAAGTTTCTGACTCTTAGAAGAAAAATAAATCGTCGGAAAATAAATTCCGCCTGAAACATCGCTTTGCATAAGATGAATCGTAGAACGGACTACATGTGAGTCATTAAGATTTAAAGTCAGAAAACCAAGTCGCGGAAGGCTGTCTTTCAGGGCATAAGAAAAAGTCATGACAGAACCGTTCTGTCCGGTAATAAAATTATTGCAGGCCGTACATGAAAGATTTTTTATATAAATATCATCTGGAACTTTAACAACGGTCAATCGGTCTAATTCTATATAATATAAGGAAATATAAGACTTTAATCCCTCGCGGTAAATACAGGCAAGCCCATGATTTCCCGCATCAGAAAGATTAAAGGCGTTATTACCGTAAGGAAGTTCAATTGTCTTTACATACGAAAACTTATTTTCTTCAAAAGAATAGATTTCTATTTTTGAAAACTGACTTTCTGATTTTAAAGCTGCAAAATAATATTTTCCGTCGTGGCTTAAAACACAGGCTTCTTCATACCCTGTCTTATTAAAATAAATAAGAGAGTTCTTTTTCATATCATAAACAGCAACAGTATTCTTTCTGTCAAACGAACTTACACTTCCTGAAACTGCAAGATACCTTCCGTCACTGGAAAAAGAAATTTTTGTAATACCGGTTAAAGTAAAAAGTTTTTCAGGTTTTATTACGGAGTTTTTGTCACGAGACTGATTTTTAGAACAGTACCATACTTCTTTGCTTCCCTCTGAAATCCATGCTGTCCCGGATTCTTCCTTTGTAATAAAACTCGTACACTGTGTTTCACAATTTGTTTTAGAATAAATCTTATAATTAAAGTCCGTAATTCCGTCTGTATCATAAGGATTTACAGTAACTTCGGGGATTTTTATGGAATTGATGAACTCATTAAAATCAGATTCAATATTATTTTTAAAAATTTTTTTATAGGTTACAAAATAATTATTTGCTTTATTTGTAAGGCAGTACAGAAAATCCCTGTATAAATCTTTTCCATATTTATTAATTACAAAATCAGTAAAGGCACCCCCAAACATATAAGGAATATCAGAATACGGATAGCGGTCATCTGCTCCTGTAATCTGAGTAAAATCCGGGCATACATTTTCGATTATCGCCTGCTTTATTATATGAGTTGCAAAAGGATCATTAAGTCTTCCCCTGCCGTTTTCACTTTCCTGTTGAACAGCAATCCCTTCTGCAATCGAAGTCGGAACTGTAAAAATTGCATTTGATAAGCCATTAAAGAAAAGCTCACTTATAAAATTATTAAAACCGTTTTTTACGTTATAAGAAACCGCGTGAACAAGTTCATGCTTTAAAACTTCGAGAACTGAATTTTCAAAATTCGTAAGGTCGGTATATGCAGACGGCGGAGTGTCATAAAAAACAATGTGTCTGTATGGATATTCAGTATAATATGCATTGAGGTCCTGGGTTGAATATTCAACATAAACAGGAAAGTTTTTAAAAGTATAAAAATCTTCGACTTTAAGAGACTTTCTGATTTCAATATAGATGTCATCAATTTTTTGAGACATCATTACAGCTGTCGCTTTTGAAGGATTACGGTAAATGATATCGAAATATTTTGTCTTTAATATATAACGTGTATTTTTTCCATTTGAATAGGCATTAAAAAAAACGCCTGCTGTCATTATTAAAAACAGCAGGACGATTTTATTCTTTTTAGTGTTCAATTAAACCACCGATTGCAGCACCGAGCGTAATGTCGTTGTCTACAGCGACAATTTCCCAATTTAAGCCTTTCTGTCGGGTTAAGATTTCTTCGAGATATCCCTTTACCCTTTCATAAACCTTAAATGTTTTATGATAAGTTGAACCGTTACAAAGGATGCACACAGGTTTGCATGGATCAGTTCCTTTTCCTGACTGAACGACACATGCAGAAAGAATTGCTGCAGAATAACGTGCGGAACGTTCAACAATTGCATCAAGAATTTCAAAAACGACATCATAGTCCTGATCGGTTCCGCATTCTGCAAGAATTGAACCGAGTGTAGTTTCACTGTTAAACGGTGCATGCAGGAAACCGTCAGATTCAATAAGTGTAAGGCCCTTTAACTGCATGATTTTTTCTGCAACCTTTGTCGAAAGAAGTCCATCTTTACAAGCCATCTGCAAAGCTGAATATGACAAAGGTCCAAGATATGCTCCCGAACAGCTTTTTTCCATAAGGAAAGTACCAGGCTTTGTAGTATGAGAATCAACCTCTTTGTCAAAGTCAGACTGAATAACCTGACAGAATTTTCCTGATTCACAGACAATAATCTGAGGCTTTTCAAAATTCTTAAGTCCAGGAATTGCAGGCTGTAAATATGCCGCATTCATTCCTGTTCCAAGAATAAAACCTATATATGAAGAATAATTTTTTCCTTTTCCGGCAGTTGCAGCACCTGCTAAAAGAGCGGCTACAGTATCGTTAAGAAGGGAAATTCTCTTTGGTTTGTTCCATCCGCGTGCACAAAGAGCATCACTTAAAGATTTTCCAACAGGTTTTCCAACAACCTCAGGAGCCTTAACCTCTTTTGAGAAGCCTAAAAGGATTCCGTCTCCGTCTTTCTGAATCTCTGTCGGGTATGAAAAACAAAAGCCGATTGAGTCAGATTCATTTTTAAGATGTTCAAGATTATCTGCAAATTTATTGAAGAATTCATTAAAAGAAAGTTCTTTTTCGATTCCAGGCATGGAAGTTTTTTCCAGCTCAGAAATAGACGGAACGCCATTTTCGTCAAATGAAACGAGGCACGAACGGAAATTAGTTCCACCTGCATCAATAACGATTACCTTTTTACCGGTAATACGGTTTTCAGGTGTATTTGTCCATGTCAAAATCATGTCTTCATCAGAATCTTTACCGCTGATTCCATTTCTCATGTCAGAAAGAATAGCTTTTGACAGAGTATCAATATCAATATGCTGAACAAAATTGTGTTTAGAAAGAAAGGCACTGACGCGTTCGTTCATAAAAACCTCAAAAAAATCAAAGAAATTTAATGAATTTATTATATATCATTGCGCAGATTTAATAAAGTGAATTTTACCCGTAAGATGACATCCCGCTTAATTTCGGGCCCAACTGTAAAAAATATGTTTTTTGTGGTATAATTAACTGTATGAAAGTCTTTGACTGGGTTCAGATAAAAAAAGATATCGAAAACGACTATACTCAAAGTTTTTTTAAAACAGGTTCGGGAATTTCCATCGGAAGCTTTGACGGACTTCATAAAGGACACCGGCTTCTCCTTAACACACTTGTTTCAAACTGCAGAAAAAACGGAATTTTATCCGGTGTGGTTTCATTTAAACGCCCTCTTCCAAGCGTAAAACACTCTGACGATTACAAAGGCGACCTTTCTACGTTAAATCAGCGCCTCAATTATTTTGAAGAGCTCGGTCTGGATTTTGCAATCATTGTAGACTTTGATGACGGGTTTGCATCTCTCAAAGGAATTGAATTTTTGCAGATGCTTGTTAATGCATGCAATATGAAATACATCGCAGAAGGAATTGACTTTAGATGCGGATACAAAGGTTCAACTGATGCAACTTCCATAAAGTATTTTGCAGAAAACAATAATTTAAAATACGATTTTGTCGAAAACGTTTTTTACGATAATGGAACAGAATCGGAAAGAATCAGTTCTTCCTACATACGCTCAATCATTTTAAAAAGATTTTTTTCAACAGCAGAAGAACTTCTTGAACGGCCTTATTCCCTGGAAATTGAACTTGAAAATGACGGATATGTTTTTCCAAAAGAAAAAATCACACAGGCAATTCCACCGGAAGGCGTATACCAGTGCACGATAAACAATATCATGACAAGAGTTGAAATAACATCAACTGATATAATCTGTCACTTCGAAGACAGCCAGAAATTTTCTAAAGGCTCAAAATTTAATATTGAATTTAATTAAAGATCTGTGCAAGAAAAGATTTATTCACAGCTCAATACATATTCATAAATGATTTTTCCATTTTTACAGCTTACAACTCCAGCAAAAGCATCATTTTCAGTAAAGACAGCAAGTTTATCCGCTTCCTTAAATTCCGAAAAAAATTCTTTTTTTAAGAATCTTCCGTTATAAAAATCATTTTCATGTTTTAAAAGAATCGTTACCGGAGTAAGTCCACAGTATTCAGAGGTCTCTCTTGTCATTACCTTTATCTTTTCACGTATTTCTTCATTTAAAATTTTATCGTCTTCATTTCTGTCATTGACTTCACTATATACTTTGCTTTTAATTTCATTAAGAACGCTATCTATCGTAAAATCTTTTAAAAGAGAAAAACCTGACGCATCCTTCAGTTCAAAGCAGCCGACTTTAGTTCTTAAAAGTCCAGTAAGATAAGCACATGAATTACATTCCTTTCCGATATCGCGCGCAAGCGACCTTATGTAAGTTCCCTTACTTACATCAAATCGGATTCTCGCATACTTAACTTTTTCGCCTTCTAACTTTACTTCAAGGATTTCATAGTCAAAAACAGTAACCGGTCTGGATTTAAGCTTTACTTCTTTACCCTTTCGCATAAGGTCGCTTGCGCGCTGTCCATCAACGTGAAGCGCTGAAAACGCAGGCGGTACCTGGTCAATCGTACCTGAAAATTTTTTGAGGGCATCTTTAAGTTCTGATAAAAGCGGAAGTCTGGAAGTTTTTATTACATTCCCCGTAGGATCAAGAGTATCGGTTTCTTTACCAAATTCAATTACCGCCTCATATGATTTATTAAAAGCCGTAATGTGTGAAGCCAGACGTGTTAATTTTCCTACACAGACAACTAAAAGCCCCTGGGCAAAACTGTCCAGAGTTCCTGTGTGTCCGACTTTAGATGTATTTAGAGATTTTTTTACTGAATACAGTGAAGAAAAACTTGTTATTCCGCTTTTTTTTGCAAGCAGAACTATTCCGGATACTGTACTGTTTTTTTCCATCAGCTAGTTTTCTTCGTCCGATTTAATCCGGGCATCATTTGACGCAAGTTCATCAAGCTTTTTAACCATGTTAAAGCCATCTTTAATACTTGTATCAGCAACAAAAGTAAGTTTCGGAAATTTTCTTATGCAGAGTTTTTTTGCAATCGATGACTGAATAAAGCCTGCAGCGCTCTGTAAACCCTGGACGCCTTTTTCAAGCTGCTGATCAGTCATAAATGTCGATACATAAACCTTTGCATAAGCGAGGTCAGAAACAACCTCTACCCTGTTTATAGTCAAAAACTGACTTACGCGAGGATCTTTTATTTCCGAACGGAGAAGCATATTTGCAATTTCTCCGCGTATCTGCTCTCCAAGACGGAGAAGTCTGTATTCACCCATTACTCAGTTTTACCTGCTTCTGAATTTTCTTTAGCTTCTTTTTCTTTAGCAATTGAATCGCCGAGTTTTCTTGCAACTTCGACAGTATCAATAACTTCGAGTGTATCACCTACTTTGATATCCTGCCAGTCAACAAGACCGATACCGCATTCAAATCCCTTCTGAACTTCTTTTGCGTCATCTTTAAAGCGTTTGAGAGAAGCAATCTTTCCGTTGAATACTACGATGCCGTCACGGATAAGGTTAACTGTACATGTCTTTTTAACAAGACCTTCTGTAACATAACAACCTGCGATAAGACCGATTTTAGGAACTTTAAATGTATCGCGTACTTCAACCTGACCGATAACTTCTTCTTTAGTATCAGGACTTAACATACCTTCCATAGCCTGCTGAATTTCTTCTACACACTTATAGATGATATTGTATTTTCTGATTTCTACGCTTTCCTGTTCTGCAAGAGCTTTTGCTTTTGGAGTAGGACGAACGTTAAATCCGATAATGATTGCATTTGAGTCAGCTGCTGCAAGTGTAACATCTGATTCGTTGATTGCACCGGCACTTGAGTGAATGACGTTAAGACGGATTTCTCTTGTTGTAAGTTTTTCAAGTGATGTCTTGAGAGCTTCGGCTGATCCCTGCAAGTCAGCTTTAATGATGACTTTAAGTTCTTTAACTTCGCTGTCTGCAATATCACTGTAAAGAGATTCAAGAGTTGTTTTCTTAACTGCCTTAGCTGCTTCGTAGCGTTTTAATTCCTGACGCTTTGAAGAAATTGCACGTGCATCTTTTTCGCTTTCTGTTACCTGGAACGGATCACCTGCATTAGGCATTTCTTCCATACCGAGAACTTCGACAGGTGTAGAAGGTCCAGCTTCCTGGATTCTCTTACCCTTGTCATCAAACATTGCACGTACACGGCCAGAATAAATTCCTGCAACATACGGGTCACCCTGATGAAGCGTACCTTTCTGAACAACTACTGTAGCAACAACACCACGTCCCTGGTCTACACGGCTTTCAAGAATCTTTCCTTCTGCACGGCAGTCCCATGCGCTCTTAAGTTCAAGCATTTCTGCCTGTAATAAAATTGCATCAAGAAGATCATCGATACCTTCTTTTTTAAGAGCTGAAATATGAACGTACTGAGTATCTCCACCCCATTCTTCTGGAGTAAGACCCAGTTCACTAAGCTGAGTTTTAACACGTTCCGGATTTGCTTCCGGTTTATCAACTTTGTTTACTGCAACGATGATAGGAACTTTTGCATCCTTTGCGTGGTTAATGGCTTCGAGTGTCTGAGGCATTACACCGTCATCTGCGGCTACAACGAGTACTACGATATCCGTAATCTGAGCACCGCGTGCACGCATCATTGTAAATGCTTCGTGTCCCGGTGTATCAAGGAACGTAATGGAACCTTTTGGAGTTGTAACAGAATAAGCACCGATTGCCTGTGTAATTCCACCTGCTTCACCTTCTGCAACGTGACTCTTTCTGATTGCATCAAGAGTTTTTGTTTTACCATGGTCAACGTGTCCCATTACCGTTACGATCGGCGGGCGTGGAACCATATTCTGGTCGCCTGTTGAATCTGATTCAATAACAGTTTCATCATAAAGAGATACAAGGTGAACTTCACAGTTATATTCTGCAGCTAAAAGTGTTGCAGTATCTGAGTCGATTGACTGAGTGATTGTTACCATCATTCCCATCGACATAAGTTTTCCGATAATTTCTGAAGCTTTAAGGTTCATCTTGCGGGCAAGGTCCGATACAGAAATTGATTCCATAATATCAATCTTTGCTGGAACTACGCTTGCAGGAGTTTCAACCTTTTTCTTTGTCTCAAAGAACTTATCTTCGTCAAAAGCTTCTTCTCTGTCTTTACGGCTGTAAGTCTGCTTTTTACCTGTAAACTTTTTCTTAGCCGCTGTTTTGTTTGTTGTAATATTATCTGGTGGTGGGGCAAAACTTCTTCCCTGCCCGCCAAAAGATCCCTGACTTCCACGGTTAAAGCCACCCTGACCTCCGCGGTTCTGTCCACCAAAACCGGAACCCTGACGGTTAAAACCGCCCTGTCTTCCATCACGGGTAAAATTACCCTGACGACCATCGCGGTTAAAACCACCCTGTCTTCCATCACGGCCCTGTCCATCACGCTCGCGGTTCTGATATCCCTGACGAGCCTGAGCTCCGGTAAAACCACCTTCACGGCGCTGGAAGGAAGAACCGGAATTTGGACGGCCATCTCTATTTGAGTAACCGGAACGCGAAGAATGTTCCGAAAGATTTCCTGCTTTTACATTAGGACGAGCTGAATTAATTTCAAAGGAACCTGTTCGTTTAAACGGTTTCTGAGCGGCAGAACTTTGAGCCTGCTTAGCTTCTGGAGAAGTTTTTTTCTCTGTCTTTGGTTGTTCAGAAGCTGCTGCTGTTTTAGGAGCCGGTTTTTCTGCAGCCGGACTTACTGACTTTTTCTCAGGGCTTGCAGCCTTTTTTCTTATGACAACCTTTTTCTTCTGGGTTGTACCTGAACTCTGATTTGTCTTATCTTCAGATGGTGCAGCCGGTTTTGTTCCGGCAGCCTTTCTGTGAACAACCGCTTTTTTTTCTGTTTCTTCAGCCATATATTCCTTTTATTTCCTCTTACTCTTCGTCCTCTTCAAATTCAAACTCTACTCCGCACTTAGGACAATGTGTCATATCAAGAGTAATTTTTGCGCCGCATTCAGGACAGAAATATTCTTCTTCAGCATCGCCTCCGGCATTTTCCTGAGCGTCTGCTTCAGAAGGAGCTTCTGTCTGTGAAGGTTCTTCTGATTCTTCAACAAATTCTACATTTTCATTGATAATTTTGTTTACAGCTTCTATATCATCTGCTGTAAGACCTTCGATATTTTTAAGAGCATCTTCTTCGTATGCATCTACAAACTGCTGGACATCTGCAATTCCTGCTTCTTTAAGAATGTCTGCAACACGTACATCAATTCCAGGAAGTTCTGCAATTGCATTGATTGTTTCCTGTACATCATCATCTTTAAAGAGATTGATAGCTGCTTTACGACTTTCAAATTCTGACAGATCCATAGTAGCAGCCTGCTCTTCTGTCTTAACGTCAATTGTCCAGTCACAAAGTCTGTTTGCAAGACGAACGTTCTGTCCCTGTTTACCGATTGCAAGAGAGAACTGTGTATCAGGAACAATTGCTAAAGCCTGTTTCTTTTCTGCATCAAGAATAACAACTTTAGAAACTTCTGCAGGACTTAAAGCATTTTTGATGAATACAGTTGGATCACTGTCATATTTTAATACATCAATTTTTTCACCAAGAAGTTCCGTAATTACATTCTGAATTCTGTTTCCTTTAAGACCTACACATGCACCAACAGGATCAACATCTTCGCGGTTTGTATAAACTGCAATCTTTGTTCTGTAGCCTGCATCACGTACAATTTTGTAAATCTCAACAGTCTTGTCATAAACTTCTGGAACTTCAAGTTCAACAATCGAGCGTACAAACTCCGGATCACTTCTTGAAAGTACAATCTGAATTCCGCTTGTTGTTTTTTTAATATCTACGATGAGCGCCTTGATACGTTCATTCTTTTCATATTTTTCACGTGGTGACTGGAACTTGGCAGGAAGGACTCCTTCTACCTTTCCAAGGTCAACATAAATATTTCCATTCTTTTCACGCTGATAATAACCGATGATGATTTCACCGATTTTATCTTTATATTCATTGTAAAGATTATCTTTAAAACTTTCATTTAATCCCTGGTGACCAGTCTGTTTACCTGTTGATACTGCTGAACGTCCCCATGTTTTAGGATCTTCAGGAATATCAATTTCATCACCTTCTTCACATTCAGGATCAAGCTGTCTTGCTTCTTCAAGTTCAATTTCGATTATCGGGTCATAAACACCGTCAACTACAGTTTTTCTTGAGTAGATAGTTACATCAGACAGATCATCTTCAAAAACTACAACTGCATTATCAGCAGTTCCATAAGTTCTTTTGTAAGCTGCCTTAAGCATATTTTCAATTGTCAATTTTACAGAATCTTCTGAGATTCCTTTTTCCTGCATTAACTGGCGGATTGCCTCGCCCATTTCTGAAGCCATTTTTTTCAAAGCCTCCTACACGTATATAAATTTAGCTTTCGCGATATTTTCAAAACTAACAGTTTTTATTTCTTTTGTATCAGTGTTTTCCAAAGATACAGTTTTTGAATCGGCTTCTTTAATAATTCCGCCGACCCAGTCACTAACAGTTTTATCCCAGACACGAACTTCATGTCCTTTAAAAATTTCAAACTCCGCAGCATTTTTAATATTACGGTCCATACCGGGAGATGTCACTTCCATATAAGTGTCTTCGGTTCCGAGCAGAGCCTGTAAACGTGGAAGCAGAGCATGATGAACTTTTGAACAGTCCTCAACACCAATGTCTTTTGAAGAATCTTTAGAAGCAATGACTGCACTGATTTTTACAGTGCTTTTAGCTGGAACAATCTTTAAATCAACAAGAATATATCCAAGACCCGACACAAGCGGTTCACTTTCCGGATAATACTGAATTGATTTTAATGAAATATAATCCACTAATTAACTCCAATAATAAAAAAAGACCCGTTCACACGAGTCCATCTTAAAAGGTAATTAAAATGTACAATCACATATTATAGAAAATAAACAATAAGGTCAAGAGGATTTTAAAAAAATTAGTAAAATATGAACTGATTATATAAAAAAATTCTCTTTATATTTTAATTAAAATCGGCAGGAATTTCAAATATCATCTCTTTACCGTCAACAGGGATTGTAAGACGGGAACTTATGAGTTTTAAGCGTTTTATTCCGCAGAGTTTTTTTAAATCCTTATTTGCCTTAAAATTTCCGTATTTGTCGTCGCCTGCAATCGGAAAGCCTGCTTTTGCAAGATGAATCCTTATCTGGTGCATACGCCCTGTTCCGAGAGTGAGGTGAATATGGGAAAGGATGTAACTATCCTCTGTCCATGATTTTTTTACCTTATAGAATGTAAGGGCATCCTTTTTTACACCATGCTCAACTATAGAAGATCTAAAAGTGCCCTCTGGTTTTTCGGGAACTCCTATGCAGAGTGCGTCGTATTCCTTTTTTACGGATTTCTGACCTATAAGGGAAGTCCACTTTGAAGCAGCTTTTGGAGACTTTGCGACTATCATAAGCCCGCTTGTTTCCTGATCAAGCCTGTGGACAAGGTAAACAGGATACCCAAGCTGTAAAGGCAGTTCTTTATCAAGCGGGTGTGCAATATTCTGCCCGCCCTGGCAGGCAAGGCCCTGAGGTTTATTTATAATGATAATTTCAGAATTTTCGTATATAATGGAAATATCGTTCATTGATTTTACTATATAAAAAGAGGTAAAAAATGGCAACACAGACAAAAGTTCATAAAACAAATTTTCTGTTTATTTTATTTTCTGTTTTCTTCCTTTTTGTAAATTCAGCTTATGCAGAATTTTTCTCGCTTGACCAGTTTTCCTTTACAATGGATGTTCCCGAGGGATACGAACTTAAAGATTTTAACCCCGAAACAAATTCTTTTTTCTTCGAAACAAAATTGATGCCGGTAAAACTGGCAATAAAAATATATTCAGCAGACGAAACAAAACTTTCTGCAAAAGAACAGCTGCAGGATACAATGGCACAGTTAAAGGCAAACTGTTCTACAGAAGAAATCTCATGGTACAACAGACCATGTGCACTTGCCTACTACACTTTTACAATGCCTGACCAGAAAGAATATACAGGCTGGGCGCTTTCTATTCAGATTCCTTCTGCAGAAAATCCTAAAGAAAAAGCAAACATGATTTTCTTAACTTATGCCGACAGTCAGATTGCAAAAGACTGCGAACAGTTTATGATTTCAATCATCGACAGCATTTTTTTCTGCAAGGAAGATTTCAGACGCCCCGGACCTTTTACATGCTTTGCATATCCTAAGACAAAAGATGAACAGATTGTAATAAATATTGCAGACAGAGTTTTGTCATCTAAAATTGATGCAGATGCAATAGACAGAAGTAATTTTGTTCTTGAACGTGAATACGCTGTCTTAACTATTTATGCAAATCAGAAAAACTGGAAAGAAGCATGGCAGAGATTTTACAGGCTTCTTTTTAAAGAAAGCTACAGCGCACTCGACAATCTTTCTCAGGATATGTACAAAGCTCTTCTTCCTATCGCACAGCGGAATAATTTTGAAAATCCGGAAATGGAATTAATTCAAATGATTCTTGACTGGGTTCAGGATTTTGGATACAGAAGGGATAAAAAAGGTACTGACTTTACTTCAGTAACAGCAAGTGTACAGGGTGTCGGTTCTGACTGTGACAGCAGATCAATGCTTATGTGCATTCTCATGGAACATATGGGAATAAAATCCGAGCTTTTTATTTCGAGAGAATACAGTCACGCCGTTTTTGGTCTTGCAGTAAGACACAACGGTGCGCTTATAAATGTTGACGGAACTGATTATGTTCTTGGTGAAACTACTGCAAAAGTAAATTTCGGCCTCATCGCCCAGGAACAGAGCGATACAAAAAAATGGATTCCGGTAGATTTACCTTAAAAGCGTCTCGTTTGGAGCCGATTGGATTCTCGTGAAAGCATTTTTATTCTTTAATAAGAAGTTCGTAAGCTTCTTCAGGACTTGTAGAAGCAAGAAGTGCATCACGAAGTTCTGTCTTCTTTAATTTTGCACTTAAGAAGCTTAATGTCTGAAGATAATATGTATGCTGGTTGTATGCAGCACCAATCATAATCAAAAGCTGAACAGGAACATCGTCGATTGTCTGGAAATCGATGATAGGATTTTTACAGATTCCGACTGACATAACAAGATCAGTAATGGAAGAAAGACGAACGTGTGGAATTGCAATTCCGCGTCCGATTGCTGTAGACATAAGCTCTTCTCTTTTAAGAATTTCTGTTTCGAGCTCCTGAGCAAACTTTACCTGAGGAGCAGTGCTCAAATTTGCTGCAAGTTCAACTAAAGCATCATGCTTTGTAGACTGCTTTATGTAAACGATTCTGTCCGGTGAAAGTATGTTTTTAATCTGAACGCTTGGATTAACGGAACTTGTTTTTGAACCTGATGAAAGACGGTCATTTACCCATTTTTCGATTTCTGTTTTTTTAAAGCGCCATACAGTGCCGATTTTTCCGGCAGGTATTTCGCCTTTCTGTGCCCAGTCATAAACAGTGCGTTCTGAAACACGCAGATATTTTGCTACTTCTTCAATTGTAAGAATGTCTTCTTCCATCGGATTCTCCTGATAAACTTTTAAGGATTATGTAAACTTTAGAATATTTTGCATCTATTACCGTATTTTGTCAAGCGTTACCCGACATATACGGTAAAATAAGCTTTCGTATGGTTTTTCTTGCCAAGTGACACCAGCCGTTGTAAAATATGCTTTATGAGAGAAAATTATTCTAAACCCTTCGGCAACTTTATTTCAAAATCATCACTTATATTTACAAGACTTAGCGTCAATATCTGCAAACTTTTTTTTGGCAAAAAGACTCCTGATCTGGACCTTGTCGCAATTCCAAAAGGCCAGGTTTACAAGGATTTTAATGTCTGGACTCTTGTCCGTCGTAACGATGAGAATGCAATGACAGATCCTGAAACCGGAAAGCTTTTAAAATACGAAGAAATTAATTCAAAAAAATCCATAGTAATCGGAACAATAAGGATGGGCTTTGGCCACTGGCGAATTGCAATTGCCCTCGCCTCCGCAGCCCACAAACTCGGACTTAAATCTTACCTTCTTGACTTAATGTCTTTTACGGATACGAGCATTGCAAAATCAATAAAATTTCTTGAAGGATATTATAACGGATTTTCACGCCTGTCGCAGAACTGGAAATGGTTTAATGAACACATCTGGGAAAAAATAACTTCTAAAACAAGCCTTACGCTTGATTCTTCTGTTCAGCAGAGAATGCTTTCCGAATTTTTTAAGCCGGCCTTTAATAAAATTCCAAAGGAAATACCTCTTGTTGCAGCACATCCATGGGTAGGACACGCTGCGGTTTTAAGCGGAACTAAACGCGTAATTACAATGATTCCGGATAATCTGCCTCTTGCATTCTGGCTTGTCGAAGGTTCAGTCCATACGATTCAATCGCCGTCTGCATACATGGGTTACCGCACGCTGATCAATATGGAAAAAGGTCCTGCAATTACAAAATGTGTTTCGAAAGATGACATTATTCTTGCAGGACACTATATCGACTATGAACTTACTTCCAATATCGAAGCAGACTGCAAAGCCCGCCTTAACAGAATTAAAACCGGACAGCCCCGCCGTCTTCTTTTAACAATGGGAGGAGCCGGAGCTCAGGCATTAAAATTTGCAGACATCGCAAAATACTGCAGAAAATACATTCAGGATAAAAAAGCAGCTCTCCTGATTAACATGGGTGACCACAAAGGACGCTGGGAAATTTTAAAGCAGCATCTTGATAAGGATAAAATAAGCTACATAATGCACGACGACTGGAAAAAAACACAGAAGTTTATTTCTGAAATGGACGGCAAAGACAGTATCGTTACGGGTGTACACATATTCCTTCACTCAGACTTTTACGGAGCAGTATACGCAACAAACCTTCTCATGCGTCACTGCGATGTTATGATTACAAAACCGAGTGAGCTTTCGTTCTACCCTATTCCAAAGCTGTTTATTCAGAGAGTAGGCCGCCACGAAGCATGGGGTGCAATCCGAGGCTCAGAAATCGGTGACGGAACAAAAGAAGTAACGACACCGGATATCCTTCATCGTGTACTTAAAACGATTATCGAAGATGATGATATTCTCAAGATGAATATTGACTTTATCAAACTTAACGATAAGGCAAAGATTTACGACGGAGCGCTCGAAGTTGTAAGAATTGCTGTAAATTGATATAATCATGTTATTAAAACATTCTATAATAAAGGAAGGACAGATATATGGCATTCGTAGATGAATTATTGAACAAAGCAAAAGCTGCAGGCAAAACAATCGTTTTGTGCGAAGGCGAAGACAAACGCGTTGTAGAAGCAGCTTCTAAAATCGTAAAAGACGGAATCGCAAAAATCATCCTCATCGGAAGCGATGAAGACATCAAAGCAAGCGGTTCAAACGCAGACTTGAGTGGAGTAACAGTTATCGACCCTGCAAAAGATTCAAATGCAGACAAATATGCAGAGATTCTTTTTAAAGCCCGCGAAGGAAAAATCAACAAAAAAACAGGCGAACCGGAATACAAAGATGTAGAAGCAGCAAAGGCTGCAATTCTTAAAGACCATACAATGTACGGAGCTCTCATCCTTAAAGCAGGAGACGCAGACGGCTTTGTATCTGGCGCATGCCATTCAACAGCAAATACATTACGCCCTGGACTTCAGGTAATTAAAACAGCTCCAGGCTTTAAAACAGTTTCTTCATGCTTTATCATGGTTGCTCCGGAAGGCGGAAATAAATACGTTCCTGAAGGCGTTGCTGTATTCGGTGACTGTGCAATCAATATTGAACCAACTGCAGAAGAACTTTCTGACATCGCACTTGCATCTGCTGACACAGCAAAGAAAATTGCAGGCATTACACCACGCGTTGCAATGCTTTCGTTCTCTACAAAAGGAAGCGGAAACGATGCAAAATTCTATGACACTGTAACAAAAGTTCAGAAAGCAACAGAGCTTGCAAAAGCAGCTTCTCCTGATCTTGCACTCGACGGAGAATTCCAGTTTGACGCAGCAGTAGCTCCAGAAGTTGGAGAACTTAAAGCACCTGGAAGCAGCGTTGCAGGGCATGCAAACACATTCATCTTCCCTAACATCAACGCAGGAAACATCGGTTATAAAATCTGCCAGAGAATGGGCGGCTGGATGGCCATCGGACCTGTATGCCAGGGCTTTGCAAAACCATTAAACGACCTTAGCCGTGGATGTAACGTAGACGACATCGTTGCTACAGTAGCAGTAACTGCATTGCAGGCATAAGACTTAAAATAAAGAAAAAACTGCATGATTTAAATGTCATGCAGTTTTTTTTTCAACTTATTTTTACAAATTATTTTTACAAATTAATAGAAATTATTTTCCTTTGTTTCTGTCGTTTTCGATTAAGGTTTTAAGAGCTTCGACTGCAACCTTTATTGCAAGTTCCGTATCATGAGCCTGCTTATTTGAAAGACCTTTCTTTGCCCGTTCCTGGTTTGCTACAACTAAAAAACACGAGCCTACCCTTACACGCAGAAACTGTCCTGCAATAAAAAGTGCCGCACTCTCCATTTCTGAAGCAAGACACCCCATCCTTAACCATGCCTGCCATTTGTTTTCAAGCTCATAGCTTACAGGCATGATTTCAGGCTCGTGCTGGCCAAAGAAAGAATCCTTACACTGAACGACGCCAACATGGTGCGGAGCATTAAGTTTATCCGCAGCGCTTTTAAGCGCATTGACGCAGTCAATGTCGGGAACTGCGGGATATTCGATTGGAGCAAACTCACGGCTTGTTCCTTCCATTCTTACAGCTCCGGTTGCGATTACGATGTCACCGCCCATTACTTCTTCCTGCATGCCGCCGCAGGTTCCGACGCGGATAAACGTGTGTGCTCCGCATTTTGCAAGTTCATCAATTGCAATAGAAGCAGAAGGTCCGCCGATTCCGGTAGAAGTTACGCTGACCTTTTCACCACAGAGTGTTCCAGTATATGTAACATATTCTCGAACATCAGCTACAAGCTTTGCGTTTTCAAAATGTTCAGCAATTTTTGCACATCGTTTAGGATCGCCCGGCATGATGATGTATTTTCCTATATCATCAGGGCCTACTCCCGTGTGATACTGTTTTCCAGAACCTTCTGTGTAATCTACCATAACTCTACCTCCAGTCGTTTGGATCTTTATCTGACGGAATAAAACTAGGAATATTTAAAAGCCGTCTTTTAAATGAAAGTGCATCAAAACGACTTTTTATTTTTTTTAATGTCTGAGAATCAACAGAATCAATGTTTCCCCGTGCAACTTTTTCAAGCTGAACATAAGTAAAACCGAGTTTATCTTCATCTGTCATTCCGCACATACCGTCACTTGGGGCCTTGATGACAAGCTCTTCAGGAAGACCCAGTTGACGTCCAAGTTCAATTACTTCATTTACAAAAAGATATGCAAGAGGAGCAAAATCTCCTGCTCCGTCCCCCCAGAGTGTAAAAAAACCGGCAAGACGCTCACTTAAATTTCCATTGCAGGAAATACGGCAGTTTCCAATCGCTGCTGCAACTCCATAAAGTGTCACCATTCTAAGCCGTGCCGGTGTATTTGTATTAAACTGTTCCGGAGTTGAATTTATTTCGAGAGCATTTTTTACTGATTCAGAAACACCTTTATATGAATCTGCAATATTGACTGTATAGTTTTTTATTCCCAGAAAAGAACAGAGTTTTTTTGAGTCGTCTATATCTTTCTGAACACCGTTAGGCATTAAAACTCCAATTACACGGTCTTTACCCAAAGCTTCACAACAGAGGGCTGCAACTGTCGAAGAATCTTTTCCTCCGGAAATTCCGATAACAGCTTTTGTTTCTTCATTTCCATTCTGAGCAAAATAATCCTTAACCCATTTTACAGCTTCATCTTTTAAAACACTCATCTGTGATTAAGTCTCCATTCAATTGTCTTTTTAAGGTATTCAACATATTCTTCATCTTTACACATTGTCTTTCCCATCGCATTTGAAAGCTTTGCAACAGAACGGCCGTTACATTCAGATACTTTCATAACGATGTTAAGCGGTTCTACATCAGTGTCATTTGCGATGTATGTTCCGATTCCAAACGCAACTTTTATTCTGTCCTTAAAATGGGCATAAAGTTTTGAAGCCCTCTCAAAATCAAGGCTGTCACTGAAAAGAAGTGTCTTGTTTTTTGGATTTACACGTTCATCTTTATATTTATTGTAATAAGATTCGTAATGCTTAATCCATTCTTCGCCCCACTCATACGGATCGCCTGAATCATGTCTTACACCGCTGAAGCAGATTGAGAAAGTATAACCCATATCCATATGGGTAGTTTTATCCCCGATTGTATCCGTCAAATAAGTTCCATTTAAAACACCGTATTCTTTTGTCCACGATTCCATGGCAAGCTTATTCGAGAATGCCGGATTGTACATCGGATCTCCCTGTCCTACACACATAATGTATTCGTGAGCCATTGTTCCAACAGGTTTTACGTTGTATTTTTTTGCAAGGAATACATTTGATGTTCCGACACAGAATGAATCTTTGTATTTACCGTTTGAATCACACAGAGTTTTTACTGCAAGATCCTGTGCCTCTGCACTAAGGCGTCTTCTTAATCCAAACTCAGAAAAGTTTCCAAGGTTATAAGTTCCATCGATGAGCCAGTTTTTCTTCTGTTCAAGTTTTCTTCTGTATTGAACGATAAGTTCGTCATAGTTATATGACATGCGGAAAAAAACTTCGTTTATGATTGCCAGAATCGGAATTTCATACATCGATGTATTCAACCATGTTCCAGTTGCTTCAAGAAAAAGGCCGCACGGAGAATCCGAAGAAATTTCAAAATCTTCATAGCGAGGTTTCCAGAGACGAAGATGATCGATATAATCTTCGTGGAGCCATTCGATTTTAGCCAGATAATCAAGTTCATCTTCTTTAAAGCGGATTGTACAGTAATCCTTAATCTGCTCCCTGATTTCTTCGAGCATTTCATCCGTAAATTTTACATTTTCATTACGGCATTTAAAAGTCCATCGGGTTTTATACGACGGGAACTGATGGTAGATTGCCTGCCCCATAGAGAATTTATAAAGATCTGTTTCTAAAAGGCTTGTAATAATTGGTTTTAATTTCATAATGCTATTATTATATAACATTACGATTAAATTTTATATACTCCACCCTGAATTTTTTCGAAAAATTCATTTTTAGGCATAGGACGACCGAAAAGATATCCCTGCATTCTTTCGCAGCCTATAGATGTTAAGAATTCCTTTGCCTCATCAGTTTCGACTCCTTCAGAAAGAGTCTGCATTCCAAGCTCTTTTGCAAGAGTTACAATGCTTTTTAAAAGTGTCTTTGCCTTTTCATTTCTTCCAAAGTTAGAAAGGAATTTCATATCGATTTTCATCATGTCAAAATCATATTCTTTTAATACGTTAAGACCAGAATATCCGGAACCAAAGTCATCAAGCCAGAGTGAATGTCCGGAATTTCTCAAATCCCTTAAAGATGTCTGAAGCCTTTCGTTATTTTCACTGAGTGCACTTTCTGTAATCTCAACATGAATATGTTTCTTGTCAATTCCAAATTCCACAAGATTCTTTTCTACTTCCTGAGCAAGATCAACATATTCAAAATCAAGACGTGAGAAATTCAATGAAACAGGAATTATTTTTCTGCCGTCCTTTTTCTGTTCAGCAATATCCTCACAGACTTTTCGAACGACATACATGTCAAGCTTATGAATCTGGTGATATTCTTCGAGTACCTGAATAAAATCTGCGGGAGAAAGAAAACCATATTTAGGATCGTCCCAGCGCGCAAGAGCTTCTGCTCCACAAAGCAATCCGTTTTTTGAATCGATTACCGGTTGATAATAAATCTTTATATAGTTGTGATGAATTGCCGTGTCGATGTTATTGATGATGTACTGATTCTTATAGAAATCTTTTGCCATCTTAGCATCGTATTCACAGTAATCCCTGTCATAAAGCTTTTTTATGCTGTAACATGCATAACGTGCATGATCACATGCAACAACCGGAAGACATTCACGGTCCTCTGGTCTGTATCCTCCGACTTTTAAAGACATTTTAATCTCATAGTCCGGATTCTGAACAAATCTTCTTAAAACTTCAAGTTTTTCCTCTACATCTTCATTATCTGTAAAAACAACAAAGTTGTCATTTGAAAAATGTGCTACTACAGCATTACTGAATGTTGAAACCAAAATTTCAGCAAACTTTCTTAAAAAATTATTTCCTTCAAAAAAACCGTACTTATCGTTGTAATATTTAAAATGCTCGATATCAAGAAAAAGAAAAATCTTTTTTTTAATATTTATACCCGGGTCACGCATTTGATTTAATGTCTGTGCCCTGAAATAAGTCATATTTGAAATACCTGTAACTTCATCACTGATCGAAAGTTTGATAAGAAGATTATTGCTTGCTATAAGCCGTTCATCTTTTTTAGCTTCTTTTATTTTCTGATGATATGAGCTTATGGAAGCCATCAAAAGCGCAATCCAGATTATAAAAAGATTTACCTTTGTCGCATAAGATGCAGGGATTGCAGTATGACACACATAAAGGAAAAAAACAAATGCAACTGTTAAAAAAGAAATCGTATAAACCGGACGCCATACAATGAAACAGAAAACAAAAATCGTCATTGTAATGAGCGTTATAAACTGTTCACCTTTTACATAATCAAGATAGGAAATATAAATTCCGAATACGAGAGAAACAAGAGAAAAAAGAATATATATAAAAGCACCTGCTTTTTTTACTCTCTTCTTATCTTTGAGATACAATAATGCGTAGACAAGCATTATAAGACCTGCCACAAGAAGAATAAAATATGCAGAAAGATGATTTACAAGCCATTGGGTTGAACGTATAGATGCCCCTGTCAGCTGCCTTATTACCGCGCTCAGAATCATCCACAGCTCAAGCGAAACGATTACAATTGAAAGATAAATGCTTGACCGTACATTTGATAATTCAAAATACTGTTCGACAGATGGGGAATAGCGTCCTATCCCTAAAAACTGTTTTACCTTTTCTCCGATTCTCATACCTTATATTATCAAGCCAAATCCGTAAAAAGTAAAACTATTTTTTTATGCTGAATTTTTCAATCCACCGGCAAATCCACACAAAAAACACAGCTCCGGCCACTGCCCCGAGAGTATCCGCACACCAGTCAAAAACCGAGCAGGAACGGCCCGGGGTAAAGCTCTGGTGAATTTCATCTATAAATCCGTAGAGGCTTACGATAGCCGTCGGAATATAAAACCTTTTATAAGTCTTTATATTACAGCCGAATGCGACCCAGAAAGAGAGCATTCCGAAACAAAAAAAATGTACCACTTTATCTGCATTCCTGAATGTAGGTAAATGCTCAAGGCGCGGCTTTCCTGATAAATACCAGCTTATGCATACAATCACCACCGCCGGAATCCATTTTGCAGCCTTTATTAAATTCAGTTTAAAACCAGAAGCCTTAACTTTACCTTTATTTTTACTAGAATCTGTATCCAAGTCCATATACCGTCTCAATTGAATTTTCCGGGAGCTTTTTTCTTAAGCGCTTTATATGGCAGTCAATCGCCCTGTCATTTAAATAAGTATCATCAGGATACGAAATTTCTATGAGCTGTTCGCGCGTTAAAACATTACCCCGGTTTTTTATAAAAGCTTCCAGAATGCGCCATTCTGTAACAGTAAGATCAATCTTCTTTCCGTCAACAAATGCACTGTAAGAAGAAAGATTTAGCGTTATGTTGTCAGAAGAAATTATTTTTTCTTCGTTCTGCATTCCGGATGCACGACGCAAAAGCACTTTAACCCGTGCAATAAGCTCGCGGACCGAAAAAGGCTTACAAAGATAATCATCAGCCCCGAGCTCAAGTCCTAAAACTTTATCAAACTCTTCATCGCGGCTTGTAAGAAACATCACCGGTATTTTTATTCCGCGTTCACGAATTTTTGTAAGAAACGAAATGCCGTCCATTACAGGCATCATGATGTCAAGAATAAAAATGTCTGGAAGAATGTTATTACAAACCTCGTTAAGTGCTTCCTGTCCGTTTGAAAATTCTGTGACTTCAAAACCCTCTTTTTTAAGGGCAGTCTTAATTGACAGACGGACATTTTTTTCATCGTCTACAAGTGCAACTGTCATTCTTCTATTAAAACTGTTTCTTTAGATTTATTCAAGGACGACCAGTTAACATTTCTTGTAACAAACATTACAGAAGCAAGCACTATGAAGGCAAAAATTGAACCGAACAAAAGCGCGTAGTCTTCTGACTGTAAGCACACATAAAGGTATCCGTATAAAAGGCTGAACAGTCCTGCCATAACGCCTGCAAGATTAATCTTTTTAGTAATCATCGCAATGTAAACCGAAACAAGAAGTCCCGATGCAATGCTTCCAAGTGCGTATGAAAAACCAAAGTTCATGTGTTCGCTTAAGGCAAGTAAAAGAAGGAAGAAAAGAACGCTTGCTGCACCTGACAAAAGATAGTTTACAGGATGCAGGTTAATGTCTGCAAAAATTTCAAGTAAGAATAATGCTATAAACGGAACAACTATAAAAAGGAAAGCGTAGTTAAATGCCCTGTGAAGCTTTTTATAAATGTCCACAGGCTGGATATAGCTGAAGCCGATACTGTTTGAGCCGTCCCCTGAGTCAAATGGAACGTACCACGACGAAGTAAAGCCGTCTTTTGAAATATTTCTTTCTGTCGGAATATAAGAAAAATCTGTAAAACCGGGACTCGGCCAGTCAGACTTTATGTTGAGTTTTGTTTCCTGAGAAACAAGCCTTAAAGAAAAGCTGTCTGCACCGCGGATTTTATAATCTGTTTTTATTACAACAGGATTTTTATCAAGCGGAATTTTTGCTGTAATGCATTTTCCATGTCGTACACTTTTTGAATCACTGGAATCAAATGAAATTTCTGTGTACTCTACTTTATATTCTTTATCACCGATTTTAAAAACCGGTTTTTCAATAAGTGAGCGGTCAGAAACTTCTACACAGAACAGTGCATTAGCGTAGCTGTAAGTATTGTAGGTTTTGGCTTTAAGTTCACTAAAATCAAAGCTTACCTCACAGTTCAAGAGCCCTGTAAAAATTGGAAATGAATAAATGCCCAAAGTTCTGTTTTGAGTTTCAAGTTCTGAATATGCATTTACAGAAACCGGACGTATAAACTCTCTTGACCATGCTGTTTCATAGTAAGTTTCACCTTTTGAATTGTATTTTTTAACCTGATACGAATATGGAATTACAATAAACGAATCCTGTATTAAAAAACTGGAGCCTGCTCCTTCTGAAATCTGACTTCTTGCGTGATTGTACTCGTATTCACGGTCAGAAAGCTTTGATCCTGTAAAAAGATTTGCGACAATAAGAACGATTACAATTGAAAATATAAAGACAAGCTTTAATGCAATTGAATCGGCTTTAAATTTTTTTTTCATTATTTTACCCCCGTTAAAGGTCAGGGCGTCGGGCTTCGACTGCATTGTACCTTTAGCCCCGGCCTTTTTGTTATGGGTAAACTATATAGAAAGATTGTGTCAAAAATGTGTCAAAATTTTGTTATTTTAAATGCAAAAAAATCTGCTTGTTTACCGTCAGATGCTCACGCAGAACTCAAATTTTGCACCGCCAAGCTCAGTGCTGCTTAAAGCTTCTATACTGCCTTCAAGAGAATCTGTAATTGCCTTTACAATCGAAAGTCCAAGTCCCGTATGCTCTGTCTTTTTTTCATCACCGCGCTCAGAGTAAAACCTTTCAAAGATTTTTTCGAGTGAGTCTTTCGGGATTCCAGGGCCGTTATCCTCGACTGTAAGTACAAAACATTGTACCTGCGCTTTTTTATAAGCTGAATCTGAATGCAATGCCACGGCTTTTACTGCCGTAGAAACATTAACTTTTGTTCCGAAGCTTAAGGCATTGTCTATTAAATTTTCTGCAACACGTTCCAAGTAATCAGACGGAATTTTAAGAAGGATTTTATCCTGTTCAGCAGAAAAAGTAACTTCTTTATCCGGATAATTTTTCTTAAGACGCAAAATGATGTTTTTAATAAACTCATTTGCTTCGATACTTTCTTCTGCATCAGAAATGGAAGCATCGCCCTTTTCTACTCCGGCATCGATTTTAGAAATGTTTCTTATTCCGGAAAGAAGATTCTGAAGATGCGAAACTTCATCGATGACGGCGCGGCTTAATTCTTCCTGTTCCTTTTTATCAAGTTCACCTGAACCTAAAAGCTCTGCAGAAGTTCTTATTGCCGTAAGCGGATTTTTAAACTCGTGCGAAATGTCAGAAGAAAAGGCCTGGGAAAATTTTATGCGTTTGTTGAGACGTTCAACTAAAAGAGTAAAAGAGCGCGAAAGCTCCCCGATTTCGTCACGGCGTTTTTTGCCGGTAAAATCCGTAAAGAAAATCCGGCCCTTTTTGTCAGCACATGAGTTTGCTTCTTTTGAAAGCTTTTTTAACGGATACGAAATTCTGAACGCTAAAAAAAGTGCGATAAGTACGACAGCAACAAGTGACTTTATAAAAATGCGCGCAAGATCCTGCCTTAATTCATAAAGATTCTGAAGTATTTTATAAGTTGAACGGCTTACAAGAACTACACCGATTACCTGATCTTCACACTTTACAGGAAGCGCTGAATAAATCGTAATTGAAACCTGACCTCCGGAAGAAAAGCGTGTCATTGCGCCGTAATTTCCTTCGAGAGCCTGGTTTACTTCTACTCCGTCAAATATTTTTTTATTGATGTAAAAATCTGCCGTGTCGTAAAGACGTGCATGCGGCGGCTTAAAAAGCTTTCTGTAAATCCGGAACGGAAGTGAAAAAAGCCTGTAGATAAAGGATTCTTTTTCTTCTGCATTCTGTGACTGGTATGTACGCGAAGCAGTTTTTTCTGAAACGTCATCACCAGGCTTTATATCCATTCTGCTTGAATCTGCAATAAGTGTTTTGTTTTTATTTATAATGCGTATACGGCAGTCAAACTGCCCGTTCATGTTTTCGAGTAATTTATAGGCATAGTCTGCATCGATTGACACCGGACGCGCTTTTCCATCCGGCGCAGAGACATTTGCCAGATTCGAAACCAGAGCCGACGCAACAAGACGCCCCTGCTGTACGTTGGAACGCTCCATCATGTCAAGCTGCTGCTTTTCATAAGTCCTTAGCGCCATCATTACCGCAACCGGTATAAACGCAACGATTATGAGAAAAACCGAAATCTGCAGGCTTATGCTTATTTTAAAGTGTCGCAATTGTCTTTTCGATTCTTGCAAGTGATTTTTCTTTTCCAAGAACTAAAATCGAACCGATCAATGGAGGCGATACGCGGCTTCCTGTAACAGCCATACGGATCGGCATCATAAAATCGCCGAGCTTAATTCCGAGTGCTTCTGCCTTAGACTTTGCAAGATTTTCTGAGCCTTCGTGATCGAGTGTAAAACACTGTTCAACAAAATCTTTGGCTGCTTCAAGAACTTCTTTTGTTTTTGCAGCATCAAGCTTTTTAGGAACAAGCTGTTCAACAGGCGGAACTGCAGGCTCTGTAAACATAAAGTGAACCATTTCTGCTGCTTCTGTTAAAAACTTTAAGCGTTCCTGAATCAAAGGCATAAGTCCCATCAATGTTTTTTCTACATCTTCAGAACTCATGTTCATGCTCTTATCAACACAGTAAGGCTTTCCGTCTTCTCCCATTGCAACACCAGAGAACTCAGGTCCTACATTTGGTTTTGGCTGCGGATTTTCAGGATTTATTTCGAGCGTTGCATCTCCTGTTCCTGTAATAAACGGCAGTGTCCATTTGTAAAGCTCTTCTGTCGAAAGCTGTCTAATATAATTTGCATTGTAGTATTCAAGTTTTTTGTAATCAAATACTGCAGGCGCTTTATTTAAATGTTCAAGTTTAAAATCTTTTGCAAGTTCTTCGAGAGTATAAAATTCTTTTCCTTCTACATAAGAGCAGCCGAGCATTGCAACATAATTTACAATTGCCTGTGGAAGATATCCACGCGCGCGGAATTCATTTAAAGAAGTTGAACCGTGTCTCTTACTTAATTTCTTTCCGTCTGCACCGTTAACCATTGGAAGATGGCAGAACTCCGGATGTTCCCAGCCGAAAGACTTATACATCTGAACATGAAGCGGTGTCGAAGGAATCCATTCCTGAGCACGCATTACATGACTTATTTTCATCATGTGGTCGTCAACAATGTTTGCAAGGTGGTATGTCGGGAAACCGTCACTCTTTAAAAGTACAGGGTCCGGAGAAATGTCTTCGTTTTTCCATACGATGTCGCCTAAGATGTGGTCATGAAATTCTGTCTCGCCTTCCATCGGAACTTTAAGACGGATTACATAAGGCTTTCCTGCATCAAGATTTGCCTTTACTTCTTCCGGTGTAAGGTGGCGGCAGTTTCTGTCATATCCGGGTGCCATTTTGTTTTCAGTCTGAATTTTTCTAATGCGGTCAAGGCGTTCTGAGTCACAGAAGCAGTAGTAAGCCTCACCGTTTTCGATAAGCTTCATTGCATATTCTTTGTAAAGTTCAAATCTTTCTGACTGAACATAAGGTCCGTATTCGCCGCCTTTATCACCGCCTTCATCCCAGTCAATTCCAAGCCAGCTCATTGTGTCATAAAGGTTTTTTACGTATTTTTCGTCATATCTTGTGCGGTCTGTATCTTCCAGGCGCAGTATAAATTTTCCACCCTTTGAACGTGCATATAAATAGTTAAAAAGTGCTGTTCGTACCCCTCCGATGTGCTGTAAACCTGTTGGAGATGGTGCGTATCTTACACGAACTTCTTTGTCCATAAAAACAATTCCTCACTAAATAATAAATCCACGATTTTACGCGGTAAATTCAAGTTGAATTATTATATAAAAAAAATAATTAAAATACAACGACATAACTTTTACGGTATATCGATCCGAAGAACCTCTTTAAGCCACGGTAAAAGCCATCTTTCGTTCCAGTGCGTTTCTTTGACGAACTTTCCGTTACCCATACCGAAGCCGTGGTCGCCCTTCTCGTTCAAAATAAAGATGTGCTCAACGCCGGCCTTTGTCAAAGCAGCATCAAGGCGTACAGAGTTTTCGTACATTACGGTTCTGTCATCCCTGTTTGTCAAAAGGAATACCGGGCACATATCGCTTTTCATCTGGAGTTCCATCGAAAACTCATCTCTCTCTGCCTGTGTCGGATTTTTTCCGATAAGGCTCTTTCTGGACCATGCATGTCCAATGTCTTCCTGCATCGAAACGACCGGATAGACAGGCATTACATAATTCGGTTTAAGGCTCACTTTAGTATCGATACCGAGCTTTTTAAGTTCATTCACTTTATCACCGAAAGCCCCTGCCATAACGACAAGATGTCCGCCGGCACTAAATCCGATTGCTCCGATTTTTCCCGCATCGATGTTCCACTCAGATGCATTCTCCCGCAGAATCTGAATCGATCTCTGAATATCTTCAAGCATTGCAGGATGATGAAAGCCTTCCTGCGAAACGCGGTATCTTAAAACAAAGGCGTTAATTCCGTGGCTTTTAAACCATGCGGCAACTTTTTTTCCTTCGTGTCCCATTCCAAGATGATGATAGCTTCCACCCGGGCATACGATAACAGCCGGCGCTCCGTTTTTTGCCTGCATCGCAAAATATGGAACAAGATAACTGATGCCGGCACCCTTTACTTTTTCAGAAGGCTTTGCAGTGTTTCCGACTGCATTCCAGATTTTAATTTTAATTTTACTTCCCTTCTCGTAAATTCTTTTTGCGTCAGCGTTCCCCTGAGCAAATGCGCCCTGGGTAAATGCACAAAGTGCCATCAAAACAGAAAGCGCACAGGCGATTTTCTTAATTGACTTATTCATAAACAGCTCCCAAAAATTATTATAAAAATTCTTTTAAAATCGAAACAGGCTTTCCTATTCTGTAACAGAGCTTTTTAATTTCTTCTGTCGGTTCAATTCTGTCAGGAATCATAACCGGAACATAACCTGCAGCATGACAGCTTTTAATTCCGTTAGGGCTGTCCTCTACTCCGACACAAAACTCAGGTTTTATTTTAAGTTCAGCTGCTGCCTTTAAATAAATATCAGGAGCCGGTTTTGAATTTTCTATTTCATCACCAAATGTCCAGACATCAAAATAATCGTAAATATCCACAGCCTTAAGCTGTCTTGTAGCTGTGACACGCCTTGTACTTGTAGAAAGCGCAAGCTTATAACCTGCACTCTTTAAATATTCAAGAGTTTCCTTTACCTGAGGCAAAAGCGGAATTCCTTTAGTAAATTCAACTTCATGAAAATAAACGCTAAAGTCATTAAAAAACTTCGGGCAGTCAAAACCGCTTCCATAACGGGCTTTAAGCTGTAAAGCCATGAGGTCTGTATTGCACCCGCGGTTTTCACGTATTGCATCTTCGATGTCAGGAAGGTGCATCTCGTCTGCGAGGCGAACCCAGATTTCGTCACAAATAGATTCTGAATCTATCAAAACGCCGTCCATGTCAAAAACGACGGCTTTAATATTAGTCAACATAGCGTACATAATATATTAAAATCGCTCCCATAGCAATGTGACATAAAAAAGCTGGCTGAGCGTAAGTGGACTCCGACTCGCCTGACGGCTCGCGAACGCTCAGAACCTTTTTTCGTCCCATTGCTATTCGCGCGGTTTTGCCATATCCTTTTTTCCTTGAATTTTACCACTTTTCTTCGTATATTTACTGTTATGAAGAAGAAAAATGACAAAAATTCAGATATAGAAGTCGTTATTACAGAAGAAGACGGAACTCAGAAAAAACAGAGCAGCGCTAATTCCATCGTTTCTGTAGAACAGATTCTGCCTAATAAATTACGCATCATCCCGATTTCCGGAAGGCCGATTTTCCCGGGTATTTTTACACCGCTTATGGTTTCTTCGGGCGAAGACGTTAAGGCTGTAGATGAGTCTTATAACGACGACGGTTTTTTAGGCATCATAATGACTAAAACCGATGACGAAGCCCCGGGGGCTTCCAACCTGTATGAAATCGGAACAGTCGCAAGAATAATCAAAAAAATCAATCTCCCGGATGGCGGAATAAATATTTTTATCTCGACAGTCAAGCGTTTTAAAATCCGAAAGGTTTTAAATAACAAAAATCCAATTCTGGCTACGGTAGAATATCTTGACGATGAAGAAGATTCAACTTTTGAAGTAAAGGCGCTAACCCGCGCACTCGTAAGCGAAATGAAAGAGATTTCTGACAACAACCCTATGTTCTCAGAAGAAATGCGCCTTAACATGGTAAACATCGACAAGCCTGGAAAAGTCGCAGATTTCGTTGCTTCAATTCTTAACGTAGAAAAAGAAGACCAGCAGCGGGTTCTCGAAACTATCAATGTACGACAGCGTCTTGAACAGGTTTTAGTGTTCATCAAAAAAGAACAGGAACTTCTTCGCATTCAGAAAAAAATTCAGACTGAGCTTAACGAAAAAATTGAAAAAAATCAGAGGGAATATTTTTTACGCGAAGAGTTAAAAACAATTCAGGAAGAACTCGGAACAGATTCTCACGGCAATCAGAACGATTACACAAAATTTAAAGAAAAAATCGAAAGCTTAAAATTCGAAGGTGAAATTAAAGAAACAGTCGAAAGTGAGCTTGCAAAATTCAGTCTGATGGAACCTAATTCATCAGAATACATCGTTACAAGAAATTATCTTGAGCTTGTCTGTGCCCTTCCGTGGAAAACAGATGAAATCGAAGATTACAATCTTGAACAGGCGCAAAAAGTTCTTGAGCGCGACCACTACGGACTTGAAGACGTTAAAAAACGCATAATGGAATATCTTGCAGTCCGCAAGCTTAAAAAGGACAACAAAGGTTCCATCCTTCTTTTAGTAGGACCTCCGGGTGTTGGAAAAACTTCTGTCGGTCACTCAATTGCAAATGCAATGAACAAAAAATTCTACCGGTTCTCTGTCGGTGGAATGCGTGACGAAGCAGAAATTAAAGGTCACAGAAGAACATACATCGGCGCAATGAGCGGTAAAATCATTCAGGGATTAAAGATTACAAAATCAAAATCTCCTGTATTCATGATTGATGAAATCGATAAAATGGGTTCAAGCAATCAGGGAGATCCGGCTTCTGCTTTACTCGAAGTATTAGACCCGGAACAGAACGTTTCATTCCGCGATAATTATCTTGATCTTCCGTTTGATGTTTCAAATGTATTTTTCATTCTTACGGCAAATACAACAGACTCAATTCCAGGTCCGCTTTTAGACAGAGCAGAAGTAATTTCTCTTTCGGGCTATATCGATCAGGAAAAAATTCAGATTGCAAAAAAATATCTCATTCCTAAAAACCTCGAAAAAAACGGGCTTAAAAAAAATCAGATTAAATACACAAACGCTTCCCTCGTAAAAATCGCAGAAGAATATGCGCGTGAAGCAGGCGTAAGAAACTTTGAAAAATGCATCGATAAAGTAAACCGTAAAGTAATTACAAAAATGCTTTCTGCTGCAAAACCTGACACAACAAAAACTTTCAGCATAGATTCACCGGATCTTGCAGAATATCTTGGAAAGCCAGTCTTTGATGAATCAGAAATCAAGAGGGCTTCAAAGCCTGGAACTGCCATAGGCCTTGCATGGACAAGCATGGGCGGCGACACCCTTTTACTCGAAGCAATTTCGTTTCCTGGAAAAGGAGAACTCCAGCTTACAGGACAGATGGGCGATGTAATGAAAGAATCGGCTCAGATTGCCTTTAACTATGTAAAGCAGTACGTACAGGAAAAGGGAATTAAGGATTCTGAATGGTTTGAAAAAAATACAGTTCACCTTCATATCCCTGAAGGCGCAACGCCAAAAGACGGTCCAAGTGCCGGAATTACAATGGCAACAACCTTTATGTCGCTTTTAAGCTCAAAGACTATAAAGAAAAACCTTGCAATGACAGGAGAGCTTTCTTTAACAGGACAGGTTTTACCTATTGGCGGCCTTCGGGAAAAGACAGTTGCTGCACGCCGAAACAGGATTAAGACAATCGTAATTCCTAAGGCAAACCTCCGCGACCTGGATGAAATTCCAGATCACGTTAAAGCCGGAATTAAATTTATTCCTGTTACGGATGTCCGCGAAGTACTTAACACTGTTTTTTAATAACGCAGACCTGAGCGACCGGTTATTTTTTTCTTAAATCCGCAGAAATACAGACTTCGTCCTGGTACCAGTCTATTAAAAGCGAGAAATATTCTTCCTCATAACCGTCACACAGCACCCGGAATTTCCAAAGGCTGTTGCTTACAAGTTTTTCAAGCGGGACAGACTCAAGGCTTACCCATCTGTCCTTGTAAAGAATAAGAAAAAGGCTCTGGCCTGAAACATCATCCCCTGTTGAACTGTCAAATGCCTTCATTACGATTCTTAACTGGCGGCTTACATTTGTATAATTTTCGACGTTGATGATTTTTTCTTCTTTTCCGACAACAAATGTCTTCCACCAGACATTGGAACCTGTTACAACCTTTACCCTATAGTTACCAGGCTTTAAGAAAACAGGCTTTGTATAGAAATTGCGTCCTTTAGAACCAAGGCGTGTCGAAGTCACTCCGTTTTTAGAATAGTGTCCTTCTATAAAAGTCCTTTCAGACTCTTTAATCTGTTCAATTTTGGTATCATTAACAAAGAAAACAGCCTGTGATGAAACAGAGCTTAAAGGACTTGCGACATCCGGCATTTTCATCGTAAGCACAACCGGAGTATAAATTGACCTTAAAAGATACTGGTGAACATAACCGTGAACCCACATGTAAAACGAAACTCCGGTAAGCGCACCCAGAGAAAGAAGCGTTATAAAAAAAGATTTCCAGATATTCTTTTTCTTTGTAAATACACTTACGACATGAGGCTTTGGATTGATTACTATTTTTGCAAGCTCAACACGGATTGCGTGTGTATCGTAATTTTTAAGATATTTTTTAATGATTTTAATTATAGGATTTACAGACTGGAATCTGTGCTTAGCCTTTGGCTTCATCATTTTTTTAATAAGCTTACATACTACATCCGGAACAGTTTTATCAATTTTTTTCGGATTTAAAAATCTTCCGCGTTTGATGCGTGCAATGTTTTCTGCAGTCATATCAGACGGATAAGGTTTTGTTCCTGTTACCATTTCATAAAGCATTACACCGAGCGCATAAATATCTGCACGGTTATCAACAGTTGAACTGTTTTCAAACTGTTCCGGCGGCATGTAAGCCGGAGTTCCAAGCATTACTCCGTCTTTCGTCTTATCACCACTTTCGTTTTCATCAGATGCAATTCCAAAATCTGCAAGCTTTACTTCTGCCCTTCTGCTTATTAAAATGTTTCCAGGCTTTATGTCACGGTGAACGATCCCCTTTGAATGAGCAAACTTTAACGCAAAGCATGCATCCTGAACGATTAAAAGAGCAACCGTCGGATCTACAATAGTCTGTTTTTTTATAAGTCTGTCCAGAGCCATTCCGTCAACAAACTCTTCTACCATGTAACGGTACGGGCCTTCTGTAAAATAATCAAACAGGTGAACAATATAAGGACTCTGCATATCAAGAAGAATCTGAGCTTCTTTTTTAAATCTCTCTTTTGCCATCTGATTTGAGCGCATGGTCATTTTTTTAATTACGACATCACGCTTTAATGAAGGATGGATTGCTTTATAAACGGCTCCCATTCCACCCTGTGCGATTTTATTTACTACCCTGTACTTTCCGATATAATCTGATTCATCTGCCATATTTTTCTCCTGTAAACTTTTTACAATTCGTAGATATCACTGTCCGGATCAAATCCCTCACCTTTTTTTATAAATGCAATCTGCATCCGTTTCGGATTATGAATCTGCACAACATTACCGTCCTGCCTCAGGTTAAATTTTCCTTTTACAGGACGATGACCTGTTATGTATTTTTTTTCAATTCCATTATCAACACAGAGAATTTTAAACATTTTTTCCGCACTGTCATTTTCCGCTTCGTCATTCGATGTCCATGTAAGCCCGAAAACAGTGCTGCCTGTCAAAACAGAATCAATTATTTCTTCACGTGAATATGGTTTTAAAGGTTCAGCATGCGAAATAATCAGATTATCAAACACTGCAGCAACAGGAAGAAGCAGTTCAAATTTATAAATTTCTTCAACAACTTCTTCACCGTATTTTTCCATCATAAAATCATGAACCATATTTCCTTCATCAACAAATTTTCTAAAGGCAAAATTTCCGCTGCTGTTTTCGTTTTTTATATTTTCGTGATTTCCCTTTAAACAGTGAACCTTCTCCGGAAACGAAGATTTTAAAAGCATTACCTGCATCAAAGTCGAAAGCCCGTCAATCATTTCTTCTGTCATCTCTTCGTTTAAAACATCACCCTTAAGATATTTTTCGTACGAACTGCACCATCTGTCTTTTTTCTGGCTTTCTGAATGAAGAATATCTCCCAAAAAAATGACTGATATTGAATTATCACAAAGACAATCAAAAACACTTTTCCCGTCAGGAAGGATATGGGTTAAAAGGGCATAAATCAAGCCTTTCCGGGCGTGTAAATCCGGGACAACTACGACATCCGCATCACATTTATGTGTAAAATCAATCAATCCGCCTGGAATTTCATCAATTTCTGAGACAGTTTTTCTATAATCCGTAATCTCATTTTTAAGAACCCTTACGGCTTCTCTGCTCACAAAAAGAAGATCTTCACTTTCCGCAATCGTTTTCAAGTCGGAAAGCCCCTTTATTATTTCGAGAATTTCTTTTTTTTCATGTGGAATTTTATTAAGCAATCGAAAATTCCTTCTTTTTTAATTTTGCATAAACAAAATCACGAAAATACAATATTGGCACTGCCTATTGTAATTTTGTCTCCATGATTAAGTTTAACGTATTTTCCAGATGGAATTTTTACACCGTTAAGAAGAGTTCCGTTTGTAGATTCCTCATCTTTTAAAAAATAATCATCACGTATTTTCTGAATAATCGCATGATGGCGGCTGGCAAGCTTATTGTCGATTACTACACTGTTATCGTTTTCACGACCTATTGTAATCTTTTCTACAAGCTGAATTTTTTTCTTATCAAATAAAAGATAAGAAAGATTTCCAGGATTAGAAATTGCATCAATATGCTTTCCTACCGGGCTGTCAGTTAAAATTGTTGAATCTCCACTCATTCGTCTTTATCCCCCATTGTCTTTAATAAATCATCTGTTGTTAACAGGAACTGATTTGAACTGTCTAATGCACTTTGGATTTCATTATTTACAAGCTGATTAGACTGTTTCATTTCGTCAAAACTTAAAATTATTTTTTGGCTTGAAGTTGTTACGCTCTGAAGATTTGCAGAAATTGTCTGCACCAGAGAAGCTTCACTTTCGAGCTTGTCAGACATATTAAGAAAGTTACTCTGAACGCGCTGTATATTTGATACAATTTCTTCAAACGATGTTTTTGCAGTCTGTGAATACTGCACCATTTCTGAAACCATCTGATTAATGTCATCGATTGCCCGTCTTACATCCTGCTGCTGCATGCGGCTTTTTTCTGCAAGTGCACGGATTTCTTTTGCAACAACTGCAAATCCTTTACCCTGCTCGCCTGCATGACTTGCTTCGATTGATGCATTCATTGCAAGAAGATTTGTCTTAGAGGTAATTCCTGCAATAAGTTCGTTTGCAGAACTCAAACGTTTTGTACATTCATTAAGCTCATCGATTTTTTCCGTAATGTTTGTAATATGCTGATTTCCTTTTGATGAGCTTTCATTTAAATCATTTGTACTTTCAATTGAATCTTTTCTAAGGACATTCATCGCTTCGAGATCCGTCATAAGTTCTGTAGTATTATCAACAGAAGTTGCAATCTGTTTAATCTGACAATCGATAAGATTTCCAAACGATTCAAGATATTCAACATTTTCTTTTATGGTTGAACTTACCTGATCCATTACTTCAACTTGAGAACCGGCTTTTTCTTCCGTACTCATAAGATGAACTGTCGTATCTTTGAGAATATGTTTGATAAGAAGGGAATAAACCGCCATAATTACTAACGAAAGACCAATCATGACAAGTGCAAGCATAATTCCATCTTTTGTAAAGTAATCCGAAAATCCTGACGGCGAAAACAGAAGAAGGTTCCATCCGATAACCTTAATCGGCGTTAAAACAAATTCACCATTTGGCTCGCTGTAATTTGTAAGAGTATTACAGAGAGCATTATTTTTTGTAATGTTTTTATAATATTTACTTATAGAAATCTTATCTGCAAGAATTGAAGAATCCTTTGCACCGGTAATTTCCAGATTATCATTATAAAGATACATCTGAACTTTTTCAGGCATATCCTTATACATTTCATTTATAAACTCTGTAAGAGGAATACCTGTTCCAGCCATACCGATCGGATTTCCGTCTTTATCACGAACTACAACATTTAACCAGAGCATGGTCTTGTTAAGTTCCGGATTATAATTGATATTAAAATTGTAAACATCCGTTTCAAAAACCGTCATCTTGTACCAGTAATCGCCCGGATTTTCAGGATCAATCGTATAAGAATATTTTAAGTCTGAATAAAATTTAAGGTCTTTATTGTTTGCCCAGAACGATGTCTTTCCGAGAAACGAATCCTGATAAGCTGCAATTTCCTTTACAGCCTGCGCTTCAAGTTCTTTATCTTCCGGATCCATAAAATAATCTATTACAACCGGTGAACGGCACATCTGAAGTGCCAGGGTAATCTGACTGTTTAAGTTTGCCTGAAATTCCAGGTTTTTACGGCTTGCAATCTGTTCAAGCTGGGCGCGAACCTTTCTTTTGTTTGACGCCTTGCTGAAAAAGATACATGTACACACAGATGCAACAAAAACGACAGTTATAAAAACTATCGAATAGATCTTTACCTTTTTTTTAACGTTTTTCCTGCTCATAAGCCCTCTTCTGATTATAAAATTCTCATCCTTTATTGACAGTTGTTTCCTATAATTATATCATATTTTTATGAAAAACAAGAAAAATGTTTCTGCAGCGACACTATTAATTTTTATTGCATTTTTTGCCTATATCATCATCTGTTATAAGCCCCTTCCTACTGAAATTCAGCTTACTCCCCAGTGGACAACAGAAATAAAGGAAGAAAACCTTTCTACAGAGAGCTCTCTCGACGTTCTTCCATTCAAACTCGGCCAGAATGCAGGTTTTTTTACACACGAAGGCAAAATAGCACTTCTAAAAAACTTTCTATATAAAGCAACTGTAAGCAGACATTTTTTATGCACATACACACAGGATTCCAAAGAATTAAGCATACTTGATACCAAAGGAAACGCTGTCGGAACTATTTACGAAGGCGGATTTCCATATATTTCAGACGATAAAGTCTTTTTAATGCTTCCGGGTGGAGCCGGCTTTGAACTCAAAGGCTTGAACAGCCAGACAATCGCACGCTACGAGCATACAAGTCCTGTAACAGCGTTCAATTCAAACCCATCAGGAACAATTGCAGGCTTTGCAGACGGAACACTTTACCTTTTTGATTCAAATTTCAAGCTTATAGATACAATTGTACCGGGAGGAAGTGACTACGAAACTATTCTCGGTGCAAATATATCAAGCCGTGGAAATTATTTTGCATGTGTAAGCGGTCAGGACAAACAGCGCTTTGTTCTTTACAAGGCAGAAAATTACCATAATAAAATCGTATTCCACCACTACCTCAATTCGAGCATGATAAATCAGGTTTACGTATCGTTCAGTAAAGATGAATCTAAAGTTTACTACAATGACGCAACAGGTCTCGGAATCGTTGACACAGGGACTTATAAATATTCACACATAAACATTCCGGGAAGAGTTCTTGATATTCAGGAATCTCCGGTTGGTAACAGTCTCTTTGTTCTTTCAAAAGAAAAGGACAACGGTTTAAATAAATACACTGTTTCGATTATCGAACAGCAGAAGCATAAAACAGGAAGTTTTTCTTTCTGGGGAAATTCTGCATTCATACTTACAGATGAAAACTCACTCTTTATCGGAAAAGACGATAAGATTTCAAAACTAATAATCTCAAAGGAATAGGACGGAAAAAATGAAAATCAATGTACTAAAAAAAATAATCCTCGGTTTTTTCTGCACTTTTTCTGTACTTATCCCTCTGTTTACTTTTGAATGGCCGCAGGAAGATGTTTCTGCAGAAAAGTTTTCTTCGTTCTTCGGACAGAAAAGACAGTCGACAATTTCAAATTCCCTTATCTTTTCAGAGTCAGAGACAGCAAAAGCAACCGACAGAGGAATCGTTTCTGCAATAATCACAGAACACGAAGACGGTTTTAACTGGTTTGAATCAACGCTGGGAACTGCAGTAATCATATCACATCCGGATTCTCTTATGACAGTTTACGGAAACCTCGATACCGATGAACTTAATCCACAGCTTTTTAAAACAAGAACGGTTGCAGAAGGAACAGAACTTTCGACAACCGGAAACTCTGCATGGCAGGAAACAGAATCGTTTCTCGAATTTCAGATTATCGATACAAAAAACAAAACTTATGTAAATCCATTAATTCTTATGCCTCGAATCGGTAAAGAAGAAAACCTTACAATCACAGGAATCTCGCTTCAGAATAAATTTGGAAAATTCTACGAACTTGATACACAGAAAAACATTCCTGCAGGATTCTATAAAGTATTCAGAAAAAGACAGTCAAAGGCCGTTCCATACAAAACTTCTGTTCTCGTAAACGGTGCAGAATCAGAACGGCTTACATTTGATACGATTAAACTCGAAGAAAATGAACTTGCAATTCAAGGCCAGCTTCTTTACAGAGCTTCAGAGCTGTATCCGGATGATGAGCTTATGCTGATGGGCGAAATCTATCTTCCTCACGGTAAAGACACAATCTCACTTATCGTAACGGACTTTTCCGGAAACGAAAGATCCAGAGTATATAACCTTACGGTTTTCTAATTTCTTTTGAAAAAGAGAGGGAGTGTAAAACAGGAATATGACAAACATTAACCACAACATGATTCTTTCTGCATCTGGATGGAGAAAAGTTTTTGCAATTTCTTCTGATGAAAGAGACGAAACAGCAGAAATCGGTACAGAAAATACTTACATAAGTTCTATCGCTGCCTTTGTTTTTTCTGAATATGTTAAACAGAAAACATCTAAAAAAACTCCGGCAATTGTAATCGGAATAGATACACGTCCTACAGGACCTTCAATAGCAAACGCTGTAATCAAAACTCTTTTAAAAGAAAAGGTTCTGGTAAAATACACGGGAATAATTGCTGCTCCGGAAATCATGGCATATTCTAAACTCTTTGACGGCTTTATCTACATTTCCGCAAGTCACAATCCTGTCGGACATAACGGAATCAAATTTGGCCTTAATGACGGCGGTGTTTTAAATGCACAGGAAAATGCAGTTTTAATTGACGAGTTCAATCTAAAATGCCGTGATGCATCATTCCTCGAAAAAATTGAAAAAAAATATCTTTCCATAAATGGCAGCGAGCTCGACTGGGTTTATTCTGAATCTGTCTCGACAAAATCAGAAGCACTCGAAACCTACAAGGCTTTTTCTAAAAAAGTAATTTCTTCACTTGCAAACATCCCGCTCCAAAACAGTTTCTTTGACAAGTTAAAAGAAAACATTAAAACAAAATCAATAGGTATAGTATGCGATATGAACGGTTCAGCACGAACTCTTTCTATCGACAGAACATTTTTTGCAGAAAACAACATAAACTTTTATCCGTTCAACGACACACCGGGAAAAATTGTTCACGAAATAATTCCTGAACCGGAAAACCTTGTTTACTGTGCACGCCGTATGGAAGAACTCCAGAAAGCAGGAACAGAAGATGCCGTTTTAGGCTATATGCCCGACTGCGACGGTGACAGAGGAAACATCGTTTACTGGAACGAAAAAACACACAAAGCAGAAATATTAAAAGCCCAGGAAGTATTTTCTCTTTCTGTACTTGCAGAGCTTGCGTTTTCCCACTGGCTTAATTGCGGCGATAAAGACTATAAACCGGCAGTTGCCGTAAACTGCCCTACTTCCATGCGCATAAACGAAATTGCAGGCTGCTTTAATGCAAAAGTATTCCGCGGCGAAGTTGGAGAAGCAAATGTCGTAAACACTGCACGCCTTGCACGTAAACAGGGATACACCGTACGTATACTGGGAGAAGGCTCAAATGGAGGAACAATAACGTTCCCTTCAAGCGTACGCGACCCTATAAACACGATTTTTGCATTCATAAAGCTTCTTACAATCCGCGACGAAATTTCTGCAAGCGCAAAAGTAAAGCCCGGACTTTTTCACATCTGGTGCAGTCTTTCCGGTCAGGAAGAAAAATATAAAGAAGATTTTTCTCTCTGTGATATAATGGAAACACTTCCGCGCTATACGACAACTGGAGTTTCAGAACCACGAGCTGTATTAAAGATAAAGACAGAAGATCACGCTCTCTTAAAAGGGAAGTTTCAGAAAGTATTTGAAAAATCATGGAACGAAGGTGCCTCAGGCTTATTGAATAAATACGGCATTTCGTCATATAAATGTATATTGACTAACGGTACGACTGAACGTGAAGAAAAAGATGATTTTTCTAAAAGTGCCAAAGGCGGCTTGAAAATTGAACTTTATGAAAAAGATGCAGAAAATCCTGCAGCATTCATCTGGATGAGGGGCTCTGGAACAGAAAGCGTTTTCCGCATTATGTGCGATGTAAAGGGAGACAACGCAGAAAAGGAAAAAGAACTTCTTGAATGGGAAATAAAACTTATTTTAGAAGCAGACAAATAGATTAAAGGAGTATAATTATGGAAAAAGAAGAAATCTTAAAAAGAGCAAAAGATTATATTGCAAACGAAAAAGACACAAGATTCAGCAAAGAAGTTGAAGAATTAATAGCAAAAGAAGACTGGACAGAACTCGAAGACAGATTTTACCAGACACTTGAGTTTGGTACAGGAGGGCTGCGCGGTATTATGGGTGGCGGAACAAACCGCATGAACACACTCGAAATAAATCAGGCAACACAGGGACTTGCAAACTATGTAATTAAAGCATTTCCTGAAAAAGCAAAAGCAGGTACATTAAGTGCAGTTGTTGCTTATGACAGCCGCCTTAACTCTGATGTATTTGCAGAAGCTACAGCTTTAATCTTTGCCGCAAACGGAATTAAAGCCTATCTCTTTTCCGGCCTCAGACCTACTCCTGAGCTTTCATTTGCAATCCGAGAACTTAAAGCCGACACAGGTGTTGTAGTAACAGCATCTCACAACCCGAGAATGTATAACGGTTACAAGGCATACTGGAACGACGGTGCACAGGTTATCGAACCGCACGATGTTGGAATCATCAGGGAAGTAAATGCCGTAAAAGAAGTTAAAACAATTTCAAAAGATGAAGCGCTCAAAAACGGAACATTAAAAATAATCGATAAAGAAATTGACGAAAAATTCTGGGCAATGTGTAAAGCACAGCTTTTCCGCCCTGAACTCATAAAAGAAAAAGCAGGCGAAGTTAAAATCGTTTACACACCTCTCCACGGAACAGGTGCAATGCACGTAGAAAAAGTTTTAGGTGATCTTGGACTTAAAGTAATTACAGTTCCAGAACAGAGAGAACCGGACGGCAACTTCCCTACTGTAGAAAAACCAAACCCGGAAGAAAAACCTGCTTTAACTCTCGCAGTTGAACTTGGTAAAAAAGAAAAGGCAGACTGTGTAATGGCAACTGACCCTGACTCTGACCGCTTTGGTACTGCATTCCCTGATGCAAACGGAGACTGGGTATTGCTTTCCGGAAACCAGATGGGTGCCCTTTTAATTGAATACGTTCTTTTGAGCCGCAAGGAACTTGGAACAATGCCTGCAGATCCTGTTGTAGTCCGTTCAATCGTAACAAGTCCGTTTGGAGATGCAATCTGTAAAAAGTTCGGCGTACGCATGGTAGAATGCCTTACAGGATTTAAATGGATTGCCGCTGTAGAAGCAGAAATGGAAGCTAAAGGAACAGGCGATTACGTATTTGGTCTTGAAGAAAGCTACGGATATAAAGTAGAAAAAGAAGTTATGGATAAAGACGGTGTAAGTGCCGCAGCTTTGTGTGCAGAAATGACGCTTTACTGGAGGAGCCAGGGCAAGAGCCTTCTTGAACACCTTAACGATATGTATAAAGAATACGGTTACTTTGAAGACCGTGCAATAAGCCAGAACTTCCCAGGTTCATCTGGAAAAGAAGTTATGGCAGGCATCATGACAAAGCTCCGCACAGAAGGTCTTAAAACTCTCGGCGGAAAAACAGTTACTTCAATCCGTGATGTTCAGAACTCTGTTGTATTTGATCCAGCTGATCCTGCAGATAAAAAACCGCTTGATTTACCAAAGAGCAATGTACTCCAGTTCTTCCTTGACGGCGGAACAATCGTAAGTGCACGCCCTTCTGGAACAGAACCAAAGATTAAGTTCTACATCAACAGCTGTACACCTCTTGAAGGTAACTGTGACAAGTGTCTTGCAGACGCTAAAGAAAAAGCAGGCGCACTCTGCGATGCAATTTCTTCAGAAATAAAATCAATTCTTGATGCAGCAAAATAAGGCAGCAGTCTTAAAATGGCAAACAGAATAATAGACGATTTTAGAAAACTCCAGATTCTTTTAGATTCTGGAGCAAACTTTATAGCCTTTGATACAGAGACTACCGGGTTAAACGCAGGTTCTGACCGCATAATCGAAATCGGGGCTGTAAAATTTGACAAAAACGGAATCATAGATAAATTTGAAACTCTTGTAAATCCTCAGAAATCAATTCCTGCAGAATGTACAGCGATAAATCACATCACAAACGAAATGATAAAGGACGCTCCTCTTTCTAAGGATGCTCTTTCTGATTTTGTTGAATTTATAAAAGACGGAATTTTAATTGCGCATAACGCAGGATTTGATTTAGGATTTTTAAATGAAGAATGTGTAAGGGCAAAGCTTTCTGAAACAAAAAACAAGGCCCTGGACACACTTACACTCGTGCGCTGGGCCTACCCGCTTTTAGGAAAATATAACCTCCAGCTTATGGCTGCACTAATGGACATCAAAGTTAATGATGCCCACAGAGCCTATGACGATGCCAGAGTCTGCATGGAAGTATTTTTAAAAACTGTAGCAGATACTAAATCCATTCAGAAAAAAGAAGCGTGATTACTCTGCCATACCCCAGTTTTCTTCTTTAAAGATATCATCGTGGACGGTAAGTTTATGCTTACTGTCTATAGTAAATGTCGTGACAAGTTTTTTTGACGGATTACCTGTAGTTTTAGCAACAACTATCTGAGGATGAGCATGTTTTTCACTGTCATCAATTTTCTTTCCTGTAAAAGGATTAACAGGATTGTCTATTAAATCCTTACATGATAAAACTGCTGCATCTGCATTTGTCATAAAACTGTTATCAACAGTAAACTCTTTAGAATTAAAATCCTTAACCATAAAAAGAGGATTACATGCTTCTACATCAATCTTTGGATTATTCATGACCATATAATCGAACTGCTTCATGCTTTCACCGTGGTCAGCAGCTATTATGATTCTTGTATTATCCCATACTCCGTTTTCCCTCATATACTCAAACCATTTTCCAAGCTGAATAAAGGCCGCCGCATTACAGTGATAATGCATTTTCTGACGCTCTGTTTCCATTTTGATGTGACCGTCAGCTGCAGTTTTATAACCGCTGTTGTCAACATTCTGTCGTATTTCATAGTCAGGAAGCTGAAGAATCTGAGGTTCATGAGTAATTGTGCTGTAAACAGAAAGATATGTGTTTTCTTTTTCTTCTGAAACTTCCGTACAATCTGATAACAAGGTAAGAAGAGAAAATTCCTTAAAGAACTCCGATGCTCTTACAGATTTTTCTGCAGAAGAAAGATAATTACCTTCGTTGTATAGATTCTGTGCAAAAATAAGGGGAGAACATCTGAAAATACTGTAACAGAAAAAGTTCCTCTCGTTTGCAGAAAAGACATCTCCTTCAAGCTGTTTCATCAGTTCTGTATTAATCGTTACCTTACGGTTAATGCATGCATTAATTTTTGGATAAGGCTTAAACACAGAAAGATCTGGAATATCTTTATAACCTGCATGAGGCGGATCACAGACAGTTACATTAAAACCATTTTCACTGAATAAAATTGGAACAGCCAAAAGTGATTCATTGTGCTTGTCAACAAGAGCTTCCTCTGGCCTTTCGTTTATTGCTGTTGGAGTATACTCATATCCACCATATAAAGCCGGTGCACCTGTGATAGTTCCAAAACCAAAAGAAATCGTATTAGGATAATATGTAAAACCTTCAAACTGTTTTTTTACTTCTGGTTTTTCTTCGAATATATACGGAACATAACCGCTTATTGCACGGTCAAGCATTATAAGAATTACATTTTTTCCTGTTTTGCTTAGCTTATATAACTTTTTCTTAGAAGAATTAACGCTCATTTCTTTCATATAAGCCATATCATTTAGAGAAGTTTGCGCAGTATAAATCTGGTAAATACTTACAACTGATGTACTCATTATTAAAACAAGACACACGGCCTTTGTTATTTTCTTAAATCTAAATATGACAGCAAGCAATCCTGTTAAGCCAAGTAAAATAAGAGTATTTATAACCTTCTGCGTACCGTTAAAAAACTCACGTTTATCGTAAATTAATAAAGGAGATAAGATTCCAAGATTATTTGTAAAGAACATGTAATCTACAAGAAAGATTCCACATAAAACCCAGAGAATTAAAGAAAATACTTCACGTGCCTTTCTAGAAATAACATAATAAATTACCCCTCCCCATAAAAGAAAGAACCCTGATGAGTAACAAGTAGAATTTACAAGATACAAAAGTGGATTTCTGTAATCTGCAAGATCTACAAACTCAGAAGGAGAACTTGATATTACACTGGAAGGAATTAAAATACCTGTAATTACAGTAAGAAGGAGTGCCGGTAAAATAAAGAGCGACAGACACCCTGTGTCTAAAGCTTCTTTTGTATTAGTTTTTATTTTATTAAAGATTCCGGTTTTCTTTATTACTGCAATCAAAAGAGGAATATTACATATTACAAATATTCCTAATGTAAAAATAATTTTTGCCTTTGTTGCCATACGTCCTTTTACAAGAGCAAAAACCAGGACAAACCAACCCACGATAGAACACAAAACAGTAAGAACTTTTTTTGGATTCTTTAATTTATAAAAAATATTTTTTACAAGAGAAAAAATATTATTGCATGTCCAGTAAATCACAAGTGCACTAGGCGAATTATAAAGTAAAACAAGAAATATAACTGCAAGTCCATAAGTCTGAACTTTGTCCTTTAATCCAAAGCCCTTTAAATATATAAAAGACGCAGCACAGTTAATTACTGTCATCAAAACAGGAAGTACATTTACAGAAAAATATCCTATTTTAAAAAGTGCATCAGGAGCACCTAAATTTGCTATAGGACCAAAAGATGTGCCCTGTAAAATTTCAAGATTGGAAAGAAAGTGATAGGCTGCCATAAAAAAAGGAATCTGTAAAAGCAGCGAAAGAGAACCGTTAAGGCTCTGGAGCGGACTGTAACTGTTGATTTTATAATAATACTGCTGCATCATAAAACGCTCATCGCCTTTAAACGTTTTTCTGATGTGAGAAATCCACTTAGACATTCCCTTTTGTATGTCTCGTTCCTTTTTCTGAACGGCTTCTGCCATCTGGTAAAGAGGAAGCGTAAGAAGGCTTATTACAAGACTTACACCGATTATGGCAATTACCTGATCAGATTTTTCGTGACCTACAAATCTGTATAAAACTTCAAATACTACTTCTACAACAAGCTCAATTGGAGCTACAATAATATTATATAAAACCGATGCCATAATTATCTATCACCTGCAATTTCATTATGCTTAGCCATAAGCCAGTCAACAGTTTTTTCTGCCCCCTGTCCCTGATACTGCCATGCTTCTTTTCTTACTCTTTCGCGCGAAAGCTTTAACTCTTTATTTTCTATGACAGAATCAATCATTTCTTTCATCTTAGAAAAATCTTTCTGCTCAAGCTTTACGCCAAGCTCCTTTAATTTTTCAAAACGCCATAAAGGTTCATCAACCCAGGACGCATCATAAGGATCTTTATTAAATGATGTATCTGCATAAATAATCGGCTTGTCAAATACAAGGGTAAAATCAAATACAACACCTGAAAAATCAGTTATAAGAATGTCTGATTCATTTAATACATTAAAGTTGTCATTATCCTGGTTCCATTTAAAGCTTTCTGACTCAGGAAATTCTTTCTTAAGGTTTTCTATCATTTCTTTTTCAGAAGTAAATGACTGCGGATGTGGACGGACAATTATTTTATAACCGGTTTTAACTAAGGCGTTAAGGATATCCTTGCCGTATTTACTAAGAATGCCGCTTGCACCCCATGACGGAGCAAGAAGAACAGTTTTCTGAGCTTTCTTATCAGTTTTACTGCCCTCTTTATCGAGACGCTTTTTCATAGAATCAAGATAACAGCAGCCGACAACTTTACATTCTTTTGGCTTCTCTTTCCGCTCAGCTTCGAGAAGTCTTATATAATGCTCCTGGAATGTACCGTTAAATAAAAGTGCATCATAAGCATCTACCCCAAACATCCTGTATGTAAGCGGCTCTCCTACTTCGTGAAATATATGAACATAAAGATCAACATTCTGGCTCCTTTTCCACTGGTAAACATCAAGACCCGGAGTTGTACTTAAAACAATTCCTGCATTCATCATGTTAAGACGGGCAAAAGCCTTATTTCCTTCGCCGATAAACTCTGCCTTTACATATTCATATCTTTCTAACAGGGCAGGATCATCAGGACTAGCTGTCCAGTATACAAGAGAAACCTTGCGGTTTTCAAACTCATCACAGATTGGTTTAAAAACGTTCCAGTAGCGTTTATGGTCTGAAAAAATTACATACGGAATTTTATTTCCCGCAATCTTCTGAGCCTTACCGCCGCTTAAGATAAATTTTAATTTTACGAAAATTCTCTGTGCAAAAAAGAGTAATGTTGTCGCTATTCCTATTACAATAGAAAACAGCATGCTTCCCGTTCCCGGGTCTATGTATAATAACACGATGTTACCTCTATATAAAATAGATAATTTATAAGTATATTACTAAATACGCGAATATTAAAGAGGGTAAAAAACCAACCTTATAAATAAGTCACAGTAGTAATTCTGAATCAATTGTCTTTTCTTAAATTTTGTAGTATTCTGAATATAATGAGATTTATTGACAAAAAGCTTCTTAAATTTCTTCTTGTAGGAGTTATAAATACGGCAGTGGGAGCCGGAATCATGTTCTTACTGTATAATGCCGCTCATTTAGGATATTGGTTTTCAAGCGCATGTAACTATATTGCAGGCGGAATTGTAAGCTTTTTCTTAAATAAATATTTTACATTTACAAATCATGAAAAATCTTTCAAACAGATAATACTTTTTATTGCAAATCTTTTAATCTGTTACGTACTTGCATACATGATAGCAAAAAAAGCAGTATATGCCCTTCTCTATTTCAAAGAAGAAACTTTCAGAGCAAACATTGCGATGCTATGCGGAATGTGTCTTTATACAATTCTTAATTACTTTGGACAAAGACTTTTAGTTTTTGCCGATAAGGAAGAACCAGATGAAAACAAATAACACAGTTTTATATCTTATTGTACCATGTTACAATGAAGCACAGGTTTTACCAGAAACTCATACCCTTTTTCTTAATGAACTGGAATTATTAATTACAAAGAAAAAAATCAGTGATGAAAGTCGTATCTTATTTTTAGACAATGCATCAACAGATGATACATGGGAATTAATTAAAAATTACTCTAATGATAATTATCACTTTATAGGAGCAAAGCAGTCAAGAAACTTTGGTCATCAAGGAAATGTTCTTGCTGGCCTTATGGAAGCTAAGGATCAATGTGACATAACAATTTCAATAGATTGCGATGGTCAGGATGATATAACTACCATTGAAGAAATGGTTGATGCCTATCATAACGGTAGCGAAGTTGTATACGGTGTTAGAAATTCAAGAAAAAAAGACACATTTTTTAAACGCTTTACAGCCCAATCCTTTTACAAACTATTAAAAAAAATGGGAGCTGATATCGTTTATAATCATGCAGACTACAGACTTATATCTTCCAAAGTTTTAAATGAATTTGCAAAATTTAAGGAAGTTAACTTATTTTTAAGAGGAATGGTACCTTTAGTTGGTTTTAAAAGTTCATGTGTTTATTATGAAAGGAATGAGCGCATAGCAGGAAAATCACATTATGGTATATCTTCACTTCTAACTCTAGCATTTGATGGCATAACATCACTCAGTACAGAACCTATAAAGTTAATAACAAGATTCGGCCTTTTTATATCTTTTATTTCCTTTTTAGGAGTTATTTGGACAATAATTTCTAAATTATTTAAAATAGGTGTACAGGTTTCAGGTTATGCATCATTAATTTGTATAATCTGTTTCTTAGGTGGAATTCAACTGATTGCACTAGGAGTTATCGGTACTTACATTGGTAAAATATATCTGGAAACAAAAGCACGTCCTAGATATATAATAGAAGAACGTACTTGGGGAAAAGATAATAAACCTAAAAACCAAAAAAAGAAGTAGTCATTTTTCGAAATTAGTACTATTCCAGTTATCAATTACTCTTCTTATACCTTCCTTAAAATCAATTTTTGGCTTGAACCCTGTATCATTTATTAAATCAGTCAAATCCATACATGACATAGGAAGTACTTCAGAATTGTATGGAATATCTCCAAAACCAATAGTTATATTAGGATTAATAATTTCATGAATTATTTTTATATAGTTTTTTAACTGCCAGTTATCACCATGACCGATTGCATATATTCTATTCGGTTTTCCTTTTTTGCTTATACATTTAATTGCTTCAACTACATCATCTATATGCACATAATCCCATAACTGCTCACATTTTGTCAAAGAAGGACTTTTATTATTTAAAAGAGAATCTATTGTATATGAAATAATATTTTTATCCCGACGATATTCAGAATATATACCGGTAATAATAATATACATAAAATCAATTTTTTCTTCTTCACAAAACTGCTTTTGTAAATATCTCAGAGCAACTTTTACAGATCCATAACTGTCTTTTGGTGCCGGTATTGTATCTTTGTTTATAAGTGTTCCAGAATATAAATACTCATTTGTTGAACCTGGTGCTATAAATTTTTTGGCTTTTTTCTCTTTTGCCAGTTTTAAGCAATTTACAGTAATATTTATATTTCGAAATTGAACATCAAATATTTTGCGACTATCAGGACTAACACCAACCCATGCAAAATGAAAAAAACAATCAATATTTTCAGGAATTTGAGAAAAATCATTATCCTTTTTTTCTAAGTCACAAATAATCGGAACGAGATTGTCTGTTTCTATTGAATTAAAGGATTCTTTTTCAGATTCAAATATTAAAGCATAAATTATATTATTTTGATCTTTAAGCAGATTTTCTATGAGTTTTTTACCAATAAACCCTGTCGCACCTGAGACTATATATTTCATATGTTCTAATACTCCAAGTTATTAAAATACTCCTTTATCTGCTCATCAGTTTTATCTGCTGCTGGTATTCCGCTTTGTACAGCTTTTTCCCATTCTACAATTTTTTCTACTGCAGTCCCAATACTCCATTGGGGTTTCCAGCCCAGCAAACTCTTTGACTTCGAACAGTCAAGTTTAAGGTAGTTTGCTTCATGAGGTGCATTTTTATCAGAAACAGTATCCCAATTTGCACCCTCCTGCCACAAATTGCAAAAAAGAGTTGCTAAATTACCTGTGGTTACACAACTGTTATCATCAGGTCCAAAATTATAACTTCCCATTAACTGTTTATTCTCAAATTGCTTTTTTGCAAGAAGAAGATATCCAGAAAGACATTCTAAAACATGCTGATATGGACGAGTCGAATTAGGATTACGTAGAATAATTTGTTTCCCATTTTCCACAGCACGAATACAATCCGGTATAATTCTGTCGACAGCATAATCACCACCACCAATTACGTTACCACTTCTGGCAGTACTTATTGCAGGAGAATATTCATCATTAAAAAAAGAATTCCTATAGCTATATGTAACAAGTTCGGAACAGGATTTTGAATTTGAATATGGATCATAACCGCAAAGTTCTTCATTTTCACGGTATCCCCAGACCCATTCTTTATTAAGATATACTTTATCTGTAGTAATGTTTACAAATGATTTTATGGATTTGCAGCTTCTAACCGCTTCTAAAACATTTACAGTCCCCATTACATTTATTTCATATGTGCCGACAGGATCACTATAACTGGCACGTACAATCGGTTGTGCCGCCAGATGAAATACTATATCAGGTTTTGTATTATTGACAGCATCTTTTAATTCTTTTTCATCTCTAATATCAGCGATAATTGAATTAATATGTTCTGCAGTTTTAGTCTGTTCAAATAAACTTGGTTCCGTAGGCGGTTCAAGAGAATATCCTGTAACTTTTGCACCCGCTGCTAACAAAATACGCGTAAGCCAAGTACCTTTAAATCCTGTATGGCCAGTTAAAAAAACTTTTTTGTCTTTATAAAATGATAATAAACTACTCATATTATTCCTATAAAATACCAATATTAAACAACATTATTGAAACAATTATTTATTTCCAAAATGGTTCCAAACATCCCAAGGGGCTTTTCTGGTTCCCCACATTTTGTTTAAATCTTCTTTATCTTTAAGCATATCCATTGGATGCCAGAAACCATCATGCTTATAAGCATGTAACTGCCCATCTTTAGCAATGTTTTGAAGAGGGGCACGCTCCCACATAATATCATCTGATTGTTCCGGAATATAATCCAATGCCTTGTTTTCACATACAAAGAAACCACCATTTATCCAGCTGTCACTAGGTTTCTCCTGAAACTGACTGATTGTTCCGTCAGCCTGTATTTCAAGAGCACCAAACCGTCCTTCTGGTTTTACAGCAGTAAGGGTCACAAGCTTTCCGCTTTTTGCATGAGAATCTATTAGTTTTGAAATATTAACATCAGAAACACCATCTCCATAAGTTAACATAAATGGATCATTCCCAAGATATTTCTTTGCTCTGGAAATTCTGCCTGCCGTTAAAGTATCTGCACCTGTATAAAGAATTGTTACATTCCACGGTTCAGTTCTCATCTTATGAATCTGTACATCATTATTTGACAAATCAATAGTCATATCACTATAACGGTTATAATAGTTTAGGAAGTAATCCTTAATTACGTGTCCCTTATAACCTGTTAAAATTATAAAATCATTAAAACCGTAGTGACTATAAATTTTCATAATATGCCATAAAATCGGATATCCACCAATTTCTACCATCGGTTTAGGAACAACTTTTGTTTCTTCTCCAAGACGAGTACCCTTTCCACCAGCAAGTATCAGTGTTTTCATTACTATTAATCTCCTGATCTTTTTATTTTTTCAGATTAACTTTTACTCTTCAATCATTTTACAGTATATGTATTTACACCATAATAATTTGCATACTTATTATTTGGCCAGGTTAAAGGATCTTCATTAGGGTCACCCCAGTCTCCATAACTCCAGTACAACGATTTAAAATAATCTTTACTTACAGTTACATCCATAATACCCTTACTCTTCTGTTCTGCAACAGATTTTTCCATTGCATTCCATTTCATACGCATATGAATACATTCACCAACAACAAATGCAGAAAACAAAAGTGTAACCGTTACGCTTAATATTTTAACCGTTCTTTTAACCTTTTCATCATCTTTAAACACTTCGAAGCAGTATGACATAATTACAGAAATAAGTATCATATTTAAAATTGCAAACTGCATTCTGGCTCTTCTAGGTATACCTATCTGTATTGTTGAACCTATAAAAATAAATTCTGTCACTAATACCGCCGCTATGATTAACCATAAAGTGGAAATATATTTATCTTCTTTCCTCATCTGAGCAGTGCTTAAAATACAGAGCCCAATTAAACCAATAATAAAAAACATTTTAGGTATAAAGCGGACCATACAGAATAATACTGCAACAACAGCAAAAGTAACCAAAAACTTTTTTACAGAAGGCTTATAAAAAATACTTGTAAGTATAAGGAACAATGAAACAAAAATAAAATTTTCGTAATACAACGAAGAATGGCTCATATAAGTAAGCCTGTCATAAGTATATAAAAGACGTTTAAATAAAAACTCTGGACCTGCTTTTAATAGAGCTGAAATAGAGTAAAAATCTTCTGTTGTTAAACCTCGTTCTCTTAAACCTGGACATAAATATAAAATAAGCCATCCAACTACAAGAGCAATTAACGAAGTAAAATACCATAAAGGAAGTTTCTGCTTCTTTATAAATGCAATTATAATGCTTGCAATCCATAAAAGAATAATAACAATACAAAACTCACTCGCCCATCCGGCAAAGATGCCTATTGGAATTCCCAAAATCAAAAAAATACGGCTTGTTTTTGTTGAAAATTCTTTTTTTCGCCAGAAAAAATTTACCGGCAATAAAAGAAGCAGTATTAAAAACCATGCGTAAAGATAGTTATAACATGCAGCCGACCAGTAAAAGAGAGATCCGAAAATATAAACCGGGTCAAACAATAAAAAGAGAAATAAAATAGAAAAAAACGTAATATCTCTGGAAGTATTATCTGGCAGACGGCCAAAAATATGTACGTAAATAAAAAAAATCACACATGAACCAATTAACGAGTTTACAAATGGGAAAAATGGTGTAGATGCAAACCAGCTTCCATATGTAACCGAAATCAATTCACCCAATCGACCATTCCAATGCATATATTGATTAACAGCAGACTGTAAACCACGCAAAGGTTTTCCAAGATCATCACTTTGAACATGAAATACAGCATTTAAAACAACAAGAAAAAAATATGTAAACAAAAATAATAAAATTGCTGTCATATACACATTTTTCTGTTTAAGCGATTTTTCCATTTATTACCTCTTTATATATTTAATTTTTAAACAAATACCAAATTCATCTTCTAAATAAGAATTTATATATATAAAATATATGTATCTTTAACATTATAAACTTTATCATTATTTTAAAATTTTTGCAGAAATAAAAAGCGAGGTCTACACACTCTTTCTGTAAATCTTTATTTCCTTTTTTCAATTTTTCAGATGCATCAATCAGGGCCCAGGATAGACCATATACGGTTTGAGGATATTTCTCTTTAATATCAGGATATTTCTCCTTAAAAATACTGCATGCCTGATATAATTTTAACGGATTTGAACTTATAGAATCCTTACCTACATTATAATCAACAAGTGTTTCATCCAGACAGAAAATTGAATACTTTTCATGAATCCTCATTAACAAGTCAAAATCCTGCAATCTTGGAACATTTGGATCAAAAGATATCTCTTTAAATACTTTTGCCTTACCAAGAATTGTCTGTGTACTTATACCTAATACACTTTGATTTTTTGATAAATATCCTTCAGAAAATTGGCATGATGCTGTTTTTTTCTGATGCGTATCAGGATCAACTGCATTCATTTTGCAAAAAACAACATCAGCATCATTGTTCTTGAGACATTTTAACTGCTTTTCAAGTTTATCAGAATGCCACTCATCATCGCTATCATGAAAAGCTATGACATCCCCTTTCGCATGTTCAATTCCAACGTTTCTCGCATAGCAAGCACCATGATTCTTTTCTAGTCTGATATACTTAATTCTTTCATCTTTTAACTGACTTATAACATCTTTTGTATCATCTGTCGAACAATCATCAACAATTATCAATTCAAAATCATTATAAGTCTGACCCAAAACACTTTTTATAGACTTACCAATTAATTTCGCGCGATTATATGTAGGAATAATAATTGAAACCATATAGTTTTTCTCATTAATTAATCAATTTATTTCAAAACACTTCTATACATTTTTTCAATTGAATCTTCAGTTAATTTTACAGGATTATTCTTTAACCTGACAGGATTAACAGATTTTTTTAACAGTTCAAAATCATTATCATTATTTACCACTGGAATGCTTAACCCAGTTTCATTAAATATTTCAATAAATTTTTCTGCAGCAGCTAAAGGAGAATCAGACTGCATGGCATCTGCAAGTTCAATAAAAACATTTTTAAGATAACTTTCGCCACGAGGGTCTATGCAGTTATCCGTATGCCGTATCATAAATGGCCATAAAACAGAAACGCATATAGCAGCTGCATGTCCATGTGCTGTATTGTACATATTGGTAAGCTTATAACACATTGCATGTCCTGCAGTAGTCTGTGTTATATTAATGGCTTTCCCCGCTATATTTGCCGCAACAAGCATGTTTTTATTCCCCACAGGGTCATTATTTAAATACAGCTTGTAATTTTCAAGAACGAGCCTTATCGCTTCCCTAGAATATTTTTTACTTTCTTCTGTAGAATTTACTGACCAAAAAGCTTCTATTGCGTGACAGAATGCATCCATCATTGTAGCTTTACGCTGATAATCCGGCAACGTATCTAAAACCGACGGATCAAAAATTACTGCACCCGGAATTATACTGTCATGTGTAATTGACTGCTTTTCATCATTATAATATATGACAGCATATCTTGTAGCTTCACTTCCCGTTCCTGCAGTAGTCGGTAGAACTATAAGTGGTATATTATTTTCTATTGGATTCTGCTGCATGTAATTTTTAGAGGAATCAAGCCCATAATATAACTTTATGCATTTTGCTACATCTATACAACTTCCGCCGCCAACTGCTGCAATACAGTCGCATTTTGATTCGCGAAAGAGTTTTTCTCCTTCGACAACAGAGTCATATTCAGGATTAGGATGATAATGAGTAAAAGAAACGATTTCTATATTTAATCTTTCTGTCAAACCATTAAAATAATCTGTTATTTTAAATGAATCACAAAATTCAGATTTAACCAGAAAAATTTTGGACACTTTATGACTTAATAAATAATCATCAAACATCTTATAATTGTCATCTGATAATATAACAGTCTGTTCCATTATTTTGTTCCTGGAATAAGTTCAAGTATATCTTTTATACTCATACACATGTCATTTGCTTCAAACGAACGGTGATGAGTTAAAATTGATTTTGCTGTGTTTACCATAGCAGGATAAGCACTTCTTAACATATGGTTTGCATAAATTACAACATTTACGCCCCAGTTTGCAAGTTCTTCCTCTGTTATCTGGTTATATGTTGTTGGAACTACTACAATAGGTACCGACTCATGTTTTTCTCTAAAGCGTTTGCAGAATTCCTTTATATCATCTCCAGATTTGTTTTTACTATGAATCATAATCCCATCTGCACCCGCTTCTACGTAAGCAAAACACCTCTCAAGAGCATCTTCCAGCGGTTTTCCTGCTATCAAACTTTCGCAGCGTGCAATAATCATAAAATCTTTTGCAACCTGAGCACGTTTTCCTGCTTTTATTTTTTCGCAGAAACCTTCTATTGTGTCCTGAGTTTGAACTGCATCAGTTCCAAAAAGTGAATTTTTTTTAAGTCCCACTTTATCTTCGATAATTACAGCAGAAATTCCCAAGCGCTCAAGAGTACGAACAGTAAAAACAAAATGTTCAATCTTACCACCGGTATCACCATCGAAAATAACAGGCTTTGTAGTACACTCAAGAGCATCATTTAATCCATGAAGTCTCGTAGTCAAGTCAACAGCTTCTATATCTGGCTTTCCTTTACTTGTAGAATCCGTAAGTGAACTAGCCCACATGCCATCAAATTCTTCTGTCTTATTATTAACCTTAACTTTAGTTTTTTCTATAATAAGGCCTGTAAGACCGGAATGACTTTCCATAATTCTAACAATAGGTTTAGCAGCAATCAGCCGTCTTAGCATCTTCTGTCTTATCTCTGGAGTAGTTCCGATTTCTTTAACCTCTGCATTAAGCACCGTAGAAGAAATTCCTGGTGTATATGGAATATCCACAACCTTACCGCCCCACTTTGCAATACAGTCTATAACACGCTGCCTGGTTTCTTTCTGGACTCCTGTAAGCCAGTCATCTCCGTGTACAACATAATCAGGTTTTAATTTTTCAAGATTTGGAACATAATCCAAGGTAGTCTGCGGAACAACATGTTCAACACCTTTTATGTTGGAAACAATTTCTGCTCTCTGTTCGTATGTCAAATACGGAAGTCTTTTATAACTTGCAATAGCTTCATCAGTTAAAACTCCAACCGTAACTTCTCCAAGTTTCATTGCCTCATGAATTATATTTAAATGCCCGTGATGTATTAAATCAGCGCTCATTCCACAGTATACTGTACTCATTAATCAATATCTCCTAAAACGGTTTATTTAAATGTTTATAATATATTCAGGAAGTTCTTTTTCGATTGTTCTAATTTCTTCCTGACAAGGATAATTTTTCCAAATTCCAACATTTTTACTTGATTCTTCCGGAATGAAATATTTCTTTTTATTTACATGATCTTTATCAGATATTTTTAAGAAAGACTCAACTTCTTTTACAGATTTTTCATAATCACAGACAAGTTTTTCAAATTGAAACTGTTTGACATATGAAAAAGATTTCAATTCTTCTTTGTACTTTCTACATGCACGGTGCCATTGTATATACTTATTTACATCATGTGATTTAGAAAGCTCTGCTCCAATTAAATTTTTTCCTTTTATTAAATTTACATAAATATCCCTTGGATCTCTATCCACTACAAGCATTTTTGAATCATCAAAAAAAACAGGTACCATTTCCGGATGCAAAGGAGAAATTGCTTGATCAAGGATAACTTTTTTATCACCACAGGAGAAAAACAGAGAATCAAGATATTTTTTTACAGCATTATCAAACTGTTCTTCTGTACATTGAGAAAAGTTCATTACACCTTCTGTGTAATCTATATGAAGTTTTCTCAAGATTTTTTCAAAAACAATTCTGATTCTTGATTTTTCTAAATTGAATATCCATGAATTACTCTGAAATGAAAAAGATGTTATCCCTTCTATAAAACTTTTGGTCAAAGCCATAAAATTCGGACCAATCTTTTTATCATAGCCTAGACCATACGTCGTTTTTGTTGAAGAATGGTTCATGCAGGAGGCTAATCGCATAAATTCTTTTATTGCTGCATCTACTGTCAAAACATCCCAGTTTTTTGTAAGTTGATACCGCAAATCTGCCAGACCGTGAGGATCTTTTATAAGACGAAATTCAACATCAGAATCAATTATACCATCATATTCTTTTAAAAGATCTACAATTACACTAGATCCTGACCATCCGTAACCTGCTGTCAAAATAAAACTATTTTTCAATTAAATCTCCTTTTTGGGGTGTTTTAATAAAAAAGTAATATACAAAAAAGAAGGTTATAGCTAAAGACATTGTAAATTGTACAAGAATATTTGCAGCTGCAATACCAACCACACCATAATGATATGCAAACAAAACTGCAAATATAAGCTGCAAAACAATACCAATTACAGAAACTATCATATTATATTTTATCTTGTTCATTGAAGTCAAAAGATGTGCTGTAGGATATCGAATACCTGCATCAAACAAAGCTGCTATCAATAATAATCGCATTATCGGGAAAGATGAAACATATTTTTCTCCAAAAACCAGCGTTATCATAAATGGAGCAAAAAGGAACAGCCCCATAACAACAAGTCCGATCAAAAAAGTTGATACGAGTATTACTATAATCCAATTTTTTCTGCACCATTCATAATCCTTTTCAGACTCATGTTTAGTAAAATACGGTCCAACAAATATACCTAAAGAGGAACTCAGTATTGATATAAAACTCGGTAAAACTGTAGCTATTTTATAATCTGCAACCAGTTCTGCGTTACCAATCATTCTGCCTAAGATGAAAGTACTGTTTAATGCAAATAATGCCCACAATCCATTCGTAACCATACACTGGATAGAATAAATATCCATTTCTTTTTTTAACGAAGTAGAAAGATTAAAAGGTTTCGCATTTTTAAAATATTTTTTTTCATCTATGACAGTTAAAAAAACTGAATAAATCAAATGTATTACCAATGGTAATATAACTGCACCTATAAGCTGCCATAATAATGCTCCGCAAAATTTAAATGAAACCAATAGTAAAACATATAAAAAAGATACAGCAGCATACCGTTTATTATCACAAAAAGCCCTTTCATTATATATATATAAATTTACTATATATTGAAAAGGAAGAAAAAGAAGCATTATAATCAAATAAAAATTTTTAGATGAAAACTGAGATGGATGTTTATACAAGAAAGAGAAACATACACCAATAATAATAAGGGCAATATTAAACAAAGTACCTTTATTTTTACAATACTGTATAATACTCTTTTTTTCATTTATATCATCTGTAATTACTACATATCTCAAAACACTCTTGGCTAAACCATAGCCTGCCAACAAGAAAAAATAATTATACAAATTTTCATAATAAGATAAAATTCCATAATCACTTTTTGATAAAACTCTTACAACTATCACAGAGGCAAAAAAAGATACAAATCGTGTTAACAGACTCCCTGCAAAAATATGAACAGCACCTTTTTGGAGCGATACTGATATTTTTTCTTTTACTTCGTTAAAATTCATGTTCAAATTTATCAGTCCCTTCCCATCAAATCTCTTGTATAAATTTTATCAGAAACATCAGAAAGGTCATCTGACTTACGATTTGCTATAATTACATCACATTCCTTTTTAAACTTCTGCAAGTCTGTCTCGACCTTAGAATTAAAAAACAATTCCTCATGTAATGTCGGCTCATACACAACAACCTCAATCCCTTTTGCCTTTATTCGCTTCATTACACCTTGAATTGCACTGGCACGAAAGTTATCACTGTTAGATTTCATTGTAAGACGATAAATTCCGACTTTCTTAGGATTCTTATCTATAATCATCTGCGCAATATGATCTTTACGTGTTGTATTTGACTGCACAATTGCACTTATAAGATTTTGAGGAACATCATTATAATTAGCCAGAAGCTGTTTCGTATCTTTAGGAAGACAGTATCCACCATATCCAAAACTAGGATTATTATAAAAATCACCGATACGAGGGTCCAGTGATACACCTGTTATAATTGATTTTGTATCAAGCCCTTTTAATTCTGCATAGGTATCCAGTTCATTAAAATAACTTACCCGTAAAGCCAGATAAGTATTTGCAAAAAGCTTAACTGCTTCAGCTTCAGTAAATCCCATATACAGCGTTGGAATATCTTTTTTTACAGCACCCTGCTGCAGAAGTTCAGCAAATGTGTGCGCTGCATCTACAAGGCGTTCATCCTGTAAATCAGTCCCGACAACAATGCGACTCGGATAAAGATTATCATAAAGAGCTTTACTCTCACGCAAAAATTCTGGAGAAAAAAGAATATTGTTTGTCTTATATTTTTTACGCACGGATTTAGTATATCCAACAGGAATTGTAGATTTTATTATCATAATAGCATCAGGATTTACTTCTAAAACCAGTTCAATAACCTGTTCAACATATTTTGTATCAAAAAAATTTAACTTTGGATCATAATTAGTCGGAGTTGCTATTATAACTATATCTGCATCTTTATATGCATTTATACCATCAGTAGTAGCAACAAGATTTAATTTTCTGTTTGCTAGATAATCTTCAATCTCGGTATCCTGAATCGGAGATTGTCTTTTATTTATGAGTTCAACCTTTTCCTGAGAAATATCTACAGCCACAACTCGATTATTCTGCGAAAGCAATGTTGCAAGAGAAAGCCCTACATAGCCTGTTCCTGCTACCGCAATTTTATTTACTACCATAATAAATGATTTTCTCCATAAATATGATTAAATCTCTGATAACTATCCAGAAGTTATAACTTCAACTGTTTCTCCCAATGCCCATACCTCTCCCGTTCTGGCAGACAGACTCAAAAAAATGTCTCCATAACGGCGTACCATCCCCCGGTACGCTAAAAGGCTCAGATAAATCAGACGGACATTGTACTTATTTATGGGCCAAACGCCCCTCGTAAACAGTTGCAACTGATATTGTATCAATTATATAGCGCCATTTTCCCGGTGTCAATATGTTCAAATTTTGAACAATTGTATTAGTATTGCCCCATGGATGCTTATGAATGCCACACAGATGCCTGTGTGCGTAAGCACAAAAGTCAATAATTTCCACTTTTGCAAACGACACGAAGTGTTGTATTCGATTTTGCTAACGTAAAATCGAAATAGATAAAAAATCAGAAAAGCCGTCAGGTTTTTCAAATCCGTGTGACAACTGCCGTTACTTATATTTAGAATGTGCCAAAAATTGTAAATTTTTCATATTTTTATATGCTAAAAAGTGTAAAATTAGACTTGATTTTTACACTTTTTAGCATATAATTGTCTTATGAAACGAAAAATAATTTTAGATTTATTAAAATGGAAAGATTCGCAGGAAAGAAAGCCTCTTGTTTTACAGGGAGCCAGACAAATTGGGAAAACTTATATAGTTTCTTATTTTGCCGGAATTGCCTATAAAAACTGTGTTTATTGCAATTTTGAAAAGGAAAAGACCCTTGAGTCGCTGTTTAATAACCTTGCGCCAAAGGAAATCCTGGCAAATCTTGCTGCATTAAAACATCAGCAGATTTTTCCGGGTACAACTTTGATTATTTTTGATGAAATTCAGTATTGCCCGGAAGCATTAACTTCACTTAAATATTTTTGTGAAGAAGCCGGTGAATATCATATTATTGCAATGGGGTCTTTGCTTGGTGTTTCTGTAAACCGCGGGCAAAACAGTTTTCCAGTCGGTAAAGTTGAATTTATGGAAATGTTTCCCATGGATTTTGAAGAATATCTTATGGCAAAGGAGGAAGACTACCTTATAGAAAGGATAAAAGAATGCTACAGGAACGATTCTCCTCTTGAACAGGCAATGCATGAGAAAGCGCTTTCTTTATACAGAGAGTATCTTTTTATAGGTGGAATGCCTGCTGTTGTATCGGATTATATAAAAAACAATAACGCACAGATTGCTTCGATCTTTCAGTCAGAAATAGTAGAGTCTTATCTTAATGATATGGGAAAGTATAACAGGAAAACTGAAATATCTAAGACAAGACTTATCTATAGAAATATAAGTACTCAGCTGGCAAAAGAAAACAGAAAATTTCAGTACAGATACATAAAATCCGGAGCAAGAGCAGCAGAATTTGAAGATGCAATTGAATGGGTATGTCTTGCAGGAATTGCAAAAAGGGTATTCAGATTAGAAAAACCGGGACTGCCGTTACAGTCAAACAGTTCAGATACTGATTTTAAGTTTTATATGAGTGACACAGGGCTTTGCTGCCGCGTTCAGGATCTTCTTATCGATGACGTATTGTATGACAATTCGATGCTTTCTGATTTTAAAGGTGGACTTACAGAAAATTATGTTTGTACTCAATTATCTGCTAATGGGTTAAAACTTTATTACTGGACAAGCGGTAATCAGGCAGAAGTTGATTTTATTACGCGAATCGGTTCAGATATAGTACCCATAGAAGTAAAGTCTTCAGTTCATACTATGTCAAAGAGTCTTTCTGTTTATGCTTCGTCTTATAAGCCGGCTTATAGTATCCGTATTTCTGCAAAAAATTTCGGCTTTGAAAATACTATAAAATCCGTACCGCTTTATGCGGCGTTCTGTATCGGCAGTTAGCAATTGTATTATTGTCACACCATCTCTGCATCTTCGTAAAGTAAATCAAATTTCTTTCCGTCAAAAGTAAGACTGGACTGGACTGTTATCTGCTTTTTCTTTTTGTTTACAGCGATTATGTTGCCTTCTAAGCCTTTAAGCGGGCCAGAGACAGCTGCAATTTTCTGGCCGGGTAAAAACTTAACTTTAGAAATGCCCCAGTTTTCGCCGTTTTTTATAAAAACTTCTAACTCTTCTAAAGCATGGCCTGTAATTTTTACTGGATTCTGGTTGTCACGTAAAATTCTGCAAAACCCCTTTATTTTTTTTAGGGTTTCAACGATTAAAGGTAAAAGACTCTCTACTTCTAAAAAAACATATCCCGGAAAAAGCGGTGCTGTAAACCAGCCGCGGCGTTTTGTAAAAAGCTTTCGCTCAAAAGAATAGACTTTAGCATCAACTGCCTTTACAGCAGCCTCCCTAAAAGCCTTTTCCTCGCCGGTCTGTATCATGATACAGTAATATTCCATAAAAACGCCCTGCCCTTAGTCTAAAAATCTTCTTTTAAAAGATCCATAAGGCTTACGCAGCCGTTTTCGATAAGACGCTTTACGTTATCCCCTTCTGTAAGCTCTCCTATAAGGCAGAGCGCATCGCTTTCTACAGGGCAGTCTGCTTCTTTTTCGATAAATTCAACCTCAAACTTCTGGCATGCATACATTAAAAGAAATTTTATATAGCTTGAACCATACAAAACAAGCTTTTTCTTTCCTTCGCCGCGCGCTTTTTCTACAAGAGCACAAAGCTCATCGTTATAGGTATTGGCAAGGGCAAAGGTACGACGGGCAAATTTCTGGCTCCGGCGGGTAAGCTCTGCAATTCCTGACGGGGTTATGGCATAAGAAAGCTTTTTAAGGTTTACATTTGTAAGCATTATCCAGCCACGCTCTGCAAAACGCTTTAAAACCGCATTCATAAGCCCTATTGACATTCCGGCTTTTTCTGCAAGAACCCTCTGACTTGCAAGAGGTTCTTCCTTAAGAGTATCTGCTATGTTCTGTAAAGTCGTAATGTCGCTTGAGTCTTCCATAAGAATAAAAGAATTATAGCCTATTTTTGACCCTATAGCAAATACAAAAAAAATTATATATAATGGTAAGAAAATATCGAAAATCAAGAGGCATTGATGTTATACAATCTTATTATCGCCCCGATCGAATTTATTGTCGACTGGGTTTTTCGAATGTGCTTAAACAAAGTTGGAACAGGCAGCGTAATTTACTGCGTTGTCGTAGTAAGTATCGTAATAAATATTCTTGCATTACCGCTTTATAATATTGCAGATGCCCTGCAGGAAAAAGAGAGAAAGCTTGTTAAAAGCCTTGAGTTCCGCGTAAAACGCATTAAAAAAGCATTTAAAGGCGACGAGCAGTTTATGATGCTTTCTGAATATTACCGTCAGAATAATTATCATCCGCTTTATGCTTTACGAAGTTCTCTTTCGATATTAATAGAAATTCCATTTTTTATTGCAGCATACCATTATTTAAGTAACTGCGATGCACTTTTGGGTTCTAAATTCTGGATTTTTAAAGACCTTGGAGGACCAGATGCTCTTTTTAAATTTTCAGTCGGAACAAAATTAATAATCATAAACATCCTTCCAATCATCATGACTTTAATTAATTTTGTAAGCGGCGCAGTTTATACAAAAGAAGCTCCTGTAAAAGAAAAAATTCAGCTTTATGCAGTAGCATGTATCTTTCTTATACTTCTTTATAACTCTCCAAGCGGTCTTGTAATTTACTGGATTTTAAATAACCTCTTCAGCCTTGCAAAAAATGTCGTATTAAAGACAAAAAAACCGGGTGCAATTCTTTTTGCATTTATTGCCTTCTGTCTGACCTTTCTTTCGGTTTTCTTCTGGGCAAAACATCTGGAAACAAATACATGGAAAAAAGCTGTATTAACTTTTATCACTATATTCTTCTGCTGTCTTCCTGTACTTAAAAGACTTGCAGATAAATCTTCTTTAAGTAAAAAGATAGCAGCAATTTTAGATTCTAAACCTGCAAAACACAACATGCTTACGTTTATTTTTTCTTCTCTGTGTCTTGCCCTCTTTATGGGACTTATCCTTACAACAAATGTAATAGGCTCAAGCCCAATCGAATTCTGTAACTTAGGTTCAACTGCAAATCCTGTTCCTTATATAGCTTCTTCTGTATTCTTCTTCCTAGGTTTCTGTTTTGTATGGCCTCTTGTAATCTATAAAATGTTTGGAAACAGAACAAAAAACATTCTTTCGTTTGCATTTCCTGCCCTTTTAATTATGGCAGTATGTAATGCATATATTTTTAAAGCAGACTACGGAACTTTAAATCCTCTTTTTGTACTTGATGATTCCGGGGTTCTTAATTTTGTTCCCCTTGCATTTACATTTTTATCACTTTTTATTTTTGCCTGTATTTTTACATGTGGAATTTTTATAAGAAACACAAAGGTTTCTGCTGCAGTAAATACTTTCTTTATTGCTGTATTTATTGCAGAGTTTTCTCTTGGAATTTATAAAGTAAACTATATTAACAAATCTGCAAATAATTATCTTGCAAGCAAGGATTCTGTAAAAATTAATTCTGCAAAAGATATTAAACCTGTATACCATCTTTCTAAAACGGGAAAAAACGTATTAGTCATTTTTCTTGACCGAGCAGAAAACCCTTTCTTCCCTTATACATTAAAGCAGTTTCCAGAACTTACAGAACATTTTAAAGGTTTTACATATTATCCAAATACTATAAGTCTTGGATCAAGAACTATAAATGGATACCCTCCTCTAATAGGCGGTTATGAATATACCCAGGAAAACATGAATAAGAGAGATGACATGCTTCTAAAAGACAAACACAACGAAGCATTGATGGTCATGCCGAAACTTTTCCTTAATGCAGGCTTTACGGCAACAGTAACAGATCCGTCTTATTCAAATTATCTGTGGAAAGGAGACCTTACTCCATATAAGAAATTTCCACAGATTAATGTTTCTGAACAGGCCGGAAGATACACAGACCTTTACATGAAAGAAAAAAATATTGATAACCCTTATGAAAAAATCGGTGATAAAATTTGTGACAAGCAGATAAAAAACTTTTCTATACTACAGTCACTAACTCCTCTATTTAGAATAGTTTTTTACAACGCGATAAAACCAAAAGAAGTTTTATCTTCAAGAAATTTTCTTGATCATTTTAGTACACTTTACTACTTACCTAACCTAACCGATTTATCAAATGATACAGATTCGTATGTTTATATAGGAAATGATTCATGCCATGAACCGATATTCCTGGATGGTGAAAGCTTTGAACGCCCTGCACCTTTTGACATTAAATCTCTCGGCTGTAATCCAGAACTGGAAAAGTCTGCTCCAGACTATCATGCTTTTACTGCATCTGTAAAGCAACTTTCAAAGTATTTTGATTTCCTTAGAAAAAACAATGTCTATAATAATACAAGAATTATAATCGTTGCAGACCATGGACATGAATTAAAGTTCGATGTCTTTAAAGACTTCCCTAATCAGGGAGTTCCTGCAGGATTTAACCCACTTTTCCTTGTAAAAGATTTTAATTCCACAGAAGACTTAAAGACAGACAATTCGTTCATGACAAATGCAGATACAATTTTCTTTGCAAAGAAGGATTTACCGGTTTCTAATACAAATCCTTTTACAGGTAAAGAATTTATTCAAGATAAAGAAAATGGGTGCAATGTCTTTGTACCGGCCAATTTTAATACAGCCTACATAATTACAAAAACTCAGTTCCCATATTCAAAACAAAACTATCATGTCAAAGACAACATCTTTGATCCTGCAAACTGGTCTAAACTCGAAGTTAAAGGAGATGCAGAATGATTTTAAACTTTTTATACATTGACCCGGGAACGGGAAGCATGCTTTTTTCTCTCTTTATCGGTATTGCAACAGCTGCAGTATTTGGGCTTCGCACTTTAATCGTAAAATTAAAATTTCTTTTCTCACGGGGAAAAGCAGACGAAACAGCTCAAAACGATGTAATTCCTTATGTAATATTCAGCGACCACAAGCGCTACTGGAATGTATTTGGCCCGCTCTGTGACGAATTTGAAAACCGAAAGATTCCTTTAACATATTACACAGCAAGCCAGGATGATCCTGTTTTTTCTAAGGATTACAAATTTGTAAAAGCAGAATATCTTGGCTCTGGAAACAAACCTTTTGCAAAATTAAATTTCTTAAAGGCAGACAAAGTAGTTGCTACAACTCCAGGTCTTGATGTCTACCAGTGGAAGCGCTCTAAAGATGTAAACAAATACATTCACATTCCACACTCTGCAGGAGACCTTGCAAGTTACCGCATGTTTGGTCTTGACCACTACGATGCAGTTTTAACTACAGGACAAAACCAGATAAACTTTATACGAAAAATAGAAAGCCTTCGCCCTTCAATTGCAAAAAAAGAACTTGTTGCAGCCGGCTGTACTTATCTTGACCAAAACCAGAAACGCCTTTCTGCAGCAGGGTCGCGAGAACCGCACACAGAACCTGTTGTTCTTATTGCACCAAGCTGGGGCAAAAGCGCAATACTTTCAAAATTCGGCGATAAGCTTTTAACAGAACTTTCGAAAACAGATTTTAAAGTAATTGTACGCCCTCATCCGCAGTCTTTAACTTCTGAAAAAGAATTACTTGATTCATTAATTAAAAAATTCGAAGGCAAAAACATTTCATGGAATTTTGACAACGACAACTTTGATGTTTTAAACGAATCGGACATAATGATTACAGATTTTAGTGACATCATTCTTGACTATACATTCATCTTTAATAAACCTGTAATCTATGCAGATACAAACTTTGACACTCTTCCTTATGACGCAGACTGGCTTGACGAGCCTATGTGGTCATTAAAGATTTTGCCAGAAATCGGTGTAAAACTCGAAGAAAAAGATTTTGCATCAATTTCTTCTCTCATTAAAGACACGATAAACAACAAAGGTCTTAAAGAAAACAGAAACAAAGTTAAAGACGAAGCGTGGACACAACGCGGCTGTGCCGTAAAAAATATAGTAGATTATTTAACGAAGTAGCATCTAGCCTCTCGGGGCCTTTGCCGGATCTATGTATTCGCCGTTCTGGATTACCATGAGCATGATTCCGTTTTTCTTTGTATGCGAATCAACTCCTGATTTTCCAAGAACGTCTCCGGATACTACATAAGTTCCTTTTTTAACCTTTATCGAACTCAAGCCCGTATATGCATACACAAGCCCTGTCATTGACTGCACAAATACAACTTCTCCGAATCCCCTGTAAGTTCCTGTATACATAACCGTTCCGGAACGGATGTTAACTACATTTTCTTTTGCACCCGACGAAAGCTGAACTCCGCTTACCTTTCCCTTTACATAAGTAACTGTAGGATTACTTACAGGCCATTTTAAACCCGGGTCTGTTGCTTTTGTAGTATATTTTTTTGGATCGATTTCTGTAATATCAACTGCTGCAGGCTGTGAGCTTGACGGAACCTTTATCTTCTGTCCGGCTTTGATTACATCGCCGGTTTTAAGTCCGTTCATTGCATAAAGTTCAGCAACCTTAATGTCGTATTTTCTTGCAATTCCATATAAGGTATCGCCTTTTTTTACCGTGTAATTCTCCGTCTTTGCAGCAACCTTAGACTGTGACTGGTTACTAGAAAGAGTTACTGCATTTTCCAAATCTGCAGTAGGAATTACAAGACGCTGCCCCGCCTTTATTACATCATTTTCTGACAGATTGTTTGCCGTACGAAGCTCGGAAATTGTAAGCTGGTATTTTCTTCCGATTGAATATAAAGTCTCACCTTTCTGAACAAGGTGACTTGTATCTGCAAAAGCGCATCCAAGCGCAAGAAGAGAAATTATTAATAAATGTTTTTTTAGAAATTTATACATACTCTATCATTATCGGCAGAAATGTTCCAATTATTAGGCTGAATTTACATATTTCCCCGCCTTCTGTTCAGCCTGTAAACGTACTAAACCTGATACAAACGGTGGATTCAGCCTTTTAACCTATAGACACTCACACTTATTTTCAATATAATTGTTCAATACGCTAAATTACATGTGTGTTTTTTACAGACACTAGGAGGATAGTTGGTAGACAATAAGGGAACACGAATTAATGAACAGATTCGTGTAAGAGAAGTTAGACTTATAGACGACGAGGGCGAACAGAAAGGCATCGTGCCTATTCAGGAAGCACTCAAAATGGCTAAAGAACGGGAACTTGACCTTGTTGAAGTAGCGCCGACAGCGAATCCGCCTGTTTGTAAAATACTCGATTTCGGAAAATACCGGTTTGAACAAGAGAAAAAACTCCGTGACTCTAAGAAAAACCAGAAGGTATTAAAAATAAAAGAAATCAGGATGCAGCCAAAAATCGGAAGTGGCGACCTTGATACGAAAGCTAAGCATGTACAGGAATTCTTAGACGAAGGTAACAAAGTAAAAGTAACTATCCGTTTCCGCGGAAGAGAACTTGCCCACACCGAACTCGGCTACGACGTCCTGAAAGAAGTTACTAACAGGCTTACTTCGGCGTATGTCATTGAAAAACCTGCCGCTATGGAAGGAAAGTTCATGTCAATGACATTATCAGCAAAAGCCAAAAGTTAAGAGGTTTTACGATGTCTAAAATGAAGACAAAGAAAAGTGCTTCAAAACGCTTTTCACTTACTGGTACTGGAAAAGTAAAGTACAAGAAGATGAACCTTCGTCATATTTTGACAAAGCGTTCACCAAAAAGAAAGAGACAGCTTCGTGCTGCCGGAATCCTTGATGAAGCAGATGCAAGAAAAGTTAGAAAGCAGATGCTTCCATACGGTTAATGAGGTATAGAAAATGGCTAGAGCAATAGATGGAACAAAAAGAAAGAACCGCCGTATAAAGATTCTTAAACTCACAAAGGGTTTTAGAGGACGCCGCGGAACAAACTTTAAAGCAGCAAAAGATGCAATGACAAAAGCATTGGATCACGCTTATGTTGACCGCCGTGATAAAAAAGGCAACTTCCGTGCATTGTGGATCGCTCGTATCAACGCAGCAGTTCGTGATGAAGGTTTGTCTTATTCACGCTTTATTGACGGATGTAACAAAGCCGGTATTACAATTAACCGCAAGGCTTTGTCTAACATGGCTATTGAAGATCCAACAGCATTCAAGGCAGTTGTAGACGCTGCTAAGAACGCACTTAAGGCATAAACTATGATATCTTTCGATCAAGTACTTCTTTTGCAGAAAAAAGTAGAAAGTGCTGTACAGAAAATTGTAGAGCTAAAGACAGAAAACGATGCTCTGCGCAATAAATGTTCAGAGCTCACAAATGCGCTTTCTGAAAAAACGGAGTTACTTAATTCTTTTACTGCAGATGAACAAAAGATCGAAAGTTCTATCAAGGATGCTTTAAACCAGCTTAATTCAATTGAAAATACAATTGTAAATCAGTCTGGTTCAACAGGGGCACCTGTTTCTAAAACAGAACAGGCTGCACCTGTTTCAAAACCTGCACCACAGGAAAAACCGGTTTCTAATCCGGCCCCAGCAAAACCTGCACCTTCGAATCCAGCACAATCAGACCTTCCAGTTTCTGAAGAAGAAACTTCAGAACCAGAAGAAAAATTCGATATCTTTTAATTATGGGACTTCTTAAAGTAGATATTTTGGGTTCTTCTTTTGAACTCCATGCAAACGAAGACGATGAATACTTATCAAAGCTTCTCTCCTACTACAAACAGATTATTACAGAAGTAGAAAAAACAGATCACCTAAAAGATCCAAAAAAAACAGCAATCCTTTCCGGCATTCTTCTCGTTGATGAACTTTATAAAGAAAAAGAAAAAAATGCCCGTCTTTTAAAAAATTCTGCTTCCAGTGAAAGTGCAGATGATGACGAAATAAATTCAATCACCGGAGATTTAATCTCACAGATAGAAAAGGTTCTTTAATGGAAACAACAGTCTGGGTTGATGCAGATTCCTGTCCATGTCTCGTACGAAACTACCTTATCGATTATTCAGAAAAATTAAATATCAGATTAAATTTTGTCGCAAACAAAAATATTCCTGCCGGAAAAACTCATTCACTTTTTTCGATGATTATAACCGACAGGGAAAATCAGGCAGCAGATAATTATATTTTCAGTAACGCAAAAGAAACAGACATTGTGGTAACACGAGATATACTCCTTGCAGAACGCCTTGTAGAAAAAAATATTACAGTAATAAATGACCGTGGAAAATGCTGGACAAAGGAAAATATAAAAGAAAGAAAATCAGAACGGGACTTTAGTTATGAACTTACAATGATAGGTCTCGGTTCTGCTAAAGCAAACACGTATTCAAAAAAAGAATTTGCAAAATTTGCAAACTGCTTCGATAAAGAAATTCACACCCTTTTAAAAAAATAAAATCCGTGAAAACCACGGATTTTAAACTTACAGGAACTAGTCTTCGTCAGGGAATGCAAGCTGAATTGCAGAAATGCGGTCACGAACCTGCATAAACGCAAGCACTACTTCCGGATCAAAATGTTTTCCAGAATCTGCCTGAACTTCTGCAAATGCATCATCAATACTCCATGCCTCTTTATAACATCTCTTGTGACTCAAAGCATCAAATACATCTGCAACCGCAACGATTCTTGCAGAAAGAGGAACTTCTTCGCCGCACAAATGTCTTGCAGGTGTAAGCGGTTCACCAATGATAAAGTTTCTGTAGTCAAGTGCACCAGGATAAGCAGTTTCTCCGCCATCCCATCTTTCGTGATGGAACAATGCAATATCGCGGCACATTTCATCAAGGAAACTTTCAGGCGGTTCAAAAAGATTTGCGCCGATACATGTATGTCCCTGCATTATCGAACGTTCTTCATCCGTAAAGCGTGGAAATTTTTTCTTTAAAATTACATCAGAAACACCAACTTTACCTACATCATGAAACTTTGCCGCAATCTTTAAAGTATCACGGAACTTATGAGATTCTGTAAAAGGAACATTATGATTAAATGACCATCTGTCATAAATTTCGAGCGCAAAACTTGAAACACGTTCAACATGCGGATATGTTTCTTTTGGATCCCTAAACTCTGCCATACGGAGCATGCGGCGGACCATATTACTTGTAAGATACGCATTTTCGAGAGCCTTAATGGCGCTCTGTGCAAAATGGTTTATAAAAAGTTCCGCATCAGAATCAAACGGAATTACCTGACCGTTATCATCCTGTGCGTTGATAATCTGAAGAATTCCGAGAATCTTTCCTGCAGGTGTTTTAAGTGGAAGTGTATAAATTGATTTTGTTCTGTAATCTGTAGTACGGTCAGTTGTCTTGTTAAATTTAAAAGGTTTATCTTCCGGGATTTCGTAAGCATCAGGAATGTTTAAAGGCTCGCCGGAATATGCTACATAACCGGAAATGGATTTTTCATTAATTGGAAATGAAAAAAAAGTATATGGCAGCTTTTCTCCAGGTGAAAGAGCTTTAAGCTGAGTATCATTCTGAGCATACTTGATTTTAAGATTCGGGCCGTCTACTACATAAATAGAGCCGGCATCCGCATGAACAATTGCACGTGCTTCGGTTAAAATTCGTTCAAGAAGTACGTCAACATCCTGAATCTCTCCAAGAGATTTTTCCTGTTCAATAATATGCTGTAATTTCTCTTCTCTTGATGCACCTTTCATTTTTTTTCCTTATAAAAGAATAATATATATATTGTACATAGTAATCGTAAATTTGTCTAGTTTTTAATTTTATGCTGAATTTTTCGTTATTCTGCTGTTTTTTTCCGGATTATCGAAAAATATATAGGCCCAGAACCGTTTGAGCTGTCCGGAAGAATCTGATAGCCAAATTCTGTTTTTTCAGCAGCCGGTATCGTAAAATCAGGACTAAAAAGCTTTATTTTATCGTATTCATTCTGAATTTCTTTATATTCAGAATCTTCCTTATTAACAGGTTCAACATCGTCAAATTTCTTAAAAAGCCTTGAAACAACCTGATCATTTTCCTGGGGAGCAAGCGCACAGGTTGAATATACTAAATACCCGCCCTTCTTTAACAGTCTGCAGGCACTCGAAAGAAGAGCCCACTGCTCCATGGAAAGAGTCTTTATTCTGGAAGGTGACCACTGGTCAAGATATTTTTTATCATTAAGAACATGGCGTTCAGAAGAACACGGAGCGTCAAGAAGTATTCTGTCATAGCACTCGCTTTTTTTTCTGCACCATAAAGATCCGTCGCTGCATGTAACAGTTATCCTGCTTCTTACAGATTCCGGCATATGTTCATCACATACTTTTACAAGGCGCATTTTTCTTTCAAAAGAACGCTCATTTGAAGTAAGTTTTGCATCGCTGTCCATTAAAGAAGCAAGCACGAGAGTTTTACCTCCCGGGGCTGCGCAAAGGTCCAGAATCTCCCGCGCACCTTTTACCGGAAGTGACATAGCAGCATAAATACTTGCTGCGTCAAGAAAATAAGTTCTGAGATTTAAGCCTTTATCCAGATTATACGAAACAGGTTCAGATTCCTTTAATAGTTCTTCCTTTAATGTATCCCAGCGTTCAGAGAAAATATTCCGATAGTATAAATCAAAACCTTCAGCACCGCGAAGAGTTTGGTTCTGTTTATTCTGCTTCATCTGCTGTTCCGTCATCTGCTGATTTTCTGACATTAAGAAATCGTTTTTCATCATCATCAGCAGTCTTATAAAAATAATCATAATACATACGTTTTGTATTGTTTTTATTAAGATTAAAAATGTAGGCCCTTAATCCATGATCATCATTAAGAAGTCTTTCTCTTTCTGCAAAAGGTATTTTCTCAGAAATCTGATTTATATAAATATTTTTTTTCTGACTGGAAAGACTTTCGGATGTCATTACTCCGTATTCGAGCTTAAATTTTATTATTCTGTACAGAGATTCTTCAATTTTTTTTGTAAACTCTGCATCATCGTTGCAGATCTTTACGAAAATATTCATCCATTTTTTAAAAGTTTTCTGACTTATCATAATGCAGTTTATTCCAGATTCAACTGCAAGTCTGCAGGCTTTTTCCGGCGAATATCCGTTCTGCAGGAGCGCACCCATAAAAATATCATCAGAAAAAATAAGGCCGTCATAGTTTAACGTTTCTCTAAGAATTTCTGTAACCCAGTATTCACTCAAACACGACGGATGACTGTCAAAGTCAGGGACAACCGCGTGGCTCATTAAAATTCCTGCTGGCTTTGACCTGTCTATTATCTCAGAAAAAGTTTGAGTTATTTCTAAAAATTCATCCTGTGACATATCAATTTTGGGAAGACCGATATGCGGATCTACATTTGTATTTCCCGGAAAATGTTTTAAAATTGCAGCAACTTTATTATGCTGATATGCATTAACACAGTTTACTGAATAATCAATTACTTTATCCTTTACTCCGTAACTTCTTCCATTAAGAAAATCTTTGTTTTTTTCGGAACAGATTTCAGAAACAGGTGCAAGGTTTAAATTAAAACCGAGACTGTTCATCTGCTTTGCATAATATGAATAAAGCTCGTAGGATTGTTCCGGTGTAAGACAGGCAGAAACACGCTCGTTTTCTGCAAGTGGTCCTGCAACAGTTCTAAGCCGGTTTACATAACCGCCTTCTGCATCAACACACAGATATGGAATTATAGAACCTTGATTTTCAGCGTGCTTTATGATTGAATCTGTAAACCCCATTATCTGTTCAATATTGTCTGCAATGTTATATGAAAAGAAAATATATCCGCCCGGAATAAGTGTCTTTCTTTCACCGTCTTTTTCATAATATTCAACGCTTAAAAACTTATCATCGTTTTCAAGATTAATGAGAAAAAGCTGTGAAATTTTTTCTTCGAGAGATAATTTTTCTATAAAAGCTTTGATTACTTTGTCACTATCGTCTTCTGAGGCGGTAAGCTCAGGCTGTACCTCCCCTTTATTATCCTGAGATGTCCCGTTAAAAATCGGAAACAGAATCAGGATCAGAGAACATATCAAGGCTTTCGTCATATTCTTCTGAGTCATAATTAAATTCATATTCAGCATCTGCAGGCTCAACTTCGTCTATTGCATCCGGTGACTGCTTTACAAGACATGTCGTTAATGCCGGAACATAAGTTACTAAAAGCAGAACTGCAATCTGTACTGCAAGGAACGGCATTACACCTTTAATAACCTTGGAAACAGGCTTTTTAAATGCATAGGAAGAAATAAAGAGGTCCATTCCAACAGGAGGAGTTAAAAATCCGATTGAAAGGTTCATCAAAAAGATTACACCCGACTGTACCTCTGGAATTCCCAAAGCCTTTCCTGCATAAAGAAGAAGCGGCGAAATGATAAGGATTGCAGAATACAAATCCATGAGACAGCCGACAATGAGAAGTACAATGTTCATTAAAAAGAGGAATGCATATTTATTTGATACATAAGTTGTAATAAACTCTGTTACAATTTCTGGAACATTTGCGTCCTGCATGAAATATGAAAGACCTGCAGCCGCGCCAATGATAAATAAAACTCCGCCCGATACAGGAACAGATTCTGCAACAACACGTGCTGCCTGGCGTAAAGTAAAATCTTTTCTGATGAACGTTTCAAGACAGAAAGTATAAATTACTGCAAATGACGCAACCTGAAAAAGATTAAAGAAGCCTGTAAAATATGTAAGGCAGAAAAGAACAGGAAGTAAAAGTTCAAAAGCACATTCTTTTAAAGATGAAAGAATTGCCTTAATCGAAAATTTAGTCCGTTCAGTATTTTTATCAAAAATAATACCCATTACAATCATGGCAACTGCCATAATCGTTCCCGGAATTAAAGCAGCAACAAAGAGGTTTGTTATATCAAAGCCTTTTGAAAACTGAGTAATGTTTGATGTAAAATACATGATGATTGCAACGCTCGGTGGAAAAAGAAGTCCAAGTGCGCCGCTGGAAGTAATAAGGCTTTCTGCCCTGTCTTTGTTATAACCCGAGCCTGTAAGGATAATCGAAAGAAGTGAGCCGAGTGCAAGAATTGTAACACCGCTTACTCCTGTAAATGTAGAAAAGAAAGTAAGAACTAAAACCGTTGCTACAACCGTTCCACCCCTGAACCATCCGAAAAGAGAACTGAAAAGGTTGACAAATCTCTTTCCTGCACTTCCCTGGGCAAGAATATATCCTGCAATCGTAAAAAGCGGGATTGCAGTAACGTTTTTATCTGTAAGCTTTGCGTGTGCTTCAAGAATAATCATGTCGACATAACCGCCTGACTTAGAAAAAAGCACAAAAGTAATTCCGCCTATGACTACAAAAAGCGGAACTCCCGCAAATGCAAGAAGAATCATTGCTATTACTAAAAACCATACAGATTTTTCGCAGAACAGATTCCACAAATCAAAAATTTTAAATAAAGCAGGAAATTCTGACTGTCCTGTAACATACCAGAGGATTCCTGTAATTGCGCTCATCGAAGTAATTATACCAAGTACAATTCCTGTGATTCCCGCAATTTTATTCTTTCTCCGGCTTACTGCCATTACAACCATTGCAATGTAGCAGACAGGCATAAAGAAAAAGAAAATGCGTTCAGAAAAAGAAGCAAATACTTTATTTACAAACTGGTCGCGGTTTACAAGCTGGCATAATGCTGCCAGAAACAGCTGAATTAAAATCATCGGCGTTACAGCTTCTGTAATGCAGTCAATGACTTTTTTTACCTTTTCCGGAAGCTTTTCTGTAACAGCTGCAAGACTCAAGTGCTTGTTTTCGCGCCAGGTGATAATACCCGCTATACATGCAAACAGAAATCCAAAATTAACGATAATCGCATCTGCATTTAAAACCTGCATATGCAGATTATCCTGCATGATTTTAATTATAAGCGTCGTAACAGTAAGAATTATTATAAGGCCAAACGCAAATAAATCTTCTGCAAAATCAATTACACTTTTATTTTTTGGAATAATTTTTCCGTCTGCATTTATAAAAGGGTTTTTCAATTATTCACCTCGATATTTTTTTAAGAAAGCTTCAATCTGTTCATAAAACTGTTTATTTACTACAGGGTTTGTTCCTTCGTACATAAAGTGAAGGTCTTTTCTAAATGAATCTTCCCACACTTTTTTCTGTGCGTCTGTAGGATCAAAAACCTTACATCCGTTTTTAACGCAGAGATTAATGTATTCTGCATCCATTTTTTTCTGGTCTGCAATAAATTTTGCTTCTGCTTTTTTAATACTCTGCATCAAAGCAGGCTTGTATTTATCCGGAATTGCTTCCCAGTCTTTTTTATTCATAATAAAGCCGACCATTACAGGAGCAAGCGGAATGTTATTAACATTTACAAGGTTTTTATAATACTGAGCGGCATAAGCGTACATCGGAATTGTAAAAAGACCTTCTACATCACCAGAAGAAATGCTTGACTGGAGCTTGTCTGCAGGAACATCCTGAGTTAAATAACCGGCAGATTTAAATGCATTGCTCAAAGCAGGAGAAGTAAGACCTCCGATAGCAAGACGAACTTTTCTTAATTCATCTGGAGTATAAGCAGGCTTAGAAGTAAAGAAGTAAGCCCATCCGATGTTAAACCATCCGAGAACTACATAACCTTTTTCGTCAAATGCCTTCTGCATTGTCGGAGTAAATTCTTTTAATACGGCGTTTACTTCATCCTGACTTCTAAACATAAATGGAGCACAGAGAGTCATTACGTTTGACTTAGGTGCAAAGTCATCAAGTCCCATAGAAGTAAATACTGCTCCACCGATAGGAGCCTTCTGTCCAGGGCGGACTGAATTGAGCTTTTTAACAACTCCACCTTCTCCACCCATGGCATCAGATGTCATAAACTGGAGGATGATTTCTCCGTTTGTAATTGTTGCCCATTCTTTAGCAATCTGCCGCTGCTGAACGTCCCATGAAGAACGGGCCGGTGCAACAGATGCAATCTTTATTGTTGTCTGTGCAAATGCAGTCTGTGATAAAACAGCAGCTGCAAGGATAAAAATCTTTTTTAATGCTTTCATAATATTATCTCCCGTTAAATTGATTACCATTCAATAAAATAATCATCAATATGATCCAGAAGTCTCTGTGCCTTTTTCTGGTTTATTACATTCATAAGGCACGAAGAAGGTTCTGCGTCAGGATCGATGCTTAATGCTTTGTTTAAAGATTCAACAAAACCGTCTTTATCTCCTTCAGGAATGCAGAAAGATTTTGCCTTTGTTACATAATTTCCTGCAAGCTTTCCTTTAGAATATTTCATTCCCTGTTCAAAACAATAAACACCCCGTTCGTAGTCTCCGCCAAAATCAGATGGAGCTGCAACATAAATCTGAGTTAAAACATCCCAGATTGCGCCGTCAGAATAATCTGGCTTGAGGTAAGCAAGACGCTCAAGAATTGCGATATGTCCCTTGATTGCTCCGATTATATTTGAATCAAGCGGATTAAGTGCAAATGAAGCAAAAAATCCTGCACATGCCCAGTACATTGCATTGACATCATCAGCAGTAATTTTTTCTACATAAGCCTTAATTTTTTCTTCGTCACTTCCTTCGACTGCTTCTTTAAAACCTTTAAATCGCGATTCAAAAACACCAAAGATTAAATCATGACCACGAAGGTAATGAAGCTTGGCTCTTTCAAATTCTGCAACCTGTTCATCAAGAAGTCTAGGATCTGTCATAAGTTCAGCTTTGGACTCTACGCAAAGATTTGCATACATTACATTTAATGAACCGAGCATAATTGTATTTCCCTGATGCTCCGGGTTTTCGATATGCATAATTTCGTAGAGTTTTAAAATGACAGGCAGTACTTCCTGGACGATGACCGGATCTTTTTCTCCCATAAATGCCAGCATGGGATCAGGGTCAGATTCTTTTACTTTTGCAGGTATTCCCTTTTTGTTTGCCGAAGACAGACCGTCAGAAACACCATTTAAAATCATGGTTTTACAGGAAGTAAAGCTGCATGCCACAGCCAGACTTACTGATAAAACAACTAAAATGCTCTTAAGTTTCATACAATGATTTTATAAAAAATAGAAATAATAGTCAAATATTACGTCATATAATAAGAAGAAACTTATATTAGTAGCGGCACGGGCGCTTGGCGTACTTATAAGTAAACCGGGCACCGGCAAAACGGCCTATAAAACGCGACATAAAAGCGTTAAATTTCCATTTAAATGCCCAGAGCGCAATTACACGGCGTTTAGAAGCCGATTTTAAAGCATGAAGCACAGTTTTTACGGCAGATTTTCCGTTAAGGACTTCCTTTCTTGCGCCGTTTGATGCAACATTTGCAAACTCCGTCGAAACAGAACCCGGACAGACTGCAGTTACATAAATCCCCTTTTCCTTTAACTCTGCAGCAAGCGCAACAGAAAAAGAAAGCACATAGCTTTTAGTCGCAGCATAGACAGCAAAATTTCCAAGCGGAATAAAAGCTGCAAGGCTTGCCATATTTAAAATCGTACAGCCTCTGTTCATAAAAGGAAGAGCAATTCCCGTAATGCCTGTAAGAGAGGTACAGTTTAAATCTATCATATCAAGCTCTTTTTCTACCGGTGTATTTAAAAACTCGCCGTAAGTTCCAAAGCCTGCGTTATTTATCAAAAGAGCAATCTCAAAACCACCGTCTTTTTCTTCTGTCATTTTTTCTGTATTTAAAAGAGCTTTAACGGCATTTACACCGGCTCGTCCCGAAAGATTTGCTTCTATAGGAATGATTCTCGGATATTCTTTTGAAGTATTTTTTTCTGCTATAAGTGAAAGGTCAAACTGAATTTCTGTAAGACGGTCAATGCGTCTTGCTAAAATCCAGATTTCATCGATTTTTCCAAAATTATATTTATCGCTGTTTATAAAAAGTTCTCTGGTAAATTCCCTACCCATTCCGGAACTTGCTCCGGTAATAATACAGATTCTTTTCATAACAATATTATCAATTATGGAAGATATTCAGTCAAGATATTTTTTAACGAGTTGAATATGTGCTGTTTTTTCTGAACGTCGCCGTCTGTTAAAAGTTCAAGCTTTTTTCTGGCATCCTTCCTGAAAGAATTTTCCTGATAAGTGCACGTGCAGACCTGAGATATATAACCTGACTTTTGAGCATGTTCAATTATTTTATCTTCTGTAACATAACAAAGAGGCCGTATAACAGTAAGCGGATATTTCTGATACTTTAAAAGTGGCGCCATCGTAGAAAGCTCGCCTTTTTCGAGCATGTTCATTAAAAGAGTTTCGAGCATGTCATCCATGTGGTGGCCAAGAACAAGCTTGTTGTAATTATTATCGAGCGCGTATTTAATAAGCTCAGTGCGCCTCTGGGTTGAACACCAGAAGCAGTTCATTTTTTTACCTTGCTTTAAACGGCCGAGTACATCGACTTTAATGTTTTCGCATTGAATATTCCACGAAGAAAAAATTTCTGTAAGTTCTGGAGAAAGAGGTTTTGTAATTTCTGTTTCGATGTGAACAGTCTTTAAACTAAAGCTGGTATCCGGACGGCGGAGTCTGTTTGCAAAATACTCTACAAGGACAGTTGAGTCTTTTCCGCCTGAAGCAGCAAGTAAAAGCCTGTCTCCTTTTTCGATGAGGTTATAATCAAAAATTGCCTTGTCTATCAAGCTGAATATCAAGCTCTGGCCCATAAATAAAATCTTAAAATAAATTGACACTATTGGCAAGATTCTGGATAATTTAAGATATGGATTTGGAGATGCTTGAATTTCGCGCATCTGTTATGCAGAAGATACGCGCGTTTTTCATTAAAAAAGGATTTTTAGAACTCGACACACCGGCTTTAAGTAAAGACTTGATTCCAGAAACATGTCTTGAAGTTTTTAAAACTGAATATATAAAGCCCTGGACAGAAGAAAAAATTCCTTTGTATCTTGTTCCCTCACCGGAAATATACATTAAAAAAATAATTTCTGAGCATAAAAAGGATGTATTTCAGATTTCCAAGTGCTACCGCAATGTTGAATCTGTAGGAAACATTCACAGTCCTGAGTTTACAATGCTTGAATATTATAAAATGAATGCATCTTACATGGACACTGCCCGCCTTACAGAAGAGCTTTTTACAGAGCTTTTACCGCCAAAGCCTGCTTCTGGAAGCGACCCTTTCTGTTATATGAGGCCGCCTTTTTATCACCTTAGAATTGATGACGCATTTAAACAGTATGCAGGCTTTACATTGTCTTCGTGCCACGAAAGCTCTGATCTTGCACGTCACGCACGCGAGCTTGGACTTGAAGAAAGTAAGGAAAATCCGTTTGATGAGTGGGAATGGGATGACCTTTACGAGCTTATTTTAGTTCACTGTATAGAGCCGCACCTTATGCGCGATGTACCTGTGATGCTCATGGATTATCCTGCAAAGGTTCCGTGTCTTGCCCAGGAGTTTTACAAAAACGGAATGTACTGGAAGGAAAGGTTTGAGCTATACTGCAATGGAATTGAAGTATGCAACTGTTATTCCGAAGAAACAGACCCCCAGAAAATCAAAAAGTATTTTGAGGATGAATCAGCTCTAAAAAATAAATTTGCAAGAATTCAGCATGAGACAGATAAAAATTACTGGAAGATTTTTGAAAAATTTCCTAAATGCTCGGGAAACGCTATCGGGGTCGACAGACTTATTGCCCTTTTAAGCGGCCACAAAACTATAGAAAGTGTCTTGCCATTTTTGGTGTAAATATCTATAATAGTAGAAATTAACATGCTTTTTTAATTTGTGAGGTTTTATATGATTAGAGGCGGCGAAATTAACAAGGGTACAGTTCTTATTATCAAGAACGCTCCTTACCTTGTTGTAGAAAGAGAATTTGTAAACCCTGGAAAAGGAACTGCATTTGCTCGCTGCAAGCTTAAGAACTTAAAAGACGGTTCAGTTTTGAGCCAGCAGGTTTTTAAAACACCTGATACTTTCGAAGACGCAACTGTAGACACAGTGAATGCACAGTATATTTATTCAGAAGCAGATGCTTATATCTTCCAGAACTCAGAAACATTTGATCAGATTTCTGTTCCAACAGAATTAAATCCAGACCTTAAATTTTATCTTCGTGATGACATCGACTACCAGATCGTAATCTGGGACGGAAATCCAATCGATGTAAAGATTCCACAGAAGATGCAGTTTATCGTTCAGGAATCAGAAAACTACATTAAAGGCGATACAGTAAGCGGTGCAACAAAACCTGTAACAACAGAAACAGGCCTTACAGTACGCGTTCCACTCTTTATCAAACAGGGTGAAAAAATCGTAGTTAACACAGAAACTAACGAATACGTAGAAAGAATTAACAAATAAGTTTTTACGTTATTGCAGATCCCGCGGGGTAAAAGCCGCGGGATTTTTTTTTTTTGGGGGGGGGGTGAAAGGCCAGAGTCTGTTCTCTCGAGAAAGTTCTGGAACTTCAGAAAAAAAGCAACATTTAGACCAATTTATTAGTCACGCCATAATATATAATATTTGCCGCCATTAAGATAGAATGTTATTGGGTCGGAATTTGCAAAACCTAAATCACAATATCCACCCAGATCATCATTAATAATTCCTTGACCATCAAAATCAAGACCATAATTATCATAAGCATCTTGTGAAGTAATTGTAAATTGTGGCATAAACCAATTTGAATTTCTCCATATTTTTGCTTTTACTGAAACTTCATGTCTGTCTTCCTCTGATATTGTAACCAACCCATAATTACCGTCATTTGTATAAACTACATAAGTTACTTCATATTCAGTACCTTCTGAAAAAAGAATATCATTCTCATCTGTTAAATTACTGTTATAGGCTGTTAGCTCATCTACAGAGTTTACACTTGCAACATTAGGCTTTAGAATTCCATAATATGGACCTAAACCAGAATTGGAAAATACAAAAAAACCAGCATTCTCAAGTTTTGCTTTACCCAGAAAATCATTTCTTAATGTAGATTCTGTTGATTGCACAACTTTTAACTTAACCTCAGGAGTTTGAGGAACAATTACTACTTTAGATGTAGTTTGATTTTTTAAAGTACCTTTCAACGTAATCATTTTATCTTTTTCAAGATAGATACTATCATTATTAGCACTACCAGAATTTATCCAGGCAACACCATTCCCATCAATTTCAAAATCTTTTTTTGCATAAATTGCGCCACCATTAGTTGACGCATTATTAGTATTTGCATTTGAACCACCTATATTTCCACCAGAGAGTCTAAAATTTCCACTTGTGATATAAATACCACCACCATTAACAGCTTTATTGCCCTTTATAGTACCACCAGAAACATTAACTTCACCTGTAATACCAAGTTGAACGTTTATTCCACCACCATTTCCGCTGCCACTTGTTTTATAACCGCAGCCATTGAAGTTGATACATCCGGAATTCATATGGATTGGCACAGCTGTATATATACCTCCACCTCCAATATGTGCATAATTATAACATACTCCACAGTCTGAATTTAAATCATGTTGTGTACCATTGGCATCATACCCCATCCAGATTTCACAGTCATTGGCTGCTCTGATTCCTCCGCCATATCCGTTATTTGTGCCGTTATATGCCATATTTGATCTTTTAGTTTCTCCATTTTCTGCAGCAGATGATGCGCCTAAGGCACCAATTATTGCTGCTCCTGACATGTAAAAGTTTGTTTGGTAAATATAAAGACCACCGCCGTTTGCATCTGCAATATTAGAACTAACATATGTTACAAAATCATTTACTCCAGTCATTACAAGTTTTGCTCTTTTATCTGCTTGATATCCTCCCTGGCAGTAAATTCCACCTCCCGAAGAAGTTGCATGATTTTCGGAAACTACAGTACCTTTCCCAATTGTTAAAAATAAATTTTCTGCATTTGCATATATACCGCCACCATTGGTTGCATACCCTTTTTTAATTGTCATTTTTTCAATTGTGACAGGAACTTTAGTTGTAATCTTAAGGGCACTTCCTGTCGAAGTGTCTACAGCTGATAGATTTCTATTAATTTCATCGTTTGAACTTCCTGTATAACCTGTTAAGAGAATTGATTTTGCATTTGTAATTGAAGAAGATATTGTCTGTTGTTCACCGGTCAACTTTCCATCAAGATAAATTGTAAATGATTTTGTCTTATTAGAAGCAGTATCCCACACCTGACTCGCAGCTTTCTCTATTGAAGCATAAGGATTTGCTTTTGTTCCAAGACCGGTATCATCATCTCCTGCCTTTGAACATTGTTTAATATCAGTTCCAACAGTACCACCTGCAACCCACAAATCAGCATTAAGGACACCTGTCAATGTAGATTCAGGTTTATAATCTATTACATTCCACTCAGTATCAGATACTGAAAAATATCCACATCTGGTACTAGTAACATAAGAACCGTCAAGTACTTGCATTCCTCTTTTCCAGACACCTGGAGTAATTTTAGCTACTGAAGTATTGTTAAGAGCAGCAGTAATTGTTATACATTTTACCGTACTTGTACTGACCTCTTTAAGATAAACATCATTATTTTTTACACCAGTTCCTGTATCAGCAAAAATTATTGCGCTACCACTTACATTGAATGTTCCACCCTGGTAAATAGCGCCACCGTAAGCATATGAAGTGGTGACTGAATTTAAAACCGAATTTAATTTTGAAGTTTCACCGATCGTTCCAGCGCTCATTGTCAATATTCCATCGTTATAAATAGCGCCGCCAAAAGCTTTGCCAGTACCACCAGTTATCTTTGCTGTATTGCTTTTCATTGCGACATTTGAAGAAATTTCCAATGTTCCTAAATTATAAACTGCTCCACCACTGGCATTATCTGAACCTGAAGATACTTCCACACTGTTACTGTCAAAAGTTGCTGCTCCATCAACTGTCATTTTTTTATTAGAAACAATGTACAAAGCTCCGCCACAGTTGTTTGCTCTATTTGAAGTAAGAGTAACGGAACCCATATTGTTGGTTCCGCCGCCTACATATATCGCGCCGCCTTTTTCTGCGTGGTTGTATGAAACAGTTCCACTCGCACTCTTAAAAGTTCCGCTATAAAGATATATGCCACCACCGTAATTAACGGCATTATTCCGGCGTATACCATAACCGGATGAAAGCGCATAACCTGTTTCAGAAGAACTGCCTGATGAATTACAACCTAGATAAAAATTTCCACTGTTATAAATTCCTCCACCAGAATTACCGGCATTATTTGAACATGTTGTTCCAATAGTTGTTGAACCTGTAGCAGGATTTGTATTAGAAGTATCTCCACCTACAAGCGCTGTTCCTCTCACATAAAGCGTTCCTGCATTATAAATACCGCCACCATCATATGCAGAGTTGTTATAAATCTGGCCACCAGTCATATCAACAGTTCCTGCGTTGTAAACGCCCGCACCGTTAATGTTTCCACTGTAAGCAGTATTGCTGTAAATTGCAGAATCAGTTTTTATATTAAGAGTTGCGCCGCTTGCGACATAAACACCTGCTCCAGTTCCTCCAGATGTTGCTTTATTGCTGTAAACTTTGGCGTTTGAGTCAAGATTTACGACAGTGCCACTTCCACTGGTAATGTTAATTCCACCGCCGGCAGATGCTTTTCCGTTTGTAATCTGCAGCGTCTGAATCGTAAAGGTCTTTGCTGCGCCAATTGTAAGAGTAGTACCGCTTGCACTGCCGTTAAGGGCTGCATTGGTATTATAACCTTTTATTGTAAGTGAACTTGCAGTTACTGTACTTCCAGTTGTCTGGTTTCCTTTTACAGTTCCTACAATTATAACTTCCTGTGTTAAAGTTTGATCACCATTTAAAAGACCAACAGCTTCAGAAATTGTACTGAACGGTTTTGTCTTTGTTCCAAGTGCACCAGCAGATTTAGTAGTTCCTTTTCCAAAACCAGTAGGTCTTGTTGAATCTGTCAAATCAGTTCCTGCTACATACACAGGCGAAGATATTACAACAGCTTTATTGTCTGCTAAAGTATTTTTTGTCCAGTCGCTGTCATTTAGTGATAATACAAATTTTGACTTTACATCGTCAGAAATTGTACTGCTGGAAGTAAGAATCTTTCTGCCGCGCTTCCACTCAGGTAATGTAATTGTTGCGACAGTTGAAGGAGCAGTTGAATCAAATGTACCAACTGTAATTGTTCTGTCACCTACACTATCTCCAAGTGAATAAAGATATACATCGTTTTTGCCGGCACCTGTTGTATTGTCAGCACCGTATGGAATCGAAGCAGTACCGCTTATGATAAAATCTCCCCTATTATAAACTGCTCCGCCTTCTTCAGAAGATGCCGTATTTGCCTCAAGTTTTCCACCAGTCATTTCAAAAGTGCCTTTGGTGACAGCATCACCAGTAGAACACATAATAAAGACGCCACCACCTGCGCCATTTGTACCAGTTACTTTATTTTTAGAAATTGTTCCGCCTGTAAATTTAATTTTTCTTCCGAAATCTACAAATAAAGCCCCACCATAACTTGTCGCTTCATTTTCTTGAATCAACCCATTACTTATAACAGCAGCACCATCTCCTGATTTGCCGTCAAAATAAAGCGCCCCTCCAGAACCAGCTTTATTTGAAGATATCTTACCACCTGTTATTTCTATTGTCGCACTATTTCCCGTAACATAAAACGCACCACCATTTGAACCTGCTTTGTTATGTGTAAAAGTACCGCTTGAAATACATAATTTACCCGTATTATAAATTGCACTTCCACTGCCGTTTGTCCAGTTATTTCTTATTCCGTAATTTTCTTCTATACCGCAGCTTTTTAACGTTGCATTATCATCTTCTGTGGTGTACCCGATATAAGTTTCACCTTCGTTATAAATTCCGCCTCCATTACCAAAAGCATAATTCGCAGAACAGGCTGAATTAGATTCAGGAGTTGTATTATCTGTCGTGCTGTTACCGATTAAAGCTTCTCCATACATATAAAGCTTTGCACCAGAGGCAACATAAACACCGCCACCTTTACCGCTACCTGCAACAGAATTACCTGTTATCCTTAAACCATTTCCAAGTTTTACATTCCCCTTTTTTATATAAAGTCCACCGCCACAATCATCTGTCCCTTTCCCACCTGTAATCGAAATGTTTTCAAAAGTTACAGGAACGTCCGTATTAATTGTTACAACACTGCCATTCTGATTGCCGTTAAGTTTATCCTGCTGATTGGAAGTCTTTCCTTTTATTTTAAGGGATTTTGCTCTTGCTGAATTTAAATCAATTGTCGTGTAGCATTCAATTTCGCCGTCAACTGTAATTGAATAATCTTTATTGTCGTCTCCACGCTCATTAATATATGTTACTGCCTTTGCAAGTGTGCCAAACGGTTTATAAACAGAACCAGAGTTTGAATCCTGTCCATTTTGAGCGACATAAATATCTGTAAGGCTGTAATTGTTTATTATATTTTGATTAAGAGTAAATGTTCCTTCATCATTAATCGGTTCAATCTCGGCAATAGATTGACCGACACTCTTAACCCAATAGTTTGTTGTAAGGTTGTCATAAACATTTATAGTCTGAATTGTTGAATAAACCGGGATTAAATAACCATTGAAATAGTCTGTATTTATATTATTTGGACCAGGGGCACCACCGGTAAAGTCATAAAACCTAATCTGAACTGTATATGAACCAGATTTTATACTATATGCAGTTAATGTAAATTTATTATTAGAATTTGTCAGATATCTTTCTACAACAGGCATACCCGCGGCATCCCAAGCTTCGCGCATAGCATCATTATCACCATACAAGAGACTTACAGTCGCACAGTCAATGTCAAGATCAGTTCCCGTATTCATCTCAAGTTCAATTTTGCCAGTTCCACTTTCTGTCATCTGCGGTTTAATTGTAAAACTTGCACTGTACTGTGTCGGATCACCACTTTTAAGTTCCACAGGTTGTGTATCAGAGAAAATTATTTGATCATCTTTTTTTATTCCTGCTGTAATATCCCAGTAGCCGTAATCCAAAACGAGTGTAAATGTTTTATTAGGATAAGTTCCTTCAAAGCTTGCGTTAGACCTTGTTTCATTAGTTCCACGTTTTTTGGCTTCTGCAAAATATTGATACTCTGTGTCATTATAATTAATTGGAGTAAAAGCTGCAGATTTTTCTTCTGAATTAGAAAAAGAATTTTCATTTACCTGAGCTGCAACAGAAGGAACTGCACCAGTAAAATCGGGCATTGTAATTGTTCCGCATAATCTTACTTTACCTGTTCCGTATATATCATCTGCTCCATTTTTTGGAGTTGACATAGAAAAATCAGTACATGAAAAAACTGCAAAAATCAAAACACATATTGCTAAAAGCTTAATCTTTAATTTCATTGTCCTCTCCTATTGAACTCTAAACGGAATTCTCGCGTCATAATCAAAACCTTTATATCTAAACTGAACAAACAGAACATAAATATCTTTTTCTGTTATATCGCTTTTTAATGTCACAGTATTACCATTTGAAGTGTAATAATTTGAACCAATCAAAGGATCTGATTTATAAAAGATAATACGATTTACAAAAGTACATTGTGAAGTAATATCAGTATGAACTTCATCGACTACAGAAACAGAAATCGAACCGTTGAGGTTTACAGTTTCTGTACATGAAACAATAATTTTTTCTCCGTTATATGCAGAAATTAATGAACTGCTTACAGAAAGAACAGCTTCTGTCTCATCTGGCTTATTATATATTATTACGCCCTGACTCGGATCATCCGGGAAAAATCTTTCCCACGGTTTACCAGTGGCATTAGCAGAAAAGTTTTTTGTAATTACTACAGACTGTCCAGCTTCTGGCTGTTTTTCTGTTGTAACGCCCACACGACCGGTAAATTTTTCTTCCAACTTCATCACTACATCTTGATTACTATCATCATACCCAAGATAAATATTAGAAGGTTTTCTGTTAGCAGTGTCACCGGCAGTATTACCAGTAATATTACAGTTACCTTTTAAAGATATATATCCTATACCATCATGATGGCCAGAAGGAATATAAACACCACCACCAGCATTATCTGCAGTGTTTCCTGTTATAGTAACTCCATTAAGTGTTATTGCTTTACCATAAAATACGTACACTGCTCCACCGAAAAGACAAGAATGGCAACCGGTTATACTTCCTGCGTTCATGGTAACTATACCACCAGCGCATAGTATACCACCACCATTCTTATAACCAAAGTTACTATCAGTAATTCCACCTGTTATATTTACATTATTTATACCAATGATAGTATTTGAAACAGTCATGATTACGTGGCCTTTTTGAGATGCGTTAATTGTATAACCATGGCCTTCAAGCACATAGTTTAGTGCTTTATTAATGTTATCAGTTCCCTCTTTAAATCTGATAAATGCATTGTTAGTAAAAGTATCTCCATCCTGTGCAGTCAAATTAGAAAGCATTTCTACAGTATGTATTGTATTTGTATTATGGTCATATGCATTATAATCAGCATATATTTCATCTATACACTTCTGTATCGTTCTGTACGGCTTCTTTTTAGAACCGTTGCCAGATCCCGCAATATCACTTCCTGTATTTTTTACATAATAGGTTAAAGGAGATTTGACAGTAACCATACTGGTTGACTCTGCAGCAAATCCAGATGCCTTATCGCTGTCTACAAAAGTATCTGCATAAGCATAAGTTTCTATATAGTATTTTCCTTTTTCAAGATTAACAGTTAAAGGAGCAGGTCCGCTGTCTTCTTTTATAGGATCTGCTACACCATCTTTATAAAGCTTGTAAGAAATATAAGGTTTAGAACATCTGTCTCCATCAACCAGGTTACCTTCATCGTTATATTTCTTTGATTCCCCTGTATGATTTATAACAACAGGATAAATTCCATCAGTCTCATTTACCTGATATGCATTGCCCTCTGCAACACTTAAAGTCGGCTTAATAAGCTTTCCTGTGCTGTTAGAAACTACAACCTCGGTTTTAAAATTATAATCATCAGTAAGCGTAATATTTACAGTTTTTCTGTCATTTGTCGGAGTAATTCCTGTGTAATAATAAAAATTAACATAACCGCTTTCGTTTGTAAAAATAGTCTGCAGGTTATTAAGATCGCACAAATCAGACGGTTTTTCAGTTTTAAGCTTTCCATCCGATGGGGTTATTGATACAGAACTTCCAAAAGAAACGTTATAAGTTTCGCCGTTTACAACAAGTGTTTTTGTATCTTTCTGGTGAACAGTATTATTTAAATCAGGAATTTTAAAACAGACAACATACTTTTTACCATCTCCCGGCTTATTATACTGGAACATCGCATCACGCATTCTTGGAGGTGCAGAGTTTACGATTACAGAAATGTGGAACGACTCAAAAGGTCGTGGTACACTATCGTCTGTACAAATTTTTATCGTTCCTGATAAATCTTTCTGCGCCCCTATTACAGTTCCGCCTTCATCTTTTATAGGATAGTTTCCCATCTCGACATCATGCAAAAAAGACTGGCTAAAGGTAAGTGTGATAACATTTTTGTCCATAGACTGAACAAAAGTACAGACGTCACCGGGTGAAACGTTAATTTCAGGATTATCAAAAACATATTCGCAGGCAAGAGAATAACCGATCGGGTTCATAAGATAAAGCTTGATATCTTTATTGTCATTGCTTTCTATACATTGGATTCCAGAAGAGGATGTTCCGACAACTTCTACTATGTCATATTTTCCAACTGTTGCGTTGTCTGTGTAGTATTTAAACCAGCTTTTTACCGGCTTATAAAAGTTTTCACATGAGACGAGAGAAAGGATAATACCGAAAAGCGGTAAAACTAAGAGAACAAAAGCCTTATGTCTTTTACAATTCTGCCTATCCAAAACAAAACCCTCAAAAAATGGTATATAACAAAATTCTAAAAACTTGGCTTTAATACAATATTTTACCATATATAATAAATTTTGAATAGAGTTTTTCGAGATTTAATTGAATTTAATTTAAAAACTTTTGTCCCGCTTAAGCAGGGTGCAAAAAGCACCAAAAAAACTCACCTTCTCCCGTCTCCAGACATCCCACAAATATGATGGCACTCGCCCATGCTTCGAAGCGAAAAAAGCCGTGAATCATTTTGTGGTCTGTCTGTTGACGGGAAAAAATTATCTTTTTTTATTATTTACGCTGTCTTATTTTTTCTGTTTATTTCAGTTATACCAAGCAGCAGATTTGGAACATATAAATCTTCATCAAGATTATCCCAATGAATACCAATTCCACCACCACTTAATTGACAAGTATCACGATCCTCTGGTTTTGCATTAAAAAGAGTTGGAAAATATATAAGAGGCAAAGAAAGTTGTCTTCCATCAATTAACAACAACCATAAGTTTTCACTGTCAAACCAAACCTTCTGAGCTTTGGCATTATTAAAAGAAAAATCCATTCCAAGCCTCCTTAATCTTCTTAGTATTCAAATTGATTATTTCAGAAATTTCATTCAACTGTTTTGCAGTAAATCCAAGATTTTCTGCAAGAGAGCATTTATCAGAAACCCAGAACTTTGCAAGCGCCTCATCTTTTCTTACATGAATATGGCAAGGTTCCAAAGGACTCCCCTCATTAGAAAAAAAGAAAAATCTATAACCTTTTTCATTGAATACAGTTGGCATATGGTTATTATACCACACCTTTCATATATTAATAAACAAAAAAATCCCGCCGAAGCGGGATTTTTTACCAGTGCATACCAATTTTAATTTAGGCACAAAGCAGGAACGACACCTCTACCATCGTTAAACACGGAGTCTAAGTTGTCCGCACTGCCATCATAGGAGACGTAGCGCGTGTAGTTCGAATTGCAGGTAGGAGAGCGCAGCCACCAAAAACCCGCGTCTTCATAACCACTGCGTGTACTTGCCAAGGCTCCACTTTCCTTGGCAAAAGCAGTTACCTTACGGATTCTCGTGCTGCCAGTTCCATAGGCATTATAAGCCGCAAAGCCGTAATCAGCTTTTGTTACTTCCTGCTCGCTCAACAAAAATATTTTATCGCTTGTAGCATTATCACTTGCATACTGGTTAACTCCGCCGTTAAATTGTGTTGCATTGCTATCCGGGTTAGTGCTTCTTGCATTGTTTATTACTGTTGTAGTTGCAATTGCGTTCTGTTCTTCCTGTGTAAAAGCAGTTGCATAAAAATCACCTGTAAGATAAGCCCTTACAGAAGAATTTTCATAATTATTTGAATTTGCATGATAAGCTTTATTTATAAGAGTGTTTTCTGCATGAAGAAGTTTCTTACCAGCTGTAGAAGGATTACCATCATGGTCGTAATCTGTTGTAAGTACGCGCCATTTAATCGGTTCCACTTTGTAATATTTTGAAGCTAATTTAGCATACCATTCACCATCGCTTCCTCTAAAGTATGTATAAGAACCGGCTGTTTTTGATTCTGACTCATTTACAGTAATAGTATCATCAGTTTTTTCCGACTGCGGAAAGCTTCCAAAGGTTACAATATCGTATGTAGTATTGCCGATTGTCTGGGTACCAACTTTTGTATATAAGGTTATTCCGCCACCCTGCTGTCCTCCGTCTTGTCCAGAGCCAGATCCCCCACCACTTGGCGCTTTACAGCCTGTTACCAAAAGAGACGCAGCTAAAACAAACACTGCGCAAAAAGAATTCAAATACTTTTTCATTTCGTTCTTCTACTTTTAATAATCTCTCTCTTTCTATAATTATACATGCATATATCTAATCCGCAAGTTTTTTTTGGGCCAAATGCGAAAGATTTCATATGCGAATGTAGACAAAGCGACTTTCTCTTTACCATGTGGACGGGCCAAAAATAAAATATTTGTTTTATATCTGCAGACAGAACACAAAATGATTCACGGCTCTTTTCACTTCGAAGCTCAGGCGAGTGTCATCATATTTGTGGCTCTGGCTGCAGATTAAATAAATAAGTTATTTACTTTTTTGTGTTCTGCCTGATGACACGGGAAAATTATCTTTTTTTTCTTTTTTGTGAGAATTTATTAAAAAAAAGAATATCTATATGCAGGGGCTTTTAGAAGCACCGGAGTCCGGCGTATGCCGGAACAGATACATATTATTACAAGGGCCTATTATGACAAGCGAAAAATCTTTAACTCCCGAAGAAAAATGGGAAAAGGCAACCATTGCCAACAACTTTATCTTTTATAAGGTAATGCGCAACAATCCTGACATATGCAAGGAGCTTCTTGAAATTCTGCTTCAAATCAAAATTGATCACATTGATATGAAACAGGAAGAGACAATCGAAATTGACTATGGCAAAAAAGGAGTAAGGCTTGATGTATATGCCGTAGGAGGTTCAAAAGCCTTTAATCTTGAAATGCAGTCCACTGATACAGGAGAACTGCCGGAAAGAGCACGCTACTATCAGGGAATCCTTGATGTAGATAATCTTGACTCTGGAGAAGATTATAAAGACTTAAAGGACAGTTACATCATTTTTATCTGCATTCCGGATATTTTTAATAAAGGACTTGCAAAATACACATTCGAAAACCTTTGTATTGAAAATCCTAAAATAAAACTTAATGACAGGACATACAAATACTTTTTTATTGCAGAAAACTATGATAAAATATCAGATGAAAGGCAAAAGGCATTCTTAAAACTTGTAACGTCAAATGAAAGTACAAACGCCTTTGCCCAGAGGATTTCGCATATGGTAGAAGAAGCAAAGCATAATCTACGATGGAAAAAGCAGTTCATGGATTTTGAACGTGAAAAATCTTACTCGTTCCGAGAAGGCGCAAAGCAAAAAGCCATCGAAACTGCATCAAACCTTCTTAAAATGAACCTTGGTACCCCCGAACAGATTGCACAGGCATCAGACCTCCCTCTCGAAAAAGTAAAAGAGCTGGCATCAAAATTGTAGCTGTTGTGCTCCAGCGGGTACTAACTGTCCTGGCTACTTTGTGCGGCAGAGGCGGAAGCCTATATAATTGCGATCAATTTCGTCATCAATTTCTTCACCATGAAAAAAAACTGCACAATCATAGGCTCGGTAGTTGCAGCTTCCTCCTATATCACTCCACCGGCCATCACCATCTGTACGCCAAGTCTGTGTAGTTTCTCCCTTTGGTACTAATGGATAAGACCCAGGTAGATCTTTCCAATACCAAACATAACCACCATAAATGAATTCAAATACATTGCCACTCATGTCGTAAAGGTCAAGTCTATTAGGTTTTTTTAGGCCTACCTGATGTGTTTTATTATTACTGTTTTTCTCATACCATCCGACACTATCCAACCCGGCATCTACACGAGTAGTACTGTTATAGTTTCTTTCACTTCCGCTAAAATAATAAACCCAGTCTGGTTTTGCCGGGTCTCCTCCACGGGCAGCAAATTCCCATTCTCCTTCCGTGGGTAAACGGTAACCTTTCTTAGTAATATCCATTATGATTTTATTTTGAGCTGTAAAAGTATAAACCTGCTCTGATTCCCCGATTGTTTTTTTCGTAAGTTCATTACAAAAATAAGCAGCTTCATACCCGCTCATACCTTCTACAGGACGCAATTTCTGAATTTCATTTCCATCAGGAGAATCTTTAAAATATGAAGGTTCCGGATTAATTCCACGAGCGTTACCGGTCATAACAGCCTTGTATAACTCCTGCGTTACTTCGTACTTACCCATAATAAAAGGCATTATTGTAACACTATTATCTTCCGTAAAAAATCCATCATAATAAACTTCTGGTTTTTCTGAATTTGATACTATAACAGGAGAGTTTATTACACAAACTTCTCCAGTATTTTTAAGTAATGTTCCATTTAAAGTAATTCCGTTAGAAGTTATTTTAAAAACATCAGCTTTTCCGCTTTCACCACCGCTCCCAGAACCTGAGCCGCCAATCTCTCCTGAGCCAGAACCACCTCCCCCACCACTTGGCGCTTTACAGCCTGTTACCAAAAGAGACGCAGCTAAAACAAAAACTGCGCAAAAAGAATTCAAATACTTTTTCATTTCGTTCTCCAACTTTTAATAATCTCTCTCTTTCTATAATTATACATGCATATATCTAATCCGCAAGTTTTCTTTGGGGAAATGCAAACTTCTCCCGTCTCCAGACATCCCACAAATATGATGGCACTCGCCCAAGCTTCGAAGTGTAAAGAGCCGTGAATCATTTTGTGTTCTGCCGCTGACGGGAAAAAATTATCTTTTTTTTATTTTTTGTAAAAATTTATTAAAAAAAAGAATATCTATATGCAGGGGCTTGTAAAGCACCTGAGTCCGGTGTATGACGGGACTGATTATTAAACATGGAGAAAAATATGGATATTTCAACTGTTCCACAGAGGGAATACAAAGACAGGCTTTTTAAGGCAATCTTCGGAAGGAACACAGAAGAAAGCAAAAAATGGCGGCTTGAACTTTATAACGCACTTAACGGAAGCAGCTACACAGACCCCGATGCCCTCGAAGTAAATACAATCGAAAACGTAATCTATCTTACGATGAGAAACGATGTGTCCTTTCTCGTTGACTCGCAGATGACACTCTACGAGCAGCAGTCAACTTACAACCCCAACCTGCCGCTTCGGGGCCTCATGTATTTTTCACAGCTTTATCAGATGCACTTAAGCCGTCTTGGTAAGACACTTCACAGAAGCACGCTTGTAAAGATTCCAAATCCAAAGTTCATTGTCTTTTACAACGGGGAACTCGAAACTCCAGACAGGTTCGATCTAAAGCTTTCCGATGCCTTTGAAGTACCTGACAAAACCGGAAACTTTGAATGGACTGCAGAGCTTATAAACATCAATCCTGACCACAACATATCACTTCAAAAAAACTGCGAACCGTTATATAATTACATTCAGTACGTATCGCGCATTTCCGAGAACAAGAAAAAGGGAATGAGCGCGGTGGCTGCCGTTGACGAAGCCATGAACTGGGCCATCCACGAAAAGTTGCTGGACGGTTTTTTTAAGGTTCAGAAAGAGGAGGTGCTTGCAATGAGTCTTACAGAATACGATGCAGAAGAAGTAATGCGTGACATTCGTGAAGAAGGCCGTGAAATAGGCATTGCAGAAGGCACTCAGCAGAAAGCCGTAGAAGATGCATCTAATATGCTTAGGAAAAATTACCCAGTAGATGACATTTCAGAAATTACTGGTCTTCCGCTCGAGCAGGTATTGCAACTGCAGGCACAACTTAAAACAGACAACAATTAGTCAAAACCCGCTCTCCGCTTTAATGCAGAGTCTTTCGCCTGTTACAGGATGAACAAGCTCAAGTGATTCAGCGTGGAGCATAAGTCTTTCGGGGCTGGATTTTAAAAGTTTCGTATTGTAAGCGTGTGCATCTGTGCCGTAAAGCGTGTCGCCGATTATCGGAAAGCCGCTTTGTGCGAGGTGAATTCTTATCTGGTGGGTGCGGCCGGTTACCGGGTGACATTCAATAATGCATATTCCGTTTTTGCGCTCACGTACTTTAAATTCTGTTACTGCGATGAGGCCGCCTTTAGTCTTGGGTACACTTCCCCACTTTCCCTGGGAGCTTTTTGATGTTATGCGCCCAAGATAATTTTTTACTGTAAAGTGGTCTTTAATTTGCGGTGAATCGTAAACTTGTGCGACATATGTTTTTTTAACAGGGCGCGCATTGGTGGAATTACAAGAACCGTCTGTATTTCGCGCATTGGTGGAATTACAAGAATCGTCTGTATTTCGCACATTGGTGGAATTACCAGAATCCACTTTTTGATGCGCACCCGCATTCTCAAGATCCAGTTTTCCTGAATCAAACATATCAAATATCGCTTTATTTACTTCTCGCTTTTTTGTAAAAAGAATGACACCTGAAGTTTCTTTATCAAGTCTGTGCATTATTCCGACATAAGGGGGATTACGGAGTTCTGGATTTTTATTCCACAAATATCTGACCAGAGCATCATGAAGGTTATCGCGTGAAGCAACTATTGTTTTTTCTGTCGGAAAGTGAGAGGGCTTATTTATAAAAATAAGGTAATCATCCTCAAAAAGAACGCTTTCTTCTGTTACTTCAAATTTAATGTCTGAGGCCTGTTTTTCAAATAAGAGTTTTTCTTTATCGACCTTTACAGTTACTGTACTTGAGCTAAAAACTGTAAAACCCGGAACACGGACATCACGACCGTTTACACAGACACAGCCTGCAATAATAAGGCGCCTTATCTTGCTGTTTGAAATTTCGCATTTTAAAGTTTCAGGAAGGACTTTTCGAAGAAAAACATCGAGCCGTATTTTAGATGTTGCATTAAAAGTAAAAGTCTCTTCCATATTTTATTCCGCGTAAAAAATAAAAAGAAATTACAAAAGAGCGTACTCCGGCTCTTCTTCTCCGGCAAATACACGTATTTTACAGTAATCCATGCATACATTGTCGCAGAAAGACTGAATGTTAAGCGTTGCCGGGCTAAGTAAATCTTCGGGATTGTAAGAAAGGTCTAAAACCGTTTCTTCGTTTTCCTGATCTGCACGGCTAAAGGCTCCGTAAAGATTTACGATGTCTTTAACTGCAGTGTAAAGATCTTCTTTATGCTTTTCTTCAAACTTCATTTCTAAAAACAAAAGCTGCATTTTTTCGATTTCTTTGTGAGTAAGGCTTTCAATTTTTTCTGAATCATTTAAATCAACATTGTTGCATTCAAGCCATTCAGCAAAATCAGAAAAGAATTTTGAAGGGGCAACTTTTAATGGTTTTAATACAAAGTTAAACCATGGCACTGCCCTTCCGGCTGTGTAGAAAATCTTTAGGGCAAGTGCAAGTTTTTTTGAATAAGAAATATCCTGGCTTGAATAAGTTCCCGTGCACTTTTCCTTTAATTCTGACTTTTTTTCTATCTGAGGAAAATCGATGTGGTTTGGATAAAGAGTAAGGGCAAAATCTATCCTGTCTCGGAACGCTTTAAAGGAATCTCCCTGAGACAGTGCAAAATCAAGGTCAAAGCCAAAAATAAGCCCTGCGTTATTTAAAAGCGCTGCTTTTTTTGAATATAATTTTTTGTCAAACAGAAAAACCTTTTTGTCTTTTTCTAAAATCTTTGTCTTGCTTTCTGTCATCGGAATTTCAAGTGAACAGAACAACGATGAAACAAGATTTATTATTTCGCTGTCTATTACATCAGGATTAATTTTAAGACTTATGTAACAGCTGCTTATGTCACGTACTGCAGTCTGAAGAAAATGGATGAGCATTTTTTTGTCTGATGCCATCTTCTGATCGTGAACATAAAGCTCTGTAATTTTTTTCTCTGCAAAAGTCTTTAATTCTGTTTCGAGGCTTTCGTGATTAAAATTATATTCAACATTCTGCATCAAAAATTATTTAAGCTGCAAAAGTTTAATTCCGGCTTTTTTGCAGGCTGCAAATTCTTTTTCGGGCCAGATGGAAACCTGAGTTTCTCCGATATGAGCCTTTCTCAAAAGGAACATGCAGAGTCTCGACTGTCCTATACCGCCGCCGATTGTTTGAGTAAGTTCACCTTTTAAAAGCTTTGAGTGGAACATAAGCTTTGCCCTGTCTTCTGCTTTTCTTTCTTCAAGCTGAAGGGTTAAAGAATGTGCATTTACTCTTATTCCCATAGAAGAAAGTTCGAGAGGAAGTTCAAGTACAGAATCCCATACAAGAAGGTCTCCGTTAAGACCTCTGTGTCCGTCACCGCTTTCTGTAATCCAGTCATCATAGTCAGGAGCCCTTCCGTCATGAATTGTTCCGTCTGGAAGTTTACCGCCGATTCCGCAGATAAATACTGCACCGAATTTTTTTGTTACAACAGCTTCCCTTTCTTTTGGAGTAAGATCAGGATATTCACGCTGAAGGTCATCCGAATAAAGGAATGTCACCTGTTCTGGAAGTACAGGCTTAATCTGAGTATAACGGTCATAAATAAAAAATTCCGTGCGCTTGATGCAGCGGTAAATTTTATTTACGATTTCGTGAAGATAATAAATCGTTCTGTCTTTTTCATCGATTGCCATTTCCCAGTCCCACTGGTCAACATAAATCGAATGAAGTGCATCTATATCATCGTCCGGTCTTATAGCGTTCATGTCTGTATAAATTCCAAATCCCGGAGTCATCTTTAAATCTGTTACCTTTAACCTTTTCCACTTTGCAAGTGACTGAACGATTTCAAGTTTTTCATCGTTAAGCTGTTTTACAGGAAAAGATACAGGGCGTTCAATTCCATTTAAATCATCATTTACACCAGTTGATGCTCTAACAAAAAGAGGCGCTGTTACTCGAGTCAAATTCAACTCGGTAGAAAGCGCCATCTGGAAAAAGTCTTTGATTAAGACAATCGCATGTTCTGTTTCTTTTTCACCTAAAATAGATTTATAGTGTTTTTTTGGAAGCAAAGTTTTTTTAGATACTGATTTTGAATCCTTTTTTGTATCTTTTTTTGCTGGTTTTGATATTGTTTTCATAGGTTCCTCTATATTCTGCAAATAATATCACTCTAATGGACTTTCGACAAGATTACTTTTATAATCAGAGTATGAAAAAAAGGCCGCTATACATTGCTTTAATGATCATCTGCTTTGTTTCTTCAATTGCAATTCTCATGTCGCTTTTGTCAAAGCCGGCGCCAAGTTCTGAGGTGGCTTTAAATCCCGTTACTGCCGGAACAGACGCCGCGTTAGAAACAGAAGTCACCCCGGCTCAAGAGGCTTCCGCATCTGGGGAGACTTTCAAAACCGAAGCACCTTCCGATATTCCAGGCGGTGAAATTCCTTATGAAATTCCGCTTTGCCCCCGCGGCTGCCTTTTAATTTCAGAAGACGACACAAAAGGCGTCCTTGAAACAAGCGAAAAAGAAGACAGCCACCAGATAATAGTGCATTCAGGCTACACTCTCTGCTACCGCGAAAAATATGAGCAGCCTGAATGGGTTGCATATACCCTCGACTCAGGAAAAATACAGAAAAACGTCGAAAGAAAAGACAACTTTCGCTCAGACCCCAAAGTCCTTACCGGCTCTGCAAGTCCTGCCGATTATAAAAACTCGGGCTTTGACCGCGGCCACCTTGCTCCAAGCGCCGACCTTACTTACAGCTTTGAAACAATGAACGATTCGTTTTTTATGAGCAACATGAGTCCACAGACAGCAGATTTTAACCGCGGAATCTGGAAGGACCTTGAGCATGAAGTGCGCTGTTTTGCAGAAAAGTTTGATAAGCTCTGGATTGTTACAGGTCCTGTTTTAGATAAAATTGAATTTAACTCAATAGGACAGAATGCTGTTGCACTTCCCGAGTTTTATTACAAGGCAATTCTTGCAAAATCGGGATCAGACTTTTTTGCAATAGGCTTTATAATTCCCAATACAAAGTGCACGGCTTCGTTCTGGGAATATGCTGTAACAGTAGACACCGTCGAAGAAAAAACCGGCCTTGATTTCTTTTATCTTCTTGAAGATGATGCCGAAAATAATATAGAAGAAAGTTTTAATCTTTCTGACTGGATGGTAGAAAATGAATGAAAAATATTTAAAGAACGCACAAAGCTTTTTTGATAAGATTACGGAATTTAAATTTATTCCGCTTGTAAAAATAGAAAAAACTGATGACGCACAGAAAACTGCAGAACGGCTTATAAGCGAAGGCCATAAAATTGCAGAAATCGCATACCGCACTGCCTGCGCAGGAGACTGCATAAAATACATAAGCCAAAACTACCCGGACCTTCTTGTAGGAGCCGGAACTGTTTCTGATGTAAAGACAGCACGCGACGCTATTAAAAAAGGCGCAAAATTTATCGTAATGCCGGGCTTTGATAAAAAAACAGTTCTCTACTGCATTAAAAAAAGCGTTCCTGTAATTCCCGGAGTTATGACGCCTACCGAAATCATGAACGCCTCATCTTACGGCCTTAAAGTATTAAAGCTTTTCCCGGCAGAAGTTTCCGGCGGCATTGCTTTATTAAACGCACTTAAAGGACCATTCAATGAAATTAAATTTATTCCGACCGGCGGAATAACAGAAAAAAATTCAGAAGAATATCTTAAACTTTCAAATGTAATCGCAACCGGCGGATCGTGGAAATAAAAAAATCCCCGCACCTGTTTTCCAGTTTCCACTTTTCATTATCAGATGCCAGATTGTAAAAATTTACCAGTTAGATTTCCAGACTTTTTATTTCCTGCCATACGTATGGAGCAGAAAGTACATACCGGTCATTAGGATAATAAACATAATCTTCATATTCACTGTATTTTCTCATCTTAAGCAAAAGCTCTTCTGTATTACTGGAACTATTAAGTTCATAACCGATATACTCATCATAAATAGGTTCATCTTCCCACTCATGATAAATATTTGTTACAACAATCTTTTTGAGTTTATTGCCACAAAGATAATAAAAGCCCTCTACACTGTCGACAGGAGAAGAGAAAAGGTTTCCATGAATTACAGGAGATGCTGCAAATTTTGATCCATCCATAATTTGAAGATTGTTATAGCAGAAACCGCTTTCAACTTCTGAAGTATCAATTTTATATGAGCTGTTACCTTTTACAAGTACAACGTCTACACCTTTTATAAATTCATAATCATATACCTCAAGAAATGATGATGGATACACGTCGTCATTAGGGTCTGTAATTGCAAAAGTTGAAAGAAGAAGAACTGTTTCGTTTGTTTCCGGAAAAGTATATTCTGATGCATACATACTTATGTAGCGCTGTGGAATTTTATACACATCGTTACCAATGTGAATCTTATAATCGTGACAGAACACTCCGTCTACATACGAATAAAGATCTGCATTTTCAGGATCAGCATAACCATCAATTACTACCCGTGTTCCTGCCTTGTAAGTCTGTGATCCAAGCTTCATATCACACATAAGATAGTGATCAATTTCTTTAGCACGTTCCTCTGCCCATTCGCCGTAAGGTATTAATCCCGGCATCAACAAAAAATTTGCTGGAGCATCCTCAGGCGGATTCATTTTCTTATTTGCAGGAGTAAATTCTTTTAAAGGGTTGTCCTTTGCTTCTTTAATCATTTTAAATGATTCTTTAACAATTCCATCAGCATTATCCAGCGCATGAGGATTTGTACACATTTTAAAATCATCAGACAGAACAAATCTTATTAAATCTATATTAGATGAATTCTTTGAATAAATATCAATAAACGGCCATATTCCCTCTGCTTCATCATAAAGCGAAACATCAATTTTTCTGTCTGCCAGCTTAAAAAAGATATATAATTTATCAGCACTACTTTTAACAAGATAATAAAGTGCATTTCTTCCGTCATGATCTTTTACATTAATATCCTTTACATCTTCAATAATTTTAGAGCAAACCTGCAATTCAGAATCAAAGCATACAAATAAAGGATATATTCCATTTGCATCAGCAAGATTAACATCTGCTCCGGCTTCAACACAGGCATTAAAAACATCAATAGTCATAGATGGAAGAAACTTTGTCAAAACAGTATATCCGTCTTGAGAAAAATCATTTAAGTCATATTTTCCTTTTTTGATATTCTCAAGAACTTGATCCGGGATTGTATCAGAATCATTAATATCCTTCCATATACTTTTCTTTCCGCCGCACGAAGCAAAAAGCGCCATGACAGCAATCACAATTGTTACGATTTTAAACTTTGTTTTCATATAATTCCTCACTTTTTTTATCTGACTTAATTCGAATAAAAAAATCCCCGGCTCCAGTTTCCAGTAAGGTGTCGGGGTTATAAAAATTTTACGGTTTATTTTCCGCCGTAATTTATAATCGTAGTTATTTTTGAAGGCGCAAGAACTTTTTCGTAATCAAGTTCTGGAAGACCTATAACACCAAAGAAGTCAGAAACCGTTCCGCCGCCCTGCTCGATAAGATTGCGTGCTGCAACTAAAGTTCCGCCTGTAGCAATAAGGTCATCTATTACAAGATAATTCTTTCCTTTATCAACATCAGATTTATGAACTTCAACTTCTGCCATACCGTATTCAAGGGCATATTTGCATGAATAAGTATCGCCCGGAAGCTTACCCTTTTTTCTTATTAAAACAAGAGGAAGACCGAGTTTTTCTGCAAATGGAGCGGCAAACAAAAATCCGCGTGACTCAACTGCAGCAACTGCATCAATTTTTGCGTCCTTGTAAAGCTCTACCATTTTATCGATAACAAATTTAAAAGCTTCTGGCTTTACAAAAACACCGGTAATATCATAAAAAAGGATTCCAGGTTTTGGAAAATCGTGAACACGACGGATAGCTCCGTCAAGCATTTCTAAGTCTGTCATAATGACATAATTTTATTACGCGCCGTTGTTTAAGTCAACCGCGAAAAGACTGCATGGCACACAAAGGCTAAAATCACACCTTTGCCATTGCCGCTCGTTTTTCCCTTACAGCCTTTAAAATTGAATTTAACTCAGAAGCATTTTCACTTTCTATTGCGTTCTTTATTTTCGAAAGAGAATTTTCAAATGAATTAATCATCGAAACAAGCTCTTCTTTGTTAAGTAAAAAAAGCTCAGTCCACAAAGGAGCATTAATAAGTGCAATGCGTGTTAAGTCCTCGTAGCTTCCGCCGCCAAAGGCTGTAATTTTATCGTCTTCTGCGCTGTCTACAAGGCTTGAAGCAATTACATGACAGAGCTGGCTTGTAAATGCAATTTTATGATCGTGGGTTTTATAATCTGTTTCGATAATGCGCTTAATTCCGAGTTTTGTAATAAGCTCACGCATAAGAGCAAGGTTTTCTTCGCGGTTGGATTTATGCGGCATTAAAATATAATTCCGGCCTTCAAATACAGTTCCGCATGAAGCACCATATCCTTCCTTTTCGTTTCCTGCCATCGGATGACCTAAAATAAAATCAACGTCATCGCGGACAGGACTTGATGAGCTTTCAAAAACCTTCTGAGCAATAAGTGTTTTTACTCCGGAAATGTCTGTTACAATTGAATCCGATTTAAAGGCGTTTTTATGTTCAGCAAGAAAACGGACTGTAGCTTTAGGATAAAGGCAGATAAAGACAAAATCACATTTTTCAAGCATTTCATCAGTCTGCTGGGGTGCAAACCATTCGTCAATGATGTTCTCTTCCTTTGCGTTTTTAAGTGAATCAAGATTCATGTCCATCGCAAAGATTTTTGCATTAACCTGGTCATGAGAAAGGCCGTCGAGCCCCTCTCCTATTTTAAAAACTTCTGTACCAGAAGAAAGGACTTTCTGTTTAATTGCCTTTGCAATTGAACCGCCCATAAGACCAAGCCCTACAAAACCGAATGTCATATCAGTAAGTTTTTTCATCTGCACCCCTGCCTTATTTTAGCATGTTCTTCCTTCAAGAGAAGCATACTGAGGAAGAATCTTCATCAAATCTGCAAACTCTTCCGGTCTTAAACTCTGTTCACCGTCGCACAAAGCTTTTTCAGGATTGTTGTGAACTTCGATAATAAGTCCGTCTGCTCCGGCAGCTACTGCAGCCTTTGCAAGTGTCGGAACCATCCAGCGAAGACCTGATGCGTGGCTCGGGTCAATGATGATTGGAAGATGACTTTCTTTTTTTAAGTATGGAATAATGCTTATGTCCATACAGTTTCTTGTATAATTATCAAACGTTCTTATTCCGCGTTCGCAAAGAATTACATTTTCATTTCCAGAAGCCATAATGTATTCTGCACTCATCAAAAGTTCTTTTACAGTTGCACTCATTCCGCGTTTTAAAAGAATAGGCTTTTTAACTTTTCCCATTTCCTTTAAAAGATCAAAGTTCTGCATATTGCGTGCACCAATCTGAATCAAATCTACGTCTTCAAAATATTTTAACTGTCTTATGTCCATCAATTCTGTTACGATTGGAAGACCAGTTTCTTTTTTTGCAGTAACAAGAAAATCAAGTCCCTTTTTTCCAAGTCCCTGGAAAGAATAAGGGCTTGTTCTAGGTTTAAAAGCTCCGCCGCGTAAAAATCTTGCACCTGCTTTTTTAACAGCCTTTGCAATTGCTACAACCTGTTCTTCTGTTTCTACAGAGCACGGGCCTGCAATTATTCCGATTGACTTTTTACCGAAAGTACTTGATTTTACCCCTTCCTGACCAGCGCCTACAGAAACGACTGTATCTTCCGGATGAAATTTTCTGCTTGCCATTTTGTATGGAGCAGATACACGCTGAACAACATCAACAACTTCATTTGCGCATATTGCATTAGCATCAAGCGCAGAAGTATCACCTAAGATTCCAACGATGGTTGTGTTTTCACCTTTCGAAAGATGAATTCCATAACCCCGTTTTTTCCAGCTCTCGATGAACTCTTCTACTTTTTTTTCTTCTGCATTCTTTTTAAGAATAATAATCATATCTGTACCTTCCTTTTTTCCAAAGCAAAAAAAAAGGAACCCTTTACAGAGTTCCTTGTAATTTACAATTGTAATTTATCAAAACAAATATTACAGGCACTCTGCTACGCTTTTGTGAGAATAATAGTAATAATAATATGCCCATATTGTCTTAATCATAGATTGAATATAAACAATTCCTTAAATAATGTCAATTATTTTTTTCCGCGCAGCAGGCCTTTTTTAAACTGTGGAATTCTTGCACAGGCTGTCGTATCAATCGAGCTTCTGTCACCCCTCTTTAAAAAGTGATACGCAACTCCTGCAATCATTGCACCGTTATCCCCGCAAAGTTTTAAAGGCGGAAAAATACATTTAACGTCACTGCGTTCTGCAAGAAGCTCACGCAACCGTGAATTAGCCGCAACGCCGCCGCCGGCTACAACAGTTTTAAGTCCGGTATCATCTACCGCCCTGAAAAGCCTTGAAGATATTGTCCTGCACGCCGTCTCCTGAAAGGCAGCACACATGTTTTCATTTGTCTTTTCAAAATCTTTATTCCAGAACATGTCGCACTGGTGAATGACGGCGGTTTTAAGACCGGAAAAAGAAACATCGTATCTGTGCTCCTTTCCGTCAAGCTTAGGCATCGGAAAGTCTGCGGCGGCGGCGTTTCCCTTTTTTGCAAGGCCGTCAATTATTACGCCCCCCGGGTATCCGAGCCCGTAAAATTTTGCAACCTTATCAAAGGCTTCGCCAACAGAATCATCTACAGTCGTTCCCAAAACTTCTATATCATCAAAGCCCTGGACTTTACAGATTATCGAATGGCCGCCCGAAACTAAAAGCCCGATATAAGGATATTCAATGTCGTTTACAAGGTGGGCTGCATAAAGATGTCCGAGCATGTGGTTTACTGCGATAAAAGGTTTCCCTGTTGACCATGCAAGTGTTTTTCCAAAGGTAAGGCCTACAAGTAAAGAACCCATAAGCCCAGGTCTGTTTGTCGAAGCTACTGCATCGATATCATCTAAAGTTAAATCTGCTTCTTTTAAAGCCTGCTTAACGACAGGTAAAATCCACTCGACATGTTTTCTGCTTGCGATTTCTGGAACTACACCCTTATATATTCTGTGAAAAGGAATTTGTGTTGCGACAACATTGCTTAAAATTGTCTTTCCGTCTTCTACTATTGCGCAGGCTGTTTCATCGCAGCTTGATTCAATACCTAAAACTTTCATTACTATCCTCTTCTTTCCTGCTACTTTCTTTTATTTTTTTCCACGGCATTCAGAAACAGTTTTTATTACATAACCCTTCTGCTTTAAAACCGGATAAGCATCCTGTAAAAGCTGCGGTAAAAAATCTGCAGACCATACATGGCCAATCATAATTACAACACCGTCTCTGTTTGCCTTTTCTATATTTTTTTTCATTTCTTTAAGGGCATTTTCTCTTGTCTTTTCGTTGTCAAGAAAAAGTCCGTTTCTTTCATAATAAGAAAAACCAAGTGCCTTACTTACAAACGGAACCTGAGTATCTTTATTAGTTCTTGAATCAAGAAAGTAAATTCCGTTTTCACTTGCAAATTTTAAAATCACTTCCATCTTGTGCTGGTCTGCTGTAATTGCAGAACCTTCATGATTGTTCATTCCGGCAACAGGCCCGATTTCTTCTACATTGCGGAACAGTGTCGAAATAACTTCATCATCCGTCATCTCAGGCTTTATAGCCCCAGGTCCTGGATTTACAGAAGCATTTACTGCCTGCATCGGCTGATGAAGGATAAGCTCTTTTCCAGAAGCCCTTATTTTTGCAGCAGACTCTTTTGAATATTTTAATCCAGGTAAAACTGCAATCGTCACCGGGAAAGGAAGCTTTAAAAATTTATCAAGATGAGAAAGATTCTGTCCGCCGTCATCAAATACAAAAACAATCTGCGCATTATTTACTGCATTCGGAATATCAGAAAACTCATCTTTTTTTTCAGGCTGTTTTGTATCTTGAGGTTTTTCATCCTTCGGTTTTTCTTCTTTAGATTCATCTTTTTTATCAGACGCTTTATCATCGACAGGTTTTATTACTACAGGAGTTTCATTCTGATCTTTTTTATTTTTGTCCGCATCATTTCTTTTTTTATCTTCAGATTTTCTTTGGTCGCTTGAGTCAGTTCCACCTTTATCATCATTATCATTCTTACGCGGCTTTTTTGAAACGCTTTCTTTTCCGTCCTGAGATTTTTCTTTTGTTACGGGAGTTTTTTCCTTTACGTTTTCAAGCTGTCCGTCCGGAATAAAAAGTACTCCCAGAATTAAAAGTGAACAGAACACAACGATAATCACGCAGAGCTTTACTACCCTGTCTGTATCGAGCTTTACTTTTGGTTTAATTGATTTTCTTTTGATAAGTCCGCTTTTTCTTGCGGTACGGCGATGTTTTGAATATACGTTTTTTCCCGAACCTGATTTTCTGGAGGAACCCTTTTTAACACTCAAAACACATACCCCACGCCTTTAAAAAAAATAAGAGATGAAATCTCCTTTTCATCTCTTATTTTATAATTTTACCCTCTGAATGTCCATAATGCCGTATGTGTAAAATTCGGTAATATGCAGTAAAATGCCGTTTATAAAAAATTCACTCTCTCCGTTTTTACCCTCTCTTTTATAAACGACATAGAATATATAGCATATTCCGTGCCAACTTTTTGATTTTTTTTATCTTTTTGTATACATTTTTTTGATAATTCCTTATATTATATAGAATTATGCTGAATGTAAATATAGTATAAAAAATAAAATTATTGAGAACAAAATAAAAGGAATTACACTTTTTTGTATGAATTTGTATACTTTTTTCACTTATGCTAAAATTTGTATCTTTTTGTATACAATTTACATTTTGAGCGCATATAACTGTATCTTTTTTCATACAGTATTTCATCGATTTAAGAATATAATTCAGCTTAAAAAACTAAACAGGAATAAAGTCGACTTTCTGAGACGGAATATCTATATTGGAAGCCCTTACTTTAACTGTCTGGTTAAGCTCAAGCTTTTTAGAAAGCACGATTGCAGTCTGCTGGGCAAGACTTGGAATCATAAATATTCCCTGGTTGCCCTTTACCTCTACAAGAACTGCTTCGCCTGTCCAGTCAGGATTCTGCTTAAGGAAAACTAACGTCCAGTGAAGGTTGCTTTTCCGTTCAACTTTTTTACAGGCAATGGCAGCTTCGTCTCCTGCACTTATGCGCTCAAGCATTGTGTTTTTGTCGATGAGCTCACGTCCGTCAAGAAATGCGCGGAGCTGTTCGTGCGCAATTAAATCTGAGTAACGCCGGAGCGGGCTTGTTACCTGGCTGTACATTCCGATTCCGATACCTGCATGTGCAGAAGGTGTAACCCCTACACTTCTTTTGTGCATCGATTTAACGAGTTTAAAATCTCCTGCAAGCCCTGAAGGAAGATCTTTTGGAATGTCGGGCGCTTCCTGACTTACATAAGGAAACGGAATGGCGTTTTCAAAAGCAAAATGTGCAGCCCCTTCTCCTGCTAAAAGCATCATCTCGCGAATTACATCTGCAGATTCGTATTCTGTTATCGGAACGATCGAAACTTTTTTTGTTTCACTATCAACTGTAATATGAACCTCGGGGAAATTTATGTTTACCGCTCCCTGGCCGTTGCGGCGTGCGACATTCCGAGCTGCAATATCAAATAAAGGTTTAAGTTCCGGAGTTTCTTTTCTCTGGTCTGCTTCTTCGTAAGTAATGCATTCAACTTCTACGATTGTTTTAAAAACCCTGCATTCTTTTACAGCACAGTTGTCGTCAAGCAAAAGCCTGAACGAAAGAGCCCTGCTTTCTCTTTTTAATCCGAGTGCATAATCACTTAAAGATTCTTCTGCGAGCATTCGGCTTGCGCCTTCGGGAATATAAAGTGTTGCTCCCCTGTCGCGTGCAGTTTTATCGATTGAACTTTCCGGCATTACTGTACTTGCAGGATCTGCAATATGAACCCAGAGATAAGTTCCGTCAAAGGCTACTGCATCATCAGGATCCTTTGACCACCTGTTATCGATTGCGTATGCTGTTCCTTCTACTTTTAAGCGCTCTTCATCCGGAGGCGACTTTAATCCTTCCTTTGCCGACTGAACCGAAAGTCCCCATCTTAACGGAAAAGGATTTCTGGTATAATCCCAGATTCCAGTATCGATTAAAAGTCTGTGAGCTTTTTCTATATCCTGAGAAAATCCTGCATCCTGCAAAGTTTTTGACCTGTCGGTTTTTCCAAGAGCAAACGCTTCGACGTCTCCCATAAAAATCGAGTCTTCTGGTAAAAGCTTTTTCTGTTTAAGACGGGCTATAAAATCTGCACGGATTTGAGCCTCGTTTGCTTTGGCATTCTGCTTTTTCTTTAATTCTTCGATTTCACTTTCACTTCGCGGAATAAAAGAAAGACCGTCTGCCATATTAAATTCAAGTGAGTTTAAAAGAAGAGAATAAATTTTCCATGCCTTTAAATCTGTGTAATCAGAATCGATTAAGTCTGTAAGCTCAAAAAAAGAAATGCTTTCATTTGCAGTAGACTCGTCTGCAAGTAAAAGCTCCCATGCTTCTTTTATTCCGCTTTCCAATTTTGGATCAGAAAATTTTATGATTTTTTCTATTGAATATTTTTCTGGGTTTTCACTTTTAGAAATTACGGTTATATCTTTTTCGCGGACCTTCTGTTCAACGGCAGCAAAACCCTTCGAGCCGAATTTTTCTATGTTCTCCGGTGTAAGTGCAAAAGAACAGAACTGAATGACATATTTATCCTGTTCAATATCGAGAACAACGGCAGGCGAGTTTTTATATAATACAACCGAGTTTTTTCTAATCATAAAAGTGATAATAACATGAATTTGATTATAAAGACAATAAAGGGGTGTCTACTGTTTGTAAATAAACTCTATAATCAGATAATCCTCTGTATAAACCCATGGGAACATTCTATATGAAACACCGTTGATCGAGAATGTAACCCAGAACGTTCCATCTTTTACAACTGCATCTTCATAATCACATTCTTTATATTCGATATTTTCAATTTCATAACCGTATTTTCTAAATTCCGGGAAAATATATTTTTCATAAAGAGTCTTTGTAACTTCAAGTCCATCTCCAAGATAAAAAACAAAATTTTCACACTGCTTTTTCTTAAAAAGGATAGAGGACTCTGTAGTACAACCCCTGAATGTATTTTCAGGCCTGTAACTGTCATGTGACATAGGAAGAAGCCTTACATAACATTGTTTTTCTAATAAATCACTGTTGATTTTTTTTATATCTTCATATATCGAAAGTTCTTCAGCAATTCTTTTCTTTGCAATAAAATTAACGCATAAGTCCTTAAATTTTGTTCCCTCATAAACTTCTAAAAAAGAAATCTTTATGTATCCTACACTGTCTTCTTTGTCAGAAAGAACTATTTTCTGCGGCTCAGGAGTATCCTTTAATTCATAGACTTTATCTTCGCCTGTTGAAATAAAATGAACGTTTATTTTCTTAGGACGCGAATTTTTGTAATACAGAGATTTTTTTTCCGGGTCGACATAACCAATCGAAATATATATTTCATTTGTGTCATAACATTTAAGCTGAATATATGCATCTTTACCGTTATTTGCATCAGAAGGAACCCATGGTAATTTTTCAGAAGGATCTAATTTAGCTGCATCATAAGTAACTCCATCTTCAACAAGAGAACTTGATACTTTTATTTCATTCCATGCAAACCCTAAATATGAATAATTTTTTTCTGCATATAAATATAAAGAATTTATACATATTAAAAATAAAAGAAATACTTTTTTCACAACTTTATTCTCCAATTAAATTTTTTCTACACAAAAAAAAGCGGACTTCAAAAATGAAATCCGCTTTCGTCAAAAATTATGGTATTAAAAAATTACCATTCCTTTTTGATATCTTCTACGATGTTGAGTTCGTCGCCTTCGCAAGAGAAGAATTTTGCCTTAGCCATATCTGGGATAAGGTTAACTGTTTCTCCAAGACGGAACTGAACATTTGCATGTGTTTTTGCAATAAGGTTCTGTCCTTTGTTTGTTGTAAGGAAAAGATGTGTTTCTGCACCGAGTGGTTCTTTGTTAGCAATCTTCATCTGCATTGCATCTTTTGATGGTTTTTCTGAGTATTCAACATCTTCCGGACGAATACCAAACCATACTTCCTGTCCAACAAATTCCTTAAGACGCTTCTGGTGATCTGCACATGGTGTTACATCGAATGAACCTTCTTCACAGATTACCTTTCCACCCTTTTCGAGAACTTTTACTTTGAGGAAGTTCATTGGAGGTGTTCCGATAAATCCTGCTACGAATTTGTTGATCGGGTTGTTGTAAAGATACAATGGAGCACCAATCTGCTGGATGATACCATCACGCATTACAACGATTTTATCACCAAGTGTCATAGCTTCGATCTGGTCGTGTGTAACGTAGATCATTGTTGCCTGAAGGCGGTTATGAAGTGCTGCGATTTCTGAACGCATTGTTACACGGAGTTTAGCATCGAGGTTTGACAATGGTTCGTCAAATAAGAATACTTTTGGATTACGAACGATAGCACGTCCTACAGCAACACGCTGTCTCTGTCCACCAGAGAGAGCCTTTGGTTTTCTTGTAAGGTACTGTTCGAGGTCGAGCTGTTTTGCAGCTGCCTTTACACGGCGGTCGATTTCGCTCTTGTCCATTTTGCGGATTTTAAGACCGAAAGCCATGTTGTCATATACTGACATATGAGGATACAAAGCGTAGTTCTGGAATACCATTGCGATATCGCGGTCTTTTGGTGGAACGTCGTTCATTTCTTTTCCATCGATGAAGAGTTTACCTTCTGAAATGTCTTCAAGACCAGCAACCATACGGAGAGTTGTTGATTTACCACATCCAGATGGACCTACGAAAACACAGAATTCCTTGTCTTCGATTGTAATGTTGGCATTTGTTACGGCGCGAACGTTTCCGTCGTAGATTTTACCAATGCCTTTAAGTTCTACTTTAGCCATTTTGGCCTCCCATTTAGTGCAAAAAAAAGCCTTTTTTACACCGTTTATATTATTATAACTATTCTATGCCAGATTTTGCCACAAGTCAAACGAATTTTAGTAAATTCAGCATAAAAAATGAAGAATTTAAACTGAATTTAACAGCTAAGATGGAGGCATCTTAAAAAGCTAATTTCTGGTGGCAGCAGTTTTTCGGATTTTGCCCGGGGTTACGCCAAAGATTTTTTTAAACTCGCGAAGGAATACCTTGTAGTTTTTTATTCCATTGTTTTCTAAAAGTACATTGAGCTTGTCATCGGTGTTCCTGAGGTCTCGGTAAAAGGATGCGATTCTAAGGGAGAGGACGTATTCTGTAAAGGTCTGGTTTGTGTACTGTTTAAAAAGGCGGCAAAGGTGCTCGGGCGTTACAGAGATTATTGATGCGGCGTGGGAAAGCGAGATTTCCTTTTTATAGTTTTTTTCGAGGAACGAAATTACAGGCGAAAGGCGGTTTACGGCAGTACGGCCGCTTTTTGGAATTTCATTAAAGTTTGACTTTATTCTATAAGAAGTGACCATTTTATATAATAGCTCATACATCAGCGATACAAATTTTATTTTACTGCCCTCGCGGCCGCTTTTTTCGGCTTCGAGCATTTTTAAAAGAATTGAACCGAGTTCACCTGATTCATCTTTTGAAAGAAACTGAGTATAAATGTAGGAATCTGCGTCGGGTTCGATTTCGTTAAGGGAGCTTGCAGGTATTTGAAAAAGTATGTGCTTTACGTTTCCACGCAGCTTTGTCGAATGAAGCATGTCGGAATTGACGATGGCAAGACAGCCTTTCTGGAGAACATAAGTTGAATTTTCTATATTGAGTTCAAGTCTGCCCGAAAGGACATACAGGATTTCTATATGATTATGCCAGTGGTACGGTGAAAAAAAATTTGTATGCTCGATAAGGTCAAATCTGATTGTAAAGTCGAGGTCAAAATGCTGGCGGTTTCGGGTTATTATTTCATGTTTATATGATTCCATATCAAAATTATACATTTTTAACCCATAATTAGCAAATGATTTTAACAAAAATATCAAATTTGACCTATTTTTTGCAAGAAAAAACTATTTATTTTTGTGATTATCCCATATATATTACAAAAGAAATTTGTATTTGAATTTTTAAGCTTAAGCTTTAAGTTCATTTTGGGGATACAAAAATTTTTTTTACTAAGGGGAAAAAAATGAAAAAGATTTTGGACTGGACAAAGTATGTTGAAACAGCAAGAGAAGTAGTTCAGGAAGGTTGTGTACTCCTCGAAAACAAAAACGAAGTACTGCCGTTTGCAAAGGGAACTAAAGTAGCGGTTTTTGGAAGAATTCAGAATAACTATTACAAAAGCGGTACAGGTTCCGGGGGAATGGTAAATGTAAACCACATCTATGGAATTCCTGAAGGACTTAAATTAAGCGGCCGTATCCAGATGGACAGCGAGCTCGAAAAGATTTATGCAGACTGGGAAAAGGAAAACCCGTTTGTAATCGGTGAAGGCTGGGGAGCTGAACCGTGGAGCCAGAAAGAAATGAGCGTTTCAAAAGAACTGGCTCAGAAAATGTCTTTAAAAAATGATGCTGCAATCATCATCATCGGACGCAATGCAGGTGAAGACAAAGACAATTCAGAAACAGAAGGCTCTTGGTTTTTAACAGAAGAAGAAAAGACCATGATTAAAAATGTAAGGTCTGCCTTTGAAAAAGTGTGCGTTATTTTAAATACTGCAAACATCATCGACATGAACTTTATTAAAGACTTTGACCTTGACTGTGTTTTACTTACATGGCAGGGCGGAATGATTGGCGGTCTTGGAATTGCAGACATCCTTACAGGAAAGGTAACTCCTTCAGGAAAGCTTACAGATACTATTGCATCTTCTGTAAATGCCTACCCTTCTACTAAAAACTTTGGTGATGAAACAATTAACTTTTATGAAGAAGACATTTATGTAGGCTACAGATATTTTGAAAGCGCTGCAAAAGATAAAGTACTCTACCCGTTCGGTTACGGTCTTTCTTATACAGATTTTGCTATAGAAGAAAGAGGCTTTAACCTTGACTTTGGTTCTGACATTCCAAAAATCGGAATTACTGTAAATGTAAAGAATACAGGAAAGACTTTCGGTAAGGAAAGTGTTCAGATTTATGTAAAGCAGCCTCAGGGAAAACTTGGAAAGCCGGCTCTTGTTCTTGCAGACTTTAAGAAGACTTCACTTCTAAAAAAAGGAAAATCAGAAAATCTTTCTTTTGAATTTGATCTTTCGCGCGTACGTTCTTTTGATGATACCGGCGTTACAGGAAACATTGACTGTTTTGTTCTCGAAGAAGGTAAATACGAATTTTTTGCAGGAAACAGAATCGATGATATCTTTAAAATCGGTGAACTTACTTTAGACAGTACAAGAGTTATAGAAAAAGTTTCTGACGCATTAAAGCCTGTTAAGAGCTTTGAACGCTTAAAGGCTTCTTCTATAAATCATGACGGTGAAATTGTTTTTGAAAACGAAAAGATTAAAGGAGCCGCTCCTTACCAGAACGCGCACCGGCTTGAAGAATTAAACAGACTTGAAGATTTCTTTAAAGGTGAAGAAATTGATAAAGAGTCTCTTAAAATTGCGCAGTCTCTTTCTGACGAAGAACTTGCATGCATCATCCGCGGCGAAGGTATGGGAAGTCCTAAAGTAACACCGGGAACTGCCGGTGCGTTTGGCGGTGTTTCTGAAAGCCTTAAGGCAAAAGGAATTCCGTGCGCGTGCTGTACAGACGGTCCAAGCGGCATAAGGCTTGACTCAGGTGCACAGGCATTCAGTCTGCCAAACGGTACGCTCCAGGCTTGTACTTTAAACCCGGAGCTTATCGAAAAGCTTTACAGCTTTACTGCACTTGAAATGCTTTACAATAAAATCGATGTTCTTTTAGGCCCTGGTATTAACATAAGACGTCATCCTTTAAACGGCCGTAACTTTGAATATTTTTCTGAAGACCCATACATCACAGGTGTATTTACATCGGCTATCATCCGCGGATTAAATACGCAGGGCGTTACAGGTTCATTAAAGCATTTCTGCTGCAATAACCAGGAAACAGGAAGACGGACTTCTGATTTTGTTGTAAGTGCAAGAGCACTGCGCGAAATTTATTTAGTTCCGTTTGAAATGGCTGTAAAAAATGGTGCAACTGTAATCATGACTGCTTACGGTTCTGTAAACGGACTTTGGACTGCAGGAAGCTTTGACCTTAATACCCTTATTTTAAGAAAGGACTGGGGATTTAAAGGAATCGTAATGACAGACTGGTGGGCTGTTGCAAATGATGAAGGCAAAGAACCTCAGAAGGCAAACACTGCCCAGCAGATGCGTGCACAGAATGACATTTACATGGTAGTTCCTGAAGCTGTTGCAAATACTTTTAACGACAACACAGAACAGGCCCTTAAAGACAATACTGTTTCAAGACTCGAAGTGATTAGAAGCGCTTACAACATCATTAATTTTGTAAAGCACTCTAATGCCCAGAAGCGTTTTGAAGGAAAGGGCGTTGAAGTTAAAATTAAAAACAGACCTCCAATGCCGATGGATAAATCTGCAGATAAAATAGTTTACTATGATTTGCGTGACGGACTTACAATTCCTGTAGAAAATGTAAACACAACACGCGGAAGTACTTTTGGATTTGGAATAAGTTCAAAGGAAAATAAAAAATACCGCATGACAATTACATGTGAACTTGTAGGAAACGAAGTAGCACAGATAAACACAAGCCTTGCATGGAACGGTGTTGTTATCCACACATTCGGTTTTACAGGTCAGAGAAACGGACGGGAAGTCTCAGAAAAAATTGATTTTGAGAGAGCATTCCCGCGCTTTTTGATTCTGTCTCTGTTTTTCTCACAGACAGGTCTTAAACTTAAAGAAATTAAGTTTACACAGATAGGCTGAACTTAAGCTTTAACTGTAATTGTAGTTATGCCCTGTTTTACATAGTTAAATACCTTCTGTATCATTGCAGAAGCGTATTTTAACGGGTTTTCCCTGATTTTTGCTTCTTCCTGTGCTATTCCGGTAAAAAGTCCGTCGAGGGCTTTTTCTGTAGCATACTGAGCAAGATCAACTGTAACTGCAGGGCATGGCTCTTTCTGGCCTGCAATACGTGCTGCTGTATTTGCGATCTTTCCGTATTTATTGTAATTGGTAATTAATTTTTCCCACGCTTCGTTAGCAGAAACATTCATTACCAGAGGCTTATTTAAAACAGTATTAACTTTTGGTTTATAAAGATTTACAAGCTTGTCGTAGCATTTTTCCCTTAAGTACTGTGTCGCTGCATCTTTGTTTCCGGTTACGATTTTTATTCCGTCGATGACTGTCATCTGTTTGATTGCAGAAACGAAAATACTTACTGTATCTTTTGCAGCTTCTTCTGCAGTTCTGTTTAATCTTAAAACTACATCATCAACAAGTGACTGACCGCCTGGAATTTTATTTAAGATTCCCAAAATAGGTTTTGCTTCTTCAGGAAGAAGTATTTTAATCAGTTCATTTTTAAAATAAGCATCCTTTTGAGAAAGAGATGAAGAAGCAAATTTTATTCCTTCTTCGAGCGCATCTTTCATTGCAGTTACTGCTTCTTCATTTGTATAAGCCGGAACTTTTTTATAAGATCCGCCGCCATTTAAATCCATAAGTCCGTTTGATATTTCCTGCAGCGAAGAAAGGCAGGAAATGTTTAATAAACAGATTAATACGGTAAAAATTAAAACATGCTTTTTTTTCATTTTATAACTCCCCTTTTTATGCTTTACGGCTTTTTAACCGTCTTTAAGCAGTGTAGTTTTTATTTTAATGTCCATGAACCATATTCATCAAGGATTTCCGTTTTCATGCTTTCCATTGGACGCCATACGACTGCAAGAGTAAAATATGGATTAAAGTCATATTTCTGAACTCCTGCCGAAGAAGTAACAAGTCTTGGTTCCATTTTAAACTCACATTTTAAATCCCAGTCATGAAGATCATGCGTAATTGTAAAATCAAGAGATTTTAACTTAAATCCACTCGATTTCCGTATATTATCATCATCAAATCTGAACGAATTAATCAGGTCCTTAAAAATATTTTCCTCACCAGGAACTCTTCCGGGATGTCCAAGTGCAGACTGAACATATCTGTAAAGAACATTATTCTGTGATGTTGCACCAAATGTAATGTCAAGAAATTCATTCAGCTTAAATGTAATTCTCGGATTAAAGAAAAAGGAACTGTTTGTAGGTTTCATAAAATCAATATTAAGTCTTGTAGATAAAGACGGAGCTACACTTATTCTGTTCTTCCATGTTCTGAATGTTTTAGAAGGGGTTGTGTATGATATAGATGCAGTCTCTGGAAGAAATTCATGTCGAGTCGTATCCTGAACCCATCCGGTAGGTGTAAAATCATAAGGGCTTGAATACTTCATGGTATAAGCAACCTGAAGTCCTTCATAAGTAAGGGCAAGCTTTAATGCATCAGGATGACTGTTTTCTACATCATAATTAAAGTCCTGGGTAAAATTCAGTTTAGAATCAAACAGCTGAATTCTAAGTGACTCTCTGAGCTGCTCATTTTTCCATGTATTATCTGCCTTACTAACCTGACTTACTCCGGTTTCTGTTGTAAGAGTTACATAAGGGAATCCAAGGGAAAGCGTTCCATAATATTTCGGAACCTGTGGCGGAAGCGTTGAAGAAATTTTAAAACTTTGCGTAAAGTCACCACCAAGTTCATTAGCAGCAAGGTTTAAATCAAGCGTATGCTGTGTTACAGATTCTTCATCTGTAAAATCAACTGTAAGTGTATCCCACTCAGGATGCTCCGTATCTCCAAGAAATTTTGTACGGAGGAATTTTATCGATGTATTATATGAAATACTTGTATCCTTAAAGTGTTCATAATAAGTAAATGGTTTTATAGACAGACTGTTTGTATTTATAAGTTCAAGTTTTGTAGCAGTATAATCGGCTTTTCTTGTTGAATCTATCTGAGCCTGTTCCAATCCGCCTGTTGATGTATCAGTAGAAATATAAGGGTGTGTCTGATAGACAGGACTGAATACAATCGAGTTATTCATTGAAAGAAAATTATTTCTGAAAGAAAGACTGTCGTTCAACGTAAGCGGTGCTTTTATATAAATATATGATGACTGCAACCTGTCCCATGCAAATTCCGAACCGGCATTTAATCCCTTTGAATCATAGTTTAACTGAGAAGTAAATTCCGGATTAAGATTGTAACTTAGATTAAAGTTAAAATCATTTAAAGTAGAAGAAATAAGCTCTGGTGAATATTCAATCGAAGTAAATGCATTTTTTTCAAAGTCAAAGCCTTCTTCCTCCGTTTTTCCAGAACTTTCTGTTTCTTTTTTTTCTTCCTTCTTTGGAAGCGCAATTTCTTCAGGAATAACAAGATCTACAGGATATGTAATCTGTTTTGAAGAAGAATGCTTTTTGGTCGTAGAAAAAATTGTTCCTGCAAACGAGAGGTTTGTCTTAAAAGGTGTAAGCTGTGATGGATAAAAAAACCTTCTCTGCGACCAGAATCTCCCATAAGGATCATAAGACGGGAGATACAAGCTCTCTACAACTTTCGATTTAAAAACGACAGAAGAATTAAAAGAAGATACTGAAGCAGATTCAATATATGGCTGAATTGCTGACGGAATTTTAAAAGAATAACTTCCTGATAAATCCCATGTAAACGAATCAACTATTGAATCTTCCAATTTCTGCTGTTCTGTTAAAGTTGAATTTTCTGCAATAGGATTATTTAAGAGATAAGAGAACCAGTCCATAGTCTCTTCTCTCTTACCGTAATCATAATCGAAAAACGGATCAGAATAAATCGGCATTGATAAAGTAAGGTTCAATGGAGTAGAAATTCCAAGTTTTAAATTTGCCTTATATCTGAACGGGAGTCTCATTCCCATAAAGTTGGAATCTTCGTAATGAGTATTTCCCGATGAATCAAACGGAAAGAAAACGTTATAGGCATTTGCAGATTCAAACACTGTATTACCGAAACCTAAAACAAGAGATGTCTCAAGCTGGTTAAGGATTTTCTTTGGCTTATACTTTCCGTCGAAACCTACACTAAATCCGCTGTTCGAATACCAGTCTGCCATGACCTTAAAATAAGTATCCGTGCTTCCCTCAAATGGAGTTTCAAGGTTATGAAGTATAAGTCCCTGCCTTTCCTGTTCCATAAGCTTTGTAGGCTTAATGAAATTAAAATATTTTGATACATCCGCTTCATCCGAAGAAGCAGATGAATCCGTACTTTCTGATGCAAGTCCTTTTCTTCCATATAGATAAGTCGTTGTTTGAATAAAAAAACCCTGACGGTTTTTAAAACCGAAAACCGGATTAAATAAAAGTTCATCTTTAGGATAATAGAACGCAGGAAGATATAAAACCGGAATATTATCAAGCCATAAAACGGCATTAAAAAAAGCAAATTCGTTTCCAGGTAAAAGCCAGATTCTTGTTGCACGGATTTTCCAGTGCGGATGTTTGTCGTTACAGAAAGTAAGTTCACCGTTTTTAAATGCAATCGTTCCCGAGTGGTTCCTGGCAAAAATTTCTGAGCCTACAACCAGTGTAGAACCCGACGGAAGATTAATCGAATTTGTTTCTGCCTGAACTATTCTTCCTTCATCAAAAATTCCTTCAAGAGTCGAAGTATTAAACAGAACGCTTGCAGCTCCGATATTTGAAACAGAACCGCTTTTGTCTGTCTGTTCCATGTTTACGTTGCCTTCTGCATAAAGCATTTCGTGCTTCCGGCTGTAGCTTATTCTGTCGGCGCTTATGACGGTTTTTGTCTGCCCCTTTTCTACGCTTATCTTTACAAGACCTTCAAAGAGAATTAAGTCTTCATCTTTTTCCTTGTCCTTTACATTTGAAGTTTTAAGCGCATTAAGGATTGTTACAGTCGTCTGTTCCTGTGCAGAATCATCTTTTTTATCAGAGCTGTCTGCAAAAACTGCAGCTGTAATGCAGCATGAAATGAGAAAAAATAAAAATGTTTTCCTCAAAAAAAACTTCATAAAAACCTATTTATTCTTTTTTAACATGTCCTTTACAAACTGACCTGTAAAGCTTTCCTTTATCTTTGAAACTTCTTCAGGAGTTCCGGTTGCTACAACAGTTCCGCCCCTAAAGCCGCCTTCAGGTCCAAGGTCAATTATATAATCTGCCTGGCATATTACATCAAGGTTATGCTCAATCATTACGACAGTATTTCCCTGATCAACAAGCCTCTGTAAAACGCTCATAAGCTGCTTTACGTCTGCAAAATGAAGTCCCGTTGTAGGTTCATCAAGAATGTAAAGAGTGCGTCCGGTTGAAACACGCGCAAGTTCGTTTGCAAGCTTTACACGCTGGGCTTCGCCACCTGATAAAGTAAGTGCAGACTGCCCAAGCTGAATATAACCAAGCCCTACACTCTTTAACATTTCAAGCTTTCGCGACAGATGCGGAATATGCGCAAAAAATTCGCATGCTTCTTCTATCGTCATGTCAAGAACATCTGTAATGCTTTTTCCTTTATATAAAATTTCAAGAGTTTCTTTATTAAAGCGTTTTCCGTTACAAACATCACACTTGATGAAAACATCAGGAAGAAAGTTCATTTCGATTGTAATGGTTCCGGCACCCTGACAGTTTTCGCATCTTCCTCCCTTAACGTTAAAGCTGAAACGGCCTTTAAGGTAGCCGCGCGCTTTTGCTTCTGGAAGTGATGCAAATAAATCACGGATTTCGTCAAAAACACCGACATAGGTTGCAGGATTTGAGCGCGGCGTTCTTCCGATAGGGCTCTGGTCAATGTTAATGACTTTGTCTATGTGTTTTATTCCGTCAAGCTTATCAAAAGCGCCTGTCGGATAGTTTGTGCGCATAAGCTTGTTTGAAACTGCAGGATATAAAACGTCGCTTAACAAAGTTGACTTTCCAGAACCTGAAACACCTGTAATGCAAGTCATTGCTCCAAGCGGAATTGAAACGTCTATTCCCTTTAAGTTATGCTCTTTAACACCGCTAAGGCAGAGAAAGTTTCCATTTCCAGGACGGCGTTTTTTTGGAACAGGCATTGTAATCTTTCCTGCAAGATATCGTCCTGTAACACTGTCATCAACTTTCATAACCTGTTCAACAGTTCCCGAAGCTACAATCTTTCCTCCGTGAACACCGGCTCCAGGTCCTATGTCTACAATCCAGTCTGCAGTTCTTAGAGTCTGTTCATCATGCTCAACAACAATTACACTGTTTTTTAAATCACGAAGATATGTAAGCGTATCAATAAGGCGCTGGTTGTCACGCTGATGAAGACCGATAGAAGGTTCATCAAGAATATACATTACGCCTGTAAGTGCAGAACCAATCTGAGTTGCAAGACGTATTCTCTGTGCTTCACCGCCAGATAAAGTTCCGGCAGAGCGTTCAAGAGTTAAATAATCAAGTCCTACATTCTTTAAAAAGTTAAGGCGCGAATTAATTTCCTTTAAAACCTGAGAAGCAATTTCTTTCTGAGTTTTTGTAAGCTTAAGATTCTTAAAAAATTCTATTGAATCAAGAACGCTCATTTCACACAGTTCAATTATATTTTTTTTACCTACAGTAACTCCAAGAGCTTCGGAGCGGAGTTTTTTTCCGTGACAGCATGAACATTCTTTATGCGACATGTATTTTTCAAGCGACTGTTTCATATTGTCGCCCCACGCTTCGATATAACGTCTGTTCATGTCTGCAAACACGCCCTTCCATGGTTCGTTGTATTCTGACATACCGGTTCCGCTCTGCTTGTAATAAACCCAGTGCAGAGTTTTATCTGAACCGTATAAAATTACGTCACGCTGTTTTTTTGTAAGCTTGTTGAACGGAGTATCAAGAGAAAAATCGTATGCATCTGCAACTGCTTTAAATCTTGTTGTGTTCCATGCACTTGTCGGATTATACGGAAGAATTGCATGTTCGTTATATGATTTGGTTTTATCCGGAATCATAAGGTCAACGTCAAATTCCATTTTTTCACCAAGACCTGTACATTCAGGACATGCACCGAACGGATTGTTAAAAGAAAAAAGTCTCGGCTGTAATTCAGGAATAGAAATACCGCAGTCAGGACATGCATTTTTCTGAGAGAACATTACTTCTTCGTAAGTTGCTGCATCTTTTTCTGAACCTTTGGTTACTAATATCATTCCGTTTGCACTTTTTAAAGCTGTTTCAACTGAATCTGCAAGACGTTTTCTTATATCCGCTTTTAAAACGATGCGGTCAATTACAAGTTCTATCGTGTGCTTTTTCTGCTTATCAAGTTTAATTGAATTATCAAGCTCACTCATAACGCCGTCAATGCGGGCGCGGGCAAAGCCTGCCTTTATGGCATCCTCGATAACCTTCTGGTGCTCACCTTTTTTTCCTCTTATAACCGGAGCTAAAATCTGAACCTTTGTTCCTTCTTCCCAGCCGACAATCGTATCGATAATCTGGTCAACACTCTGTTCATGAATTTCGCGCCCGCAGTTTGGACAGTGCGCAGTTCCGATTCTTGCAAAAAGAAGACGGTAATAATCATAAATCTCTGTAACAGTTCCTACAGTTGAACGTGGATTTTTGTGCGTTGTTTTCTGTTCAATTGAAATTGCAGGAGAAAGGCCTTCGATTAAATCTACGTCAGGCTTATCCATTGTTCCGAGGAACTGACGGGCATACGAAGAAAGGCTTTCTACATAACGTCTCTGGCCTTCTGCAAAAAGTGTATCAAATGCAAAGCTTGACTTTCCGGAACCCGAAAGCCCTGAAACTACGACAAGCTTATTGCGTGGAATTTCAACATCAATATTCTTTAAATTGTGTTCACGAGCCCCGCGAACAACGATTTTTTCACCGTCAACAGGATTTATGTTCATAATACATTATTATAGTAGAAAACTGAGTCATCTGCAACGAGTAGCGCCGGAATCTCCGGCCGCGGGAAGGCTTTCTCCAAAAGCATGCACGCGCGGGCAGGTCACTCGTACTGCCTGCTTTTAGGAAAAATCTTAACTCCAAGAATTTCATGTTCTTTAAAAACCGGATAAGGAGCCATAAGCATTCCTGCAAGCGTTCTAAGTATTTTTCTGGTATTTTCGATTTTTGCCTTTTCGTCAAAATTCTTAATTTTCTGTTCAAGAAAATCCTTTAAGATGACAGCTGCTTCTTCATAATCGTTTACTAAAATCCAAAGCTGAACTGCAAAAACATTTGAAACAAGATTTGATCCGAAAAAGACCATATTTATGTGTTCGTGTTCTTTGTGACTTGGAATCCCTGCAGAAAGAAGCATTCCCTGATAAATCGAGCAGTCCTGCCATGAAGCAAAATTGCATAAAAGCTGTCTTCTTTCGCCCTTCTGACACCGTTCAAAAAACTCTTTATCAAACTCATCGCAGTCAACCCTGTCAAATTCGTTTTCTTCTTCCTGAATTCCTTCGCCGCCTGAACTATGACCGAAAGAATTTCCAGAGCCCTTTCGCTCCAGTTTTTCATCTTCATTCTTTTTATTATTTAAAATGAATACAATAAAAAAAAGCGCTACGAGTACAAAAATATAAACTGTCGGTGTATTTAACATGATTTTCCTCTGAGTAGAATATAACATAAATTAAATTTTTTTTCAGTATAAAAATTACAGTAAAAACTTGACGAAAAGATTTTGTTGTAGTTTCGCTTGCGTATTTTTTTGAGTCTATTTTTTTAACGTTTCATATGTTTTAACCATTCTTACCTTTCCATTAGGATAAAATTCATATTCGTTAAAACTTTCATATCCACTTGAATTTCGATAATAATTCTCTTTCCCGTGTTCATCATAACCCCAGATCTCTTCAAATTCAAAATAACTATTTTTTAACCTATGATATATTTTATTACCTGCCTGATCATATTTATACCAATCTTCTCCTCCAGAACCATCTTTTTCATATACTACATGACCATCAGTATCATAGTCGTACCATCGTCTAAAATTCCGAGCTTCTTCATATATCAAATATCCGTTTGCATCATATGTCCACCAATGTTCATCTTCCCGGGAACCCTTTATATGTACTAAATTCCCTTTTGAATCATATTCGTACCAATATTCTTTCCCAGAACTTTCTTTTTTATATATTAATTTTCCACTTGAATCATAATTATACCAAGTTTCGAAAGTATTATTATATATTTCGTGAATTATTTTTCCATTTTCGTCATATTCATATTCGTACTTCTTTTCATATCCTCTGGAATCAATTTCTTCAGTTTCATTTCCATAAGAATCATAAAAATACTTTATATCATAACTTTCCCGAATATTCTTATAATAAATCAATTTTCCTTGCTGATTATATTCCCAACATTCTTCGTGACCATCATCATCCGACCCGAAAGAAAATTTATAATATATTTTGTTACCTCTTTCATCGTATTTAAACCATTTTTCGTGCCCATCATATCTTTTAAAATGGAGCAAATTTCCGTTATTATCAAATTCTTGAAAAAAAATATATTTAACCGATACAAAATTTGGTATGGGTTTATAAACCTTATCTCCAAGTTCCTGCGAAAAACAAAACCAGGAAAATAATAGAATACTTGTAATCACAAAAAAATTTTTTTTCATAAACACCTCAAGTGCGATTATATCATTGATTTTTAAATTTAGAAAAATGAAATACTATTTTTGAAATAACCTAAAATCTTGACTAGTATACAGTTTTAAAGTAAAATATATGTACTGGAACACCACAGCATGGTGGGCTGTCTCCTAATCTTAATATGATGGGAGACTCGTGCAGATATGACATCTTACGAAAAAGCAATGCTGGTCATTGCTTTTGTAACTTTGCTTATAGAAGCACTCGCTCTCTTCAAACAAAAGTAAAGAAGAAGCAAAAAAAATAGCCTACCCCAGTGGTCAAGACTGAGTAGGCTAATCAAAAAGCCAAAAGGAGACAGCCACATCGCTGCGGTGTTCCTTATCTTCTAAAAAATATAACATAATCTAAACAAAAGTCAAGTATTTTTTCTCACAACTCATCTTTTGCCAAATTCCGTCTTATCGCTTATAATATTTTTTATGGAACTTACTCAAAACTTAAAGATTGAACTTTTTAATAAAGCAAAGGACATGCTTAACTTTTCCTACACGCCTTACTCTAATTTTAAAGTGGGGGCTGCACTTTTGTGTCAGGACGGAACAGTATACGGCGGATGTAATGTTGAAAATGCCGCTTACGGGCCGTCTAACTGTGCAGAGCGAACCGCGTTTTTTAAAGCTGTAAGCGAGGGGCATTTAAAATTTGATGCAATTATGATTGTCGGAGGTCCCAAAGGACAGATTAAAGATTACTGTCCGCCATGCGGTGTCTGCCGCCAGGTTATGATGGAGTTCTGCAATCCAGAAACTTTTAAAATCCTTCTTGCAAAAAATGAAAATGATATAGTTGAATACACTTTAAAAGAACTTTTGCCGCTTGGATTTGGAAACGCAGATCTGCAAAAATAAGGAAGAATTTATGTGTAAAAAATGCGGAACACCAATTACAGTAGAAAACATAACAAGAACTTCGACCTGCCCTTCATGCGGCAGAGACCTTCACTCGTGCATCAACTGTAAATACTATTCTCCGGGAAGCCACTATGACTGCCACGAAACAATCGATGAGCTTGTAAAAGACAAGGAGCGCTCAAATTTCTGCGACTTCTTTAAAGTAAATTCTGCAATAGGAAAGGCAGTTTCACCTGACGGAAGCATTAATTCTTCTGGAGGTGATGACAAGGCAGCAAAAGCCCGCGCGGCATTCGACGCACTTTTCAGTTAAAATTGTAAAAGATTTACGTTTTTTGGAGACAATCGACCAGGGTTATACCGGCTGCCCTGTCTGTTTTCCTGATGACTGATTATTTTTTTACATTATTCAGTTTGTGTGATATAATTAAAGAATGAGTACAAACAGAATAACAATCAAACTTCCTAACGGAAAAACTCTTGAGACCGCACCTGGCTCGAGGGCAAAAGATTTTATTGATGCTTTGACTAATGAACCGGAGACAGTTTATGCAGTAAGGGTCAATAATCAGATATGTTCGCTTAATAAAGCAATCATTACAGACTGCTTTATCGAACCGGTTTTAGCAAAAAGCAAAGACGGCGCAGAAGTTTACCGCCGTTCATTATGCTTTACGATGGAAGCAGCAATGCACGAAATCGATCCTAACTATCGCCTTTTAATCGGACACAGCTTAGGATACGGCTATTATTACACGCTTGCAGACGGAAACGCAGTTCACCCGCCTCTAATCGAAAAATTAAAGACAAAAATGCAGGAGCTCATAAGCAAAAATGTTGCGATAGAGACTTCTTCTATGTCTTACGAACAGGCTGTTGAGCTTTTTGAACAGCAGGGACTTAAGGACACAAGAAACCTTCTCCGCTACAAATGTCCTCCACGCGTAGAAATTAACTGCCTTGGAAACTTTACGGACCTTTACTACGCTCCGCTTTTAGTTTCTACAGGTTATCTTAAAACTTGGGAAATCATGAAATACGGACAGGGCTTTCTTTTAAGATTCCCTACTTCGTCAGAACCGGAAAAGCTTCCGGAATTTCACGATATTCCGCAGCTTTTTAAAACTTACGAAAAATACAAAAAATGGGGAAAGCAGATTGGAGTTACTACTGCTGCTTCCCTCAACGAGCTTGTTAAAAACCGCAAGGTAAATGACTTTATCAACATCTCAGAAATATTCCAGGAAAAAAGCATTGCAGATATTGCACAGCAGATTCAGGATAAGGGAAAAGTAAAGGTTGTTTTAATTGCAGGACCTTCAAGCTCTGGAAAAACAACAAGTGCTAAAAAGCTTGCGCTTGAACTTCAGGCAATCGGTTATAATCCTAAAGTAATAAGCCTTGACTGCTATTATGTCGGACGCGATAAGACACCAAAAGACGAAAACGGAAATTACGATTACGAATGTCTTGAAGCCCTCGACGTAGCACTTATAAACCAGAATCTCGTTGACCTCTTTGACGGAAAGACAATCACTCTTCCTGAATACGATTTTGCAACAGGAACAAGACAGCCTGGAACAAAACAGATTACACTCGGCGAAAACGATATTCTCATCATGGAAGGTATTCATGGACTTAACGACAAGCTTACACCGCTTGTTAAACCGCAGTTTAAGTTTAAGCTTTACCTTTCTGCCCTTACTCAGCTTAACTTTAACGAACACAACAGAATTTCTACAAGTGACAACCGCCTTATACGCCGTATTGTCCGTGATTCTCAGTTCCGCGGAAAGTCAGCTGCAGAAACAATCGGAATGTGGGACAGCGTTCAGAAAGGTGAAAGACTTCACATCTTCCCGTTCCAGAACAATGCAGATGCAATCTTAAATACAGCACTCGACTATGAGCTTTCTGTATTAAAGATTTTTGCTGAACCGCTTTTAAGAAGAATTACTCCTTTAGAAAAAGAGTATTCAGAAGCGTGCAGACTTTTAAGATTCCTTGATATATTCCCGACTATCGATCCTACAGAAGTTCCTGACAGATCGATTCTCCGCGAGTTTATCGGACACTCTGCATTTAAGTACTAGAAAAGTTTTTCTAAAACAAAGGCCTGAATCTTCAGATTCAGGCCTTATCTTTTTTACTCTATCTTATTTTTACATTATCTTAATTCCTGGAGGATTTACATCAAATTATTTTCCACTCTCCTGGCACTAATTGTCTCATCGATAGCTTCTTCCATTTTTTTTTCTTCTGCTTTTGTATATATCTCTTTCTGTTTTTCCTTTAACTTTTCAAGGCTCTGCGTTTTCTGAAGACATTTTCTAAAAACTTCCCGTTTTGCCTCAGTTACAAGTTCCGCCTCAGCCAGATCTTCAAGCAGTTTTTCTTCCTGAAGTTTTAAAAAAGAAAAATACTGCTGTCCCTGAGAAATTACAGAAAAATCTGTCCTTCCCCTTACATCCTGTTTTGCCTTGGCATGCTGAACAGCAAGAAGCTTAAGATTATTCTGAATCTTTGTTTCTTCAGATACAGCTTTACCAAGTTCAATCTGTGCCTGTTCCTGTTCAAATTTTCTCAGAGAAAGTACATCTTCAAGTTCAAATTTAAACGGCTTCATTTTCCACAGCTACCTGTTGCATTTCTGCTTCCTCAATTGCAGAAACTGCGTCATATTCCTCTTCCGGAATTTTTATACCGGAAAGCTCAGCAAGTTTTTCGATCGATTCATTCATCGTACAGTGATCTGTTTTTTTCTGCGTGAGGAATGTTTCGATTTTTTCATGCATATCAATTGCCTTATCAATTTCTGGTGAAGTTCCCTTTTGATATGCACCAGTTGTAATCATAAGTTCATTCTGGTCATAAATTGCAACAAGCCTGCTTATTTCACTTGCTGCATCAATAAACACAGGACCATTAACTTTATCAAAACGACGGCTTACACTCATCGGAACATCAATTGCAGGATAATGCTTTCTGTCAGAGAGTTTACGATTTAAAATTATGTGTCCGTCAATTGTACCGCGGACGTTATCTGTAATCGGTTCATTAAAATCATCACCGTCAACTTTTACTGTATAAAATGCCGTAATAGAACCTTTTTCATTTGTACCTGTTCTTTCCATTAACTTCGGAATTAAATCAAATACACTCGGCGGATATCCCTTTAGCGCAGGCGGTTCTCCATTTGCAAGTCCTATTTCACGCTGTGCCTGTGCAAATCGTGTAACAGAGTCAAACATCATCATTACATCTTTTCCCTGGTCACGAAAATATTCTGCAACAGCAGTTGCAACATAAGAAGCCCTTAATCTTGCGATTGCAGGCTCATCGCTTGTTGCAATTACAACAACACTTTTCTTTAAACCTTCCTCGCCCAGATCTTCGTGAACAAAGTCCATAAGTTCACGGCCTCGTTCCCCGATAAGTGCAATTACATTTATATCTGCATTTGTGTTTTTTGCAATTGTTGCAAGAAGAGTTGTCTTACCTACACCGGTTCCTGCAAAAATTCCCATTCGCTGTCCTTTACCTACAGTTAAAAGAGTATCAATTGCCCGGACTCCTGTCGAAATGCGGTCAACAATCGGACGGCGGTTCATCGGAGAAGGAGGATCTGCAATAACAGGATAATATGTTTCCGGAACTACATCACCTTTTCCGTCAATTGGTCTTCCAACTGCATTTATAATTCTTCCCAAAAGATTTTTTCCAACAGGAACCTGAAGAGTTGTTCCAGAAGCAATTACATCGCAGCCGATTTCAATTCCTCTTGTTTCACCGAATGGCGAAAGATGAACTTCTGTATCTTTTACACCGATTACTTCTGCTTTTACACTTGTTTTTAAACTTGGAATTTTTATTGTACAGATTTCTCCAACAACACAGCGAGGTCCCTGACTTATAACTTCAAGTCCGATGACAGAAGTAACCTTACCGATATACAAAATAGTCGGAGTTTTTTCTACGCGGTCAATATATTTCTTTAAATCAAAAGCTACATTATAAGAAGATTTCATTTTCCCACCCTTTTAAAAAAATCTTGCTATATCTTATGTAGTCGGTATATCTGATTTGGCAACTGTCTTGACAGGAGATATTTCCATAATCTTCTGTTCAAGTTCTGTAAGCTGGCTTGAAATGCGGGCATCAATTGCACCAAAGTCTGTTTCTACTATACAGCCGCCTTTTTCGACTGTAGTATCTTCTACAACAGTAATTCCCTTTACTGCTTCTACTCTTTCTATAAAGTCATGAACATGTTCTGTCGTAAGTTTAACGTCTGCAAGATTCACACGAATTGTAACATCGCCTCGACCTTTAACTTTTTTTAGAGCCTGCAAAACATTGTTCATAATTACATTCCGCTGATTTTCGGAAATAATTTTTACAACCTTTCTTGCAATCAATACAACAAGTTCTACAATCTGATATTCTGTTTCGTTTAAGATTTCTTCTCTTCGTGCCATTACTGCATCAAGTACAGTATGCATTCTTTCTACAAGACGCTGGGCTTCTTTATTTCCTTCCTGATATCCACTCTCAAATCCAGTATCATAACCTTCCTTCTGAGAGTCAGAAACAATTCTCTGTTTTTCTGCCTGTGCTTCTTCGATAATTCTCTGTGCTTCAAGCTCGGCATCTTTTTTTATTTTTGCAGCAGCATTTTCTGCATCTGTTTTAATAATCTGAGCCTGATCTGTCTGGCGCTTTACTTCTGCAAACGCAGCTTCTTCTGCTTTCTTTACTATCTCATCAGCATCAGCCTGCGCTTTAGAAAGCATTCCCTGTTTTTCGATTTCAAAATTCTTTTTGTATTCTTCTGCTTCACGTCTAAGGTCATCTGCAGTAGGACCTGTATATTCAGGTTCTTCTTCTACAACTTCTTCGACAACAGGTGCATAATCATGCAGGAGCTTTAACTGAAACTTTTCTTCTTTTGTTTTAATTTCATTTTGACGAAATACAGTTTTTGCCATTTTCCTATCCTACTCTATTAACATCATGTAACGAGTTCGTCTTCTCCAGAGCGGGCAATAACGATATCTCCCTTCTCTTCAAGACGTCTGATTGTAGATACAATTTTCTGCTGAGCTTCTTCTACGTCCTTCAAACGTACAGGGCCCATAAATTCCATATCTTCCTTTAACATACTTGCAGCACGCTTTGACATGTTGCGGAATATCTTATCCTGAACTTCGGTATCAACAGACTTAAGCGCTTTTGCAAGTTCCTGTGTATCGACTTCGCGGAGTACTTTCTGAATAGAACGGTCGTCGAGCATAACGATATCTTCGAATACGAACATACGTTTCTTGATTTCTTCTGCCAGATCCGGATCTTCTTCTTCGAGAGATTCGATAATTGCTTTTTCAGAAGAACGGTCAACAAGGTTGAGGATTTCAACGATAGATTCAACACCACCGGCAGCAGTGTAGTCTTCTGAAGAAAGTGTAGAAAGCTTTTTCTCAAGAACGCGTTCAACTTCACGCAAAACGTCAGGCGATGTACGGTCCATTGTTGCAAGACGTTTAGAAACTTCAGGCTGCATTTCTTCCGGAAGATTCTGCAGAATGATTGCTGCTTTTCCCGGTTCCAGATAAGCAAGGATCAAAGCAATTGTCTGCGGATATTCCTGCTGAATAAAGTTTAAAAGATGTGCAGGATCTGTACGACGGATAAAGTCGAACGGACGAACCTGAAGGCTCGAAGTAAGACGGTTGATGATATCGATGGCCTTCTGACTTCCCAAAGATTTTTCGAGAAGTTCTCGTGCATAATCGATACCACCGGTTGTAATAAAGTTCTGAGCATTCATCAAATCCTGGAATTCTTCGAGGACCTGATCTTTTATTTCTGCATCGACTGTTTCGAGTCTGGCAATTTCAAATGTTAATGTTTCTACTTCGTCTTCACGAAGGTGTTTCATGATTTCTGATGAAACATCACTTCCTACAGATACGAGGAAGATTGCTGCTTTCTGTCTTCCGGTAAGGCTTTTAAAATCCTTTCCTTTTTTTGACGAAGGACTTGAGGCAGGTTTTAATGTTCCCGGTTTTGGGACTGGCTTAGGATTACTTTTTGGTTTAGCCTGTGCTTCTTCTGCCATATACTATTCCTCCATCAACCATGTACGTATGAGCATAGCAACATCTTCCGGATGTTCTTTTGCCATAGCAATGGCGTTTTCCTGAAGTTCTGCACGACGCCGCTCTTCGACAGACATCGTAACTTCCATACCTTCGTTCTGCGCATCCTGAAGAGCCATAATACGTGCCATTTCCTGACGGCGGCGTTCTTCTTCTGCCTTGATGCGTTTGCGGCGTTCAATTTCGCGGCTGATAAATCTGTAAAGAATGAACGCAATAAGAACTAATGCAATTCCGGCAAGAACAATAATTATTGTCATCTTTGTCTGATTTGCTTTTCTTATTGCCTCGTTCTCTGCTTCAAATTCTTCTGTATGATCTATCTGAACGTTGCGAACAATAACTGAATAATTTCTTGCTTTATCATAACCGATGGCACCCTGTACAAGTTCTGCCATCTGTTCAAGTTCTTCTTTCGGGACCGGAATATAATTTCTTATAATACATCCCTGATCATCAAACTTAAGATTATGATGTTTGTCATATTCCTTTGTCCATGTACCGTCAACGTTGACAGAAACTGTAACGCGATCAATTGTAGGATGGAATACCTCTGATATATTATCGGTATTTACTAAGAAATTCTGAGTAGTTGCTGTCTCTGTCTGTTTGCCAATTGTATTGTCTTCTTCTGAATAAACAGGAGGGTTGTTTCCTTCAGGTCCGACAGGTCCCTGTGGATTAAATCCGATTCCCTGCCACTCACGTGTAACAGTCTGAGCCGATTCTACTACAGAGTCTGCAATATCAGAATCATCATACGGTGTTTCAGGATTATCTGGTTTTCTTACAAACGGATTATATCTGACAGATTCAATTTTCTTTTCAGACATATCCATATCAATTTTAATATTGATTTCAGGAATTCTTTTTTCACCCTTGATACTCTGGAGCTGTTTTAAAATCTGTGCACGGTAATATACTTCCTGCTTCTGAATGAATCTCTGCTCTTTTTCGATAATCGAAAGACGTCTAAGTTCAGAAAGGCCTTCATCATCATTTAAAACAGTACCTTCTGAATCTGCAATAGTAAGGTTTTCTTTTTTAAGCCCGCTTACTGCAGTCATGATGATTTTTTCAAGACCTTTAATTTTCTGTGCACTGTTGCGCATGTCACTCATCGGGGTAAATGTAAGTATGACACTCGCACTTATAGGATTCTGCTGTGACTTAAACACTTTATCTGGAGGGAGATCAAGTGTTACGTCTGCTTTTACGATATCATCAATTGCTTCGATATGCTGCTTTAATGTTTTTTGAATTGCAATACTTTTTTTTACATTCTGATCTGCATCAGTTGTTGACCAGCCTCTGTCAAAATATCCTGCAAACGGATCAATGTTTGACGGAACAAGTCCCTCTGTAATAAGAATGTCTTTCATTCTTCTTGCAGTAGCTTCATCTTCTACACGGATAAAACCTGCGCTGTCAACTTCTGCTTTTACATTTTCTTTATCAAGACGAGTAAGAATCTGAATCTGTGCATCACCTGTAACAGGTGCACTGAAGAGTTTAACAGTTGTCGGTTGAGACGAGAAACGGAATCCAAGAACAATCGCAAACACGACTGCAAGGACTACACCGATAAGAATGCCTTTTTGTAATATGGACCACTTTGCCCACTTTTCCTTTAAATTGGAAACGAGCTTTTTGAACCATTCGTTCATCTGACCCCTCCCGTGAACGAATAATATAAACAAGTTTACTTATTTTGTTAAATTATACCATAAGTATTAAATTCTGAAAAGAGAAAAATTAAAATATTTTTCCTATAAAATGTATTTAAAATACTAAACCCCGCAAGGTCAATCACGGGGTTTATCTATCAAAACTATCTTGTCGTCGTTATTTCATTCCAGCCTGTAACAACCCTGTCTACGACTGTTTTAGCAAGGCTCAATGACATCTGTGATTTTGCAAGTGCTTCTGTAATTTCATGAATCTGAACGCTGTCCGGATCTGTCATTGCCTTTTCTTCAAGGCGACCTACTTCAAGCTGCTGATCATTCATTGTAGAAACAGCTTCCATAAGAAAGTCACCGAAAGATTTTTCTGCTTTTTGAGCTGAAATATCTGCAGCTGTTTCAAGTTTCCGTGTAACGCCTTTATAACCGCTTGCACGAAATGTATTTCCCATATCAAGAACGCTAAGGTTATCTAATGTCATATTTTCCCCCACTTAAGAATTCTAACGCTTTTATCGTCCGATTTCAAGTGCTGCAGAGAACATTGATTTAGCACTTTCAATTACTGTTGTATTTGCTTCGTATGCACGGCTTGAAGCAATTAAATCTACCATTTCGTTCACAATGTTTACATTAGGATATTCAACATATCCTTTTTCAGGGCCGGATTTAATTGCATCCGGATGATCAGGATCATAAACCAGAGTTCCACGACTATCATCTTTTACAATTTGTTTTACTCTGACGCCTTTTCCAGGTCCGTTGTCGAGGTTTTCAGGAAGATATGGTGTTCTGTATATTGGTTTTTCTGCTACAGGTGCAAATATTACGCGTGATCTTTTATATGGACCACCGTCCTGAGTGCGTGTTGTAGACGCATTTGCGATATTGTCAGAAATTACATCGCTTCTTAATCTTTCTGCAGCAAGTCCTGTAGATGCAATATTGATACTGGTAAATAATCCCATTCTATTCCCCCTTAAATGATTCCCACCTGATCGAATCTTTTATTATCTGATTGCAGACATTGCAGTCTTTAACTGTGAAAACTCGTGGCTTTCGATAAGACTGAACATTTTGTACTGCATGTTTGCCTTAACAATGTTCATAGCTTCTGTTTCTACGTTTACATTGTTACCATTGGTATTCTCAGTTGAAGTATAATCTACTACACGCTGAGGCTTTACTGTTTTGTAATCTATTACAGTATTGATCTTAAAATGACGTGGAGAAGAAGTCTTGAGTTCAAACGCACCCCTGGCTTTTTCCTCCGATTCAAACGCTTTTTTAAGTTCACTTTCAAAATGAACCTCTGTACGCTTGAAATTTGGTACACCTGCATTAGCAATATTATTTGCTGCAACAGTATGACGCAGATTAGCCACATCAAGAGCTCTATGTAATAAATCAATAGATCTTGTAAAAGAATTCATACCTTAATTGTCGGATAATAAAAAAAACAGTTTAGCCTTTTTTTCCGGCAAATAAGGTTTTAAAGAATATAGCGCGAAAGGTCCTCGTTTCCAGCCACTTTTTCGACTTTTTCGTCGACATAAGAAGCATCTATCGAAATTGTCTCGCCTTTATGCTCATCAGCCTCAAACGAAATCTCATCCAAAAGCTTTTCCATTATAGTATGAAGACGGCGTGCACCGATATTTTCGCTTTTTGAATTTACTTCTTCTGCCATAGAACTTATACGGTCAATCGCGTCTTCTTTAAAATCAAGGGTCACTCCTTCTGTTGCAAGAAGTGCCGTATACTGCTTGATAAGTGCATTTTTCGGCTCAGTGAGAATGCGTTTAAAATCGTCCTTGTTTAATGAATCAAGTTCAACCCTAAGCGGGAAACGTCCCTGAAGTTCCGGGATAAGGTCGCTTGGCTTTGACATGCTGAAAGCACCTGCTGCGATAAACAGGATGTGCTTTGTGTCTACAACACCCCACTTTGTATTTACATGACAGCCTTCAACAATAGGGAGAATATCACGCTGAACACCTTCACGGCTTACATTTGGTCCGTGCCCCTCACCGTGCACGGCAATTTTATCAATTTCATCGATAAAGATTATTCCAGACTGCTGAACACGCTCTCTTGCAATGTCAGCAGCTTTATCTGCATCGACCATACTTTCCAGAACCTGCTCGGTAAGAATTTTTCTTGCTTCTGAAACAGTTACGATACGCTGTTTTTTTCGTGAACCGTTCATCATTTCCTGAATGCTCTGCATTGCATTTTCTATGTCGTCCATAGAACCGCCTGTCATGATGCTCATAGAACCTTTCGGCATTGCAGTTACTGTAATTTCTACTTCGCGTTCTTCAAGTTTTCCTTCACGGAGCATAGCACGGAATTTTTCCCGGGTTGAATGCATAGAAGCATTTTCCATCCGTTCTTTTTCAAGTTCTTCCGGAGTCTTTTCTGTTTTTACTTCCTGCTTAAACCCGAATATATTTCCTAAAACATTTCCTTCTTTCTTTTTTTCACTTCCAGGTAAAAGAAGGTCTAAAAGCTGTTCTTCAACTTTATCTTTACAACCTTCCCTAAGCTGTTCTTCCATTTCTTTTTTTACATTGTTAAAGCCGACAGCCATAAGGTCTCGTACCATAGATTCTACATCACGGCCAACATAACCTACTTCTGTATATTTAGTTGCTTCAACTTTTAAAAACGGAGCATTGCAGAGCTTTGCAAGACGGCGTGCGATTTCTGTTTTTCCTACCCCTGTAGGTCCGATCATGAGAATGTTTTTTGGAGTAACTTCTTCGCGCATTTCTTCTGAAAGCTTAAGACGGCGTGTTCTGTTTCTGAGAGCAACAGCTACAGCCTTTTTTGCATTTTTCTGTCCAATAATATATAAATCAAGTTTTTCAACAATCTGTCGTGGAGTTAAATCCTCAGCCTGCAATACAACAGCAGGAACATTTTTTTTCTCTTCAGGATTAACTAAAACAAAATCACTCATTTTTTCCTCTTCTATAATTCTTCTACAACTACGTTTGAATTTGTATAAATACAGATATCACCTGCAATTCTCAGGCTCTTTTCTGCAATTTCTTTTGCACCAAGAGAAGAACCGTCAAGATAAGCAAGCGCTGCAGAATATGCATAATTTCCACCTGAACCGATTGCAATTACATCGTTTTCAGGTTCGATGACGTTTCCGTCTCCGCTTATAAGAAGAATTTTTTCCTTATCTGCAACAATAAGCATAGCCTCAAGTTTCTGAAGCGAACGCTCTGTCCTCCACTGTTTTGCGAGTTCAACTGCACTTCTTGTAAGGTCACCGTTATACTCTTTTACCTTTTCTTCAAATTTATCAAGAAGCGTAAAGGCATCTGCAACAGAGCCTGCAAATCCGGTTAAAATCTTTCCGTCATATATTTTTCGTACTTTGCGTGCATTACCCTTGCAGACAGTATTTCCAAGCGTTACCTGGCCGTCACCAGCCATTGCAACTTTTCCGTCTTTTTTTACGGCAATTACAGTAGTACTTCTTATTTTTGTCTTACTCATTTTTTCCTCCATGCGGATGAGCCTTTCTATAATCTTCTTCAATTTTCTTTCTGGACACATGCGTGTATCGCTGAGTGGTCGAAATACTCGAGTGTCCTAAAAGAGCCTGAACTTTTCTGATATCAAGTCCTTCGTCAACTAAAACAGTTGCAAATGCATGACGGAAATCATGCGGCGAAAAGTGATGATTTATTCCTTCCGCACTGGTATACTTTGATAAAACCCATACAACACCGCGAGTTGTCAATGGTGTTCCCGTCCTGTTGATAAAAACCGCATTAACCTTTCTGTCAGGATAATTTGTCTTTAAAAACCCGTTACGCTCTTCAAGATAGGCCTTTAATGCATCTACTGCATCTTTTTCAAAAAATACGATTCTGTCTTTATTCCCCTTACCGGTTATCTTTGCCTTTGTGTAGCCGCTTGAAAAACTTCTCAAGGTAAGTGAACAGATTTCGCTTACACGACATCCGGAAGAATAAAGCATTTCAAAAAGAGCTTTATCCCTTAAAGGCCACAAAAGTTCTTTATTTTCAGGACTTGTACATACGTTGTACATTTCCTTTTGAGTGACAACCTTGTGATAAAGCTTATCAGTTCTTACAGTCTTAAGCTTTAAACTCGGATTATCCTTAATATAACCAAATTTCTTACAATAGGCAAATAGTCCTCTAACGGCAGAAATATAGCGGTTTATGGTCGTAGACTTACTTCCTCTTTCAGACAGACATGGAATTGCGTATCTTAAATCGTTGAACGTGTATTCATCGGCATATTTATCAGAACCGCAGAAGAATTTAAATTTTTCTAAATCATTCCTGTAAGAAGTAACTGTATTAGACGAAAAACCTTTAATTGTTTCCAGATACAGAAGAAATTCTTCAACTGCATCCGTTATTAAAATTCTCTCAGCCATTTCTTGCAAGGCGCTCTGCTTCATTTTCTTTAGCAAGAGCCTCTTTCTGTGCTTCCTCTATAGCTTCTGTAGTTGAATGCAGATAATCACAATCCGGATTAATACATGATTTATATGAACCGTTTTTCTTGTCATATTTTTCTACAAGGAACCAGCCGCACTTCGGACACACTGCATCGATCGGCTTAAAGTGAGAAATAAAGTTACATGTCGGATAATTTGTACATCCGTAGAATTCTTTTCCACGTCCCTTTGTTTTTCTTGCAACAATTTCACCATTACATCCAGGCATCGGGCACTTTGCAAGAGGAATGGATCTCGTATTGTGACATTCCGGAAATCCAGAACAGGCAAGGAAGAAACCGAAGCGTCCGAGTTTTTTTACCATCGGCTTTCCACATTTTTCACAGATTTTATCAGTCTGTTCATCAAGGAATCCCTTAACACTTTCCTGTTTTTCCATTACTTCATCAACTCTGTGTTTAAACGGAGTATAAAAATCACCTATCATGTTGTTCCATACAAGTTCATCTTTTTCAACGCTATCAAGATCATTTTCTACTTCTGCTGTAAATGTTTCGTTAATAACATCTGGGAACGACTCTACTAAAATCTTACAGATCATTCTTCCAAGCTGTGTCGGAACAAGCTGCTTGTTAACACGTGTAACATAATAACGGTCAAGAAGAACAGAAATAATCGGAGCATAAGTAGAAGGTCTTCCGATTCCCTTTTCTTCGAGTGTCTTAACAATTGATGCATCGGTAAAACGTGCAGGTCCCTGAGTAAAATGCTGTTCCGGATAGAACTTAGTTGCAGAAAGCGGCTCACCCTCTTTTAATGACGGCAGGCTTCCTGTTGAATCTTCTTTTGATGACAGAAGATGAATTACATGATAAAAACCTTTATCCACAATTTTACTTGCACTCACCCTGAATACAGCATCGCCTGCCTGAATTTCAACACTTGTAGTACGTGTCTTAGCATTATTCATCTGGCTTGAAACAAATCGTTCCCAGATGATTGTATAAAGACGGAGCTGGTCGCGTGTAAGATATTCTTTTACAGAGTCCGGTGTATAAGTAACATAAGTCGGTCTGATACCTTCGTGGGCATCCTGAGCACCCTTTCCTACTGCATACTGAATCTGTTCAGCAGGAAGATCTTCCGGATAATTCTTAGAAATCCAGTCACGAACTTCGTCTAAAGCAGTCTGCGAAATACGGACAGAGTCTGTACGCATGTAAGTAATAAGACCTACACGGCTTTCACCAATATTTACACCTTCGTACAACTGCTGTGCAATCTGCATTGTCTTTCTTGAAGTAAATCCAAGTTTATTTGCAGATGCCTGCTGAAGCTTAGATGTCGTAAACGGCGCTTTAGGACGGACAATTTTATCTGTGTATTTAATTCCCACTACTTTGCATTCGGCATTCTGAATCTCACTAATGATGTCATTTACCTGACCCTCATTTTTAAGAACAGGTTTTTCTCCCTTGTAAGTAACGAGCTGAGCTGTAAAAGAAGACTTTCCCTTTACAAAGTCCGCATCAAGTGACCAGTACTCTTCCGGTAAAAAGTTTTCCACTTCTTCTTCACGTTCGCAGATAAGACGGAGCGCTACCGACTGAACACGGCCTGCAGAAAGTCCGTTCTTTACCTTGCTCCATAAAAGCGGACTCAAGTTATAACCTACAAGGCGGTCAAGAACACGGCGTGCTTTCTGCGCATTAACTTTAGATTCAATTATCTCACTTGGATTTTTTACAGCTTCTTTAATTGCAACCGGTGTAATTTCGTTAAAAACGATACGTCCGATTTTTGCTTCTGTTTTTCCCTCAAGAGCATTTCTCAAATGCCATGCGATAGCCTCTCCTTCGCGGTCATTATCGGATGCAAGAAGAACGCTTGAACTTTTTTTAGCATCCTTCTGAAGTTCTTTTAATAACTTTGCCTTTCCGCGAACCGTAATGTATTCCGGCTGGAAATTATTTTCTACATCGATAGCAATTCTCGATTTTGGAAGATCGATTAAGTGACCCATTGAGGCTTTAACTACGTAACCGGGTCCTAAATATTTTTCTATAGTTTTTGCTTTTGCAGGAGACTCTACTATTACAAGTGTCTGTGCCGCTTTTTTCTTAGACTTTAAATTTTTTTCTGTCGATTCAGCCATAAAATCCTTCTTCAAGCTCATCTGAATTTGTTGAATCAAATAATTCAAGTTGAACTTCTTTGTTTTTTCTGCAGATTCTTTCTGCCGGGTCTTCTACAAGACATTTCAGATAATCTGCGTAATTTTCTATTACCGGAGCTCCATCGTTTACAAAAAGTTCCGGATCTTTTTTTAACTTATTCAATCCGCCTTTGTTTTTTTTCGCCTGATACACAAGCTGATTTTTTACAAAAGCATTTATTCTTCTGCTGCTTTCACAAAATGCTGCTTTATGAAACATCACTTCGCGGTTATAACCTGCAGCAAAATCTGCAGTAATCATCGCACCGCTTCCAACAGGTGCCTGAATTACAACAGTCGAAAGAGAAAGTCCGGCAATTATCCTGTTCCGCTCTACAAAACAGTAAGGCTTTGCATCTGTCACCGGCGGATACTCACTTAAAAGAAGACCGCCCGATTCAAGAATTTTTGCAGCAAGTCTTTTATGGCTTCCGGGAATTATCGCATCTATTCCGCCAGGCAGAACAGCAACAGTTTTACCTACAGCCTCTTTATCAAGTGCTTCGTAATATGCTTCGAGAGAACCTTCGTGGGCTTTTTTATCAACACCGAAAGCAAGTCCGCTTATTACATTAGTTCCGTCAAGACAGGCATCTTTAGAAAACTGCACGGCAGCTTTACATGCCTCTCCGGTTATTTTTCTCGTTCCTACTACAGATACGCACTTTTTACTTAAAATACCTATGTCTCCACGGTAAAAAAGTATAAAAGGCGGATCAGATATTTCCCTGAGCAGGTCAGGATATTCTCTGTCCAGAATCAAAACCCACGAAATACCCAGTTTTTTTAGAACAAGGGCATCCCTTTGAGCCTCTTTTACTGCTGTTTTGACTTTTAAAGTCGTTTTTGACTTTCTGCCAATAATTTTAGAAATATCTTCTATAGACAGTACAACAAGGTCGCATAAACTGTCAAGTTTTTTTAACAAATTTAATTTTTCGCCTAAAGTCAAAAAGGAGAGCCTTGACAGAGATAAAACGACTGTTTCATAGTCTTTATCTGCTTTTGTCATGTATTTTCCTTAGAGAATTTAACCCCGAAAACTCTACTTTAATTTTCTTCTTTAGCTCTGCGAATCTGCTCTTTTCTTTCCTGAGCAAGCTTTTTTCGTTCTTCCAGGTTTGTAGACAATTCATATCTGTCATAAACTTCAATGGCTTTATCAAATTCACCAATTTCCTGGTAGCATCGGGCAAGGAGAACCATCGCATCCAGATTCTTTGTTTCTATCGTCAAAAGAGTTTCCAGATACGGAATAGCCATTTCCGGCTGACCATACTCCATGTCGTAAATTACAGAAATTCCGTAGAGGGATCTCGCATACCTCGGGTTGATATTGAGTGCAATTTTATAAGACTCTTCTGCAGTCTTTAAATAATTCATTCTTTTTACCAGAGTTTCTGTTGTCCCGTCATCTGGAACCAAATGCGAAAGAATTCCTGTGCAGATTGCGGTATAATAATAAAGGTTTTCGTTATCAGGATCATATTGAAGGGCTTTTACAAAATAAGAAAGCGCATTGCTGTACCTTTCCTTTTCTCCCATTTTCTTATTATCAATATATCTTGAACCTACATTTTTTAACCAGATTGAAATCTGTACTTCTGCAAGCTGAATGTCCGAAGCTTTTTCGTCAAACTGATTTATCGCCTGAATGTATTCCTCCCGGGTATTCGGATTTGAAACACCTTCCTCGAGGTAAGAAAACATTTTAGAAGCTTTATCGTTTCTCTGAAAAAAGTTTGGCTTTGAAGACTCCGTCTTAATTTCTTCAGCTTTAATATATAAATCCGCCGCCAGGTCAGATTGAAATGTCTGCTCATAACATCTTGCAAGAAGAATATAAGCGTCCCGATAATTTTTTTCTGACGCAATATACCTCTCAAGATAAGGAACAGCTTTTTCAGGCTGACCTAATTCATTTCCATACAAAAAACCTATTCCATAAAGTGATCTTTTATGATCAGGTTCAATCCGGAGGGCTTCAAGATAAGCCTTCTCTGCTTCTTTGTATAATCCAATCTGCTTAGTCTTTACACCCGAAGCTTCAAAATCAAGCGAAGCGTGTGCCATATAACCTGAACACACTCCGATATAATAATAGATATTCTGATTTTCAGGATAAAATTCAACAGCCTTTTTAAAACATTCAAGTGCTTTTCCGTAAAGTTTTTTATCAAGATACTTTGTTCCAAGCACTTTATACCACAAACCTACATTTTCATTCTGACTCTTAATTCTGTTTACACGGGATTCATATTTTTCAATCGCATCCAGATAATCTTCTACAGTCCGTAAATTTTTAATACCTTCCTGGATATGCTGAATTCTGATTATAGACTTATTAGATTTTGTGCAAGAAACTACACTGAACAAAAGAACAAAAGATACAAAAAGCGTACAAAGCTTTTTCATATTTCCTCCCACTAAAAACCCTTTCTTCAATATATGGGTAAACAGTCAAAAAGTAAAGGTCTTTTCTCTTTAAATTGTCTTTTTCCCTGTAAAAATGATATTTTTTTATTCATGTCCGATGTTTTTATGAGCCGGGAAAAATTTATGATGAGCTTCCTCAAGCTGCCTGTCAGAAACATGTGTATAAATCTGAGTTGTCGCAAGGTCCGAGTGCCCCAAAAGTTCCTGAACAGTCATCAAGTCTGCACCGCCTTCCAGAAGATGTGTCGCAAAAGAATGCCTTAATGTATGAACCTTACAGTCAAGCCCGGTGGTTTTTAAAATCTCTTTAAATTTTTTCCAGACTCCTTTTCTGGAAATAGGTTCTCCCCTGTAATTTACAAAAACTTCCTGTACTATTTTTGGGCCTGTAAGTAAAGGCCTTACATTATTAAAATATTCTTCGAGAAGGTCCCGGGCTTTTTTTCCGAAAGGGATTATACGTTCCTTTCCGCCTTTTCCTTTTACGAGAATAAATTCTTCCTCAAGATGAACATTTACGGTTTTTAAAGTACAGCACTCAGAAATACGAAGCCCGCACGAATATATAAGTTCAAAAATCGTGCGGTCCCTTAGTCCCAGAGGTGTTGATGTGTCAATTGATTCAAGAAGGTGATCTACTTCATCCAGGGTAAGTACGTCTGGTATCGGCCGTGAGGATTTGGGACGGTCAAGTACCAGAGCGTAATTTTCCTGCCATATTCTTTCCCTCACAAGAAATTCACCGAGTGCACGAAGTGCCGATAAATCTTTTGCAAGGGTAAGCTCAGTAATTCCTGTTGTTTTTCTCCAGGCACTGTAATAAATTAAATCTTTTACAGTTATCGAAGCCAGCTTTATCTTTTCTTTCTGACACCACAGTAAAAACTGCTGGACAGAAAGCTTATATGTCATGGCAGTAAGAGGTCTGTCTCGTTCTGCCATAAGCAGATCAGAATAAAACTGGTCAAGAAATTCTTCGATTTCCATTTTTGATAAAACTAATCTCTTAGATTAATTTCTCTGCTCAAGTGTCTCCAGCATGCCGGCTGAGTAATATCATCTCTTCCATCAAAGTCTGCAGGTGGAACAAGTCCGCTTGAAACTGTTCTGTGGAAAGAAGAAGCAATGGCATCTCCAAGACTTCTTTCTTTTGAATCTTTTACATTATCGCTCTTTCCTGTCAATTCATCTTCAAGCTTATCTGAAAAAGAAATAGAATCATCGTCAAACAAAGAAGTTTTTTTCGGAGAATCAAAAGACATTGCACCAGTATTGATAAGCTTATCAAATTCTTCTACACCGACAACGTTTCCGTTTTTAGCAGTCTGAAGATTTTCTTTTTCTGTTGTTCTTCCTGTGTAATTGTTAAATCCAGTTGCAATAACTGTTACAGAAACTTCATCTTCAGGCATTGAAGAATCAACAACATGACCAAGATAAACTTTGTGCATTGGATCAGCAGAAGCACAGATAAGATTTGTAATCTCCTGAACTTCACTAAGTTTAAGGCTTTCACCAGAAGTAATATTGATAAGGAGTGTTTTTGCTCCGTCTATGTTCATGTATTCAAGCAGAGGATTATTAATTGCATTTGTTGCAGCATCAACAGCACGGTTTTCACCTTTACCTGTTCCGATACCCAAAAGTGCATCACCTTGACCAAACATAGTTGCCTTAACATCTGCAAAGTCAGTATTAATTTCTCCTGCACCGGTAATGATCTGAGAAATACCTTTTACACCCTGATGAAGAACTTCATCTGCAAGCATATAAGCTTCACGCATTGTAAGGTCTTTCTGAGTCTTTAAAAGCTGTTCATTTGGAATAACAATAAGTGAATCAACACTTGCCCTTAAGTTTTTAATGCCTTCTTCTGCAAGCTTCATTCTTACAGGGCCTTCAAAACCAAAAGGAGTTGTAACAACACCAACAGTAAGTGCACCAAGTTCCTTGGCGATTTCTGCAACAACCGGAGCAGAACCAGTTCCTGTTCCACCACCCATTCCTGCAGTTATAAATACCATATCAGCACCTTTAAGCGCGTTTGTTATGGTCTCTCTGTCTTCTTCTGCTGCCTTCTGTCCTATTTCAGGATTTCCACCAGCACCGAGACCACCTGTCAGCTTTTGACCGATAGGTATTCTTACAGGTGAATTTGATCTGTTCAATGCCTGTAAGTCCGTGTTAAGAATCATAAACTCAACATGATCAATTCCCGCCTGAATCATCCGGTTAATTGCACTTGAGCCGCCTCCACCACAACCAACAACCTTTAATACGGCCGGTGTCGGCTGAGCAAGACCTGTTTCGATCTGTTCTACAACTTCGTGTTCTAACATTTTATCCTCCCAATCCCCAAAGCGTTTCGCAATTCCCAAATTGCAAAAACATTAGAACAATTTTTTTAGCAGTGTTTTAATAAAACTTTGTTTATTACCATTCGAAGATGAACTTTTTTTAAAGCCCTTCTCCGAAGTTTTAACCTGTGTTTTCTGTGACTGAATAAGACCAATAACGGTTGCAAATTCAGGTTTACGATATTCCTCTTCTATTCCCCCGAGACTTTCCGGAATACCTAAGCGGACAGCTGTCGTTCCAAAAACATTCTGTGCAAGTTCAACGACACCTTCCATCTGAGCACCGCCTCCTGTAAGAATAATGTTACCGGAAAGGCGCTGCAAATCTGTCTTATGCACGATTTCACTCCGCACAAGAGAAAAAATTTCTTCCATGCGGGGCTGGATAATCTGACAAAGCTCATCCTGTGAAGACATTTCAGGTGGTCTTCCACCTACTCCCGGTATAACAACTTCCCTGATTGTTTCGAGAGCCGGCAAAAAACAGCATCCTGATTCTATTTTTATTTTTTCCGCAGCGTTAATAGGAACGCCAAGAACAATTGAAATATCATTTGTAACAAGATTTCCTCCGACAGGAATCGAAAGAGAACATACCGGAGCACCGTCAATAAGAACGAGAACATCCGTCGTACCTGCACCTAAGTCGATTATAATTGAACCCATGTCAATTTCGTCTTCATGTGCAACAGCCTGAACCTGTGCAAGAGTCTTTAACCATACTTTATCAAGCTCGTAACCTGCACGATTAACACATGAGAAAACATTTTGAATTGCAGTCTTACTTGCAGTTACGATATGAACATCTGTCTCAAGACGAACACCAATCATATGAATCGGATCTTTTATACCGCTTGTTCCGTCTACAGTGTAGTCACGTGGAATTACGTGTAAAAATTCTCTGTCGAGTGGAATTAAAGTTGCCTGTGCAGATTTTAATGCGTGTTCTTTATCCTGCTGATTTATTTCTCTGTTAGGAAGATTTTTATTTGAAACGGCGGCAAGCCCATGAGAGTTATAACTTTCAATCTGAGAACCGCCAATTGCAGTTACGCATGAAAATACCTCGTATCCTGCGTTCTGTTCAGCAGCTTCAATAGTCTCTTTAATTGCAGAAATTGCAGCTTCGATGTTAACAATTGAACCGTTACGAACACCGCTTGAAGGACGTTTTGCAAGTCCCATAATTTCAACAGTGTTTTCGTCGATTACCTCGCCGATTGCAACTCGTATACTGCTTGTGCCAATATCAAGGCCGACTATAGCATCAGTCAAGATTTTCTCCTCCCACTAATCCGACAGCTTATCTGTAAGAAATCGAATCATACCTCAAGTCAATCTGCGATACATTCTGTTCCATCGAATTAACGACATCCAGAACAACCATCATGTATTGCAATGACTCTTCATTAAGAACACGGCCTGTATAAACCCTGATATGGGAATTAACAGGTATAAGCATCAATTCATAATTTCCATAAGTCTTAGGAACAACACAGATTTCAGAAACTGCGGCAAAATACTTTTGCGGTAATGACTGAATTTTTGAAATCTGATCAATCAATCCACGGTATTTTACAGGTATTCTCATTCCACTTGTAAAATGTTCCACAGGAATTCCGGAAACTATCGGAATTGAACCGTCTTCCACGATTTCGCTGTTTATATTCTTAAATAATACACCATTTTTATCAATTTGAATAGGTATTGTACTGCCATCTTCTTCAATAAAAATCATGGCTACACTCTGGCGCTCTACAACCGAAATTTTAATTTTATCAGGGAAAGATTTCTCAATATTAACACTCTCGATACCTGCTAAAGACGAAAGTCTTGAAGCAGCTGTCGCACAGTCAAAACCGAAATAGTTCTGACCATAAAGATCGCTGAGGGCAGCACTGATATCATTTACTGCATAATTGCTGTTTCCTGAAACGACTATTTTTACCGCATTAAGACTTGGGTTAATAAACTTATATATTGCAAGTTCAGCAAGGAATACTGCACCAAGCGCAACAATCAGGACTTTAATCCATTTAATAAATTTTGCGTCTTTTTCTTCCTTGTATTTTTTCGACACTTCGTAACGGTCAAATTCAGCAAGCAAACTCAAATCACTCATTTTACTCTTTCCACCCTATTTAAATATATTAATATCGAGGCTCTCAAAATTTCCCCCTAAGCCCCGACTAATATCAGTCTCTTCTTCAAGCGTATCAGAATCACACTTTGATGCGTTGATTATAAAGCCGCACATACAAAGCGTAACGATAATTGATGAACCTCCGCTCGAAAAGAACGGAAGCGGAATACCTGTCGTTGGAAGAACTCCACAGACAACTCCGACATTCATCAGTGACTGAAAAAATATTACAGCCACACAACCCATAGTCCCGAAAGATGAAAATCTATCCGGACACCTGATTGCAATTTTTACGGCCTTGATTACAAAAACCATAAGCAGTAAAAAATATAAAAGCACACCGACAAAGCCCATAGCTTCTGCCCAGCCTGCAAAAATATAATCCGATTGAACTTCTGGAATATTATTAAGCCGTTCAAGTCCTTCACCAATACCCTGACCCCAGAAACCGCCGCTGCTTACAGCACGCTTTGATGCAATACTCTGAAAATTATAAGACTGAACGAATTCATCGGGATTTAAAAATGCTGCAATACGGTTAACGCGGTATTCCTCCGTAAGAACCATTAAAATTACAGCGGGTATTCCAAGAATACAGAAAGGAACAAACCAGAGCATTTTTGCCTTTGCAATAAAGAAAATCAAAAGTCCAATAAAAAGAACAAAAATTCCTGTAGAAAAATCCTTCTGCATGAAAATTACAGTTACAAAAATTACAAGAGAAACAACTGCAGGACTTACAGTTTTATCTTCATCATCATCACTCTTTCTGCAATATTTATCAAAATAATTTGCAAGATAAATAACAATTACAAATTTAACAAGTTCTGACGGTTGGAAAGTAAAGAAAGGCATTTTAATCCAACGGTGAGCCCCGTTTCTTTCATACTGAATTCCTGGAATAAAAGTTAATAGACAGAGTACAAAAGTTATAAGAACAATAACCGGCAGAAGTTTTCTCTGCTTTCCAAGCGGACATACAGCAAAGAAAAGTAGTCCTATAAATCCAACTAAACTGGCAATAAGCTGTCGTTTAACAAAATAAAGAGAATCATCCAGAGTTGCAGCAGCGTAAGAACTGGAACATACAAAAAGCGTAAATATTCCTATTCCCCACATAAGAATAACCGAGATAATAAAACCTGTATCACTCTTCCGGTACGAATCTACAGATCGATCCGGAATAAATCTGTACTCACCCATTTTATTCTTTACAACTCTTCCCCGCAAATTTTTTCAATTATTTTTTCAAGGTGCATTCCGTGCGAACCTTTTACAAAAATAAAATCATCATCTTTTAAATAATCAAGAAGATAAGAAGTCAACTCAGAAAGTTTATCACCTTCCAGATTTTCATAATATTTCTGTCTGTTTAAACCGCCAATCATAGCTGCTTTAGCTGCAAATTCCATATCACGGCCTGCAAAGAAAACAAAATCCGGCTTCGCAACTATAACATCAGCACCAACTTTTGAATGTGCATCCGCAGAATCTTTTCCAAGCTCAAACATATCGCCGAGAATAAAAATTTTTCTTCCCTTTACCTTTAATCCTGCACACATTTCGATTGCACTCGACATTGAATCAGGATTTGCATTATAGCAGTCCTTGAGCAAAGTAATATTCTTACCGTTTAAAGTTTTAACGTTTTCAATCTTACTGCGGCCTTCAGGAGCTTTGAGAGAAGCTATTCCTTCTGCAATTTCTTTAGCACTAAGACCAAGCTTTCTTGCAAGAGCAATGCAGCTTAATGCATTAAGATAGTTATATTCTCCCGGAATCTTTAAAACAGTTTCGATTCCATCTACAGCAAATTTAGTTCCTTCAAGCCCAAGATTTTCTATAAATCTTACACCGCTTTCTTTTTCAGGAATATTCTTACCAAAATAGACAATCTGGCCTGCAACCCCTTCAGCAAGAAATTTTGCAAAATCATCATCTTTTGGAATTACAGCTACACCCTGCTTTTTAATGTAAGAGAAAATTTTTTTCTTTTCTTTTGCAATATTTTCCCTTGATTTAAGAATTCCAATATGAGCGGTTCCAATATTAGTGATGATTGCATAATTTGGTTTAAACACACGGGCAATTTCACCGATTTCATTTTCACGGTTCATACCCATTTCAAAAAGTCCGCATTCATGTTCTTTACGGATTTTAAAAACAGAAAGTGGAAGGCCTGTTTCAGAATTAAAATTTCCTTCCGTTGCAATAAGATTATATCTCTGTCTAAGAATAGCTGCCATTATTTCTTTTGTAGTTGTCTTTCCGCTTGAACCTGTAACGGCAACTTTAATAAGCTTATCAAACTTATTTACATAAGCACGTGCTGCATCCTGCAGTGCATAAAGATTATTCTTTACAACAATAAATGTAACCCTGTCATGTTCACTTAAAAGTTTCATGTAATATTTACAGTTTTCTTCGTAAACATTTTCTGAAATAAAAACGACCGTCGCACCTTTTTCTATAGCCTGAGGAATATATTTATGACCGTCCTGAAACTCTCCAACAAGAGGGACAAAAAGAGAGCCGCGCACAACATTTCTGCTGTCTGTAACAACAGATGTAAATGAAAAGTTCTTTAAGTTTTCTGCAAGCCCCACAAGTGTTCCGTGAACAGCACCAGTGAGCTCTTCTTTTGTCATTAAAGTTACTTTATTATCCAGCGTCTCCATTTTACAAAACCACTTCTTTTATTTTTTCTTCTCCATTTCAACACGAACGATTTCTTCGCTCTCTGCTTTATGCATACCGAGATCATTTTCTGCAATTGCTCCGATTCTCTGGCTGCTCGAAAGTAAACTTATATCAGTAATCAGTTTTTCATTCTCTTCCACGAGTTGAACCTGTTTCTTTTCAAGCTCTTTAATTTCGCGTTCAATTTTCATATATCGTTCTGCCTGAATGGCATTTAAAATTAAAAGTCCTGGTATTAAGACAGCAACTGCAATATAAAAAATCTTCTGAAAAATTTTTGTTCCCTTTTTCATAAAGCAACTCCTCTCAAATGCAGCTGCGTTGCATCCTGCAATTTTCTAACCACCCTCAGTTTTGCACTTCTCGAAGGTGAATTTATTTTTATTTCCTGTTCTGTCGGTCCCACAGGCTTTCTCGTAATAATTTCTGCCTTTGCAGAACCGCCGCATTCACATTTCGAAAACTCTGGAGGACATACACATTCCTTTCCGAGGTTTCGAAAAAAGTTTTTTACGATTCTGTCTTCAAGTGAGTGGAATGTAATTACTCCCATTTTCCCATTCACCTTTAAACAGTTAAATGCATCAAACAATGCCTTAGGCAGATGTCCAAGTTCATCATTTACTGCAATCCTTATCGCCTGAAAAGTTCTCGTCGCCGGATGAATAGGTCCGTGACGATATTTTTCAGGAACACATTCATAAATAATATCTGCAAGAGCTTTCGAAGAATTAATCTTCCCACCCTCTCTTGCAGAAACAATTGCCGATGAGATTCGTCTGCTTAATTTTTCTTCACCATAAAGAAAAATTAAATCAGCAAGGCGTTTTTCCGGGTAAGTGTTTACAATATCAAATGCAGACACAGTACCCTTCTCATTCAAACGCATATCAAGCGGTTCATCATAACGAAAAGAAAATCCCCTCTTAGACTTTTCATAATGAAAAACCGAAATTCCCAAGTCAAATAAAATCAAGTCTGGTTTAGCTAAATCTGTCGGATACGAAGAATAAAAATCATTAAACCAACCGTTATAAAATCTTACGCGATCCCCATACACGCTCAATCTTTCTTTCGCCCTAGCCTGAATAACAGCATCAGCATCAAGACCGCATACCTTTAATCCCGGATATTTTGCAAGAAATGCATTTGTATGCCCGCCTTCTCCCAAAGTCGAGTCAATCATCAAAGCATCGTTTTCATACGGTTCACCGACTGGACTTAAATAATTTAAGCACTCATCAAGCAGAACCGGTGTATGAACTATTTCCAAAATAATCCGCCTTAAAATTTAATAGCGTTAAGGCCCTCTGCAGCATCAAGGAATGAACTTTCGGTTTCTTTAAGATACTGATCATAAGTTTCTGCATCCCAAAGTTCGATATACTTATCGATTCCTAAAAGTACACACTCCTTCGTCAATCCGGCATATTCCCTTAAGCTCTGCGGAATCGAAAGACGGCCGGTTTTATCAAACTCAACTTCCTGTGCAGGAGCCACAAGGCGCCTTAAAACAAGACGGTTTTTTGCATCAAATGGCGATGCAGATTCCATAAGCCGGTTTGACAAACTTTTCCATTCTTCCGGAGTAAAAAGCCACAAACAGCGGTCAAGAGCCTGTGTAACAATGAGAGTAGATTCATTCAGTTCCTGACGAAGTTTAGCAGGAAATAAAATTCTGCCTTTTTCATCAAGAGTATTGCTATATTCTCCTGTCAACAGCTCCATACCACAATTTACCACTTTTACCCACTTTTTCCCACTTATCAATTATTTTACACGAGAAATTCATAAAGTCAACCACTTTTTTTGCCGAAAATAATCAGAATATGTTTTTTTTCAGAATATATGTATATTTTTGTAGACTATTCAAAAATAAAGAAAAAATGCATTTTTAAGGCTGAATTTTTTTATGATAAACACATATAACGAATCAAACCTTCACCGGACATTAAAAATTTTATATGCAGAAAAGTTTAAAGGAACAACAGAAGTCCCGTTTAAAAATTTTATTGCCGACATAATTACCGATAAAGGAAAAATTATTGAAATTCAGACTGGAAACCCTTCTGCCTTAAAAGAAAAAGTCAGGGTTGCCCTGGAAAATAAAACTGACATTACAATTGTTCACCCTGTAGCAGTTGAAAAAATAATCGAAACCTATGACGAAAATAAAAAGCCCGTTTCCAAAAGAAAAAGCCCTAAACGCTGCAGTGTTTACAGTGAGCTTGACGGACTTACAGGGCTTGCCCCTTTTCTTTCTGACAGACATTTTACAGTGATTTTTCTTGAAGTAATAATCTGTGAACAGAGAATAAAGACATCTGAACCTGTTCAGCTTAAAAACAAAAGCAGGCACTTTAAAAAAGCATGGTACAAAACAGGAAAAAAACTTTTAGAAATAAAAGGCGAAAATGTCTTTAACGGAAAAAAATCCTGGCTTTCTTTAATTCCTTCAGAGCTTCTCAAAGGAGAGTTTTCGTCTAAAGACGTGCGCGAAAAGCTCGACAAATCAAACAGCCCGCATGCAAACGTTCTCCTGTGGCTTTTATCCCACAGCGGCTTAATCAGTTTTATCAGAACAGAAGGACGGTTTAAGATTTATTCAGCACAAAAGTAGCCCGCAGCACAACTTGAAAAATCGCTGAACCTGCTGTATTTTTATCTTATGGTCACCTTTACAAACTCAAAAACAAAGAAATTCTGGCTTTCGTTTTTAATATTGGTTTTTACCCTGTCTGTTCTTACGATTGCAGTCATCCTGTTTATCGAAGAACGGAGTTTTTGGGCGCCTCTCATCGGCATTTTTGGACTTGCAATCGGCATTGTAAACCTTCTTATGGTAAACCGCTGCTATTTTTCGTATGATGATCAGAAGATGACGTTCCGTTCGATTTTTAAGACCGAAACAGTGTATTTTAAGGATATAGATTTTTTTGGGACGGGTAAAAGCAGCCCGATATCCAAAACCAGGATTTATTATTTTCTTGTTAAAACAAAGGCAGAAAATTACCAGCCGGACATCCCGGTCACTCAAACCAACGCCGAGTTAATTAAAACAGATCTTGCAGATAAAATCCGAAAAGCAAACCCTCACGTTGTAATTAAATTCTAAGTTAAAATTCACCCAAAACACAGCCGCACAGCGCCCCGAACGACCGCCGCGCCATGCAATCCGCGCAACAAACGTAATCCCCGCGACTGCGCAGAACCCATCCGGGCATAAAAAAAAAGCGCACCCAAACGAGTGCGCTCTCTTGACTTCAGGCCATCAGGCCAGACGATTACCAGTTATCCGGCATGTCGTCTTCATCGCGGTTCTGTAATTCGAACAAGTCTGTTACAACGCGAAGATCGTCGAAGTAAATATAGTATGTTCCCTTTGCAAGCATCGGGTTACAGTCAATTCTGAATCCAAGAATGCGCAGTCCTGGTCTGTCGCCATAGTATGCGCTTGACTGAACGATTCCGTGTTCTCCATCCGGGCTTGGTGGAACAGCTAATGTCATCTGTTTCCATCCCGAGAATCCGAGGTTTCCAAGATAGAGTTCATAGTTGTGTCCGAAGTAATCCTGAACGAGAACGAAAATATCGTGATCCTGGTTACGTCCTGCTACCCATACAGAGATAGTCTTTGTTGTACCTTCTACTGCAAGAGGACGAACTGCTGTGATGTAAATAGAGTTTACACCGCGTCTAAAGAACTGAACTTTAACACCAAGTACATGTGTGTCAAGATCTTCATTTTCTTTGTCTTCTTCAAGAACTTCCTTAGCTGCAGGACTTCCTTCGAAAAGGCGTGCTGAAATAACACCTGCATCTGGAGAAATATGAACATTCCATGCACCGTCACGTTCAAATTTTTCAATTGAAACTTCTCTCAAAGCTTCTGCTGCTGATCCAGAACCCATATCACTAGGATTTGGTTCTGCAAGACTTTTGCTCTGAGCAAAAGACAATGTTGCTGCACAAAGAACAGCTGCTACTGTTAAAATATACTTTTTCATTACTGACCGTCCTTATCAGATTTCTTCGAATCATCATCTCCGAAATCAGCTTTCTGAAGTTCATATCCATCAAAAATATATGCGAGAGCACCTGTTGAATACTTGAAGTGATCGATGTAAATAACATAGTCATCAACAAATTCATCAGGATCTGTAGTGATTCTAAATCCTACAAAAGTCATCTGTTCTGGTCCAGAGCGGAGGCGTGAATGCTGGCGGATATATGTAGGAATATCGATTACAAAGTTTCTCCATCCGTCAAATGCAAGGTTTCCGCAATGAATGATGTGAACACGACCGTCTGCGTCACGAACAAGGACATCGAGGAAGTAAAGGTAGTTTGCACCCCATACCCAGAAATCGAGGGATTTTACATTTCCTCTGAATGGAATTTCATAAGGTTTTCCGTCTTTTTCCGGATAGATTTCCATCCAGTTATCGCCTCTGCGATCAAACTTTACTTTTGCACCGATTACCTTATGAGTCTCATCTGCTTTTGTAACAAGTCTAAGACTGTTTGGAATAGCTTCAAAAGTATTGATAATAGGATAACCTTCTGTAACAAAACGACTTGCCTGAACATTCCATGTCCATGTAACATCCGGATCATTGCCATCAAAATTATCAATCATCACTGTCTCTACACTTCTCGAAGGAGCCTGGCTAAAAGCAGGGATTCCCGAAGCAAGAAGGAGAGCAAAACTAGCAAAGACAACTAAGCCCTTTTTCATTAAAAACTCCTTATAAACCACCCCGCATCCATGCGAAGATAGTTACATACTTTTAATATCGGAAAATTTATTAATTCTCAATAGTATTTAGTACATTATAATTCGGTGTAAATTGTTTGTCAAACTCTATTTTCGCATTACTTGAAAAAAACTTGTTTTTATCATACTATATACCCCAAAAGAGTGTTTTTTCCAAACTATCTTTAGTATGAAATAACCTGTTTTAAGGAGTAAATATGGCTAACGTAAGTTACAAAGAACTGGGCCTCGTAAACACAAAAGAGATGTTTGCAAAGGCTATTAAAGGCGGATATGCTATTCCGGCATACAACTTTAATAACATGGAACAGATGCAGGCTATCATCCAGGCTGCAGTTGAAACAAAATCACCTGTTATTTTACAGGTTTCTAAGGGTGCACGCGCTTATGCAAACGGTACTCTCTTGAGATATATGGCTCAGGGTGCTATTGAATATGCTAAGGAACTCGGATGCGCTAAACCGCAGATCGTACTCCACCTTGACCACGGTCCTTCTTTTGAAGTAGCAAAAGACTGTATCGACAACGGATTCTCATCAGTAATGATTGACGGTTCTGCCCTCCCTTACGATGAAAACGTTGCTTTAACTAAGAAAGTAGTTGAATACGCTCACGCCCGTGACGTTACAGTAGAAGCAGAACTTGGTGTTCTCGGCGGTGTAGAAGATGACGTAGCTGCTGAAGAATCAAAATATACAAAACCGGAAGAAGTTGTAGACTTCGTAACAAAAACAGGCTGTGACTCACTTGCAATCTCAATCGGAACATCACACGGACGCTGTAAGTTTACTCCGGAACAGTGCACACGCGGACCAGACGGTGTATTAAACCCACCACCACTTGCATTTGACGTTCTCGAAGAAATCGAAAAGAAAATCCCTGGATTCCCAATCGTACTCCACGGATCTTCATCAGTTCCACAGGAATATGTAAAGATCATCGAACAGTACGGCGGAAAAATTCCTGATTCAGTAGGTATCCCGGAAGAACAGCTCCGCAAGGCAGCTAAATCTGCAGTTTGCAAAATCAACATTGACTCAGACGGACGTCTTGCAATGACAGCAGCTGTAAGAAAACACCTTGCAGAAAATCCTGGTGACTTTGACCCACGTCAGTACCTCAAACCGGCACGCGACGAACTTATCAAGATGTACTCACGCAAGAACATCGAAGTTCTCGGCTCAGCAGGACATTTGGACGACTAATTCTTTAGCGTTCTAAAAAAGAAAGAAGTCTGGTTTTTTAAGATGAAATTTTCTGTAATCGAAACTGCATACACAAAAACCTCAACAACAGCAACCACTGATACAGGCGATGGTATGAATTTAGATTACAGAAAAGAATAAGACTTCAGATTATAAACTGATATAGACTGACCACTTATCTTTTCGGTAAGTGGTCTTTTTTTTTGGCTTTAAGCAAATTGCGAAAAGTTCACAAGGAGGATGATTATGGACTTACACGATTTTAAGGATGTTGCGGAAAATTACGACCGTTATCTGGATGTAATGTATTCGCAGGAATTGGACAGACACGAAAACTTTCAGGAGTTTTATCTGGAGCTTGCAAAAAAGTATGGCAGCGACGGCGTTGTTGATGTTGCCTGCGGAACCGGGGCAGTGCTTCTTTATCTTGCCAAGCATGGAATTATTGCCGACGGAACTGACATTTCCGAAGAGATGTGCAAAGTTGCTGGCGCCAAGGCAGAAAAACTGGGACTCAAGCTCAACATTTATCCAGCTGACATGACAAAGTTCAATTCCGGTAGAAAATACTCGCTTGCAATAATTGCCCGCAGCGGCTTTATGCATTTACCGGATACTAAAACTCAAAAGGCAGCGCTTCTGAATCTTCGCGACCAGCTAACTTCGGGCGGCATCCTCACGCTCAATACCTTTGATCCATGGCCGGCAGTTCAGGCAGCGCAGATAAATACAACACCGGAAGATTACAGTTTCCGCCTTGAATATGTAAATGCAGACGGCAACCACGAAAAAATCTATAACGCAATCTCGTATAATCCTTACACGCAGCAAATGTACGGCAACTGGAAGTTTGAAACCTACAACGATGCCGGCGAAATTATCGGGGAGCGCGTCCGTCCTCTTTTAATGCGGCAGACTTATCGCAGCGAAATGTTCTTGCTTGCCGAGCTTTGTGGTTTTGAAGTTGTGGACATCTACCGCGGTTACAAAGGCGACAAAGAAGATTTAAATGATCCGTCATCAGCAGCAAAATACAGAAGCAATCTTATCTGGATTTTAAAAAGGAAGGTTTAATATGATAAAGGAAATTGAAAAAAGTGAAATCGCAGAATGTGTGAGCATCATCAGAAAAAGCTTTAAGACTGTTGCAGACGAGCTTGGTTTTACAATCGAAAATGCACCGTACCACACAGCCTTTGCCACAACAGAAGAAAAGCTGCTTAATCAGCTTGAATATGAGCACAGACTGATGGTGGCTTTCTATGACGACGGGAATGGAAAAATCCAGGGTTATTATTCCCTGCAGTATTTAGAAAACTCTGAGTGTGAATTGAGCAATCTTTGTGTACTGCCGGAATTCAGACATAAAAAGATTGGAGAGGCTTTAATAGAAGATGCATTCGCCCGCGCCAGAAGCAACAACTGCACAAAAATGAAAATCAGCATTGTGGAAGAAAACAAAGTTCTGCGCAAGTGGTATGAAGCGCACGGATTCATTCACACTCATACAATAAAATATGATTTTTTCCCATTCACCTGCGGGTATATGGAAAGAAAGTTATAAAGGTTTCTTTTTGAATAATGTGATTTTCAGCGCTATTCCAACTCCAGTCTGAATGAGTTTCATGAGGTAAGCCTTTTTGTCTTTAATTCTGTTTTCATTCAGACCTCTTTTTTAACTGGAATCCATAGTTCGCACATTAAGTCTGGGTCGCCGTCATCAAAATAAATTTCAAAATCAGGTGACTCTTTTGTCTGCAAACCGCTTTGTGGAAGAAAGTTCTGAAAATAAATTTCCCATGCTTTTGAAATGCAGTTACCGTCTTTACCGTAGCAATCAAAAATTACATATCGGCTTTTTTCTACCTGCCATTTTGTAAAACCTTCCGGCGCCTTGGTAAAATCAAAATCATCCGGAACAATAACCGCCAGCGCATATACAAAAGAAGTTGAATCTTCCTTAAGCTCGGAGCAAAGCCCAAAAACTCTGTTGTCATTTTTCGCCCGGAAAGTTTTCAGTAAATCAAGCTTTTTACTTTGAATGCATTCTCCCCAAAAATCAGAAATACTTTCGTCGCTGTCATCTTCAATTATGTCTACAGAAAAAGAGCGCGGAATTACAAGAAAGTTTACAGTTCCAAGCTCAGTCATTTTATATTTGATTGGAGTAGCTCCTTCCATTGTAACTCTGATGCTGAGCGGATTATACATTGCAAGACTTTTGCTGCCGGCCTTTACGGCACCCGGTGTAATTCCATGGAAACGAGAAAAGGCCTTTGTAAATCCATCTACAGAATCAAACCAGTATTTCATTGCAAGGTCTGTAACTTTGATGTCTGTGTACATAAGCTCCTGACCTGCGAGTGAAAGCCTTCTGTTTCTGATATAGGCGCTTGGAGTAATGCCGGAAATAAACCGGAAGGTTCTGTGAAATTCATAAGGTGACATATTTACCTGCTTTGCGACATCAACATAAGTGATGTTATCGAGCAGATGAGCTTCTATAAAATCTACAGACTTTTGTAAAATTTCAAAACCAATCATTTATCGTTTCCAGCGTGAGCAGGGCGTGTTCAATATCAAGCCTGGACTTTTTATTTTCCAGAATTGATTCCAATACATTATGACACACAAGCTCGTAGCAGTTCTGCTGTTCAAGTTTTATTTCTTCCAGTTTTTCATCAGTGAAGATTTCAAGCTTTGTGTCTGTACGACCATTCTGATACCCGTCTTCAAAATAACGGATAAAGGCCTTTTCAAAGGTCGCTTCAAAACCTGTACTGAAAGGACAGGAATTAAAAAGCGCTGAGTTACCATTAATGGTTGCCATCGTATTTTTGTAGCCAAATTGCGCGGTTACGGCAGCGCATTCCGCTCGGACATCTTTTCCTTCAACAGAAACTGTATCTGGCTTTCCCAGTAATTGTAACACAAAATCGATGTCATGGTGCATAAGATTTAAAGAAATATTTTTGAGGTCCAGATTTCCCCACCAGTGCGGTGTCTGGCGTTTTATCTGAAAGTTGACTAAATCGCCATAGCGCTTATCTTCCTTAATCTGATTCAAAAGCTGATAAGGATATTCAAACTGCAAAAACAAATCTACAAAAACGCGGCGACCATATTCCTTTGCTGCTTCTAAAATCTTTTGCCCGTTTTCCTTTGTGTCTGCCAGAGGCATTTCTACAAAGACATACTTTCCGGCACGAAGAGCTTTTATGGCATAGTCAGCGTGAACTTGCGTCGGAAGACATACATCTACAAGTTCAATTGTTTGGTCATTCAGAATATCATCCAGATTGGTTGTGGTTTGGACGAAAAGTTCTTTTTCAATTTCAGCCAGTTTCTCTGAGTTACGTCCCCAGACAACAATTTTATCTACCAGTTTTTCCTGACAGAAAAACTTTACATGTTCCTTTCCAAAACCTGTTCCCAAAATTGCAATATTCATTTTCTAAACCTCCGTGATGTGCAGGTTTACTTCAGTCACCTGGCACATCATACGGAAAGTTTAGCTCCATCTTAAAATATTTACTCGAACAATCTTGCGGAGTTTTGTCGGGAGAATTAAATGTCCATGGTTCTTTCTGAATAAGATTTTGCCATTGCATCTGCAAGGGCTTTTATATCATTGCTTTCTCCATATTGTCCAGTGATATCCTTTTCCATATCCAATCTTTTTGTAAAACTCATCATCTCCGCCGGTCATGTGAGTAGCACCCAGAGGCTTGAGTGTGCGGTAATGTTGTGTAAGTGCTGCCGCCGCCAGACCGCGCTTTCTGTGATCCGGGTGAGTACAAAGCGGTTCCATGTAAGCAAGATTATTTTGAGGAACCCACCACATACCGGAGAAGCAGACATATTCTTCGTTCTTATCAGCTATGATGATATTGAACTCTGGAGTTTCATGAGGAGTAGGAGACATAAAAGAAGCCCAGCCGTCCTTATGAGATTTAGCCGGAGTCCATTCCAGAGAATCGTCGTACTTATCCCAGCCTGTAAACTCGCCGCGCTCGCCATGACCAAAACCATACCAGCAGAGCTTTGAACATTTTACGATATCAATATCCTTATGGTCTACAAAATGATAACCTTCCGGAAGCTCGTAATTCAGTTCGTTCTTAAAATCAAAAATCAGGTCCTCATATTCATAAACCTGTTTGAATCCACGCTTTGCTGCTGCATCCTTTAAGAACTGCTGCCCATCCGAAAAGACAAACTGCTGCTCGCCATTAAAATGAGGCATAGTGGTAACAGCATATTCAATAAGCTCGTCTGCAAGAAATTCATAGCCCTTGCGAACGTTAAAATAAATATCTGTCACCGGTGCTTCATAATAAACAAAAGCCACAACCTTATCTCCATCGAACCAGAAGCGGTCCAAAAAAGAATATGACGAATCCATCCAGGTTGCAGTGAGTGCATATTCAAAAAACGGCGCCGGTCGTCCACTTGCATTTTTCCAGTCGTAGGTTTCTACAAGAAAATCCCACACCAGATTTATATCTGATAAAATTTGAAATTGTTTTGTTGTAATGTTCATAGTTTCTAAATCCCTGGTTAGTGTACCATCTTTAGAGCAGCAATAAAAAGTCCTTTTTTTGACTTTTCTATTAGTTGATTTTGCCTTATAATGATGTCCATGATAGATTTTATTCCAAATGTTTTGCCATGGATATGGCTGGGTATTGTTGTAGTATGCCTCGTTATCGAAGCTGCTACCCTTTCTCTTACAACAATCTGGGCGGCCATTGCAGGTATTCCGCTCATTTTCCTTTCAAAAACAAATCTGTCTCTTAGATGGCAGCTTTTGATTTTCGTAGTGCTTACTTTTGTGCTTTTAATTTCTACAAGACCGCTTGCGCTCAAGTATTTAAAAAAAGCAAAAAAGAATCCAAACACTCTGGAAGGAACAGAAGTTCTCATAACTAAAGCAATAATGCCATTTGAAAAAGGTGAAGCAAAAACTTCTAACGGAGTTACGTGGAACGCAAGATCAAAAGACAATATACAGATAGAAAAGGATTCACGCTGTACTGTTTCTTCGGTAGAGGGAAATACATTAATAGTAGAGCTGATATAATTTTGCTTAATTAATAGGAGAAAAAGAATGACAATTTTATTAGCAGCAGTAATTGCAGTAATCGTAATTTTGATTGCAGCAAACATCCGTATCATTCCACAGTCATGTGCATCGGTAATCGAAAGACTTGGTGCTTACAGCAGCACATGGGAAGTAGGACTTCATGTAAAGATTCCGTTTATCGACAGAATCGTAAACAGAATTTCCCTCAAGGAAAAAGTTCTTGATTTTGATCCACAGCCTGTAATTACAAAAGATAACGTAACAATGATGATTGATACTGTAGTTTACTTTCAGATTACAGATCCAAAATTATACACATACGGTGTAGAACGTCCTATCAACGCTCTTGAAAACCTCAGTGCTACAACACTCCGTAACATCATCGGTGATCTTGAGCTTGATGAAACACTTACAAGCCGTGATGTAATCAACACAAAGATGCGCTCTATTCTTGACGAAGCAACAGACCCATGGGGAATTAAAGTAAACCGTGTAGAAGTTAAAAACATTGAGCCGCCTCAGGCAATCCGTGTTGCAATGGAAAAACAGATGAAGGCAGAACGCGAACGCCGCGAACAGATTCTTATTTCAGAAGGACACAAGCAGTCTGCAATTCTCGAAGCAGAAGGTAAAAAACAGGCTTTAATCCTCGAAGCAGAAGCAGAAAAAGAAGCTGCAATCCAGAAAGCAAAAGGTGAAGCCGAAGCAATCAGAGAAGTTCAGAGTGCTAAGGCAGAAGGTTTGAGAATGATTAAAGAAGTTAAGCTTGATGAAGGCGTTTTAAAACTCAGAAGCCTTGAAGCTTTTGAAGTTGCCGCTGACGGTCAGGCTACAAAAATCATCATTCCAGCAGACATTCAGAATATGGCAGGCCTTGTAACAAGCCTTGCAGCCATTGCTAAATCTAAATAAAGAAGGTCTTATGGATAGAGCATACGAAAAGCAAAAAGCAAAGGAATTTTTAAAAGGAAACTATACAGTTCCTGTACTTGCAGGACTTCTGATATTCTGTCTTTGTCTACTTTTTTTTATTCCATTCTGGTATTTCTTATTAAAAATCAGTGATAGTCCTAAATTTATTGTATGGGTTTTTGTTCTATATTTTCTTGAGATTATATTCTTACTGTTTTTTCCGATTCTTCAATTCGGTTATATAAAAACCATAATTGATATGACAAAAACAGATGAACATGTAACATTCAGAACTTTTGTTGATAATCTGGGATATATAGGGAAAGCCATGGGATGTTTCTGGTGGAGAGCTCTCTGGCTGTATATCTGGGAAATAGCATGCATGGCCGTAGTAATGATACCTGTTTTTATTATGATAGCTCTGAGTCTTTTCAAACAGGAGCAATCCGGAATCGGCACAGCAGAAATAGTATTAATTAGCATTTCAGCAGTTGCCTTGCTGGCCACTTATGTAATTATCATCTGGAAATCACTTGCTTACAGTTGTGATATTTTTATTCTGGCAGAGAACCCGGAAAACGGTGTAATAAAATCATTAAGCGACAGCGTTGCAATTACAAAACACAACATCGGAAATTTATTTGTATTTGATCTTTCCTTTATCGGCTGGGGACTTTTGTCTATATTCACATTAGGTATATCCTATTTATGGACAGCCCCTTATTACACTCTGGCAAAATATAATTACTACAGGGCAATGAAAGCCGAAAAAGAAATTACAGTTTCTTAAGTTCACAGCTTTGTAAAATCCAGTCTTCGTTCTGCTTTTGGAATTCTGCGACAGCATAGTTTCCTTCTGCAAGCGAACCTGGATTTACAACGGTTGTATCCCCTATTTTTTCTACACCAGTCCCCTCGTGAATATGCCCCGTAACTACAAGCACAGGACAGTATTTCTTTATAAAATCTGTAAACATTGGACTTCCCGCATGTACTCCGGGCGCAGGGCTGTCGAGTTTTTCACAACGCGGCGGATTATGAGAAACAATAATAAGATTATGAAAGTGCCCGTTTTCGTCAACACATGATTCAGCAGAATTTTCTACGATTTCAAAATCAGAAAGAAGGTCTTCTTCTGTTCTTTCATATGGAGTTACTTTAGTAAAAACTAATCCGCCGCTGCTTCCTGCAATTGCAAAGCCTTCGTGAAATAAAAGTCCCTTATGAACGCTTATGTCCTGGTTTTCAATTTCTTCAAGAAAGTCCGGTTCATCACAGTTTCCGATTACAGAAAAGATTGATTCATGTTTTGAAACAAGTTTTTCTAAAACAGTTTTTGCAGTTTTTTTTATTAAAACAGTTTCTTCAGGTCCTGTTTTTTTAAACTCTGTAAAATCTCCTGCACACAAAACTCCGTCAACTTCTTTAAAAACAGGATCAAGTTTATCAAGGTTTTCTAAGTTTCCGTGCATATCAGATATAATTAAAAATTTCATTTTTCCTCCTGTAGCAGACGATCCATTATTTTTTTAAGCTCATCCATCTGCTTTTGAGTTCCGATTGTTATTCTAAGATACTGTTCGATTCCCGGAGTATCAAAACGTCGTACAAGAATTCCGTTGTCGCGGATAAACTCATATGCTTTCTTTCCGTCAAGTCCGTCTTTTTTAACAAAAACGAAATTTGTTTTTGAATCATTTACAGTATAACCGTTTTTTTTCAAATAAGAAATAAAATCTTCGCGAACAGCGCAAACTTTTTTTGCACATTCAACATAGTAAGCAGCATCATTACATGCAGCAACACATGCGACCTGAGTAACTGCATCCATCGGAAAGTGATTTAAACTGTTTTTTACAGTCGTTACTGCATTAACAAGCTGTGGATCTGCAACGATATAACCGCTTCTCATTCCTGCACCACAGAAACTCTTACTGAATGTCCTTACGACTACAAGATTTTTATAATCCTTTAAAAGCGGAATTACACTCTCGCCACCAAAATCAACATATGCCTCATCAACGACAAAAACCCTGTTTTTTGGAGCTGCATCGAGCATTTTTTTTATCTGCCCTCGTGTAAGTGCAAGACTTGTCGGTGCATTAGGATTTGCAAAAATCATTCCAGAATCATATTCGTTTGCAAACTTAACCATTTTTTCCGTATCAAGAGTCCAGTCAGATTTTAATGCAACTGGTTCACGGGGAATATCATAAAATCCGCAGTAAACAGGATAAAAACTGTAAGAATGCTCCGGACATACAAGCTTACGACCAGAATCAAAGAAAGCATAAAAAACAAACGAAAGAACTTCATCACTTCCGTTGCCTGTATAGATCATATCAGGTGTTACGGTAAAAGGAATCCTGTCCTCAGCAGACGGCTCTACAGAATCACCCTTAATTACTGCACGCGAAAGAACAGCCCCGGTTTTATTGAGCATGTCAGCTATAGCTTCGTGCAGTTCAAGCGAATCAGGATCAGGATAAAGACCTAATTTTTCAGGGTTGTTGTCTATGAGATTCTTTATAGCCTCGGAGACCTTTTTTGACGGCGGATAGGGATTTTCGTTTGCATTTATCTTTATATATTCCCTGTCTTTAGGCTGTTCTCCTGGAACATAGGGATTTAGCTTATTCATTCTGGAAGATAACATTTTTTACTCCGTTTTACTGAAAGTCTTTTTTTATTTTATTCACTTAGAAAGATTTAATCAATTGAATAGAATTTAAAAATAAGATGCTTTTTTTTCTTGTTTTATAGCAAAAAGACTGTTAAAATGTATCTAATATGCCAGTAACATCAAATATCTCCACTTTATTGAAATATTATGCAACAAAACAAAACTCTCCGTTCGTAATATACAAGGATTTCTGTGACTATATTAAACGCTATGCCCAGCACAATGTAGAACAGCAGGCAGATCTGGTGACCTACCTCGGGAACCCGGAACCTGCCATAGAAAAAGAACTTGTCCCTCTCATTGAATCAAGAAGCGTAGCCGTAATCGACACAAATCCTGCAAAAAAGACGCTTTTCGTAACAGGCTTTTTTGTCACTAAATTTGCTGAACGTTATAAAGAAATTCAGACAAATCCGTCAATCCCGTTTCCAACGGTAACCGACCTTCCGAAACAGGCCCCTCTCGAGGTTCTGAACAAACAGAACTCTCAGGATATTGTCCTCCAGCTCATGGCGAAACAGGACAAAAATGACAAACAGCTCTACTCCATTCTGCTTCCTAACAATGTTCCGCCTGTAATCTTTCCTGGGAATGTTCCTGTTACTATTCTTATCGATGCTGTAATGGAAAAAATCCGGCGCATGCTTAAGAAAGAAGAATACCACGACTATTACCTTAAAAAATTAAGAATATCAAATCCCGGAAAGGAGATTTCTTCGAAAAACTTTTTCAATTCTTTTTTGACAAAACCAGATGTTGCACTTCGTTCACTCGAAAGTTCCGGTGACAGTTTTTATTTCTGGAACCAGCTCTGTTATTTTATCAAACAGGATTACGAAAAAGTAAAGGATTTTACAACAGAAGATATAAATGTACTTCAGTCAGTTTACATTGCCGAAATCGTAATTCTTTATTACAAGAACGAAGCTCAGCAGAATCTTCAGCGTGAATCTGCAATTAAAACTCTTCAACTCTGTCTTACAAAGCCGCCTTACTATTTTACAATGGATACCATTTTAAAATTTACAGATACAAAAGGAATTCCGCTTTACGGACAGTTTACTGATCAGGATTTAAAACAGTTTCTGCAAAAGGAAACTACAGAAGCAGTCGGAAAAGATCTTCCAAAACTTCTCGTATTTAAAATTGAAAACGGTACACGATATTTTATCTACAAGAATAATGTAATCCCTCTTATTATAAGACTTGCAAGCGATGCACACACCGAAATCGATGACAGTCTTACAAAAGAATGGTTCAGAAGACTTCAGAATTTCGAAAAGCTTCCGGAAATGACAGAAGAAAAAGCATTTAACGAAAAACTGGAAGATGAACTTAGAGAAAAAGCTCCGGTTCTGTATTCTCTGTTAACTGCTAACTTTCTTCCAGTGTTAAATACTGAAATGCAGGACAATTCTACTATGGGTGCACAGGGAAGTATTTTCGAAGGCGATGAAATGATCAGCTACGCTGGAATTCTTCAGCTTAACAGAAATGAAATCCTTGAAAATGCAAAAATACTTCTACCTATCTGGTATACAATTCCATTCCTTTCGTGGATTATTGCTTTGTTTACAAAGAAAAAATCTAAAAAACCGGGAAAGAAAAAGGCAAAGCCTGCAGGAATCGTTCAATCAGAAGAAGTTCAGGCTGAACTTAATAATATCGAAGCTCATTCTACACAGAAAACTGTTTCAAAAAAAGATGCACTTATCAGAGCTGCCAAAGAAGTTGAACATGAATTTGTTCCATCCGGTACTACCCTCGAAAGTGAACTTGTTTCATACCGCAAACAGTGGAATAAAATGATTTCAAAACAGGCAAACAGCGACCTTACGGAAGATGTCAACGCCCTCATACGTGACTACATGAGAAAAGTTTTGAGAACTCTTTCGAGCAAAAGTTTTACTGCCGATCGAATCCGCGACCTTGCTGCAACCCTTGCTGATACTCCGAACATGAAGAAAATAAGCGAGCCTGTTGCGCTCCTCAGGTATATTGAACTTTACATGGTCTACCTTGTAAAGAATATGTAGCTTTGAAATCGGCAGATTTTTCTGCCGATTTT
>JAFZKN010000020.1 GCA_017553635.1 Treponema sp. | reverse complement strand
TTCTTTTATTTCAAAACCAAGCACATCTCTATAAAATCGAATCATTTTTGGCATATCTTCTACAAATAATCCAAAACCGTCTAAATGCATTTTTATACTCCTTCGGAAGCGCCCCAGTGCGGGCGTCCACATAACTACGCACTTAAACAGCGCGCGGCTTGACCGTGCGTCTGCTTTGAAGTGCATGTTATGTGATATTTAAGTATTTCTTTTCAAATTCAATATAATGATTTTTTAACTCATCTATTTCTATACATTTTTTTACTAATGAGTCAATTTCTAATATAAAAATTCTATTTTTAATTTTTTCATCTAAAATTCTTTTTTTAGCGGTTTCAACCTCTAGAATTAAATCTTTTCTAAATATTGGAACTATAAAAAAGACATTTCCTTTTTTTGCATAAATTATATTTCGCCACAACTGATATTTTTTATAAAATTCTTTTTCAGTAATATCTGAAAATGATTCCAATTCTTTTTTATATATTTCTTGAAATTTCTGTTTGTGCTCTAAATCTTCTTTTGCATTACCAAAGTTTTTTTCTGTATATTTTACTTCAAAATAATTATTTAAATTACCATCCCCAACAAAGAAATCAAAGTTCGTGTTTTCTTTTGGATTTTCAATATATTCAAATTTTCCAATTGATTTTTCTGAAAGTAAAAGATTTTCAATTATTTTTAGATTATTTGTTAATACTAAAGGTCCGAATAGATTTAATGCCAATGCCTGAGAGGAATTTAAATGGTGAAATCCCAAGTGTAAAGATTCAGAATCTATTAAATTAATTAAATCATTTTTTCTATTTGATTTTATTACATTTTCAAATTTGCACTCATACGGGAGTATATGAGAATACTTTTTATGATTTTTCCACCAGGTACCAGATTCAGTTATTCCAAGCTCTCGAATTTTATAATCAGACAGATGCTTTTTAATTTTTTCAATATTCATACTTTTTTCTCTCCTAGCGCCCCAGTGTGGGCGTCCACATAACATTCCTTCCCCGTATCCATTGTAAATCCTTTAAAACAGCAAAAATGTCATTGTAAAGGTTTTACAAGTTTTATCGTTTCCCATTGTACCATACTTTTTAAAAACCTGCATGATTTTATACGGATACGCCTAAATCTCCATTGGGCTCAGGATGGGCAAAATAGTTAAAAAAAACAACAATAAATTTGACAACAAATAAATTGTTCAATATAATGTAATATGGTTGCAGGAGGCGACGATCATGAAAGTTATGAACGCAGTAAATGTACTTGATGCTATAATTCCAATAAGCCTTTTTAATAAAGGCCAGGCAAACAAAATTTTTGCTGATGTCAAGAAATTCGGTACAAGAATTGTCGTAAAAAATAATGCACCAGAATGCATTCTTATGAGTCCGCAAAGTTATCAGCAGATGATGGAAGAATATGAAAATGCCATTCTTACAGCAGAAGCAGAAAAACGTCTGGTAAATAAAGCTGAATATATATCTCATGATGATGTAATGAAAGAATTTGGGCTTGATTCTTCTGACTTAGATGATGTTGAAGTAAATCTGGAGTAAGCGATGGCTTGGGAAATAAAATATCATCCGCTTGCAAAAGAAGAACTTGCAAAACTTGATGGTTCTGTCCGTAAAATTGTTTTAAAAGGTATTATAAAGGTTTCAGCAAATCCAAGACTTCAGAGTAAGGGCGGATATGGAAAGCCTTTGGGAAATAAGGGCACAAATGATTTAACTGGACTTCTTAAAATAAAATACCGGGATATTGGAATAAGAGTTGTATATAAGCTTATGGAAGATAAAAAATCGCATCAGATGTATATTCTTGTAATTTCTGCAAGGGCCGATAATGAGGTTTATGACTTGGCTGGGAAGAGGAAATAACACATAACAAGTTTTTTAAGGATTTCCCCGCACGGCCGCACAAGACTTTTGCGGGTGTACGGCCGTGCAGGAAAAACTTATAAATTTTATTCCATCTCTAAAATCGCATCGAGCGGGCTTACGATTTCTTTTGCACCACGGTTTAGGACGTGGGTGTAAACCATTGTTGTGCGAACGTCACTGTGCCCTAAAAGAACCTGGACAGTTCTTAAGTCGTAACCGTTTTCTAAAAGGTGGGTTGCAAAAGAGTGGCGGAATGAGTGACAGCTTGCGTTTTTTATGATACCTGTTTCGCGGAGGGCGTTTTTTACGGCGCGCTGCAAAAGGCTTTCGTCCATGTGATGCCGGCCCTGTTCTCCACTTAAAGGGTTTATCCAGCGGTTCTTTTGTGGAAAAAGCCACTGCCACCTAAATTCTTTAGAAGTAACAGAAGAGCGTTTTGCCATTCCGTCCCTTAGTTTAACTTCTCCAAAGCCTTCTTTTAAATCGTTGTCGTGAATTATTTTAACTTTTCTAATCTGCTGTTTTATTTTTGGAACAAGGCTTTTTGGAAGCATGACGCGTCTGTCTTTTGCACCTTTTCCGTAACGTACTGTAATTTCGTTTCTTTCAAAATCAATGTCTAAAATTCGTAATGCCAGAACTTCATTTAATCTCATTCCGGTTCCGTACAAAAGTTCTGCTGCAAGCTGTTTGCTTCCCTGCATGTGTCCTAAAATATTTCGAACCTCCTGTTTTGTTAAAACTACAGGAAGCCTTTTTTTATGTTTTGCATGAATGACGTCATTAAAATTATCTGTATCTTCATGTTTTACATGCCTAAAATAATATAAAACTGCTGCAAGTGCCTGGTTTTGTGTAGAAGCACTTACATTGTGTTTTACTGCAAGCTTTGTTAAAAATGCGTTAATCTCTTTTTGACCAAGCGGCTCTGCATGGTTTCTATAGTCTTTAAGAAACTGTTTTACCCATTTTGCGTAGCTTTCGGCTGTTCTTGGACTGTAATGCTGTGCTTTAAGTGCTTCTTCTAAAAGCTGAATTTGCTCAGCAATTTTTTTCTGTTCTTCTGAATATGCAGGATTTTTATAACCGGCATCGTTTTCTTTTTTAAATTCAACTGTTTTAGAAAGATTTTCTAAAAGGATTTTCCTTGACTGTGCATTGTTTGGAATAAGCCATAGCTTTTTTTCGTTGTTCCACTTTCTTCCCGGGACGCTTCTTACTGCATCAAGATGCTTTTGGTCAAATCCATAAGGAAACTCAACCGAAAAATACTGTCTGTCATAAGGTTTAATGTTAACTTTCATGATAATACCTCTTTTAAATTTTTTGTCCTTTCAAGAGTATATATACAAAAAAGTTTAAAGAATTTACTGCAAAAATTAAAAAAAACATGTCTTTTTTTAAACAAACATCGTTATAGCATAAAATCCCGTTTTCTGCTAATATTCCATAAAATAGAAAGGAATTATTATGGCAGATATAAAGGTAGAATTTAGAAAAACTGTTGCACAGGCATTAAACGCATTCATTAAGGAAAAGGCTTTAGAAAGTCCTGAGGTAGACCCGGAAACTCTTGCCGTTCAGACACCGCCGGATCCTGCTATGGGAGATCTTGGAATCCCGATGTTTGTTTTTGCAAAGACGCTGCGCATGGCGCCGCCGCAGATTGCCTCAGAAGTTGCAGGCCGTGCTGTAAAATCTGATATCGGAGAAATTGTTGCTGTCGGTCCTTATGTTAACTTAAAGATGAATAAAGGCGACGAAGGTTTTTCTATTCTTGAAAGAATTTCTGCTCAAAAAGAAAATTACGGAAGTTTAAATTCTGAAAATAAAAAGATGCTTGAAGGCCGCCGTGTAATGGTAGAGTTTTCTTCTCCAAATACAAATAAGCCTCTTCACCTCGGACACTTAAGAAATGATGCTCTCGGAGAATCTGTAAGCCGAATTTTAAAGGCTGCCGGGGCCGAAGTTTATAAAGTTGACCTTATCAACAACCGTGGAGTTCATATCTGTAAATCCATGCTCGCTTATAAACTGTTCCACGAAAAAAACGGCGACACACCTGAAAGTCTTGGAATGAAGGGTGACCATTTTGTAGGTCAGTGTTATGTTGAATTTGACAGATACTCAAAGGAGCATCCCGAAGCCGCACAGGAAGCAGAAGAAATGCTTGTTAAATGGGAAGCAGGCGATAAAGAAGTCCGTGCTCTCTGGGAAATGATGAATAAGTGGACTCTTGACGGTGTAAAGGCAACTTACGACAGAACTGGAGTTTCTTTTGATAAATTCTATCTTGAAAGCGATACATACCTTAAAGGTAAAGATGAAATATTAAAGGGACTTGAAAAGGGAGTTTTCTTTAAAGCCGATGACGGATCTGTGCGCATTGATGTAACGGATGTTGTAGGAAAAGGAAAGGACGAAGACAATCACGAAAAAGTTCTTTTAAGAAAAGACGGAACTTCGGTTTACATTACTCAGGATATCGGAACTGCAATAAGCCGCCACGATGACTGGGCTTTTAACCAGCTTGTTTACGTTGTTGCTTCAGAACAGAATTATCACTTTAAGATTTTATTCCATATACTTAAAAAGCTTGGCTTTGAATGGGCCGACAAGCTCTATCATTTAAGCTACGGACTTGTTAACCTTCCGTCTGGACGTATGAAAAGCCGTGAAGGTACTATTGTTGATGCAGACGATTTGATTGATTCACTTCATGCAGATGCTCTTGAAGCAATTAAAGAACGCGGCCGTGATGAAGAAGTAGGGGATGCGGATGCCGTTGCAGAAAACGTTGCTCTTGCCGCCCTACATTATTATCTTTTACAGGCAACTCCAATTAAGGACATGCTTTTTAATCCACAGGAATCTTTAAGCTTTAACGGAAATACCGGTCCTTACCTCCAGTATATGGGTGCCCGCATTGCTTCAATTTTGAGAAAAGCCCAGGATAGCGGCGTTAAGCTGAATTCAACAAAAGAAGCTGTGTCACTTTTAACGGCACCGGAGGAGTGGGAATTAATACGCGCTCTCGGTAATTTTCCGGAAGTTATTTCAAAGGCTGCAGAAAACCTCGATCCGAGTGCTGTATGCGCATATTTATATGATACATCTAAGCTTTTCAGCAAATTCTATCAGAACTGTCCTATTTTAAACTCAGAAGATGAAGTTTTAAAGGGTGCACGCCTTTACCTTGCAGAATGCACTTTAACTGTATTAAAGCGCGCAATGGACCTTGTTCTTGTTCCGTTCCTGGAAAAAATGTAATGCTGCCTGCCTCTGGGGTGTCCAGGGGTGACAGATTGCGCAAAAAATGTTAAAATTAATGAAATTCAACACTTATAGGGAAAATGTATGCGTAAACAAAAGGAAATACCAATATGCTTTGCTACAGACGACAATTATGTTCCTTTTTTAGCAATTGCAGTTACATCACTTCTTGATAACGCAAACAAAGACAATTTTTACAGAATTTTCGTACTCATTACCCAGCTTAAGCAGGAAAATATAGACCGCATTAAAAAGCTTGAGACACCTAATTCTTCAATAGAATTCATTTCGCTGGCAGATGAACTTGATAAAATCGAAGGAATGTTCCATCTTCGCGACTACTATTCAAAAGAGACATACTACAGAATTTTCATTCCTAATCTCTTTCCGCAGTATAAAAAAGTTCTTTATCTTGACTGCGACATTACTGTTGTAGGCGATATAAGTGAACTGTATAACACCCACGTTCATGGTTTTTATGTCGGAGCTGCTGTCGAAGAAGTAATGCAGACTTACGAGGTTTTCGGAAACTATGTAGAAAAGGCAAACGGAATTAACCGCAAGGATTATTTTAACGCAGGAATTTTACTTATCAACTGCCGCAGGTGGAGAAACCTTCATATTGCAGAAAAATTCGTAGATCTTTTAAGCCGTTATAAATTCCGTGTAGTGCAGGACGAAGATTATCTTAACGTTTTATGTAAAGGTCATGTACGTCAGGTTCATCTTGGATGGAATAAAACTTCTTATAAAAATGATAAATTCAACAACAAGGATTTAAAGCTCATTCACTGGAAGATTAACTGGCGTCCTTGGAAATATAAAGACATTCTTTACGAAGAATATTTCTGGAAGTATGCAAAGCAGACAGATTTTTATGACGATCTTATAAAAATGCGTGACTCACGCACTCAGGCAGATTTTGATAAGGATACTCTTCTTATGGAAAACCTGCAGAAGATGGCAGAAGAGGACGCAAACGATCCGAATAATTACAATAATACAAAGGGTAAAAATGGAAGTGTCTGGTGGCTTTATGATAAGATAAAGAGATTTGTGCGGATCAGAAAGCTCATCGGAATCAGGGCGTATAAAACTAAAAAAGGCTATGATGGAAAAGACAAACAGTAACGAAATTCCAAAGGATCCTCAGAGACTGGCAGTTCTTGCACGAATTGATGAATACGAAAGAAAAGGATGGTTTTCTAAAGATGTAGAAGACGATCCTCCTACAATTCCGCTTGAACCTGAGAAAACCGATTATCTTTGCAGGAAATTTTCAAACAAGATTTTAAGAATCGCAGTTTATGCAATTGCACGCCACTTTATTCACAAGATTATAAAAAACAAACAGATGATTATAAAAGAAGTCAACGGGCTTGAAAACTTTATTAAAGTAAGAAAGTCCGGTCTTATCATGACATGCAATCACTTTAATGCATTTGATAATTTTGCTGTTTATCATGTAATCGAAAAAGTTCTGCCGCACAGAAAAATGTATAAAGTAATCCGCGAAGGAAATTATACTTCTTTCCCTGGAATGTACGGATTGTTTTTTCGTCACTGTGATACACTTCCTTTAAGCTCAAAATTCAGCACGATGAAGCTTTTTATAAAGAGCATGGATATTCTTTTGCGCCGTGGAGAAAAGGTTTTAGTTTATGCAGAGCAGGGCATGTGGTGGAATTACAGAAAACCGCGTCCTCTTACTTCCGGGGCTTTTAAATTTGCAGTTGACTCAAATGTTCCTGTCCTTCCGTTTTTTATTACGATGAGCGATTCAGATATTATCGGTGGTGACGGCTTTCCTATTCAGGAATACAGCATTCATATTCTCGAACCGATTTATCCAGATCCAAAGCTTTCTGAAAAAGAAAACATCGAAATGATGAGGGAAAAAAACTATCAGATGTGGAAGGATGTTTACGAAAAAACATACGGAATTCCGCTTGAGTATTTAAAGTAGCATCTTAATATAAATGTCTATGAAAGAAATCCCGGTTACATATTATAAAGATGAATTAAACGACGAATTCTCTACTGCTGTAATTAAGCCAAGGGCAATTGACGGCAAATATAAATATGGCGGTAAGGGACTTTTGTGGAACATCGCTCATCTTTTCTGGTACCGTATAGTTGCTGTTCCTGCAGCATTCATCTGGTTAAAATGTCATTACCATCATAAAATCGTAAATAAAAAAGTAATGAAGCCATATTTAAAAAAATCTTTTTATCTTTATGCAAATCATACAAATCCTGTTGCAGACGCGCTTATTCCGACATTTGTAAGTTTTCCTAAAGACTGTTTTGTAATCGTTCATGCAAATAATGTTTCGATGCCGGTTTTGGGACGCATTAATCCTTATCTTGGAGCTCTTCCGCTTCCTGATAATTTAGAAGCTGCCAGAAATTTTATGAATGCAGTTAAATTTAAAATGCAGCACAATCATGTTGTAACGATTTATCCCGAAGCACATATCTGGCCTTTTTATACAAAGATAAGACCGTTTTTAGATACTTCGTTTAAATATCCTGTTCAGTATGACGTTCCGGTTTTTTCTTTTACAAACACTTATCAGAAAAGAAAGAATTCTGAAATTCCTGATATGGTAACTTATGTTGACGGCCCTTTTTTTGCAGATAAAAATCTTTCTCCAAAAGAAAGAAGGCTTGATTTAAGAAATAAAGTTTATGCTGCCATGGTTGAACGCAGTAAAAATAATAATGTTGAACTTATTAAATATGTAAAGGTGGAAGAAAACAATGATTAATATTCTTTTTGCAGGAAATTCTAAAGTCTTTGACGGAATGCTTACATGCATGCTTTCTATTTTTAAAAGAACTCAGACAAAAGAACCTTTTAACTTTTATGTTTTTACAATGGATGTTTCTCATTTAAAAGCAGATTATACTCCTGTTTCTAAAGAATTAATCGATTATCTTGATTCTGTTGCAAAGCAGTATAATAAAAAGAATTCTGTTAAAAAAATTGACGTTACAAAACTTTATATGGAACATTTTTCCGGATGCCCTAATGAAGGTGCATACTGTTCACCATATACTTTAATAAGACTTTTTGCAGATATGGTTAAAGGAATTCCTGACAAGCTTTTATACCTTGACTGTGACATAATGTTTAACCGCGACATTACTCTTCTGTATGACACAGATGTAGAAAATTACGAATATGCTGCAAGCCCTGATCATTACGGAAAATATCTTATCCGTCCTGACTATATAAATGCCGGGGTTATTCTGTTCAACATAAAAAAATGCAGGGAAACCGGTCTTTTTGAAAAAGCGCGTAATCAGATTAAAACAAAAAAATGGATTTTTGCAGACCAGGATGCGCTCTGGCACAGCACGACAGTTAAAAAGGTTTTACCGCAGCGTTTTAACGACCAGAAATTCCTCTGGAAGCACACGGTTGTACGCCATTTTTCTAAGCGCCTTTTCTGGCTTCCGTATCCGCATACGGACAATATAAAGCAGTGGCACATTACGAAAGTGCATAAGATTTTTAAATACGACCAGTTTGATGACATCCTTTATGAGTACGTATATCTTAAAAAGCTGTTTGAAAATAAGAAGTAACTTTTTTGAAAATCTTCGCTTATTGTGATAAAATAGTAGAATGAAGGTTTTAAAAATTGTACCGGTGCTGATGCTGCTGGCTTTCGCAGGCTGCAAAAAAGTTCCGGAGATGACGTTAGAAGAAATCGATAAAGTCGTTAATTTAAATTCAGAAAAAATAATCGAAAAAACTGTTTCAAAGCCGTACCGCGGCGAAGATTTTAGTGACGGTAAAGTCGGCGGAATCTGGTATTCGTCGATTGACGCAGATCCAAAAACATTTAATGCCCTTATTGCAGAACGCGACGGATCCAGCAATGCAATAATGAGCCAGCTTACAGATTATATTGTCGATTATGATTTTATTAAGAAAAAATGGATTCCACGCCTATGCTTTTTTGAAATCGAAGTTGATGAAAAAAATGACATACTTACAGTTCACTTTACGGTAAGGGATGATGCTTACTGGAGCTATTACGGAAAGGATGAAAAAATTCCTGTTACATCAGATGATGTAGTGTGGTGGTATGACAATGTTTCCGGAAATCCGGATTTTCAAAGCTCTGCATATTCCGGACAGTTTGTAATGATGAAAGACGGTTCTTACAAAAGAATCGAGGCAAAGAAAATCGATGACAGGCATTTTGATTTTATTTATCCAAGAATCATTGCAAACCCGATGCTTGCTTCGAATGTAGATGTAAAACCGTGCTGGCTTTATAAAGAAGCTTTCGAAAAAAACGGAACTGACGGCGTTAAAAATATATTCAGCATAAATACAGATCCAAAATTAATTCCATCATGCGGAAAATTTTTCATTACAGAATATTCTCCGGGTCAGAGACTTGTTTTTACAAGAAATCCTGATTACTGGGAAAAGAACTCTAAAGGCGAAGCTTCGCAGTACTGTTCTAAAAAAATATGTCAGATAATTGCAGACCACCAGAATACAGAAAAGCTTCTGTTCTTGCAGGGAAAGCTCGAAACTTATTCTCCGCAGCCTGAAAATCTTTCTGACATCATAAACACTCAGGGGCAGTATACTGTTTTTAATTCAGAGGGTTCACTTGGCGCGCAGCTTTGGTCGTTTAATCAGAATCCGAAAAACAAAGACAAGCCTTTTTACGAATGGTTTACAAAAAAAGAATTCCGCCAGGCAATGAGCTGTCTTTTAAACCGCGACAGAATCATAAGCCAGACTTACCGCGGACTTGCTCTAGCAAAGTATAATATTTTTCCGGAAGGAAATCAGTTTTATGATGAGAAAATTCAGCTTAAATATAAATACGACAGGGCAAAGGCTGTTTCTCTTTTACAGTCTGCAGGTTTTAAACAGAACGGCGAAGGTGTAATGACAGACAGTAAGGGCCGTCCAGTCGAATTTGATCTTGCAATTGCATCGACTGCAAATATTTCCAACGACATTGCGCAGATTATTTTTGATGAATGTAAAAGTGTTGGAATTAAAATTAATGTAAGGCAGACAGATTTTCAGAAAATGGTGGAAATGCTTACTGCAACTTATGACTGGGAATCGCTTATAATCGGGCTTGGTTCAAATCTTTTTCCGACACAGGGTTCAAATGTCTGGCCTTCCAACGGAAACCTTCATTTATGGTATCCGCTTCAAAAATCACCTGCAACAGAATGGGAAAAACGAATCGATTATCTTTATAACGAAGGTTCATATACAATCGATGAAGAAAAAGCAAAAGTTATCTGGGATGAATACCAGGAGCTTTTACTTGAACAGTGCCCATTGATTTATCTTGTATGTCCAAGAAGCTTTGTTGCAATAAACAACAGATGGGATTTTACAAATTTTTATTTTGATAATATCAACGGAGCAATGACGGAGCATGTTTATGTTAAATAAAATAAAACGAAAGGCACCACTTGCATATTTTATTGTCTCAAGAATTATTACGATGTTTGTTTTACTTTTTCTTCTTGGCTTTGCTCTTTTTGGTCTTATGGAACTTGCTCCGGGTGATATAGTAGATCAGATGATGAGCCAGCAGATTATGGCAACATCTCAGGGAGGCATGGCATCGGGTTCTAAAGCCGGGGCTGAAAATGTTTTTAGCGAAGAACAGCTTGCAAAAACAAGGGAAGAGCTCGGGCTTGATAAACCTTTTTACATTCAGTATTTTAAGTGGCTTCACAGGGTTGTTGTAAAGCACGACCTTGGAGTAAGTTTAATTTCGCGTGCGCCCGTAAGCTTTCTTCTGTCTTCCAGAATATGGAATTCGCTTTTATTAAATTTAATTTCGCTTGTTTTAATAACAGTCTTTTCTTTTTTGCTTGGCGTTTATTTTTCAAGTAAGGCCGGAACAAAGCTTGACGTCGGAGTAAGCTTTTTTGCTTTATTCTTTCACGCTTTCCCTGGAATTCTTCTTTTGATTTTAGTGCAGTTGATTGCGTCGATTTCGGGAGTTTTTCCTGTTACGGCATATCCTGATTTTCCTTTTGAAGAAGCGCCGGTAAGGTTTACGTTCAGCTATATGCATCATGTATTTTTACCATTGCTGTGTTCTTTTCTTGGCGGGGTAGGAGGAACGATGCGCACTATAAGGGCTACAATGCTTGATCAGCTTGGAATGCCTTACATTTTTGCTCTTCGTGCCCGAGGAATATCTGAGCGCCGCGTTTATTTAAATCACGCTTTCAGAAACACGTTAAATCCTTACATTACAGGAAGTGCAAACCTTCTTGCTTCTCTTTTCAGCGGTTCTTTAATCATGGAAATTATTTTTGCATATCCCGGTGTAGGCCGTCTTACTTACGAAGCAGTCTTACAGCATGATATAAATCTTGTACTTGCAAACAGCATGCTTATTTCTTTCCTTGTTCTTCTTGGAATGGTAATTTCTGACATTCTTCTTGCAGTTGTAGATCCTCGAATAAGATACGGTGCGGAAAAATAGGAGGTGCAGAAATGAAAAATGAATTTTTATACATAAAACGAAAGCCGTTTGCATTTGCTTCTCTCATCGTTCTTGCCGTTCTGTATCTTTTTATGATTTTTGCAGAATTTATTTCTCCTTATACACCGACAAAAACCTTTGAAGAAAATACTTTTCATCCTGCAAACATTACACTTACATTGCACGGATTTAAAGTCCGCGAAGCGCGTGTCCTTAACAGAATCAACTGGGATTATGCTTATGTAAAGGGTGTTAATCATAAGTTAAAGTTCTTTGTTCATGGTGAATCATACAAGCTCCTCGGTTTTATTAAAACAGACATTCACCTTTTTGGAACTGAACCGGATAAAGACGGAAATGTTTATCCAGTCTACCTTTGCGGTGCAGACAATCTTGGACGCGATATGTTTACGAGAATGGTTTACGGTTCAAGAATATCTCTTACAATCGGTTTTGTTGCAACGGCGGTTTCTCTTGTTCTTGCGGTAATTCTTGGGGGACTTGCAGGATTTTTTGGCGGAAAGACAGACTGGCTTGTGATGCGCGGCGCAGAATTTTTTATGCTTATTCCGTCACTGTATTTAATTTTATTTTTGCGTTCACTTTTAAATACAAAAATGGACAGCGGAACATCTTACATGGTCATCACTTTAATTTTAGCCCTTGTCGGATGGCCCGGCTCTGCAAGAACCTTTCGCGGAATGATTCATGCAATTAAGCGCGAAGAGTTTGTAATGAATGCAAGTCTTGAAGGAATTCCTTCTCTTGTAATTATCTTTAAATATATTATTCCGCAGATTACAAGTCTTTTAATTGTAAGTACGACATTAAGCATTCCGGGTTTTATAATGAGCGAAACAACTCTTTCTTATATCGGGCTTGGTATTTCTGATCCTGCTGTAAGCTGGGGTTCAATGATTAACAGGGAAGTTTCGACTTTAAGCAATCTTGCGCGTTTCCCGTGGCTTTTAAATCCTGTATGGCTTCTGCTTCTTGTTACTCTTGCGTTTAACTTTATAGGGGATGCCCTGCGCGATTATTATGATCCGTATCACGCTGTATTCCCGTCGTTTAAAAAATATTTTTCGAAATCAGATGCAGCACGTCCTGTTGACAAATCTGTAATTCTTTCGATGCAGGATGTCAAAGTTGATTTTTATGTTCAGACTTTAAAAGGGTTGAACATTATAAACGCCGTCAAAGGAATTTCTTACGACTTAAAGTATGGCGAGATACTCGGTATTGTAGGTGAATCGGGTTCCGGAAAATCTGTAAGTACTACCGCAATTCCGGGACTTCTTCCTGGAAACGCAGTAATAAGCGGTCACATTATGTACGAAGGAATCGATTTACTTTCGCTTTCTCAAAAGCAGCTTTCTGATTACCGCGGAAAAAAGATTGCGCTTATTTTTCAGGAGCCGGGAAGGTCGTTTGATCCGCTTCAGAATATAGGAAATGTATTTTTAGAAGTTTACAGAAACATGAATCCCGACATTACAAAAGAAGAAGCGATGGCAAAAGCAGAAAAGCAGCTTGAAGAAGTAGGGCTTCCTGATCCAAAAAGCAGGCTTTTAAACTTTCCACATCAGTTTTCGGGAGGACAGCTCCAGAGAATCGGAATTGCCCTGGCTCTTGCGCAGGGCTGTAAGGTTCTCATTGCAGACGAACCTACAACGGCTCTCGATGTAACTATTTCGATGCAGATAACAGGGCTTTTAACAGAGCTTAAGAAAAAGCACAATCTTTCGATTCTGTTTATAAGCCACGACATAGATCTTGTTGCCAACATCTGTGACAGAATCATTGTAATGCATAATGGAATTATAGAAGAACAGTCAACTCCGGAAGAATTATTTAATAATCCGAAATCAGATTATGCAAAGCATCTTATTTCTACAAGAGTAAAGTTTGGACAGCATTACACAGACTCTGACGGAGGGAATGTATGAAAAACAATTCTGATGAAGTTTTAATAAAAGTAGAAAATCTTTATAAGAGCTTTGATTTAAAGTCCGGTTTTTTTGCAAAAAAAGACAGGCTTGTTTATGCTGTAAACAATGTTTCTTTTGACATTAAAAAAGGAGAAACTTACGGAATCGTAGGTGAGTCCGGCTGCGGAAAGACTACAACTGCAAGACTTCTTATTAAAATGTATAAGGCAACCTCCGGAAAGATAACTTTTTATGATGGAGATAATTCTTTTGATGTTTCACTTTTAAATAAAAAGCAGACAAAGGAATATCAGGAAAAAGTAAAATATGTTTTTCAGGATCCTGCAAAATCGTTAAATCCGAGAATGAGTGTTTTTTCTGTAATGACAGACGGATTAAAATATTCAACTGGAAAATATTCAAAACAGGAATTATATGAAAAAGCAAAAAAGGCAATAGTTGATGTAGGCTTAAAGGAAGAAGACTTGGAAAAGCGCCCTTCAGAATTTTCAGGCGGTCAGAGGCAGAGGATTTCTATCGCGAGGGGACTTTTGCTAAATCCATCACTTTTAATCTGTGACGAAGTAGTTTCTGCACTTGATGTTTCGATTCAGGCGCAGGTTCTAGAGCTTCTTTCAAAGTTAAGGCAGAAAAACAACCTCAGCATGCTTTTTATTACGCATGACCTTCGTGTTGCGTGTTATTTCTGCGATAAAATCGGAGTAATGTACCGCGGAGTTCTTGTAGAAGAGGGGGAAGCAGCTAATTTATATAAAGATGCTCTTCATCCTTATACAAAGCTTTTATTTGAAGCTGCAACGATGTTTAAAACAAATTCAAATATAGAAGTAAAAACCACACTCGAAAAAGAAACAGCCTGTCCTTTTGCGCACAGATGCCCTAAGGCCCAGAAACGCTGCTTCGAAGAATGCCCGGAGCTTACAGAACGCTCCGACGGCCATAAAGTTCGATGCTGGTTTTGCTTTTGACTTTTGACCGTTTTTGTATTAAAATAGATATTATGCAAGATAACAATACAGAAATCAGAAACATCTCATTTGAAGAGCTCGTGGACATTTTTACAGAAATCAACGACAGGGATTTTATGAAGAATTTCATGGAATGTCTTTTTACGCCGGCAGAACGGGATGATTTTGCAAACAGATGGATTTTAGTTAAGGAAATTGATAAGGGCGTTACACAGCGCGATATTGCTAAAAAATACAATATGTCGCTCTGTAAGATTACGCGTGGTTCAAAGGAATTAAACAAAAAGGACAGCGCATTCCGCACCGTTCTTGAAAAGTACAAAGAAAAAAACAACCAGTCTTAAGCTTAAAAAACCCGCACTTTTTTGAACTGTGCGGGTTTTAAGTTTTATAAGCCTACTTTAACAAATCTGCTATCTTCTGGTTTTTCCAGCTTATCGCTATGTCGTAAGGAAGTTCCCCGGCATAGTTTTTAACTTTTTTATCAAGTCCAAGAGAAAGAAGTCTTGTAACTGTAGCTCTGTCTGCAAAGCGTGCAGCATAGTGAAGGATTGTATTTCCCTTGATGTCTGTTTTCTTTCCAGAATATTTAACGATATAACCGAGCATTTCGCTGTTATTCTCTTTAAATGCTACAGTAAGAACTGTTTCGCCTCTTGTGTTTAATTCAGCAAAAGGAGAAGCACCATACTCGATGAGAGTGTTTGTTTCATCTGTTTCGTTTGCCATTACAGCAAGTGCAAGTGGTGTAAAGCCTGATGAATTTCTTGTATCAAACGGATAACCCTTTTCGATGAGCGAAGTCAATATTTTTGAACCTGCCTTACATGTTATTGCAATGTGGACTGGAGTGTTTCCGTCTGAGTCTGTAATGTTTCTGTCATTTCCTAAAAGTGCGTTTATGATGGCATTGTCTTTTGTAAATGCAATCGAGAGTGGAGTATTTCCTTCTTTATCACGATTTAAAGGATTGCTTTTTGCTTTTCTTAAAAGTGTGATTATTTCGATGTTTGCATTTTCTGCTGCTTCATGGTATGGAGTTCTTCCGTTCATGTCCTGGATTTGAGGATTAGCTCCGTTTTTAAGAAGAAGCGAAACGCTTTCCAACTGGTTAGCCTTTATTGCGTCTACAAGTGATGTTCTTCCTGCGCTGTCATATATATTTGGATTTGCGCCGCGTGAAAGTAAAAGCTGTGCCATTTCTGTGTTGCCTTCTACTGATGCTTCTGCAAGAGGTGTTTTACCTGAAACGTTCTGAGAATTTACATCAAGTCCACTGTCAATTAATTTTGCAGCGGCTTTTAATGCATTCCATCTTACTGCAGCATGAAGCGGCGTTGAACCAAGCTGGTCTCTTGTATTGATGTCGGCTCCGCTTGAAAGAAGCGCAGCGATGATTGTCGGTGAGTCACTCTTTGCGGCATTAAAAAGAGGCGTCTGACCGTTAGCGTTTCGCGCGTCAATCTTTGCTCCTTTTTGAACAAGATATTTTACGGCTTTTGTAAGCTTCCAGTCTGCTGCGTAATGAAGGACAGAGTTTCCGCTTCCGTCTGTAGAAGTGATTGTAGAAGAGTTTATAAGCCAGTCATTTTCTGAACCTGTTCCAGTAAGTGCAAGTTTAAGTGGAGATATTTCTTTTGTATTTGCAGAAAAAATATTTGCATTTTTTTCTAAGAGAAGCTTCCCGATTTCCTTACTGTTGTTTAATACTGCATAATACAATGCAGAGTTTCCTTCGCGGTTTCTTGCATTAACATTACTTCCGCACTGAATGAGGTATCTTATTTTTGAAACAGGTGCATCCTTTTGAATTGCAATCAAAAGCGGTGTGTTTCCTTCTGAATCAACTGAATTGATATTAGAAGAATTTACCATTGCTTCAAACATTCCGTCTGTAGAATTTAAAACACGGATGTATGGAGTTGTATGGGAAGAATCTTCTGCGTGAATGTCTGCTCCGTGGTTTACATAAAACTTTATCTGGTCTCTTAAATTGTGTTCAACTGCAGTAGAAAGGGCAGTGTTACCTTTTTTATTTCTGATGTTAACGTCAGCACCTGCTGTAAATAAAAGCTCAAGGATGTCTGTGTTAAGATCTGTCATTGCAGCTGTGTGGAAAATCGTATCGCCGTACATATCGCGGTGGTTTACGTCGGCGTTGTATTCGATGAGGAGTTTATAAATTTCTGTGCGGCTTTCTTCCGGGATAATTAAAAGAAGCGGTGTTTTACACAGACTGTCCTGGGAGTTGACGTCTGATTTTGCTTCGAGAAGTAAGCGTGCAATTTCAATGTTACCGTAGCGGCATGCTTCGTGAAGCGGTGTTGAACCGTTTATATCCTGGCTTGAAGTATCTGCATTGTTTTTTACGAGGAATTCTGCGATTCCCATATGGTTTCTTATTGCAGCAATGTGAAGAGGAGTCTGTCCGTCTGTCATTGTTACAGAATAATTTCTTGAAAGAACGGCGTTTTCAAAATAAGCTGTTTTTCCGCCGATTGGTTTTGCTCCTGCAAGTAAAAGCATGTTTGCCATTCTTGCATCCTGTATGCTGTCAGGATCAGAAAGTGCAAGTGCAAGGGGAGAAATTCCGTCTTCGTCTGCTTCATCTACAGGGAGCTTCTTTTTGATTGCATAGTCGAGAGCTGTTTCGTTTTTGTCACTTACAAAGTAGTGGATTATGGTTCTTCCCTGGTCGTCCTTTAAAGTCGAAGTCGTGCTGCAAATCATCATTTCGTAGTAGGTTTCGTTTTTGGCAAGGCCTTTTTCGAGTGCTGTAACTCCTTCTGAGTCACGTGCAAAAATATTTGCCTTTGCATTTATGAGCGAACGTGCGCTGTCAAAGCAGTCATTGTCGATTGCAAGCATAAGAGGTGTCTGGCTTTCGAAGTTCTTGATTTCTGTGTTTGCGCCCTTAATTATCAGGAATGTGACAAGGTCTGCATCGTTAACCAGTGCGGCAGCATGAAGGACAGTGTTTCCGTCCAAATCCTGTTCGTTGATGTCTGATTTTGTCGTAAAAAAGCTCTTTGCTTCTTCATATTTGCCCTGCCGTATGAGCGACTGAATCGTATCAGGTTCCTTTTTAGTTGTTTCACAGCTTAAAACTGCAAAGACCGCCGTTAAAAAAATGACAAAATTTAGTTTTTTCATAGATTCTCCCAAACCACAAAATAAGAAATTTATATACTAAAATTATCGGATTTGCAGAAAAAGAGTTAATATAATATAGAAAAAAGGTTTTGATTTTTTGTTTTTTATGCTGAACAGAGTAATCCCGTCTTTGCGAAAAAAAAGTTAATTTTTTTTACAAATTCTGCCGATGTTATAGTATAATATTGTTATCCTATTCTTTGGAGAAAAGTATGTTCGAAAACGATAATGAAAACGAAAACCAGGGTTTACCACTCAGACAGAGTGAAGTAGACAAATTGTTGGATCAGAAAAAAGCAGCACCAGATGAAAAAACAAATTCTGATAATAATACTAATGCAAAGATCGAGCAGCTTAAGGCAAACCTGCTTGCAAAATTCAGAGGTGAAGAAGTAATCGCAGCTCCGAAGGTAGATGATGTTGCACCAGTAAAAGCTCCTGAAAAGAAACCTGCAGAGAAAAAACCGGCTGCTAAAAAACCTGCAGCTAAGAAACCGGCTGCTAAAAAGCCTGCTGCAAAGAAACCTGCAGCTAAAAAGCCGGCTGCTAAAAAACCTGTTGCAAAGAAAGCAACAGCTAAAAAAGCAGTAAAGAAGACAGCAGCTAAGAAAACAACTGCAAAGAAAACTACAGCTAAAAAGGCAGTAAAGAAGACAGCAGCTAAGAAAACAACTGCAAAGAAGACTACAGCTAAAAAAGCAGTAAAGAAGACAGCAGTTAAAAAGACAGCAAAGAAAGCTACAGCTAAAAAAGCTGTTAAAAAGCCAGTAAAGAAAACAGCTGCAAAAAAAGCAGTTAAAAAACCAGCTAAAAAAGCAACAGCAAAAAAAGCTGTAAAAAAAGTTTCTAAGAAGCCAGCTTCTAAAAAACGCTAAAATGGTTTTTTAACCGTAGAAGAACGCACCTCCGGTATTTACCGCGGGTGCGTTTTTTTTGTTGTCTAGAGATGTAATTTTTATTATATTTAACACATATGCAGGATTTGTACAGTGTACTCGGCGTTTCAAAACAGGCATCTCAGGAAGAAATTAAAAAGGCATACAGAAGTCTTGCTTTAAAATATCACCCAGACAGAAATCAGGGAAACGCCGAAGCCGAAGAAAAGCTTAAAGAAATAAATGCAGCATACACTGTTTTAGGCGATGAAGATAAACGGCGCCAGTATGACATGTCGGGATTTAATGCAAATTCAACTTATGACTGGCAGAATCAATGGCAGAGTCAGAATCAATGGCAGAATTCTGAACAGTTCCGAAACAGTGGATTTTATAATGATTATTTCAGAGGCTTCTATTATACAAATTCAAATGATTTTAGAAAAAATTTCTACAGCAATCACTGGCATACTTATTCAACAGAAAAAAGAAAACTTACTTTTGGTGAGGCGTTTGGTAAAACCTTAAGTGGAATTTTATTTGGAGTGCTTGGAGTGTTTCTTCTTGTTGAATTTTTCTGGTTAATCCCGATTGGACCGATAATCAGCATTGCAATAATAAGCAGCGGGATAAAAGAAGTTACTGGCGGAGTAAAGGCCATGGTAAAGGCCATTACTTCGAAAAAATAAATTTATCTCTGTCTGAAAATAATTCGACCGCGGTCAAGATCATAAGGTGAAAGAGCAACCTTTACAGTGTCACCCGGAACGATTCTGATGTAGTGCTTGCGCATTTTTCCTGAAATATAAGCCATAATGATATGGTCATTCTGTAATTTTACACGGAAAATAGTATTAGGCAATGCTTCAACTACAACTCCTTCTACTTCAATAGCTTCTTCTTTAGCCACGATTCCTCCAAAATAATTACTAAACTATAAAAATTTTTGTTGTTTTTTTCGCAATTTACTCTTATATTAGTATCTACAAAAGAAAGAAAATTGTCAACGGGTCTATTTTGACAAAAAACGGGATTTTGTTGACAGGATGGAGTACTATATGAAGAAAGAATTCATTGAAAAAATGAAAGCAAAACTTGTTGCACAACGGACTGAGATTCTGGAATCTCTTGCAAAAAAAAGCGAAGACTTTAAAGGATTGGTCAATGCAGTAGAATCCGGTGATGTGTGTGACATTGCTTCCGATGCAATAGATAGAACTATGCTTGACTCACTTGGTCAGCAGGATAAAGATAAACTTGATTTAATCGAAAGCGCACTTACAAGAATTGCACAGGGAACTTACGGAGTTTGTATTGACTGTGGGAAAGATATTCCGATGGCGCGCCTTGAAGCCCTTCCATGGACTGGAATGTGTGTAGACTGCAAGAGTAAATCAGAAATGAACAAATAAAAGTTCTAGAGAAGAGGCTGCATCTTTATGCAGTCTCTTTTACTTACAGGACCATCAATTATAACAAGTTCTTTAAAACCTGCCTTTACGGCTTTCTGTTGTGCAATATCGAAAGCACTGTCTAAAGCGTCAGTTGTGTGAGCATCAGAGTTAATGGTAATTCGTATTCGTGCTTCGCATAAAAGTCCAAGTAAATATTCAGAAGGATAAACATCATCCATTAGTTTACGCCCAAGCGCACCGGTGTTTATTTCTACTATAACATCTTTCTTTTTTATTTCTTTTACAAGTTCTTTAAGTTCATTTTTATACCATGAATCGTTTTCATCAAAGAAATTTAATTTTCCATTCCTTACGCGTACTAAATCCGGATGCCCGAGAATTGTAAAATCACAATTTCTTATCATTTCTCTTTCAAGTGAAAAATATTCCTGTACAAACTTTTTACCGTTACCGTTAAAAAGTCTTTCAATTCCGCCTTTTACTCCTTCTACAGATTCATCAACTGTAACATATCCTTTTTCATTTACGATATAGTGAACGGAACCAATAAGATAATCAGGATTAAATTTTTTAAATCGCTCGAATGAAGGGTTGCACATCGAAGAAATAAAATCTGCTTCAAAGCCAAGAAGGATTTTAATTTTATCCTTATACTTTTCTGCAAGCTGTCTTACAGTGTCTGTATATAGTTCATGTTCTTTTGGTGAAATATGCCATGTAGATGCAAAAGGGTACATACTGTGCCCTGAAAAACCGAGTATATCAAATTTCTTTTCTATTGCTGCAAGAACCATTTCTTCTGCAGTATTATGTCCATCGCATATAGTTGAGTGTGTGTGATAATTTGTTTTTATTCTAGAGCTCATTTTTTGACATCCATCTATTAATTACATTTTTAAACTGAATTAGATTTTCTTTTATTGCATTAAAATTCATTTTTAATGCATCAATATTTTCAAGTTTTGCAGCTTTGTTCAATCTGGTTCCGAAGTCGGAAAGGGAGAAGGCTGATACGGTAGAACTTGATCCTTTTAATGTATGACCGATTCTTCTGAGTTCTTCAAAGTTTCTGCTGTTGATTAATGCAGGAATCTGTTTTATGAGAGTTTCTGTCTGGTTGATGTAATCCTTAATAAGCTGAGTTCCAAATACGTAATCATTTCCGACAGTATCCATAAAGTCATCTTCGTTCCAGATATTGGTTGCCTGAGTTCCTTCTTCAAGCAGTGTTGCAATTTCCTGAGCTGTAGGTAGGATCAGGGCTGTATTCCATTTTTCAATCATTTCTTTTACAAGCAGACTCTTAAAAGGTTTTACGAGAACATCATTCATTCCGGCCCGGGTATAATGTTCAAAATCGTCTCTGTCAGAGTTTGCCGTACATGCGATTATAATACCTTTGTATCCGCTTTTTCTTATCTCTTTTGTTGAATCGATTCCGTTCATTACAGGCATCTGAATATCCATAAAGATAAAGTCGATTTCCGGATGCATGCTTACTATATCGAGTGCTTCCTGTCCGTTTTCTGCTTCAAGAATATCTGCGCCAAATTTTTTTAAGAATGCACATAAGAGCCTTCTGTTTACAATATGGTCTTCTGCAACAAGCATGTGAAGTCCGGAAGCAAGATCTGAATCTTTCTTTTCTTTAATGATGCTTTCTGTTTTCTTCTGTATGATATTTTCTGGAAGGTTTGCTTCTTTTGCTTTTTTAGCAAGCTCTCTTTCGTGAAGAACTATTCCAGGGTCTTTTTGTTCTGTAACGGCAGTTTCAAATGATTCTTTAAAACTCTGCGAAACAAGTTCAAAAAGTTTTTTCCGCTTAACCGGTTTATAAAGATAACCGTCAAACCAGTTTAAAAGCTTCATTTTTGCTTCGCCACCCATTTGTCCTTCAGGAACCATCAGGTAAAGCTTAGCATTGTTTATTTCTTTGTCATCATTGATTTCGGTTGCAAGGTGCCATCCATCTACTTTAGGTAAAAGCATATCAATGAATACAGCTGTAAAAGGTTCTCCGTTTTTAGCAGCAAGCCTTAACGTTTCAAGGGCTTCGTCGGCAGTTGAAGCACCTGAAATTTTATTTACACCAAATTTATTAAGATGTTTTGCAAAAGTTTTTCTTGCAAGTGCTGAATCATCTACGACAAGCATTTTTGTATTTGCCGGAACAACAAGCTGATATTTTTTTTCATCGATATCGATTGCAGGTCTGTATGGAATTTTAAAATAGAAAATCGAACCGCCTTCTGGATTGTCAGTAACTCCGATTTTTCCATTCATTGCAAAAACAAGAGATTTACAGATAGAAAGTCCAAGTCCTGTTCCTCCGTATTTTCTCGTTGTAGATGCATCTGCCTGATAGTATGCTTCGAAAAGATTTTTCTGTTTGTCTTTCGGAACACCGATTCCAGTATCAATTATTTTAAATAAAAGATAACCATCATCGATGGTGACTGTGATGTAAATATAACCTTTTGCAGTAAACTTTACTGCATTCTTAATTATGTTAAGAAGAATCTGAGAAACTCTTACCTGGTCTCCCATAATATTTTCACTGATTTTTATATCAACATCAGTTACAAGTTCAAGACCTTTATTAAAGGCTTCTATACTCACAAGGTCAGTTGTTTTTTCTACAAGAGTTACTAAATCAAAAGGTGTGTCTTCCAGTTTAAAATCTTTGTTACTTATTTTAGAATAATCAAGAATGTCGTTTGCAAGAGAGAGCAAAGCTTCTGCACTGAATGAAATCTGTCTGATGTATTCTTTCTGTTCGTGATTAAGCGGTGTATCGTTTAATAATTCCAGAGAACCGATTATAGTCTGAATAGGTGTTCTGATTTCGTGAAGAGTAGTTGCTAAAAATCGTGTTGAAGTTTGAAGTGATTTTTCAAGATTTGGCATGTAACACCTCGATAGCTTTTGTAATGATTACATCAGGCTTTTGAGGTTTTACAAGATAACTTTTAGCACCTAAACTTAAAGCTTGAATTACAACTTCGCGCTGTGTTGCCTGTGAATAAACTATAATAGGTGGTGCGTCAGGAGTAACTTTTAATTTTGTAAGAATATCAAATCCAGAAATGCCCGGCATGAAAATGTCGAGGATTGCAAGATCAAAGTGTTCTTTTTCAATCGATTCAAGGAATGCAGTTCCAGTTTCAAATAGAATTGTTTCTGCACCCATAGAACTTAAAGAACGTTTTAAAACAGATCTTACAACACTGTCGTCATCAACAATGGCAACTTTAAATACAGTTCCTTCTGTATCATCTTTATCAAGATCAAAATTAAAACGTCTGTCGATTGTGTCGTCGTCAATTTCCTGCTGTGTTAAAATCTCTTCTGCGATTAATTCTGGAACCTCTTCTGGAGAAGCAGTTATTGAAACAAAAGATGAAAGAACTTTTCTTAAGTCTTTTACTACTTTTATATCTGAATACTGCGGATGGCCATCAAGGAAATCCGGAATAAAATCGTCGAATGAAAGAATTTTTATAAATTTACGGTTTATTCTTTCTTCCGAATAAATCGTATCAAATAAATATTCAAGATTTGTTCCATCTACAAACGAGAGCATCAGGTCTGTCATCATCAGGATGAGTTTAGGGTTTTGCATGTCCTGTTTATCTATAAGCTCTGCAAGTCTGTATTTGAGCAGTGAAATCTTTTCACGGTTTAAAACTCGGGCAAATTCAACAAAAATAATTTCTTTGTTGTGGTGAACTTCGAGAATTGAAGGAGTTGTATCTACGGAAAAACTTACTTTGAGTACATTCCCGATTGCTTCTATGAATGAATTGAATTTAATGGGAGTAGGAAAATATTTTATTACACCGTAATGAACCAGTGATGCGATTCTGGCTTTTTCGATAACAGGTCCTGTAAGGATAACAGGAATGTTTTTCGCATTTGGATCTGAGAATTTGTTTTTTAGAAAGTCCATCAAATCCGTAAAAGAGTCTGAAACATCCATAATAACAAGGTCCGGTAAGTCTGCTATAAGTCTTGTATAGGCATCACGGCGACCGTTTGTTACTTCTACGGTAATGTTTTCAGCGGAAAGCTTTTCTTTCATAAAATCACTGAACAGTTTTGATGAGTCAATAATCAGAACCTTTTTCATTCTTATATTTTATTATGAATTTACTCTTTTTACAATATAAAGTATTATATTTCTATAGTATGTTTTAGGAGCGGAATATGAAGGTTGTTGAATTACTTGCTGCTGGATTTGAAGAAATAGAAGCTTTAACCCCGGTTGATTATCTTAGAAGGGCTGGCGCAGAGGTTGTTATTGCGGGCCTTGCTTCAGAAGGGGTAACTGACACTAAAATAATTCAGGGTGCACACGGAATTAGTGTTGTGACGGATGTCGATTTTGATGAATATCTGGCCTCTTTAAACGGAGAGCTTCCGGATGCTGTTGTTATTCCAGGCGGAATGCCGGGCGCAGCCAATATAAGTTCTTCTCAAAAGGCTGTGGATTTTATCTGCAGCATGTTTGAAAAGGATAAATATGTATGTGCTATCTGCGCCGCTCCGATTGTAGTTCTTGCTCAGACCGGAATTCTTGCAGGTAAAACTTATACATGCTATCCGGGAATGGAACAGAAAATTGCAGATTACGTTCCGGATCCTTCAAAGATAAACGACCTTATGGAAGATTCATACCTTACCCATACAAATCCTTTTGTCGTAGATGGAAAACTCATTACAGGGAAAGGTCCAGGTGCTGCAGAGCAGTTTGCAATGGCAATTGTAAAAGAAATCTGCGGTGTTGATGTAATGATGAAGGTAAAGACAAGTTCAGTGCAGAGATAGTTTTAAGCTGATTTTTTTGAATGGCGGCAGATTATAAAATACATAAAAAGCGCTCCGTTCGTCTGAAACGGAGCGCTTTTTGTGTTTAAGTGGAAATTTTATTTAAGTAAATTATTTTCCCATTATGTCTCTTGCAAGAACCTTTGAAAGGTTAGGACGTTTCTTTAAATCGCCTTCAAGACCTGCTTCGCGGGCTTTGTTTACATAATCCTTTGACTGGAAAGAATATGTAAAGTTTGTATGAACGTCGTAAGTTCCTTTCATAAGTGCATAAGCATCTTCTGTCATTACAAGCTCTTCGTCTGTAGGAATTACAAAAATCTTTGTCTTTGAATCATCTGCATGGATGTAAGTTTCTGCGTTTCCTGTAAATGACCATTCGTTTCTCTGTGGATCAATTTTAATTCCATACTGTTCAAGACCTGAGCATGCTTTACCGCGTGTAATAGGTCCTCTTTCTCCAACACCTGCAGTCCATACGATTGCATCTACGTGTCCGAGTTCTGCCATGAATGCACCGATGTATTTTTTAATTCTCAATGCTTCCATTTCGATACAGAGCTGACTTAATTTGTCACCTTCTGCAGCTGCAATTTCGATGTCGCGGCGGTCTGTGTATTTACCTGTAATTCCCAGACATCCGCATTTTTTATTTAATGCAGTATCCATTTCGTCTGCTGTCATTCCTGTTTTTCTCATGATGTAGAAAGGAAGGGCAGGGTCAATGTCACCAGAACGGGTTCCCATTACCAGACCTTCGAGCGGTGTGATACCCATTGTTGTATCATAGCACTGTCCGTTTTTAACGGCACACATTGATGAACCGTTTCCGATGTGACAGATGATGAGGTTTGTATCTTTTGGATCTTTTCCAAGAAGAACAGCTGCACGTTTTGCTGTGTAAAGGAATGATGTTCCGTGAAAGCCGTAACGGCGTGCTGCGTATTTTTCATACCATTCGCGTGGAATTGCATACTGGAATGTTTCTTCAGGCATTGTCTGGTGCCATGCTGTATCCATGATTGCAGCGTGTGGAACATCAGGCATAACCTTCTGTGCTGCTTCGATACCCATGATGTTTGCAGGCATGTGAAGTGGTCCAAGGTCAATTACCGAGCGGAATCCTTCGAGAACTTCCGGAGTAACGAGAACAGATTTTGTAAATTTGTCTCCTCCGTGAAGAACGCGGTGACCAACTGCTCCGATTTCATTCATAGATTTAATTACGCCAACTTCGCTGTCTGTAATTTCTTTAAGAATAAGTTCGATTGCTTCTTTGTGTGTAGGACATGCGCTTTCAAGTTCGATTTTCTGTCCCTTTGCTTTGTGTGTGATGCAGCTTCCGTCTGAACCGATGCGTTCAACTACACCGTTAGCCATAACTTCTTTGTTGTCCCAGTCGTAAACCTGGTATTTAGCGGAAGAAGATCCGCAGTTTAATGTAAGAATTACCATAAAGTGATTTCCTCGTAGATATAAGAGAATTATCTGTATATTATAGTCATTTTTGCGGATTCGGGCAACCTCAAGTACAACCGGGTATCGGGCGTGTACTGTCAGTTGGAAGCGATGATACCGTATTTGAAGCTTGAAGCCGGTTTTTTGAACGACAGATGCCTGAATGAGTGGAGGCCTAGCGTATTTGCTGACCAGCCAGAAATATCGTTTGTGTTTACTATGTTAAGGTCAACCGGATGAGTAAGCGGGATAATGGTTCCGCTTGAAAGAAGAATATCCTCTGCCTGTTTGAGAAGTTCCATTCTTTCTGATCTTTTTTGTGCTGAATCTGCTTTCTTAATAAGCGAATCGTATTTACTGTCGGAAAATCCACTTATGTTTAAAGACGAATCTGATCTGAATAAATCGAGAAATGTAATCGGATCCGGAAAATCGCCGATCCATGTGTAAACGAAAAGATCTGCATCTGAGATTTCAATCTTGTTAAGATAATTTGGATCGCGGTCCGTAACAATGTTCAGTCTGACACCAATTTCTCCCCATGCATTTTTTAAAATGCGTGCTGCCTGATAGATGCTGTCACCTTCTGGAATTGAAAAAGTAAGTTCAATAAGTTCATCTTCGGCGAGACCTGCTTCTGCTTTAGCTTTATTTATCAAAAAGCGTGCGTGTTCGTAATCTGTGTAATTAAGTCCCTGAGGAGAAGTGTAGCCGTAAACGGGGTAGATTAAAGTTGTTGCAGGGAAAAGAGAGCCTTCCCTTAAATCATCCCATGGAACTGCTTCGAGTAAAGCCTGCTTGATTTTTTCATTTATAACTGAATTTTTCTGTTTCTTAAAGAAAAAGAAATATGTTCCGAATAAAGGTTCAAACTGAAGGGAGTCTTTGTCTAGAATTGATTTTGCATTTGCATTTCCAAAAATTATCTGAACTTTTCCTGTATTAAACAGATATGAGTTTTCATTTAAATCGTCTGAAAAAGAAATGTTTATCTGGTTTATCTTTACAGATTCCTGATTGTAGTATTCAAGATTTTTTGACAGTACAAGAGAATTCTGAGAATGATGAAGAATTACATAGGCTCCTGAATATGCTCCGTTTTTAAAATCAATTACAGAAAAAGCATGATGACATAAAACTTCCCTTAAATAACTTCGTGGAGATGTAAGTTCTATACTGATTGTATGTTCGTCTCTTGTAAAGATTGCAACATCTTCTACAGAACCTTTTCCCAATCTTAATTCTTTTGCACCACGTATGATATCAAGAAAAGAAGAATAATATGCACCTTTTGTCTGAATGAGATTAATCCATGATTCTTTTACGTTATAACTTGTAATCGGTTTTCCATCAGAAAATTTTGCATCTTTCCTTAAATAGAAAGTCCATACAAGCATGTCCCTGCTTGTTTTATAACTTTCTACAAGTGCATTTTCAGGTTCAGATGTTACAGGATTATAAGAAAAAAGTCCTTCATAAAGACTGTTTAAAATCTGTGCTTCATCACTGAAAGATGATGTATGCGGATTTAAATCCAGATTTGAACGTGACATTATAACAGACAGCTCTTTTGATTCCTGTGCATATGCATACAAAGACAATTCTGCCATGATTAAAGCAGTAAGACAGAAAAAAGATTTTAAATTATGTTTCATTTGTGATTCCAAGTTTTTTCATTTGAGCCTGCTCTTCTATGTAAGAAAGATAGTCGGCTTTATGCTGGTTTACATTGATGAGTGTATTTTTTAATGTTGTAAGTTCCATTTTAAGACCCTTTATGAGAATTTTTTTATCATTCGGTACTGAAGATTTAAAAAAATCATCGAGGGCCGTCAGTTTTATGATTATTTTCTGCGCTTCTGAAATATTTTTATTTAAGAATTCAAGAATTTTTTCTGGATTGCTTGCCTGAATTTTCTGAAAACCAGGTGCCTGTCTCAAAGAGAAGGAATTAAAAAAGTTCATTTTCTTTTCAAGGAGTTCTGTAAACTGCTGGAATTCAAGTTTGTCTCTTGTTTTTGCACCTGTAGAAGATTCTGTAATTGTAATATTGTAAATTACAGGAGGTTCCGGAATGTTAAATGCTTTTCTTAATGCACATGCAAGTTTTCCAAAGAAAGTCTGATTTCCGTTCTGGAGTGTATTATGGTTTTCAATAATTTTAGTCATAACAGTAGAAAACTGCGGAGCAAGTGCGCTTAATGCAAGTATTGCCTGCATGAGAATTTCTTTTGTATCTACGGTCTTTTCTTTTTTCTTGATTTCTGATTCTGAAATCTTTATTTTTTCAAGTACTGCTGCCTGTCGTTTTGCTTTATCAGGACCTAAGTCTTCGTTTGCAATTTCTTCTATGAGCGCAGTATAAAAAGGAGTCTTTCCCATCACGACCGGGAACATTTTTTTTATTTCTGCAACTTCTGCTTCTACTGACTGACCGGCTTTTTTTTCATCAAACTTAGGATGCTCAAAAATATCTTTTCTGATGTAGGTCTTGTAAACCTCTTTTTGAAAGTCACCAAGATCTTTTAGAGCAAAGTTGATTTCCTTTGTAACTTTGTCACATTTAGAAATCGTATCATTAATCATGCTTACCGTCATTGCCGGAGCATTGTGTTTAGCTTCGTTTAAGAGTATTGAAAGTCCGCGTGTGTTGGCAGAAGGACTTGAAGTTGAAAAACCATGCCAGTTGAATGTAGAATTGAAATCTACAAATTTTTTAATTTTCTGGAAAGTAAGGTTTTCTATTGAAAATTTGTAGTAAGTGCTCACAAAGTCAAGAATTGCCTCATAGTCAGAAATTCTGGTTCCGATAACCAGTGCCCTTTCAGAATCGAGAAAAGGGTCGTTCGGAATGAGTTCAACATCTGAGATTTTCTTTTCAAGCTTGTAGGGATCCGGTTTGATGATTGATTTTTGAACAAGAGCATCAATCAGGTTTTTGACACATGTATGGAGAAGTCTGTAGTTTTCAAGCATTTTGACAAGAATTTCTTTGTTATAAAACTCGATTTTCTTATCTATTAATGTAATGACTTGATTAGAAAATTCTTTATCCGGCATAAAAATTCACTCCAATATTATTATCCTATAAAATCTCAAAATTGTCAAAAAACTGGGGCAGTTTTTATTCAGTTATTCCAAAAAAACGATTGAAGGTGTATAGTTATAGGAAAATAATGACAAAATGGAGTTTTTTATGGCACAGAAAGTAACAATCATTGGTGCAGGGGCAGTAGGTTCAACAATCGCTTATACTTTGACAATCAGAGGACTTGCGACCGAAATAGTTATGATAGACATCAATAACGAAAAGGCTCACGGCGAAGCGCTTGATATCAAACAGGGACTTCCATTCTGTCCGGCTGTAAACATTTATTCAGGTTCATATCCTGATGCAAAAAATTCTGAAATCGTAATACTTACTTCCGGTGTAGCACGAAAACCGGATCAGACAAGACTTGATCTTGCTCAAACAAATGTAAACATTACTAAGACTATAATTCCACAGATAACAAAATATGCACCAGATGCAAAATACATTATCGTAGCAAATCCGTGTGACATTCTTACATATCAGTTTTATAAAACTTCAGGGCTTAAGCCAAATCAGATTATGGGAACGGGTACTCTTCTTGACTCTGCAAGATTACGTGCACGCCTTGCTGAATATTATTATCTGACCCAGACTAATGTTCATGGATATGTATTCGGTGAACATGGCGACTCGTCTTTTGTACCGTGGTCTTTGGCAAACATTGCGACAATTCCTATCATCAAATATGAATCAAGCATTCAGAAAAAGGACGATGTGTTTCCACCTCTTGATTATGATGACGTGGAAAACTACATCAAAAAATCAGGCAGTAAAATAATTCAGGAAAAGGGTGCGACATATTATGCAATTGCGGCAAGTACATGTCATCTTGTTGACTGCGTGGATAATGTAATGGATTCTACACTTACGGTTTCTACTTTGCTTAATGGCGAATACGGAATTGATGATGTTGCATTAAGCATTCTCTGCGTTGTAGGTTCTTCCGGAATAAAATCACATCTGATTGCCCCGCTGGCAGATGAAGAAATTTTGAAACTAAAACGCAGTGCCGATTGTTTAAAAGATATCATAAAACAGCTGGAGTTTTAATTTATGGAATATAAAGTTGAACATGACTCAATGGGAGAAGTAAAAGTTCCTGCCGACAGGTATTGGGGAGCTCAAACCCAGCGTAGTTTTGAAAATTTTAAAATCGGTTCTGGAATTGAAACAATGCCACTGGAAATTATCAGGGCATTTGCTGTTTTAAAAAAAGCTGCAGCCAAAGCGAATAATTTTCTTAAACCGGAAAAGATGACGGACGAAAAGTTAAATTCAATTATAAAAGCCTGTGATGAAATTATTGCTGGAAAGCTTGATGATCATTTTCCTCTTGTCGTATGGCAGACCGGAAGTGGAACTCAAAGCAATATGAATGTAAACGAAGTTGTTGCAAACCGTGCAAATGAAATTGCAGGGAAAAAAATATGTCATCCGAATGACGATATAAATATGTCACAGTCTTCAAATGATACATTTCCGACAGCACTTCATATCAGTGCAGTGTGCATCATAGAAGATAAACTTATTCCAGCAGTTGATGTTCTTATAGAAACGTTTAAGAAACTTGAAAGAGAAAATAAAGGAATTGTTAAATCTGGCAGAACACATTTGCAGGATGCTGTTCCGATTGCATTTGAACAGGAAATTTCAGGATGGAGAACTTCCCTCGAAAGAGACAGGGAAATGCTGTGTTCTTCTTCTGAATATCTTAAGCAGCTTGCATTGGGAGGAACTGCAGTAGGAACCGGTTTGAATGCGCCGAACGGCTTTGATGTAAAAGTTGCAGAAGTAGTTTCTGAGCTTACAGAAAAAAAATTTTCTACGGCATCAAATAAATATCATGCATTAAGTTCAAAAGATGAAATTGTTTTTGCACACGGTGCTGTTAAAGCTTTGGCTTGTGACATGATGAAAATTGCAAATGATGTAAGATGGCTTGCATCTGGACCTAGAAACGGACTTGGAGAAATTTTTATTCCTGAAAATGAACCTGGAAGTTCAATCATGCCTGGAAAAATCAACCCGACGCAATGCGAAGCTGTTACGATGGTTGCCGTTCAGGTAATGGGAAATGATGCAGCAGTTTCGATGGCAGCCAGTCAGGGAAATTTTGAGCTGAATGTGTTTATGCCGGTGATTGCATATAATTTTCTTCAGAGTGCAAGGCTTCTTTCTGAATGCATCATAAGTTTTAACAGGAACTGTGCATCAGGAATTAAGCCTAATAGAGAAAAGATGCATCATAATCTTTACAACTCACTGATGCTTGTTACGGCATTAAATCCTTTTATCGGTTATGAGAATGCAGCAAAGACTGCTCATAAAGCGTTTGAAGAAAATATCAGTTTAAAAGAAGCGTGCACTGCACTTGGTTTTTTAACTGAAGAAGAGTTTGATAAAGTATTTAAGCCTGAGGATATGGCATATCCTCAGAAAAAATAGACATAGTTTTTTATTTAATTCTAAGTCAGAGGAGTAATCTTATGAGAAAAAACAATTTGTTGAAAATCGGTTGTGTTTTGATTTTAACAGCTTTGATTTTTTCAAGCTGTGCAACAACTGGTAGGGCAAAGCAGCTTATTTCAAGGGGAGATAGAGTTTCTGCGGTAGAAGTTCTTGCAAGAAGACTTTCTTCAAAAAGTGATGATGCTGAGGCAGTTGATCTTTTTATAGGAATCTATCCTGCTGTTGTTGAAGACTTGAGTGCAAACGGAAGTGTAAGCCAGATTAGAAAAGAGTTTGCTGCAAAATACAACACTTCAGAAGCAGAAGCAGTAAAAAAATGCCGTGACCAGGTAGGAAAAGCTCAAAAGGTTTTAAGCCATCCGGATATTTCTTCTGTAACTTCACGAAGTTCAAAGATTATTTCCAACTATGCGGATCTTATAAGAATCCAAAGGGCAGTAGCTACGATGCCTTCTGTAATTGGAAGTCCAAAAACAGGAGAATATGAAGTCAGAAAATACAATGATGACTATAATTCTTTGTATGCAACTGCACGATTTGAGTTAGGACAGTTTTATTATATTATAGGTGATGCTTTTTATCCTGGAACAGAAATTGAAGAAAGGACATGGCTTATTGATGTTTACAAAAAAGCAGATTCTTATTCGGGTGGATCCGGACAGTCTGCTTCTAAATGTGCTGAACTGTCTTATCTTAACGGATATGATTACGAATCGGTTAATTCAATTGAAGGACATAAAGCAGCAATAAGCTGGTATAAAAATTCTGCATCATGGATAAGCGGTTATCGTGATACGGCAAAAAGAATTCAGATGTTGAGCTATGAAATTGCAATGGCTCTTGCTCAAGTTGCTCAGACAAAAAATGATTATAAAGAGATTATAGGTTATCTTACTGATGCAGGAAATTACAAGGATGCAGCATCACAGATTATCGTAATGAAATATTATCTTGCATATCTTTATCGTGATGAACATACTGTAAAATCTTACGAAGAAGCAGGAAAACTTTTTGCTGAGCTCGGAAATTATAAACGTGCTCCATATGAAACTTCTCTTTATGAATTTTATAAAAAGCTTAAATCGTTGACAAAAGATCATTCAGATGGAAAAATTTCTCTTACTTCTGGAAGATATTCACCATTTACTATGACGAGAAATATGTCATCTGTAGAAAATGGAACCGCGGTTCTTTCTCTTTCGGGTTCAACTTCGAATATCGATGTATATATTCCTTCGATGGAAAAAATTATTTATCCTGCATCGATGATTAACGGTGATACAATTACGACACAGCGCTTTACTGCATTTAATTACGGTTCAAGAAATCCTGTTGAATTTTCTATAAGTTCATCTGGAACTGTGCTTGGTAATGGAGTAGTTACTTATCCATATGATGGAACGTATTCTGTAAATGAAGTAAGAAAAGCAGCTGCAAAATATACATCTTCAATTAATCCTGATTATACTTATGAGTTTCATACGATTCATTCGCCTGAAGATCTTGCATTGACAACTGGAATTGGTGCAGGAAGAGATAAGGTTGCTTATTCAGTAAGTTTTAATAACTGGGATCCTGATAAATCTTATACACTTGTTAAAGTTACTCAGAAATTTTATTCAGCAGCAATTGCACCGCCTGCATTACCTGTAGATTTTTTTGCAGTTGATAAAAATGTTATTTCACCTTCAACTTTAAAAACAGTTACACCTTACTATGTATCTTCTGTTGATTATGGTAGAAAAGCATATTTTGTAATTTCGTCTGATTTACCTTCTGAAGAAATTGTAAAGGATTTTATTGCATGCAGGCCTCGTGATTCTAAGAACAGCGGTGCAACAGGTATGAGGGTTAATTCTGATATCAGTTATAAGTGGTCACATAATTCAACTTACGTAAGTGCAATCACGGTTTCTGAAAAGATTTATTCAATCAATGACCTGGACAGTATGTATAACTGGATTAAGATTGGAACAAGCATGGCTGTTGAAGTAGATGAAATAGTTCCGATTTCATTTACATTGAGAAATCTTGCGGATAATTCTTATGCAAGGCTTTCGCAGTCTAAAAAAGTAAAAGTCAGAATTGCAGAACCTAAAGAAGTAAACGAAACAAAAACAGAATCTTCTGCTTCTTCAACCATTCCGACACCAAAAGAAACTCCAAAGGTTCCGGAATACGACGGGGACTATAAACCATCACAGCCAGCTTCCGGTGGAAGTTCGTCTGGATCGACGGTAAAGCCTTCATCGGGAAGCGGAACATCTTCAGGTTCAACTGCGACACAGCCTGCAGAGCAGACTAAACCTGCTTCTGCTTACGAAACTGCTTCTACTATAAATGGAGTTAAAGTTCCGGCCAGTGCTTATAACGGAACATCGTCGCTCATTTTTGTAGGCAAAAAAGCTTATTACACCTGTTCAACTGTAACAACAGAAAGAGGAAGCGGTGTAAAGACAATGTATTATGACATTCCGGCAGACGAAATCGAAGTCTGCGTCGCAAGCTGGAGCGATTCTGAATACAAAACAGTCCAGGTTAATGGAATAAACATGACCAAAAACAAGACTGTTTACAGCTTCAGGGACGTCCACGGCAACACAATAAGCCTCGATACAGTAGATTCAAACGGAATAAGAGTCCATAATTTACTGGTTGTAAGGAAGAAATAGGGGGTATTATTCCCTAAAAGCCTAAAATGCGCTAAAATGGATGCCGCTATCGGTTTGGTTAAGGCCGGTATGCGGCATTTTTCGTTTGCGGGGACAATTATGACATACGCATATTATCCGGGATGTACTCTTAAAAATAAGGCAGAAGATCTTGATTTTTACGCAAGGGAAAGTGCACAAATCTTAGGCTTTGAGCTTTCAGAAATTCCTGAGTGGCAGTGCTGCGGTGGAACTTATCCGCTTTCGAAACAGGAAGTTGCTCCAAAGCTTTCTTCTGTACGTGCCCTTGCCTGTGCTGAATCACAGAATAAAAAAATCGTTACTTTGTGTTCAGCCTGTTATAATGTTTTAAAGCAGGTTAATAACGATATTAAAACTGATGCTGCCATAAAAGAAAAGGCAAATACTTATCTTAAAGCCGACAATATCTGTTATGAAGGAAATACAGAGGTTCTTCATTATCTTGAAGTGCTCCGCGATGAAATTGGCTGGGAAAAAGTTAAGGGCGCAGTTGCAAAAGCAAATGGCGGTGACATAAAGAATTCTCCTTTTTACAATAAAAAAATCGGTGCATATTACGGATGTCTTTTGCTTCGTCCTTCTAAAGTAATGCAGTTTGATGATCCAGAAAATCCTGTAATAATAGAAGATTTTATCAGGGCAATCGGTGGTGTTCCGGTTGTGTATTCTGAACGCAATGAGTGCTGCGGCGCTTACACTGTTTTTGAAGATAAAAAAATTCCACAGGAACGTGCAGAAAAAATTTTAGGCAATGCAAAAGATTTTGGTGCAGAGCTTTTAGTTACCAGCTGCCCTCTGTGTCTTTATAATCTTGTAAAAAACCGTAACGGTAATTTACCGGATGTCGTTTATTTTACCCGTCTGCTTGCAATGGCTCTCGGAATAAGGAGGGCATAAAATGACAGATACAGAAATCGAAAATTTAAAACTTATGATTAAGGATATAAGCGGAACCGACACAAAAAAGTGCATGGTTTGCGGTAAATGCAGTGCATCATGTCCTGACTACGATAACATGGAATATCATCCGCATCAGTTTGTGCAGATGGTAGAAAACGGCGAAATAGAAAATCTTTTAAAATCAAAATCTGTTTTTTCATGCTTAAGCTGTTTTGCATGTCTTGAGAGGTGTCCGCGTCAGGTTGAACCTGCAAAAATAATCGAAGCTGTGCGTCAGCTTGTGATTACTTCGAGAAATCCTGATCATCTTAGTGCAGAAAAAGTTCCGGAGTTTCTGGATGATGATATTCCACAGCAGGCGCTTGTTTCTGCGTTCAGAAAATATAAGAGATAGTATATGGAAAGAATTGGTGTTTTTGTCTGTCACTGCGGAACAAATATTGCAGGAACAGTTGATGTAGAACGTGTCGCACAGGAACTTTCAAAAGTTGACGGTGTAGTTTATTCAACTCATTATACATACATGTGTTCTTCTCAGGGACAGCAGATGATAGAAGAACATATAAAAAATGATTCTCTTACCGGTGTTGTTCTGTGTTCATGTTCACCTCGAATGCATGAAAAAACTTTCAGGGCATGTGCAGAGCGTGCAGGTTTAAATGCATATAAAGTAGAAGTTGCCAATATCCGTGAACAGGATTCATGGGTAATGAAGGATAAGGAAAAGGCTACAGAAAAAGCAATTGCCCTCGGTAAGGCTGCAATTGCAAAATCAATTTTAGATACACCGCTTACTCCGGGAACTACTCCTGTTACAAAGAGAGCTCTTGTTATCGGTGGCGGTATTGCAGGAATGACAGCTGCCCTTGATATTGCAGATGCAGGTTTTCCTGTAGACATCGTAGAAAAAACTTATTCCATCGGCGGAAAGATGGCGATGCTTGATAAAACTTTTCCGACACTCGACTGCGCTTCATGTATCGTAACTCCAAAGATGACAGAGGTAAGTCAGAATCCAAACATCCGTGTTTTATCTTACAGTGAAGTGTGCGGTGTAAAAGGTTATATCGGAAACTTTTCTATTGATATAAAACGTCATCCGCGTTATGTTGACGAAACAAAATGCACAGGCTGCGGTGCCTGCATCGAAAAATGTCCCAACGCAAAAGTTCCTAATGCATTTAACTGTAATTTAAATAACTGTAAGGCAATCAACATTCCGTTTGCACAGGCAGTTCCAAAGGTTGCAGGAATTAACGCAGAATACTGTCTTCATATGAAAGGTCTTTCTAACGGCCGTGACAATGTATGCGGAATGTGTGAAAAAGCCTGCGGGGCCGGCGCAATTGACTTTAATCAGAAAGAAGAAATCATTACAGAAAAATACGGCGCAATAATTGTAGCAACAGGTTATAATCCAATTGCGCTTGATAAATTTGATGAATACGCATATAACACAAGTCCTGATGTAGTTTCGTCGCTTGAGTTTGAACGCCTCTGCAATGCGTCAGGTCCTACAAACGGTCATCTTTTACGTCCTTCTGACGGTAAGGAACCTAAAAAAATTGTTTTTGTTCAGTGTGTGGGTTCGCGCTGTTCTGCTGAATCAACTAAAGGCCATGAGTACTGTTCAAAAATATGCTGCATGTATACTGCAAAACACGCGATGCTTACACGCGATCATTATCCTGATACAGAATGTTATGTATTTTATATCGATGTCAGAACTCCTGGTAAAAACTTTGACGAGTTCTACAGGCGCGCTGTAGAGCAGTACGGAGTTCACTATATAAAAGGTCAGGTCGGCAAAGTAAAACCAATGCCTGACGGAACACTTGAAGTTATTGGCTCAGATTTGATTTTAAATCGTCAGGTAAAGATTAATGCCGACATGGTTGTTTTAGCGGCAAGTATCGAAGCCGACAAAACAGCGCGCCCTCTTGCAACAATGCTTACAACTTCGATGGACACAAACGATTTCTTTTTGGAAGCTCATACAAAGCTTCGTCCTGTAGAATCTCCTACAGCAGGAATCTTTTTAGCAGGCTGCTGTCAGGGACCAAAGGATATTCCGGAAACTGTTGCTCAGTCTTCGGGTGCTGCTGCAAAAGCAATATGTCTTTTAGTTAAAGATGAACTTAAAAACAATCCGTGTACTGCTCATCCTGATGAAAACGCATGCAACGGCTGCGGTCAGTGTGAAAACGTATGTCCTTACGGAGCAATTTCTTATATCGAAAAGGATTTCCGCGGACCAAACAGAACTACAGTTAAACGCCGTGTAAGTCAGGTAAATACTGCAATGTGTCAGGGCTGCGGTGCTTGTACTGTTGCATGTCCGAGCGGTGCGATGGATCTTAACGGATTTTCAAATAAGCAGATTATGGCGGAGGTGGATGCATGTCTTTAAATGATGAATGGAAACCGAAAATCGTAGCATTCTGCTGCAACTGGTGTTCATATGCAGGCGCAGACCTTGCAGGCAATAACCGCCTTGAATATCCTGCAGAAGTAAAAATCATACGCATTCCGTGTTCGTGCAGATTAAATCCGCTTTTTATTTTGAGGGCTTTTCAGCGTGGAGCAGACGGTGTAATTTTATGCGGATGCCATCCCGGTGACTGCCACTATTCAACTGGAAATTATTTTGCAAGAAGAAGAATGACACTTTTATTTTCGATGCTTAACTTTTTGGGAATTGAAAAAGCAAGAACCAGAGTAGAGTGGTGCAGTGCCGCAGAAGGAAACCGTTTTGCATCCATTATGAATGATTTTGTTGCAAAAATTACAGAGCTTGGTAAATGTAAAAAACTGGAGGATGTAAGATGCAGCAATTAAATGAAGAATTGATTAATAAAGCAAAAGAGCTTCTTAACTCCAATAAAGTAGAAAGAATCCTTGGCTGGAAAAAAGGTCTTTTTGAAGAAGATATTGAGCCTGCAGTTTTTGAAAATGCAGAAGAGCTTGAAAAAGATTTTATTTACGATGAACGTTACTGCGGAAATCTTGTAAAGTTTTTGATGAGACATAAAACTCACAAAACGGGAATCTTTTTACGGCCTAAATTTATTTATTCATATAATCAGCTTTTAAAGGAACACAGAATAAACGAAGATGAAGTTGTTATAATTGAACTTCCTGAATCAGAAAAAGATAAAGAAGAAAAGGAAAACCGTTTTAAAGAAGTAGAAAAATTTGAAAAGCTTTCTGAAAACGAGCGTTATGAGTTCTGGAAAAAAGAATTCAGCCGCTGTATAAGATGTAATGCGTGCCGTGATATCTGTCCTGCATGTACTTGTGAAAAATGTGTTTTTGACAACAATAAGCTTTATACATCGCAGAAGGTTGCACAGAATTCTTTTGAAGAGTCACTTTATCACATTATAAGGGCGTGGCATGTTGCAGGACGCTGTACAGACTGCGGTGAATGCAGCCGTGTGTGTCCGGAGCATATTCCGCTTTATTTACTTAACAGAAAATACATTAAGGATATAAATGAACTGTATGGAGACTATCAGGCTGGAAGCAGCTTTGATGACAAGCCTCCGATGCTTACCTTTAAAGAAGATGATGCAGAACCTTCGGTTGTTTATGAAATGGATAAAACGGGAGGTGACAGATAATGTATTCTATAAACGAAGAAAAGATTTATGATCTGTTCAATAAAATCATAAATCTTAAAGACCTTTACATTCCTGTTACAAATGAATCCGGAAAAGCAAATTTTGTAAAATATGAAGACGGTTTAAAATTAACTTCGGAATTAAAGACAGTAAGGTCTGCAAAGGATTTCTTTTTTCCTAAAACAGAATGTCTTGTAAAATATATTAAAGAAGGAAAGTCTTTTAAAGTTGAGCAGCCTGACATGCAGATGAAAGACTTTGTTCTTTTTGGTGTCCGTGCATGTGATGCAGCTTCTTTTGATGTAATTGATAATGTTTACATTAAACAGCAGCCTGTTGATACATATTATAAAAACCGCCGCGAGCATTCTACTGTTTTTGTTCTTGCATGCAATGAACCGTATAAAACATGCTTCTGTTCTGCATATAAAATTGATGCTTCGCTTTCTCAAAATGTAACAGGCGCAGACGTTCTTGTATGGAATAAAGACGGCAAATATTATTTAAAGGGCGTAACAGAAAAAGGAAATAAAATCCTTTCTGAAAACACTGAGCTTTTAAATGAAGAAGATGATTCTTCTGTTGATGAAATTCAGCGTGAAATAAAAGATAAAATACAGAAGCTTCCGCTTTCGGATTTAAATCTTTCGAATATAGAAAAGCTTAAGACACTTGATATGTTCAACTCGAAAAACTGGGATAAAGTCTGCCAGAGCTGTCTTGGATGCGGAACATGTACTTATGTATGTCCGACATGCATGTGCTTTGACGTGCGCGATTTTGACAACGGTAAAAAAATTGAACAGGTCCGCTGCTGGGACAGCTGCATGTATTCTGATTTTACTCAGATGGCTGGAGCAAACCCAAGAACGAGTCAGAAAGAAAGAAGCCGCCAGAGATTCATGCATAAATTAAAATATTATCCTGATGTTTACGGCGGTAAGTATGCATGTGTAGGCTGCGGAAGGTGTTTGGAAAGCTGTCCTGTTAACATGAACATTGTTAAAGTAATTAAAATGTTTGAAAAGGATGAATAAAAGAAAAAGAAGTAAGGAAACCGGTTATGAGTGATAGGGAAAGTTTTATTCCGTATGTAGGAAAAATAATTGATATAAAAGAAGAAACTCCTGATGTAAAGACTTTTAAAGTGTGCGGTCTTGACGGTAAAAAACTTTTTGAGCATATTCCCGGTCAGTGTGCGATGCTTATTGTTCCGGGAGTAGGTGAATCGATGATTTCGATTACATCGTCTCCGACTCTTCAGGAATACATGGAGTTTTCTATTAAAAGATGCGGATGCGTAACAGACTGGCTTCATAATGCAGAAGTCGGACAGGAAATCTGTGTACGCGGTCCGATTGGAAACGGCTTTCCTGTTGATACAAAATTAAAGGGAAAGGATATTCTTGTAATTGCAGGCGGAATCGGTATAGCGCCGGTTCATTCGGTTGTAAATTACATGCTTGATAAAAGAAGCGATTACGGAAAGATTCAGGTAATTTACGGTTCACGTTCTAAAGCAGATTTAGTTAGACTTGATGAAATGCAGAATGTGTGGATGAAGCAGAGTAACTGTTCGATTAACCTTACGATTGACAGGGAAGAAGAAGGATGGGACGGTCACGTTGGATTTGTTCCGCCTTATGTAACAGAGCTTAACCCGGATCCGTCGATGACTGTAATTATGTGCGGACCTCCGGTTTTAATTCATCTTTCACTTGATGCGCTCATTAAACTCGGTTTTAAAAAAGAACAGATTTTTACAACGATGGAAATGAGGATGAAATGCGGAATCGGTAAATGCGGAAGATGTAATATCGGAGATAAGTTTGTATGCAAGGACGGACCTGTGTTCAGCTTTGACGAGCTTGGCGAATTGCCACCGGAATATTAATTAAAAAACTGCATGTTTTAAGGAGCAGAAGATGGATAAACAGATGGCGGATATTTATATTTTTGGAAAGAAGTATCAGGTTCCTTCAGAACTTACTGTAATGAACGCAATGGAATACGCAGGCTATCAGTTAAAGAGAGGCTGCGGCTGCCGTAACGGTTTTTGCGGAGCATGTGCAACAATTTACCGCATCAAAGGAAAAAATCAGCTTATGACATGTCTTGCATGTTCTAAAAAAGTTGAAGACGGAATGTTTATCGCAACCCTTCCATTCTTTCCGCTTGTTAAACAGGTTTATGATATAGAAAAAATAAAACCGGAACAGGCTGTAATGATGCAGCTTTATCCTGAGATTTATTCGTGCATCGGATGTAATGCCTGTACAAGAGCGTGTCCGCAGGATTTAAAAGTAATGCAGTACATTGCTTTTGCACAGCGCGGAGATTTTGCAAAATGTGCAGAGCTTTCTTTTGACTGTGTAATGTGCGGATGCTGTTCTTCAAGATGTCCTGCAGGTATTTCTCATCCTCAGGTTGCAGAGCTTGCACGACGCATTAACGGAAAATACATCCAGCCTTTAGCACAGCATCTTATGGATAAAGTAAAGGAAATTCAGGAAGGTAAGTGTGAAAATGATATTGCCCAGCTTATGAACAGGCCTCTTGATGAAATTAAAAAGCTTTACGAAAGTCGCGAGATTGAGAAGTAGGAGTTAATATGTACGGAAATTATTTAGATGAAGAAGCAAAAATAGTTGCAGAAAACCGCGACAGAAACATAAAGTTTGAACCGGCACGTCTTACAGCAGAAGAAAAAGATGAACTCCTTTTAAAGAATCATCCTGATAGAATTAAAGAACAGTTTAAAGAAATAACAATCGGTCCAAACAAAGGACAGAAAGCACCAGTTGAACTTGTCGACATGCTCGAAGCAAAGCCTTTAGTTGAACCGGAAAAAATAGACCTTAGTAAAACAGATTACGAAACTGACGTTCTTATAATCGGTGGTGGTGGAGCAGGATGTGCCGCCGCCATAGAAGCTTCTAATGCCGGCTGTAAAGTTCTTCTTGTTACAAAGCTGCGTGTAGGAGATGCCAACACGATGATGGCAGAAGGAGGAATTCAGGCGGCAGATAAGCCTAATGACAGTCCTGCCATGCACTACCTTGATGCATTTGGCGGCGGCCACTTTGACGGAAAGCCTGAACTGGTTTACACACTCGTAAACAACGCGCCGGCTGCAATAAAATGGTTAAACGATCTGGGCGTCGAATTTGACAAAGAAAAAGACGGTACGATGATTACAACTCACGGCGGCGGAACAAGCAGAAAACGTATGCACGCATGCAAAGATTATTCCGGTGCCGAAATCATGCGAACTCTCCGTGATGAAGTATTTAACAGAACAGATTTAATTACAGTCGTAGATTTTACGGCGGCTGTAGAAATCATTAAAGATAAAAACAACAATGCAGCCGGCGCTGTTTTAATGAATATCGAAACAGACCAGCTTATGGTTGCAAAAGCAAAGGTTGTAATAATTGCAACAGGCGGTGCAGGACGCATGCACTATCAGGGTTTCCCTACATCAAATCATTACGGTGCTACTGCAGACGGTCTTGTTCTTGCATACAGGGCAGGAGCAAAGCTTTTGTACCAGGACTCGCTTCAGTACCATCCGACAGGCGCTGCATATCCGTCACAGATTTTAGGAAAGCTCGTTACAGAAAAAGTGCGCTCTTTAGGTGCTAAGCTTATAAACGCAAAGGGCGATGTTTATATTCACCCGCTTGAAACACGCGACGTTAACGCATCCGGAATTATCCGCGAGGTTCGTGAAGGCCGTGGAGTTAAAAATGATGTTCAGGACGCAGTATGGCTTGATACTCCGATGATAGAAAAAATTCATGGCGAAGGAACGATTTTAAAACGCATTCCTGCAATGTATAACATGTTCATCAAATACGGAATCGACATTACAAAAGATCCTATTCTTGTTTATCCTACACTTCATTATCAGAACGGTGGAGTAGAAATTGATAAAGAATGCCGGACAGGTGTAAACAATCTTCTTGCTGCAGGAGAAGCAACAGGCGGCGTTCACGGAACAAACAGGCTTATGGGAAACTCGCTTCTTGATGTCGTTGTATTTGGACGCGTTGCAGGAATAACTGCAGGAAAGATTGCATCAGAGACTCAGATGCCTTCTGAGCTTTCTCTTGATTTTGTAAAGGATTTTGAAAAGACACGCGAAAGTGCCGGTATAAAAACTGATTTTGCATCGCCAAAGATTCTTCCAAAATATACACACGGCAATCCGCTTTTTGAAAATAAAGAAGGAAAATAAAAAATGATTTCTGTACTTAATACAGCAGCAATTCTTATTGCAATTGCATGTCTTATTTATGCTGCATACCGCGGAGTTTCGATTATTCTTATTGCACCTTTGTGTGCGCTTGTTGCGGCAATCGGATGCGGTCAGTCTTTTATTGATGTTCTTGGAAAAGTTTATTTTATAAAAGCCGCAGAATATATCGGAAAATTCTTTCCTGTATTTTTATTCGGTGCGGTTTTTGCAAAGCTTATGGAAGAAGGCGGACTTGCCGCTTCTATTGCAAATAAGATTTCTGATGTGCTCGGACCAAAGAGAGCAGTTCTTGCAGTAATCATAGGCTGCGGAATTTTAACTTACGGAGGCTTGAGTGTATTTGTAGTTGCATTTGTAATGTATCCATTTGGTGCAGTTTTATTCCGCAAGGCAGGAATCCCGAAAAAACTTCTTCCTGCAACTCTCTGGGTTGGAATTTTTACCTTTGCAATGGTTGCACTTCCTGGAACTCCACAGACACAGAACATAATTCCGACAGAATACTTTGGTACTTCTACCTGGTCTGGCATAGGGCTTGGTCTTTTTGCAACTGCATGCTTTATTGCAATTGGTCTTATCTGGATTGGGTTCAGGACTAAAAAATTAAATGCAGCAGGTGAAGGTTATGGAAATCATCCGGATGAAGGAAATCTTGAACCTGATTCTTCTTTACTTCCACTCTGGCAGCTTTCTTTAATTCCGCTTTTAATCGTTGTATTTCTGAACATTTTTTTAAGCAATCCGTTTAACTGGAAGTTTGCGAGAAGCTGGCAGATACCGTCACTCTGGGCAGTTTCGATTGCAACTGTAATTGCTTCTGTTGCAACAGTGATAATCGGAAGAAAAAACATCATCGCTTCGCACCAGAAAAATGAGCGCTCAAAATTTGTAAAAATAATAAACGGTTCTGCAGTTTCTTCTGGAACTGCTGTGTTTAATGTTGCAAGCGGCTTTGCATTTGGCTGTGTTGTAACAAGTGTCATTGGTTTTGCAGTAATTCAGGATTTACTGATGAAGCTTTCATCAAACGGAAATCCTTTGTGGTCTGCCGTAATTACTACAAACATCACAGGAGGTATTACAGGTTCTGCTTCAAGCGGAATTACAATTGCACTTTCTAAGTTTGGTGAAATCTGGAAAGAGATGGCTGTTGCAAAAGGAATTTCACTTGATGCATTTCATAGAATCATCACTCTTGCAGGTGCGGGAATTGATCCGGCTCCTCAGTGTGGTGCTCTTGTAACAATGTTTGGAATCTGTGGTCTTTCACATAAAGAAAGTTATTTTGATCTTCTTATGATTATGCTTTTAAAATTTGCCGTTCCGTATCTTTGCGTCGTGCTTTATCTTGTTACGGGTATTGTCTAGTTTTAAACTGAATGAAATTCAAAGAGGTTTTATTATGAAAAAAATGTTAATTTTGCTGGTTGCAGGAGTACTGTTTTTTTCCTGCGGAAATTCAAAAAAAGGTTCTGATAAAAACAGCGCAATAGGACTTAATGCAGTAGTTATTGAAAACGGAGTTGATCTTTATAAAACTGCAGCGTTTGAAAATAAAATTCAGGTTTTAGATATAAATGCAACAGGAATTATTTTAGATATAAATGAAGTTTCGGATTCAGACTGTCGTGTAAAAATAAAGATAACAGGCGGCAGTAATAAAAAAATTACAGGCTGGTGTGATTTATCAAAAATAGCCATTTCTGTAGATGATTTAACAAATATTGCTGGTGCTTACATTACAGGACATTGGTATCCAGTCATACTTATAAAAAACTGCAATTTCGGGCCAAAGGAACAGCTGAATGATTTTTTCTGCAACATAATCGAAGAAGGCTATAAAGCAAACATCCCTGTCGCTAAAGTTTCTGAATGCATAGAAAAAGTTATGTGGGAAATAGATTCCTATTCTTCAAGTGACCTCAAGAATGTAAAAAACCCGCTTTTTATTGCGGCAAAGTATAATTCTCCAATGCTTTTTAAAGAACTGGGAAGTTCTTTTTATGATGGAGAAGATGACATAATCGAGCCTTATGGCATGTCCATATTTGAATGTGCAATAAGAAATGACGCGGCTGAGGTTATAGAATTTATTTATAATAAATATGGAGAAAAAAACTTCTGTAAAAACATTCCGACTGACCGCTGGAAAAAATATCAGAGTATTGCATCCGAATCAAAAGACGAAAAGGTACGGAACCTCATAAATTATCCTTCTGACCTCAGCTTTTATGAAAAGGCAGCAGAAAAGCTTTTGTCTTCTGCAGGCGTTAAAACAGAAGAGGGACCTCAGAAATACGAATGGAGAGTCGTAAAATATTTTGAACAGCACGACGACGGTCCTTTTACATGCGAAAAAGCATATATCAAGACAGACGGAAGCTCAAGAGTAAACATGCGTGAAGAGCCAAGTACAGAATCAGAAAAAGTCGGAGCTGTGTATAATGGTTCGGTTGTGAATGTTCTTGGTATGTCAGATGATGCTGATATTATTGATGGAGTTGTTTCGCGCTGGTTAAAAATTGAATCTTCGGAAGGAGATGAAGGCTGGGTTTTCGGAGAATTTGTTTATGCAGAATTTGATGAAAGTCCTTCAAGGAAAACAGAAGCGGGTAACCTTAAGTATTATGCAAATTTTGAAGATGTAAAATCTTCATGGACAATGCGCGAAACAAAAATCATTTACCAGGATCTTTCAGAAGAAACTCTTAAACCAAATCAGAGTTTTACAGTCCTTGCTACATTTGATAATAATTCACAATATGTATTTTCCAAAAAAAATTATTACTTTCCTGTATGTGTTGTAAGAATGCCGGATGGAAGGGCTGGAGTTGTTAATTCAGCCGATATTTCAAACAGGCATGAAAATAATGATAAATTTCATCTTTTATATAATGTACTTGATTTAATCGATACGCATTATAATTCTCAGATAATATATGATATTGCATGTGTTTATCCGGGTGGAGTATTACAGCAGCTTTTCCTTCCTGGAGAGAGAAAATATTATTGTGTTTCAAGAATAGATCTTTATTCTGATTTTAATGAAATTACAGACAAATATTTCCCGGTAATAATTATTTATGAAGCTCCTGGAAGTGAAAATCTTTATGATACCGGATCATATTATGTTCATGCATATACAGTAAAAGAAGGAAGAATGTATAATTATCTGGATTTCCAGTCATATTCTTATGAAGAACGTGATTACTGGTACAAGTATACTCTTGATATGGGCGGACGTCTTTTACATCGTGGAGTCTGCTATTCTGAGGGAGAAACTGATCATGAAAGATGGCCTGTAAGCGAACTCTGGACTTATGGTTCACTTGATTCTGATCCGCAGATTTATGTCCTTCAATCACATGAAGACTGGGTTTTGCCTGAGTGGTAATTTTTTTGAGGATGGAGAAAAACATCCTCTTGTGATATAATTGAAAAATCCTTTATAAACAGATGAGGTTTAATATGAAAGTATTAGTTATTGGTGGAGCAGGTTATATAGGAAGTCATGTTGTTAAAGAACTTATGGCAAACGGACATACAGTTACTGTTTTTGACAACCTTTCAAGCGGATTAAAACAGAATCTATTTAAACAGAACGGTTTTATCAAAGGTGATATTTTAAATAAAAAAGATCTTGATAAAGCGTTTTCTAAAAAGTTTGATGCGTTTATTCATCTTGCAGCATTTAAAGCAGCAGGTGAATCCATGCTAAAGCCGGAAAAATATTCAGTAAACAATATTACAGGTACACTTAATATTTTAAATTCTGCAGTTGAACATGACTGTAAGTACATGGTTTTCTCTTCAAGCGCAGCAGTGTTTGGCGAACCGGAATATCTTCCTATCGATGAAAATCATCCGAAAAATCCTGAAAACTATTACGGATTTACAAAACTTAAAATAGAAGAATTTATGAAGTGGTATGATAAGCTTAAGGGACTTAAGTTTGCCGCTTTAAGATATTTTAATGCAGCAGGTTATGATCCGGAAGGAGTTCTTTACGGACTTGAACAGAATCCTGCAAACCTTCTTCCTATCATTATGGAAGTTGCATGCGGAATGCGCGAAAAAATGAAAATCTTTGGAAACGATTATGATACAAGAGACGGAACATGTATAAGAGACTATGTTCATGTTACAGACCTTGCAAGCGCACACGTAAAGGCACTCGAGTACATTGCATCTAAAAACGAAAGCCTTACAGTAAATCTTGGAAGCGAAACAGGAACTTCTGTAACAGAAATGGTTGAAGCTGCAAGAAAAATTACAGGTCATCCTATTCCTGCAGATTATGTAGAGCGCCGTCCTGGAGATCCTGCAACGCTCGTTGCTTCTGCAAAGCTTGCTGAAGAAAAATTAAACTGGAAGGCAAAATATTCTGACATCGACACTTTAATCGATTCAACTTATAAAGCTTATAAAAAATTTTTGAAGAAATAATTTTTTAAGCTGAATAAAACAAAGCCCCACTAGGAAGAACATATGGCAGACATTTCCTCTATAAAAGAGTTTATAAAAAATAACCGTGATGAATATGTAAAGCTTGAGAGTCTTTTAACTTCGCATAAAGCACTCGCTCCGGAAAACGGCGGCGAAGGCGAGCTTGATAAATGTGAGGCGCTCGAAAAATATTTATGCGAACACGGGATTACAAAGCTCACTCGTTATGATGCACCTGACAGCCGTGCAAAAGGCGGAATACGTCCAAATCTTGTCGCAGAAATCGAAGGCGAATCTGATGATTATTCTGTCTGGATTATTGCGCATCTTGATGTAGTTCCTGCAGGCGACCTTTCGTTTTGGGAAACAGATCCGTGGACTGTCGTAGAAAAGGATGGAAAGCTTTTTGGCCGCGGAACAGAAGACGACCAGCAGGGCCTTGTAAGTGCCGTTGCCGCAGCTTATGCATACGTTAAAAACGGAATAAAACCAAAGCACACAGTAAAATTATTATTTGCCGCTGATGAAGAAGTCGGAAGCAAATACGGAATCATCTGGCTTTTAAAAAACACAGACATCTTTAAAAAAGAAGATCTTATAATAGTTCCTGACGGCGGAGATTCGAAAGGAGAAACAATCGAAGTTGCAGAAAAAAACATCCTCTGGTTTGAATTTACAACTGCAGGAAGACAGAGCCACGGTTCAAGACCGGATGAAGGAAACAATGCGTGCCTTGCAGCTTCTGACCTTGCAGTAACCCTTCATAAGGAGCTTTATAAAAAGTTTTCTAAAAAAGACAGCCTTTTTAATCCTGCGTATTCAACCTTTGAGCCGACAATGAGAAAAGCAAACGTCGACGGAGTTAATATAATTCCTGGAAAAGACGTAATGTGTATGGACTGCAGGATTATTCCGACATATTCGTGTGAAGAAGTAATAAACTACGTCGAAAAAATCATAAAGTCTGTCGAAAAAAAATACGGTGTAACAGTCACATATAAAATTTTACAGAAAGCTCAGTCAGTTCCGACATCAAAAGATTCAAAAGTCGTAAAGCTTCTTTCCAAGAGTTTAAAAGATGCACATGGAATTGACTCAAAGATAATCGGCATCGGTGGCGGAACCGTCGGAGCAGAACTTCGCAACGAAGGCTTTGACTGTGTAGTCTGGGGCACCCTCGACGAAAGATGCCACATGCCAAACGAATACTGCGTAATCGACAACCTCATCAAAGACGCCCAGACCCTCGCGGTATTAATGGGAATGGAATGAAAATGGTAAATAAAAAACTGTTATTTCTGATTTTTCCTTTTCTGTTTTTTATATCATGTAAAAATAAATCAGAAATAATTTTCTGGGAATATAATGAAAATCTTAATGCTGAAAATGTAAATAAGTATACACAAATCCAGTCTTTAAAATCATCTTATAATATTTTACTTGAAATTCCATTTGAAGAATTTGAATATTTTGATTCTGTTAAAAAAATATTCAAATTTAAAAACGATAAAACTGCTTTAAATTATTACGATAAACTCATTAAAGTTTATAAAAATGAATTGATACCGTACTACTGTTTTTCTGTCGTTTCAAATGGCAAAGTTATAATGCATGGATTAAGCAGACCGTTTCCTCATGGTGTTGAGATATATGAAAATGACAGTCAGAAAGTTCTAAAACTTGTTTTTGATGTAAACAACAACCTTAGGTTTGTTATGGATCAGGATCTTCAGGTATCTGGATATGGTGTTGAAATTATTGATACAGATGAAATTGAGAAACTTATCCCGGATTGCCGGCATGAAACTCCGGAAGGTGTAAAAATAATAAAGGATGATAAATATTACTACATAATACTTGACGACAAAGAAACGGTAATCACTTTAGAATTACAAAATGACAAATTAAATTCTTTTATTTTAGATTCAAAACCGTCAGAAATAAATGCAAATATTCTTGAAGTTAATAACGGAGACTATCGATTTACTGTAAATCTTCCCGGTTATCATGAGTTTTCTTATGTATGTAAACCAGACAAAGATGACGACACGGCTTTTTTTAATGATATTAAATGGAATGATAAAAATGAATTGAGATTAAAAATGCTCCAGAACGGCAAGATTGAAGAAAGGGAATAATATGAAAAAGAGTATTTTATTAAGTATATTTATTATTATTTCTCTTGCAGGCTGTAAAAAGAATATTAAAGTAGAAAATACTACGGCTGTTGATCCTGAGCAATATGCAGAAAAAATTGTTGAGTGTATAAATAAAGACAAGCTTGATTTATTACCTAACTTTTTCGAAAATACAAAATTTACAGAAGCAGAATACAACAGATTTGCATATCTTTTGTATAGTAAATATCAGAATATAGATGAAATAATTAAATTGTTAAAGTACGGGTTATCAGTAAATTACTATTGTGACAAAGACACTCTGCTTCAGATTGCGGTAAAGAGAAAAGAACTTGAGAATGTAAAAACTCTTTTAAATATGGGTGCTGATATTTGTCTGTTTAATAAGGGTGGTGAATATACAGCATTAACACTATCAATTCAATCATTTGGAAATAACAGTCAGGAAATTTTCGATGAATTAATAAATCATGTAAAAATCGATGATTTTGAAAAAGAGCAGCAGTACGGGAAAAAAGAAGAAAATTCAGTTTTCTGGTATTATCAGATGATTATAGATAAGAATAAAAAAAGCATGCTTAAAGTTTTTCTTGAAAATAATGATGTTTTTAATAAGCTTATTTCTGATCCGAATGTCCTTAAGTATGCAGCAGTGAGCAACGCTATGTTTAGGCCTGAAAATAATGCGGTTCTTAATTCCGACCTTCCGGTTGATGATGAATATAATTATTTTGAAAATGCTCTTTATGCAGAAAATCCGGATGCAATTGAATATTTTTTGAATAAAAAAATAAAGTTATCTGATATTGATTTCTATGAACTGTTTATGAAGAGATATTATATGGGTGCTGATGCAGAAAGACCTTTTGCACAATCGGAAGAATATGCAAGGTTAGTTGCGCTTTATGATAAGGTTAAGGAGTATTATTTACTTCAGAAATGATATATTATTATAAATAAGTATAATGTTTTTTAGAGATTCAATATGAAACGTAAAATAATAAAAATCATCATCTGCACAATAGTTTCTCTTCCTTTGGTTTATTTTGCATTGTTATATTATACTTTTTCGAATTTCAATGATGAAAATATGAATTATTATTATCCGTCTCCAGATAAAAGATATACAGCAGTTGTTTCTGAAAATGATTATGATTATTTTATTCACATAAAACCAGAAATCACTAAAGAATATTTGGAAGAGTGTGTTTCAATTGGCGAAGTTCCGAAAGAAGAAAAATTCTTTTCCAAGTATGCATATGGTAAGAATGGTTCCCTTGTCATTGAATGGGAAAAAGAACACCATAATCTCTGGATATGGTCTGGAGATATTGGATTATACTTAATCCGTAAAAACGGAACTTCTTGGGAAGAATTTCCATATGATGAAGTAAAATCAGAAATAGATATAAACAGCATGCCGGAACAAATACGAAAAAAATGTGAAAAATGGTTCTAATTTGGAGCGGAAAATGAAACAATTTATCTTGGGTTTAATAATATTTTTGACTATTCAATTTAATGCAAGTTGTTTCTCTGGGATTGTTTTTTGGGAATATAATGAGAAAGATTCGTATGAAGTTATGAAACAAAAAAAGTACGTTGATTTATGTTTTGAAAAACCTGACTCAGTTTTCATACATTTTGACGACTGTCTTGCATATGAAAAAAAGAAGCTAGAATTTACTTTTTCAGATGAAATAATAATGGATAGAAGGATTCGCTTGAAAGAATATGAAGTAGGCAATATTTATTTCTCTATAGTTATTAACGATGAAATAGTAATAACCGGCTTAAATCGAATGGGATATTTTGGTGCAAATGTTCTAAAAGAAGATTCAGAAGATGCAATTTTCATTTGTTGGGTTGAATCAAACGATGTAAAAAAAATAAAATTGACAAATGATTATACTAGCTTCCCTAAATCTAGAGGTTTAAAAAATATCACAAAAAAAATAAAACGAAGAGAAAAAAGAAGTGAAATTTTTGACACTATTCTCCCGGTTATGCGATTGTAGCCGTGGCCCAGCCGTTCGGAGAGAGTGAATGCGAGCGACGAATGAAGCGCTCTGACGCGTAACGGCGAAAAGCGCGACCTTCAAATTGCTTTGCAATCTGAAGGATACCGCAATATATATAATAAATACAGAAAATATTCTAACGGTGTTGAGACAAATTGTGATTGATATGGCTAAAAGATTATAAAAAACTTCCTTTCTTACCCTTCAATAAATCCTGTGCGGAGGTTGTTGTTCATTTCTTTAAAAAGCCAGTTAAATGTTTTTCTATCGTTTGCCGGGGTTATGCTTTTACAGTTAAACTGTTTTTAATTTCCAGAACCTGTTCGAGAGGAAGACCGATTGCCGATGAAATCTGTTCTTCAGTAAGGACGCCGAGTTTGAGAAGGTTTGCAGCATCTTCTACGGCTTTCTGCCGGGTGCCGGCTTCGAAAGCTTCTTTTTTTATGTCAAAATCATGTAAATTCATGGCCAGATATGTACTCCTGAACTTATCATCGTTTTTTAGTTTCTCTACGGTTGAAGAAAGTCTGACGGAAAAACTGTCTTTTCCCGGTTCGTCAGTGCATATGAAGTGAAGGAGATTGCGGATTTTTTCGTCTTCTTCCTTTTCATATTCACTTGCATTGTAAACTACTTTTAATGAATTGTCATTTAAATTTAT
>JAFZKN010000019.1 GCA_017553635.1 Treponema sp. | reverse complement strand
TCAGAATCACAACATATCACTTCAAAAAAAGTGCGAACCGTTATATAATTACATTCAGTACGTATCGCGTATTTCTCAAAATAAGAAGATGGGAATGAGCGCGGTGGCTGCCGTTGACGAAGCCATGAACTGGGCCATCCATGAAAAGTTACTGGACGGCTTTTTTAAGGTTCAGAAAGAGGAGGTACTTGCAATGAGTCTTACAGAATACGACGAAGAAGAAGTCCGACGCGACTTTATAGAAGAAGGCCGTGAAATCGGTATTGCAGAAGGCTCCCAGCAGAAGGCAGTTGAAGCTGCAATAAATCTCCTTAAAATGAATGTTCTTTCTGAAGAACAGATTGCACAGGCAGAAGGTCTCCCTCTCGAACAGGTTTTAGAACTTAAACAACAGATATCAGTTCAACTGTAGAAGACTTTACCGGATATCATTATAATCAACTTATGGAAAATGAAATTGTAATTTACACAGACGGCGGGTGCTCTGGAAATCCCGGGCCGGGTGGCTGGGGCGCTGTAATTCTTGCAGATGAAAAAGAAATCCGTCTTTCTGGTGGTGAAAAAAATACAACCAACAACAAAATGGAATTAACCGCAGCTATCTCTGCGCTCAATACGGTTTTAAATACACCTTCACTCAAAGACCGTCCTGTAAATCTTTACAGCGACAGCCAGTATGTTAAAAACGGAATTACTTCATGGATTACAAACTGGAAAAAAAACGGCTGGCTGACTGCAGCAAAGAAACCTGTTTTAAATCAGGATCTCTGGCAGAAACTCGACAGCCTTAACTCTTCTCTTTCTGTAACATGGAACTGGGTCAAAGGCCACGCCGGAATCGAATACAACGAAATCTGTGATCAGTTATGTCAGAAAGAAATTAATAATTACAGATAATTATTTTTCGTTTAATTCCTGTGCGCGTTTTAATGCGTCACCGATATTATCAAAAATATTTTCACGCCCAAGAATATCCGCCATTCCGGTTTTTTCAAACAGCATGTAAGGCTGAGTATGAATTCCAGAAATGATTATTGAAATTCCTTTTCTGTCACATGCAGCTTTACACTGTTCCAGCGCGCGAATCCCGCCTGCATCAATATAAAGTGTGTTTCTCATCCTGAAGATTAAAGTTTTACAGTCTGTTCCGGCTCTCTCTGTAGCAAGCTCAAACTTTCTTACTGTTCCAAAGAAAAGCGGTCCCTCGATTTCAAACACGAGTGTGTTCTGAGGAATGACAATATTTTCTGCAGGCTGATCTTTTTTAATTCCTGCTGTCATAATTTTTCGTTCATCCTGAACTTCTGAAAGGTCAATCATCTTTTTAATAAAGAAGAATGCTGCAAAACCAAGACCAACTTCGATTGCAACTGTAAGATCAACAAACACAGTAATTAAAAATGTTACAAAGAAAACTGCGATGTCAGATTTCTGTCCTTTTAAAAGAGCTCTGATGGAAGGAAAGCCTGCCATGTTCCATGATACATTTATCAAAACTGCAGCAAGAGCCGCCATCGGAATATATGCAGCATACTTTCCTGCAAAAAGCAGAATCAAAAGAAGTGTCACGGCATGAATGATTCCTGCAACCGGAGTACGTCCTCCGTTTTTGATGTTTGTTGCTGTACGTGCGATTGCACCTGTTGCAGGGATTCCGCCAAACAGTGGAGAAGCAATGTTTGCAATTCCCTGTGCAATGAGTTCTGTATTAGAATCGTGTTTAGTTCCTATCATACCGTCTGCAACAACTGCACTTAAAAGAGATTCAATTGCGGCAAGAACTGCAATGGAAACTGCTGTCGGGAAAAGTGTTGTGATTGTCTTTATGCTTAGTGCAGGAAGCTGGGGAACTGGAAGTGTTGACGGAATTATATAATGCGGTTTTCCGTTTGCAAAAGTTCCGATTGTATCTGTCTTTAATCCGCAGAATTTATCAAGTAAAACAGAAACAACTGTTGCAAGAATGATTACAACAAAGCTTCCAGGAATTTTTTTAGAAAACTTTGGCCAGATAAAAATAAACGCAAGGCTTACAGCTGCCATTATAAATGAATATAAATTTATCGTGCTGAATGAGCGCGCATAAACAATTATCTTCGGTAAAAAATCTCCAGGCATTTTAGAATAAGTCTCTCCGAGTATCTGCATCGGAACACTAAAATCTGGAACAAGACCAAAGAAATCTCCTATCTGACCTGCAGCAATTGTTACAGCAACTCCTGCAGTAAATCCTGTTACGATTGTATATGGAATAAACTTTACTAGCCCGCCCATTTTAAAAACGCCGAGCATGATAAGAAGAATACCTGCCATTACTGTTGCTGTTGCAAGTCCGCTCATTCCATACTGGCTTACAACACCGTAAACTATAACTGCAAATGCTCCTGTAGGTCCTCCAATCTGAACACGGCTTCCACCGAAAAATGAAATACAGAAGCCTGCAATGATTGCAGTAAAAATTCCTGCTGCAGGATTTACACCGGATGCAATACCAAAAGCAATCGCAAGCGGAAGAGCAACGATTCCTACAATAATTCCGGCAATAAGATCACTTACAAGCTGTTTTGAATTATATGTTTTAATTGTGTTGAATAATTCAGGCTTAAACATTTTTATAACCCCATTTAATTTACTTTGTTTATTGTTTTTCCATTAAGGAATGAACGCAGGTTTTCAACTGCAATATTTAAAAGTCTTATTCGTGTTTCTTTAGCTGCCCATGCAACATGCGGTGTTATAACGCAGTTTGGCGCATTGTAAAGCGGACAGTCAGCTGACATCGGTTCAACTGTAAGGACATCTGCAGCAAAACCCGAAAGCTCATTTTTATCAAGTGCATTTCTTACTGCATCTTCATCTATCAGACCGCCGCGCGCTGTATTTATTAAAAGCGCACCTTTTTTCATTTTAGAAATTGTTGCGCCGTTTATAATCTTTGTATTTTCTTTTGTAAGAGGACAGTGAAGCGAAATGATGTCACTTAAAGACAAAAGTTCATCGAAAGAAACTTCCTTTACTTTTTCATCATCTCGCGCGCTTTTATTATATTCAACTATCTTAGAAGCTGAACGTGTATGAACGATAACATTCATTCCAAAACCAGATGCGATTCGTGCAACTCTCTGACCTATTGAACCAAATCCAAGAAGTCCGATTGTTTTTCCGAGAAGTTCATTTAAAGGATGAGTCCAGTAACAAAAATCAGGAGCTGCAATCCAGTCACCCTTCATTACAGAATCACTGTGAGTTTTAATTCCGTTATAAAATTCCATGATGAGGGCAAATGTTTCCTGTGCAACTGCCATCGTGCTGTAAGAAGGAATGTTTGTTACGGTAATTCCAAGCTCGCGAGCTGCTTCTGTATCTACGACATTATAACCTGTTGCAAATACTCCGATGTATTTAAGATTTTTACATTCTTTCATAAGGTCGCGTGTCATGACAACTTTATTAAGCATTACAACATCGGCATCTTTAATGCGCTCAAGAACTTTTTGCGGTTCAGTACGAGGGTAGTAATCTACTTCACCAAACTCTTTAAAAACATCATAAGAAAGGTCACCGGGATTTAAAGCGTGACCGTCAAGGATAACGATTTTCATTTTGTCATTCTATTACTTTGACGGCCCGTTGTACAGTAGGAGCGAACCTCCATAAACTGGAGGCGGGTTTATTTTTTTTAATTAAGTGTAAATTTAACAGGATAGCGGAATCTTACGGCGCAGGCTTTTCCGTTTGCTACAGCCGGAACACATGTAACGCCTTTTAATGCGCTTACTGCCGCCTGTGCAAATCCGTGTCCGGGATCTTTTAATACCTTTATGTTTTTTATAACGCCCTTTGCGTCAATAAAAAGCTCAAGGTAAACTACAGCTTCGATTCCCTGCTTGAGTGCCATAGGCGGATACTCGATTCTTGAAAGGATCTGCTTTGTCGGAATTACAGGTATCGAAGAAATCTTATGCTGCGGAAGGAACATGCTTTCGTCAAATTCCTGGCGTACAGCTTCGTCAACTTCCTGTATGTTTTCAGAAGCCTTTGGCTGGTTGCTTACTGTTACAACTTCTTTTGTTTCTTTAGGCGGAACATATTCCTGAACGTCAACGAGTTTAAAAATATCTGCTTCCCTAAAGTCAACTGTTTCTATCTCTTCTTCTTTTGGCGTAAAGTTGAATATAAAAATTACCGCAACGTGAAGCAAAAAGGCAAATACAAAGATTGCAGGCCTAAGTAATTTAGAAAACCGTGTCATTTTTTCTGCACTCATTTTTATTTTTCCTTTATAACAAAACTTACAACTCTATGCTGCAAAGTCTGCAGAACCGAAACTACTTCATTTACATATTTATATGGTGTTTCCCTGTCCGCAATTATATGAATTCTAACTCCAGGATTTTCTGCAATTGCCGCAATGATTGCGTTTTCAAGCTTTGCACCGTTTAAAACTTCTGCGTTTGCAGTTATCTTTCCATTACTCTGAATCCAGATTTCAAAATTTTCATCTGCCTGTGTACGTTCAAGTATGGTGCTTTCTGAATAATTTATTTTTTCTTCATAGCGCTGGTTCATCAGTGAAATCAACATGATGAATATCAAAAGAAGAAAGCCGATGTCTGACATTGATGATGTTGTAATGGCTGGATTTCTTCTTTTCTGTTTTATATTTACCATACAGCTACTCCATCTTTTCCATTCTAAAAGAAAAATTTTCTACCTTTAATTTTCTTATCGTCGATATGACATCAACCACTTTCTGATACTGTGTATCCGGATTAATCACAAGAAGAAAAGTCATGTTTGGCCATGTCTTTAGTTTTTCTACAATCAGATCCGAAAGTTCTTCTATCTTAACTTCACTGTCATCTATAAAAAGCTGTCCTTCCTGTGTAAGTGAACACTTCATAATATCCTGAGTGTTAACAACAATCGGTTTATCTTTTGAAGGCAGATTAAGAAGGAAGCCCTTGTTAACGTTAAAGCCTGCGATTACGATAAAGAAAATTATAAGAAGAAACGAAAGGTCGTTTAATGAACCGGAACTTCCGGCATCTTCTACATTATGTCGTATAAATCTCTTAATCATTTTTCTCCGCCGTCTGCAAAAAAACTATGCAATGAGTTCTGGAACGAGATCGTTTATCGCCTTTGATGTTTCTGCTGCGAATGTATCAATTTTCTGAATCAAAAGGTTATATGCAACAAGTGCGATAATCGCAATGATAAGACCGAATACTGTTGTAATAAGAGCTTCGTAAATACCGCCTGCAACAAGCTGTGCGTTAACATCTGTTGCTTCTGCAATTGACTGGAAAGCTCCGATCATTCCAGATACAGTTCCAAGAAATCCTGTAAGCGGTGCAAGTGAAGAAAGAGCTGTAAGATAATTAAAGCCGTTTTCCATTCTTCTGATTCTTTCCTGTGCTTCGCTTTCTGCAGCGCGTTCCATTCTGTTTTCGCCGTATTTTGAATTTGAAAGCAATGCAAGTAAAATCGATGCTACTGTCTGCTTATGTGTGTAAGAAGCAAGAAATTTTTCTGCTTCGTCTTTTTTATTCTGGCGTAAATATGCCTTTACTTTTTCTGCTACAGGTGCAACCTTGCAGTTGTGCCAGGCAAGATAAATGCAGCGTTCAATTACGATTGCAATTGTTGCTACAGAGAATGCAAGTAAAACCCACATAAACGGTCCACCAAGTTTAAATAATTCAATTAAGCTAAATCCTTTTTCCATAATTTATTCTTTCTCCTGATGAATAAGTTCTGTTTTTACGGCTTTTTTATGATTTATTTAAGTGCCGTACATAAAATAAGACACTTCCGGAGGCCGGAAGTGTCACTTTTTTTTGAAAATTATGTTTAATTAGAACTTAACTTTTAAGCCGAGCGATGGAAGAGGAAGTCCGATGTTAAAGTCAACATTTGAATCATGATCGTCCATCTTTCCTGTATGTGCATTAAAGTTCCTGTTTCCTTTTGGAGCATAGAGATTTACAAAAATATCCTGCGCTGCAATATAGAATTCCCACAATGCCTTGTCATTATTTGTCTTCCACTGGTATGAAAGACGGACATCAACAGGACAGGAAATATCTGTTCTTAAAGCATCACTGTAAAAAGAACTTCTTGAATACCTCTGAATTGTCGTTCCATTAAGATCTGCAGCATAACATCCTACCGGCCCAACCTTTTCTTTTGGAGCACCTGTTGCAAGTGTTCCCTTTACTGTAAAAGTCCATGCCTTTTCTTTACCAAAGTGCCAGTTGCTTACAAGGTTCAATGTATGGAATCTGTGATACTGAGGATAATACCATTCGTCAAGCGGATCTCCATACATTGTTTCTACATGTTCTCCCGCACCTACTTTGAGAGGATTCTTAAATCTTGAATATACGAATGAATATGAAAGGTATCCGTCCCAGCTTTCATTAGGCTTTTTCTCAATCATCGCATCAATTCCAAACACATGTCCTTTTCCATCAGACTTTACAAATGTCTGACCATCCTGGTATAAAGCAGATTCATGTGAAACCTGGTATGTATACATACGTGAAAGATAATATTTGTAATATGTTTCAAGCTTAAAATTCCAGCCGTTTTCAAGAACTGCATCTGCACCAAGTACTACAAAAAGTGAACGGTTCGCATTAAGCTCAAAATTTTCAATTCCCATTTCTTTAGAGAAAAGCATTGTTTCACGCGGAATTGAAACAAATAATCCTGTTCCTGCTGTAAATGAAGACTTCTCGAGCATACCGATATTTCTGAATGGTGTAAAAGTAACAGATGCTCTCGGACACAAATCAGGAACAAGGCTTACTGCATAGTCTTCATTCGAATTCCATAAATTAATAAATTCACCACGAAGACCAATCTGTGACTGAATTAGATCATTTTCACTTCCGTAATCCCAGTTAACAAAAAGTGCATTGTCAAGAATACAGTTTCCTTTTTTATCAGTATCCCATCCAAGCTGTGTAAATATTTTTCCAGAACCTGTATCGATGTCTGTCCAGAATTTCTGATCTTCTTTTGTATTTGCTGTTGAGAAAACTTCTTCAAAACCTGCACACAAATGGTTTTTTTCTGTAATTTCAATTTCTGCTTCTGCTCTTGCAGTAATAAGATGACTTAAAATTATTTCATTTACTTTTGTTTCAAGATCAGGGAGTGTATAAGTATCTCCGCTGAGTGAAATTCCATTTGCTGCTGCATACTGTTTAAAATCATCTGTATATTTCAAAGTTCCACTTTCTTTCATCTTCATAAGCATGTCTTCGCACATAAGGTTGTACGAAATAAGTCCATGAAGCATAAGTTTATCTGTAGGAAGATATTTTACGTTAATTCCTGCTAAACCCTGATAGATGTCGTAGTCCATGAACATTTTTGTTTTAAGTCCATCTTCTTCATCATCATAATCAATACCAAGTCCGTCACTTCCAAAGAAACCTGTGATACAGATATCAAGCTCCGGTTTTGGAGTAAAGTTTGCTTTTATGAAAGCATCGCGGATATATGGAGGACGCTTCATCATATCAAGAGAATCTGTTCCAGTTGCCTTGTACATTGCAAATACAGGTTCAAGATAACTGCAGTGAACTCCTGCAAGCATTCCGCCTACATCTTTTCCAAACGGAATCTGTGCAAATGCATCAACACAAGTCGTTGATGCACTTAAACTCATATGAAATTTCTCGTAATCAGGTTTTATAGTTGATGCTTCAAGAATTCCAGATGATGCTCTTCCGTACTGTGCAGAAAATACACCGTTTGAAAGTTTGATTGTATCTACAAACGATGGATTAAAAATAGAAATTCCGCCGCCCCAATGCCATGGGAAAATTGTATACATTCCGTCTAACAGACAGCCAAGCTCACGCGGTTCACCACCACGAACAGATGGTTCAGAACCCCACACACCACTGTATGAAACGCCAGGCAGAGTTCTTACAGATGCCATACAGTCTTCTACAAGACTCATGTTTGCAGTTGTATGCATCTGCTGTTCTGTCATTACAGTTGAAACACCTGTCTTTTCTTCTTTTTTCTCAGGACTTGCACGATTAACAACAAGCTCTTTCCCTTCGATGACATCTGTAATCGACATATTGATTACAACTTCTTTATCGCCAGAATAAAACTTTACCGAAGCATCCTTATACCCCGGAAGTTTTGCTTCAATAGTTCCTGACGAAACATTATCAGGAATAGAAAGAACTGCATAGCCATTTTCATCTGTTTCTGCTTTTACAGATTGTTTAGATTGTAAAGAAACCTTTGCTCCTTCAAGAGGAAATTCAAGTTCTCTGTCCATGACAGTAACCTTTAATTCTCCGGCAAAAGCTAGGGCCGAAAGCATCGCAAAGATTAAAGATATGATTTTTTTCATTTAATAACCTCGTTATCTATCAGACACCCGAGGTTATCAAATCTGTTACTTTTTAAATACGATTTCTACTAGTTGAATGAAAATCTTGCTCCGAAATCAAATTCCGGATGAACGGTAATACCATTTTTTGTAAAGGTCATATTTGATTTGTGTCTTTCAAATGCTCCTCTGTTGTATTCAGATTCGAAAGCCATAGTAAATCCTGCAAAGATATTAAGATGCTTGACAGGTGTAACTCCTACAGAAGCTCTTGTAGACATATACCACTGAGTATCTTCTTTTGGAATAAGAACTTCATTTGCCATTACTTCAAGATCAAAATTAAGCATTGCAGCCTTAAATCTTGTTCCAAGTCCCATGATTACATCAACATATTTATCATCAAGATAATCTTCGTCATCATAATCTACATCAAGCGGAACTGCACAGCCGAACACTGCATAAAGGTAACGCATACCGCTGTTAAACGTAATTCTTGCCCTTTCATTTGTCGTAACCGATACACCAATTTCACATACACCGTTTTTAGAAATATTTACAAGACCAAACTGGAACCCACTCTCACCATTGCAGTAATTTACAAGCCCAACCTGAACTCCGTCAAAATCTCCATTCGCGATGTTCAAAATACCAGCTCCCTGAACTCCGGAAGATTCACCACATGTTATATTGACAATACCTGCACCCTGAATTCCGCGAAGACCCATTGCAAAGTTTACAACTCCAGAGCCCTGTACACCGTTTACCATACCCGTTGCAATATTTGCAACTCCAGAACCCTGTACATACCTTACATCTCGTGCAATATTTATTACACCCGACCCCTGAACTCCAGATACATCACGTGCAAAGTTAAATACTCCGGACCCTTGAACACCCCTTATATCACGTCCGATATTAAATACACCAGACCCCTGTGCACCATTTACGTCCATTGCAATACTGTATACACCACCACCTTGAAAACCATTTATATAAACTGCTTCACTTCCTATTCCGGCAACAAGTGCACCATCTGCTTCATAAGCGTTTACTCTTAAAAGCCCGATACCAACTGCTGTTACAATATCTTTATTTAATGCGAGATGAAATTCATCACACACAAACGAAAACATAAACGGAACATATGCAAAATCATCTTCGCTTCTGTTTTCATATTCATATTCAGAACCGGCATTTTCATCCTCTGTCTCTTCACTTTCTTCATCACCGCGGGTTCTGTTAGCAACCCTGATTACTGGAGTAAGATTTTCAGAAGAAAGAGTATATGCTCTTTTTGAAACAAGTTTAAAATTTCCCTGAAGGGTAGATTTTTCACCGATTACAGTTACAGAATACTGACCTTCTTCAATTGCAAGAAAAACAGGATTATCTGCAGTCTTATTAATTTCTGAAACAAGTTTTCCATTTCTATCGCGGATAATTATTCTTCCGGCAAGCTGCTTTGAAATAGTTAATACACAATCTGAACTTGATATATCAGAAAGTACAAGGTCACCAGATCCTACAAGGGTAATATTATAATTTGGATGCTGCGGTCCTGTTGAAGTATTTTCTGTTTTAGAAAGTGTTTCATTAAATGCATAAGAATACAATTCATTAAGCGTAACTTTTTTATCACCTGAACTGTCAGCAGCTCCTCTTAAACCTGTAATCATTGCATTTGTAAAGAAAGAGGAACCTATTTCATCCGATTCCTGCGAAAATTCCTGAGAAGAACTGGAAGAAAGATAAGCATGACCTTTTACAACAGATGAATCATCTACTAAAAACGGTTTCTGTCTTGAACCTCCCTTTGTTCTGATAAAATTTCCAGAATAGCACGAGTCAAGAATTACAACGTGAACATCACTCGGAACATTTGAAATTGCCTGCTTAAGTTCAGAATAACCATAAGTAGTTCTTCCAAGAAGAAGTGCGTTTTCATCTGAATGTCCAGAATAATAGAAAACAAATTCAGAACGCTTTAAATTATTCTTACCGTTTGCAATCATCTGAGAAATAGTTGCCATCGCAATATCTACATCATCTTTAGAAGGATCAAGAAGAAGAATACTGTTTGTCTTAGGAATTCCTCCGATATCTGCCATCGTCTTCTGAAAAGCAATTGCATCAGATTCTGCATACATAAGCTTTACATTATTCTTTCCACCTACATTGGACCCAACATAAATTGCATAACGTTCAACACCAGAACCTTCATCTTTATTCTGTGCAAAAACAGAATTGCATATTAAAAAAAGAATAAAAATACCGGTTATAAATTTATATATCTTGTCTTTCATTTTACCTTACTCCATCAGTTTTCATTACTAATCTTTATTAAGGACAAAAATTGAACCGTCACATCCTTCTGGAAGATATGTCCCTTTCTTAAGAAAATTAATATCATATACAGATTTTTTAACATCCTCTATTTTTGACATATCAAAAGGTTTTTTAGAAGCTACGAAAATAAAGCATTCATATTTCGGAGCATCATCAAGTTCATAAGAAAATTTGAGTGGGACTTCTTCACCTGTTTTTTCAAGTTTTTCTGACTTCCAGCTTTCTTCAGGAAAGTGACGTGTTACATTTCCATTTCCATCAACACTAAAAATAACTCCGTAATTATATTCACCTGCAAGATATGTAATTTGAATTACATCATTTTCTCTTACTTCAGATCCATTCGTCAAAGAAACTGCAGAGTTTCCATCTTTTTTATAAAGACGAATCTGATGATGTCTTGCTCCGTTTCCTTTTACTCTGACTGTTGAACCATTATCATTTACGCTGTGCCTTGAAAAAGCAAATGGAAGAATAAGTGCAAATGCAAAAGCTGCCGCAGCTGCATATTTAATATAACTGAAAGTCTTTACAGACTTCGTTTCTTTTACAAACATAGATTTTTTTACAAAATTCTTTTCTGCAGAAGCAACAGGAATTTCTTTTAGAATTTCTTCATTAGATGCATTAATTTCTGCCAGCGCTTTTTCTATTTCTTCTTTTCCATATTTCTCATAATAATCTTCTGCCCTCTTTTCTCCAAGAGCAATTTCTTCTAACAGTAATTGTGGAATCATAATCAACTCCTTTAAGCTCATGCACGCTTAATATATTTTAATGAATATTTTCGAAGTTCTGAAATTCTTTTTCGAATTCCTGACACTGACATTCCGGTTTGTTCTGCTGTTTCCTCTAAGGTGTATCCGTCTACAAAATGAAGTACTGCGATAAGAGAATCTTTTGCATCACGGTTTGAAAAAATTTCTTCAAGAATAATTCCTGCTTCAATTTTTTCTGTTTCCATTGCAGAAAAATCATCTGCCATAGTCTCTGCAATAACATCAAAATCCGGCCCTGTTCTAAGTTTGTCCGATCTTATTCTGTTAAGACATACTCTTGTTGCCGTAACATAAAAAAGACTCGCACAGACATTCGTAATTCTGGTCTTATTCTCAAAGATCCTTAAGAATACGTCCTGCATTGCATCCTGCGCTTTATCTTCATCCTTTAAGATAAACCGGCATCGACGCAGCACCATAGGTCCGTACTTTTGATAGAGCTCAGCAAAATCGCGATTTGTTAAAGTATCCATTTACTTCCTAACTCCGTCATGTAATATAACACCTATAAACCAGGTATCTGTCACTTTTTTTTTAGAACTTTTAAAGAAATTAAAATATATTAAACAAAGAATATTTATAGAGCGAGCGCTGCCTGTTCCCATTCTTCATTAAGCTTTTCAAGCTGAACCTGTAAATCCGAAATTTCCGTCTGAACTGCCCTGGCTTTTTCACCAACCGAATAAACTGCAGGATCCGAAAGCTTATTCTGAAGTTCGGTAATTTTAGCTTCCACGCCTGCAATTTCCCCTTCCAGCCGTGAAACTTCCTTTTCCTTTTTACGTTTTTCTGCCTGAAGCCTCTTTTCTTCTTCCCAGCTTAAAGCCCCTGCTGATACAGCCGGTTCTGGAGTAACTTCCGGTATTTCCGGCTGACCTGTAATACCAGCTTCTTCATCAGCAAGACGCTGCATATAATATTCATAATCACCCTTAAAATTTCTGAATTTCCCGGGCCTAAGCTCCAGAACACGGGTTGCAAGGTCCTGAATAAATCCCCTGTCATGGCTTACAAAAACTACAGTTCCACCAAAATCCTTTAATGCACTTAAAAGCACGTCCTTTGAATGCATGTCGAGATGGTTTGTCGGTTCATCAAGTACAAGAAGATTTACAGGTTTAAGCAAAAGCTGTAAAAGAGCAATTCGTGTCTTTTCCCCTCCTGAAAGAACATCAAGAGTTTTATTAACGTCATCACCACGGAAAAGAAATGCAGCAAGCATATCTCGGACTTTAGGAATAAGTTCAAGAGGTGCAATTCCTTCTATATAATCTATTACTGACTGCTTACTGCTTATTGTTTCTGCACTGTCCTGAGAAAAATATCCAATTGATACACCGCTTCCGTTTTCTACAGTTCCAGTAAAATCCTTATCTACACCTGCAATAATTCTAAGCAGCGTAGATTTTCCGGCACCATTGTGTCCTGCAACAACAAGCCTCTCTCCTTTTTCAAGCAGGAGCTCAAGTTTGTCCAGAACAGAATTTTTCCCGTCATATGATTTTGTAATATCGTGCATGCGCAGAACAATATTTCCGCTATGTGGCGCAGGAGGAAATTTAAAATGAATTTTTTTGAGACTTTCAGGAATTTCAATTTTGTTTTCAAGAATTTTATCAAGCATCTTCTGGCGTTCCTGTGCCTGAGCCGCTTTTGTCGCCTTATAACCAAATCTGCGTATAAAATCCTGAAGATGAGCAATCTCTAACTGCTGCTTGTCATATTCTGCCATCAGAGAAGCAAGTTCAACTTCGCGAACCTTTTCATAATGAGTAAAATTTCCGGGATAAGATTTTAAATTTCCGCCAAAAAGTTCAAACACTTCATTAATTGTAACATCAAGAAAATATCTGTCATGACTTACAAGTAAAAATCCGCCTTTAAAATTCTTTAAAAAAGACTCAAGCCAGTTACGAGCTTCGATATCGAGATAGTTTGTCGGTTCATCAAGAAGAAGAATATCAGGACTCTGCATCAAAGTTTTTGCAAGTGCAATACGCATCTGCCAACCGCCGGAAAATTCTTCTACACTTCTGTTAAAATCTTCCCGCATAAAGCCAAGACCGAGTAAAACAGATTCTGCCTGTGCCTGTCTTCGATACCATCCCGATTCTTCAAGTTTAGAAAGAAGCATCGACTGTCGTTCAATAAGATAATCAGAATTATCAGGATTGTTTTTTAACTGTTCGCCGATATCATCACACTCTTTTTGAATATCATAACCGAATTGAAAAGCTTTATCTGCTTCTTGTAAAAGCGTAGTACCGTGATGAGTTAATCCAGACTGGGGAAGATATGCAATGCGTGTATCTTTCTGAACAATACGCTCACCGCTGTCAGGTTCTGTAATACCTGCCATTATTTTTATGAGTGTAGATTTTCCTGCTCCGTTTGCACCTGTCAGAGCCGCCTTTGTACCGGAAGCCATATTAACAGAGACATCTTTTAAAATATCCCTGTCACCAAATGCAAGCGAAACTTTTGAAAACTGAACAAATGCCATATCGCCTATTTATTAAAGAACAATACAGTAGGATTTGCAGCGCGTGCCATTACAATATTGTCTTTTATTGAATTTGAATCTAAACTTTCAAGATTCAATCCATCGTTCGACAGTTTATAAAGAAAGTTAATTTCTTCAGAAACGCCTTCAAACATAAAAGTCAAAACACCATCATACTTGCTTCTTAAAGATGTAGACGGAAGATATTTTAAATTAACAGTTCCTCTTCCCTTTGCACTTGAAGGAACAACAGATGGAACAAGTAAAGAGAATCCACTCCATGTAAATGTCTTTCCAGAATTAAACACAAGCTGTCCATAGTTCTGTGAATTAAATGAAGCAACTTTATATAATTCATTCAGCAGGCTGCTTCTACGTTCTCTTTCGTTTTCAATAATTTCATCAATATTAATATCAGAATCAAGCGTAATGAATGTATAAGCTTCCTGACTTCCATCGCGAGCTGCATAATTTACTACAATTGTATTTTTATTTCTTACAACAATCTGAAAGAGAGTTCCTGTAAGAGCATAAGTATTGTCTCTGATTTTTTCTGCCCCGGCATAATTTGCAGAATGGAATTTACCGGGAATATTAACCTGAACTTTTCCCGAAGTAATACCTGTATCAAATCCATAATTAAGTTTAATGCTTTCAAGATCGATAAGCTTATCTTTAAGAAGCCTTGCATAATAATCCGGATACCATTTTGCTTCGAGAATCTGGTTTAAAATAGTATCTTCATTTGTAGACTGAGTTTCTTCAACTTCACCTTTTACAATAGCACCAGTGGCATCTGTTTCAAAAAGCGAAAGATTATAAGAGAAACACCATCCGATGGTTCCTCCCTCTGTCAAAACACAAAGCCAGTCCCCAGGGAGCTTTTTATTCTTTCCGACCATTACATCCTGACCGTCACCCTTAAAAAGAATCTTTACAATTTCTTCCTTGTGGAGACGATAAACCTGTTTTGCAGTATTTACAGGTTCCTTGCGGACAGGAAGTCCGTCTACCTTAATTTTTCCATACTGATGTTTGTATTCTTCGTACGGCTCAAAAGATTTTAAAGCCTTTTTCTTAGAAGCAGGTTTTGAAATCTGCCAGAGAGGAACCTCAAAGCGTTCCTTACTTTTTGGAATGCCTACAATATAAACATGACTGATATTTGACTTAAAATAAACCCTTACAAGCTGTCCATCCTGAAGATTATGATCCGGCAAATCCCATAAAAGCACAGAATACCCGAGCGGATGCTGGCATGAATTAATAAAAACCGAAATGAGACAGGCAGCTGCCAATACAAATAATTTCTTTAACTTCATAATCTGTAATTTTACCAAATTCCACCCTAAGTAACAAGCCGTGTTTTATGATACTTTTAACAATTTCCAAAATCTACTATAATATACAGCATGAGTAGTAAAAATGTTCCAAACCGCAGCGAAATCCCCGCTTCTGACAAATGGGATTTAACTTCACTTTTTAAAACAGAACAGGATTGGGAAAAGGCTCTTGCTTCAATCGAACCGATGACCGAAGAAGTTGCCTCTTACAAAGGAAAACTTGCAGCTTCAAAAGAAATACTTTTAGAAGCCCTCAACAAATATTCAAAACTCTGCCAGATTCTTGAAATCGTATACAACTATGCATCCCTCCAGCATAACGCAGATGAAGGAGATCAGTCAGCGTTAAATAAACTTGGAAGAGCAGAAATGGCTGCAAGTAAATTGAACAGCACCCTCAGTTTTTTTGATTCAGAAATTACTGCAATAGATGATTCTAAGTTGAATTTATGGATAGAAACTCCTGAGTTTTCTGATTACAAAGTCTTTATAAAAAAGCTTCTTCATGTAAAACCGTATATTCTATCAGAAAAAGAAGAACGCATTCTTGCCCTTCAGGCAGAAGCAGCAGAAACTCCATACAAAACATTCAGTATACTTGAAAACCTCGAGCTCGATTTTGGAACAATTGAAGTGGAAGGAAAACAGATTCCTCTTACTCAGAGTTCATGGAGTCAGTTCTTAAAGAACCCTGACCGTAACGTAAGAAAAGAAGCTTACGAAAAATTCTACAATGTTTTTGAAAAACACGAAAACACACTTGCAAGTCTTTATGCTGGAAGTGTAAATCAGGATATTTTTGAAACACGATCACGCGGATACAAATCAAGTCTTGACCGCGCACTTTATTCAAACAAAGTTCCTATTGAAGTTTACCATAATCTTATTGATACGGTTCACAAAAATTTCGATACACTTCACCGTTACTACAAAGTATTTAAAAAAGCACTCGGTACAAAAGATTTAAGGCACTACGATGTTTACATGCCTTTTACTAAGGATATTGCAATTCACACAAGTTATGATGAAGCAGTAGAAATATGCCGTAAAGCACTTTCTCCACTCGGAAAAGAATATACAGATACTTTGTGCAGCGGATTAAAAAACGGATGGGTTGACCGCTATGAAAACAAAGGAAAAAGAAGCGGAGCATTTTCAAGCGGCTGCTTTACAGGTTATCCATACATCCTTTTAAATTATAAAGAAGATGTTATCCGGGATGTATTTACAATGGCACACGAAGGCGGACACTCAATGCACTCATGGTATTCAAGCCACAACAATCCGTTTATGTGCTACGATTACACTATTTTTGAAGCAGAAGTTGCCTCTACATTTAACGAAGAACTTGTATTTAAATATCTTTTAAAGAATGCAAAATCGAAGGAAGAAAGAAAATATTATCTTTCAATGAGAGCCGGCGACATACTTGCAACACTTCACCGTCAGACAATGTTTGCTGAATATGAACTAAAAGCACACGAACTTGTAGAAAATGGAACGCCTCTTTCTGCAGAAGTCTTAAGAAAACTCTATCGAGAACTTCTTGAACAGTATTTTGGATCAGAAATGGTATTTGAAAAGAATTCGGATATGGAAGGTTTAAGAATTCCGCATTTCTATTCAGCCTTTTATGTTTACAAATATGCAACAGGAATTTCTGCAGCAATGGCACTTGCAGACAGAGTTACAAACGGCGGAGAAGCAGAACGCGAAGACTACTTTAAATTCTTAAAATCCGGTGGCTCACGCTACCCAATTGAATCGCTCAAACTGGCTGGCGTAGACATGTCAAAGACAGAACCGATTCAAAAAGCCCTCGATAAATTTAAAGAAATCGTCGATGAACTCGAAAATCTGGTCTAAAATTCTGCTAAAGAATTATGGTTTTTATGCCGATAATAAAAAGTGAGGAGTTATTCTTAATATGAAAAAAGCAGACTTTTTCGCATTACTCAAACAGGTTCCAAAGGCAGAACTGCATATTCATATTGAAGCAGTAATAACAATGGCGTCGGTAAAGAAGCTTTACAAAAAGCGTTTCGGAAAAGCCATGCCTAAAAATGAAGAAAAAGCCCTCTTTGACTATGACAACCTCTCCGGTTTTATCGCTGCATTTTTAAAAGTTCAGGATTTATTTACAGAAGTAAGCGATTTTGATCTTGTATTCAATGATTTTGCAAAATATCTTGAGAATAATAATGTAACATACTGCGAAGCCTTTTTCGCACCAAGTGCTTTCGTAAAGAAAGGATTTAAATATTCTGACATGGTCGAAAATTTTACAAAGAACATTCAGAAAATCAAAAAAGAAAAAGGCATTACAATAAAGCTTTTAACAGACGTTTCCAGAACATTCGGACTTGAAAACGCACAGAAAAATTACGAAATGTTCAAAGCTTCTCCAAGCCAGGAAATAATTGGAATAGGACTTGGCGGAGCAGAAGTAAAAGGCCCATGCAATCTTTTTGGCCCTGTATTTGTTCAGGCTCACAAAGACGGTTTCCATGCGGTAGCACATGCTGGCGAAGACGTAGGTCCGGAAAGTGTCTGGGATGCGGTAAAGATTTTAAGTTCAGAAAGAATCGGTCATGGTATTTCATCAATTCAGGATGAAAAACTCGTAGACTATTTAAAAGAAAAACAGATTCCTCTTGAAATCTGTCCTACTTCAAATGTATTTACAAAAAAATACGTAAAGACAATGGAAGACCACCCGGTCCGCGCACTCTACGATGCAGGCGTTCTTGTAACAATCGGATCGGACGATCCTGTCTTCTTTAAAACAACAGTAAATGAAGAATACTGGAATCTTTACAGCAAATTGAATTTTACAATTTCAGAAATTGAAGATTTAATCTGCAACAGTTTCAAAGCTTCTTTCCTTCCTGAAAGCAAAAAAACATCTGCAATCCGCGAAGTAAAAAAAGTTTTCAAAGAATACAAAGCTTCCCAGCCTGAATTATTCTAAATTATTTCACTCAACTGCAGCTTCGATTACAGCATAAAATGCTTTTTTTGGAATATATAATTTTCCTTTTTTAGTAAATAAAAGCGGATACTGATCGCAGTTACCCAACCAGACTTTCTGACTCGGACTGTTAAGCCATGTTGCTTCATCGTTAAGACCCCAGATTGTAACACATTCAATTCCATGTTTACCATCAGTTTTTCTGTTTCTGATGAACATTTTAAAAAAGTCTTTATATGCAGCAGAAAGTGTTTTATACTGTTTTCCAGTTATCTTTACTGCATCAGTGCCCGGATTATAACCGTTCCATGTTCCGATATCAAGTTCTGTGATATGAACATCAAGTCCTCTTTCGATAAAATCCTTTACTTCTTTTTCAAAAACCGCAGCACCGTTTTTTACATTACAGTGAGCCTGTAAGCCCATTACATCTATTCTTGTCGGAAGCCGATCTGATTTATGTTTTAAAAGTAAATCAACTACACGTAACATACTATCGTGTTTATCACTCATTCTATTTTCAAAAATTCCACCGTAATCGTTGTAACACAGCTTGACATCTTTTGGAGCATATTTATTAGCAAATGCAAAAGCATTTATAATGAACTCTTCACTATCGTAAATATCAAACCACTTAGTTCCGGAAGTTCTTAACCAGTGTTCAGGATAAGAACTTTCATATGCTCCAGGCTGTGAATTATCAGAAGTTGCTTCATTAACAACATCCCATGCCCAGACAATATGCTTACCGCCATTATTTTTCTTTTCCCATTCTGCAACATGTTCTAAAACTGTTTTTATATACCACTCAAGCCTTGCATTCATTTCATCTTTGTTTACAAGATTTTTTGCCGTATCATAATCTTCATAGAAAAAAGCATCTTCTGTCTGAGAATGCCATACAAGAACATGTCCTCTCATCATAAGTGAATTCGCTTTACATATGGAAAGAATTTCATCAAGACGAGAAAGACCTTTTAAAACCGGAGTCTTTATCGTAACACCATTTGACGCTTTAAAAGTTCCCGAAACCTCAGGCTTCTTTCCCCACCACGCCATGATAAACTGCGGTTTAAATTCATTTCCCATCGTAATTGTATTTGCATGCTTTACAAGTCCCTTCTGAACCTCTGCAAAATTAAGTTCTTTCTTTGTCCCCCAGTTAGAACCAAAATTTCCATATTCAACACCAAAACCGACATAGTCAAAATATTTTTCATAAGTCTCATAAAGCGAAGGAACTTCATCATCAAGCCAGTCTTTAGCAGAGTCTGCAAAAGCCATAGACAAACTGAACATAATTAATAACATAATCAATTTTAAAAATCCAAATTTCATAATTAACTCCTTGAAGATTTTTATTATCGAAGGTATACCATCAAAAGCATGATGTCGCTGTTTCTTATTCCGCTGATACGGCTTGCCTGACCGAGTGTTGCAGGGCGCACTGCTTCGAGCTTGCCGCGCGATTCACTGGACAGTGATGGAATTGATGAGTAATCGAAGTTTGCAGGAATTTTAAAGTTTTCCATGCGGTGCATTTTTTCTACACGGCGGTCCTGCTTTTCGATGTAGTATTTATATTTAAAATCGATTTTTGCTTCTTCCCAGATTTTTTCAGGATAACCAGGGTTTTCTGCGTTCGGTTTTTTTTCTAAGAGCGCGACGATTTCGTCTGCCATGCGGTATTTTTCCTGAACGGCTAAAAACTGCTTTTCGGTTTTTAATCCTGCTTCGAAAGCCTTTTGTGTAAGACGGCGGTCTGCTGTGTCGTAGCGGAGTTTAAGACGGTATTCTGCGCGCGCGGTAAACATCCGGTATGGTTCTTTTGTGCCGAGCGTTACAAGATCATCTATCAATACACCGATGTAGGCTTCGTCACGGCCAAGTACAAGCGGCGCGTACTGTGGTATTTTTCTGTAGTTGTTAAAGCCTGCTTCAATCTGAGTTTTTTCTATGAGCCCGCCAATCTGGTATGACTGTTTTTCTGATAAGTCCCAGTTCTGTTTTAATTCTTCTTTACTGTATGCAGCTTTTGGACAGAACGCGCCGTTTTCCTGCGATGCCGCGCGCGCGTCAACTGATGAATCATTTTTACAAAGAGGTCCGCAGATTTTGATGTGCTGTCGGGCGTAAAGGCCTGCGTTAATTCCTGCGACAAGTCCCTGCCCTGCAGCTTCTTCGTAACCTGATGTTCCGTTTATCTGTCCTGCGTTAAAAAGCCCTGCAACTCGTTTTGTTTCAAGTGAATTATATAATTGAGTCGGTTCAACATAATCATACTCAACTGCATAACCAGGTCTGCTTACAACTGCGTTTTCAAATCCAGGCATTGTGCGAAGAAATTCATCCTGAACACTTTCTGGAAGCGAAGAAGAAAATCCGTTTAAATAAATTTCTTCTGTGCCCAGTCCTTCGGGTTCAACAAAAATCTGATGACGGTCACGTTCTTGAAAACGCATGACTTTATCTTCGATACTCGGACAGTAACGCGGACCGATTCCAGAAATTTTTCCTGAATAAAGCGGAGAGCGTCCGATATTTTTTCTTATTATCTCATGAGTTTTTTCATTTGTATAAACGATGTGACAGGGAACCATCGGACGTTCAACTTTTTCTGTTTCAAATGAAAACGGAATAATTTCTTTATCGCCATCCTGTTTTTCAAGCACGTCAAAATTTACAGATGAACGCAAGATTCTTGGAGGCGTTCCGGTTTTTAAACGGCCTGTTGTAAACCCGAGTCTGTGTAAATTTGAAGTAAGACCAAACGCTGCACTTTCTCCAAGACGGCCGCACGGTGCATCATATTCACCGATAAAAATTCTTCCGCCTAAAAAAGTTCCTGTAGTTAAAACAATCGAGCGTACGGGAATTACACGGCCACGTTCTGTAACAACTGCGATGACCTTCTGTCTCTTTCCATTTTTATGAATCGAAAGATTTTCACTTCCGCTGATAATTCCAGAGCGCACTTCTCCAGGAATGGAACCAACTTCTGCGCTGCTGTCTGTATTTGGCGGGAGATTTTCATCTGAGTCTGTAGTAAGAATATCTACAACCGTGTCCATTAATGTCGAAAGGTTCAGTGTGCTTTCTAAAGTTTTTCTTGCCAAAGCTGAATAAGTCAACTTGTCGGCCTGGCTTCGCGGTGCCTGAACTGCAGGTCCACGACTTTTATTTAAAAGGCGGAACTGAATCATCGAATGGTCGATGAGTTTTCCCATTTCTCCGCCAAGAGCATCAATTTCGCGTACGATATTTCCTTTTGCAATTCCACCGATAGAAGGATTGCAGCTCATTCTTCCGATTGCGTCGATTGACTGAGTAATAACTAAAGTTTTTAATCCCATTCTCGCGCAGGCTAAACAAGCTTCAATTCCGGCGTGTCCTGCGCCGACAACGGCTACATCAAAATAATCATAAAAACCGGGCATGAAGACAGTATATTGATTTTAAGGTGCAGTTGCAATTATTCGCGGAATTTAAAAAATAAGTTAAAATAATAAAAAAACTTAAAAAAAATTGTATTACCTATTGACATAGTAGGTTTTTAGGTTTATATTCAGCATATAATCAAAACCTGATAAAAGGAAACAATGATATGCCGTTAAGGCAGAAATTAAGGAGAATAAACTATGGCAGACATTAAACAGAGTTCACTTGAATTAATCGGTAAAACACCACTTTTACAGCTTAACGGCTATTCAAAAAAAGCAGGTATAACAGGAGCTACTATTCTTGCAAAGCTTGAATACCTTAACCCGGCAGGAAGCGTTAAAGACAGAATCGCTTTAGCAATGATCGAAGATGCAGAAGCAAAGGGACTTTTAAAACCGGGTGCAACTATTATTGAACCAACTTCCGGAAACACAGGTATTGGTCTTGCAGCAGTTGCAGCTGCAAAAGGTTATCATGCAATCCTTACACTGCCTGACACAATGAGTGTTGAACGCCGCAATCTTTTAAAAGCATACGGAGCAGAAATTGTTCTTACAGAAGGCGCAAAGGGAATGAAGGGTGCAATTGCAAAAGCAGAAGAGCTTCATGCTGCAACTCCAGGAAGCTTTATTCCCGGTCAGTTTGTAAACGCTGCAAACCCTGCAGCTCATAAAAAAACAACAGGTCCAGAAATCTGGGAACAGACAGACGGTAAGGTTGACTTTTTTGTAGCAGGTGTTGGAACAGGCGGTACATTAACTGGCGTTGGTGAATATCTTAAAGAAAAAAATCCTGACGTAAAAATCATAGCAGTTGAACCTGCAACAAGCCCTGTTCTTTCTAAAGGAACTCCTGGTGCCCACAAGATTCAGGGAATTGGAGCCGGCTTTGTTCCTGATGTTTTAAACACAAAGGTTTATGATGAAATTCTTGCAATTGAAAACGACGATGCTTTTGAAGAAGGACGCCGTTTTGCAGTAAGCGAAGGAATTCTTGTAGGTATTTCAAGCGGCGCTGCATTAAAGGCTGCAGGAATTATTGCAAGCCGTCCTGAAAACAAAGGAAAGACAGTTGTAGTTCTTCTTCCGGATTCGGGAGACCGCTATCTTTCTACACCGCTTTTCAGCGACAATTAATAAAAGAGGCAGACCCATGGCAAAATCGTTTTCTGAACTTGAATCATTGCATCCATGCTTTGGAAGCCATGGCGCTAATACAGGAAGAATTCATCTTCCTGTATGTCCCGGCTGCAACATAGCATGCCGTTTTTGCGAACGTTCAATCAACACAACAGAAAACAGACCAGGGGTTACTGGCCGCGTTTTAAAACCTGAAGAAGCAGTAGAAATTATTTCGCGTGCGCTTAAGATAAGCCCGGACATTAAAGTTGCAGGAATTGCAGGTCCGGGCGACACGCTTGCAAGTGACAACGCTTTTAAAACTTTTAAACTTATCGGGCAAAATTATCCAGATCTTATAAAATGCATGAGCACAAACGGACTTCTATTAAATGAACGTGCTGACGAAATTATAGCTGCAGGAATTGACAGTCTTACTGTAACGGTTAATGCAGTAAATCCGGAAATTGAAGCACAGTTAAATGATTATGTCATCTGGCATGGTAAAAAAATAGAAGGCGTTGAAGGCGCAAAAATATTAATCGAAAACCAGCTTGAAGGTATTAAAAAAATTTCACAGGCTGGAATTACAATAAAAGTTAATACAGTTTTAGTTCCGCGTATTAACGGAAATCATATTGCAGAAATTGCAGAAACTGTTGCCGAAGCCGGCGCAGACAAATACAATATCATTCCGCTTATCCCCACTGCAAAATTAAAAGATGAGCCTGCTCCAGACTGTGCGCAGATAGATAAAGCACGACGCGATGCATCAAAATATATTGAACTATTTTTACACTGCAACCGCTGCCGTGCTGATGCAATTGGTGTTCCAGGCAAAAGTGAATTTGCAAATCAAGTTTATTCAAATTATAAAACTGTTAATGTTGAGGAAAATTTTTCTCATGGCTAAAAAATATCTTGCTGCGCTTGCTTCTACTGACGGCGAAAATGTCAACTGCCATTATGGGCGTGCTCAAATTTTTTATGTCTATTCTCTTGATGATGACGAAGGCTACGATCTGGTTGAAACCCGCTCCGTAAAGCCTGTCTGCATGGACGGCGCGCATAATCAGTCTTCGATGAAGCAGAGCGTCGCGCACTTTACGGACTGCCGTTATGTCGTCGCATCAAGGATTGGCGCAGGCGCTTCTCAAACGCTGGCAACTGCCGGAATTACCGCAATGGAACTTCCCGGTAGCATTGATGATGCGATTTTAAAAATCTGGAAGTATAATCAGGTTCAGCTTTTATTTAATCACGATTAAAAAACTCGCTGCAATTTTCCAAATTCATAAAAAATTCGTAAATTCTGTTCATTATTTTTAAAAAACCTATTGACTAAGTAGGTAAATAAAGCTATATTAGACTTACCTAGCGTAATGATAGGTTATTCATCGGCTCTTGCTGAGCCTTTTTCAGGAGTACAAAATGGGCGAACTTAGACAGATTGCAATTTACGGAAAAGGTGGAATCGGAAAGTCCACGACCACACAAAACTTAACGGCAGGACTTGTTGAACACGGAAAAAAAGTTATGGTTGTTGGCTGTGATCCAAAAGCCGACTCAACAAGACTTTTGCTTGGCGGACTTGCACAGAAAACTGTTCTGGACACTATCCGCGACGAAGGTGAAAGCATCGAACTTGACCGTATCATGAAAACTGGTTTTGGAGGCACCCGCTGTGTTGAATCTGGCGGACCAGAACCTGGAGTTGGCTGTGCAGGCCGCGGTATCATCACATCAATCAGCATGCTTGAAAATCTTGGTGCTTATACAGACGATTTGGACTTCGTTTTCTACGACGTACTTGGTGACGTAGTTTGTGGTGGGTTTGCTATGCCAATCCGCGAAGGTAAAGCTAAGGAAATCTACATCGTTGCTTCTGGTGAAATGATGGCCCTTTATGCTGCTAACAATATTGCAAAAGGTATAAGCCGTTATGCAAAAACAGGTGGTGTTCGCCTTGGTGGAATTATCTGTAACAGCCGTAATGTTGACCGCGAACTTGATCTTCTTCGTGCATTCAGCAAGGAACTTGGAACTCAGCTTTTATATTTTGTTCCTCGCGACAACATCGTTCAGCGTGCAGAAATCAACCGCAAAACTGTTATCGAATATAAACCTGATTCCGCACAGGCACAGGAATACCGCAACCTTGCAGAAGCAGTAATCAACAACCAGACTTTTACTATTCCAACTCCGATGACACAGGAACGTCTTGAACAGATTCTTCTTGAGTACGGACTCATGGATATGGCAGACGATTACAAGATTTAACAAAACAACGCACCGATCATAGCGCGATATCAAATGGGAGAAAAACTATGAGTAAAATTTATAATTCAATTACAGAACTGGTTGGAAAAACACCGATTGTAGAATTTAATAATCTAAAAAAGGCGCTTGGTCTTAAAGGCCGTATTGCAGGAAAACTTGAATATTTTAACCCTGCAGGAAGCCACAAAGACAGACCGGCTCTTGAAATTATCGAAGAAGCAGAAAAGCGCGGCGAAATTGAACCGGGTAAAACTACTCTTGTTGAATTTACATCAGGCAACATGGGAATTGGAATTGCAGCAATTGCAGCTGCAAAAGGGTATAAGTTTAAAGTAGGAATTCAGGAAGGTGTTTCTGTTGAACGCAAAAAACTTCTTGAATCTTATGGAGCAGAAATTGTTAATCCACCAAAAGAATTGATCGCAGGTGTGTTTGAAAAAGGAATTGAAGCATTTAACGATGTTTACCAGTGGATGCTCGACTCTACTCCAAACAGTTGGACAACACGCCAGCTTTCTAACCCTGATAATGTTGGTGCACATTACAAACACACAGCTCCAGAAATCTGGGAAGATACTGACGGTAAAGTTGATATTTTTGTAGGCGGGGTCGGAACAGGTGGAAGTACACACGGTATAAGTAAATTTCTTAAAGAAAAAAACTCAGCCGTAAAAGTTGTAATCGCTCAGCCAGATAAAGCAGATGTAGAAAATCCTGTTGTTCAGGGTGTAGAAGACGGCGGTTTCCACGGAATCCATGCAGTTCATGACGAAAACGGTTTAAATCCTATGGCTCCGACAAACTTTAGCGACAAGTATGTTGATGAATATGAAACAATTACTTATGCAGAAACTTTGCGTGCAATTCATTTACTTGCACACCACGAAGGTATCTTTATCGGAGCATCAAGCGGGGCTGCCCTTGCTATTGCAATCAAACAGGCTCTTAAAGATGAAAACAAAGACAAGCTCATTGTGCCGCTTTTGCCGGATAACGGAGAGCGCTATCTGTCAGAAGACTTGCAGCGCGTAAGACCTGATGTAGAAAAGAAGGCAAGTTTTTAATGCAGGTCTTAGGGCGGCAGCCCTAGGCGAAGGGGTGGCGAGCAACAAAGTGCGAGTCAGGGGAAGGCTTTCCCCTCCCCTAATTTATAGGAGCAAAAATGGCACTTAATTTAAATTCATCAAACGTGGCAACACGCGAAAACAGAATCGGTTCTATTACCGGTTATATTGGAAACTTAAAAGATCTTGCAGAAAAATCTGAATGTGGAACATTAAAAGGTTGTTCCCGATGTTTTTCTCAGTCAAGTTCATGTCTTTCTGGCTGTGCATTAGGGCAGCTTAGTGCAATACGTGATATTGCAATTATTCACCATGGACCTGCAGGCTGTTCTGTTGCAGCAGCTGGAACATATTATCTTGATAAAGTAATGGCAAAAAAACGCGGCGTTACGACAAGCACAGTTTATGTCGGAACAGACATGAACGAACAGGATACGATTTTTGGTTCAACTGCGCAGTTAAAAAAAATCATTCTTGAAGTAAACCGCCGCTACAGTCCAAAGGCAATCTTTGTTTCAAGTTCGTGCGCAACTGGTATCATCGGAGAGGATATCGACAGCGTTGTAGATGAAGTAAAAGAAGAGATCGATGTTCCTGTTGTTGCAGTTCACTGTGAAGGTTTTAAATCGCGCATCTGGGCAACAGGCTTTGACATTGCAGACCATGCAGTTTTAAGCGCTATAGTCCAGCCACCACAGCAAAAACGCAATACGATTAACTTTAAAAACTTTTACGAAAGTGCGCGTCCTGAGATTATCGAAATTTTTAAAAACTTTGATCTTGAACCGATTTTCTTATACTGTAATTCAACTATAGAAGAGCTTTCTCATATTTCTGAATCGCTTGCAACAACCTGTATCTGCGGTACTTTGGGCAATTATCTTGGTAACGGTCTTGAAGAAAAATACGGCGTTCCTTATGTACGCAGTATTAATCAGTGCGGTATCGTAGGTTTTGAAACATGGCTTCGCGAAATCGGCCGCGTAACAGATCGAAGCGAAAAAGTTGAAAAATACATCGAAGAACAGCGTGCTATTTATATTCCACAGATTGAAGAAGTTAAAAAAGAACTTAAGGGCTTGCGTGCAGTAATTGGAATGGGACCTGGCTATACTTTCGAAGTTAGCCGCGTATTGAACGAACTTGGTATTGAAGTTGTATGGGCACTTGCATGGCACTACGACAAAAAGTATGAAAATGGAGATGTTCCGCCAAGCATGAAATATCTTCTTGACAACAACATCAACTTTGAAGCAAGTGTCTCTGATCAGCAGAACTACGAAGTAATGAACATTCTTAACAAGTATAAGCCTGACCTATATTTGTCACGTCATCCGGGTTCAACTGTATGGGCAATCAAAAACGGAACATCGGCTGTTTACGTTGCTGATGAATACATGATATTCGGTTACAAGCATACACTTGAATTTGCAAAGACAATTCTTGATTCGATTAGAAACAGAAGTTTTGAACAGAACCTTGCAAAAAGAGTAAAGCTTCCATACACAGACTGGTGGTATGAACAGAATATTGACAAATTCTTTGAAGGGGACAAAGTAGCAGCGGCAGGAGGCGTAAAATAAAATGGCAAAACTTTTAGACAAACAGCGTTATAAATGCGCACTCGCTTCAATGCAGACTGTTCAGGCAATTACAAGAGCAATTCCTGTCCTTCACTCAGGTCCAGGTTGTGCACAAAAACTTTCAGACGGAACGGGAAGTTCAGGATATTTTTCTCCAAACATCTTTCCCTGCACAAGCATCAACGAAAAAGATGTTGTATTCGGTGGAACTAAAAAGCTTAAGAGCACAATCGAAAATGCGCTTAAAGTAATCGATGCAGATTTATATGTCGTTCTTACAGGCTGTATCCCCGAAATCGTCGGAGATGATTCTGGTGAAATCGTAAGTCAGTTTGAAGATGCTCCAAAGCCTGTAATCTATGCAAATACAGCAGGCTTTAAGGGAAACAACTACAAGGGACATGAGCAGGTAATTGATGCAATCATCGATCAGTATTTACCGCGTGTAGAAGGTGTAAACGCAAAGGATACAGAAAAGATACCTGGACTTGTAAACATCTGGGCTGATGTTCCTTATGCAGATTTATTCTGGCTTGGAAACCTTCGCGAGATAGAAAAACTTGTTGCTGAACTTGGTTTAAAACCAAATATGATTTTCGGCTACGAACGTGGAATTAAGAATATTGATTTAGTTCCTAAAGCACAGTTCAACCTTCTTGTAAGTCCATGGGTCGGATTAAAGAACGTGAAGAATCTGGAAAAGAAGTTTGGAACTCCATTCCTTCACCTCCCTACTCTTCCTATAGGAGCTACAGAAACCAGTAAATTTTTGCGCGAAGTCGGAAAGTTTGCAGATGTTGATTCTGCAAAAGTTGAATCTGTCATAGCTGAACACGAAAAATATTTTTACTATCTGATTGAACGTTATGCAGATTTATTTCTTGAAAACCGCGTAATCAACAAACAGTTTTCGGTTGTCGCAGATGCCCAGTATACTCTTGCACTTACGAAATTCCTTGTAAATGACCTGGGACTTTTCCCGGCAAAGCAGTTCATTACTGATGACACTCCAAAAGAATATCAGCAGGCAATCCGAGAAGAGTTTAAAAAACTTAATTATGGAATAGAAGCTGAAGTTGAATTTACAACAGACAGCTATCTGATTCATAATGCAATCCGCGAACATGATTATCACGGATACCCTTTAGTTCTTGGAAGCTTCTATGATAAAGAGATTACCGAAGAGCTCAAAGGAAACTTTTTGAACGTGGCATGGCCGCTCCAGAACCGCGTTGTAATGGATAACTCTTATGCAGGTTACGCAGGTGGCATAAGACTGATAGAAGATATCTATTCGGTAGCTGTTCAGAGATTTAACTGAAAATCTTTAAATACCAGAATCTTTTTGGAGATGCCTATGGCTGATGAAGATTTAATAACTGTTAAACAAAAAAGTGCAGTTTATCCCAAAGAATTTGATAAACTTGCAGAATATGTTAAGTCAATCAAATATGGTTCCGTTACAATACAGATTCAGGACGGAAAAATCATTCAGATTGATAAGAACGAAAAGTTCAGGTTTGATAAAAACTAGAAGGAAATGAAAAATGTTTTTTATCAATACCATAAAACCAGAACTGACCGGAAAACCGGAGGTTCCTAATGGAAGATGACGCATGTTATCTAACCTTGGGAACCTTTTTTTTTGCACGGAGGTGTAATATGAAAAAAATCAAATCAACATTTGCTGTTATTATGATGACAGCTCTTCTTGGTGCAGGATTTATATCCTGCGGAGACAAAAAAGCAGAATCAGATTTTGTTTTTAAAATCGGGACTGCAAACTCAAGTCTTTGTCCAGTTCCACTACACGTAGCAATTGACCTTGGCATTTTTGAAAATGAATTTAAAAAGGCCGGTCTTAACTACGAGGTAATCGAAATCAATCTGATGGACGCAACTTCTCTTGTAGTTGCAGGTAAAATCGATGCAACACTCGGACTTGCAGGAAGTCTTTTGCCGCAGATTGACAACGGTCTTGAAATCAAATTCTTAAGCGGACTTCATACGGGATGTACAAAGTTTTATGTTAAGGCAGATTCCCCATATAAAACTGTTGCAGACCTTCGCGGAAAAACTGTAGGTCTTTGCGGAGTGCAGGATTCTTCTACAGTTGTATTCCAGCGAAAGTTTAATGATTATGGTTTTAAAGCTTTTGGTCCAGATGCAGAATTTAAAATTGCAGTTTACGGACTTACAGATCTTCCGCTTGCACTTGAAAACGGTGCAGTTGATGCAGTTGGACTTCATGACCCTGTTGGTTATCTTGCAGAACGAAACTACGGTTTTAGAAAAATTCTTGATACAACAGAAGATGAAAAGTTTTCTCAGGAATACTGCTGCATGACTTTTGTTTCTTCTGAAATTGCAGAAAAATATCCGGAACACACAAAGGCATTTGTTCGCGCGATGTTAAAGGCATCTGCTTATGTTCAGGCAAAACCATTTGAAGCAGCTGAACTCCAGATTAAAAACGGTCATGTCTCAGGCGATGTAAACAGCAATGCCGAAATGCTTGAAACTTACAACTACACTCCTTCTGTAGGACTTGCTAAAAAAACATTATATGATGCAATCGATCAGGTTGTAGATATGGGAATCATGAAAAATGTTCCAGACAAAGACAGTTTTGTAAATGCCCATTTTAAAGCATATGACGGTGTTCCGGATTCTTATGTTTACAATAGTGACGGAACGTACACAGAAACCAAAGTAACAAAGTTAGTTAATAAAAGATTGTAAAAAAATATGATGGCTGTACAGATAATAAGGCTGTACTGCCATCAAAAATCTTCTTACTTTCAACTCCTGAAAAATACACATTTTTTGTAAATACCTATTGACTTAGTAGGTTATAAACGCTATATTAGTCTTACCTAGTTATTATATAGGTAAGACTAATATAGGAATTTGTTATATGGCTTATAAAATTGCAGTTGCAAGTTCAGACGGAATAAATGTAAACCTCCACTTTGGAGAAGCAAAAAGCTTCCATATATATGAGGTAGATGATGCCGGAAATTTTACTGAAGGGCAAATCCGAAAATATGATGAAAGTCAGGAAACTGCCGGTAAAAAAAACAGCGAATGCTGCGGCGGTCAAAAAGAGTCTGGATCATGCGGCGGTCATGGCAATGGCTGCACAGGTACTGCTTCTGCAAAAGTTCAGATTATATCTGATGTAAGAGCCGTCATAGCAGAAAAAATTGGCTTTAACGTTACTAAGCAGCTTGAAAAAAAAGCTATATCAAGTTTTGACGTTGACGTAACCGTAAAAGAAGCGCTCGAAAAAGTAACGGCGTATTATTTTAAAATTGATAACCACCAGACACTGGTAAAAAAAATAGGAGCAACAAATGGCAGTTCAGTATTCAGGAGTAAGAGAAAGTCGTGAAGGCCGTGTAAACGATTTTGGCGGATCAAGTGCATCTGCTCAACAGCAGTTTGCAGGAAAATGTTTAAAGCGCGCAGACCGTAGCTTTGCACAGGGCTTGCAGTGCCAGCAGATTAACTCAATGGCATGTCTTATGAGCCTTGAAGATTCTGTTTTTATTTCGCACTCACCTCAGGGCTGCGTCGGTTGTACGATAATGGCTGTCGATATGTTCCGCGTAGGACAGGCTCACCGTGGTGAAAAGCTTATTAAAAATCCGCGCATCATAGTTACAAACCTTGATCAAAAAAGTGTCGTCTTCGGCGGTGAACAGAAGCTCCGTGAATCTGTAAGAAAAGCAGTGGAACGCTACAACCCGAAACTCATTTTTGTGTATGCCTCATGTGCTTCTGGAATTATTGGAGATGACATTGATTCTATCTGCCAGGATTTAGGTGATGAATATCAGGATACTACGATTGTTCCGATTCACTGCGAAGGATTTAAAAGCAAAATCTGTGCAAGCGGATTTGATGCAGCATTTTTGTCGATCAACAAATACATTCTCAAAAAAGAAAAAAAAGAAACGATTCCAAATCTCATAAATCTCTTTGCACCGACAACAGTAAGCTTTGCCGACCAGAAAGAAATGGAGCGCATGTTAAATCTTATCGGCGCCGAAGTGAACTACATTCCATTTTACAGTTCACTCGAAAAAATAAAACGCATTCCGCAGGCAGCAGCTTCTACAAGTATCTGTAAGGTATTCGCAGACGAGTTTATGAAAACCCTCGAAGAAGATTACGGTATTCCGTATTCACACACAGTAATGCCGATTGGAATCCGCAATACAGACAAGTGGTACCGCGGAATTGCAAAAGTAATCGGAAAAGAAAAAGAAGTCGAAGAAATCATCGCTCGCGAACACGAACGCATCGAACCTCTCGTTGCAAAAATAAGAGCGCGTCTTGAAGGAAAGCGTGTATTTATCTGCGGCGGAACAGGACGATCTTTTGCAGCAGCCGCTCTCATCGATGACTTTGGAATGAAGCTTGTCGGACTTGAAACACCTACATACGATGCAGACGCACAGGTCGATGTTGAATACTTAAACGGAATCCACAAAGACTTTGTAATAGACATTGCAAACATGCAGCCGTTTGAACAGGTTAACCTTGTAAAGAAACTTAAACCGGATGCATTTATCGGTGTACCAGACTGGGCAGCAAAGCTTGGAATTCCAACTACACACGTTCTTGACGGTAAGAGACCGACAATGGGTTACGACGGACTTTTGTATCTTGGAAATAAAATTGCAGACCAGCTTTCTAATCCAGGATTCAACAAAAAAATTGCAGAGCATGTAAAACTTCCGTATCGCGACAGTTGGTACGAACAGGATGCATTCAAATATATCATCGGCGACTAAGACAGGGGGACTAGAATGAGTTTTGTTACAGAAAATCCACGCGGAGGCTGCGTTCTTTCGGGAATCAACTCCGTACTTGCAGCTATAGATCATGTTTGTCCTATCCTTCACTCAGGACCGGGATGCTGTATGCAGACAACTGCTGCCGAACAGGGACAGAGCGGACATAAGCACGCATGCTTTGTAAGCGGCGTATCACTTCCTTCAAGCAACATGCTCGAAAAGGAAGTTGTTTTTGGTGGAGCAAATAAACTCCGTACGACAATTCAGGGTGCAATCGACATCATCGATGCACAGGCTTACTTTGTTCTTACAGGCTGTACAGCCGGGATCATCGGCGACGACATTCAGAGCGTAACCTATGAATTTACCGAAAAAGGACACAAAGTTTTTGCAATCGACACTCCGGGTTTTGCCGGTGACAGTCTTTTAGGATACGAAACAGTCTGGAACACTTTTATCGACAAAGTAATCCAGCCTGCAACAAAGAAAAAAGCAGACCTCGTAAACATCTTCGGAATCGTTCCTTACCACGATCCGTTCTGGGCAGGAACTCTTGAAGAGATTGAACGAATCTTAAATAAGCTCGGTCTTAAAGTGAATACTTTCTTTACAAAGCACCAGGGGATCGATGTTGTCGAACACTGCTCAGAAGCAGCTCTTAATATCATCATAAATCCATGGCTTTTTAAAGGACCTGCAGAAAAGTTTGAAAAGAAATTCGGAGTGCCTTCGATAAGATTCCCGTTTGTTCCTGTAGGAGCAACAGATACTACACGCTTTGTACGCGAAGTTGCTTCTGCCCTTAAACTTGACGACGAACTTGTAAACAGAGTAGTTAAGGAAGAAGAAGATTACGTTTACTCATATCTTGCTCAGTCAATCGGACAGTTAAGCTGGAAACGCTTTGCAGTTGCAGGAGATGCATCAAATGCAATTGCAATTACACGTTATCTTGCAAACGATTACAGCTTCTCTCCGGTCCTCGTAGTGATTACAGAAAATATTTTCCGTCCGGAAGATAAGGAAAGAATCATCAAAGAGATAAGTGAACTTGAATACGCAAATCCTCCTAAGATTGTTTTTGCAAGCGACCAGTGGGAAATCAATAAGGCAATCCGCGAGGAGCCGGAAGATATTTCGCTTCTGGTAGGCAGCACTAATGAAAAGGAAGTTGCTCTCGAAAAAGAAATTCAGTATCTAAATGCAACTTTCCCTATGAACGAACGTCTTGTATTTAACAGAACTTATTCAGGATATCGCGGAAGCTTAACATTAACAGAAGATTTATATGACAACTTATAAGGAGTATAAAATGAAAAAATCAAAAACTAAAATCGCGTCGGTCATAGCAACCCTCGCAGTAACAGCCGTATTGAGCACAAATCTTATTTCCTGTGGCGGCAAAAAAGCAGATAAAGATTTTGTATTTAAAATCGGAACTGCAAACTCAGGCCTTTGTGGAGCACCACTTCACATCGCAATCGACAAAGGCATCTTTGAAGAAGAGTTTTCAAAAGCCGGTCTCAAATACGAAACAATCGAAATCAACATTCAGCAGGCAAGCGAACTTGCAGTAGCCAAAAAGATTGATGCATCACTTGGACTTGCAGGAAGCCTTGTTCCTCAGATGGACAACGGTCTAGAAATAAGTTTTTTAACTGGTGTTCACACGGGCTGTACAAAATTTTATGTACGCGCAGATTCACCATATAAAACAGTAGCAGACCTTAAAGGAACGACAATCGGTTTTTGCGGCGTTCAAGATTCTTCTACAATTGCATTCCAGAGAAAATTTCATGAACTTGGATTAAAAGCTTATGGACCTGACGCTGAATTTAAAATTGCTGTTTACAACATGCCTGATCTTCCTCTTGCACTTAACAACGGTGCTGTAGAAGCAGTTGGACTTCATGATCCTATTGCATACCTTGCAGAAAAAGATTACGGATTTAGAAAAATTCTTGATACAACAGAAGACGAAAAATTCAGTCAGGAATACTGCTGTCTTACATTTGTCTCAACAGAGGTTGCAGAAAAATATCCTGAACATACAAAAGCATTTATACGCTCTGTATTAAAAGCAAGTGCTTATGTGCAGGCACATCCTGAAGATTCTGCAGAACTTCAGATAGAAAACAAGCAGATGACAGGAGATGTAAACCAGAACGCATATCTTTTGACAACATACAACTACACACCATCTGTAAGCCTTGCAAGAAAAACAGTTAAAGAATCGATTTCTGAACTTGTAGACATGGGCGTAATGCAGAATGTTTCTGACAAAGATAAATTTGTAAATGAGCATTTTGTAAGCTTTGATGATGTACCGGATTCATATATTTATAACGAAGACGGGACATATTCAGAAACTACAATTTCTAAACTTGAAAATTAAAAATACAAAAAAACTACCAGATAAGGAGATAACCATGAACAAAAAAGCAAAAACTTTTTTAACAGCATTGCTCCCGTTTATTTCGGCAGCAGTTTCTGCACTACTCTATTTTGCACTTCCAGAAAGCGGAAAGCAAAAACAAATGCCTCATCCGTTTTACATGTGTTTTCTCCTTGCAGCAGTAATTATTCTTGCTGTTTGTTTTATAGCAGGAATTTTTGCAAAAGATTTTGGCAAAAAACTTTTATCAAAAGCCCCATTTTACGCAGGTCTGTTTTTATTTCTTGCGCTGCTTAACACAGTTGTTTCAAAAACACGGCTTTTACCTGTTCTTTACTTTCCGTCACTTGATAGAATTACAGGATTATTATGGCTGCAAAAAGGTTTTCTTGTTAAAAATCTTTTGTTTTCCCTCGGACTTCTTTCTCAGGGATTTATATTTGGACTTGTAACAGGATTTTTTACAGGACTTGCATTAGGTTATAACCGTCATGTCGGATACTGGTTAAATCCTGTAACAAAATTTTTAGGTCCAGTTCCGACAACGGCGTGGATTCCTCTGGCATTAAGTGTATTTCCTACAACACACGGAGCAAACGTATTTTTAATTGCATTTGCAGTGTGGTTCCCGGTTACGCTTATGACAGCAAGCGGAATTCAAAGTGTAAACAAAGTATTTTTCGAAGTAAGTGAAACTCTTGGTGCAAATACATTTTTTAAGGTTTTTCGTGTCGCAGTTCCGGCAAGCTTACCTCAGATTTTTTTAGGACTCTTCTACGGAATCGTTTCTTCTTTTGCAACTTTAATGGCTGTAGAAATGAACGGAAACTCAGAAGGAATCGGCTGGTATATAAACTGGCAGAAATCTGTCATGCAATATGACGGAGTATATGCAGGTTTAATAATAATAGCTGTTTTGTGTTCATTCATTTTAACAATGCTGTTTAAAGTTCGTGACAAAATAATGGTATGGCAGAAAGGAGTAATCAGATGGTAGGCAATATAAAAATAAACAATGTAAATAAAAGCTTTGATGACGTGCATGTTTTAAATAATTTTTCTCTTGATATAGAACCTGGAAGCTTTGTATCTCTTATAGGGCCTTCAGGATGCGGCAAGTCTACTCTTCTTAGAATCATAGGTGGACTTGAACGCCAGTTTGACGGAACAGTATTACTTGACGAAGAAAAAATCATAAAAGCAGGAAGCGACAGAGGTTTTGCTTTTCAGGGGTCAAATCTTTTCCCCTGGCTTACAGTAAAAGGAAACATCGCATTTGGACTAAAAGCACGAAAGATTTATAAAGAACACAAAAATGATGTAAACGAAATCATCAATCTTGTTGGCTTAAACGGATTTGAAAATTCTTATCCGCACCAGATTTCAGGCGGAATGCAGCAGAGGACTTCTCTTGCGCGGGCGCTTGTAGGTCACCCGAAAGTTCTTCTTCTTGATGAACCATTAGGCGCGCTTGATGCTTTTACAAGAATGAACCTTCAGGACGAAATATTACGCATCAAAAATGAAAACAATATGACAATGCTCATGGTAACTCATGATGTTGATGAAGCAATTTACATGAGTGACAAAGTAGTTGTAATGAGCGCGCGCCCTAGTCGTGTCGAAGCAGTTATCGACATTAAACTCCCGCGCCCGCGTGTCAGAGTTCAGGATACTTTTGCACTTTACCGCAATAAAATTCTTGAAATATTAAATTTTGGCGGCAAAGTTCACGAAGTTGAGTATTCAATTTAATTGGAGTAATTATGTCATATTCTATAGAGACAAAATGCATTCACTTAGATAAAGATGCCGTAGATGCAGGGACTTGTTCAAAAGAAGAAAGCTGTCCGAGTTTTAGAAACCAGACATGTCACAGAATAGGATGCAACAGTTTTAAACCGTTCAACAATCACTACGGTGCAGTAAGTTATCCGATTTACCAGACAGCAACTTATGCACACCCGGGAGTTGGACAAAGTACAGGCTTTGATTATTCTCGACTGCAAAATCCTACACGGGAACAGTTAGAAAAAATCATCTGTCAACTCGAAGGCGGAGTCGACGCCCTTGCCCTTTCTTCCGGCATGGCTGCAATTTCTCTTTTGATGGAATTATTTAATCCCGGCGATCACATAATTGCAGACAGCGATTTATACGGCGGAACTATAAGGCTTTTTGATAACGTTAATATTAAAAATGGAATAAGTTTTACCCGCGTAAACTGTTCAACTCAAAATATTGAAAAACTTATAAAACCGGAAACAAAAGCAATTTATATAGAAACTCCCACTAACCCGATGATGAATATTACCGACATTGCAAAAACAGCAGAACTTGCAAAAAATCATAACCTGCTTTTAATTGTCGATAATACTTTTATGTCACCGTATTTTCAGAATCCGCTTGCACTCGGAGCTGATATCGTAGTTCACTCAGGAACAAAGTATCTTGCAGGACACAACGACACTCTTGCAGGCTTTATAATTACCAACCGAACTGATGTTCAGGAAAAGCTTCGATTTCTCATAAAGACAACAGGGGCAGGTCTTGCGCCTTTTGACAGCTGGCTTGTTCTTCGCGGAATAAAAACACTTTCTCTCAGAATGGAAAAAGCGCAGGAAAATGCACTCAAAATTGCACAGTGGCTTAAAACCGTAGACTGCGTAACACATGTAATTTACCCTGGTCTTAAAGAACATCCTGGTTATGAAATACAGAAAAAGCAGTCCCGCGGTTTTGGAGCAATGCTTACATTCCAGACAGATACTACAGAGCGTGCACTTTCGATATTACGCCATGTAAAGTTGATTCAGTATGCAGAAAGTCTTGGAGGAACAGAAAGTCTTATCACATATCCTGTAACTCAAACCCATGCAGATGTACCGGAAGCAGTCAGACTTGAAAACGGAATTACAGAACAGACATTAAGACTTTCTGTTGGAATAGAAAATTCTGATGATTTAATCGCAGATCTCAAACAGGCAATAAATCAGTAATAGCCCGGTTATAAATTACTAATAAGCATATGGCAACAACCCGTTGCCATGTTGACTGCCGACTAGAGTTTTATGACTTTATCACATTCACCAAGTACACTTTTATCATGACTTACAAGTATTACGGTTTTACCGTCATCAGAGAGTTTACGGAATATTTTAATTATTTCTTTAGTCTGTTTTTCATCTACAGATTCTGTAGGTTCGTCTGCAAGAATGATTTTTGGATCATTCATCAAAGCGCGGGCAATTAAAACACGGTGATTTTCCCCTCCAGACAGTTCTCTCGGATATGCTTGCAAAAGATTTTCGATACCGAGTTTTTTAAGGAGCCCTGTTGCGCGCTCTGTTACAAAATCGTCGTCATCATTTTTTCCGACATTGTTTTTCTTAGCATTGTTTTTTGTTCTGCGTGAATTTATATAATACGGAAGTCTTACATTATCAAGTACCGAAAGGTTTTCTAAAAAGCTTTGTTCCTGCGAAACAAAACCAATATGTTCATTTCTAAAACCGCATAATTCTTTATCAGACAAAGTAAAAATATCAGTTCCGTTTATGACAACTTTTCCTTCATCCGGCTTTTGAAGCCCTGCAATAATCGAAAGGAGCGTACTCTTACCAGCCCCGGATTTTCCTGCAACACCAAGAAAAACTCCTTCTTTAATTTTTAGTGAAAAATCATCAAAGACAGTCACTTTACCGCGCGGACTTTTAAAGAACTTTTTAATATTCTTAATTTCTATCATTTTATTTCTCCGTACAGTTCAAATTTAGAAATGCGCACAGCACTTATAAATGCAGAAGCAATACACGAAGTCAAAAGTATGACAAATACAACCAAAGCAGATACTGTTATTTCTAAAAAGCTTCCTGTCGAAAACGGAAGTCCAATTTTTTCAGAAATCAACGTATTAAACGGTATGATAATAAGAAGGCAAAAAAATATTCCTGTAAAACTTCCTGCAGTTCCCAAAATAAATGCTTCGTTAAAAATAATTGACTTAAGTTTAAAAGAATCTGCACCAAGTACACGCAGAATCGAAAACTCCCTTATTCTTTCGTTAATAGAGAAGGAAAACACAACAGCAATCGAAAGAAATGCTGTTATAAAAACCAAAAATGCAGACGCATTTATAAAAATTAAAATCGAAGAAAGTCTTTCTGCCAGAACCGAAACAAACTTTTCTCCCTGGATAATCTGTATTTTTTCTTTATCGCCAAAATCATTGTAAACAGCATTTTTAATTGTTAATGCAGCGCTGTCTGGCGTTGAACCTTCTTTAATCTTAATAAAAATTACACTTACTTTTTCACGCAAATTATCTCCTGCAATAAAGCCAAAACCTTTTTGCTTTGCATCATTAAAAATTTTTTCAAGAGTATCGATATCTGTATATATTACATTATCTACACCGGTTCCGCTTTTAGAAAGAGAAGCTGTAATTTTATGTGTACTGTCAAAAAAACGCACCATTCCCTTTTCGACGTTTACATTATTTCCTGCAAAAAAAATCCCGCGTTCATTTTCTTTTTCCTGAATTTTAAATTTATTCTTTGCCCAGGTTTTTACAATAAAATCTGTTTCCGGATTAAAACCTATTATCTGGACTGGAAAATCGCAGCAGCTTTCTGAAACGCTTGTAAGATAAACCTGGCTTGTTACGTTTTTCCAGCAGTCAGTTTTACGGACACTTTCTTCTACACTTCTATCCATATAAAAATAATCAGGGGTTCCGTAAAGCAGTACGCTTTCTGCCTTTGTTTCATAACCTTCCGGTACAATCATTAAATCTGCACCGATTCTGTCTTGAATTCCCTTAATTCCTTTTTTTAAACTTGAATTAAAAATAAAGGAACTCAACAGGACAAAGGACAAAAGGAAAGTTATCAAAACAAGCGCACAAGTTCTATATGGTTTTCTGCGTAAATTAGATTCTGCAAGATATACTGATGTTATCGCTTTTTCCATAAATATACACTTTGAACAACTACAACTGCGATAATTAAAATTCCAAAAACAATCAATGCCGGTTTTGCAACGGCAGCACAGTGCATTTTTTTCATTCCGCATACACCAATTAAAACCGAAGGGACTAAAATAACTCCAGCGCCGTTTACAGCAAGCCCCAGATTCGTACCAAGATTAAAAGCTGAATCACTCAAAAGCACTTTTGCAATTCCAAAAACAGCCACAGAAATTCCTAAAAACAATTCAACTCGCGCAGTCCAATGACATTTCATAACCTTCTCACCGACTTCGCAGACATGTGCAAACGAATAGGGAGCAGCCGCAACCAGAACTCCAAGCACGACAAAAATTAAACCAAAAAATACATTAGCCTTTTTCATAGAAAACCTCATTAAAAATTTTAATACCTATTGACCTAGTAGGTAATACTGTTTATACTATAACTAACCTATTAAGTCAATGGGTGTCTAAAATATTTCTGGAGTTTTTTATGAGCTACGACTTTAATACCGTAATTGACCGGCACGGCACTAACTGTATCAAAACTGACCTTGCTGTTGCCCGGGGAAAACCTGCAGATGCCCTTTCTCTCTGGGTTGCAGATATGGATTTTCCTACAGCCCCAGAAATTCTTGAGGCACTCCACAATAAAATTAATCATGGAATTTTCGGGTATTCCTGTATCAATGATGCTTTTTTTGCTTCCCTTAAAAACTGGATGCAGACCGAACATAATTTTTTACCGGAACGAAGTGATCTTGTAACTACACCCGGAGTAGTTTTTGGAATCGTCTGTGCAATGAAAGCCGTAACAAAAGAAGGAGATTCTGTTCTTATTCAGACTCCTGTTTATTATCCATTTAAAAATATGATTAATATAAATAAGCGTAAACTTGTAACTTCTTCGCTGTACGAAAAAGACGGAAAATATTACATTGATTTTGAAGATTTTGAAAAAAAGATTGTAGAAAATGATGTAAAACTTTTTATCCTTTGCAGCCCGCATAACCCTGTTGGTCGCGTATGGACAAAAGAAGAATTAGAAAAAATTTCTCAAATCTGTCTTCGCCATAATGTAATAGTCTTTGCTGATGAAATTCATAATGACTTTGTTTATTCACCCAATAAACACACAGTTTTTTCTACACTCTCAAAAGAAACTGCAGAAAACTCAATCGTTTCGATGTCTGTAAGTAAAACCTTTAATCTGGCGGGCTTGCAGTTTTCTACAAACTTTATAAAAAATCCTGTTTTACGAAAAAAGTTTCATGATGAACGGGATAAAACCGGCTACGATGAACCAAGCCTTATGGGACTTACTGCAGCACAGGCAGCTTATGAAAAAGGCAAACCCTGGCTTTTAGCTTTACAGAAGCATTTAGAAGATAATATTGCTTTTGTAAAAAGTTTTCTTGCAGACAATCTTCCGGAGGTAAGGCTTATTGAACCTGAAGGAACTTTTCTTCTCTGGCTTGATTTTTCTGCCTTTGGTTTTTCGGACCATAAAATCGACGACATAATCGTAAACAGGGCAAAAGTATGGCTTGACCGCGGAACAATGTTTGGACCCGAAGGAGAATATTTCCAGAGAATCAATATTGCAACTCCACGGGCAGTTTTAAAAGAGGCTCTTGAACGAATTACAAAAGCCTTTAAGGAGGAATTAAAAAATGTATAAAATTTCTACAAAAGGAAAATATGCACTTTTAATCATGGAAGACCTTGCTTTGGGAGAGCCTGATAAATATATTCCTCTTAAAACTCTTTCGCACAGAAGAAATCTTTCTGTAAAATATCTTGAACAGATTTTAATTCACTTGAGTAAGGCGCATCTTGTAAACGGTTCCCGTGGATTAAACGGAGGATACAAGCTTACAAAGCTTCCGAAGGATTATACAATCGGAGAGATTTTACGAGTTATGGAAGGAAAGCTCTGCCCGCTTGGAGATTTCGAAAATAACACTGTAGTTTCTCAGGGAAGCCGCGATTTCTGGAAAGGCTTTGAAGAAAAAATCAATGAATATGTTGATTCAATTCACCTTGATGAACTTGCAGAAAAAAACAGGAATTTCGTAGGATTTGAATACTGCATCTAATTGTGTAAACATCTTATCATGTGGAAAACCGGACCTTTAACCGACAATTAATCCAATTTGACTAGAGTTTTTATATGTACTATTATAGTAGATATGAAAACTACTAAATTTACAAAAACATTCACAGCACTTTTTATCATTCTCTCACTTGCAGCTGTATCATGCAAAAAAAATAAAACAGACACTAAAGAAAATTCAAATAATACAGAAACAGAAACAAAACCTTCCCGCCCTATGTGGAAACCGACAAAACAGAAAATATGTATAGTATTCGGTTATGGATATAATTCAGATACTTTTGTAAAAGAAGAAGTTGAAAGACTCGAAACAAACTTCGGACTTTCTGATGAAGAGGCTACAGAAAATTCAGGACTGATTATCCCGTATGTTTTCCCTGATGACCTTAAAGTCGGAAATACTGGAAGAATATCACGTCTTATTGCTCTTCTTGAAAACGTAGAGCTTGCTGGAATCATTACAATCGGTGCACCGGAATACACTAGTAACACACTTGCTTCTTTCCGCGAAAACATGGAAGAAAAAAAACCTTTCCCGATTTACACATTGTTTCCACAGGATGACATTCTTGCAATAGAAGCAACAAGTGATTTTGTTCTCGACAGAGCTGTAGAACAATCAGAAGATATCGAAGAGGTAAAACAGGAAACTGAACAGACAAAAATTGCACATATCGAAGACATAATTGACAACGCAATTGACTATATGCTTCTATTCGAAGAGCCTTTAAAGAGTAATGCTGAATTACTTACACATGTAAATAATATTGCAGGAGCATATTATAAAATAAAAAGATATGTAGATCCGGAAACAGGTCTTTCTTCAATCAATCATTTTATTATAGAAGATAGAAAAGAATAGTTGTTATGAATTTAATTGTTCAGGCAAAGAATTTTTTACTAGGTTCTAAAGAAGATATTGATTCTCTTTCAGAAAAGGAAAATGTTTCAATACTTGCAGTTTCTGATACACATGGAAATTCTTCCATATTAAAAAAAATTATAGAAAATTTCCCTGATAAAGATTTATTTGCTTTTTTAGGCGACGGAATTTCTGATGTAGTTTCTCTACTTGAATCATTAAAGAAAAATAAAAAACTTTTGAAAATCTTTCCACCTGTTGCTGCAATTGTATGCGGAAATGGAGATGATGATTCTTATCCAGTTACATTCAATCCATCTGAAGAAAAAAAATCAAAAAATGATTATGAAATTAAAATTCCAAAGATATTAAATCTTCGTGCGGCAAAAACAAATGTTCTTTTAACACACGGACATGTTTTTGGAGTTTATTACGGAATGAGCGGAATAGAACAGCAGGCATCCATCGACAGAGCAGATCTCGTTTTATACGGTCACACACATATTGCAGCAAGAAGCAATTCTGCTTCAACAACTTTCATAAATCCTGGAAGCTGCACCCTTCCACGACGTGGCCTTCCACCTTCGTTTGCATTGATAAATATTTTTTCAGGATTAAAAAAGATTGAATGTACTTTCTTTAAAATAAAGATATCCCTTACAGAAGGGATATCTTTTATACCGTTTTCACCAGCTGTACAAAACTGGTAATTAAACTAAGTAACTGCTTCCAGATGGCTGTGGTCCAGAAAAACCTTCTGTTCCGGCTGCCTTTTCTGCTGCTGCATATGCTTCTGCATCTTCTTTGTCCATCATTTCAGATGAATCTGCATAAGCATTATCTGAAGATTCCCCCTTCTGTCTTGAATAACTTACAGAAAGTTTTCTTCCGCGATATTCATATCCATTAAGAGCATCGATTGCTTTAGAAGCATCTTCTGCAAAAATCTGAACGAAAGAATAATTTGCAAGAACACGGATGTCACCAATTCTATCACGATCAAATCCAGCAACACTGATTAAAAGTCCAACAAGATCACGTGCATGTACACGGCGGTTTCTTCCGATTCCAATAAAAATTGTTGTTGCAAGTGATTCATCTATCTGTGTTCTCTGACGTGGTGTGCGAAATTCTTTATTTTCTAAAGTTTCTCCATCACGAGTGTTGTTCTGAAGATAATCTGCTTTCTGATTGTCTTTGCGGTAATCACGGTTTCTTGAACGGTCGTTCTTAAAATCTCTACGACCTCTAAAATGACTTCCGCTTAATTTTGTAAGGTATGCAGCAACATACATTCTCAATGAAAATGGAACATTCTTTTTATAAACCTTTTTAACATCATTCAATAAATCAGGATTTTCTTCTGTCTTAACTTTTTCTACTGCATTCTGCAAAAAAGCTGCAAGCTGATCCAAATCAATTTCATTTTCTCTTCTAAATGACATATTAAATACCTCTTTAAATAAAATTAATCTGCAGACAAATCTGCAATAAATCCTGAACCAATCTGTTTAAAACCTGATCTCATCAATAAAGGTGTAATAGCTTCAGGAATAATTGTGTCTGCTATAAGTACCCACTTAAAACGTCGGTTTTTTAACTCGGCTAATGACTGTTCAAAAAGTTTTCTGCCGATTCCAAGACCACGGAATTTTTCCTGCACAAAGAAACTGGTGAGTAAAACAGTATTCTGTGCTTTCTCAAGACACGGTGCAAAAACAGCACATCCCGCAAATTCTTTCGAAAAAGATCTGCACACAAAACCACATGCGTTATCATTAAAACCAAATTCTGTTTTCGATTTCCATAAATCAAATAAAGCATCTGCAATTTCGTCAGGAAACTGTGCACGATAGTCTTTTGCAACAGACTCTAAACATTCTAAAAATTCTTCTCTGTCGCTTTTAAAATCAAATGGAGCAAACATAAAGTCATCACAAAGCAAATCATCTGTTTCTTCTACTTCGCAATCTAATTTTTCAAGACCCCATGTTTCCCTTAAAGAATTATACCATTGGTTAATATATTTTATTAATTCGCGGCTTTTAAAAAAATGCCACCTTTTTTCAACCTCAGGATAAGACTTTAAAACATCCTTAAATCCTCTAAATACCCCCCTTCCAGAACGAAGTACAGTAAGCAAATCATTTCTGGCAATCGGTGAATGAAGTTCATTTACAAATTTTTCCATAAGATCGAAACCATCTTTCGAATCCCATACAGGAAGTTCGTAATAGTTTTCTTCATCACACACAACATCATCTTTTTTTTCTATAAGTAAACCTGACTCTGCATCAACGGCAAATTTCTTTTCCTGGTTTTCCAGAGCACCGATAATTAAATCTGTTAATTCATCCGTCAATTCAAAAGTCATACAGTTTATTTTACAGCTTTCAATTCATCACGTGTAGAAATAATTTTACTGATAAGACCATAGTCTTTTGCTTCTGCAGCATCAAGCCAGTGATCACGGTCAGTATCTTTTTCTATCTGTTTAACATCTTTACCTGTAGCATCTGCAATAATCTTATTAATCTTTGCTTTTGTCTTTGTAAGGTTTTCAGCATGAATTGCAATTTCTGTTGCAGTTCCACGCATTCCGCTTAAAGGCTGGTGAATAAGATATTCTGAATTTGCAAATCCAACTCTTCTTTCCTTTGGAACCGCAAGAAGAATTAAAGCTGCGGCACTTGCAATTAATCCGTTTCCAACAAGAACAACAGGACAGCTTACAAAACGAATCATATCGTAAATGGCAAATCCCGCGCTCACATCTCCTCCAGGAGAATCGATGTAAACATAAACAGGATCGCTTGAATCTGCTTCCAAAAGTAAAAGCTGTTTATTGAATTTTTCTGCTAATTCTTTGTTAATTTCGCCGGAAAGCAGAATCTGGCGTGTTTTAAGAAATTTTTCTGCAAGAGCATCAGGAGCTTTGTCCTTATTGTCTTCATCTTTTTTATCTGCTAAATAAATTCCGTTCATATGTATAATATAGTAAAAAAATAGTCAAATAACAAGGGTAAAACACAGCCCGGACAGGTTCCCAAAATACCCTGCTTCCTTCAGCCGTAATAATCCGTCTCTACAACCCCTTTTCTTTTGCCTCATCCCAAAATTTATCCATTATCGAAAGAGCCCCGTCAGCCATCTCCTGTCCAGTTTCCTGCATTTTACGCTGAACGTATGAAAAACGCCTGTAAAATTTCCGGTTTGCACGGTTCAATGCGGTTTCAGGATCTACACCAAGCTTTCTTGCATAATTTACAAGTGCAAAGAAAAAATCACCTATTTCTTCTTCAAGATGCTTTTGTGCATCGTCTGCTTCTTTAGTTGAATTTCTTTCAAAAACCTTTGCGTTCTGCTTTGAAGCGGCAGAATCCCTTTCGAGCCTTGCATTTTCTGCTTCTTCAAATTCTTCACGGACCTTTGCCTTTACATCATCAATATTATCCCAGTCAAAACCTTTTTTCGCAGCTTTTTTCTGATACTTAAATGCCTTTAAAAGCGGCGGAAAACCGTCTGGAACTTCATCAAGAATACATTCAGTTTTGCGGCCTTCAACATTCTCTTTAATGCGGTCCCACTGACTTAAAACCTGTTCACCGTTTTTAACATCACCCTGTTCACAGACTCTGCCTTCGCTTTCAGGAAAAACATGAGGATGGCGGCGGATAAGTTTTTCAGAAAGCTCATTTAAAACCTGAGCAAGAGTAAAATCGCCCTTCTGCTCATACATATAACTTATCATAGTTGCATTAAGAAGAACATCACCGAGTTCCTCTTTTGCATGTTCAGAATCATTCTGTGTAATTGCATCCACCGTTTCAAATGTCTCTTCTATTAAATCTCTTCTCATTGACATTGGTGTCTGTTCTCTATCCCACGGACATCCGTTTTCAGATCTTAAAATAGAAACTACATTATAAAGCCGGTTGTAAGCCTTTTCTGCCGTGTTAAAATCACCTTTTAATACTTTATCAAAATCAGGCATTGACATTTACTTTTCCCCACTGTGCAATAAGTCTTGATGGATCAGAAGCTAACAGAATTTTTACAAGAAGCAGCCCTGCCTTTTTATAAACAGTTTCCATAGTTTCCATTTCTTCCCTTGAAAATTTACTCAATACGTAATCAGCAATATTTACATCAGCCGGTTTACCAATTCCAAAACGGAGGCGCCAGAAATCTGCAGTTCCAAAAACATCTTTTGTAGAACGAAGTCCATTATGTCCTGCAAGCCCGCCAGACCATTTTAAACTGAAAAACCCGTTCTTAAGCTCAAGTTCATCATGAACAACTAAAACTTCTTCCGGCTTTATCTTATAAAAATTGCAAAGCTCTCCAATACTCTGTCCGGAAAGATTCATATAGGTCTGAGGTTTCAGAAAAAATATTTTTGAAGGAGCACTCTTCGGAACCGATGGCCGCTCTCCATCTTTTAAAAGTTCAGGATATGATGAACATGCAATCGAAACAAAATTTTCGTAATCCAGGGAAGCCATCTGTCCATGGAACTTTTCCGAAAAGTTTAACCGGCCGTAAAATGGAAGATCTTCTGCAAATTGCCATGCTGCATTATGTCTTGTCTTTTCATATTCCCTTCCATAATTTCCTAAAAAAGCAACAAGACTAATCATTCTTTTCCTCCAAATGTAACTCTTTCCTGTCCTTCAAGATCTTTTACTGTTGCTATATTTTTAAAACCGCAATCATAAAAAAGTTTTCTTACATTTTCTGTCTGATATTCACCGCTTTCCATAAAGAACATTCCGCCTTTGTTAAGTGATTTATACGCTTCAGGAATCAACCGTTTTATAAGACAAAGTCCATCATCACTTTTAATTTCTTTCCCGTCATAAAAATCTATATCCCCGTCAAGCGCCATGACAGGTTCACTTCGTCCGTCAGTTAAAAGTTCTTCAACCATTTTATGCGGGACATAAGGTGGATTTGAAAAAACAAAATCAAATCCTTTCTGAAAGCACAATAAATCACCGTTAATCAACTTTATCATTGCCCGATGATCTCCACTCTGAACAATTCCTGCTTCACACAATATCGTTGTAGATGCATCCAATATATCATAAATATTTTTTCGAGCAACGTTGAGAGCTTCCAAACTTAAATCTGTCATCACCACTTCAAACTGGACGTTATCTGTTTTTAAAAGAACATCTTTTACAATGCTTATAGCAATGCATCCGCTTCCTGTACACACATCTGCAATTCTTATTACAAAAGTTCTGTCTTTGTCTTTTTGTGAAAATTTAATAATTGATTTAACAGCTTCTTCAACTAAAATTTCTGTATCAGGTTTTGGAATAAGAACATTTTCATCAACATAAAATTCTGTTCCGTAAAATTCTTTTTTATGCGTGATATAAGCAATTGGTAAACCTGTTTTTCTCTGTTCAATATATGAATCAAACAGTTTAACCTGCTCTTCGGTTAATTCTAAATCGCGGTTCATTAAAATATAAGTTTTATCTTTATCAAGCAAAAACTGCAAAAGACAATCTGCATCAAGTTCTGCTGTCGGTAACCCGGATTTATTTAACTGGTCTACCGCATTTTTTTTCATTTCATTGAGTTTCATCTGGATTCATCAACTTATCAATTAAAGAAGCATTCTCTTTTTTTATGTATTGAACTCTGGCTGGAGCACCACCCCAGCTTATCTGCTTTATTCTCATCGAATAATTATCACCGTTAATTACTGTCTTAATTTCTTTAAATTCATTTGAAGGCTCAAGAACTTCCGGGCAATGAGGACAGGGTGTTTTTCTTCCCCATAATGCTTCAAAACACTTTTTGCCCATACAGTCCCTTTTTTCTTTTCCTGCAATTTCACATGCATTTTTATTTATGTACAAAAGTTCATAAGTATCCCTTGAACAGACAACAACTGCATCGTTAAATTCATCAAGAAGCCAGTCCATGTTTCTGTAAAAAATGTAAGAAGGTAAAACTGCCTGTCCTGTAAAAATCTGATACTGATTTTTTCCATACCGCTTACTTGCAAGAAGGGCCATGTCGGCATTGTTATAAAGCGTCTGATAATCCTGTCCGTACTTTGGCGAAAGACATGCTCCGATTGAACATGTTACATTTATCTTTTCTATAAAGAACGAAAGATTTGTACAGAGCCGCGTAAGTTTTGATTCAAGCTGCTTCTTTTCAAATTTCTTCGGAATAAAAATTGCAAATTCATCGCCACCCATTCGGCAAAGGACATCCTCATCTCTAAAGGATGCCTGTAAAACTTCGCCTACTTTCTTAAGAGTTTCATCTCCCTTGATATGTCCGTATGTATCGTTTACTTCTTTAAAGTTATCTACATCAATCATTACAAACACGGCGTTTTTATTTTCAGAATTTGCAAAGAAATCATTTACTTTTGATTCAAGAACTTTTCTTGTAGAAAGTCCTGTAAGTGCATCTTTATTAACTGCAAGTTCTGCCTCAAGAAGATCTTTATTAAGCTGCTTTTCAACTTCGAGTTTTTTAACTTTTGAATTTATTACAGCGTTTCTCACACGATGTTTTAAAATAGTCGGATTATATGGCTTGGAAATAAAATCTTCTGCACTCATCGAAAGTGCTCTTTCTTCGGATTTTTCATCACCCTGAGAAGTAACTACAACAGGGATATTTTTTGTCTGTGGATTAGCCCTTATTTTCTTTAACAGTTGATAACCATCCATAACCGGCATCAAAAGATCCATAAGAACTACCGTAATCTCATCCGAATTTTCCTTAAGATAATTCCATGCCTGGAGACCATCAACTGCTTCGACAATATCGTACTCGCTGATAAATATTTCTTTAATAACTTCACGGCTCAATTCAATGTCATCAACAATAAGTATCGTTCCTGTTTTTTTACCGATTGCTCTGTTTAAAAGAAGTTTATCTTTGTTCATGTAATTTTCAGAACTTGTAAGATACATTTCTTTAACATCGCCATCTTTCATCAGCTTAAAGAAATCTTCTTTACATAAAGGTTTTTCAAAATAAAATCCCTGAACGTAATTACATTCCATCGAACTTAAAATTTTAATCTGCTCAGGAGTTTCTACACCTTCTGCAACAACTGCAAGATTAAGCCATTTTGCAAGACTGATTACAAATCCAAGAATACCTTTGCCGCTTGGTTTTTCAAGTTCATTTTTAACAAAGCCCATATCAAGTTTTAAGATATCAATCGGAATTTCAGAAAGCATATTAAGAGAAGAATAGCCCGAACCAAAGTCATCCATCTCTATAGGAAAACCTTTTTCCCTCAAATCTGTAACGACTTTAATAATCTGTTCAGGATTATCAGTATATGCACTTTCCGTAATTTCAAGATGAAGATATTTTCTGTCAATTTGATATTTGTCACTTAAGTCTAAAAGATATTTGATAAGCTTTGGATTATATATATCTGCACGCGAAACATTTAAAGACACTGCAAAAGGCTTACCACCCTGGCTCATCCATTCCTGCATGTCCTGACACACTCTTTCCCAGACAAACATATCAAGCGAAGTTATAAATCCGTTCTTCTCAAACAACGGGATAAAAGCAGCCGGCGTCATAAAACCAAGATCTTTATTTTCCCAGCGGACCAGAGCTTCGGCCCCTGCAACACATTCAGAAGCAAGCTCGTATTTAGGCTGATAATAAACCTTAAACTCATTGTTTTTAAGAGCATGCTCCATTACATTTGTTATCGCCTGTATATTATGCATCTGACGTCTGATGTCATCTTTATAATACGCAACAAACTGACCGTACTTACCCTTGATGTTTTCTGTAGCAAGCTGAGCTCTGTCACACATAGCAGCAATAGGAATTAATTTATCATGAATGTAATAAGCCCCGCAGCATATTTTTAATTTAATTTTTACACCAAGTCTGGGAAGATATTTATGCAGCGCAGCAGAAACCCTTTCTATAAAAGGTTCATAACTTTCCTCGTTCTGTGGAAGTTCTATAAAAAATTCATCAGCAGTAAAACGTGAGCATACTGCTTCATCAGGAATTTCTGATAAAAGAATTTCACCAAGCTTGTATAAAATTTTATCACCGGTTGCAATACCATAAGAATCATTGACCATTTTAAACTGCTCAATATCGATACAGAGAATGTCAAATTTTTCTTCTGCACGTTCCGTTAAAATTTCACGGACCTTGGTCATAAAATAAGATTTATTGTAACACGGCGTTAAATCATCTTTGATAACGAGATTTACAACCTTTACAGCTTCCATCAACTCGATTGTATTTGAAAGTCTGTGTTTAATAATCTGAGGTTTATATGGTTTAAATATAAAATCATGCGCCCCCAGAGAAAGAGCTGTTTCTTCTTCCTCTTCGGAACCAATCTGACTTGAAACTACAATTGGAATTTTTGAATAATTTTTATCAGCATGAATTTTTTCAAGAACTTTATAACCAGCCTGCGTATCAGGCATTTCAAGATCAAGGATGATTGCAGATATTCTTTTGTAATTTGTCTTTAAAATTCTTAAAGCTTCTGTCTCATTTACTGCAAGAATTAAAATATAATCTTCCTGAAGTATTTTTGCGAGAACGCTTCTATTTATCTGATCCTGATCAACAATTAATACCGTTCTTTTATTCATACGAAATTATTTCTAATTCATTTCTGTTATGTCTGCCTTTAGCTGTTCTTCCTTAGCATAAACGTTTAAAGCATCGAGCATATCATCCATGTTTCCCATCATAAATCCAGGAAGATTGTGCGCACTGTAATTGATGCGATGATCCGTTACACGATCCTGAGGATAGTTGTATGTCCTGATTTTTTCAGAACGGTCACCGTTTCCAACCATACTCTTCCGCACTGCAGAACGCTCGGCATCTTTTTTACTCTGTTCAAGATCAAAAAGTCTTGCACGTAAAACCTGCCATGCTTTTTCCTTGTTTTTAATCTGAGATTTCTGATCCTGCTGAATTACTACAAGACCAGTCGGAATATGTGTAAGTCGCACGGCAGAGTCTGTTGTATTAACACACTGTCCACCTGGTCCGCCTGCACGCATTACATCTACACGAACATCGTTCGGATTAATCTGAATGTCAACTTCATCTGCTTCAGGTAAAACTGCAACCGTTGCTGTCGATGTCTGCAATCTTCCCTGGCTTTCTGTCTGCGGTACACGCTGAACTCTGTGAACGCCCGATTCCCAGCGCAAAGTTCCGTATACAAATTTTCCAGAAATATTTGTTACGATTTTGTTAAAACCACCGACTTCTGTTTCCTGAGCTTCCATTGTCTCTGTCTTCCATCCCTTGCGTTCTGCAAGATGACAGTACATTTCCCAGAGGTCGCGTACAAAAAGACTTGCTTCGTCTCCACCGGCTGCACTTCGAATTTCGAGGATGATGTTCTTTTCATCGAGCGGATCAGGCGGAATAAGCTTTAATTTTATGGCTTCTTCAAGCTGAGGTTTTTTTTCTTCAAGTTCCTTCAGTTCTTCACGGGCCATTTCCTTCATATCTGCATCAGATTCTTCTGTAATAAGACGTTTTGCATCTTCAATTCCGGTAAGAACCCTTTTATATTCATCTCCGAGAGCGCACACGTCAGTAAGATAGCCGTTTTCGCGCATAGTATCCTTGTATTTTTTCGGGTCTTTGACTAAATCCGGTGATTGGATAAGCTCTGAAATTGTCTTAAAGCGAGCTTCACATTGTTCCAGTTTTTTAAGTAAATCCATAATCTAATATTATATAGTTATTAGTTGAATTTTTCAATGAAGCCGAGTAAATTAGTTATTATGAACATTACAGTAAACGGCTACAATCTGCGTCAAAATTCGACCGGAATCGCAAATGTAATCATAAATGCCGTAAATACCCTGGCAGATATTCCCAACATCAAGATAAACCTTATCGTAAGCCCTGTAATATCTGACGAAATAAAGTCCAGGCTTTCACCAAAAATACAGCTTTGCATTACAGGCGGAACTTCTTCCTTTAAATGGCTCATGTTCGAAATGCCGGAAGCATTAAAAAATACACAGACAGACATAATCTGGTCTCCTACCCCACTTTTACCATTTTCGGTTTTCCGCTTCAAAAAACCTGTTTTAATAACTATTCATGACTTTGTAAGCATAGAATTCCGTAAAACGATGACACTTAAAGGCCGTCTCATCACACGACTTTTAGAAAAACACACAATCAAAAAAGCAGACTTTATCTGGTGTGTTTCTGAATACACTAAATCAAAGCTCGAACAGTATTACCCTGACCGTAAAAGCAAAGCTGTCTTTACAGGTTCAGCACCGGATAAAAATATCAGAAAGATAAATTTTACTGCCGGAACAAAAAAAGCTTTCTTAGAAAAATTCAACATAAAAAAAGAATTTTTACTTTTTGTAGGAAGTCTTGAACCGAGAAAAAACCTTTCTTTTCTGCTGAACGTATTTAAAGATTTTCACAAAGCAAATGACATACAGCTTGTAATTGTCGGAGCAAGAAGCTGGGGAAAAACTGACATAGCTCAGATTATAAACTCTCAGGGCTTCCCGAAAGAAGATGTCATTTTTACATCTTTCATTTCCGAAGAAGAACTTATGTCGCTTTATTCACTTGCTTCGTGCTATGTTTCGACTTCATTAAACGAAGGCTTTGGTCTTCCACAGGCAGAAGCAATGATATGTGGCTGTCCTGTCGTAACTTCTCACAACTCTGCGATGATAGAAGTTGTAGACGGATTTGGAATTACAGTTGAAGGATTTAAAATTGAAGACTGGATTTCTGCAATCGAGAATACACTTAAAGACCGTGAAAAAATCATAAAACGTCAGGATAAAAAAGCAAAAACTTTTGACTGGACACAGATAGGAGAAAACCTTTATAAATATTTGAATGATTTTTCAAAAAAATCAGGGAAAAAAATAAAATGAAAATACTTCAAATTGGAAAATTTTTCCCGCCATATTTTTTCGGCGGAATCGAAACTGTATCATACGCTTTACACGAAGAACTTCAGAAAGTTTCTGATGTTACATCAGACTTTCTTGGTTTTCTTCCGAAAAATTATAAAGAAGACATCAAAGTAAACGATCATGTTTATCTTTGCAAAACTGACATTGATAAATTTTCAGCACAGCTTTCAAAATCATTCTTTAAGAAATACAACGAAATAAAAAACAATTACGATATCATTCTCGTAAACATGCCGCATCCGGTTGCAAATCTTGCAATATGGTTAAGTCCTCCAAAAAAAAATGTAAAGATTGTCCTTTACTGGCACAGTGATATTGTAAAGCAGAAAAAACTTCTTTTTTTCTACAGACCTTTCCAGAACAACCTCATAAAAAGATCTGCTGCAGTTTTTGCGCCTACATCAATTCATACTTCAGAATCTGACTGTAAAAAACTTTTTGCAAAGAAAAAATTCAATTTTGAAATTCCATTCATCTTAAATTATAAAACCAAAAAAGAAAAATACAAACTTACTCCAGAAGGGAAAAAAGTTATTTTTGCATGCGGAAGACTTATCTATTATAAAGGCTTTGAAGTTCTTGTAGAGGCAGCAAAATACATAAGCGATGATGCAGTAGTTCATATTTCCGGAACAGGACCTCTTAAAGAATCTCTTGAAAAACAGATTGCAGACAATGGTCTGTCATCTAAAGTCAAGCTTCTCGGCAGGCTTTCTTTTGAAGATTTACAGAATGAATATAAAAACTGCTACCTGTACTGCTTTCCGAGTGTTGAACGCGGTGAAATGATGGGCCTTGTTCAGTATGAAGCCCTGTCGTACGGGAAGCCTATAGTTTCGACTCTTATTCCGAGAAGTGGAGCACCTACCCTTAATATAGAAGGAATTACAGGTTTTAAAGTTCCGGTTTACGACGCAAAAGCACTCTCGGAAAAGATAAACCTTGTTCTGAGCGACAAAAGACTTTACGGCAAACTCTGTGACGGGGCCGTTGAAACCTCACTCAAATACAACGATTCAGACATAATAAACAGATATATAGATGCTTTTAAGACGATTCTCGCCTGAAATTCATCTTGAATAAAACGGCTTTTAACTATATCTTATTCTTGTTATAACATAATTATCTGTAATTACAGGGGCTTTCTATGGGAAACGACACATTAGACTTTACAATTGAGACTTTAGGAAATTGTACAGTTGATTCACCTATCGAATTATCACGCGTTATCGGAGACAACAGGGCAAATTACGTAAGAGATGATCAGTACATCAGAAACAATATTTATGTTTCCGGTGAAAAAATTCATGATCCGCTCGACATGACAAACCTTATGGAAAAAGCCGGTCCTCGCGAAAAAATATATTTTGATCCAAAACATGTTAAAGCCGGAATCTGCACATGCGGCGGTCTCTGTCCGGGCTTAAATGACGTTATCCGCGCAATCGTACGCTGTCTTAACACACGTTACGGCGTAAAGGTTATAAAAGGATACAGATTCGGTTTTCACGGATTCTTTGCAGAAGAAGGATATGAACCTGTCGACCTTGACCGCTATCTTATAGATGAAATTCATAAAATCGGTGGAACTTACCTTGGAACAAGCCGTGGTGGCGGACAGAGAGTAAGCGAAATCGTTGACTGTCTCGAACGTGACAACATCAACATGCTCTTTATCATCGGTGGAGACGGAACTCAGAGAGGTTCTTATGACATCGCATGCGAAGTAGAAAAACGCGGTTATAAATGTGCAGTAGTTGGAATTCCAAAAACTGTAGACAACGACCTTATGTTCATCGACCGCTCGTTCGGATTTGAAACAGCAGTTCAGAGAGCAAAAGAAGCAATTGCTGCAATCCACATGGAAGCTGCAAGCCAGATTAACGGTATCGGTCTTGTAAAACTTATGGGACGCGAAGCAGGCTTTATTGCAACAGCTGCAACTCTTGCAAGCCACGAAACAAACTTCTGTTTAATTCCTGAAGTTCCATTTGAACTTGAAGGCGAAAATGGTTTCCTCGCATGTCTTGAACGCCGTCTTGCAAAACGCGGACATGCAGTAATCGTAGTTTCAGAAGGTGCAGGACAGGATTTACTTACAAGCACAAATGCAACAGACGCATCTGGAAACAAAAAGCTTGCAGACATCGGTGTTTATCTTAAAGCACAGATTGAAAAATACTTTAAAGAAAAGAAAATCGAAATTAACCTTAAATACATTGATCCGGGTTATCAGATCCGCGCTTCTGTAACAGTTGCATCTGACTCTGTTTACTGTGAACGCCTTGGAAACAATGCAGTTCATGCAGCTATGGCAGGAAAAACAAAGCTTGTTATTGGACTTGTTCATGATAAGTTTGTTCATCTTCCTATCAAGATGGTTACACAGCACAGAAATGCAGTTAATCCGGAAGGTTCTTTGTGGCGTGATACACTTGATGCTACAGGACAGCCGATTCTTATGGTAAATGACATGGAAGCTGCAAAAGCTAAAATGGCAAAAGCTGTAGCAGACGCAAAGAAAAAACCGTCTGAACAGAAATGATAATTAAATAAAAATTAAATGGTAAAGATTAATAAAGCAAAATTCTTTTTTTATTTTTGTAGAATTTTTCCTGCACTTGTCATAACGGCACTTTTCTGCTGTCCGTTAAGCATGATGCAGGTTAATCTTTATGACAGCGAAACCCCGCACACACTTTTATTTCCTTTTTTAATTCCGCTTATAAAAGATGCAGACTTTTATGCTCCGATTTTGCAGATTCTTTTTTATTCTGTTTATTTTTTACCTGCAACGGTAATTCTTTTAATTACTTCAATCTTCGTAAAAAAGATCTCAAATAAGCTTCTTTATTATTTTGTTTTAGTTTCACTTACTTTATATTTATTCTGTTCAATTTCGTGCATGATAATATGCGCAAACACAAGCCTATGGTTTACAGAGCTTCCGCGGTATATATATACGTTTTTTGCCTTTTCAGTTATTTCACATCTTGCACTAAGCATTACAGGAATTACATACAGAAGAATTAATACTACAGAGTATGCAGAATTTAAGCAGCTTAAAAATGAAGAAGACGATAAAAAGAAAAAGAAGATAAGCATTAAAACAAAACTTACGCTTTCAATAATCGGGGCTATTGCAGTTATTCTTTTTTCGTTTATGGTTTTAATTTTACGCCGCTATCAGAACCTAATTACAGAAACTGTTACAGATGCAGGAAGAACCCATGCAGAACAGACAGCGGCTATTTACGAAACTGCGGAAGGAAAAAGCGATAAAATTTCTTACTTCTTCAGCCAGCAGAAAAAATCAAATACCTATGCAGATTCTCCGTTTGAAAGAATCGACATCATAATTTCAAGTGTAAATGCTCACATCTATCTTGAATCAATCGATGCAGAAACGGAGCTTCCTCCGTTTGATGTCCTTGCCTACACTACTTCGAAACCATCTGTAATTCCTGCAGAAGAAAAGTCACTTACAGAAGAACAGGCGCGGGATTATTTAAAACGATACGAAACGGGCGCATACAGAAAAACTCCTGTTTACAACAAGACATACAGAACATGTAAATTTATTTATCCTGTAACGCTTACTCGTCAGGCAGGCTCAAAGCTTGTGGGCTTTACAATCGTTACTTACAGAGAAGATGTCCTGATGAAACCTTACTTTCAGACAAAGGTTGCAGTCTTTGCACTTTCTGCTGTCTTTTTATATCTTTCTGTTATTTTAACTTTATTCCTTTCTGATTACATTGCAGACCCTCTTCTTCTTTTAAGGACAAATGTACGGAAGACTTCAAACTCACTTTCGGTTTTACTTTCCGGAAGAGGAAAAGTTTTACCCGAAACAATTCAGTTTGAAGACGTAATAAAGACTCACGATGAAATCAAGGATCTTTCAAACGAAATAAGTGACATGGTTACCCTGATACGAGGAACTGTTCCATATATTTCTTTTTCTACTTTAAAACATGCAGACAACGAATCTAAAAAAAGCTTAAGCCGTGAACTCTGTTTTTTGTTTACAGATATACGCGGTTTTACAACACTCTGTGAAGGACGTGCACCAAAAGAAATCGTTTCAATGTTAAACCATTATCTTGATATCGAAACAGAAATCATTCTTAAAAACGGCGGTGACATCGATAAATTTGTCGGAGACGAAATGATGGCTTTCTTTGCCGGTCCAAGAAAAGAATACAACGCATGTAAAGCCGCAATGGAAATCCGTACAGCAATGAAGGAACAGCAGCAGCTTTCTAAAGAAAAAGGAAAAGATGTAATTCAGATGGGCATCGGAATCAACACAGGAAATGTCGTATTCGGTTCTGTTGGATCTAAAACAAGAATGGACTTTACATCTATCGGTGACACGGTAAACCTTGCAAACCGTCTCGAAGGAGCAAATAAAGCATACGGTTCAAAAGCAATCATTACAGAAGCCGTTTATGAAAAACTTAATGATACATTTGTCTGCCGCGAGCTTGACTTTATAACGGTAAAGGGAAAAACAGAACCGGTGCGCATCTACGAAATAATTCAGCTTAAATCAAAATCATCTGACAAGCTTTTAGAAATAAAAACACTTTTCGAACGCGGCCTTTATTTTTACAGAAAAAAGCAGTGGGAAAAAAGCACGGAATACTTTACAACATGCTATAAAAAATACGGAGATCTTCCAAGTAAAGTTTTTATCGACCGTATACGACATTTTAAAATCTCTCCTCCGCCCGCTAAATGGGACGGAGTTTTTGAGATGAAAGTTAAATAGAAGTATCCGCTTTTTTAAGGCTTCCGAATTTTTTTGCAAGTATAAGTGAATAAACAAGAAGCACTATAACCACACATCCACAGCTTGATGCAAAAACAATTTTACCGATTGGAGTAAAACACAAAGGCAGATTGATAAGACCTGTGATTACAAAAAGAATTCCACCCAGCCTGTTTGTCTTATACCAGACATCAGCATTCCTGTTGATCCATGGTGCACGAATTCCGATTACGGGATTTGGTTTTAATTTAGGAAGATAGTTTCCCGGAATAATAAGCACAAGTGAACTTATAAAAATTATAACTACATCTGGAGAAAGATTAAGTCCTGCAGGTTTTAATAGTATAAAACTGTTTATTACAAGTGCCATTACAGGAATTACCCAGACCGCAACAAGAGTAACCTTGTCATTACCTTTTTTAAAAGAAGAATTTTCCTGGCCTTCTACTGCTTCTGTACCACTCACATTAAGTCCTGAAAATTTCCAGATCACAAACTGAACAATTGAATTTATCACACACAGCAAAACAGGGCATGTATAAACCGCAATTGTCTTTGGGAGCGTCCAGTTTACCTGATTATTCCAGCCATACTGCATCGGCACATCTTCCGGAAGCTTATTCCACAATATATAACCAAGTACAATCGGCAAAAGGCAGACAATATTTGTAATGAAAAAAGTTACATTAAAAAACTTATTTTTGTTTACTGTTTTTTCGTTCATAAAAAACTCCTGTTTATTTTTTCTTTTTTGATTTTGAGTTGAACTGATTAATCCAGAGCATCAGTTCTTCAAAAACGCTCACATTTAATTCGTAAAAAATAAAATTTTTTTCGCGCGTTTCACGAATTAAATCAGCTTTTTTTAAGACAGACAGGTGATACGAAATCGTCGCTCCCGTCATGTCAAATCTTGACGCTATGTCCCCGGCAGAAAGCCTTGTTTCCCTTAAAAGCTCAAGGATTTCCCTTCGTGCCGGATCCGACAGCGCCTTAAATGTATCAGCAAAGGCCATCGGCTAAACCTCCATTTAGAAACATTTCTAATTAGAAAATTTTCTAAATACTTTATACTACACAATTTTCATTCTGTCAAGAACTATTTAGATTTTTTTCTAAATAGCCTGATACACACCTGCAGCCAGTTCTGACGTAATTTTAACATTTTGAATCATTTCTCAGAGTATTACGATTTAAAAAAATTAATTCTTTCCCCAGAGTGTTTCAGGATTTAACCTGATATAATCAGAATCAAATTTAAACACTACATCCTTAATTTTTCTGTCCTTAAAGTCATAGAAGTACCATTTTCTTTCTGAACTCCGATTTAAAAACAGAATTCCAAATTCCTTTTCATCCGAAAAGTACAAACCTTCATTTGTAATGCAGTATTTATCTGATATTTCAAATTTGTCGTTATTAATAAAATATTTAACTGTAATTCCAGGATTAATTAACTCATCTTTAGATAAATCATATATCATTATTTTACATCCATTAAATGTTTGCATCTCAAATACAATATATTTTCCATCTTTTGAAATTAACACGTTGTCTGCATTATCTAATAACTGATGAACATTTGAAATATCCTTTTTTATTTCGTTGAATCGATTTACTAATATATCACCCACTATAACAAAATTTCCGAAAAAACTTACATTCTCCATTTCTTCATATATACTTGAAATTTCAATAATTTCATTTGTATAAATATTTTTTATCTGACATCCATCATCACTAACAATAATACAAAAATCATCATTAACAAAATTTATAAATGATTCCTTATTAAAGGACTTAACAATTCTTGTTTCAGGAAAATAGGTTTCATCACTTATTTCATACAGGACATAATCAGTTCTTCTTTTATTATGTGTGACAAGCCATGCCTTATTTTTGCTTTTATCATAATAAACCTGATGATGACAGACTAAATAATTGCGATAAAGTTTTCTGTGATATCCTATAAGTTTATCTATATCTTTTTTATTTATAACAGTATTATTAAAAACAACGGGAAAATCCTCCGTATGATCCGTATATCTCATTTTACTTTTATTATATTGCGGTGGCCTTCAAATTGCAAAGCAATTTGAAGGCCGCGCTTTTCGCCGTTCCGCGTCAGAGCGCTTCATTCGTCGCTCGCTTTCACTCTCTCCGAACGGCTGCGCCGCGGCTACAATCGCTTACCTTAAAAATATAAAAATTGATGATAACTTTTTAGCATTTTCAGATTTTCTCTCATGCTACTAGTCCCAAATAGTTTTTAAATTTAGAAGTCAATACTTGAATCTTTTAAATAATATTCATATTTATCACCATAATGATGACTAAAATAAAAACGCCATTTGCCAGATTTTACCTTATAGAATTCAGAATCATTTAACTTTGATATATCACATTCAACATTCAACATATTACAGATATTCTGGAGTTGATTTTGTGAGAGATTATCTTTAAAAAAGCTCAAAAGGCTACCCTTATAATATGCGAGTTCAACATCATTTATTGTAATACCATTGTTTATTCCACGATTTGTATACCAGTTTATTCCTTCAAAACTGTAATCCTTTTTTATAGTTTCATAATGTTTAATAAGCTTATTGTAAGCTTCATCTTCTGAATCTCGTATAGTTAAATCAAATAAGCTAAGAGAGCCATCAAAATCTATTTCAGTTAATTCATCATCAATATCTGAATTCCATAAATCCCTATCATATCTTTTTAAAATATCGTCATTTATATTATTCGATACATTTGACTCCTCTGAAACTATATGATTTTGAACTTCTTCGAGTTTATTTTTACTTTTAAAAATCTCATTTTGCTGATTATCAACTGTTTCCATTATTTGTTCAGACTTTAACTCAGTATTTTTATGAGAATTTTTACTACACCCCACAACACAGACCAAAAAAACTATAATATAAATAATTTTATCTTTGCGCATTCAATGCCTCCTGTTTACTGCCCATATTCATGAAGTCCACGACCTGTATCTCCCATAACTCCTATCTGTTGACCTTCACTAACTTTATCTCCCACTTTTACGGTAAAAGATTCCAAGTGAGCATATATTACAAAATTTTTAGGCCACATGTTATATTACTGCCAATACTATAATTATTTCCAAACATATCGCATTAAAATTTGTCTTGGTATTTTATAATATTTATTCTGTTCACTCTTTTTATAAAACACTTTTTCCCCATTCTGCATAATATATACATCCTTTCCCTTCATCGGATCTTTATAAAAAACATCTATTACAATTCCATCCTGCCAAAAGTATTCTATACCATTAAAAGTTTTGATTCTTACATTATTGTCAACGACTTGAACTTCTTTTGAAGAGAATAAAAGGTTAAGAAAGTGTTCTATTTTTTTAGTTCCTTGAGACAAATGTATTTTATATTCATAAGCAATACGAATATCATCTTCTTGTATCAGATTGTAATAATATGAATATTCTGGCTGTGAATCCCCCTCTATGCACCAACATGACTTCATATAAAATCCTTATTGCTTATTTGAAAATTGACTTGAGTAACTGCATTTTTTTTATAGTTTTCAGCTGAATTTAATAAAGAAATCCAGCTTTTTTTTGTGAGATGACTTTTTTTTATTTTTCCTGCAGTTTTCACAGTCATTTTTATCCTTTTTTTTTCCTCATTTTCCCGTTACCAAGACCAAATCCATATTGATGGGAAACTCTAAAAATAGCATTGTGATTTGCCTCGTAAACTTTGATAACAATTAACTTACTTATTTTCCCAACTTTAATCGGTGCTTAAAATAATTTTCTAAAAATTCAAAATTATAATCAAGTGTATTAACCTCATTACAGCCACAGAATTTGGCTGTATTGTCTACTGCCTCTAAATCTATATTGTTTCTTATTCCAAAGTATCCGTCTTCATCGTATACGGTATTTGTAAATTTTAAATTACCATTTTTTGCAGGGATTAATATTACTTGGTTAACAGGTATATCTGGGATTTGAGCTGATAGATAACACAAGTAACTTATTCCAGTCAAATAATGAGAACCATTTATAATCACTGTAAAATAAGAGTTACCATTTACATTCCAATAACAAAAAAGATCAGATGAATATTTTTCATCCCAATCCTGATTCTTCATAACAAAAGTAAATTTTTCTTTTGAATACTTTTTTACATCTTTGAAATCTATGAATATTGATTTGGGATATTTCTTTAATAATGTCTCATAATTTGAATTGGTGATTATATCACAATTCAATTCTGGGCTATATTCCCATAAAATAATTCCAGAATCATGTTTTTTTGAATTACAACCAAAGAGGCAAATAATAAGTGCAATTATAAAAATAAATCTTTTCATAAACAAAACCTACTGAGAAATCGTATTTAAGGCATCAACAGAGTCATCATAAGCCTTTTTCGAATCAGAATTACGAAACTTATTAAAAGCATCTAGACGATCGTGCTTTTTATCCTTTTTTCTGACTCATGTTCCCCGTTACCCATACCAAATCATAATTTGTGGGGGTTTGTAACGAATAACACACAACTCTGGTAAAATTAATTGTCATAATACGTATATTTTCTATTTTGAATATATTCGTAATCACTGCCCGATGCTTTATATCTTTCTCTAGTGTAATTACCATATTTATCCTTGTCCAAGTATTCTATACAAGTTCTAGACCTCAATGCTGTTTCTCCAGAATCGTTCCTTTCATATAATTCCATGAGATAACATAACTCAGGATTTTTTTCAGTTTTATTATATTCTTTTAAGTAATAATCCTCTTCATTACCTTTTTTATAATAATTCATAACTTCAATTGAACCGTCGGAATTGTACTTTATTATACAATGTTCTTCATGATCTATATCTGCATTATTGTTAAAATAAATTAATAAAATGTCATCAATTTTCCCTTCGTCATTTATGTGAGCAACACCTTTTAATTCCAATACTTTAAACTCTTCTTTAATAGTTCTAATATCTTCTCTATACTCATTTCGTCGTCTGAGTACCCGCAATTCAATTATATTTCCATTCTTTTTTTCACAATACTGTTCCTTAGCTGTACCATTATTAATTATGAACATAACTAATTCACCGGTATCAGAATTAAACTTGTATTCATATCTGTAATCAGAATAATGCTCGTTAGAATCAAATTCATAGGCCGCATAATATGAAGTTATTCTTCCAAATTCATCAAAAGAATATCTTTCAAAACCTCCTTTTCCGTAAAAAAATTCTTTGTCATAATATCCAACCATTTGTCCATTTTCATAATAAAAATCTGCAATACCGTCATCATCATAGTCAACTGTTTTTATTTTTTCTTTATTTTGCAAAGGACTTGAATTAAAGAAATCACAATTTATTTTTGTCTTGCCCATACCTGAAAAAAAACCATACAATCTATAACCCCAGTCAATAAAAAATATTTCATCGGTATCATGATATGTAATCTCAAAATTATTTCCAAAAGGAGTTTGAGTATCTTTAGCATCATTATGTATATTCTTACTGGAATTTATTACTGTCTTTTCAGAAGTAGATACCTGAGTGATTTTATCTTTGCAGCCAGATATCATAAGTATAATCAATATAATAAACAAATTATTGTAAATTTTCATATGTACCATCCGATTTTTTCCTGCAGTTTTCTATTCTTAACAGGTTAATGTATAAATAGTTTTAATCTTTGCCATAGAGTTTTTCGAATTATGACAGATTATCCAAATGTTTTTATTCAATTATAAATTCTATTGTTCTTTCAGCTGTCATTTCCCCATTAAGCCTAATCCCATATTTTTTTATTTTTTTTGAATAATCAGATAGCCCACTTTTATAACTAAATTCCTCTGTACTACAGTACATATAAAAAAAGTTTTCCAATGCTTTACCTATTAACGTTTCCTTGGTATCAAAGGTAGTCATATCTATATTTATCTTATAATAATCTTCAAAACTTTCTTTAAGCTTAATTTTTAGTTTAATTTCCTGAAAAGGATTTAGCTTATAGGAAAAACTTGAAGGCCATATAGTTATGTCACCTATTGAATCATCAAAATCAGGTTTTGTGGAAAAATAAAACTCCTTTATCAGTTTTACATCATCAATATAATTCATTACGCAATAAGGATGCTCAATATCCTTGGTGTCAAAATAATAAATATTATTTGAATAGTTTTTAATGATAACATCCAGAGTTCCATAATCATTTTCACGATTTTTTTTCTTATTATTTATTAGGCATGAATAGAAACTTCCCATTAGAATTATAAGTAACAACAGGATCATTGTCTGTTTCTTTTCTTTCATCTAATTTCAACTCCTTTCTGATTGTATTTTCATTAAAGATTGCACTTCCTCCTTTGGTATTTAACAATCTTGGAATTGCATGTCCTACAAGTTCATGCATCAATATTTCTTCAGGTGTATATTTATGTTTTTTCCCATTTTCCATATCTATATCATATATTGAATTACGCCCTGTAATCGTTACAATTTTTAAATTATTGCTAAAATTAAATGTAATCTTCTCATCGACTTATCAGAAACTATAATAACTATTTGTTTTCATGTATATCAACATCCCTTCCATCCGGGTCGGTATACCTAATCGGATTATTTGCTGCATAATGGTACAAATGAAAATTGACTTGATTAACTGCATTTTTTTTGCCGATTGCAACTGAATTTAATAAAGAAATCCAGCTTTTTCGGCGTGTGAGATGACTTTTTTTTAATTTTTCCTGCAGTTTTCACAGTCACTTTTGTTATTTTTATCCTTTTTTCTGCCTCATTTTCCCGTTACCAAGACCAAATCACAATTTGTGTGTGTATGGGAACAAACTTTTCCTACAATAATTTATTCGTTCTTTATATCATTCTTTCTGCAAAATAATCCGGCATAATAACCCAATAGCCCCTGCAGAACAAAATTTGCGCCCATAATACAAAGATAATACTTAAATTTTATAGCAAAAAAAATACTCAGACATACCACAAGGCCATTTCTTATCATAAAAATTTTATTCAATTCAAACTCGTCCTTTGTAATATTCCCAAACAAATTTTCCAAAAATAGAATTATAAATGGAATAAAACCCCCGAAGCTCAGAACAAAAGCCTCAAGCAATTCTATTTTATAAATAAACATTTCAATAACAAAAGTAACTGCAATTAAAAATAAAGATATTAGAAATGAAAATAGAATTTTTGTTAATCTATTCATTTGGAGTAACCTCTGCATTTATGTATTGAAGCACAGGAATTTTTTTTAACCACTTTGTAGACATCATTATTTTTTTCATTACTTTTTATAGGCACCTTTTCGTGCTTTCTTTGCCAATTCTTCTTTATTTTTATAGGAATCCGAACGACCTTCCACAGTCAATACAGTAATTACAAATTTTAAATCTTCTAAGTATCCAATTATTCTATACTTTTTAAATTCTGAACTTTTAAATCTCCACAGACCTTTTAAATTTCCTACAAGCTCCGTTCCGCCAACATCATAAAGACCCTTTTTATCTTTTGCAGGCATTACTTTTTCTTTGAGATATGTCTTTATTGCAAGGCGAACTGATTCTTCAAGTTTTGAAATCTGCCGTTTTGCCTTGGGTGCAAAATCAACAGTAAACATCAGTTAAAAACCTCATCAAAAGAATAAGTTTTCTTACCTTTTGAAACCCAGTCATTATAAGACTGTTCTGCAAGATAATAATCTTCTACTTCATCCAGCTGCTGCTCTATTGCTTTTGTTGCATAAAATGTTTTTGTTCTACCGGTTTTTAACGCCAGATCTGCAAGACGTTTTTCAAGCTGAGGTTTTAATCTTAATGCTAACATAAGTTCCTCCCCATATTTGCTATACAAGTATAGCATTGTTCAAATTTCCTGTCTACAGAAAAAAGCGGTCCTCCCCCTACTAATATTTGTCAACAAAACCAGTATATAAATTTATAACCGTTCAAATTCTTAAAAATTACTTCTTTCAATTCTATCCTCTCATTAATGTTATTAACTCTGAGAAACAATCCACTTTTTAACATATTCATCAATTTCAGGTTTTAACTCAAGTAATTCTTCATATTTGCCTGTAGATAATGCCGGCCAGGCAATACCGCCATTAACACGCGTACAGGAATCAAAAAAGATATCTACAGCATCTTCCCCTTTCATAATTGGAGAAACATTCATCTTCATCAGCAATTTTACAGCTTCTGGGTTGCAGCTTTCCAAAGCTGAAAGAAAGTAATCATAATTCTCATCAATATTTTTAACATTAAGCAGCAATGATTCATCACAGTAATCAAAAATATGTGAATAAGTACATATTTCCTGTAAACATTCTTCTGTATTCAAAAAAGCCTGTGTGGCTTTACTGTTTTCAAAAAAAAGCTTCAGCATTTCTGGCTGTTTACACTGTATCATCTTTTCAACATACCATTCGCTTGAATAATTATTTCGTTTAAAATACTGGCTGTTAATAATCGTATTATCCAAAAGTAATTTAAATATTTTAAGGCTGTTTTCAGTTTTAAATTCTATGGAAAGCAAAAGAGGATTATATTGACCTTCCTTATCTGTCAGCTGTAGGTCAGCCCCCTTTTCAATCAAGATTTTTATTAAATCATATTTCTGTTCTTTTACAGCCAGCTCAAGAATTGTACGATTTGCGCAATATGAATCGAGAGGAATAAGGTAATTTGTTTTTTCCATTATAACTTGAATATCACGTACCCACGTATATATCGAAGACAGAAGCATGTCATATTGCTCTTGGCTTAGATTTCCTTTCTTAATCATCTTGTTAAGATTTTTCCAATCCCCTTTAAAGGCTTCATCAACAGCAATTTCAAGCTTTTTATTAAAAATTATATTACCATACATCTCTTTTTCAGATTCAGTAAATGAATCTGATTTTATTAACCGTTCAGCTTTTGAAAAATTACCCTGCGAAATAATTTTATCTATTTTTTCTTTTGAGTTATTATTTGAACATGATATTAATAGAAGACTCAAAATTATAAAAATAAATCTCTTCATCTTAAAATTTTATCCCCCTGTTCTCGAATAATTATCAATCGAAAATTTCTATCATAAATTTGCTGTGCTATCGAACCTTCAATTTCAGGATTATTCCAATCGTAAGTGTCGTGCCAAGATAAATTATTTTTCTCATCATCCCAAAACAAATCAATAAAATGACTTCCATATTTTGTTTTTACTTCTGCTATTGCATTTTGCGCATTACCCATGTTAGCATCATTTACAGTCCATCCATCATGGTTTTGATATTCAACTAAATCAGTAAAATAAAAATATGCATCATTTTCAGCATAATCACCTACAGAAACCGGAGCTCGACATTCTCTTGAATTATACCTTATAGTATTTCCTATATTTAAAGTTGATATAAATTTACATCCATATGAACCTATTTTATTCTGCTTTTGCAATTCATTTTTTTCATTAAACACACCACTAGGCGTTTTCCCCATTGAGTAATTCTTATTGCTAGCTGAATTCTGTATTTCAGGATTTATTAGTGATTTTATTCTTCTTCCATCCGGATCCGTATACTTAATCGGATTGTTACCCGCATAATGGTACAAATTGCCATAGTTGTGACTAAACCGTTAATTCTGCTGCTTTTACTCTGAATTCCACACTTTTCCTATTATTTTAACACCCTTTGTCCCTCCAGTCCAATCAATTACTATTTGCAGGAAGAAGGAAATTTTCACTATTTTATCAGTATTCAAAATTATAATTATCTGTGAGCTTCTTTGATATAAATTTTGCTTGTATTACCATTCTCAAATAAAGAAATTGTTCTGTCGTCAAAATCCCATGTGGATATATGCGATAATTCATATTTATAAAAATCATCTGGTAAATAAATAAGCTCAAATCTTGCTTGAGTTTTTTTATTTAATATTCTTTTTATTTGTTTTGTACTGTTTTTAGATTCAGAATATAAAATAATACACCTTTCATCTTTATATGAAAAATTCTGCACATCGATATTATCGAAGAATATTTTTTTCGATGGGCATTCAGCAAAATTCATTTTATACCTAAACCCCAATTTCAACAACTCATCATTAACAATTTCAGTATTCTCAAATGTATAATCAAAGAATAAAATTTTTTTGTAAGTGTTGTTTTCTATAAAAAGGTATAAACTCGAAGTCAATAAAAATAATCCCAGAATTGCTAATACTATATATTTTTTATTCATTCTTCCATTCCATTATTTTGTTCATCTTTCTGTGGGTTCCAGCTATAGAAATTCCATCTGCAAAATGACATTATAAACACGTGACTGTATAAGTTCACCGCCATATAATGCTGAATTATATTTCGAACTGCCTCTTGAAATATTACCTTGATGGTACAAATGAAAATTGACTTGAGTAACTGCATTTTTTTTACAGATTTCTGCTGAATTTAATAAAGAAATCCAGTTGTTTCGGCGAGTGAGAAGGCTTTTTTTAATTTTTCCTGCAGTTTTCACAGTCATTTATCTTATTTTTATCCTTTTTTCTGCCTCATTTTTTCGTTACCAAGACCAAATCACAATTCGTGTGAAATGCAAATCAAATAAAAATTAATAAACCTTTATATATTCTTCCCAGGTATCAGGATATAATTTTTTAATTTTATCTAAAGTTTCTTCGGGTATCGGTTCACTGTAATAATCGATACCCTGATTTTTACAATCCTGTATAATTTCATTTTTCATTTTGTATTTTTTTGAATTTATGAGTAATACTCTTTCTTGCTTTCCCTATCACGCATTCTGAGAGGTGTGTTTAAGGCCGGGTATAATTTACCTATACAGTCGTATCCCAAAACATAAATTTTCTAAAAATCAAAACAAATTTCTCCAGATGTGCTGACAAACTTTTTCCCTTACTTTTCTTCTAACATGAGATTTTTCTGCTGTCAAGACTCAATGCTGCTGTTCCTTAAAAAAGTAGATAAAGCACACCTCGACTATAAGGTAAATTTACGCTATATTATAATCATGGCATATGAAGTAACAGCAACCAGACGCCGCCCTCAGACTTTTGATGCGCTCATCGGTCAGGAATTTGTTGCGGCAACTTTAAAAAATTCAATAGAAACGGGAAAAATCGCACACGCCTACCTTTTTACAGGTCCGCGCGGATGCGGTAAAACATCAACAGCCCGCATTCTCGCAAAAGCCCTCAACTGTCAGTCAGGACCAACTGCGACTCCCTGCGGAACATGTTCAACCTGTCAGGAAATTACTAAAGGCTCAAGTCTTGATGTAATCGAAATCGACGGTGCTTCAAACACAAGTGTAAACGATATCCGACAGATTAAAGACGAAGTAATGTTTCCACCAAACTCATGCCGTTACAAAATCTATATCATTGACGAAGTTCATATGCTTACAACAAGTGCATTTAACGCACTTTTAAAAACTATCGAAGAACCGCCTCCATACGTAATTTTTATTTTTGCAACAACAGAGCTTCAGAAGGTTCCTGCAACAATTAAAAGCCGCTGCCAGCAGTTTAACTTTAGACTTGTTCCGATTGAAAAAGTTAAAGAACAGCTTGAACTTGCATGCAATGACATCGGCATTACTGCAGAAGACGAAGCACTTTACTGGATTGCACGCGAGTCAACAGGAAGTATGCGCGATGCATACACTCTCTTTGATCAGGTTGCAGCCTTTAGCGAAGGTCACATTACTTATGAAAAAATCCGCGATAAGCTTGGCCTTGTCGGAACAGAACGTTTAAACGAAATTTTTGACGACTGTGTTGATAAAAATCATCCGGGCGTTACAGAAAAGCTTGATACATTCTTACAGTCAGGAATTTCAATTGAACAGCTCATTACAAACAGCGCAGATTATTTAAGAAGTGTTCTTCTTATTAAAAGCGGAATAACAAAAGAATCGCTTTTGGGTCAGGCTGCAGAACGATACAGTAAAAAAGTTTTAGCAGGATGGAATTCGATTCAGATAGAAAGAGCGCTTTCTCTTTTCTTAAATCTTTTCCGCGACATAAGATATTCTCTTTCGCCTCGTTACGAAATTGAACTTGTGTTCAGTAAACTCTGCTGGCTTTCTGAATATGTAAGTCCTGCCGAAGTTAAAAAGGCAATCGATAACGCACACTCTCTTTTAATGCAGGGAGCTCAGATTTCAGAAAGCAGAGCTCCCAAGAACTCAGAGGCTCAAGTCTCTTTCCAGAGTGCTCCGTTACAGACGCCGCCTCTGCAAAGCCCTGCAGCAAATTCCACTACAAGCACGATGCCCGGTGCACCGAAGATGGCAACATTTTCTGCGCTGGCTTCCGAAAGTCCGGAGAAAACAGACCCTTTTTATAATGGCGGTGCCCTGCCGCCTGATAATACAGCGGCAGCAGACATAGAAAAAATAAAAGCAAAAGTAATCGCAGCAATTTCGCTTGATGATGCATTTATCAGTTCCGGTTTAATTCAGACAGGTAACTGGGTAGTTAACGGTAACGTAGTTTCTACTACAATAGATTCATCATTTCAGAAATCGCAGCTCGATGCAAAAAACAATGACATTGCAGAATGTATTTCACAGTTTTTGGGACATAAAGTTACTTTTAATATTCAGCTTTTAGAAACAGAAACTAAAAAAACCGTAAGAACCATTCCAGAACAGGTAAATATTCTGTGTGATGTATTTAAAGGAAACGTTGTGGGAGGCTGTTAATGAATCCTTTTGACATGTTAAAAAACATCAATGAACTTAAAGAACAGTTTGGAAATATTAAAGAAGATTTAGCAAATATTACTGCAACAGGAAGTTCAGGCGGTAATATTGTTAACGTTACTTTAAATGGAAAGTTTGAAATGACTTCGTTAAAACTGGATCCTGTATGTGTAGACCCGAGGGATGTTCAGATGCTTCAGGATTTAATTATTGCAGCTCATCATGACGCAATGACAAAAGTTGCAGAAGCAATAAAAAACAAATACGGCTCTGCTTTATCTTCAATGGGAATACCGGGACTTTAATTATGAATGCAATTGATGAATTAACAGAAAGCTTTTCACGTCTTCCGGGAATAGGAAAAAAATCTGCAGGACGCCTCGTAAATTTTATTTTAAAAGCAGATTCATCATATGTAAAACGTTTTGCTCATCAGCTTGAAACATTGCAGGAAAAAATAAAACCCTGTTCTGTCTGCGGCAACTGGACAGAATCAGATCCATGTCCAATATGTACTGACAGTCTCCGTGACCGTTCAATAATATGTGTAGTCGAGCAGCCGCAGGATGTTTCAACAATAGAAAGTTCTCACGAATTTAACGGACTCTTTCATGTACTTGGAGGAGTTATTTCTCCTCTCGATGGAATCGGACCGGACCAGCTTAATATCGCTTCACTTTTAAAAAGGCTTTCTGATAAAAACATCACGGAAGTAATCATTGCAACAAACCCGACAGTAGAAGGCGACACAACTGCACTCTATTTACAGAGGATGATTGCAGCAGCCAGCGGAACAAAAGTAACCCGTCTTGCATCAGGACTTCCTGTCGGAGGCGATCTTGAATATGCAGACAAACTTACACTTGCAAGAAGCTTCAGAGGCCGGACAGAGGTTTAATATGAAAAAACTTTTTTTAATTCTTTCATCACTTGTTTTAATTTCTTCTGCATATTCATATGACAGAGACTACACTAAAATTCAAAAAAAACATATCGCTGCAGAAGGAGAACATTTTGATTTTCGTGATGTTTTCGGAAATCCATTTACAACTGTTCTTAATCCTGATGTCGAAAGAAATGATTTTAAAAAAGAAAATTTTGTTCATGACGGACACTTTGTTACATATAAAAACGACAGAAGATATATTTCCAAACAGGGCATAGATATTTCCCGCCATGACGGAGAAGTTGACTGGCAGAAATTAAAAGATGATGGAATTGAATTTGTAATTCTCCGCATCGGTTACCGCGGCTACCAAAGCGGTAAATTAAAAACAGATGAAAATTTTCATAAGAACATTCAGGGTGCACTTAAAGCAGGGCTCGAGGTAGGAGTATATGTTTTTTCACAGGCAAAAAATGATGCCGAAGCCATCGAAGAAGCAGACCTCGTTATAAATGAATTAAAGAATTACCAGATTACCCTTCCTGTTTTCTATGATCCGGAAATCATCCGAGATGATAAGGCACGTTCTGATCATATTACAGGTGAACGCTTTACAAAAAATGCAGTTTTATTCTGCGAAAAAATTAAAAAAGCAGGATATGAACCTGGAGTTTATTCCAACATGCTCTGGGAAGCATATGAATTTGATCTTACAAAGTTTAAGGAATACTGGATCTGGTATGCCGACTATGAAGAAATTCCGCAGACACCATATCATTTTTCATTCTGGCAATACGCAGAAAAAGACGGAGAAACAAAAGCACCATACGATATGGACATAATGCTAGTGCCCGTAAAATACTGAAACTTATATAAAAAATCAAAAAACGCCATATTTTATCAAAAAAAGCTATTTATTTCTGACAGTTGTTTTGTTATATTTCCTTGTATATGAAAGATAACATTATGAAACAAAAGCTTAACATTTTATCTGACAAACCGTTTATGCAGAAATTAATTCATCTCTCTCTGCCGATTGCATTCCAGAGTCTGATGCTTGGATCCGTTGCCGCAGCCGATGCACTCATGCTCGGTCACACCAATCAGGATTCAATGTCTGCAGTTTCGCTTGCTACACAGATTCAGTTTATTCAGAACATGGTAATATTTGCCATTATCGGAGTTGAATCTATTTTAGGAGCTCAGTACTGGGGCAAAAAAGATGTGGAATCTGTAAACAAAGTTTTCTGTCTTTCTTTAAAAATGTCTGCAGTAGTTTCGATTTTCTTTTTTGCTGCGTGTGAATTCTTTCCGGAACAGCTCATGCTCATATTTACAGATCAGAAAGAACTTATCGCAAGCGGAATAAGCTACCTTCGGCTTGCAGGCTTTTCTTATCTTTTAACAGGCATATCACAGATATACCTCTGCATGATGAAAATTACAGATCACCCGGAACGCACGGCTTTAATAAGCTCATGCACGGTTGTAATTAACATCATATTAAATGCAGTTTTTATATTTGGATTATTCGGAATTCCTGCAATGGATGTACGCGGAGCTGCCCTTGCAACTTTAATTTCGCGCATCATAGAATTTTTGTGGTGCATCGCTAACTCTTTCAGGAAAAATTACATTCACCCAAAATTAAAATATATTTTTTCATTCAGTAAAATTCTTTTTATCGATTTTATAAAAACCCTCTTCCCACTTCTTGGCGCAAGCTTAATCTGGGGCTTAGGCTTTGCTTCTTACAGTGCATTTATGGGACATCTTGGAAAGGATGCGGTTGCTGCAAATTCTATTGCGGCTGTAATAAGGGATTTACTTACATGCGCATGTCATGGTCTTTGTACTGCAGCCGGAATTATGGTAGGAAACGCACTCGGTTCGGGGGATTTGGAAAAAGGAAAGCTTTACGGAGACAGAATGCTTGTAATTTCTATTGTTACAGGACTTATAATTACTGCAGTCTGTTTTATAATTACTCCGTTTTCTGTTCACATCGGAAAGCTTTCTGAAACTGCAAATAAATATCTCATTCAGATGATGATTGTATTGAGCATTTATATGTTTGGCCGTACATTCAACACGATTGTCATAAACGGAGTTTTTGCAGCCGGCGGTGACACAGTGTATGACATGTACAGTCTTGCAATCACAATGTGGGGTATCGCTGTCCCGCTTGCAGCACTCGGAACTTTTAAATTTCACTGGCCTGTATTTTTAGTTTATGCATGCACGTGCCTTGATGAAGTAGGAAAAATTCCCTGGGTTATATTCCACTTTAAAAAATACAAATGGGTAAAGGATTTAACACGCGATAATTTATAGCCGTGAATAAAAGCACGCACGAAATGCGGAGGCTTAAAAAAAACGCGTGCTGAATTTTTAACAGAGTTATTTTAAAGCTGCTCTTATTCTGTCGTACTCTTCTTCCGTTATTTTATACTTTGTATTGAAAATAATACAGGAAATTGTAATTGCAATTACAGGAACAAGAACAGCTCCAAGTCTCAGACCAAATTTCTGAAACGATGTTGCCATAGAAATGAAAGAATCTGCCTTTGTTAAAACTTCTTCCTTTGTAATCATCCCGATTCCAGCTTCATTTTCAAGATTGCTGATTTTCTGACTTATCGAATAAATTCCGCTTAAAACCAAAACAAGATTTAAAATTCCCTGATTAAGAGCGCTTGCAAGCTTTGCAGAAAAACTTCTGACAGTAGAAATTATACTGTCATGACGTTCATTAAATTTATATTCATCATATTCAACAGTGTTATTAAGCATTACAGTCATAATCATGCTGAACAGTCCCTGGCAGAAGAAAATTACAAAACCGATTATATAAATCAAAACAGGACTCATCGGAAGAACATAACCAAGCGAAAGGAATAACATATAGAATATAAACAGAACAGCCGAAAGGATCTTTAAAAGTTTCTGCCGCTTTGCAAGTTTCGTAATCAGTGGAAATGAAATCTGCGAAAGAAGAGTTCCCACTGCATATATAACTGTAAATAAAAATACCATCTGTCCGCCACTTGAATAGCCAAATTCAAAAAAGCAGAAATTCATTATAAAATATATAAGCTGATTGTTTCCGACAAAAAATAAAACTGTTGCAATTCCGCTTGCTACAAGCTGATCATTCCGCTTAAAAATATTGAACATCTGCTTTAAACCGAGTTTTGAAACATTGTCTTCTGCAACATGATGTCTTTCTTTTACACCAAATGATGTGAGCATCTGAAAAGCAATAAAACCAAGAGCAACCGCAAGTGCTACAACACGATAAGCATTAACCGCATTTCCTGCAACTACAACAGGAACAATTCCCCCGACAGCAAACTGACCTACACTTATAAAAATGCTCATCAATGTAACAAGAGTATTTCTTTCTTTCGGATCACTTGAAAGACTTGGCAGCATTCCCCAGTATGCAATATCGTTCATTGTATAAGTCATTCCCCAGAGAAGATAACTTATTCCAAAGAAAACAACAAACCCCCATCCTTCCGGTCTGAAAGAAAAAAGCGCAATAATCACAAGAGCATTTAAAATTGAACCTGAAAAAATCCACGGCTTATATTTTCCAGTTTTAAATTTAGCATTCTCAATGATAATTCCCATAAGAGGATCGTTGACTGCATCCCACACAAGACAGACAATCATAATTGTAGAAATCGCAGCAAACTGTGCAACTGTAAGGTTCATTGTATACTGAATGTAATTAATGAGGTACATGCTTATCAAAGCATAAGCAGCATCCCTTCCCGTTGCACCGATTGTATAACACCATTTTGTACGTGAATCTAATTTTTCCATGTGAATAATAACCCCTGAATAGAAATTTATCCTTTACAGTATTCAGTATACATCCAAAATTTAAAAAAAACACGTAAAAACTTGATTGCAAAAGGATTATTTACTATATTTATTCTATCAATTTGAATTTTACGGAGGACTTAAATGAAGTCTGGAACAAAATCGGTTTTAACAGTCGTAGGTGTAATTCTTGTAATCGTATTTATGATCTACAGATTTTTTGCCGGTAACTACAACACTATGGTTAGTCTCGACGAAAGTGTAAAAACACAGTGGGCTCAGGTTCAAAATCAATATCAGAGAAGAATGGACTTGATTCCTAATCTTGTTAATACAGTTAAAGGTTATGCAAAGCATGAATCAGAAGTATTTACTCAGATTGCTGATGCACGTTCTAAAGCAGGTGGAGTTGTAAACATCGATTCAAGCGTCCTTGAAGACGAAGAGCAGTTTGCAAAATACCAGAAAGTTCAAAACGAACTTGGTGCAAGCCTTCAGAGACTTCTTGCAATCACAGAAAACTACCCTGAGCTCAAAGCAGACTCAAACTTTCTTGCACTTCAGGATCAGCTTGAAGGAACAGAAAACAGAATTGCAACAGAAAGGAAACGCTACAACGAAATCGTTTCTGCATACAACCAGTTTATCAGAAGATTTCCACAGTCATTCGTTGCAAACATGAATGGCTTTAAAGCAAAAGCATATTTTACTGCTTCAGAAGAAGCTCAGACAGCTCCAACAGTAGAGTTTTAGGATACAATTATATGAAGGCAAAAACTGTCTTAAAAAAACTCGGAATCGGTAAAAGCGAATTCGAAAAAATTCAGCAGGCAGTAAAAAGTGCAGAAAGCAAAACTTCCGGAGAAATAGCAGTATGTCTTGCTCCGGAAAGTTCTGACTATTCTGTCTGGGAACTTTTTTATTCAATAATGATTTCTCTTGTCAGCAGTTCCATCATGCTTCTTTTTTCAAAAGAAATAAAAACTGTTCTTGAAACTGCAAACTGGTACAATCCAGAATGGAAATTACCTGCAGTGTTTCTTATTGCAGTATTCTCAGCAATTGCAGTCTTTTTCTTTCTATTTAATATTCCTGTTTTAGACCGTTTGATAATTCCAAATGAATTTAAAAACAAAATGGTAACAGACAAAGCCTTTGAAACTTTTTCTAAAAGCGGAGTCTATGCTACAGAAAATCATAACGGGATTTTAATTTATGTTTCTTATCTTGAACAGCAGGTAAGAATAATCGCAGACGAAGGAATTTCAAAAAAGATTTCTAAAGATATCTGGATTTCAATTGCAGATGAACTTTCTTTAAATCTTAAAAAAGCTGATGGATGCGATGCATTCTGCAGCGCAATTGAAAAATGCGGCGTTATTCTTTCAGAACATTTTCCAATTAAAGCCAATGATATAAATGAGCTTCCTGACGGGCTTGTAATAATTGAAAATTAAGGAAGTAAACAGAATGAAAATCAAAAAAAATATTCTTTCAGTTTTATTCAGTTTTATTACCCTGACTTCTGTCATTGCTCTTGAAGTTCCTGAACTGACAGGCCCTGTTATAGATAATGCTGAACTTTTATCTTATACCCAGTATCATTTACTTGATAACGATCTTAGAGAATTAAGTTCCCAAACCGGAACACAGATTGCTGTTTTAACGATTCCTTCACTTGAAGGAGAAGATATAGAATCTTTTTCAATGAAAGTTGCAGAAAAATGGAAGCTCGGTTCAAAAGAAAAAGATGACGGTGTACTTCTTACAATCGCACTTAAAGAAAAGAAAATAAGAATCGAAGTCGGATATGGACTTGAATATCTTCTTACTGATGCAAAGTGTGGAATTATAATAAGAGAAGTAATCGCACCAGAATTTCAGAGAGAACGTTATGGAAACGGAATCGTAAACGGCGTTAACGCAATTAAAAGTGTAATCGGCTTGGGAGAACCACTTCCAAAATCAAATCCTCATCCACGAAAAAATAAATCTTCATTTCCATTATTATTTTTCATATTTTATGGAATTTTAATTTCAGGTACACTTGCAAGAAAACTCCCGTGGCTCCAGTGGCTTCCATGGTATTTCCTTTTTAAGCAGAGCTCGTCATCACGTGACGATGATGACGATGACTTTTTTGGAGGAAGAACCTACAGAAGATCTCATCACTCAAGTAGTTTTGGAGGCTTTGGTGGAGGAGGCTTTGGTGGAGGAGGCTTTGGTGGAGGCGGTTTTAGCGGAGGAGGCGGAGGCTTTGGTGGAGGCGGAGCTTCAGGCGGCTGGTAATATCAGCCGAGTGCGACATCTAAAATCATCATTAATGCAAAGCCTGTCATAAATGCAACAGTTCCCGAAGCCCAGCCGGCATATAAAATGGCTACAGCCATTCCTTCGGGAATATTATGAAGTGTAACTGCAAGGACCATCATTTTCTTTTTTCATAAAGAAAACTAAAGCATAACTTAAGCGGCTTTAACCCAACATCTTTCGTATTACATCTTCATCTTCGTCAGGAAACAGTCTGTGGATATGTCTTAAAATCTTTTTATAAGACTCCTCCACTTCACGAGCGTAAAAAGTATTGCAGAATTCTTCTCCAAAAAATTTTTCAGGGGTCGAGTACTCTGCAATACCCCAGCCGTATTCATCACCGTTTTTATTTCTGGCATAAGTAAAATCACTTACAAGAACATAACATTGACTTTGAAGGCGTGTGATAATTGTTTCAAAGCCTTTTTTTCCACCCTTACGGTAGTTTCCGATATTTTTAAGAGCCCTCGAAGAAATCGGAGCGTTTTCATTTATAAGCTCATACATTTCCATGTCACGGTGAGAAACAAGTCCGTCTTCATAGCGACCTTCAAAATCATAACCGTCACGCCGGTAATTTGCAAAATCGGGAAACCATTTTCTGCTCACAAATGCTGCCTTACCGCCAAAAAATTTTCCGTATGCAATACCGCACTCGCGTATAACAGGACCTTTCCATTCCCACACCTTCCAGGAACCATCTTCCTGATACCACACATCATCTTCACAATGCTCCTCGACAGAAAAGCCCTCAATAGGATTATTAAAAAAAGGAAGAAAACCAAAACGGTTAACCGCAGAGATTAAATCTTTTTTTGTGTGAATGATAAAATCAAGATCAGGCATAAAAATCTCCCCGGACAATAAATCCTATGAAAACATCCGCGATGCCTGCTAAAATGCATCAACGCTTTATCATCATAGCATATTTTCCGCCTTTTGTAATCAATTCTTCATGTGTTCCGCTTTCTGCAATCTGACCGTCTTTAACAACAAGAATCTTACTGGCATTACGGATTGTATTTAAGCGGTGGGCAATAACAATCAGAGTTTTGCCACGGCAGAGCTCGGAAATTGCTTCCTGAATAAAGTTAAACACGCTGGAATACCATAGAGATATTATTCAAGGCATCTTTATCGCCATAAGCGAAAGTAACATTAAAGTACGGAGTTCTTCCTAAAGACTATTAACGGTTATAATAAATTACATACTCATCTGTCTGGCTGTAATTTTTTCCTTCGAGGACTTTAAAGTTGTGCTGTCTGCATACCCCGTCATCCCATTTATGATCTTTATCATTTTCGGTTTTACCGTCTAAGATTTCCTGAACACCGTTACGAAGGCATCTTAATAAAGATATATCATCAAAACCTGCTGTGTGCCCGTGTAAAAGTCTGTCTGCCTTGTCTTCAAGAAATAAAATTCGGTCGACAGACTTTGCATATTCAGCCAGACTGAGGCTTTCATCAAGCATCATCCAGAGATGGTGATTTACAGAATCTCCTGTAAAAAGAATTCTGTCTTCTTTAAGAAGAAGTACTATACCCCCTGGTGTATGACCTGCAAGATTATAAACTTCAAGTGTCTTTCCACCAAGATCTATTACATCGCCTTCTTTGATAGGTTTAAATGGCGGCATTTTCATTCCAAATTCTTTAGAAGCCTTTACAAAAACCTCTTCCTTTACAGCCGCATCTGCAACTTCTAAATCGTCAGGATTAATATATGCTTCGTCAAAATAAATATTGCCGTAAATATGATCCGGATGTCCGTGTGTGTTTACAACAATAATCGGTTTATCAGTAATTTCCCTTACTGCTTTTTTAACATCATTAAAACCGTTCATCGTATCTATGACACAAACTTTTTCGTTTCCAACAACAATATAACCGCAGGCCATGTGACCTTCATCCATCATATAAACATCGGGTGTTAACTGTTTAATAAATAATTCTACTTTGTCTTCCATACTGAATGATTATAACACATTCATTTTGTTTTACAATCTTAATATCAATTTCGACTTAATAAACATCAATATAAAATAAGGGCACCCGACTGGCTGGATCCGGTGCCCTTAAGTTTACATATAACGCCATAAGAGACTATAAACGCTAAAAATCTTCATCACAGGAGTAGAAGATTTGTTAGTAAAAACTAACTATAATAAAATAGTACTATAGTTTTTAAAGTTAGTCAACCATAACTTACTTTTTTTTAACAATTTTTTTGATTGCTTTAAAAGATTCCGGGCTTATATCGTGTTCAATTTTACACGCATCGGCTGCAGCGATATCTGCCTTAACCCCCAGCTGAACGAAAAATTCTGTAAGGATTGTATGGCGTTCATAGATTGTTTTTGCGATTTCTTCGCCTTTTGAAAGAAGCTTAATGGACTGGTCATCTCCAATTGAAATATACTTTTCCTGTTCAAGATTGTGGAGTGCAATACTTACCGAAGGACGTGAAAAATTCATTTCCTTAGCAATGTCAATTGCCCGCACATTTCCCTTTTTAGAAAGAACAAGAATTGTTTCAAGATACATTTCTGCTGATTCTTTAATAACCATTTTTTGCCTCTTTTTATGGATTATATTGAATGAATTTAATTATAACAAGGGGAAAATACCAAAAAAAGACGCAGCATCCGCCGCAGGAGGAGTGGCAGACACTGCGCTAAAGATTTTTTATATTTATCATAGAATTATCGCTTATACTGCGCTGCTTCCATAAGTTTATTCCAATATGAAACAGTAACATCCACAATATCAGGATCATACCTTGTACCGGAACATCTTTTTATTTCTTCATAGCAGTCTTCTTCAGAAAAGGCCACTCCTTTCATTTTCCTTTTTCACACCCCCCGTGTTTACTGCACATTCCGCACGAAGGACAGCCGGCACAACTTTTTCCTTTTTTCTTATCGCGAATCATTTTTACAATAATTGCACAAACGACTGCTAAAAGAATTAAACTTACAAAAATTGTACCAGCCATATTTCCCTCCGGGTTTTGCATCTAAAATCCCGCAGTTTTGAAGTTCACTTCATTTACGCGGGACTTTAATTTATTTTACATTCTTTGGTTTTCTAAACAGTGCATAGATAAATACAGCAGTAACTGCAACTGCTAAAATAAATCCTGCAATGTTTCCTCTTCCACTGAACATACTTCCCATCTGATATACTACAAAAGCTACAGCATATGCAAGTCCACACTGCCATCCGATTGCAGCCCATGTCCATTTTCTGCTGTTCATTTCACGCTTGATTGCACCGATTGCAGCAAAACAAGGAGCACACAAAAGGTTGAAAATCAGGAATGAAAGTCCTGCAGGATGTGTAAAGGCGTTTGCAAGCGCAGACCATGTATCTGCTCCACCGTAGAGAACACTCATCGTTCCGACAATATTTTCTTTTGCAACAAGACCTGTAATTGATGCAACGGCAGCCTGCCAGTTACCCCAGCCTACAGGTGCAAAAATCCATGCAATGCAACTTCCAAGCTTTGCAAGAATGCTTACATCCATCTGATCTTCTTCGAGCATTCCAAAGCCTTCTTCTGCCCATCCAAAGTTAGAAAGGAACCAGATTACAATTGTAGAAAGTAAAATAATTGTACCGGCCTTTTTAATGAATGACCATCCGCGCTCCCACATTGAACGCATTACATTACCAAAAGTCGGCCAGTGGTAAGCAGGAAGCTCCATTACAAACGGAGCACCTTCGCCCATAAACGGTTTTGTCTTTTTAAGTATTACACCTGAACAGATAATTGCCGCAATTCCTATAAAGTAAGCAGAAGTTGCAACCCATGCAGAACCGCCGAAGATTGCTCCAGCAACAAGTGCAATAAAAGGAACCTTTGCACCGCATGGAATGAATGTTGTTGTCATGATTGTCATACGGCGGTCCCGTTCATTTTCAATTGTACGGCACGCCATGATTCCAGGAATACCGCAGCCTGTTCCGATTAAAACAGGAATGAACGATTTACCCGAAAGCCCGAACCTTCTGAAAATCCTGTCGAGGATAAACGCAATACGGGCCATATATCCGCATGCTTCAAGGAATGCAAGGAATATAAAAAGCACGAGCATCTGCGGAACAAATCCCAATACCGCACCTACACCTGCAACAATACCGTCAAGTATAAGTCCTTTAAGCCAGTCAGCACATCCGATTGCATCAAGACCACCTTCGATAATTGCAGGTACACCAGGAACCCAGATTCCAAAGTCTGCAGGATCCGGACCTTCTTCTCCGTATTTTTCTGCAAGCACTTTTGCTTCTTCAACAAGTTCTTCTGTAATTTCAACCGGTTCAGAAGCTTCCATTGTTTCATCATCAACTACAACATAAGTAACTTCGCCAGCTTCTGCAGCTTCAAGTATTGCTGCTGTATCACCAAATTCTTCTGCTGCTTCTTCATAAGCAGAAGTTCCGATTCCAAAAAGGTGATAACCGTCACCAAACAATCCATCGTTTGCCCAGTCAGTTGCAGCAGCTCCTATTGTTACCATTGATACATAATAAACAAGCCACATTACAACTGCAAAAATAGGAAGTGCAAGCCACCTGTTTGTTACAACACGGTCAATCTTATCTGATGTAGAAAGTTTTTCGCGGTTTTTCTTTGTAACACAGTTTTTTATAATTGATTCAATATATTTATATCTCTCTGATGTAATGATAGATTCAGAATCATCTTCAAGTTCTTTTTCACACGATGTAATATCCTGCTCTATGTGCTTTAATTTTGCTGAATCTACTCCAAGAGCTTTTATAACTTTTTCATCGCGTTCAAAAAGTTTTATAGAATACCAGCGGTGCTGTTCATCTGATAAATCATGAACAACAGCTTCTTCGATATGAGCAAGAGCATGTTCAACCGTAGGATTAAAACGATGCTTGTACATCATCGGCTTTTTTTCATTTGCTTTGTTTACCGCAACAGCCGCAGCTTCGATACAGCCTGTTCCCTTTAATGCAGAAATTTCTACAACAGGACATCCGAGTTCCTTCTGCATTGCATCAATGTGGATTTTATCACCGTTCTTTTTAACGACATCCATCATGTTTACTGCAACCACCATCGGAATTCCAAGTTCTGCAAGCTGGGTTGTAAGATAAAGGTTTCTTTCGAGGTTTGTTCCGTCAACGATATTTAAAATTGCATCAGGACGTTCTTTAACAAGATAATCGCGCGAAACAACTTCTTCGAGTGTATATGGTGAAAGTGAATAAATACCAGGCAGGTCAGTAATTACGACATTACCGTCATAACCTTTTAACTTACCTTCTTTTTTTTCTACTGTTACTCCAGGCCAGTTTCCAACAAACTGATTGGCTCCGGTTAACGCATTAAAAAGCGTAGTTTTACCGGCGTTAGGATTTCCGGCAAGTGCTATTTTTATCATCATCTCCTCCTACTTTACTTCGATAATTTCAGCGTCTGCTTTACGAACAGAAAGTTCATAACCACGTACTGTAATTTCTACAGGGTCTCCGAGAGGAGCAACTTTACGTACATAAATTTCTGTACCCTTTGTAATACCCATGTCCATGATACGGCGTTTTACAGCTCCTTCTCCATTGAGCTTTTCTACAGTAACCGTCTGTCCGGTTTTAGTCTCTTTTAATGTCATATAATCACCTCATTAAAGAAGGTGTAGCACCGGCAATACCGCCACCGCACCTTCTAAACACTTTATGCGCAAAGTTAGTTTTATATAACTCCACGCATAAAAAAAATTACACAATTATTTTCTGAGCCATCTCGCGGCTTACAGCAACCCTGCTTTCTTTAATCTGAACAATTACATTCCCGCTTATTTTTGAAACAAGCGTAACCTGTGCTCCGGAAACAAATCCCAGATTTTCAAGAAAGCGACGCACTTCTTCATTACCGGCAATTTTTTTAATCAAAAACTGCTCTCCAAGATCGGCCATACTTAAAGGCATTTTTGTTTCCTCGAAATTTAGTATGTGTATACCCAAGATACCGGGAAGGAAATTGCTTTTTCCGGTTTAGAAATACCAACAGAAACACCGCCACTGATTGTATTGTGTTCATTAATTGCATATTCAACATAAGGTTTTACAGTAAATACCCATGTATCATCGTTATCAAAGTCTGTTGTAAAGCATCCGTAAAGTTTTACAGCAAGTGCATCATTAACCTGATATCCTGCAAGAACTGCAGTGTAAAGATCGTTTGTATCAGGATCATCACTGTCTGTAGAAATAACAGCATCAACCCCTATAGAAAGAACATCGTTTTCAAAGGCAACTGCAGCATTTACAAAGTCCCCTTCTACATTAAAATCTTCGATTATTCCGTTGTGTGTAAAACCTGCATTAACAGTAAAGCCTTCAAGACCTGTAAACGAAGCATATACACCGATTGAGCGGTCATCAGAAACAATATTTCTGAACATAGTGCCAACTGCAAACATTTCTTCATATTTATATTCTGCACCTGCATTGATAAGCGGGTCTGTATCATCTTTATTAAAGAATGAATCAAAATCAAAACCTGCACTTATTACAAGACCTTCAACAGGACGTACAAATACACCAAAGTCGTTTCTTAAATTTCCGGCTTCGATTTCTGCATCCTGCTGGTCATCAAGACAAGGAAGGAATGCACCTTCTAAAAGCTGTCCCTTATGAAAACCGATTCCAAGCATTTCAATTGGACGGAATTCAACCCAGTAATCATCTACATAAGAATCAGAACCAAGTCTGATTGAGTCATCATCTTCCTGTGTAAGGGAAAATTTAAGAACAAGACCCATATCAAGCTTTTCTGATGTGTATTCTGCAGTAGTTTTGTTTTCAAAGCCTGCAAATTTACTGTCTGTATCATCATCTGTAACAGTAATGTTTACGATATCTGTTGAAACTTCGTTTTCAAAAGATACTTCCTGTGCAGAAACTGCAGCAAACGCAAAAGCAGATAAAACTGCAGCGCACACGATTTTTCTGGATTTAACCATTTTATACTCCTTGTTAGTTTTTACTAACTCTTAGATTGTAACAACCTTACTTTTTGGTTAGAATTTCCTAACTATATCGTTAGTCTTTGCTAACGAAAGGGATATTAAAACTTTTAGTCTTTTTTGTCAATGAAAATTGTTATATTTAGCTAACATTTTTTCAAATCAGCTTAAATTTCATCTTTTTGAGACATTTCTTCCCAGAATTTTATTGCACCTGTACGCTGCTTCATGTTTTTAATTTCGCGCTCAAGTGTTTTATCAAGTTCATCTTCGTAACCTGTGAGGGCTGCAAAAGGAAGAAAAATCTTTGCACGCTGTGCAGCACTCATACGGTTTTTCAGAGAACCTTCGTTCCACTCTGTATTTATTATATCATCGTATTTCACGCCTTATGTCCTCCTATCTGCGAGTTTCTATCGCGCGTTGTTGCACCCTCTTCGTAGTCGGTTCCCTTTAAGATTGCATTTTTACCGTATTTCTTAATTATCGAAAGACGTGCTTTCTGAAGTTTTTCTTGTTTAAGTGAATTCAACTCAGAATCAAAAAGTGTAGGCTCACGTTCAGCTGTTTTTTTTGTATTATTCGCAGTTATATTTATACGGCGCACAAGATAGAGGGGATTTACAATTTTATCAAAAAGTTCTACAGCAGAATCAGCAATTACAGTGGCAAGATTTGTCTCACCAGTAACTGCTGAAAAACCTGTAGTACCGTGAGCAGGTTTCGGAACAAAACGGCCATAATAATCCCTGACAATTTCGCCATCCTGCATCAGCGTCAAACATTTTTCAAGCGTTTCAACATCGTATCCCACATAAAGCGTAACAGACGAAGTCACAAGTTCTTTTTCAAATAAATCAAGAGCTAAAGCTTCTGCCATCTCGCGCACAACAATACGCGCTTTTTCAAAAGTATACGCACAATGAAGGACCTGGCCGCTTCCAAGACTTTTTGCACCCGAGCGGTAGTTTTTAATATCCTTCATCCCGACACTCTCTCGTCCCCATGCGTGATCAATTAAAATCTCTGCATCAATTCCAAACTCATCATAAAGAGCAAGAGGAGTTTTAAGAGAGGCCCGCGCTAAATCTCCCATCGTGTAAATAAATTTTTTTTCAAGCCGTCGTGCAATTCCGTTTCCAATTCGCCAGAAATCCGTAATAGGTTTATGATTCCAGAGTTCGCGTCGATAAGTCATTTCATCAAGTTCTGCAATTCGTACACCATTTTTATCAGCTGGAATATGCTTTGCCCAGATATCCATTGCAATTTTGCAGAGGTAAAGATTTGCAGCAATTCCAGCAGTTGCCGTAATTCCTGTTTCGGCTAAAATGTCATTAATTACTTTTTCTGCAAGTTCCCTCGCACTCATCTTATAAAATGAAATATAACTTGTTGCATCGATAAAAACTTCATCGATAGAATAAACATGAATATCCTCTGGTGCAAAATATTTAAGATACAAACTGTAAATTTTTGCTGAATACTTTATGTAAAGAGCCATCCGGGGAACTGCGGTTATGTATTCAAGTTCTTTTCCGGTCTGCTTTTTAACTTCACGAGCTTTTGCTTCTACTTCAAAAAGACGGCTTCTTCCTGAAAGTCCGTATGCCTTAAGTGCGGGAGTTACTGCAAGACAAATAGTTTTACTCGTGCGGCTTTTATCTGCAACTACAAGCTTTGTCGTAAGAGGATCAAGACCCCTCTCTCGACATTCAACAGAGGCATAAAAAGATTTTAAGTCTATTGCAAGATAAGTTTTCATAACAGATTTAAGTCAGCACCTTTTATTTCTGAACTTTTTTATCTCCGGTGATTCAATCTGTTCAATTATAAATTATTTATCAAATATATCAAATATCTGATTTGCGAAATGATTGCTCAGGCAAAAAAAAACCCGCACGAAATGTGCGGGCCTTGTTCAATCTAAACTACGCAACTAGCGGAGTAAAGAAAGTACATTCTGTGAGCTCTGATTTGCCTGAGCAATCATTGCTGTTCCAGCCTGGCTGAGTACCTGGTTCTTTGTGAAGTCTACCATTTCTTCTGCCATGTCTGTATCGCGGATTCTTGATTCAGAAGCCTGGAGGTTTTCAGCACCGATGTCGAGACCTACAACTGTCTTTTCGAGACGGTTCTGGTAAGCACCGAGGTCAGCACGCTGTTTGTTAATCTTCTTGAGAGCTTCATCAAGAGTTCCGATTGCGCGGTTAGCATCATCTGGAGCTGCAAGAGACATCTTAGATTCGTCACCGAGGTTGCGGAGTCCAAGAGCTGTAGCAGACATTGTTCCGATGTAAACCTGTGTTCTCTGGTCCATGTTAGCACCAATGTGGAACCACATAGATCCTGTAACAACATTTTCACCTGTAGGGCGAGCAAAGCGTCCTGTAAGCATGTTCATACCGTTAAACTGAGCAGCAGATGCGATGCGGTCAACTTCATCGATGAGAGAAGAAACTTCAACCTGAATCTGCATGCGGTCTTCATCTGAGTAAATACCGTTCGATGACTGAACAGCAAGTTCGCGGATACGCTGAACGATGTCAGATGTTTCCTGAAGATATCCTTCAGTTGTCTGAATAAATGAAATGCCGTTTTCTGCGTTTGTAGAAGCCTGGTTTAAACCGCGGATCTGTGCACGCATTTTTTCTGAAACTGCAAGTCCAGAAGCATCATCACCTGCACGGTTAATTCTCATACCTGATGAGAGTTTTTCCATGTTTTTCTGATTGTTGAGGTCTGTAAGACCCTGTGATCTCTGAGCGAACATAGCACTCATGTTGTGATTGATAACCATAGTGTATCTCCTATAAAATCTCGAACACAAACTGGAATCTTCCAGAGCGTTCCTTGTAAGGTTTGGTGTTTTATTCTCAAACCTCGCAAGGACAAACTATCCATGTGGGGTTTTTTTACCACCCGTTACTTCTTTATCGGAGTTTAAAAAAAATGGTTTAGTGATTTTTTTTTATTTTTTAAGGAATTTTTCAGGCTGAATTTGGACTTTTCAGCCTGATTTCAGTTTTACAAACTTATGAATAAGTCTTAGAAATTGAATGAGCTGCAGCAAGCTGACCTATGTAATAGCAGCTGTTGCTTATTATAAAGATAACCGATGAAACACTCTTTGAAACACCATCTCTCGGGAATATCCAGAAAAGTAAAAGCATGTCAGAAAGCACAAAAAGAATCATTCCCACAGCCATAAGCTTTGCATTAAACGAATTCCTTTCTTTAAAACTCAGGCTCCTGAACACTACGCACGAAACAATAATTGAATAAACACAGATAAGCGGGAATAAAGGTCCGAAATCAAACCATGAAGTAAGTCCCGCATAACAGATAAGGACCGCAGTCAATATTGCTGCCATAATATAGAAGATTTTATCAGGTTTTCCATAAACGGAAAATGCAAGAAGATATGTAATATGAGCTGCAACAAAAAGCAGAAAGCCTACAATAAATGCAGCATCCCCCGCAAGCTCAACTTCCTTTAAGCCAAGCATGACGTCAGCAGCAAAAGAAAGGCAGAGTGCAGTAACTACATAATTGGAAAGCTTTTTAAATTTTTCATCCTTATTGCCGCACTTAAAATACGAATAGAAAGCAAGGGCAACAAAACAGACACTTGCACATCCTTTAAATACCAGAGACAAAATCGAGTGATCTGCAATTCTGCAAAAATGATCCAACCCAAGACATATTAACGAAGCGATGCTTAAAATTATAGAAACTATCATACTATTATTTTACCCCAGAACACTATAATTGTAAAATCATTTTTATTTTTGAACCATATAAACTATGTTTCTTGTCCATGAACGGGGAACAATCTTAGCAAGAAAGATTATTATATTGGTCATTTTCCCAGGAATCGCAAAAAGCCGTCCCTTTTTCATCTTTTTATAACCGCAGAGGGCAACTTTTTCCGGTGTGGAAAAGAACATATGCTTATAAATGCTTGAACTGTCCGCCTCTGATTTATCCCAAAACTCAGATTTTACAGGTCCCGGGCATAATACAGTAACTGAAACACCGCTTTTTTTAAGTTCAACCGAAAGAGCCTCGGAAAAAGAACGGACATAGGCTTTTGTCGCATAATAAACTGACATTTTAGGTCCCGGCATAAAAGAAGCAATAGAACCGACATTTAAAATACGGCCGTTTTTACGTTCCTTCATACCCGGAACAAAAAGTCTGGTCAGTTTTGTAAGCGTCATTGTGTTAAGCATTATCATATTCTGCTGTTTGGCAATGTCACATTCAGCAAAAAAACCAAAATCCCCGAAACCTGCATTATTTACGAGAAAATCAACCGTTATTTTGTTACGTTCAATAAAGGAAAAAACAGATTCCGCCGCATCAGAAAGCGTCAGGTCCTGCGAAAAAACCGTAACCTTGATGTTATATATCTTCTCAAGCTCTGTTTTCAGCTCGTTCAACCTGTCAATTCTGCGGGCTACAAGAACCAAATCATGCCCGTCACATGCAAAAAGCTTCGCAAATTCCCATCCCAAGCCGCTGGATGCACCCGTAATCAAAGCTGTCATACCTGACTCCTTATGCTGTTTAATTAATATTAGGAATATTACTTTTTTTTTCACATAACTGCAAGAAAAAACTAGCAAAACAGCTGTATTCCATGGTAAAATAATGGATACTTTATTACTATTTTTTCACAATCAGTTCTATATGGTTTTTGAACAGTTTTCGGAGGAGTTATAAATGTCAAAACACGTAAGAGCAATATCTGCTATTTTAATTTCCTTTTTATGCCTGTCATGCACCCAGATTAAAGGCAGAAAATCAATTCCTATTATAGCCGAATGGAAATACAAAATCGGCGATAACATGAATTATGCAAAATCAGATTACGATGACAGCAGCTGGTCAACAGTAAAAAATAACTCTATAGAACTTGGCGACGAACACTTTGTCTGGCTCAGATCAGAAATTTCTGTACCAAAAGTTTTTTTAAGCGATGAACTCTGGATAGGAATGGAAAAATTTAATGCTGCCGCTGAATTTTATGTAGAAAATTCATTTGTCGGAAGCAGAGGAAACCTTCCACCACGCGAACTGGTAAGAATAGAAGAATACACGGACGTCAATCTTCCGCTTGCAGCTGTTGTTGATGGAAAAATAAAAATTGCGGTAAGAATTTTCTGTCCTTCTGATAAACTCATAAATTTAAAATTTTCATTTGATAACGGCTCAGAAGCAATGTTCCAGAATGTAATTCACAATCAGTTCGGACCACGCTTCTTCTTAGTATTAACATTCCTCTGTGCATTCATCATGCTTTACAGTTTTGCAGTCTTTTTAGGAAACAGAAAAGACAGAACATATCTTTATTATTCAATCACAATGTTCTTTATCGTATTCTATTTCTTCGATATCGGTTCAGAATTTATTTTCATTCCATATAATTTAAACCGTTCACTTTCACGCGCATGTCTTCCTGCAAGTATTTCGTTCATGGCGCTCTTCTTAAACAGATTCTTTAACAGACGCGGTTATAAAAAAATGCTCGCACTTGCAATCATATTTACAGTTATAGATTTTGCGGCATACCTTATTGTCTGCGGAAAAGAAGATGCTATGAACAATATGTTCAATATCATGCTTCTTCCTGTCGTTGTAGTTATCGTTTACGGATTTATCACTTCAACAAGTGCAATCCGCCGCCATGAATCTTATGCGCTTAATATTTTCCTTGGATTTACAATCGGTGCAGTTCTTGCAATACATGATGTAGTGTATATGCTCATGGGAAAAAATCCTTTCATGTGGACACAGTCAATTGCAATCTTTGCACTTGATATCGCAGTTTTTATTACTCTTTCAATGCGTTCTGCCCGTTCCCAAAAGGAATTTACAATTCTTGCTGAAAAAACAAAAGAACAGAAAGAAAAACTTACAAGCGTATTTAACTCTGCACGCTCAATGACAATCGAATCTACTCAAATTTCAAAAGAGCTTGCTGAATCTGTAAATGCCGTAATGCAGGCAACACAAAATTCACGCGAAAAAGTTAAGATTATCAATAATGCAATTCATGAACAGTCAACAATTCACACACAGACAGCAAATACAATTAAAGAACTTACAGAATCTCTCGATTCAATGAACAGCGAATTTGATAAAACCGCAGAAAGCATCCGCACAACTGCAGACGGAACTCTTTCGGTAATGGAAGGAATTACAAATGTAAGCGCAGGTATCAATACTGCAGAAAACTTTACACGTTCATTAAACGCGCTTACAACAAGCGGATCAAATGACATGAAAAAACTTTTCACGGTAATTGAATCCATTCAAAAAGCTTCTAAAGAAATCCTTACTGTTGTAACAACCATCAACGAATTTGCAGCACAGACAGACCTTCTCGCCATGAACGCAGCAATCGAAGCGGCACACACAGGAGAAGCCGGTAAAGGTTTCTCTGTAATCGCACATGAAATCAAAAACCTTGCTTCAAACAGTTCAGCTTACGCATCAAAGATTGGAGATATCGTAACAGCCGTAATTGATGACATTAAAGAAAGTGCTTCTCTTACAGAAAAAGTAAACAAAACATTCGCACAGATTCAGGAGGGAGCTGGACAGAGCGTAGAAAAAGTTTCTGCCGCATCAAACAGCATCAAAGTCCAGATGGAAACAGGTACTGCAATTTCTCATGAAGCAGAACTCATGTCACAGTCAGCTTCTGTAATGAAAGAAAACGTAAACATTCAGAGCCGCTACTCAGCACAGGTTCTCGATAACATGAACTTACTCACACAGGCCACAGAAAAAGTAGACAGTGCAAGTTCAGAGATTTCTTCTGATGCACAGTCTCTCCTGCAGCAGGTTGAATCTTTACGTACACTTGCAGAACGAACAAAAGAAACTGCGCTCAACATCGAACGGCTCATGACTACAGAGTAAAAAAGTGCTATTATCTTGATAATGACAAACATTCTTTTTGACTTTGACGGAACGATATGCGATACCTCCGAGGGCATTTTTGCATCCATGCAGAAGGTCTGCGATTACTATTCTCTTCCATATACTAAAGAGACATTTGTAAAAATGATTGGGCCATCGCTCAAAGAAAGCTTTACGACAACCTTTAAGCTTCCTGAATCAGAAATTCAAAATGCAATAAAAGTTTACCGCGATTTTTATTCTACCCAGGGAATGTTTATGTGCGGGCTTTATCCCGGAGTTGAACAGCTTTTAAAAGACCTTCGAAGCTGCGGAAAAAAAATATTCGTCGCAACAAGCAAACCCGAAGTTTACACAAAAAAGATTATAGAAAATAAAGGGCTTTCAAAATATTTTGACTTTATCGGCGGTGCCGACACAGAAGAAAAAAACCGCACGGAAAAAATCGACGTCATAAAATATGTTCTTTCAGAAAACAAAATTACCGGCCAGCTCGATAAAACAATCATGATCGGCGACCGCTCTTACGATGTAAAAGGCGCACACCTTGCCGGCCTCAAGGCAATCGGCATACTCTGGGGCTTTGGCTCCGAAGCTGAATTTACTCAATGCCACGCAGACTTTATCTGCAAAACCCCTGATGATGTAAAAAATCTCATCTGCGGGCTTTAGCGCCTGAGACCGGTGTTATTATTTAATTACAGTATCTTAATAAATATTGGAATGTACAGGAACAGATCCGGTTTTTTTACCCCTGTTTGTGGCTTAATCCTACATATTGCTATTGATGGCACTAAGATTTTTTCAGTATTATCTTCGTTTTCTAATATATTGTAATAAGCTTATAAAATATCCCAATAAAATCGCAATTGTAGAAATAAGTAAATCAAAAGGTATAAGTTCCAAAAATATATCACCGTCTGTACATATTAAAATTATATACAAGAAATATTCAGAACATGCATTTAAAAGAATTAAGAAAACCGGCAGCATTTTCCTGTAGATATTTTTACCTTCTCTATTCAATACTTCACTGATTATTCCTAATAAAAAAAGTAAAGCTGGATATAAAGTAATCATTAATATTGGTGTAATAGGAGGAACAATCAAAAAGCTGAATATTTCGATCAAAAGTCTTAATATTGGAAAATAAAAAAAAATCATGATTACTTCTCCTCAGAAATACTATCCTCTATCCCAACATATTACAATTGATGGGAGTGGGGAAAATACCTACCGTACCCGACTGTCTTTATGCCGCATCCGTACAGCAATTTTTATTTAGCCCATTCAGATTTCTTAAACATACATTTCTAATCAATTCTTATATCCATGAAGATTATATATTCTTCATCATTTATAACTTTAGTTAGTTTCCATAACTTATTACTCAATCTAAAATATAATTTATAATATTCTGTATCAGATTGTTTATATATTACATTTATCAAATTTGTATTAAGATCAAAATAAGAATCAGGTTTCCCAAACTCTTTATAGATTTCAGACCTTAAACTCCCTATTTTTAAGTCTTCAATTTTTTTCATTTTAGTCACCGCAAATTCAGAAAAATTTACAAATAATAGAATACTTAAAATTATTATTCGTCTATTCCACATTTTCCTACCTCAAAATATCCTACAAAAAAGTATAATTTAAAGCTTTTGCATCTTGTTTTATAGTTTCTACAAGTTTTGCCGGATCATTTATTACATCTTTACCACATGGTAAATCACTATACATCCCTGATTGCATAGCAAAGCCAGTACTGTATTGAGTTAAAATCTCCTATCGTTATAACGCACCAGTTCTTTCTTTTTTCCTCCGTTGAACACATTATAACGCTGAATTTTGATTTTTTCATCTGGAAAAATTTCATGTAATCAGAATTTTTCTCATGATTATAAATCAAATTCAGCATTTTTAAGCCTCTTTTTCCCCTCTATCCCAACATATTGTTATTGATGGGAGGAATGGTTTCGAAAAATATGAACATAAATATTTACTCTAGAAAAACTTGAATAAAAATTATAAAACCAAGAAAAGGAATTGTTACAACTAATCCAATTTAAAATAAAAAAAGCCCGAGAAAACTCGAGCTTTCTTTTTTTTGAGTTCTGCGGGGTAGCATTTTCACAGAACTCATTTTTAAGCCTGCGCTTTAACATCAGGCTTAATCGGGGTTGATTTATTCAGCCTATCTTAACAGACTGAGTACCATCTGTCCCTGCTGGTTAGCCTGTGCAAGCATTGCTGTTCCAGCCTGGCTAAGGATCTGGTTCTTTGTAAAGTCAACCATTTCAGAAGCCATATTTGTATCACGGATTCTTGATTCAGAAGCCTGGAGGTTTTCTGCTCCGATATCAAGACCAACTACTGTCTTTTCAAGACGGTTCTGATAAGCACCAAGGTCAGCACGCTGTTTGTTGATCTTTTTAAGTGCTTCATCCAAAGTTCCAATTGCACGGTTAGCATCATCTGGAGCTGCAAGCGACATTTTTTCGTCAGTTCCAAGAGCACGAAGTCCAAGTGCTGTTGCAGACATTGTTCCGATGTAAACCTGTGTTCTCTGATCCATGTTGGCACCGATGTGGAACCACATAGAACCTGTAACAGAGTTTTCACCAGTAGGGCGGGCAAAGCGGCCAGTAAGCATGTTCATGCCGTTAAACTGAGCTGCACTTGCAATGCGGTCAACTTCTTCGATGAGTGAAGAAACTTCAACCTGAATCTGCATGCGGTCTTCGTCAGAATAGATTCCGTTTGAAGACTGAACAGCAAGTTCGCGGATGCGCTGAACGATGTCAGATGTTTCCTGCAGATAGCCTTCTGTTGTCTGAATGAAACTGATTCCGTTCTGTGCATTTGTAGAAGCCTGATTCAAACCACGGATCTGTGCACGCATTTTTTCTGAAACAGCTAAGCCAGAAGCATCATCGCCTGCACGGTTAATTCTCATACCAGATGAGAGTTTTTCCATGTTTTTCTGATTGCTGAGGACTGTAAGTCCCTGTGATCTCTGTGCAAACATTGCACTCATGTTGTGATTAATAACCATAATGTATCTCCTTATATCCCGGAACAGACTGAACTCATTTCAATCCGGCCGCCGTCAGAACCCGTTAAAGATTTCAGATTCCCGGCAAGCTTGCATCCGAGGAGCGCTGTGCGCCCGACATTCAAAGTATCGGAGATGGCAAATTTGACTTTAGCGGTTTTTCACAAATTTTAACAAAAAAAGTGTTTTTTTTGCTGAATTTACTCAAAAAACACTATATGTGTGTATTTTCGGGAGGAATTTTTAAGAATTTAGAGGGGATTTACAGAGTTTATGCGGAATTTAATCTAAAACCACAAAGACAATCTTGAACAAACCAGACAATTATTAGGGAAAATTCAAAAATACATTTGACTTTTTCACATATTATGTTATATTAAGGATGTCGGATAGGAGACGTTAAACCCTATTCCATTGGTCGTTGCGGAGACCTTAAACCCGCAACATAGCCGACATTACGTCGGCTTATTTTTTCCCCCGATTTATGGCTAAACAAAATACTTCTTTTAAACAAAATATTCTCTCAGCAATCTGCATTGGAGCTCAGAAATATAAGGATGTCTTTCTTGATTATGAATATAAAATTTCATCAAAAGGATTTTCGTTAAAAGAGTTTTATATTATTTCTGCTTCTAAATCAAATTTTCTTCACCTGACTGGAGTAAATACAAGTCTTTCCGCTGAGCAGTTTTTTGACAAAGCCTTAAATAATACACTTACTGAAAATGATTTTAATTTTATTAAAAAAGGACATACAGAAAAAATGGTCAAAGGTTCTGTACGCCGTAAAGTACGATTCTTGTCTTGCTTGGATAAACTATTCACTTTATCAACTTTAGTTGAAGAAAATTTTGTAAAAAACAAAATCATATGTACATTTGCAGCGTCAGAAAATTCTTTTACCCTTGGATTTATTTCTGTTCCACTCTGTCATCCTAAAACACTTCTAAAAGGCAATGAACTAAAAAACCCAGTTAAAATTGATTCAATTATGAGACGAAAAAGAGGTGAAAAAGAGTTTGAGGATTTTTTAAGTGTATGAAAAAGTCAAACTCAATGTTTCATTATTTTATTTGTATGTTTCCAAAATCCCCTTATATTCAATTAGGACATCTTTAAAAGAATCAATATTTGAATAATCAACTCCGCATTTTCCTGAACCGAATTTAAAAAACAGATATATTTTTTTCGGATTATACCAAACTACGCCAATTTGACACCCTTCCGACGATGTATAAGTATACGTTGTATATGAAGATTCATCTGTTAAAGATTCAACTCTCTTTTTTGTATACTCAAGAGAATTAATCAATTCATCCAATTCTTGAACATCAAGATATGCAGTGTATCGTTCGCTCCCTGCAGAATATCCCCGATAAACGTAATATGAAATATCTAAAACATGTACTGAAGCATTTGAAGTCGGATCTGTTACATTAACTAATTCAGTATAGATATTTTCGTAATCATCCTGAAAGGAATATTTTAAAGTTTTTTCATTGTATCGTTCTTGTATAAGAAATGTTCCTTTTTTTTCAAGCAATTTAAGAAATTTCGATGACTCTCTTTCTTCTTCGATAATAGGAATCTCATTTAAATCTGGCCCCGTCTGAACAACATTATCTTTATCTTTTCCACAAGAAACAAATACCAAGATACAAAAACATATTAATAAATTCTTTTCCATCTTTACCTTCCCTCTGACAAATGTTTAATTAAAATTCTTTAATACCTTATATGTTATAGAATTATTTGTAGCATCAATTATTTCTATTCTTGCATTCTTAAAAGATATATCTTTTGACATTGATAAATCATATTGAACATCAATTGTAAAATCAGGTCTTGCAAAGTTATCTTTAAATTCACGATATGTAAATTTTACAATATTTTTTTCTCTTCCAGTGTAGATTAATGTCTGTTGAAAATTATCTGCCCCTTCCAAAGTGACTTCTGTAAATTTATAAAAATCTTCACGTATATTTAATCCTCTAGCGAAGTTACCCAAACCTCCAAGTCCAGCCAACGACAGTACAACTTTTTTTTCAGACTGTACAGAAGTACTATCTGTTACAGTCCTTTCTCCATATGCAAACCACCTTGTTCCATAAGGAAAATTTGCTCCGGTTGTAACTATAGGTGCATAAAGTTTTATGCCTTTTTCAGCGAAACCATAAAACCTATAATATCCCTTAGTAAAAAAACCTTTCGGATCATCTTTAAGTATTTGAACAGCAGATGTTTTTATTTCCGTAGCCTGCAGCAACATAACATCACCAATAGAAACCGTAGTAACCGTATTTAATTCAGGAACCGAACGGCTTGTAGAAATTGCATCTCCCATTTCAACAATAGAAGAAGCACAACTAAAAAATAAAAGACTAATAATAAAAAGTACAGAAATTCGTTTCATAAAACCCTCTTTGTCATTATAATATGAACTATATAGGCTATTTTTAGCCTATATAGACTATGTAATTATAGATTAGCTGCCTATAAAATTCAACTAAATTTAACTATATAGGCATAAAAGTGGATTATAAAGCAATTGGAAAACGAATAAAGAAATTCAGAAAAATAGCAGAATTGACACAGGAAGACCTGGCAGAAAAAATCAGCATTTCACCGACACATATGAGCCACATAGAAACCGGTTCAACAAAGCTCAGCCTCCAGGTTCTTGTCGAAATATCAAAAGCATTGAACGTACGAACAGATGATTTACTTTTTGATGAAAAATCAATTTCAAATAAAGAAATTGCTGAACTAATCAATAGATGCGATAAAAAACAATTGTCTCTAATTACACCAATAATCAAATCACTTTTAAGCAATCTGGATAACTGATTTCCCCCCTTAATCTTCCAGAACAGTAAAGGAAATTGACTTTAGGATCCCGTCAGAACAGTTTAATTTAAATGCAGCGCAGGCTCTTCCAAAAAAAAGCCATTCGTTAAGCTTTACATCCCGGCCAAAAGCCTTTTTAACTTCTTCAACAGAAATACCAAGCTTTATATTAAGCGGATTATTTACATCTGCAAACATTTCCATTGATTTCCAGCGCATGTCTCCGTAACTGTATTCAAGCACTAACTTAAATGAACCGTATTCAAATCGACACTCGTTTCCGTTATTTTTAACGTTTTTGCCTTTTTCGTAATATGAATCAATTGCATGAGAATCATATATGTCAACCACGCTCGGTTTGCTTCCGTCAATTAAATTCCACAAAACATATCCGGCAGCTTCAGCTTTATCAACTGAATAAAGTTCACTTTTATCGACATCCGGCTTAAAATACCCGCCATAAATATAGCAGTACTCATAATCAGAGCCCGAAAATCTTACCTGATACCAGCATTCTTTTTTACCGTCAATCTCATCCAGCTCAGTTGTATAACCTGTAACTGCAAGTTTTTCACCTTTATTTACAATTCCGACAACTTGAGAATATTTTACAGAAGGTGAATTCCTTACACGGACTCTGTCTTCCAATACAGTTCCTTCATACGAAAATGCTTTTGAAAACGATACCAGAAATAAAACCAAACATAAAAATCTTTTTAACACTTTCATCTAAAAATCCTTAATCTAAAAACATCGTGATAAACACTCACCGCACTCCAAGCCCTATTTTTTACAGCATTCACTGCAGCCGGTGACCATTACGTGCTTTTTATTGTTTTTGTAGTTAAAAAGCCGGGCGATAAGGTAGCCGTTGATCGGGATTTCTTTTTTACAGCATGGACACGCCCTTTTTATGCCTGGCTCCGGGCGCGGATAACAGTGCGGACAGCCGCTTATCGTACATCTCTGATCCGGAACATCCATCGGGCGGTAAACTTTCGAAACAAGGTTTTCCCCCTTAGCAAGAGGCGTATTGCACACAGGACAAGTCACAAAACCCGGGTTTGAATTCTGCGCTCCAGTACCGTTTTTTCCAGAACCTGCCTTAGTACGCCCGTTCTGCTCTCCCCCGGACTTTTTTACAAGATTAGAAAAATATGAAAGTGCCACAATAATTATTATAATAGAAAGACCGAGAACTACATAAACCATTTTTTATTTTGCCTGTTCTTTAGGCTCTTCTTTTTTCTCTACCGGACGCTTGTCAAAATAGAAAGTAATTGTAAGACCTTTCTGCTTGATATAACCGTTCTTTGCAGTCCACTGGTCATAAGCCTTTTCCAAAGGATATTTTTTTGCAAGTTCAGCTATAAAAGCATCTAATGCAGCCTTAGAATTTTCCAGAGCCGTAATTTCAACTCTAGTTATATATTTTGTTTTCAAATCAAAACCAATTACGACCTTACTTAATGCCATTCCCTTAAAGTAGGAATTCTTAAAAATAAGTTCAGTCTTGTAAAACAAATCCGCATCATCATATTTTAATTCCCATGCATCAAGCTGTTTTTTTACTTTTTCATAAGTTGAATCTGCATTAAAAGACATTACTTCAAGATTAACAGTTCCTACAGCTCTTTTTTGATTCGGAACATTCTGTGCACTTAAATTGAATAAACTAAAAACGAAAAATAAAAACAAAGAAATCGATAATTTTCTCATACATACTCCGTAAAGAATATTGTAAGCCATAAAGGGCGATTTGGCAATTATTAATGTTTATAGAAGAAAAAGAACTGAATCCGTCAGATTTTAGAAATTCTATAATTTGAAAAGACGTCTTATATTGTTATCTACCGTTAGAGAAAGTTCTTCCGGGTTTAAGCCAAGAATTTCTGCAATAAACATGTATGTATTGTCGATTAAAAGCGGAGTATTTTCCTGTCCGCGGAAAGGGACTGGCGCAAGATAGGGAGCATCTGTTTCAAGCAAAATTCTGTCTTTTGGAACATATCGCAAAAGCTGTTTCATCTGTTCCATTTTTGCTTTTTTCGTATACGTTACACTGCCGCCAAATGCAAGGTACCAGCCACGGTCAAGAAATGCCTTTGCCTCTTCAAGTCCATATGAATAACAGTGAATGATTCCATTATCGTAAGAAACATTTTTAATGCATTCAAGCGTGCCTTCAAAAGCATCCCGCGAATGTACTATTACAGGCAGATTGAATTTTTTCGCAAGATTAAGCTGCATTTCAAACATTTCGGCTTCTCCGAAAAAGAGTTCTCTGTCAAAATCATTTTCACTTCTGCCGTCTGCCCCGGACGGATTCCAGTGATGGTCAAGACCACATTCTCCAACTGCACAAATCTTTTTAAAAAAATCATCAGAAGAATTTTCTGCATCTTTAATCTGGTTTTCAAGCTGAACCATTTCGTTAAATCTGTTTTTTATTGCTTCAGGAGCAGGCCAGATTCCTGCAGAAAAATAAATATAATCAAAAACTTTTTTCTGAATTTCATTTTCAAGAGAACATGCCGTTTCTTTTACAAGTTTCTGTCTATTTAAAAGATCATCACAATGAGTTCCAATATCCAGCCCGAAAAAACAGTCTCGTTCAGCAAGGGTCTTTAAAATTTTTCCTCGATTTTCTGGAGAAGCTAAACTAAAATGAAAATGTGTATCAGAAAACATCTGCACCTCCAGAAAAAAAAAGACTTTCGCAAAAGGCGAAAGTCTTTGCCGGGAACCAGAATCGAACTGGCACGGCCGTTTGAATTGCCGAGGGATTTTAAGTCCCTTGTGTCTACCTATTCCACCATCCCGGCGATATGAACATATTAGAATAAAAAAGGATAAATTTCAAGAGTATGAGAACTGGAAATATTTGATCGATTTGTCAAAATCACGACAAATAAAGCTAAATCAGTAAAGGTTAAGAAGTGAATGTACTTTATTTTACCTGGCTGTAAAGATCTGCCATTTCATTTCGCCATTCAACCGGCTTAGTCTTGTCTTCGTACTCAATTATTTTTTCAATCTTAAATTTCTTTAAGTCTCGCGGATTTTCAAAAGTTACTACTGCAAATCTTCCGTTTCCAATATATGTCATCTGCTGTCCAGGAAGCATACTTTCTTTTGACTTTAAGCTTTCAAGAACGCAGTCAAAATGCATCGGTTTTCCTTCGGCATCAGAAATTGCACTTGTAAGATCTTCAATCGGTTTACCGCATTTTGCACAGATAACAGATCTGCTTTTAAACTCGCGGATTGCAGCTTCTTTGTTCTGCAATTCCTGAATATTTTCTGAATTATTTTTCTGCCAGTTCTGCTGGCTATGCTGATTCTGAGTCTGATTCTGGTTTTGATTTTGATTCTGGCGCTGGTTCTGATTCTGCTTTGAGTGGTTGTGCCTGTTTCTCCGGTCATTTCTTCCCATCGTAATTTCTCCAAAAACCGTAAAGAAAAGTATCAGGCTATAAGTTGAATTTGCTAAAAAGATTCATTTGATCTTTCTATACAAATTCAACCCTAACTTGATAATTTTAACTCCTCAGGATTTTCAACAAGTTTTTTACTTATTACCTGAGCAATACGTTGAATTGCATTATTTAAGTAAGCTTCGTCATGAATCTTACTTCTCAATTCTATCACTTTTGGGGATAAAATTTCTACTGGTTCTTCTTCTAATGCAACATCAACACATGATGTAAGTGTTTCTACGGCAACCATTACGAGAACTCCGAAAACGCATTTTCTATATGATATACCGGAGGGAATCCGGGCATATCAATTACAACTACATCAAAACGAACAAAGCTGTTACTATATCTTCGATGTTTTATAAGAAAATATTTAGCGGTTTCTATAATTCTTTTTTGTTTTTGTAAATTTAATTCCCTGGAAAGCAGTTCCGGGCTCTTTTTAAGAAGGGTTTTTACCTCTGCAAACACAATTATATTGTCTTTTGAGGCTATAAGGTCAATTTCCCCAGACCGGGTACGAAAATTGGTTTCTACGATTTCGTACCCCTTAGAGACAAAATATTCATAAGCCCGCTTTTCGCCGGACTGACCTATCCTTTTACGGACCAGACCAAATGAACGTGAATTATCAGATTTCTTCAAGTTCTTCTAATTCTTCGAGCTCTTCAAGTTCTTCTGCACCGTCAGAATCTGCATAAGCTCCGGTCTTTGCAAAACCAGCCATTGCCTTTTCGTCAGAAAAATCAGATTCCGAAAGGACTTCCCCGGCTGTCAAAAGAAAGGGAATCTTCCACTGAGTCAGTGCATTAATATGATATTTTTTTACAGATTTTCTTTTAGCAAGAAACATGTTTTTCCCGTCGTCAAAGAATACGGGCATAGAGAAACGCATCCCCATTTTAATGGAGGTACAGTCGACCTTTTTTAATTCCATAAATAAACTCCAATCTCCAATAAAGCTGCTTTTATGAATTATTAATTACGAAAGCAAATATTTTTGCAAGAACCGGCCATACCTGTTCACTCACGCATTCACCGATTTCCTGAACACTCAAAAACTCTGTAAGTTCCGTATTCTCGACCACAGCAATATCATTTTCCTCTGCTATGTCCAGAATCTTCTGAGCCAAAAATCCTTTTTCACTTGCCACAATAAAGGGAGCCGGGGCATTTTCCGGATATTTTAAAGCAACGGCTTTTTTTATCCTGTTCATCATGCGAATCCTTTTACTAACGAAATGGCAGTTTCACCGCTGGCAAAACCGGTAATCTCGTCAAGTGGTACAGTTTCAACACCGACATTCAAAAGCATTTTTAACTGCTGTTCCAGAAGAACTCTCTGTTCAGACTGAATTTCCGGGAACCTGCAGAATTTTACGTTCTTTATCTGCTCACCTTTAAAAAATACCACGAATTCCCATATTTTATCAAGAAGATTAAACGTAATTTTTGATTTTACTATATTCTTCTTTTTGAGGTCAAATACAACTCTAAAAACCCCGTCTCCCCTTACAGGACCGCTTTCCTTCTCAAAACCAAAATCAAAAGGAATTACAACAAAGTGATTTTCCTCTCTGGAATTTCTGTGGTTAAAAAGTGTAAGAAAATCACAGTCTCCGTTTTCAGCTTTGAGTTGCCCCTGCTGTCCAAAAATTCCTAGAAAAAAATTCCTTATTTCTTCTTCTATCTGCTTTTCATCGATTTCTGTTTTTCCGTTTTCTTTTTTTTCTATACTGAATTTTTTAAATCCCAATTTCTCTTTTAAAAATCCTTCGAGAACTTTCCGGATATTTTCTGGCTCAGGTTCAATTCCCTTCTCAATTAAAATAAGTGCAGCTTCTGCTGCTTCATCTTCCTGGCCTTCAAAACTTAAAGCTGCATTCCGTGCACGGTTTATTTTTTCTAAATTAAATTTTGCACCAAGATTTACAAGAGTCTGAATAAGCATTTTAGAAATGCCGTCTGCCGGAAGACCAAGACTCATAATCATCTGAGAAAGCTCCGGACTCATAGAATTAAACTGGTGTATGATGTTTTGATTATTTGATTGCTGTTGATTGAGTGAAATGTTTGATTTAATTAAATTCAACTTACCGTCTGCAAAAGAAATTTTTGCCATAAATGTCATTCCGGGTTTTAGTGCTTCCCTTGATGAAACAGAAAAACGCCCGCCTGCAAACGAAGTTATATAAGTATTGTTTCCTGTCTGTTTTAATACACGAACTAAAACAGAACTGCCCTCCTTTAAGAGATTTGCATACTCTTTAGGAAGGGCAGTCAGAGAATGTACATATACGGACTGTGTATTGTTCATTCTAAAATTGTATCTGCAATTTAATAAGTTAGCAACTTATTTTGCTTCTTCTGCAGGAGCTGTATTTGCAGCAGCTTCTTTAGCCTTTGCTGCTTCCTGTGCTGCTGTATTACGAGCCTGCATAGCTGCTTCTGCTGCTGCACCAAGAAGTTCTTTAACTTTTGCACCCTTACCAATCTTTTCACGGATATAGTAGAGTTTAGCACGACGAACTTTACCAGGGCGAACAACGTCTACTTTTACGATTCTTGGTGAGTTGTATGGGAATACACGTTCTACACCAACACCAAAAGAATTTTTTCTTACAGTAAATGTTCTTCTTGCACCTTCGTTTTTCATTGCAATAACGAGGCCTTCAAATTTCTGGATACGTTCTGTTTTTCCTTCAACGATTTTAAAGTTTACACAAACTGTATCACCAATATTGAATGGCTGTGCTCCAGCACGTTTCTGCTGTTCTTCAATTGTTTTAATAAGATCCATTATAGTCTCCAGTAACAAGATAAAAGTTACTTTGTTTTTCGCTTTCTCTTTTTAAGGTTTGCTTTTACGCTTACCTGATTTGTTATTTCCTCAATCATTTTTTCGGCTTCTGAAGTGAGCTGTCCTTTTATTCTCGCCTGCATTATAAGGTCTGGCCTGTTTGCAAGTGTTTTTTCAAGGCGCTTTTTCAGCCGCCACTTCCGGATTTTTTCGTGGTTGCCGGATAATAAAACATCCGGAACTTCCATGCCCTTATACACTGGTGGACGCGTGTACTGCGGGTACTCCAAAAGTCCGTCGCTGTAACTTTCTTCATCGAGCGATTCAGAACTTATTACTCCGTCAATCAAACGATACACTGTATCAATGATTACCGTTGCACTAACTTCTCCGCTTGACATTACATAGTCTCCGATAGAAATCTCTTCGTCAACATAGTAATCAATAATTCTCTGGTCGATACCTTCGTATCTGCCGCAGATTATTACAAGTTCATCTTTGCGACTAAGTTCTAACGCCTTACTCTGTGTAAACTGCTTTCCGCCAGGTGTTACATAAATAACATGCTTGCGGTTTGCCTTTACGCTTTCAAGCGCCCGTCCCAGAGGCTCAGGTCCCATTAACTGTCCTGCTCCTCCTCCGTATGGACTGTCATCACATGTTTTGTGCTTATCAGTTGCAAAATCCCTGATATTCACTAAATCGTAGGCAATAATTCCCTTTTCTACCGCCTTGGCCATGATTGAGTTTTCAAAAAAAGCCTGTGGTATCTGAGGAAATAAGGTCAGCACTGTAAATTTCATGGAATTACTCCAGAATCCAGAGGTGCATCAGCTGTATTGTTCGGGCTTCTATATCAACTTTACCAATGTGCTCTTTATTGAGCGGAACTAAAACTCTTCTGGATTTTCCTGAAGAAGTTTTTTTGATATTGTCTGCCAGAATATTGCAACTCTCGGAAAGGGAAATCTCTAAGAGATCACCTGCTCCGCCTTCCAATACGTCTGTGATTGTACCTATTTCATATAGTCCGGGTTTTTCTCCGGCCAATCCATCTTTGCTCTCATAAACGAGAGTACATTTTAAAAGATCTGCAATATACCATTCATCTTTTGATAAAGGCTTTGCAAACTTTCGAGGAACTCTTATATCCCATCCATTAAGCTGTTTTGCTTCTTCCGGGGAATTAATGCCCTCAAGTTTCATATATAAGGTTTGATTTGCCGGTTCAGCACTTTCTACTCTGAAAGTCTTTACCTGTTCACCATGCCTCAAAGTAACTTCTTTTAATGTTTCAATATGTTCGTAAAATCCAGAAGCACTCTCTACTTTAAATTGTCCGGTAAGACCATGTGTCCCACGAACAAAACCCACTGTTAACTGATCATCAAAATTAACATCTGCTGCCATTAGTACGACTAGTCCAAAATTTCCAGGCTATAATGTTTTCCGTCCTTGCTGCCAGATGCACTTAATACTGTGCGCAAAGCTTTAGCAATACGACCGTACTTGCCTATTACCTTTCCAATATCACCTTCAGCTACTCTAAGCTCCAGTACAGGACCTTTTTCACCTTCGGTTTCATTTACAGAAACTGCTGCAGGATCATCGACCAAAGATTTTGCAATGTATTCAATCAGGTCTTTTTCCATGTTACAAGCTCCTATGAATTACTTAGACTGACCGTTTTTTGCCAAGCCACTTCTGTTCATCAACTTAGCAACGATAGCTGTAGGCTGAGCCCCAACTCCGATCCAGTACTTAACGCGATCTGCTTTAAAAGCAACCTGGGCATCTTCTTTAGCAATTGGCTGATAAGTTCCAAGTTCTTCGATACAGCGACCATCGCGTGGTTTGCGTTCATCCATTACTACGATACGGTAGCACGGACGCTTTGCAGCACCAAATCTCTTAAGTCTGATTTTGACCACTTTTTACCTCCAATAGAACTCGTGCCGAACGGGGCCAAGTCCTAATATGCATAATACGACACTATATAGTGTGAAATGCCATTATAAAGAAATATGTGCGATTGGTCAACGAGCACACACTAAATTCAGTTGAATTCCTTAAATAAATTCACTATATTATGGTCATCCAGTGATGTCGTTTTTTCCGGTATCTCTGGATTCTTAAAACAGACTGACTGCAAAGTTTTTTCTGAGCAGGAGGAAATTATGAACTTATCTGAACACGACAAACGTATAGGTATTGTCGGCATCGTCATCACAGATGTTGAATGTGTTTCTCAGATCAACGCAATTCTTCATGAATATGTGGGACTCATTGTCGGCAGAATGGGAATTCCGTACAAAGAAAAAAACATCAGTGTCATTTCTCTTATCGTAGACGGCTCAAATGATGACATAAGTGCGCTTACCGGAAAACTCGGACGCGTAAAAGGTGCGTCTGTAAAATCCATGGTAACAAAACAGTAATTGTTTTTACAGGCTGAATATGAGTAAAACTTTTTTTTCTACTATAAAAAATATATCGGACTCTGGAAAAAACAATATTGCAAAGGATTATGTTCCGGCATGCAAACTTATTTTTTCAAGCCCTGCTTCTCTTTCTTATAACTCGCCGGGAGCTTTAGGCTTTGGTGTAAAAAGAGCAGGCCTTGTAATTCCAGAAAGCGTGATGCTGCTTGTAGCGCCTGCATGCTGCGGAAGAAACTCTACAATATTAAGTGCAGAAGAAGGATATTCATCAAGAATGTTCTATCTTCAGATGTCAGAAGGAGATTTAGTTTCCGGTTTTCATCTTAAAAAGATTTCTGACTGCATCGACAATATTATTTTAAAGGTAAATCCAAAGGTAATTACAATCTGCATTACATGTGTTGACGCACTTTTAGGAACAGATTTAGAAAGTATATGCAACCGTCTTACTGCAGAAAAAGGTGTTTATATAGTTCCGACATATATGTATGCACTTACACGCGAAGGAAGAAAACCTCCGATGACTGCAATACGCTCTGCAATTTATTCACTTTTAAAAAAAGATAAAATAGAAAACACAACTGTAAACATATTGGGATTTTTCAGTCCGCTTGATAAATCATGCGAATTATTATCTCTTTTAAAATCTGCAGGAATAAAAAAAATAAATCAGGTTTCTGAATGCAGGACATTCGAAGAATACCGCGAAATGGGAAATGCAAATTTTAATCTTGTATTAAATCCCGAAACCAGATACGCCGCAGATGAACTGATGAAAAAACTGCGTACTCCATATATAGAACTTACAAGGCTTTACGATACACAAAAGATTTTAAAACAGTATAACCTTTTTGCTTCTTCAATCGGAGTAACTTTTGACCAGTCACTTTTAAAAACAGGCTTTGACGAAGCAGAAAAAGCCGTAAATGATTTTAAAGACAGACACCCTGATGCAAGCTTTGCTGTAGGACAGATGCTTAATGCAAATCCTTTTGAACTTTCTCTCTTTTTAGCTCTCAGAGGTTTTAAAGTTCCATATATTTTTGCCTGCCCTACAGAAGATGACTTTTCTTATATCGACAGGCTTGCTGCAATAAGTCCTGATACAAAGGTTTATTCAAACATTTCTCCTGCAATGGCAGATTTTTCTTTTGATGAGCTTACAGAAAAAGTTGATGTTGCAATCGGTAAGGATGTTGAATTTTATTTTTCTGACTCTGCTTTTATTGCGTGGAACGAAGAAGAAATCCCGTTTGGTTTTTACGGTGTAAAAAAGCTTTTTGATAATTTAGAAAATGCGCTTAAAGAAAAAAATACAAAAAAAGATTTTTCAATTTCTAATTATGAAAAACGAAGCACGTTAAAGGATTTTAATGCCAAAAACCGCGACGTCCTTTGTGATTCTGATACCGGCAACCGGGGCACATGCAGCTTGCCGCACAGTGATTTACACAATACACAGCACTCGCTAAAAGAAGTAGACGGCTTTTTATCAAGCCTCTCGCCTTTCGCACCGGACCAGTCAGGAGCCGCATCTGTTTTATACGAATACGAAGGCTTAAACATTATCTGTGACGCCGGCGGCTGTGCAGGAAATGTAAGCGGCTTTGACGAACCGCGCTTTGGAAAAATAAAATCTTACATGTATTCTGCCGGCTTACGTGACATGGACGCAATAATGGGCCAGGACGAAGTTCTCTTTAATAAAATAAAGGACGCCGCTATAAGCTGTGACGGAAAATTCATTGCTTTAATCGGAACTCCTGTCCCGAACGTAATCGGGACTGACTTTAACGCCTATAAAAAAATGGCCGCAAAAAGCTTTGAAATTCCATTTATATTTACACAGACTACAGGAATGAATAACTATGACAGCGGCGAAGAAAGGGTCTATACTGCCCTTCTTGAAGAGTTCTGCATTAGTAAAGCCTCTGCCGGCACTGCAGGCGAAAACAAAGATAACATTGCGGACTTAAAAATAATCGGTGTCTGGGGCGCAGGTCCACTGGATATTTTAAGAGCGGACACTGTTTCAAAAATCAAAGAAATCATTAAGAAAAAATACAGCGCAGACAAGGTTATAGTTTACGGTTACAAAGATAAAGATGTATTTACAGATTTTAAAAATGCTTCATGCCTTACTCAAAGCATAGTTCTTTCTCCATCCGGCATAAAGCCTGCAGAGCTTTTAAAAGAAAAATTCAATATAGAATATAAAATCGATTTTGACATTTTATTTGACGAAGAATTATTCGAAGAAGGTTTTGAAAATCTTAAAAACACTAAAAACATCTTAATCGTTCACCAGCAGGTAATGGCAGAATCACTTAAGCAAAAGCTTTTAAAATCTGTTCCGCAGACAAAAATAGATACAGCAACCTTCTTTATGACAGATTCAAAAATCTCTTCTCAGACAATAAGTTTAAAAGAAGAATATGATTTTTCAAAGCTGCTTTTAGAAAATAATTACGATGCGATAATTGCAGATCCGCTTTTTATGAGAATAATTTCTTCTATAAAACTAGATTGCAGACCAAAGTTTTTCTCTCTCCCTCATTATGCAGTTTCGGGACAGCTTTACGAACCTGAGCTCAGGGATAAAAAATTCAAGCTTAACCAGATTAACGCGGAGGATTTATGAAAGAGTGTCATTTAATCCGCGTTTACGGAATTGTCCAGGGTGTAGGCTTCAGACCGTTTATCTCACGAATTGCATCTTCTGTCGGCGCATGCGGAAGTGTCTGCAATAAAGGTCCTTATGTCGAAATCTACATTGAACAGGATAAAGAAAAAATAGATCTCTTTCTCGAAAAACTAAAAAACGATTCTCCTGAGCGTTCAGTAATTTTAAAAATTCAGGATTCAAAAACAGAGCTTAAAAATTTTTCAGACTTTAAAATCATCGAAAGCCAGAAGGTTAAAGGCGATATTTTTGTTTCACCCGACATTGCAATATGTGATAAATGCAAAAAAGAGCTTCTTGATAAAAACGACAGAAGATATTTACATCCATTTATAAACTGCACTGCATGCGGACCGCGCCTTACGATTTTAAATTCCATGCCTTATGACAGAGTAAGAACAAGCATGAAGGATTTTCCTATGTGTCCTGAATGCGAATATGAATACACTCACGAAGAAACACGCCGCTATCATGCACAGCCTGTCTGCTGCAACAGATGCGGACCTGAGCTTTACATAATCAATAAGGACGGAAGGAAAACCGTAACAGGAAGTGATGCAATTTCTTATTCAAGAAAATTAATTTCAGAAGGAAAGATAATTGCAATAAAAGGAATCGGTGGCTTTCATCTTTGCTGTGATGCAACCGATGAAAATGCAGTTAAACGGCTTCGCGAGCTTAAACACAGGCCACAAAAGCCTTTTGCTGTCATGGCAAAAAACATTTCCTGTGTTAAAGCCCAGTGCACCCTTTCTCCTGAACAGGAATCAGTTCTCGACAGTCCTCAAAAACCGATTTTACTTTTAAAGAAAAAAAGCGGGTGTACTTTAGCGCCTTCTGTTGCACCGGATAATCCAAATGTCGGAATCATGATTCCGTATGCGCCGGTTCAGATTCTGCTGTTTGATTACCCTGACGGGCTTTCGCTTTCTAATTATTTTGTAATGACAAGCGCAAACCCAAGCGGCGCCCCAATCTGTCACAATGACGAAGAAGCATGTGCATATCTTCTTTCGATGTGCGATGCAATTCTTTCGAACAACAGAAACATACGAATGCGTGCAGATGATTCTGTCATGAACTTTTACAATAACAGGCCATACATGATTCGCCGTTCACGCGGTTATTCTCCCCTTCCATTTATTTTTTCTTCCCATGCTGAACAGAACTCAAATGACAGCTCAGATTTAAAATCAGAACGCTCAAAAAACATTCTTGCAATCGGCGGGGAGCTTAAAAACACATTCTGCATATCTCAAAATGATTTATTTTATACTTCACCTTATATCGGAGACCTTGCAGACATAAGAAGTGTTGATACATTAAAAGATGAAATAGAGCTTTTTTCTGAGCTTTTAGAAATAAAACCTGATGCCATCGTCTGCGATTTACATCCCAAATACAATTCAACAATACTTGCAGAAGGACTTTCGACAAAATTTAACATTCCGCTTTATAAGGTTCAGCATCATTTTGCTCATGTAGTATCGTGCATGGCAGAAAACTCATATTCTGATAAAGTAATCGGAGTTTCATTTGACGGAACGGGCTTTGGAACAGACGGCACAATCTGGGGCGGTGAAATTCTTTTATGCAGCACAAAGGATTTTGAACGCCTTGGTTCTGTTGAACCGTTCTTCCAGGCAGGAGGAGATTTTTCTTCTAAAGAAGGCTGGAGAATTGCATGTTCAATTTTATCGGACAATGCAGAAAAATATTCAAAGCTAAATCTGTGTTCTGAGCAGGAATTTAATGTAATAAAAACACTTAAAGAAAAGAAAATAAACGGCGTTACTTCTACAAGCTCTGGAAGAATTTTTGATGCAGCTTCTGCAATTCTTGGAATAAGAAATGCTTCTACTTACGAAGGAGAAGCTTCATGCTGTCTTGAATTTGAAGCAGAAAAACTTTTTGATGATGACGAAAATATTTCAAGCGAGAATTTAAAATTAATCGAAACCCTTTACGATGAGTTTAAAGCCAAAGCCGGATCTTCTTTTGTTCAGCTTAAAGAAAACTTTTTTACACTCAAAACAGATTTATTAATACACTTTATCGCAGATAAAAAGCTTGAAGGGTTTGATTCAAAAATACTTTCATATTTATTCCATAAAATTTTTGCAAAAATGATTTGTCAATCGTGCAAAATTGCAAAGGATAAAACAGGAATTAACACGGTTGCACTAACAGGAGGAGTCATGCAGAATACACTTCTTCTTAAACTTACAGAAAAAGAACTTAAAGAAAATAATTTTAATATTTTAATTCATTCTATGATACCGGCAAACGACGGAGGCATCTGTCTTGGTCAGGCCGTTATCGGGAGGTCATTATGTGTGTAGGATTGGCAGCGAAAGTAAAGAAAGTCGAAGGCGGAATGGCTGTAATTGACGCTTCGGGCGCTACAAGAAGCGTAAGTGCAGAGCTTGTAGAAAATCTCGAACCGGGTGATTACGTAATGGTTCACGCAGGAATTGCAATTGCAAAAATTGACAAACCGGAAGAAGAAAACTAAAGGAATAAGTCATGAAAGATATTAAAGAATTAACCTCTTACATTCAGAATTATTCTGGAGCTCAGATTAAAATTATGGAAGTATGCGGAACTCATACTCACGAAATTTTTAAACAGGGAATAAGAAACATTCTTCCATCTAACATAACTTTAATTTCAGGACCAGGCTGTCCTGTCTGCGTTACACCAAACAGCTTCATAGACGAAGCAATCGCTCTTGCGCTTGAAAACAACTGCACGATTACAACCTTCGGAGATTTAGTAAGAGTTCCAGGAAGCGAAATGAGTCTTGCTGGAGCACGTGCAAAAGGTGCAAAGATAAATGTTGTTTATTCACCTCTTGATGCAGAAATTTATGCAGAAGAACATCCGGAAGAACAGGTTGTTTTTCTTTCTGTAGGCTTTGAAACAACAGTTCCTGCAAATGCATTGAGTGTTGTTCACGCGTACAACAAGGGACTTAAAAATTATTCAATTTTAACTGCAAACAAAACAATGGATAATGCATATTCAGTTTTAAAAGATTCTGCAGATGCATTTTTATATCCGGGACATGTAAGTGTAATTACAGGAACTTCACTTTACGAAAAGCTTAAAGGTCAGGGCATTTCCGGAGTTGTATGCGGCTTTACAAGTCAGGAAATTTTAACTGCAATTGCTACGATTATCGAAAACCTCGAAAAAGGAAAACCTTTTTCACTAAACTGCTACCCTTCTGTCGTAAAACCAGAAGGAAATCCTGCGGCACTAAAAATAATTAAAGACACAATGAAAAGCTGCGATGCAGAATGGCGCGGACTTGGAATAATAAAAGATTCAGGGCTTGAATTAAATGACAGGTATGCACAATACGATGCAAGAAAAAAATTTAATTTAAGGAAAATCGAAGGCAAACAGAATCCTGCATGCCGCTGCGGAGAAATCCTTCAGGGAAAATGCAGGCCGGATGAATGTCCGTGCTTTGGAAAAAACTGCACGCCAGAACATCCTATTGGAGCATGCATGGTTTCTGGAGAAGGTTCATGCAGTGCATTCTATAAATATAACATTTTGTAAATTCAATTTTAAAAACTATATGGAGAATTATTATGGATGAATTTATTACTTTAGCACACGGAGCCGGCGGAAGACAGACTTCTGATTTAATCGGCGGGCTGTTTAAAAAATATTTTGCAAATGAAAACTTAACCGAAGATGATGCTGCGGTTGTAAAATTTCCGCCAGCAGATTTTAATAACGGTGACAGTGCAGCACAGGGTAATGCAGATCTTGTAATGACAACAGACGGCTTTATAGTTTCTCCCCAGGAGTTTAACGGCGGCAACATCGGAAAGCTTTCTATCTGCGGAACTGTAAACGACCTTGCATGCATGGGAGCAAAGCCTCTTTACCTTACATGCGCATTCGTAATCGAAGAAGGCTTCCCATTTGCCAAGCTCGAAAAAATCGCAGAAGCAATGGGAAAAACAGCAAAAGAAGCCGGCGTTCAGATTATTGCAGGCGATACAAAGGTTGCAGGTAAAGGTCAGGTCGATGGAATCTTTATTACAACAACAGGTGTAGGCTTAAGACTCAATGGAGTAAAAACAGGCGGTTCACTTGCAAAGCCAGGAGATGCAGTTATCGTAACAGGAAACATCGGTCAGCACGGATGCTGCATTTTAATTGAACGCAACGAATTTGGAATTAACGCAGATGTAAAAAGCGACTGCGCTCCATTGTGCAACAGCGTCTTAGGACTTTTAAACGACACAAAGGATGTTCACGTTATAAGAGATGCAACACGCGGCGGTGTCGGAACAGTACTCTACGAAATTGCAGAACAGAGTAAAACCGGCATCAAGCTTTTTCAGGACAAAGTTCCAGTAAGTCCTGAAGTAAAAGGAGTCTGCGGAATGCTCGGACTTGAACCTCTTTATCTTGCATGCGAAGGCCGTCTTGTTATTTTTGCACCAAAAGAAAATGCAGAAAATATTTTAGCTTCACTTAAAAAACAGAAATACACAGAAGATTCATGCATCATTGGAGAAGTAGTTTCAGAAAACCCTGGACGCGTAATCGTAGAAACAGAAATCGGAAGTAAAACAATGCTTCCACCTCCGGGCGGCGAGCTTCTTCCCAGAATCTGTTAGTTAATGCACGCACAATAAAACAAAATGACCTTTATCGGCTGACATTACAGAAGATAATTTTACAGGAGACTTTAATGTTAAAAATTGCAGTATATGGAAAAGGCGGAATCGGAAAATCAACAACCGTTTCAAACATGTCACGCGCCCTCGCTTCTCAGGGATATAAAGTTCTTCAGATTGGGTGCGACCCTAAAGCAGATTCAACTGCCAATCTCACAGGCGGAAAAAGAATCGAAACAATTCTTGATTTAATCAGAAGAAAAAATCAGGATATATCATTAGATGAAATGATAACCACAGGCGATGGCGGCGTTCTGTGTGTAGAAGCCGGAGGCCCTACCCCGGGTCTTGGCTGTGCAGGACGCGGAATCATAAACGCCCTCGAGCTTCTTGAAGAAAAAAAAGCATACGAAGTTTATAAACCGGATGTAGTTTTTTATGACGTACTCGGTGATGTTGTATGCGGCGGCTTTTCGATGCCGATGAGAGACGGCTATGCAGATAAAGTATTTGTCGTAACAAGCGGAGAAGCAATGGCAATTTATGCTGCAATGAACATCGCTCTTGCAATCGAAAATTTTAAAGACCGAGGTTATGCGACACTCGGTGGAATAATTTTAAATCGGAGAAATGTTCCTGAGGAAGATGCAAAAATTTTAAAGCTTTCAGAAGATACCGGAGCCCCTGTTGTAGGAAAGCTTACATTCAGTCAGACAGTCCGCGAGGCAGAAGCGCTTCACAAAACTGTTATCGAAGCATTCCCGGAAAGCGACATGGCAAAAGAATATATTGAACTTTCAAAAGCAGTTCTTGAGCATACAAAAAAATGAACGGAATAATCATAAAGGCAAAAGACCTTGATAAAAACGAAGTTTTCTCAGGTGGAGTTGAATATTCATCTCCTGCACGCGGAAAGTGGACTATTGCACATCTTTCGATGTTAATTCCGAATTCGCATCAGATTTACATCGGAGCAATCTGCTGTCTTCGCGGTGTTGCACTTTCTGCCGCAGAGTTTAACGGACTTGACCGTTACTCGATGATTCACATTAAAGACTTTGACATGGTAGACACAAGCATGGAAGGCTTTGTAATCGACGGTGTTACAGATATTTTAAATCACCTTAAAAGCATTCCGCCATGTGTACTTCTTTACACAACATGTATCCACCATTTTGTTGCATGCGACATGAATCTTGTCTTCAGGACATTAAGAGAGCGCTTTCCAAAAGTTGATTTTGTCGACTGCTACATGACTCCGACAATGCGTAAAAAAACTGCACCGGATGATCTTATGCGAAGCCAGCTTTATGCAGCTCTTGAACAGAAAGAAAAAAATCCAAAACAGATTAACATAATCGGAAACTGTTACGCAAAATCCCGCGACTCAGAGATTTACACACTTTTAGAAAAAAACGGTTACACGATAAAAGACATCTGCACATGTAAAACTTATTCAGAATATAAATCAATGGCAGAAAGCTTCTGCAATATTTACATGCTCCCGCAGGCAGCTCTTGCAGCGGCAAAACTCAAATCGCGTTTAAACCAGAATTTTATTTATCTTCCTCAGGTTTATACCTTTGATAAAATTGAACAGAACCTGACCCTTCTTTCTTCTTCATTAAACCTTACTCAATCGATTGACACAGAAGTTTTAAAGCAGAATGCAAAGGCTAAAATTGAACAGACTAAAAAAATAATCGGAAGCACGCCGATTGCAATAGATTATACTGCAACAAACAGACATGTAAACCTTGCACGCTTTTTACTTGAAAACAATTTCAATGTATTCAGAATCTATACAGATGTAATTCATCCGCAAGAAAACGACGACCTTGAATGGATAAAAAAGAATTTCCCGGATACAGAATTTTCTCCGACAATCGATTACCGCTGCCGTTTTGTAAATTCACTTTCAAAGAAAAGCAGTGATAAAAAAATTGCAATCGGCCAGAAGGCAGCATATTTTTTAAACACAGAACATTTTGTAAATCTTATAGAAGATTCAGAGCTGTCAGGCTTTGACGGAATCTGCAGACTCTGCGATTTACTTATCGATGCATACAATAATAAAAAAGACATGCGGAACTTAATTCAGGTTAAGGCATGGGGATGTGAAGGATGAAAAGAGTTTCTTACAGACTTTCGTCTTATTCATCAGATTTATTTGGAGTGGCCTCTGCGTTATTTGAACTGGGAGGGCTTACTGTAATCCATGATGCTTCCGGGTGCAATTCAACTTATACAACACACGATGAACCGCGCTGGTATGACATGGACTCGATGGTTTATATTTCTGCCCTCACAGAAAGCGATGCTGTAATGGGAAACGACAGAAAACTCATTAAAGATATCATAAAAACCGCAGAAGAATCAAAACCAAAATTTATCGCCATAACCTCAAGTCCTCTTCCTATGATAATGGGAACAGACTTTAAAGGAATCGCACGCATAATTCAAAAGCACACCAGAATCGAAACCATGGGCTTTAACACAAACGGCATGAACACATACGATGTCGGAATCGCAGAAAGCCTTTCAGAGCTTGCACTCCGCTTCTGCAAAAAAGATGCACAATCCGGCATAACATCCGACCCCGCACGAAAAACCGGCGCAAAAAAAATAAATCTTCTCGGTCTTACACCGCTTGATTTTTCTATCAACGGGAACGCAGAAGAGTTAAAAAAATATTACGAAAGCATCGGATACAAAGTCCTTTCCACATGGGCAATGGGGAACACACTTGAAGAACTCATTGACGGAGCAAAAAACGCAGATTTAAATATTGCCGTCACCACAGCGGGAATTAAAATTGCAGAAACACTAAAAGGAATTTACGGAACACCTTACATTGCAGAATGCCCGGTCGGAAAAGATTTTCATAAATCAAAAACGCTTTCTAAAACCGGCACACGTTCAGAAAAAATTGTCATAATCGGAGAAGGAATCATTTCACTCGGACTAAAAAAATGTCTTTTAAATGAATTCAACTTTAAAGACGTAATAATAATCTCTCCCCTTAAACTTTCTTCTTTATTCCTTTCGAAAGAGGAGTTTTTACAGAAAAATGAGCTTATTTTAAATCAGAACTTTTTTACGACAGATGAGGAAGAAGATATTGAACAAATAGTACAGAATGCTGATATAATAATAGCAGATCCGCTTTATGAAAGAATTATTTCGTACGGCAAATCGTGTGACAAAAACAGCACATGCGCTCAGAAAAAGTTTATCCCGTTTGCACACGAAGCCTATTCAGGAAGAATATTTCATAAAACGCTTCCAGTTTTTATCGCAGGGCATGCGACAGAGTGGCTTAAAAAATTCTTTTAAAGAATTAAGGGGGAAAGTCTATGTTAAAAAAACAGGAATGGTTCGAAAGCGAAGAGTTCTGGAAAAACTACGGCCCGATAATGTTTGACGCAAGCCATTGGGCAGAAGCACCCGGCATTGCAGAAGCTGTATGCAAAATCGCAGGACTTAAAAAAGGCAACACAGTTTTAGATGCCGGATGCGGACCAGGAAGAATTGCAGTAGAACTTGCACTTAAAGGTTTAAAAGTTACAGGTGTAGATTTAATTCAGGCTGAACTGGATGCAGCAAAAGAAACTGCTGACGATGAAAAAGTAAAACTTAATCTCATCAAAGCCGATTTACGTGATTTTACAACCGATAAAAAATTTGACTGTGCGGTAAATCTTTACACAAGCTTCGGCTACTGCGAATCAATCGAAGACGACTTAAAGATTTTAAAACATATTTCGGATGCAGTAAAAGACGACGGATTTTTCATCCTCGAATGCACCAGCCGTGAAACAGCCGTAAAATATTTTACAGAAGGCGAATGGTTCGAACGCGCAGGAAAAACTGTTTTAACAGAATTCAGCGTAGAAGGTGCATGGGAAGGCCTTCGCTCAAAATGGATTTTAATCGACAACACAACAGGAAGAAGAATCGAGCACGAATTTGTTCAGAGACTGTATTCTGCAATTGAACTTAAGCGAATGCTTCTTGCCTGCGGTTTTAAATCTGCAGAAGTTTACGGCGACTTTAATTTTGCGCCTTACAATCAGAACGCTGTAACAATGGTTATTGTCGCTAGAAAATAAACTATTTTAACATTATAGCAGTAAGCATATGCGTTTTCTTAAGCCCTGTCCTTCTGTATGAACAGAGTTTTTCATCTTCTATCGTACATCTGTTTACTGTATATATATTTTCTTCTTTAACTCCGGCTTTTAAAAGCGTAATCTCAATTGCCTTATTTAAATCAAGAAGATATTTTTTATCATCCAAAGGTTTCGGTAAAAAGATTTTTGAAATTTCATTTTCAAATTCAGCTTTAAATTCTTCTATTAATTCACTTCCGACTTCGTAGCAGTTTTTACAGGCACATGGCCCTATTACAGCAATTAAATCTTCAGATTTTGAATTAAACTGTGTACTAAATTTTCCGACAGTCTTTTTGCAGATTGCAAGAGCAGTTCCGCGCCAGCCGCTGTGAACCATGGCAATGGCTTTTTTAACAGGATCCAAAAAATAAACCGGAACACAGTCCGCTTCAAACGAACACAAAAGAAGCTCCTTCCGGTCTGTAATTATTCCGTCATAATTTTTTTCACGGGTACTCTCCAGTATCCCCTCCCCTGAATTTTCCTTTGACATCACGCGGACATTATTTGTATGAGTCTGGTCTGTCGTGCATATATCATTAATTTTAATTCCGAGAAGAGAAGAAAGCTTTTCGTAATTTTCTTTCCAGGGTTCGTTCCCGTATTTCCACGCAGTTTCAGAATTTTCTGTATAGACAGTTTTAACGAGGCCTGTTTTATCAAGAACATCAACAGACCAGTATTTTATTTCTTTATCATTATAAGTTGAATCTGTAAAAATCATTTAATCTACTTCGTCAGCAATAATTTTAATTCCGTCTCTTCCTCTGTTCTTTACATCATACAATGCTTTATCGGCTTTATCCATTGCAACAGTCAGGTCATCAATATTAGTTACAAATCCACCGATACTGCATGTTGAACTATATTCTTTACCATAAGAAATTCTTCCGATTTCAGCCGCAATCAAATCTGCCTTTTTCTTAGCAAGAGAAATATCAGAAATATTCTTTAACATAAGAAGAAATTCATCACCACCAAATCTTACAGCTATATCACCGACTCTGCAGTTTGATTTAATTACTGAACCGACTTTAGTTAAAATATCATCACCTTCAAGATGACCAAAATTATCATTTATATATTTAAATTTATCAAGGTCAATAAACAGAAGAACATAATAAGATTTAACATCCTTTGCACTAAGATACTTCTGCATAATTTCAGTTCCGGAAATCTTATTATAAATGCCGGTAAGTTTATCAAACTGGCTTTCATACATCAGGGTTTCTGCTTCCTCTTTTACAGATTCGAGTTCCTGAATATGTTCATCTCTGATTTTTTCTTCAATCATTCTTTCACGGAGCTTTTCGTCAATATTTGCAATTCCAATTACAACAGAATGAATTACACCATCCTTTCCACCAATCTTAACTATTTTTGCTTCGTGATATTCATATCCCCTATCTGTTGTAATTTTAAATTTCTTAGTTACATATACACGATCTTTAAGAATATTCATCAAATTTATCTCTGAACAGAAATCTGACATTTCAAGTTTTTCATCTTCATCAGTAATCGAAGCATTTATATATTTTGTATATGCGTCTGCATACTTAACCTTACGATTAAGGTTATTTCCATAAAGCTTTCTGATATGATCATCAACACGATAAGGCGTAAGAATATCCGTTCTGACATCAATATGAAATACTGAATCATATTCAACCGCAAGAGCTTCTATCACAGCCCCGCTTGTAACTTTTTCTTTTTCAATTCTCATCTGACGCAAAAGTTCACTGTAAATATAGAACGAAATTGTCTTAGCAATCGTTGTATCACGAAGGAATTCTTTTGAATTTTCAATATCAAGCAATCCGATTATCTGACCTTCTGCCATAATTGGAATTATCTGGATATTTTTAACGCTGTTTTTTTCTATGAATAACTTTATAAATGAACTTTTGATTGTAGCCTTGTCGTTTACGTTAAGATAAAATTCTCCTTCTCTGTAGCAGGTATCAAGAAGCTTAATTACAACCGAAGCCGGAATCGATTCAATTTCATAAATCAAAGAATTACAGTTCTGAGTATGCCATTCATATTTTACACACAAACCGGTCCTGTCTTCACTTAACTCAAGAAGCATAGTCCTGTCTGCTACATAATAATTTGCAAGAAGTCCGATTAAAGTCTGAATAGTTTCTTCTGGAATTGAATTTCTATAAAGAACACTTGAACACGCTTCAAGGATATCTTTCTGCTGATGCTTAAGCATTTCTCTCGTAAATCTTTCTCTATCTTTAACAACTTCAAAAATAAAAACAGTAAAACACGAAAGCATATATCCGACTGAGTAATAAGGAATATTCGGATACAAAAGCTGAAGATAACCTGCAACAATCGGAATTACACAGAATAAAACAACTGAATAGCTTAAATCCCTCTTTTCTCTTTTAGCTTTTAAATAAGCATAAAGAGCAACAAGAAATGCCATAAAGAAATAAATATAATGAATTATATAAAGAGCACGCACATAAGATTCGATTCCACGTTTATAACTTCCATCAGCTCCAACATAAAACACAACGCCTGATGAAAAATTATAAACCAAAATTCCAATTTCAAATAACAGTGGGAAAGATGCAATTACATAAATTAATTTTCTATATTGTAATGTTGTTTTAGAATACGAAAAGATAAAAAGAAAAAAGTCATATGCAACTCCGACAGCACAGACATAAAAAAGCGTAGTTGCAAAAACAATCCAACTGCTTGACAGAATGCTTCCGCTAATTACAAGTCCCCAGAAAATATCCACAAAACAGAATATCAGGACTACATCAATAAGCTGATCAAAGCAAATCTTTCTTTCGTTTTCTTTCTGTTCCTTTCTTCCCTGAAAAAGAATAAAGGAAAGAATAGTTATACAGATTATGCCGACAAGAACATATTCAATATTTACCATGAAAAACTCCCACTTTTTCTTAATTATAAATTAAAAAAAACTATTTAATCTAGTGCAAAAAGTCCAGGTTTTATAAATATTTTGAAAGCTTTACGGCATTGTTATAAAAGATGCTTTCCATCCTGTTTTTATAGGCTGAATTTAACAGATCGAGCTGTTCCATGGTTTTTGCCAGAGTATCATTCTGCCCGAAAATAACTTCGGCATATCCGACTTCACGAAGCTGACGGGCTTCTGTATTTTCAATCTGATTTACACAAAGTACAAAATCTTCATTATAAAGTTTAAGAAGTTCATCTTCAGAAAGAAGCGGAAATTTAAGGTTCATGACGTTTTTAAATGTCCCGTTCCACTCTATAACCCCTGCAGAAAGCAGAATAAGCTCATAAAGCGAAAGCCCCATCGAATAAGCCATAGTCTGCGTCATTCCAGAAATCCGCGAATTTATTTCTATAAACCACCACGCTCCGCCGGAATAAACAAGATCAATCTGAGCAATCCCCGAAAACTTTAAAAGCCCGGCAAGGCGCGCCACTTCTCTTTTTAACAGCGTTACATCAAATTTTTCGTTTTCGACCGGTCCGAGCTTTACATTCTGTTTCGGGCTTGTAAGCCCAAACTGGTTTACGCTGTTAACAAGAGGCGGCGACACAAGGTATTTTCCGTCAGTACCGTAAACCTCTATCCCAAACGAAATGCCGTCTAAAAATTCTTCTACGACCCTGTCGCCGTTGTTCTTTTTTGACAAAAGAACGTGGCGCGCCTGATTAAAGGTCGTCACAACATCCATCCCGAAAGAAGAAAGCCCCGCAGTCTCTTTAATGACTACAGGAAATTTTAATTTTGAAATTTCAGAAAAAATATAATCGCGGTAAACGTTTTCCCTTACGGCGCTTTTACCCCGTTCAGCATAAAAAAGCTCATGATTAACATAAACGCCTTTTGCGACATTAAAATTATTCTGTGCTAAAAAACGGCGCGTTTCATTTTTGTCAAAGCAGATATGACAGGAAGAAGCATCATGACATACAGTTTTTATTCCAGCTCCCCTTAACTTTTCTGCAATCAGCGCATCCTTTATGCTCATCCAGTCAAAAGGTTCTTTCCAGTAAGATACTGCAATTGCAATATCCGGCTTTTCATTTTTTATAATGTCTGCAATCTTTTCGGATTCAGAATTTTTTTCCTCTATAAAAATATATTTTACTTTATCCGACATTTCACCGGACTGGTCATAAAGAAACATCCCGGGCTTCTGCATTACAACTGTAAAATCATGCTCGGGATATTTTTCTTTTAACGAGTCCCATCCGCTCCGGCAGGACGGAATCATTTTAAATTCCATTCTGCCGCTTTCATAACGGTTTGAATTTGTTGAATAAAATAAAATCTTCATAAATTAATCTTTAAAGTAAGAGTCAAAGTCGTCGTCATCTTTTACACGGTTTTTTCTCTTTGGCTTTTCCTGATATTCTTTATTGATGCGTTCAAATTCTTCAAAATCATCAAACGGAGATTTTGGAATTATAAGCGAAGCAACGATGTAAATCAAAAGTCCACTCAAGCCTGTAAAAAACAGTACGACAAAAATTACGCGGATTACAATCGGATCAATATTAAAGTATTCTGCAATTCCACCGCATGTTCCAAAAATAACTCTATTTGTATTTGATTTATACATTCTCTTTTCCATTATCCAAAACCTCCTATCTGATACCCTTAATCTTTACTTCACCCATTCCGCAGATAATCGAAATATGATTTTCTTTTTTCTCTTCTCTGTATGACTGCGAAAAACCGCTTCTCTTATCAGAACCAAAAACAATCGTTCCCATTCCTACTTTTGCATCATAAGAATATTCGCTGAGCGACTTTCTGCTTTTAAGCTTTATGCTTCCCATTCCGCAGTCAATTTTTGTAAAGCCGTTAAACTTTCCTTCAACATCAATGTTTCCCATGCTGCATCTTATCTGAGTTGCATCAGAAGTAAAACCAGTTCCTTCAAAATCACCGGCTCCTACATCTATCATAGTTCTCGAAGCAAAAAGATTCAATTCTTTTGTGCGCATTCTTCCTGCTGCAAGTGCAATCTTCATGTTTTCAAGCTTTGCGTTTTCCGGAACAGTTATAAGAAAGCGCGGGCACCACGAATAATTTTTAGAGCGTCTGAAAAACGGAAGCGTAGGAAATCTTCTTTTGTTTTCTACAATCAAAGTTCCCGCTTCGTTAATTTCACATCTAAAGTCATTTTCAGAAATTCCGCGTGTCTCAACCTTATACTCGCTTCCTGTTTTAATAACTACATCTCCTGCTGCAAGAGAAATTCCGAGATTCTTTACCTGCTCTTTTGAAAAAGAAAAAGCAAGTTTTTCATCATCGTCAAATACATAGTCCTGTTCAAACTCTTCTTTTTTCTTTTTAGTTTCCTTTGCCGGAACACATGTAAATTTTTCGATGATTGTTTTTGCAAGATCTTCTGGTTCTCCAAGCTCCTGCATCACTTTATCATCATCATCTGCATCATCAAAATAGTCTGAATAATACTCAAGCGCCTCGTTTCTTTCTTCTGCCGGCAATGCCTGAATGCAATATTCCAATTTTTTAAGATACTGTTTCTTTGTCATTTTAGTCCTCCATTCCAAGCAGGATAGAATTGATTTTCTTACGATATTCAATCCAGCTGTTACGATACTTATCAAGCAGAATCATTCCGCTTGACGTAATCTTGTAATAACGCCTGTTGCGCCCGTCATATTCCATATCATAGGTTTCAAGATACCCGTCTTTCTGAAGCCTCCTCAGAACCGGATACAGGGTGCTTTCTGACACATCAAGAACACTCCTGACGTCCTGGGTAATCTTGTAGCCGTAAGTACCTTCCCTCGAAACAACAGAGAGCACGACCGCATCAAGCAGCGTCGTACCAGAATTAAAAGTCATTCATACCTCCGTCTTCTATATCTAACAATATTGTTTTAATAACTATAATATATAGAGTATAATATTATATCGTCAAGTATTATTTCTGCTTTTCATGTAAATTTAACACGCGGAATTTAACAAAGTGTCACCAGATTTTTCAAATTTCGTTAATTTTTTTCAAAAAAAATCCCGCTTTAATGAAGTGCACTTCATAAGCGGGATTCTCTCTTTTTATACTGAATTTACTAAAAGCCCGGGTTTAGTTTCCGGGGTGCACTCAAAACTAGTCGGCGTTGCGACAAACACGGAAGCCCAGAGTGCAGTCCCTGAAGAACGGGTCGTCGCAGCTTCGGTCACAAACAGGACAGCCGCCGGCGTAGTAGCGCCAGCCACCGCCACGTTCGACACGGTAAGAGTCACCCGTGGCATCCGAAGGGCCAGCAGGATTAATTACAACTCCATTTTCGGTATATACACTATCGTTACTTTTAACACCATCATACCAATCCCAGCACCATTCAACTACATTACCGCTCATATCATAAATACCAAGCTTATTATAGTCTTTTTTTCCTACCTGATGAGTTCCATAACCGGCTGTGCCACTTGAAGGAGTACTAGTTGATGTTGTTCCGCTTCCTATATTATACCAGTACCATCCGACAGCATCCAAACCTGTATTTTGTTGATCTTTATAACTTGAACCATTTGCCTTTGCAGCACCGCTAAATGTATAATCCCAGGCAGGTTTTGTAGGGTCACCACCTCGAGCTGCAAATTCCCATTCTGCTTCGGTTGGTAAACGGTAGCCATTGGCTCCGGAATCAAGTGTTACTGTAGCGCCAGTTATATTTCCATAAGAATCAACTTCTGTAACTGTAATGTTATATGCCTTTGTAAGATTAGTTTTATCGCTAAGGGCGTTACAGAAATATACTGCATCATACCAGGTCATATTTTCTGCCGCACGATATTTTTGTTCTTCACCAGATAAAAGTACTTTATAAACATTGTTGGTAGATTTACACGCGAATGGTTCTGCTGCAAGAGCTTTTTCTACACCATTTACAATAACTTTCTGATCTGTCATAACAGCAGTATAAAGCTCCTGTGTAACTTCATATTTACTCATAATATATGGACTGAGCTTTACTTTACGGTTTGCTACAAAAACACCTGCATAATTGTCGGTATTTGTCTTACCTTCGATTGTTGCACCGTCTTCTCCTGTAACATAAACCTGTGCAGTATTATCATACTCAACAGTACCAATTTTAATTTTTGCAAGGGCTAATTTGACTTCGTCACCACTTCCACTATCGCCCCCGCCACTTGGCGCCTTACAGCTGATAAAAGAAGCACTCAATACAAGCGCTAAAGACACTGCGACAAAAGAAAAAACTTTTTTCATAAATTCCACCTTTTTAAAAACTGCAACCGGTTTTATCCGCGCAAAAATGTACGTCCGGCGCAAGTTTAACTTTTTAAACTCTCTTTCATGCTATACTCTCCCGAAAAATCCGTCAAATGAAAATCCGGCTATTTTTAAAACTTTTTTATTTTTTTTGCGTATAAAAATTACAAAAAAAACGTATCTATATAGCAATGGACACTGTAATCATCATGTCCGCACTTGTCGGGCACTTTCCCGCGCGTATGCACGACACCACCGCGCAAATGCCGGGTAAAACTAAATCACAGAGGTAACAAAATGAACTCAAAAGAAAAAATGACTCCAGATGAAAAATGGGACAACGCGACGCTTGCAAACAATTTCATATTCTACAAGGTAATGAGGAATCACCCCGAAGCATGTAAGCATCTGATCGAACTCCTGCTTAAAATCAAGGTTAACTCCATGGAAATCCACGGAGAAGAAGTCATCGACATCGACCATGATGCAAAGGGAATTCGCCTTGATGTTTTCGTAAAGGAGGACAACCGCATGTATGACATAGAAGTCCAGGTTGTAAATACAAAGGAGCTTCCTGAGCGTGCACGTTATTACCAGGGACTCATGGATCTGGACAGCCTTAAGTCAGGTCAGAAGTACAGGGAACTTCCTGACTCGCACATAATCTTTTTATGTCTTGAAGATATCTTTAAAAACAGTCTTCCTGTAAGTACGTTTGAAAACATCTGTCTTGAAGATTTAAAGACAAAATTAAACGACCGGGCTTACAAACACTTCTTTATTGCGCCGTTATGTGCTAGAATGGTTGAGGATAAGGAAGTAAAGGACTTTTTTGAATTCCTTATTTCAAACCGTGCTGCAGATGATTACACGAACAGTCTGCAGGATTATGTTAAGGCTGCTAAAAAGAATGCACAGTGGAAGGAACAGTATATGACATATGAAAGAATCCAGGCATATGCCTATGACAACGGTAAAGAAGCCGGCATCGCAGAAGGCATTACTCAAGGCACTCAGCAGAAAGCCATCGAAGATGCCGTCATCGCTGTTACGAAATTTCATGTCCCGATTGATGACGTTGCCCGAGAATATAATATTGATAAAGAATTAATCGAATCTAATTTAAATCCATAAATACCAGAAAACCCCGCTTAAAAATCAAATTTTTAAACTACAACTTTAATGACAAAACTCTTACAAAACGTTATAGTAAAACAATCTTTTTACACTTCATTGAAGGTTCTTCAAAAAGTGCAGAAATTCAAAACCTGCCGCTGGCAGTAAAACAATTATCAGAAGGAGAACGAATATGGTCGATTCAACAAAAAACACACGCTTTAACTCTAAACACATTAAAAATGCCAAACGTATCATCGCTGACGCAATCCGTAATGTTCGTTCGCATCTTCTGAAAGGTTTTGCCCGTAGATGCGCGCCCGTATACGCGTCAGCGCATTCGGCAGGGGCGATGTCTTTGGACAACAGAATTTTTGTAGAATTAAGGAGAATCAGACAATGGAGAATATCAACACAATTTCAAAGCCGGTTATAGATTTAAAGCAGACAGGCATTCAGATTAAGAACCTCAGAACAGTAAACGGATTTTCTATCCACGACATACAGGCTATTTTCGGGTTTGAGTACCCGCAGGCAGTTTATGCATGGGAACAGGGAAAAAACATCCCTTCCATCGACAACCTGCTTGTCCTTGCAGACCTTTTCGGAGTTCCGGTAGAAAATATCGTTGCTACAAAAAAGGTTACGGTTACGCTAAGCTCTAAGGTCGCTTGAGTCAAATTCAGCGTAAAACATACTGGGTAAAGAAAAAAATAATTTTACTTTTCGACCTTTCAATGTTACCATAATAGATAAGGGTGTATCCCCAAGTTAAAAATATGCCGAAAGGCCGAAATGAGAGGTGAAATTATGACTAAATCAATTACAGCAGTAGGTTTTGACCTTGACCAGAAACAGTCAGACATGATCGAAAAAAAACTTCAGCGTATATCTTATGCTGATGACCTTATTATAGACCTTATTGTCCGTGTTAAACATGAAAAAGAATACAGTTTCGATATCGTAGCCAACTTCCGCTGGGGAGTTCAGGGCCACGTAACAGGTTCTGATTTTGATTTCGCAGCTGCACTCAACAAGACAATGGATGTTCTTGATCAGAAAATAAAAAAGGAAAAGGACAAAGTTCAGAACAGATAGTTTTAAATTGAATTTTTCTAAAGCCGTTATACATTCAGCATAACGGTAAAAAAATAACAGTCACAAGAGGGGGTGATTTTTATCTAAATAGAGGTGTCCGGCCGGATCACACTGCCAGAAAAAGGGCTTTTGTTTCTGCCGGATGCCTCCGTTTTTTTTAAATTTCGTTATTTTTTTCTTGCACTTTCGTCTATGATTGTGTATAGTAGATTTATGGCTGATAAGAAATTTACAGTTTTAGATTTACTTTCGCTTGAACTTCACGGACACGATGAGATTAATCTTCGCTGTGTTGCGGGACGAAAAGGTTTAACTCGACCTATTACTGTTCCGGATATAAACAGACCGGGTCTTGCACTCTCAGGTTTTTACGAAAGTTTCGCTTATCAGCGTGTTCAGCTTTTTGGCCGCGGAGAAGTAGCATATCTTAATAAGCTTGAATCTGAAGGAAGACTGGATACAATCAAACAGTTTTTTACCTTTGCAATTCCATGCTGTATTTTTGCACACAATCTTGAACCTTCTTCTTCATTCATTGATTTTGCAGAAGAAAATGAATGTGCACTTCTTGTAACAGACCTCGAATCTACAGAATTATCAAACCGACTCGTACGCCTCTTTTCAAATATCTTCGCACCACGCAAAACAATGCACGGAGTTTTAGTTGAAGTATTCGGTGAAGGAATTCTTTTATGCGGTCATTCCGGTGTTGGTAAATCAGAAACCGCGCTTGATCTTGTAGAACGCGGTCACCGACTTGTTGCAGATGATATTGTAGAAATAAGATGTGTAAACGGAAACACAATTTTAGGAACCGGTGCAAACTCTCTTATAAGTCACCACATGGAAATCCGTGGTTTAGGTATCATCAATGTATCAGAACTTTACGGTGTCGGTGCCATCCGTGAACAGAAAGAAATTCAACTTATAGTTGAACTTGAAGAATGGGATTCAAACAAGATTTACGATAGAATAGGAACTAATCAGAGAACGATGGATCTTCTCGGAGTAAAAATTCCTGCTATCGAAATTCCTGTTAAACCTGGCCGTAACCTTCCTATCATCATCGAAGCTGCCGCTATGAACGAACGCCTCAAGAAGATGGGATATAACTCAGCAAGAGACTTTAACCAGAACGTTCTCAAATGGATTGAAACTGGAGAAGCTCAGGCTGCGTACTACGGACAGGATGATAATTACTAAAAGTTTTATATTTATAATCATTCAATTAAAATAAAACTGGAGGAAATTGAATTATGGTAGAAAAGATTCTTACTGTTAAGAATAGAGCTGGTATTCACGCCCGCCCTGCGACATTAATAGCACAACTTGCAAATAAATTTACTTCTGAAATCACTTTGGAAAAAGATTCTATTGTTGTAAATGCAAAATCAATCATGGGTGTAATAACAATGGCAGCCGGCTACAATACAACCATGACGCTTAAAGTTGAAGGACCTGATGAAAGTGAAGCAGCAAGCGCAATAGAAAATTTATTTGATACAAAATTTGATGATGAATAAAATTCATCTTTAAAAATATACTACACCATTTTTAAAAGGGATCATATGAAAGAAATTACAGAGAGACAAAAAGAAATTTTAAATTTTATTTCTGACTATCAGGAAGAAAATTCTTACCCGCCTACGGTCCGTGAAATAGGCGAGCACTTTGGTGTTTCTATACGCGCTGTTCAGGATCATATTACTGCTCTTCAGAAAAAAGGTTTTATTACACAGACTCAGAAAAAATCCCGTTCAATCAAGGTTTTAATTGATGAACGTAAAAAAGATTCTTCACTTTTCCTCGATAAAGTTCCTGTTATCGGCACAATTGCAGCAGGAAAACCTCTTTTATGCGAAGAAAATTATGAAGGATATGTTACTTTGACAGAACCTTTCATCCGTCCTGGAAAAAGTTATTTTGCACTTCATGTCAGAGGACAGAGTATGCAGGGTGCAGGAATTTTAGAGGGAGATCTTGCAATTATCGAACAGGCTTCTACAGCAGCAGACGGACAGATTGTCGTTGCAGTAATTGATGATGCAATCACTTTAAAAAGATATTTTAAGGAACCTTCGAGAATCCGATTACAGCCGGAAAATCCTGCATTCCATCCAATTTACTGCCAGGAAGTCCGCATCGTAGGTATTCTTGCAAATCTAGTCCGCACTTATTAACCTTTTTTCCGGATAAAAAATGAGTGTTCCTGTTTATTTATATATCGGTCCAGAATTTGGAGAAAGAAATGATGCTGTTAATCAGCTTAAAAAAGATCTCCAGAAAAAATTCGGATCGATAGATGATTATCTCTATTACGCCTCCGACACTTCCTGCGCAACAGTTGTTTCAATGCTTCAGAGTGAATCTCTTTTTCAGGATGCGACATGCGTAGTTTATAAAGCAGCAGAACTCATAAAGAAAAAAGAAGATATTGAACTTTTATCATCATGGATAAAATCCGTAACACCGGATTCAAAAAATAAAAATCCAAAAGAGTCTGCAGTTTTAATTCTTGTTTCAGATGAAACTGCAGTCGATTCAAAACTTTCAAAAATAATTCCAAAGGAAAACCAGAAGGTATTCTGGGTAATGTTTGAAAACCGTCGCGTCCCATGGCTTCGTGATTTCTTTAAAAAAAACGGATATTCTCTCGAAGAAGAAGCTGCACAGTTAATTCTCGAGCTTATCGAGAACAATACAGAAAGTCTTAAAACTGAATGTTCCAGATTTTTTACTTTATTTCCACAGGGAACTTCAATTGATGTGGACATGGTAGACAAGGTTCTTACAGATACCAGAGAAGAATCTGCATTTACACTTTTTGGTGCAATGACAGATAATACTCAAAGCCCGCAGAAACGACTCGAAAGTTCTCTTTCGATTTTACAGAAGATAAGGCTTTCGAAAGACTCTTCAAGTAAAAGTCCGGCAATCATCGCAGGTCTAGCATTCTGTTTTAGAAAACTTCTTACTTACCATGAGCTTTCTCAAAACGGACAGACAGATGAATTTTCACTTAAAAAGGCAGGTTTTACTTCTCTTACCGCAAGAAAGCAGTATGCGTCCGCCTCATGGCTTTGGACTCAGGGGCAGACTGCAGCTGTTCTTTCACAGCTTGCCGACACAGACATGAACATCAGAAACACAGGTTCTTCTGTCGAAAGTGCATGCCTGGAACTGATGCTTTATTCGATAATATTAAAAAAAGGAGCTTCTCTCCAATCTTATCAGGAAATCTTTTGATTTACAGACTGTTAAGAATTTCCTTTAACTTTTCCTTTTCCTCTTCAGTAAAAGCAACGCCCTTGCCCATTTTCTGATGATCCGGTGACCAGCTTCTCAAATCGTATTTTGCAGGTCTTCCACCCCACGAAACCAGATTAAGCTCCAGCTTCCAGCCACCCTTACTTTCAGAAACAACTCCCAGGTTCTGCTGAATTTCAAATGTAAAATCACCCGTCATAAAACCTCCTGGCCTTATTCATTAAATTCATTCATAAAAATTATAACTTATGAATTTGGAGATTTCAAGAAATTCGTTATTGTTTTATACTATTAATTGTAGTAAAATGATAGTAATTCAAGAAATTGGAGGAATTGGATGAAAAAGTATTTGCTTTTTGTATTAATGGCAGCTGCGGTAATTTTTGCTTCTTGTAAGTCAACAGACCAGGAAACTGCAGATCAGGCAAAAAACGATGCAGAAACAAAAATTGAACAGCAGGCTAACGATGATACACAGGGTTTATCAGTAGACCAGTTAATCTCAAAAGCCGAGGAATCACGTGCTAAAGCAGTGGAAGCTGGTGCAGAAAATTATTATGCAAATCAGTTAAAAGTAACAGACGAAATGCTCCTTGCTGCAAAAGAAAAAGCAGCCAACGGAGACAAGAAAGTATCTGAAGAAGTTAAAGACATTAACAACAGATATCTTGCACTTCAGAAAGCTTCTGAAACAAAGAACTTAAAGAAGAGAATCGAAGAATTAGGCTTTGATCAGGAAAACAAAGAAGCTTATGATGCAGCAGGAAAACTTTATGATGATCTCGAAGAAAAAATTCAGAATGGAGCAGACGGAATCACAATGTTAAAGGCTGCAGAAGTTTCATACGGCGCTTACTATGCAATCTTCTATGACTCGTTCAAGAAACTCGCAACAAAAGAAAGAAATGCAGCACTTGAACAGAAAAAGAATGCAGACAGCGTAAAAGCCGGTGTTGCACGCAAAGAAGAATATAAGACATATGCAAACCTTATTCAGACTGGTGACAACCACTTTGTAACAAAGAACCCGGAAAAAGCATATGACAGCTATAAAGAAGCTAAAGAAAAGTTCGAAACATTGTACAAAGATGTTTCAGAAAGACGTGCAGAAGCACAGAGAAAGATAGAAGAAGCTAAAGCAAAGGTTCGCGATGCAGAAGCTTATGCTGGCGAAGCAGATGAAACAGCTCCACTTGGAGATGAAAAGATTGACGGTATCGAAGAAAATGATGCAGTTCTTCTTGAAGAAGAAACATTTGCTGATCCGGATGATGCAGTTATCGAAGTTAAAGAAGATGTAAAAGTTGAAAACGACGGTGCTGTTCAGATTTTCAAAGAAGCTGTGGGAGTGGAGGAATAAATAATGAAAAAGATTATTTCAGTATTAACACTTGCTTTTTTAGCAGGATCACTTTTTGCAGCAGGATACAGCTACAAAAACAACACATATCAGAAACTCGCTGATGAATATACAAAAAAAGCAGAAGCAGCTCTTGATGCTGGAGAATACGATCTTTCTGTTGAATACGCTGTTAAAGCAGAAGAAAATGCTGCTCTTTCAAAAGCATTCATCGACAGCATGCTTGCACGTCAGAATGCAGAAGAACAGCTTAAGCTTGCAGAAAAGAAAATCAACTGGGCTAAAGGAATCAGCGCAGATAAGAACTTCCCGATGGCATACAACACATCAGAAGAAGCTTATAAAAATGCAAAAGATGCTTATGACAGAGAAGACTGGGTTTCTGCAGAAAACTATGCACGCCAGGCAATTGCAGCACTTGAAGGTGTACGCGAAGTTACACCGCTTCCACAGTTCTATGTTGTACGCCCATGGGCAGAAACAAAAGACTGCTACTGGAACATTTCTGGCCGCAAATATGTTTACAACAACCCGTTACTCTGGGAAAACCTCTATCAGAAAAACAAAGACAAAATGCCAAAACCAAATGATCCTAACCTTATCTACCCTGGCATGAAAATGGAAATCCCAAGCATTACAGGTGAGTATCGCGAAGGAACATATAATCCTAACAAAAACTACGATGCTTACAGTTCAAACCGCTAACATCGTGTTTTAGAACGACAAAAAGGCGATATGATCGTAAAATCATATCGCCTTTTTTTTTATTTTAGTGTAATATATTGATATCAACCCGCCGCAATTAATGGCAGCTTTTGGTTTACATATATAGCGGCGTTTTTATGGAGAAAAAATGTCTATGACAAACGTACCTGAAATCTTTGGAAGCATGGTTTTTAATCAGCAGGTAATGAAAAAATTACTTCCGTCCAATGTTTACAATTCATTAAAACTTACAATGGAAAACGGAACTCCTTTAGACCTTGATGTAGCAAATAAAATTGCAGAAAGCATGAAAAACTGGGCTATTTCAAAAGGAGCAACTCATTACACTCACTGGTTCCAGCCTCTTACAGGAATTACGGCAGAAAAACATGACAGTTTTTTAACTCCAGCACCAGAAGGGAAAATCATAATGTCCTTCTCTGGAAAAGAACTTATAAAAGGTGAACCTGATGCATCAAGTTTTCCAAACGGTGGTAAGCGTTCAACTTTCGAAGCAAGAGGTTACACAGTATGGGACCCGACTTCATATCCTTTTATAAAAGATCACACACTATGTATCCCTACAGCATTCTGTTCGTATACAGGAGAAGCCCTCGACAAAAAGACTCCTCTACTTCGTTCAATGGAAGCACTTAATGAACAGTCTCTCCGTGTTTTAAAACTTTTCGGAAATACAGCAAAACACGTTACAACTACAATGGGACCGGAGCAGGAATACTTTCTAGTTGATGAAAAATTATACAATCAGAGAAAGGACCTTAAAATGTGCGGGCGCACACTCTTCGGTGCAAAACCAGTTAAAGGTCAGGAAATGGATGACCAGTATTTTGCAGCAATCAAACCCCGCGTAATCAAATACATGGAAGACCTTAATACAGAGCTCTGGAAATTAGGAATCTATTGTAAGACAGAACATAATGAAGCAGCTCCTGCCCAGCATGAAATGGCTCCGATTTTTACAACTTCAAATCTCGCAGCAGATCAGAATCAGCTCACAATGGAAATTATGAAAAAGGTAGCACGCCGTCACGGCCTTATCTGTCTTTTACATGAAAAACCATTTGAAGGCGTAAACGGAAGCGGTAAACACAACAACTGGTCAATCGCAACTGATAAAGGAGAAAACCTTTTTGCCCCTGGAAAAACTCCACGTGATAATGCACAATTCCTTTTATTCTTAACTGCAGTTATCAAAGCAGTTGATGATAACCAGGATCTCCTCCGCTACTCTGTTGCCAGTGCCGGAAATGATCACCGTCTGGGAGCAAACGAAGCACCTCCTGCAATCGTTTCTATCTATGTCGGTGATGAACTTGAAGCAATTCTTGAAGCAATCAAAGACGGGAAAGCCTACGATGATAAAACAGGTGCAAAGCTTAATATAGGTGCAGATGTTCTTCCAACAATTCCAAAAGACTCAACAGACAGAAACAGAACAAGTCCGTTTGCATTTACAGGAAACAGATTTGAATTCCGTGCAGTAGGAAGCGCCCTTTCTATCTCTGGACCTAACACAATTCTCAACGCAATACTGGCAGATGCATTAAGCAAGTTTGCAGATGAACTTGAAAAATCAAATAATTTCCAGTCGGATCTTGAACAGTTAATCAAAAGAGAGATAACTGCTCACTGGAGAATCCTTTTTAATGGAAACGGTTATGGACAGGATTGGATTGAAGAAGCAGAACGCAGGGGCTTAAAAAATTACCGCACTACTCCAAAAGCAATCGAACACTACCTCGACAGAAAAAACATAGAACTCTTCGGTAAACTCGGAATATATACAGAAGAAGAAATGCATTCTCACTCTGTAATAAAACTTGAAAAATATTGCCAGGTTTTAAATATCGAAGTTGGAACAATGCTTGAAATGGTAAACAAAGACATCATCCCATGCGCATTTAAATATATGAATCTTCTTGCAGATACAGAATTTAAAATGCAGCGTGTATTTAATCTTTGCGATGCCGGTCTTAACACTATGGAAAAACTCAACGATCTGATTAATGATCTTTCTGTAAACACAGAAAAGCTTGCATCAATTCATGAAGAAATAAAGGCAAACACAGACCTTATGCAGAAAGCACATGGTTATGCAAAACAAATTCTTCCGCAGATGAGTATTGTAAGAAATATTGCAGATCAGATTGAGCCGCTGCTTGGAGAAGATTATAAACCATTCCCGAGCTATGAAGACCTTCTTTTCAGCGTACAGTAAAGGTAAGAATTTTTAATCAGTTAATTAAGCTTTCCGCTTTCTGCAGCACCTGGCAGGCCAATGTCCTTTCTGTAGAACATCCCGTCAAACTTGATTGTCTTCATCAAAGCGTAAGATTTATCCCATGCTTCGGCAAATGTAGGTGCAATAGAACATGCAGCAAGAACACGTCCACCACTTGTAATCATCGGATGTGATCCTTCATTTTTATCAGGGCTGTTTCTTCTATCTTCAATTGCACCTGCAATGAAAATTTTCGAACCAGAAATTTCTTTTGCCTTTGGATCAATTGTAATTCTAATTCCTTTTTTGTATGAACCTGGATAACCACCGGAAACTGCAACAGGCGCAACTGCATAACCTGATTTCCACTTAAAGTCAAAATCTTTAAGAGTTCCATCTACAATTGCTTTACACATTTCAAAAAAGTCAAAGTCCATCATAGGAAGAACAACCTGTGTTTCTGGATCTCCAAGTCTTACATTATATTCAAGGAGTTTAGGACCATTCTTTGTAAGCATTACTCCAAAGAAAATAAATCCACGATAATCAAAGTTTTCCTCAATGAGTCCTTTTAATGTTGGTTCAAGAATTTCTTTATTAAAGCGTTCCATTATTGCAGGAGTAACATCATCAAGCGGAGTTACAGCTCCCATTCCACCTGTATTAGGTCCTTTTGCTCCATCATAAAGTCTTTTGTGATCTCGAGCAGGAAGGAAAGGAACTATAATTGATTTTGAATTTTTTGTATTTTCCGGAGAAACAGAAACGGCAGCAAGAATTGAAATTTCAATTCCTTCAAGATAATCTTCAACTACGATTTTCTTTCCGGCATTTCCAACACGACCGGAAGTCATAATATCTTTTATTGCTTCGTGTGCCTGATTAACATCTGCAGCAACTGTAACACCTTTACCAGCAGCAAGTCCGTCAGCTTTAATTACAATCGGCGCACCGTGATGTTCAACATAATCGTGAGCCTTCTGTTCATCAGTAAAAGTTTTACTTGCAGGGCAAGCAACTTTATATTTAGACATAAATTCTTTTGCAAGATCTTTACTTGCTTCGAGCTGTGCGCCTGCATTCTTTGGACCAACACAAGGAATACCAGCATTCCAGAAATCATCTGCAATTCCTTCTGCAAGCGGATCTTCCGGCCCAATTACCGCAAAATCACATCCTTCATGAAGTGCAACCTGTACATAAGGATTCTGTCCCGGCTCGATATAGTCCTGTGAAAGAGAAACCGTTTTACATTTCTTTTCGTTTGCCATTCCTCCATTACCTGGAACACATATAATTTCTTCAACTGCTTCACTCAACGAAAGTTTCCATGCAATAGTATGCTCACGACCACCAGAACCAACAACAATTACCTTAGCCATATTCAATCCTTACTAAAAATATAAAAATTTATTCTTCTGTTTTTGAACTTACCCACTGATTAACGATTGCACCAATCTGATCCATACTCAATGGTTTGGTCAAAAAATAATTACTTCCCATATCAAGAACTTTATTAGAAAGATCAGGATCTTTTAATGCAGTTATAACAACAACATTTGGATTGTTAAACATCGGATCAGATTTTAATTTTCTGCAAAGTGAGAATCCGTCGACTCCAGGAAGATCCAAATCAAGAATAACAAAACCTGGTTTAACATTAGCCATCAGAGTTCCTGCTTCAAATCCGTCATAAGCCTGATAAAGATTAATGTCAGAAAAATTCTTTTCAATGTACCTTTTGATTAAATTATTAAGACCCTTATCATCGTCAACGATTAAAAGATTTTTTTCATTAGACTGCTGTTTTTCTTTTAAAATTTCCCTAAGGCTATCAGGGATTTCGCTTCCCCTTTTTTCCATAAAATCTACGAGAGCTTCTGGAGTAACTCTAAACTGTCCGCCTGGAGTCATATAAGCCTTTAAATGTCCTGCCTTTATCCAGTTAATGGCAGTCTGATTAACAACTCCGCAAATGTTTGCTACTTCCAGTGCTGAAAAAACTTTTGATTTTTTAGTCTTCTGTGGCATATAAGTTTCCTGTTTCCAATATCAATTTTAACGCAAATCCATTTTTTAATAAATACGAAATCGTCTTTTCCTGCGATTTTTTTAATTTCATACATTTTCTGTATGCTCTCATACAAAGAGCCTCTTCCGGATTCTCTTCAAAAAACTCGTCCAGAGCCTCTTTTATAAACTCCTTATCTATTCCCCTGGCAGCAAGCTCTTTAGAAAGCTTAATCCGCCCCTCGGCATGTGTTATCCTGCGGTTATTAAGCCATATACGTGCAAAACGCCTGTCATCAAGGTATTTCTTACTCTCAAGGTAATCAAGTGCTTTTTCTATGCTGAATTTATCAAAGCCCTTTGCCATAAGCTTTGATGTAAGACCCATTCTGTACTGTTCACTGCGGTTAAGATAGTCCAGAGCCTTCTGTTCTGCTGCAAAACAGAGCCCGGCATTAACAAGTTCAGTTTCCCTATCCTCTAAAAACTCTGCACCCTCTGTAATTTCTTCTACTGAAATCTGAGTAAGATATATACTTCGTATAAAAAAAGAAGGTCCCGCCACTGTTGTAATTTTGATACAATCTGGCGAGACCGTACTTGTAGATAAGATAACCAAGACTAACGTTTAGAGAACTGGAATCTTCTACGAGCACCTTTCTGTCCGTATTTCTTACGTTCAACCATACGAGAGTCACGAGTAAGATATCCGTTAGCTTTAAGTGCTGTGTGTGTATCCTGATCAACCTGAAGCAATGCACGTGAAATACCATGCAGGCATGCTGCAGCCTGTCCGTTAAGACCGCCACCAGTTACATTAATAAGAATATCAAATTTGTTATCATTAGATGTAACGAGTAAAGGCTGGTGTACAAGACGAACCTGATCAGCTGTAGCGAAATACTCTTTTATATCTTTTCCATTAACTGTAATTTTTCCTGAACCTTCGCGTAAAAATACACGGGCAACTGCAGTTTTTCTTCTTCCTGTTCCAATAGCAATATTTTTTACCATAATTGACTCCTATTATACTTCCAATGCTTTTGGATTCTGAGCTTTGTGAGGATGATTCTCGCCGGCATAGATTTTACAGTTATCCATGATAGCACGTCCGAGACGTCCATGTGGGAGCATTCCAGCAATAGCAAGCTGTAAAGGTTCTTCAGGATGTCTTTCAATGAGTTTTTCAAAAGAATGAGTCTTAAGATTTCCTACAAATCCTGTGAACTTATGATAAAGTTTGTCAGAAGCTTTGTTACCAGTTACGATAACTTTATCTGCATTGATAATTACTACATAATCACCCATATTCTGGTTTACAGCAAAAGATGGTTTATTCTTTCCACGCAATACAGATGCAGCTTTAGAAGCTACGCGTCCAAGTGGTTTTCCAGCTGCGTCAATAATATACCATGCACGCTGCTGAGCACTTTCATTAACAAAAATAGTTTTCATTGTATATACCTTAATAAGTAAAGTTATCCGGATTTTAAGATTGCATCTTCCCAAAATCCGCCATTGACGATGAGCATTCGCCAATTCATATACGGGGAATGATAGTATAGCTTTTTGCTCCCTTTTGGTCAAGGCCGTGATGAAATTTACCGCAAAAAATGCCTGTTTTCACAGTTTATAGACGCCCCTAGACAATCCATCTCTTTCGGGGTATATTTTATACAAGTACAAAAAAAGGCGGTTTTTAAGACTGCCGGAGAATTTAAGAGGTGTTCGCTAATGGCTGCTATTATTTTAGGTTTAATTTTTATCGCATTCACTGTATTCGCAGTAGTTCCCGGCTATCTAAACTGGGGAACAGAAGTAATTCAGTTTTTGAAAGGATGTGCTCCTGTTTTAGCTGGCTTTATCGGTTTAATTTCTCTTCTCATCGGCGCTGCCGACATTAAAGACAAAAAAGAAGCTAAAAAAGAAGAAATGGAAGCAGCTAAAAATCAGGATAAATAACCCCCGATTTTTACATAATCCTGGACAAAATCATAAACAGAGTAGTTCCGCCGAAAATACTGAGCATGGGGTTATTCTTTATAAGATGAATTCCCACTGTAAAAGTAAGTGCGGCTACTTCTGGAATGCCGAAAGGCTTTATTCCAAAATTCACATCTTTAAAACAATAGACAACCAGAACTGCCATTACCATTGGCGGAATATATTTCTCAATAAACTGTAGAATTGCAGGTGGATTTCTCTTTGAAAAAAGTACGAACGGGAATGCCCTTAGCGAAAACAAAATAGATGCAGAAATAAACATTCCGATAAATGCTTTTGAAAGTGTAAGACTCATTCTTCTCCCCCTGTATTTTTCTTAGCTTTTGCAAGTGTCAGACATACAAGCCCCGTACATAACGAAAGCAAAAGAATATTATCAGATGAAATAAAATTAAGATTTCTTAATGCAATACAAAGGATTGTTGCAGCACAACCTATTACAGGCGGAACAAAATCCTTTGATTTTCGAATCTGCTCAATAAGGAGAACTGCAAACAAAGCCGTAAGGGCAAAATCAACTCCTGCAAAATCAAAAGGAATAACAGAACCTGCAACTGCTCCTATAAGAGAACCTGCAACCCAATAAGACTGATTTAACAGCGCCATCGTACCATAAAAATGGCCTGCATTCTCTCCTGCCGGAAGATCAGTTGCTGTCATAAGGGCATAAGTTTCATCAGTCAATGCAAAAACAAGATATGGTTTCCACTTTCCAGTATTTTTAAATTTTTCAATCAGTGATAATCCATAAACAATATGCCGTATGTTTACCATCAATTCTGCAATTGCAATTTCACTAAACGAAGCTCCTGCAGCAAAAAGACCAACTGCAATATATTGACCGGCACCTGCATACATTGTAATGCTCATCACAGGGGCAAACCACCATGGATATCCTGCTTTAACAAGCATAATTCCAAACGGAATTCCTATTGCAATATAACCGAAAAAAACCGGTAATGTAAGTTTTAAAATTGTCAAAAAGGTTTCTCGTTTCATTTTTTATTCTCTTATTCGATCGAGCGCATCTTTATTACCACCAAGATATTCTTCTATTACTTCCTGGCTCATCGGTTTTCCCCTTAAGAACCCCTGAACAGTCTTGCAATTTAATTCACGCAGAATCAAAAGCTGATCTACCTTTTCTACGCCCTCTGCAATTGTGTCGAGACCCATTTTTGTAACCATTGAAATAATTGAATTAGTAATATTTTCTGATACACCGTTTTTTTCTGTGATTGATTGTATAAAAGATTTATCAATTTTTAAAGTGGTCAAAGGTAAAAGCTGAAGATATCGTAAAGACGAATATCCTGTTCCAAAGTCATCAAGTGAAATTCCAAATCCCATTGCTTTTACTTTATCAAGAATTGCAACTGCCTTTTCTGTATCATTAATCAAAACACCTTCTGTCACTTCAATTTCTACGTGCGCAGGATTAACACCACTTTCCTTAAGCGCCTTTTCAAGAACAGTAAGAAAATCTTCGTTCATAAGCTGAACAGGAGATGCGTTAACAGACATTGTTCCATGATAATCAAATTTTTCTTCCCATTCTCTTTGACATACAAATGCTTTATTTAAAACCCATTCACCTAAAACATTTATAAAACCACTCTCTTCTGCCATCGGAATAAAATCTTCTGGTGAAATACTTCCAAGTTCGGGTTCATCCCAACGCAGGAGAGCTTCAAAACCTCTGAGTGTGTTTGTAGAAATATTAAACTGTGGCTGGAAAAATAATTTAAAATCTCCTTTTTCAAATGAGCCTGGCATTTTTGATTTATACATGACACCACGAAGAAATTTTTTCTGCATTTCCGGGGTAAACATCATTACACGATTTTTACCAGCCTTCTTCGCATCATGCATGGCAAGATCTGCAAACTTAATCAAATCCTCGCTTTCTGTAGTGTTGTCAGGATAGATTGAAATTCCGCCTGATACATTTATATTTTCTGTACTAAACGACTCTAGAATTGCATCAGCAATAGTAAGAAATGAATCGCTGTTTTCTTCACTTTTTGCAATAACAATAAATTCATCACCGCCAAATCTATAAATCTCAAGATTTCTTCCAGAAAAGGATTTAAAAATTCTTGCGGCCTTAATCAAAATCATATCGCCGGCCTGCTGACCTTCAGAATCGTTAAGTGATTTTAAATTATCCACATCAAAAAACAGAAGCCCAAGTTTTTTATTACTTTCTTCCGCCTTGCTGATATATTTTTTAAAATCTTTGTAAAATTGAATTCTATTAGGGAGCGCAGTCAATGTATCGGTTACAAGTGAAAGTTTTAACTGCTCTGTATATCTTATTTTTGCAGAAATATCAGTAAGTGTTACTACGACATATTCATTGTTAACCAGGCTCATTTCAAAAGAAAACCAGACGCCCCTTCTGTCCGAATAAAATGTTTCAGATATCATTTCCCCGGTTTCTACTGTCTGTCTGGCCATTGAAACCCAGTCAAACTGGCGTGTCAATATGTCGCCCGATTTAGAAATAAGAGATCCGTCTTTAATTTCACAGACATTCTGATTGAATTCAGGATTTGTATATACTATTTCAAAATCGCATATTTTATCGTTATCAAAAAGCGGTTTTGCAACGATAAGCGGTATTTTTATAGTCTCAATAATATTCTTAAATATATCTTCAGTTATCACATTTTCATTGTATATCAAATGCATTTTTCTGTCAAAACTACCATAAAGTTCATTTTCTCCATTTATAGCTGTAACCAGGACTAAAAATCGCAGGTTTAAATACCGATAATATAGAAGTAAATGCGATTCTATCGCTTCGGGTGGAATTTTTTTATTGACAGGAGATCATTATGTCAAAAAGAACACTTTTATCGGTAACATTTATTCTGACTCTTTTAAGCTCAGCTTTTACACAAAATTTAAAACCGGTAGATGAAGGTCCACGCCATTTTGAATACAAATATAAAAAAGACGACTCTTACCGAATTCTTTCTACAGTAAATGAAGATGTTTATATCAACGGCTATCTTCATCATAAGGCAGAAATTTTAAATCGTGTAAGCGTAAACATTTCGAATGTTGACGAAACTGCAAAAACAGCCGTTCATACCGGGAAATTCATGACATCAGAAAAATCCGTTCTTGTCGGAAGTACTGACAAACAGACCTTTACTTTCGGTGAAGAATATTTGAGCGTTTTTACAAGAGACCGTTTCGGCGTCTATACAATCGATGATACATACTTTATGCCTGTTGTCCGGGATGTTCCAGTTTTTCCTGACAAATCAATAAGTGTCGGTGAAGAATGGACTTTTAAAGGACACGAAGCACATGACCTTAGAAGAGCATTCGATTTGAAGACTCCCTATAAAGTTCCGTTTGAAGCACATTACAAATATCTTGGTGTCGTAGAAAAAGACAACAGAAAACTTGACCTTATTCAGGTTTATTACGAACTCGAGTTTACAGTCAAATCAAAAAACCTTAATTCAATGGACGAAAACCCAGAGACAACAAACGGTTTTTCAAGCCAGCTTATTTTTTGGGATAACGACAAAGGTGCAATCGACAGCTATAAAGAAAGTTTTAAAATCGTAATAAAAACAAATCTTGGCAATACTCTTACTTTTACCGGACAGGCTCATGCAGAAGTTACAGAATTTATCAGAACAGCAACAAAAGAAAATGTTGAAGACCTTGAAAAGAAGATTTCTGACCTTGGTGTGGAAAATGTAAATGTAAAAGCATCAGAAAAAGGTCTTACGCTTTCAATCGAAAACATTCAGTTCGAAGCTGATTCAAATATTCTGCGCGATTCTGAAAAGAAAAAACTTCAAAAACTGGCAGATATCTTAAACCAATATCCAAACAATGATCTTCTAGTAACAGGTCACACTGCCCTGCGAGGAACATTTGAAAGCCGTCAGGAATTAAGCGAACAGCGTGCTTCTGCTGTAGCAGATTATCTTATCTCTCTCGGAGTAAAAGACAAGTATCACATCTTTACTCAGGGAAAAGGCGGTCAAGAACCGATCGCGTCTAATGATACTGAAGCCGGAAGGAGTAAAAACAGACGCGTCGAAATCACAGTTCTGGATAACTAGTCATCCGCGTGCAGAATTTTTCAATCTGATTCTGCACGTAATCGGTAAATGATCTGAATAACCTTTATTATTAAAAATTTCATATCTCATCGGCGATCCATCCTGATTTATTATTTCAGGAAAACTGTTTATCGAAAAATCCATTATCGTATTCTGTTCCAATGCAAAGAAGTGATCTATTTTTTCCCAGTTACCTCTAAAGTAATAAGTTCCATACTTTTCATTTTCGTAGTCATCCCAAGGTGAATAAACTTCTATCACATCATTATTTTCTTCCTCAAGAATAGTAAAGAACAACCTTTCATCATCATTTCTTAAAAAAGAATTGATATCTTTATTAAAATCTCCGACAGCAAATTCAACAAGATCTTCTTTATACGCATTCATCCGTTCAGACAAAATACATTCCTGCCACTTTCTCCATTTTTCGCTCAATGTATCTCCGCCTGACTTGGACTTCCAATGGTTTACAAACATCTTCACATCCTCAGAACCGGCATTAATCGTTACTTCCATAATCGGACGCATCGACGGCACTTTCTCTTTTTCAGTTTTTACATCAAGACTATGAACATTAATTTCCTTAATCTCATATCTAGAAATAACACCACATCCAATACTCGAGCCTTCTTCCTTACTGAATACTGCAAATCTGTAAATCTTTCCGGAAAACCATACGTTATGGCTCAATCTGTTAGAAATGTCAAAAAGAATTTTTTCATTTTCAACTTCTTCCATCACAAAAACATCACTGTCCACTTTTTCAATTATGTCACAAAGTTTTTTAAGCCTGTCTTCATAACGATAAACATCCCAGCGACTGTTCTTATTCCTGAACTCAGAATATTCAATACCATCGTTATTGGCATCAAAGAAAGTCTGAATGTTCCAGTTAGTAACAGAGATTTCTTCCGGGGTATTCAAGCTGGTGCAGGTTGAACACGATAAAAAGAATGAATTTATCACTAAAAACAAAAAGACACTTTTCTGCATAAATCCTCCTATCCAAATGCTTCAGTACCTTCATCATATAAATACTGATTTTATGCAAAAAAAATGTCTTTTTAAAAAAAAATTTAAACCTCTTAATTAAACCATTCAGTTTAGACATTAAACTTAAAGAACAGTACATCGCCGTCCTGAACTACATAGTCTTTTCCTTCTACGCGGTATTTTCCGGCTTCTTTAATTTTTGCTTCTGTTCCGTATGTTTTAAGGTCATCAATTGTGTACGCTTCTGCCTTGATAAATCCTTTTTCAAAGTCAGTGTGAATTACTCCGGCAGCCTGCGGTGCTTTATCACCCTTGTGAATTGTCCAAGCGCGGCATTCATCCTGACCGCCTGTAAAGAAGGTTGCAAGTCCCATGAGGTTGTAAGTTTTGCGTGCAAGAACATTAAGGCCAGATTCTGTCAAACCTACAGAATCCATAAATTCCCTGCGTTCTGCTTCTTCTTTAATGTCAGAAAGGTCAGATTCAAATTTTCCGCAGATTACTACAACTTCTGAATTTTCTGATGCAGCAATTTTCTTTACTGCTTCTACATATTCATTTGTACCTTTTTCGATTGTGTCTTCATCGATGTTGCATACATATAAAAGCGGCTTCATTGTAAGAAGGAACATGTCTTTTACTGCAAGCTTTTCATCATCAGTTAAATCTGCAAGGCGTGCACCTTTACCGTCTTCGAGAAGGGGTTTAATTTTTTCTACTGCAGTTGTCCATGACTTTAATTTTTTTTCTTCTTCTTTTCCAAGTGCGCGTATTGATTTAGTAACCTTTTCCTGTCGCTTTCTGATTGTTTCTAAATCTGCAAGTGCAAGTTCCATATTGATTGTAAGAATATCACTTTCCGGATCAATTCCTGCTTCTACTTTTGCATCATCACGGACATGCATGATGTCAGGATTGTCAAAACAGCGCACTACATGTGCAATTACAGAACATTCACGGATGTTTGCAAGAAACTGGTTTCCAAGTCCTTCGCCCTGTGACGCACCTTTTATAAGTCCTGCAATGTCTACAAATTTTACTGTTGCAGGTGTTTTCTTTTTAGGCTGAAAAACGCTTGCAATAAAATCAAGACGTTCATCAGGAAGATCTACAATTCCGATATTAGGATCAATTGTACAAAACGGAAAGTTTTCTGCCTGTGCAGGAGCTGCTGTCAAAGCAGAAAAAATTGTAGACTTACCTACATTTGGCAAACCTACGATACCACATTCTAATGCCATAATTTATTTCCTCTTAAATTTATTTACTGAATTCTCTTATCTTATCTTAAGGAATATTCCAAGAAGCATGACTGTAAACAAAAGCTGCATTATTAAAAATTTAATCACAACCTGTGTTGCAGACCAGCCTCTTGTTTTTCGCATATGATCATGAAGCGGAAATCTTATATCCTTAAAAATACTTATCTTAAAGAATCTTAAAAGCGCAACCTTTACTAATCCCATTCCACCATTAACAAGAATGATTGAACTTACTGCAAGAATTAAAAATGGATTCCCAGAAACCATTACGCATGCACCAAGGAAGAATCCTAAAGCACGGCTTCCGGCATCACCCATCATTACATTACTCGGGTAAGCATTATGCCACAGGTATCCCATCAGAACACCTGCCATTCCAAATGAAAGAACTCCCCAGTTAGCACCAGAAGATAAATGCGGAACAAGAAGATAAGCTGCAAGATCTTTATGACCAAGCACAAAATAAAAAACACAACCCAAAGTAATTAACGCTACAAGAATAAGCATACTGGAAAGACCATCAACACCATCTGTACAATTTGTAGTATTGATAGAAGTCCACAAAAGAATTGTTCCAGTTAAAACATAAACCCACATAGGAACTGAAACTTCGTTTGTTAAAAACGGAAGCCAGAAATAAACTTTTCCATCAGGAGAAGCAGAAGAAAAAAAGTAATAAAGACAGAAAGAGGCTGTAAGGCAGATGATAAGATCAAGAATTGCCTTTAAATATTCACCCCAACTTTTTACACTTCTGTCATCAAGATAACCGGTAAGCATAGAAAGCCAAGTTAAAAGAATGATTACAGCCTGAAGAGAAGAAAGCGGAACACAGAGCGCACATATTAAAACAAATATCGTAATAAAAACAACGCCAGCCCCTGTAGGCTTTCCTTTTGCATCTGCAGCGTGTTCAGTAAATTCACGGCCACGGTCATGTGGAAGATATTTATAGAATTTTGGAACAAGAATCTTAGTAAGAGCAAATCCAAGATAAAGAGCAATTGTAATTAAAACAGTGTAAGATTGTAAAAGTCTCGCAGGTCCTATTTTTTCAGAAAGAACAGAACCAAGATAATAAAGCATTTATACCCCCAGACTCTCCAATAGTGTTAAGATATACCCATTATTCTAGCAAATATAATAAAAAAGGTAAATGAAAAGCCTTTCCACAATAATATCCATCAGCATTAAAAAGTGAGTTCTCTTCAGTTTAAACAAATTACTATACAAGAATATCGTATTCTCATTTAGAAAAATTCAATTTGTAAGAAAAAAACAGAAGAAAAAAAACAAAGAAACAATATTTATTCTACGTGAGGAATTTATGAAAAAAATTTTACTTGTTCTGCTGGGCGTGTTTTTTATCACAGGATGCAAAAATAAAACCAGGGCCGAAGAATTTTACCTTGAAGCAGCAAAAGCCTATAAAGAAAAAAACTTTGCTAACGCAGAAAACCTGATTGAGAAAACACTTTTATATGATAGGAATAATTTTCAAGCTGAATTTTTAAAAGGGAAAATTTTATTCTTCCAGAAAAACTATGCAGCCTCTGAAAAAATCTTTTCAAAACTGACTGAAAAAAAACATGAAAACATAGATGTAAAACTATGGCTTTTACGTTCTCTGATTTTTAACGATGAACTGGAAAAAGCAGAAGTACTTATAAAAAAAATTTCCGAATGTAACAATAATGACTGGAGAATTTTTTACTGGAAAGCACAAATTGCAAAAAAGAAAGGCGATTTTGAAACATATTTTTTATGTCTCAACACGGCAGATTCCTATATACGGGAAGCATCAAAAGTTTATCTTGATCTTGCAATAATCTGGAACGAACTGGGACTTCAGGATAGAAGTAATTTTTATTATGAGAAGGAAAAGGTTTTAAATAAATAGGAGTTAATATGAAAAGGAAAATCATAATTATTTTTATATCAGTACTAAAGCTTTGTATCTTTATGTCATGTAATTCTACAAAAAAAGATATTGCCTTTTATAATACTGAAATACTAAAGATAAACAATGTCGAAATGGGAAATATAGATATTTCAATTAACCATGTAAATGATGAAGAATTAAAACATCAGATTCAAAACGAAATTGAGCTTAAACTTCATTCATTCCGCAAAATAAAAGAATTAAATCAGAAAAAAACACTAGAAGAACCTTTTTTGGAAAACGAAAAACTTTTCTTTAATATAAAAATAAATGAACGAAGTATTAATGAAAATTTCGATATAAAAAATTCAATTTTCATATACTCTTCTATCACAGACATTAACAGCAGGGTGATTTACGAAAACTGCTTTTATGCAAAATCAGATTCGACAATTCTTTCAAGTCATGAACAGCATAAGTATATCAATATAATATTCAGCGATTTAGAAAAGTTAATAAACGGGTAAAATATGAAAAACAAATTATGTATAATTATACTCATTTGTACTTGTATTAATATTTATCCTCAGATAAAACTAAGCACCCTCGAAGAAGCAATTAAATTCGGATTATCGCACTCGAAAACTCTGGAGCAGGCGGAACTCTCTGCTTTATTACAGATAAAGGGTGCAAAACTTTCTTTTGATACATTTCTCCCGAAATTCGAAACATCATGGAGTGAATACGATTTTGTAAAAAACCATTCTTCCGACACAAGAAACAGACAGATAAATTTTTCAGTTTCGCAGCCTCTTTTTGATAATGGTAAAAATATACTTCAATATATGTTAAATAAATATGACGCACAGATTTCATATTATGAATTTCTAGATCAGAAAAACAATTACTGTCTATCAGTCATTGAAAAATATTTCAGCTATATTCTTCAATGTCGTATGATTGAATTAAAAAAATCACTTTTAGAAAATATGAAAAAAGAGCTTACGATAATAGAATATAAATATAAAAACGGGATTGGACTAAAATCTGATTTTTACGAATATAAAATCTCATGCACAGAACTTGAAAATCAGTTACAAGATGCAGTTTATCAAAAAAAAGTCATTCTCGATGAATTGAAGATTCTCCTGAATATTGAGCCAGATTCAATACTTGAAATAGACGAAACATCTCCAAAAATAAATTACACAAACAAAAAACTTTCTTTCCAATCTGATAAACTTGTAAACAGAGCTCTCGAAAACGATATAAACTTGAAAAAGCAGCTTTCCTCAATCATTTATATCTCAAAGCAGAATAAAATCCTTGACAGATGCTTCCTTCCATCAATTTCTGTACAGGCATCAATGTCTTTTACCGGAACAACATATCCACTTACCCAGCCGGATTATTCGATTGGAGTAATTTTCTCGTTTCCAGACATACCATTTATACAGCCGGCATTTTCGAATACATATGGAATCAAAGAAAAAAAATTAAGTTCTTTGACAAATTCAACTGCAGAAACACTTAATATAAAACCACAGTATACAACATTTAAAAAACTCTCAAAGCTTTCACTGGAAAACGAAAAAAATTCATACGAATTAAACAGGAAAAATTATAAGCAGTCTATCATAAACCTCATAAACGAACATGACCGGACTATCGATTGCATAGAACTTTTAAAAAAAACAGCAGAAATCAAAAAAGAAAAAATTCTAATAAGTGAATACCAGGTCGAAAACGGACTTTTAAGAACCGCAGAATATATAGATGAAAAGCTGAATTTATTAAATACCGAACAGGAAATTGCAAAAGCCGAAGTAAACCTTCTTATACTGAATAGAAAAATCTTATTTTTAACAAATGGAGAAAAACTGTGAAAAAAATAATTATTTCAATTACACTACTCATGTTGATTTCGTGTTATTTCCTTATAGTACTATCGGGAAGAAAACAGGCAAAGATAACCGATGAACAGAAAATTGATATCTGTACTGCAGAATTTGAAACAATAAATTCGAAAATAGACACATACGGAACAGTAGGGTACAAGACAAAGCATGATATTACAAGTACAGTTGCAGGAAATGTAATTGAAAAAAAAGTTAAAGAAGGGGATTACGTAAAAAGAAATCAGGTTTTATATGTACTGAAAAATATTGAAATGGAAATTCAATCTGCACAATACGAAAACAATCTGATTTCTGCAAAAGCAAATCTGGATCTTTATAAAGCAAAGCTTACAGAACAGAAGCAGCTTACACAAAGCAGACTGCTTTCACTTAAAAACAAAGAAGCAGAAATCTCTCAATTAAAATCAGATCTAAAATCTGCAGAAAATAAATACATTCAAAATATAGAACTAAATAAACTCGGTGGAATTACAGACCAGAACTTAAAAGATATGGAAGATAGAATAAATTCAATCAAAACAGACCTTGAAATCAAAGAAAGGGAATACGAAATATCAGCGATTGGATTTACAAAAGATGATTTAATTAAAAATGGAATCATCCCTTCTGAAAACCATGCAATTTTTGAACAGCAGCTCATTTCACTTAATACAAAAACCAGTGAAGCAGAACTTTCCGTTGCAAAATCAGAATATGAAAATGCTGTAAAAAACGTTCAGCTTATAAATAAACTGCTGGACGATTTAACAATCAGAGCATGCACGGACGGGGTCATTGGAGTTACAAATTTCGAAACCGGAGAATTTATAAATCAAAATGAAAAAATTCTTACAATTATCGATATTTCAATATGCACAGCCGAAATCAATATTCAGGAGAATGACATATTTAAAATTAGTCCGGGAAATATTGCAATAATTGAAATTCCATCAGCAGAAAAAACATTTTCATGTCCAATAACAGAAATTTCACCAGTTGCAGATTATTCAACCGGTAACTTTTTCGTAAAAGCAGATTTTAAAAATGAAAACATGTTCATAAAACCAGGGATGTTTTTAAAATGCTGCATTCCAGAAAAAGAAACGTGTTCATATTTAAAAATTCCAGAAACAGCTTTAATAAATTCAACTGGAAAAACTGCAGAATGCTTTATCGTAGCAGATAATCTTGCAGTACATAAAAAACTCGATATCGAATTTACAAGAGATGGTTTTGCTTATTTTAAAACCGGTCTCGAAACTGGACAAAAAGTAATCAACAATCCTTCTCGGAAAATTAAGGATGGAACAAATGTTAAAATACTTTAAATCAAATACAATATTAAAGATACTTCAAAAATGTGCAAAAACCACTCTACTCCTTTTCTTACTGTTTGAAACAACAGCGTGCCGTCTCATCACACTGGAAGAACTTGATATTTCAACAAATATAAAAGAAACGAAAACTTATTTTGAAAAAGAATCTATCGACATAGTTTTTTCAATTGAACCTGAAAGAAATGCCGTAGAATCCATAATTAATCTTAAAAAAAGCAATTCAACTGTTGAACTGGATATTTTCTGGAATAAAAAACATTGTACAATAAAGCCAAAAGAAGGATTTAAGAAAAACTGTAATTATAAATTTTCGATATGTGGAAGATATAGAACCTTTGATGACCGTTATTACAACGTTGATTACCAGAGGTTTTTTATTTATGGAATTGAAAAAGATTTTTTTATAATGACACAGACAAAACTTCCTGTTTCAAACAAAGAGCCCGACAATGCTATTGAACTTACTTTCAATAAAAGCATCGATATCCCGGACTTTGAAAACAACTTTTCAATTACTCCATTTATTCAGATTAAAAAAGAATATACAGATAATGACACAAAAGTAATCATTACGCCAGATGATAAATGGGATATAAACTCTTTTTTCACATATTCAGTAAAGAATATAAAATCAGTTGATGGTTATGAACTGGTAAAAGAATATAAAGAAACATTTTGCGCAGAAAAAGATTATGTCAGACCAGAACTCCTTTCCGTAAATTCACAAAGCATTTCAGAAAACATAAATTTAGGAATAAACGACAGTCTTATCTTTAACTTCAACAAAGAAATCGATTTTAACTCTTTCAAAAGTCATTTTATAATCCAGCCGCCTGTTAGAGGAAATTTTTGCAGTGATGACAAAAAAATCTGTTTTACACCGGAAAAACATTTTAATATAAATCAAAACTACACTGTCATCATCCCGCAGAATATTAAAGATATAAACTCAATTCCACCTGCAAAGGAATACGTATTCTCCTTTACACCCTATAACTCTTTTTTAAAAATTACAGATATTTCATTCAATAATATTACTGACATCCAGTTTAGCAGCATAACTGGAAATCCTTTTTATACAGGAGATCAAATACAGGACCAGATAACTCCTGTATTAATTTCTGACTGCGATACACTATTCATACAGCTGAATTTTTCAAAACAAATTGACAGAAAATGCCTGACAAATATTGAAAAAGCAGTTTCTCTAAATGCACAGTTTCCGCCTTATATAAAAACACCCCGTCTCCGCGAGATAAAATGGAATGATTCGCAAAACAGCGTAATTTTGAAATATGAAAATTTTTCTTATGATGCTGCAAGAAAAATCATCTACAGCCTTAATATCAGCTGCACGGAAGACTTAATCAAAAGTACTTCCGGAGAATATATGGAGAACAGCCTATGCGTACTTTTTTCTGCAGAATAATAGCATTGATTTTTATTCTATTTACATCATGTTCAAGCATAATTTTCCCAGATTTTAAGGTAAAGGATATTAATTATTCAGATGATAAAATTACAGTAACTTTTTCAAATACCCCGGACACAGTATCGATTAAAAATGCATTTACATTTATAAAAGACGACATAAGAGAAGAAGGGACATTTTATTTCTCGAATAACAAGTTTATTTTTTTACCTGATAACAAAATCGAAAAGAATCATAACTATAGAATAATGATTTCAACAGATGCAGAAGATATAAACGGAAATTCGCTTCTAAATACATATTCTTATTCATTTTCAACAAAAGAAAGCAGTGAAAATCCGAAGATAATAAACTTTACTCAAACTGATAAAATTAAGATTACGTTTTCAAATCCAATAAAATCAGATACATTTGATAAATCATTTTCAATAAACCACTCGAGCCAGTATTTTTCAATCTGGAATTCCGACAATACAAATGTAGAAATAGATTTTTATCTTCCTCTTGAAAACAATAAAAGATATATAATATCAATCAATACCGACCTTTCAGATATCTATAACAATTTTCTAAAGACTCCTTATGCATATACATTCATCTACAATTCTTCTTCAGAAAAAACATATTATTCTCTTAGTGCAGTTTCTAATAACACTACTTCTATTAACCTAAATCAGACAAACGATTTTATAAAACAAAACTCTTATATTAAAATCGATTTTACACGTCAAATAGATTTTGACAGTCTTCTGACGAATATAGAAATAATCCCAGAAATTTCATTTACAATTTCAAAAAATGAGTTTACCAAAAAAGAAGCTATTATAAATTTCGGTTCTGTTCCAAGCTATAATTCATCATACATTATAAAAATCAAAGATAAAGTTAAAGATATTAACAATAATTTTCTTGACCCATCCGAATCTACAATCAGATTTAATAATCCGTCTGACCAAAGCCTTAAATTTATAACAGGAATACTTCAATTTCCGGATAAATTTATTCTTCTAAACGAAAATACCAACTACCAGGATATAATTTTTCCAGTAAATATTTTTCCGACCGTTGATAATATTTCTTCACCGGACATTAATCTGTATCTAATATTTACATGTTCACCAGATGCAGAATATATAAAAATTTTGTCCTCAATAGATAATATTGAGCTTACAAAAACACAAAACTGCATTGATTTTACTCCTCACAGAATTGAAAACATCAGTAAAGCCAGATTTTATAATGATACAGATTTCAATCCTGCTTTTTTAAGTCTTGATTCTTCAACTTTAAATCAGATTTCAGATCAAAATCTATGTATCGTAAACTGTACTTACAGCGTTCAAAACAACGATTCAAATGGCTTGATAAAACTTAATATTTCAGAAAACCTCTGCGACAATCTCGGAAATAAAATCGACCGCCCGATAAAACTTTCTTTTAATAAAAAATAAGGGAGTTTAAATGAAAAAACTGATTGAATATTCTGTCCGACATCCGATTTCTGTTCTTATGTATTTTCTTCTCTTTTTTATCACAGGATTCTTAAGTCTTTTTACAATAAAAATGGACTATCTTCCATTTATATCAGACAGAACAATTTTAATAAATTCATCTTACCCTGGAATTCCCGCTGAACAAATGAAAGAACTCGTTACAATTCCTATGGAAGATTCATTCTGTTCACTCAAGGGAATTAAAAATATCAGCTCCATCACACGAGACGGTCTTTCAATTTTAAAAATTGAACTTCAATATGGAACAAACATCAATTCAGCATTAATAGAATCCCGCCAGATAATAGACAGACTTTCTGCAATTCTCCCTCAGAATTGTTCAAAACCCGAAGCAGAAATTTTTTCCACTCAGAAAAACCAGCTTATAAAACTTGCAGTCATTCCCAAAAACAACGATTTAATAAATGCACGTAACGAAGCCGACAACGAAATTAAACATGAATTTCAAAAAATAAATGGTGTAGGAAAAATCTCAATTACAGGTGGACTCAAAGAACAGATTGATGTCATCCTTGACCCTTCTCTAACTATTTCAAAAGGAATCAGTCTCCAGCAGGTACAAAATGCAATTATAAATTCTAACTACGAATATCCAGCGGGTACTATTTCAGATTATAAAAATGAATATATTTTAAAAACGTCAGGATTATACAAAACACTCGATGACATTCTTCAAACCCCTGTCATAACCGGAAAACAGAATACTCTGATAAAAGACATCGGAAAAACATTTTCAGGTACAATGGATAAAGAAAGCTTTTCTTATTTCAACAATAATGAATGCATTTTAATTTCAATTTCAAAGAAAACAGATTTTAGTCCGATATCAGTTTCAAAAAAAATTCACACAAAAATAGATGATTTAAAAACATCATACCCAAATCTTAATTTCGTCATAATTGAAGACGTTTCACGACAAATAAGCAATTCAATTATGCTTGTTTATATTTCAGCACTTATAAGTTCAGTCATAACATTTCTTATCCTGCTTTTGTTTTTTAAAAATCTGAAAATCTCCTTTATAATTTCTCTTGTAATCCCGTTATGCATTCTCTTTTCAATTACAGTTTTAAAAATTACCGGGAAAACTATAAATCTGTTTTCACTTTCGGGAATTTCAATTTCACTCGGGATGATAGTCGATTCGTCAATTGTATCCATCGAGAGCATTTTATCCAGGGTGCGATCAAAAATTACCGACAGCACAATAATTTCCTCAATCCAACAAGTATCAAAATCGAATCTAAGCTCTTCATTAACTACAATCATAGTATTTATTCCCTTTTTTCTCTTACCCGGCATCTTTGGCGAACTTTTCTGCGACCTGGCAATCAGTATAACCGCAAGTATCTTTTATTCACTTCTGATTTCTTTTTCATTCATTCCGGCATGCGTAAAGCTTTTTAAAATTGAATCAAAAATTCAAAAGCAGGTTTTCTTTTCAAAAATAGAACAATTTTATTCAGCATTCCTTAAGTGCAAAATCAAAAACAAAATGCTTCCTGTAAAAATAATTATATTTTCTTTTCTATCTGCAGCTATACTGTTTCCTTTTCTTAAAAAAAGTATAATTCAAAACACAAAAGAAAATAAAATTGAATTTGCACTGACTTTTCCGCCAGATTATTCCCTCGAACACATTCAATCTAAAACAGAAACCTTCCTAAAAACACTTACAAAAAACTTTGACACCACATTAATCATCTGTACAGGTGGAATTGAACAGAATGACTTTGAAACACTGTCAGACGTAACCAACTCAGACAATAAAGTTATTTTTACCGTATTTTTTAATAACAATGAGCTTAAAGCACTCAGATTATTTCTAGAATCACAAAATCAAAATTTTACATATTTCAAATCACAGGATCTTGTTTCAAAAACAATGGATTTGAATGAAACGTTCATCATTTCTTCTGAAATTCCGTCTTACATTCAATCTCAAAAAGTTATTGACTCGATTTTTGACGGCGTTTCGGATTTATTTCCAAACTATTACCAGACCGAACACATTTTCACACCGGATTCATTAAAATGTAACTATTACAGAATTCCGAGGTACTACATAAGCACTTCTATTTACCAGCTGTTTGAAGGTCTCGAAGCAGGAACTTTCCTTAAAAAAGGGAAATATATACCGGTTAAAATCATGTTCGATAAAGCTCAGCTCGATGAAAAAAGAATGTTCGTCCAGACAGGAAACAAAACGATTCCAGTCAGTGCATTAGGTTCTTTTACAACTGAATACATACCTAAAATTTTATTCAGATATAATAAAATTGATTCAAAAAAAACAAATTCCATTGAAAAAATGATATTACAAAACAAAAACTGCATTGATACTCCATATACAATTACTTCCACTTCTCAAAAGCAGAAAACAGAACTTCTTTACTCGAGCATTCTTCTTTGTACAGTTACACTCATTCTCCTTTATTGCCTGCTCGGTGCTCAGTTTGAATCTTTTTTGATGCCACTCATTTTCCTTATTACAATCATTCCAGCATTTTTCGGTGCATTTCTTTTCCTATTTGTTTTTGCACAATCATTGAATATCCACAGTATTCTTGCCCTCATAATTCTGTTCGGAACATCTGTTAATAATTCAATTATTCTTTATGAAGGACTTAATTTAAAAACACTAAATATTGAAAATAAAATAAATTATTTTGTTTCAAAACTTCGACCTATTGCACTTACAACACTTACTTCTATCTGCGCTCTCATTCCTTTTACAATCAACCTGTTTGGGATTAACACCCAGACCTCGATGGCAATTGCACTCACAGGCGGTCTTTCTGTTTCGCTTCCTGTTGTACTCATCATCTATCCTGTAATTTTCAGTACACATCACAAAAGGAGCCTGAAATGAATTTTCTAAAACCCAAAAAAGCTTTTTTCATATTTTCTATAATTACCATAATTTTTTCGTATGCAATTTTAAAATTGAATTATTCAAACACCACAGAATCAAAATACAATATTTATTCAATAAAATTTAATTACTACGGAATCGACCCTCTTGTAATGGAAAGACTCATTACAAAACCTCTTGAAGAAAAATTAATCGAACTTGACTCAATTTGTGAATTAAAATCAACATGCAGGTTTAATGAATCAATTACAACAGCCTGGTTTTATAAAACAGCCGATACAGATTCAACTTATCTTAAAATCAGAACAATCACAGAAAACCTTTATAACACACTTCCAAACAGCGTTCAGAAGCCTCAGATTATTAATTCAAACACAGAAGAAAAAGCTGTAATATGCATTTCACTCAACGCAGACAAAGATTATATAGAAAAATACATCAAATCAAAAATAGAATCCATAAACGGCGTAACCGAAGTTATAATAAGTGGAACAGAAAATAAAAATATATCAATCAATTTCAACAACATGCTTATTGCAAATTACCACATCACTCCCGATCAGATTGCAAAAACCATATCTATAGAAAACTCATCAAACATATCTGCAGAAAAGAAATCTTCATCCAGCAAATCTTCGTATTTTTTCAACAATAGACTCAACTGCGAACATGAACTTCCTCAAATAAAACTCTTAACAGAAAAATCTTCCATAAACCTAAACCATATTGCCAGAATAACACAAAGCGTGCAGCCAAAAACTGAGACCGTTTTATTAAACAACATAGAAACAAGTTTTATAAATATAAAAACATCAGACAGCTCAAACCTCATAAATATTTCAACAGAATGCCATAGACTGTTTCAATCAAAAGAAATTGAAAAGCTCAGACCTATCTTTATTTATGATATCGGACAGAAACAAAAAGAAATCTTTCTATCCGTCATCAGGACTCTCATGATCACTATCATAATAACAGGTGTGATTGTCTTTATTTTTTACCATTCACTGAAATTTTCATTAATCCTTTCGGCCGTGACAATCACAACAATAATCTGGACTCTTGGATTTCTTTCAATATCCGGTATCAGCATCAACGAAAACCTTCTTTCAGGAATCTCAATTTCTATCGGTCTCATCGCAGATACAAGTCTTGTCCTATATGAAATACAAAATCAAACATCATCCACAATTAATTTCCATAAAAAAGCAATACAGACAATCCCTTCAATTCTCATCTCGACAATAACGACATTAATAGCCATAATTCCACTCCTTTTTATATCAACAATAATTCCATCCGTCAAAAACACCGCTCTTTCAATCCTTTTCATGCTTATCATTTCAACAATAATTTCACTCTGCTTTTTGCCGTCTTTTCTCCCGTCATTTTGCATACAGGTTGAATTTATAAATAACCAGGTTTCACTCTTCAAAACAAAATTCAAACAGAAAACAAGACAAATGTTTTTAAAATTTTTAAAAATACAAAAATATATAAAATCAATTTTCTACTTATCTGCATTATGCACCCTACTCCTGTTTATTATTCTGCCAAAAAACATTCAGCCAGTAAAAGAATCAGACATATTTTATTTTTCAATTGAATTCAACCCTGAAAGAAAAATAGATTCTGTCAAGAATGAACTTTCTGAATATATAAAATCAGTTGAACAGATCCCCAATGTAAATTTTGTCAAAACAGACATTACACGCGGAAACGCTGAATTTGAAGTAATATACTCAAACACCACGGAAAATAAAATTGCCGATTTGATAAGGGAAAAATCCGGTTTAATAAAAAAGGCATATATCTACATTCCAAAGGTAACTAAAAAAATAAAACCGGTTTCAATACAGATAGCCGTATCCGGAGACGACGAATCAAAATGCAGAGACATAGCAAAAGAAACTGCCTCACTTATAAATCAGAACAATCTTGCATTACAGACAACACTGAATTTTAAAGACGAAGAAATCATGTACAACTATGTACCGGACAAAAACAAACTATCTTTAATTAATTTATATACAGCCGACTCAGCACAACAATTGCGTCAAAACATCTTTAACCCTGTAGTGACCAAAATAATCATAAACAATCAGGAAACTGATGTAACTTTATCTTCTGAATTAAATAAAGATTTTGACTCACTTAACAAAATAAACATAATTACAGACAATTCATCAATTCCACTAAAGGATTCCGGTACAATTACAAAATCAAAAATACCATCAAAAATTTACCGGCTCAATTCAAGAGCCTGTGCATATTTTTCTATTGAACTTGATAAAAAAGATTTTACAAAAAAATATAATTCAATTTTAAATACATTATCACAGATCAAACTGAACGATGGTTACAAATTTGTAATACCATCATTGATAATTGAAAATCAAAATGCTTATAAAAAACTTACTGCAATAATCATCTTCTGCATCTTTTGTATTTACTGTTTTCTTGTTACAAAAAACGAAAATTTTAAACTCTCATTCATAATATTACTTTGTATACCTTCATCACTTTTTCTCCCGTTATTACTCCGTTTCTTGACCGGAAGTCAAATTAACTTTGGAGATACAGTCGGTATTATTTTATTATCTGGAATTGTAATCAATAACTCAATTTATATCAGTGAAGCACCAGGAAAAACAGTTTATGGAAAAATTTCAAAACGAATAAAAAGTATTCTCATTACATCACTCACTACAATTTTCAGCTCTCTTCCAATGGTTTTCCTGTCAAATTCTGAATTTATTAAATCATTAAGTTTCTTTATGACAACAGGGGTATTGAATTCAATTATAGTAAGTTTATTTTTATTCTCTTTTTTCCTCAAAGATTTTTTCACAATGTACTGAATGCATTTTTAAAATACGAGGTCTGTTATATCTCTGTATCAAAACAAAAAGCAGATCAAAAACACAGCCACCTACTGACGTCCAGAAAAATACCCAGAATTTTCCCCAGAAAAGAGAAAATAAAACCGGAACAAAACTCAACAGCATGCATATTTCATGATAAACCTCTGCTTTACACATATGGTCGGCAACTGTCTTTAAATCATTTTGATTAAGAGAAAAATCCCCGTCATTCCATGTCGGCATTTTTCTCTTCCATTTTTTTATCATCAGAAATCTGTATAATTTTTTCTCAAAACGCTTTTCACGAAACCACCATCTGTCATACGAACAGTTTTTTTCTATAAGCTTATAAAATGCATTTGCCACACTGAATCGAATTGTAAAATGAAATAAAGTTGTAAAGAAAGTTATCAGGATTGAAAATAAAACTATATTATTCTGAACTTTTGTAATAACGAACAATGAAATTGTAACTACTGTCAAAAGCAAATAAACACAATTAAGTAAAATCTTGTTCGTCTTCGTCATACTTGATTATAACATGTTTTTTTGAATAAAGAAAAATCACAGGACAAAAAAAAGCCTGGCAGCTACCTACTTTCCCACAATTAAGCAGTATCATCGGCGTTAGAGAGCTTGACTTCCGTGTTCGGAATGGGAACGGGTATTACCTCTCCACTATGGCCACCAGGCATTTATTACTTAAGCATTC
>JAFZKN010000018.1 GCA_017553635.1 Treponema sp. | reverse complement strand
AGCTTTTTCTATTTCATCAAAAAGGATTACGCTGTACGGTCTTCTTCTTACAGCCTCTGTAAGCTGGCCGCCCTCGTCATAACCCACGTATCCCGGAGGTGCTCCGATAAGTCTGCTTACACTGAACTTTTCCATGTACTCTGACATATCGATTCTTGTAAGGGACTTTTCATCGTTAAAGAGAAAATCGGCAAGTGTCTTTGCAAGTTCTGTTTTACCAACACCTGTAGGTCCTATAAAAAGGAAACTTCCAAGCGGTTTATTTGGATCACTTAAACCGGATCGGTTTCTTCTTATTGCATCGCTTACAACACTTACTGCTTCATCCTGACCGATTACACGGCGGTGAAGCACGTTTTCAAGTTCAAGGAATTTCTGTTTTTCACCTGACATCATCTTGCTTACAGGAATTCCTGTCCAGCTTGAAACGACATTTGCAATATCTTCTTCTGTTACCTGCTGTCTTAAAAGAGAATTTTCATCACGCTGGCCTTTATCCTCTGCAGAATTCTTTTCGCTTGCAGAAAGCTCATCAAGCTGCTTCTGAAGTGACGGAATTACACTGTATTTTAATTCCGCAGCCTTTTCGAGGTTTCCTTCGCGGGTATATTTTTCTTCTTCGCTGCGTGATTTTTCAAGTTTTTCCTTTAATTCGCGGATTTTATCAATATCATTTTTTTCAGAAAGCCACTTTGCCTTCATTGCATCGCGTTTTTCTGTTTCGTCCTTTAATTCCTCTTCGAGTTTTTTTAAACGTTCTTTTGAAGCTGCATCCTGTTCTTTAGAAAGAGACTGCTTTTCAATTGAAAGCTGCATTATCTTTCGCTCTACCTGATCAAGTGCCGTAGGCTGGCTTTCAATTTCAATTTTAATTCTCGAAGCTGCCTCGTCAACAAGATCGATTGCTTTATCTGGAAGAAATCTTGAAGTAATATATCTGTTTGAAAGAACCGCCGCTGCAACAAGCGCTTCATCATTAATCCTTACGCCGTGATGAACTTCATACTTTTCACGCAGGCCGCGCAGAATTGCTATTGTATCTTCTACGCTCGGTTCCTGACAGAATACCTGTTGAAACCTTCTTTCAAGCGCTGCGTCCTTTTCGATATATTTTCTGTATTCATCAAGAGTTGTAGCTCCGATTGCCTTTAATTCACCGCGGGCTAAAGCAGGCTTTAAAAGATTTGACGCATCAGTTCCGCCTTCTGCGCCGCCTGCACCTACAATCGTATGAAGTTCATCGATAAAAAGAATTATGTGTCCTTCACTCTTCTGTACTTCTTTAATAACCGATTTAAGTCTCTCTTCAAATTCACCGCGGAATTTTGCACCTGCAATTAAAGCACCGATGTCCAGAGAAAGAAGTCTTTTATCCTTTAAGCTTTCCGGAACATCACCGGATGCTATGCGGCGCGCAAGTCCTTCGACAACTGCGGTTTTTCCAACACCAGGTTCACCGATTAAAACCGGATTGTTTTTTGTACGGCGGCTTAGAACCTGCATTACACGTCTTATTTCTTCATCGCGGCCGATTACAGGATCAATTTTATCCTGGCGTGCAAGAGCTGTAAGATCCCTGCAGTATTTTTCGAGTGAACGGATTGAACTTTCAGGGTCCTGAGAATCTACTTTATGATTTCCCCGAACTGTTTTAAGTGCTTTTAAAATTGAATCCCTGTTAATACCGCTTTTTCTTAATAAATCTCCTGCATCCGAAGAAGAATCTGCTATAGATAAAAAGATATGCTCACACGAAAGAAATTCATCATTTAAGAAATTCATTTCGTTTTCAGCTTTTGCAAGAATTTTCTGCGCCTGACCTGAAAGAGTCATTGATGTATTGCCGGTAACTTTTGGAAGTGATTTTAAAACTGAATCAACTTTTGAAATCAAGGATGAAACACTTACACCAATACATTCTGTTACAGGAGGGACAATTCCGTCCTGCTGTTCGAGAAGAGCCTTTAAAAGATGTGTTGGACCAATTTCTGAATGGTCGTTTTTCTGAGCAATTGAAGAAGCTTCCTGTAAAGCTTCCTGTGCTTTTACAGTATATTTATCGAATTCCATACTGTAAATTTAAGCACAAAAACTTAAAACGACAAGAAAAAAATTATTCTACGTTACCGTATTCGCTTATACAATTTTCGATTTTTGCGTGGTGGATTAAGTCTAGATTCTTTTTGATTTTCTTATAAATTCTAAGTTCGCCGTTTCCTTCGTAGCCGCTTAAGATTTTCTGAACCTTATGATCTCCATAAGGAAGTTCATAATCACGGACAAGCATTAACCTGGCAGAACAGAAAATATCTACATCGCATACATAGAATTTATTGTGGATACTTACAGACCAGTGAAGTTTTTCTTCGTCTTCCTCGCCCGGAACAGGGATACAGTTAAAAACAATTTCGTATTTATTGTGCTTTGATGCCGGCGAGAAAATGTATTCATCATTACCGACTCTGGCAATAAAAGTCAGTTTATCCTGGTAAACACCCTGGAGTGAAAAGCATCCGTTTTCAATAAGCTTTCCAGAAAAAAGACTTGTAAGTTTATTCGAGCTTAAATGGAAGAATGGAGCAGGAATTGTTCTACCCCAAAGTTTATCACAATATCCAAAACTCAATTTCGGAGAAACGGCATATTCTTCCTGGTCAAGAACTATCCTTCCTGAATAGTTGCATATTACACCGCTTGGAAGCCAGTACTGTTCATCCTGTTTGTTTGTAATTTCTTCAAAATCAGCGATTCTTTCATAATGAAGATTCCATGAAATTGAACCCGGCTGGCTCATATATTCAGGAAAATTGATCGAATCTGATTTTGAACACACAAGTGAACCGCTCAATGTATCATCAGAAAAGAGATTATCTTCTACTTCCATACAGAAACGTTTTTTATCACATTTTAAAAGCTTCGAAGGATAAAAGCAGTTTATCTGTTTTCTTTCATCGCCGTAAATTCCGGCTCTGACAGCTACAAACGACGGGATTACACTTTCTTCTGCTGCCTGACTTTTAGCATCAAGGTTTCCCGAAAGGGCTGCCTGAAGGTCATCTGATTTAATTTTTGGACGTGATTTCTGGGTTAATACAAATTCATCCGGAGAAACTGCAGGATTTTCAACAAAAAGTTCAATAAAGAAAGCCGCTTCAGTACCGGTTGCGACACTTTTAGCGTTAAAAAAATAGCGCCAGCAATCGAGACCATTTTTCTTTAACGCACCTTTAAGTTTATATCCGTTTTTCTTGACTGTAACCTTTGAAATCGCCATATATCAATCCATTAAAAAGAATTCAACATATTCAATATCGGCAATTTCAATGGTGAAATTTAGACTATTTAAATAATTTATCTATAGTTTTTTTGATTTCGTTCTTATCTGTAAAATGCTCATCAAGATATTCAAATGCATTTACTGCATCACGTTGAACGTGCTCATACCAGATTGAGTACAATTCAGATTTCATTTCCTCTCCAGGATATGGAGCTCCCTGAATATCAGAGACAAGGTTTCTCATTATTTCAATGCACTTTGCAGTTTCTTTATCCATATGCTTCCTTTCCTTATCCTAATAATTATAGTCCAAAAAACCGTTTTTTGCTAGTTTTTTTAGTTGAATTTGGGCAAAGAACTGCATTTTTTGCAGTTTTACAGTAGGCTTTATAAACATTTTGGGCTGCTTTATGCATATCAGAGGCATTTATTGTCAGTGTTGTGTTTATTCTAAACCTTACATCATCCGCAGAAATGCAGTAAAGAAGTCTGTTTAAAACAACCGCCCCTATTGATTTAGGGGTCTTAGGAGTAAGGTCATAAGCAAAAACTCCGATATCCGTCTTCTGAACTTCGTCTTCAGTAAATTTTTTCTCTGAAGCAATCTTTAAGCACTGGCCTATAAGCTCTACTGACTTTATAGGATCCGGATCTCTGTATGTCATAATGTAGAACATCTTTTCAATAGAATCCAGTCCCGAATAAGCACCATATGCACCGCTTATAGTCCTGATCTTTTCCCATAAAAGAGAATTTGAAAGCCAGTTAGAAAAAACCCCTTTTGCAACCGCTTCTCTTGTTCCATAATGCGAATCTGAACTGTCAAGCATACAGGCAGCTGCCCCAACCTGAATATCCTTACTGTAATACTCTGTCTGCGAATCATACGGAACATACTGCTTTGTAAGTTTTAAAAGTTCTTTGTAGTTTGCACGTGGATTTCTGTCTTCCGGTTTTTTAAGTCCAATTTTTTTTGCAAATTCCTTTAAATCCTCCTGTGCACTTTTAAGAGAATCTTTATCACAAGTAATGAAAATCAACGCACCGGAAGAAACCGATTTTTTAAAGATTCTTTCCATGTTTTGAGAAATCTTTTTGATGTTTCTATTTTTTCTGTAAAAATTGAATGCGGAAAGTCCGGCAATTATTTCGTCAGCAGCAGTACTTGCATTTCTGTGTGAACTGCATCTGTCTACAAGATATTTATATCCTGAAGAAGAAATTGAATCAGAAAAATCTTCCATATATTGATCGAAAAGATTTTTTATTCTCTTATGGTCAGAAAAATCCGGACTTGTAAAACATTCATAAACAAAATCAAGACAGGCCTTTGTCATATGATTTAAAGTCTTAATTCTAAAGTAAATCCAGTCCCTGCCCTGAATATTGTATTCTTTATATTTTTCAAGCATCTTAAGGCCTTCTTTCGTATCATTAATGGAACCAGTTTCTGTTCCACATGAAAAAGAGCCTGCCGTTTTATTTATCAAAGTCTGACACTGTTCATAAGATTTATTTCCAAATCCTATATCTGTAATTACGCTTATAAGGAATGCAGCATAAAAATAATCTTCCGGTTCAAGAACATCAAGCGGAAATCTTATATCAATGTAGTTAATAGCATTTGTCTGCTGGATGCATGAACCAAACGGAACTTTTTTATCTTTATCGTATTCAAGCCATGAAACATCACATGTAATATCCGGCAGATTGTATTTTAATGATTTGATGTCTATTACAGGAAGACAGTCTAAAAGTTCTGTTTCATCGCTTTCCTGATATGCTTTCAGCTTTTTATTCTGTTCAATAAGCTCTTCTTTTGAATAAAGTTTTTTAAGACGTTCAATCTGTTCGTTTTCTTTAGACTGCATGAGTTTTGTATATTCTTCTGTAGGTGTTACAATAATTACTGAACGCATTTTATTGTCGATAAAATATTTCTGCATTATTTTTTCAAGATAACGCGGATCTTTTTTAAGTCGACCTCTAAAGCTGTCAAATGCCTGCCTTAAATATAAATTTGTATCAATCGGTTTACCGTGAACCCATGCCTTTACAACCTTACGCATTAAAACAAGTGAATAAGGTCCCGAGTTTCTTCTGATTTCCTTAAGTTCAAATTCTGCACTTAAAAGCGCACTGTCAAGATCGTCTTTATTTATTCCGTCTCTGATAATCTTTTCAATTTCAGAGATAATCAGTTTGCATAATTTTTCTTTGTTCTTTAACTTTACACCTTTTAGACCAAAAGCAATCGTCCTGAACTTTGTCGAACTGTCAATACCTGAAAGATCATCAATATCAATTCCGAGTTCAGAATTAATCAATGCTTTTCTCAATGGAGATCCGTCATGTCCAAAAAGGATACTCTGAATTACATTTGATTCTATAAAATCATCAAGATTTTTACTTTCACCTAAAAACCATGCAAGACAGATTGAAGGGTCAGTTATTTCAGAAGACTTAGGTCCTATTCCATAAAATTCCTTAAGCTCATCAAATTTTCTGACTTTCTGTGACTGAATAATTTGAAGAGGTGTCTTTTTTTCTATTACTTTTTTCCGTTTTTCAAGTCTTGAAATAAAATTTTTCTGAAAAAACTTAAGCTGCTTTTCTGTTGGAATGTTTCCATAAAGAAAAATAAGACAGTTTTCCGGAGTATATTTTTCTCTGTAAAACTTTAAATACTGCTCATAAGTCAAATCCGGAATTACAGAAGGATTTCCACCGGAACTAAGCTCATAGATGGTTCCACCTAAAAAAGCCTCTGCAAGTACATCATCTTCTGCATTATAAAACTGCGAGAAAACACCTTTCATCTCGTTATAAACTACACCCTGAATTGAATATTTCCCGTTTTCGTCCAGTTCAAGTCTGCATGCTTCCTGTAAAAAAGCTTCTTTTTTAAGATTAGGAAAAAACACACTGTCTGCATAAACAGATACAAGATTAAAATAATCCTCTTCAACAACAGAACTTATCGGATACATCGTACAGTCACATCCAGTAAGCGCATTAAGATAAGTATTTAAAGACTGGTTTTCCATGTGGATAAACGGATCTTTAAGAGGATATTTTTGAGAACCACAGAGAACAGAATGTTCAATTATATGAGCTACACCATCAGATGTTTCAGGAGGTGTTCTAAATGCAAAACAGCACAGATTTTCCTTATCATCACATAAAAGATGATAAACCTCTATTCCCGTTTTTTTATGTCTTAAATGAACTGCATCTGCTTCACAATCCGGAACATATGATTTTCCGATTAATTCAAATTCACCGTAATCTTCTTTATTTTTATACATAAACGTCATCATCACGGCCCTTAATAATTAACAAGCCGTCTTCCCATGCATGTCTTAGATGTGAAAAGAATTTCTGAGTAATTTCATTACAATCTCGTTTTAACATCGGTTTTCTAAACGATTCTTCTTCAAGTACCTGAGCTGCCCTTACCTGTGACATGTTCGAAAGGATTTTCTGTCTGAAAGGTTCCGTTTTATCACCGATTAAGAATGCAATGTCCGTTTCATTATATTCTCTAAGATATTCCTGAATATATCTGTCATCACTATTGATTACATCATCAATAGTAAACAGACGTGACTGAAGGTCCTCTGCAAGTCCCGGATCGTTTTCTCCGAGAGAAGAAATAATATCCTGCTCCTGAGAGAAATCCATCTTCTTTAAAATCTCTGCAAGAACTCCCTTTCCATCAATAACATTAGTTTTAATATCTATCTGCTTTAATGCTTTTTCATGAATAGCCTTATCAACCCGCTTTAGAACATCCGGAAGAATCTTTTTAGTATGTGCAAGCTGAACTATGACTTCTTTTTTATCTTCCGGCGCAAGTTTTTTTATCACTTCAGCTGCTTTTTGGGGCTTCAAATATGAAAGAACAAGAGCACGGACATTATTTGATTCATCTTTTAAAAGTTCCAGGATACGGTCACTTTCCTTTTCTTCAAGATAAGAGAATGGTTTTTCTTCTTCCTGTAAATTAAGCCTGTCCAGTAAATCCTTTGCCCGGTCAGCACCAAATGCTTTTTCAAGAATTGTCTGTGCAGTATGAGTTCCGCCACCTTCTTTAACACGTTCGACAACATCATTAAACTCTTCAAGAATAGCCAGCGCTTCATCAGGGTCAATTGCACGGACAGCTGTTATTTCCGGAATTATTTTTTCTGTTTCTTCCTGAGTAAGATGCTTCATCACCAGAGCTGCCTGATCGACTCCGATTAAAATAAGAAACTTTGCAACACGTCTGTAAACATCTTCTTTACCATCTTCTCTTGCAGGAACTTTGATAAGTCCGCCTTTTGTAAGAGCTTCAGCGGCAAGTTTAACCTGAGGATCCGGATAAAAATCAGATTTTTTCTGGGTTTTATATAAATTTTCATCTGCAGCTTTAGAATGTAAAGCCGGTTTTGAACTGCTTTTAGAAACTGGCTTTACATTATCCTTATCAGAACTTCCTTTACCTGCAGCATTTGAATAAGCCTTTAACCTTAATTCGTTTAAATCCATATTTCCCCCGTATTTTCCCTAGTCTTTTGAGTCGACCTTTTTCTGGAACATATTCGAATTTGCGTTATTAATCGTATCCTGTATATCAGTATCCGGAGTTTCTCTCGAAGCAATTCCGTATATAAAATCAATATCAAAATCTTTAGAGCATTCTTCTTTTATACATGCTTCAATTCTATTCATGACATGCTTGGCATCTTTAAATTCTTCAGGGAATAAAAGAACAATATTTCCATTTTCATAAGCAGCAAAGTCTGTGGAACGGATTTTACTTCTGATACATTCTGCAGCACTGATTAAAGCCATATTGTTATTTCTTGCATGATCTTCAACATTTTTAAGTGTAGCAGAACATGTTGCAACTGTGTACGGGAATCTGCGATACATATTAAGCTCGCGGATTTTTTTTGCAAGAACGTGCTGCGCATGAAGACCTGTAATATTATCGGTCATCGAAGCCTGCTGAATATCTGAGAATTTTTTTATCAAATCAGAAATATCACTGATTATAAAAAATGAACATACAGTCGCATTTTTAAAATAATTTATTCTGTGATATTCAAGCTTACAGGAAAGCTTTTCAGATTTTTTTCCCTTAATAAGAATCTGATCAACAGAAAAAGAATCATAAGGAACATTTCCAAGAGGAACATAATCAGAAATAAATTCTCCCAAAGAAATCCTTAAAATATCCTTATTTGAAAAACCAAAGAATTTTTTTGCACTTTCATTATAATCTACAAGAAGATCATCTGCATTAAAGATGACACAAAAAGCAGAATTATATCTATAAAGTTTTGATCGTAATGAACGTTTGATAATCCATGGCTTGTCTTCAAAAACAAAATAATAATACATAAACGGAAGCAATATGCAGAAAAGACTAAGTTCAAAACAGAGATAAGATGGATTATTTATAAACTTAATAAAGAAAACAAATTCAAAGACAAAAATAAAAATAATCATTACTTCATGAATCGAATTTATGACAGAACGCATTACTATGCGCATAAAATCCAGGAGTGCATATATAAATACAAGAATAAACCAGAAAAATGCATAAGAATTCCAGAGTTTACCCGGAGTAAAAACAATCATATGCTCTGCTTCTGCAGTTTGATTTGAAAGAACTTTATAGAATGGTCTTATCGGAACAATTTCGTAATTAAAGAATATTTCAGTTGAAACATTTATAAATGACATTGAACACGAAATCGCAACCACAATAGATACAATAAAAATGACAAGACTTGTATATTTAGATTTATCTGCAAAACTTGTTATCTTTATCTTTGTAAAAATTCCGACTTCTATCATGAACAGCGCCGCAAAACCACTGAAGCTTATTTTAGAAAGAAGGAATCCTGTTTCTCCGAAATGAAGAAACAGCATATTTAATCCGGCAAGAAGAACGATGAAAATAGATACAAGCTGAACTCCGATAAAGAATCGATTGCCCTTTGCCTTATGATTTAATGCATATCGTAAAAAGAGAATCTGACAGATAATTACACTTAAATAACATACACTAAAAAACTGTATTACCATGCGCCTGCTAATCCATCCGGTTTAAGCTGAAAGTGGCTGAACTCCATAGTAAATGAGGCTCTTCCCTGTGTTGCAGAACGGAGGTTTGTAGAAAAACCAAACATCTTTGCCATAGGAGCCTGTGCGTGAACAAGTTCTCCCGATGCCTTAGAATCCTGTCCCATAACCATTCCGCCGCGCTGAGTTACCTGACTCATTGCTTCCCCTACAAATTCTTTAGGGCAGGAAATTTCTACGTTCATTACAGGTTCAAAAAGCTGAGGAGCTGCATCATGACATGCTTTATCAAAAGCAGCTGCCGCACATGAAGCAAATGCAAACGGTGTAGAAGTCGTTTCGTTATAATCGATTGCAGTAACTTCTACCATTGTATCCGTACACGGATATCCGTACTGTATTCCAGAATCAAGAGAGCTTCTTATACTCTGTTCAATTGATTCAATAATTTCATCAGGAACATCCTTGCGTGATGCAGTAAATATATAATCGTTTCCGCTTCCCTGCTCGCGTTGAGATACTTTAACAGTAACACCTGCAGTATTTTCTTTACCAGCAAGAACTTTAGAAAATTCTTCTTTTGCAGTTGCTTCTGCAGTAACAGCTTCACGGTAAGTAACCTGTGGAGCACCTACACGACACTTAACTCCAAAATCATCTTTCATTCTTGTAACAAGAACATCAAGATGAAGCTCACCCATTCCGCTTATGATAAGCTGACCCGTTTCTGAATCTTCGTGATGAGTAAATGTCGGATCTTCTTTAGAAAGAATTTCAAGTGTTTCATTCATCTTATCGCGTTCACTCAATGATTCAGGTTCTATGGCAACAGAAATAACAGGCTCAGGAAATTTTACGCTTTCAAGAATTACAGGAAGTCCTTCTGAACCTAAAGTATCTCCGGTCTGTGCAAGTTTAAGTCCGATAAATACAGCGATATCACCTGCAGATACGCTGTCCATTGCTTCTGATTTATCTGCATGCATGCGTAAAATTCTGTTTACGCGTTCACGTTTTTTCTTTCCAACATTTAAAACCTGAGTTCCGGCATTGATTTTTCCGGAATACATTCTTACATAACACAGTGAGCCCATTTCTCTGTCATACTGAATTTTAAAAACAAGACCGACAGGCATTCCGCTGTCTTTACATGGAATTTCAATTTCTTCTTCTGAATCTTTTTTAATTCTCATTCCTTTTGCTGGAGGAATATCAACAGGACTTGGAAGATAATCAACAACAGCATCAATTAAAGGCTGAACACCCTGATTATGACGAGCACTTCCCATTACAAACGGAACGAATGCTCTGTTGATTGTTCCGCTTCTGATTGCAGCCTTTAACTGTTCAACAGAAATTTCACCGCCTTCAAGATAAATTTCTGCAAGCTTATCATCACTTGAAGCAACCATGTCTATAAGTTTTTCACGCCATTCATTTGCTTTATCAAGACGTGATGAGTCGATGTCACTTTCTGTAAATTTCTCGCCTTCAGATTCAGCATCCCAGCGGATTTCCTTCATCTTTAATAAATCGATTACGCCTTCAAAGTCAGGTCCTTCACCTATTGGAATCTGCAGTGCAAGACAGTCAATTCCAAATTTGTTATGAACATCTTCCATCGAGCCGAAAAAGTCTGCGCCAATTCTGTCCATCTTGTTCATAAATGCGATGCGCGGAACTTTAAATTCGTCTGCCTGTTTCCATACAGTTTCTGTCTGAGGCTGAACACCGTCTACTGCACAGATTACGGCTACAGCACCATCAAGAACCCGAAGCGAGCGCTCAACTTCTGCAGTAAAGTCTACGTGACCCGGAGTATCTATGATATTTATCTGATAATCCTTCCAGTAAGTAGTTGTCGCTGCGGAACATATTGTAATTCCTCTTTCCTGTTCCTGAGCCATCCAGTCCATTGTAGCCTGGCCGTCGTCGATTTCACCTATTTTATGAATTTTTCCAGTGTAATAAAGAATTCTTTCTGTAGTTGTAGTTTTACCGGCATCGATGTGAGCCATGATTCCGATATTGCGCATTTTTTCCAATGACATATTTTCCCCTTAAAACCCTGCCGGGCCCTCTTAAAAAAAGAGATACAATAACTCTACTATTATAAAGGAATTCTGGTGATATGTCATCAGGTTTTTGGAGGTAAAGATTTATAGGAACGCTTTATATAATCTTTTTTCGTGTTGTTTTACCAGCTACCCAATTCATGAGCCCGTACAAAAAGCCAAATCCAAGCAAAATAATCACGGCAATGTGACCAAAAAACCATATCGGCTTATTTTTTAACTGATATTCTCTTATTTCTTCAAATTTTTCGGGGAAAGTTTCCTTAGCCCACTCTAAAAGTTCTTTTGATGCATAATGCCACCAATAATCCGCCTTTCCGGGTTCTCCTTGGCATATAGTAACATTGACATAACCGTCTTGATAACCAAAAAATGTCAACTCAACAGCAAATTCATTATCTTTATTACCAATAAAATATATATGCCCGAAAAAGCGTGATCTATAAGGATGTTCTTTTTCATGTTCTGCATTTTTAATTATAGATGCAAATTTTTCAAAATCAATTTCGTGAGTTACAGGAAAATCATCCTTGCTATATTCAACTCGGCAGTCATTAAAAAATTCATCCAGTTTTTCACTTCTAAAATTTTCACGCCGCTCTGCACGAATTTTTGCTTCTGCCTGACGTTTTTCCCTTTCCCATGGTTTATCACTCAAATATATAATAGAAACTATTATAAGCATAAAAATAAGCCCGGGAATACAACGAAGAAATTTCTGTTTAGTTGTATAATATTTTATCATTATCCCTTTTCTTTCCATATTTCTTTAATAATTATAAATTCAGAATAGAAACATGTCCATAAAAAAACGCGCCCTTAAAAAAGGACGCGTCGTGTAAGCCGCGCGATTCAATAAATTAAAGAGCTCGGCCTTGTAAGCCGCGCAGTTATTAAAATAAAATGCACGGCTTTATTTAAATTCACTTAAAAACAAAAATTAGAGCACGCAGATTGGAACGAATGTTTCTGCTTTAAGAGATGCACCGCCGATAAGACCACCGTCGATATCTGGCTGAGCAAGGAGCTCTGGAGCGTTAGAAGCTTTCATAGATCCACCGTACTGGATGATTACTTCATCTGCAACCTTCTGGTTGTAAAGCTTTGCGATATAACCGCGGATAAACTTGTGAATAGCCTGTGCATCATCTGGAGTTGCAGTTTTACCTGTTCCGATAGCCCAAACCGGTTCATAAGCGATTGTAATTTTTTTCATCTGTTCTTCTGTAACACCTGCAAGACCTGCAGAAAGCTGGAAAGCACAAACCTGTTCTGCTTCTCCTGCTTCTCGTTCAGAAAGAAGTTCACCGATACAGAGGTCTACTTCAAGGCCAGAAGCGAGGGCTTTGCGGACCTTTTTGTTGATGAGTTCGTCAGATTCACCGATTTCGTGGCGGCGTTCTGAGTGACCGAGAATTACACAGCCACATCCGATGTCTTTAAGCATTTCGCATGAAACTTCACCAGTATGAGCTCCGTTATCTGTAGCAGCACAGTCCTGAGCTGCAAGAATGATGTTTGAACCCTTTACAACCTGTGCAACTGCATCGAGGTATACAAAAGGTACGCCAATCATGTATTTGTTTGTTTTTCCCTTTAACTGTTCAACAAGGTCCTTTGCAAGAGCTACTGCTTCTGCCTTGTTTGTGTTCATTTTCCAGTTTCCGGCAATATAATGTGTTCTTCCCATGGGAATCTCCTTAAAAATCTAATGATTTATTCTAGTAAATTTGCCCATGTTTTTCAACACAATTATGAATTTCCCCGATAAAAATACTGTTTTTTTTGGTAAAATAAATATATAATTAATGTGGATTGAGTTTTGGAGCTTATGGACCACAATTATACTGTTACAATAATAATATGTATTCTCAGCATGCTCTCGCTTGCCATCGATGTCGGCAAAAATACAATACTTAACACAGATGACATTAAGTGGTTCCGCCTGACTTTCATTATCTGTGCTGCCGGTGTATTATGCGAATACTTTGGTGTTCTGTTTGACAGAACAGGCTGTGCTCCTCAGAAAATCCACTGGTTTATTACTTATATTGAATTCAGCATATCGCCTTTTCTTGCTGTCTTTCTTTCACGAAGCTGCGGAATGAAACGCACTATAAAACCAATGATAATCGTCATGGCGCTCAATGTAATCGCGCAGACAGTTTCGCTTTTTAACGGAATGATTTTCTACATCGATTCTTCGAGCGCTTTCTACCGCGGAAGCTGTTACTGGCTTTACATTCTTTTCTGCGGAATAAGTTTTTTCTATATTCTTGTTGTTTTTGCATTAATCGGAATAAAAACAAAACTGAGAAATTTTTTATGCCTTCTTCTCATCGCTTCGATAACTTTAATCGGTCAGGTAGCAAACATATTAGACGGAAGCATTAATTCAGGTTATCTTTCTATCTGCGTAACAGCCGTTCTCCTTTACATTTTCATTCAGAATATGCTGCGTCATACAATGATAGAAAAAATTACAGTTGAACAGGAAATATCAAACCATGATGCTCTTACAAAAGTAATGAGCCGTTTTTCGTATGACAACCGAGTTCACGAATTTGACAGCCTCATTGCACAAAATCCTTTAGAACTTAAATTTGCAGTTTGTGAATGTGACCTTAACAATCTTAAGCTGGTAAACGATTCGTTCGGACATGACAAGGGAGATGAATACATCATCAAATGCTGCAGAACAATATGCAACTTCTTTAAACACAGCCCTGTATTCAGAATCGGCGGCGATGAATTTGTTGTAATAGTTCAAAATGATGACTTTGATAATTTTGAACAGATAAAAAATACTATCGGTGATTTTTCCGTTTCTGAAATAAAAAAAGACATACCTCTTATTGAAAAGAAATCCTTTTCAGCAGGCTTTGCAGTTTATAACCCGGACAGCGACAAAACGTTTGGTGATGTTTTAAAAAGAGCCGACGTCGAAATGTATAAGCATAAAAAACTCTTAAAAAAAATGTAAAATCTCATTGTGGCCTGTAAGTCAGCATCATTGAAAAAGCATCGCAGATACAGTTACTATTACTGCTGCTGCAAATAGCCTCCTGAAGTTATTTTGTATGACGTTCCACCATCTGGGGTAACATTAAATTTAGAAGCATATAACGCTGCAGCATTTGTATTCATAAACTGCACGCTTGTATCATATTCATATGGGGTTATAGTAGCAACCTGATTATTTGTCAAAGAACTTGAAACCTCTATCATACAACGTTTCAAATACACATCATTATCAGATGAAACTAAGGCATCATTACCAAACTTAATGTTAGCTTCAGCACAAATTCCTGAACCCAAACCACCAGAATATAAAACATTACCAGAAATGGTTCCTCCTGTAATTTCAAACGTTCCTTTTTGATGAAATGCTGCACCACCATACAAAGCTTTATTATTTGAAACTGTTCCACCCGTAATTATTATCGTACTGGAGCCACCACCCGTATCTCCACACAGGCCACCACCTTTACCCGAACTGCTGGTTCCATTATTGGATACCGAACCAGAATTCAGGTAAACAGAACTATTCGAACAGTATATACCACCGCCATTAGTTTCTGCCCAATTATATAAAACACCATAAGTCTGATTTAAATCTTTTGAATCAGATCCAAGGTAGAGTTTTGAACTATTACAAAGACAAATGCCACCTCCCTTTGAAGCACTATTTGATGAATTATCTTTACTTGTTGCAATATCAGAGCCTGCAGCACTTCCCACAATTGCATTATCATACATATATATATATACATACTGGTCTGCAAAAATACCTCCACCATATGCACCAGTATTTCCGCTTACTGCTGAATTTCCGCTTACTGCTGAATTTCCAGACATGGTTAAGTTACAAGAACTGATCGCACATATTCCTCCACCACCTTTACGGAGACCTGTTACATCAGCATTATTATTTTCTACAGAAGTGTTATCGGTCATGCTGAAAATGGCATATTTCAAATACACACCCCCACCACCTATATCATATATATTAGATGTAGTACATTTTGCAGTATTGCCGCTTATTTTGGATGTCGACGCCATCTCAAAAGTTGCTTTTTGATCTGCTCCAGTACCTGTGCCCTCTATATAAACACCACCGCCACATTCTTTAGCATAATTCGATGTTACCAATGCCCCATCGTCCAAAGTTATCTTTGCTTTTGCTTTATTACAATAAATCCCGCCACCGTTTTCTGCGTAGCCGCGTGTAAGCTTAAACTTTTTAATTGTTACAGGTGTTATCGTATTTACAGTAAGACAGCTTCCGCTTCCAGAATCAGGAACTGCTGACAAGTTCCTGTCTATCATATCTTTGCTGTTTCCTGTAAAGCCTTCTATAATAATAGAAGAAGCAAGACCTGTTGTTCCGCTGGCAGCAGGAATTTCCTGAGCAGCAGATAATATTCCTGATACACAAATTGTAAATTCTTCTGATGCATACCAGCACTGCTCAACTGCTTTTTTTATAGAAGCATATGGTTTTGATTTTGTTCCGTCTCCGGTATCATCATTTCCAGTACCAAAAGAAGAATCCTTTCCGGAGCCGGAAACATATATTTTGTAATCTGTATAAAGTTCACCGGAAGTCGTATGATCTGCAATATTCCAGTTTGTGCCATCAAGTGCAAATTTTGAAATATTATCACTTACAGCGCCACCAAGCAGCTGTGTACCACGCTTCCAGAGTTCAGGAGTAATCTTACCGACAACACCACCTGCTTCAGACGGAGGTGTTAAAGTACCTTCTATGTTTATTATTTTTCCTTCTGAAAGATAAATATCATTTGTGCTTTGTACATATCCGCTTCCAGAAATTTTAAAAGATCCGTCTGAGACACAGACACCTTTACCATTGCCAGTGCATTCATTACCTGTAACTTTTGCTCCATCACAGAGTTCAACAGCTCCACCTTCTATATTAATTCCTCCGCCATTGCCAGAGGATGCTTTTCCTCCAGTCAAAGTCAAATCTTTTATCCTTACATTTCCGGAAGTTACTTTTAGTACGCGTGCTTTTGAATCTGCATCAAGAACTGCTCCGGAAGAACATCCGACAAGATTTATTGTCTTACCGGAAAGATTAACATTAACCATGCTGTCATATCCTGCAAGTTCTTCATCAGTTGCCTTAACATGTCCGCTTATATATACCGTATAGTCATCAGCATCTTTCCAGCCGGATGCATTAGAAACAAAATTTACAGCTTCACTTACAGTATTATACACAATACAATGTAATGTACCCGATATTTTTCCATCATTTTCTTCATCATCACTCATATCAAATATGCCGCCTGTTCCGTTTACACAGACTGCATAATCATCAATCGTAAGCGGCTTCATTTCTGAATGAGTAAAAGTTAAAGAATCACCCTGTTTAATTGAATTACTGTATACCGTTGAACTTGTAAAATTAGCATAAACAATCGCATTGCAGGAAATTGTCTTACTGTAAGAATTCGAAAAAACCGTAAAGTTAATGTTATGGACGCCGGGTGTCAAATCGTTGATTGTAAAATTCTGCTCTTTTTCAACATTTTCAAGCTCTACTTCTAATCCGCTTTCAGGAATTTCAGAAGCCGAAGTTCCATCTACATCGCACTTTATTTTATATGAAACTGTCGAAGCTGTTTTTGGAGGAAAGAATATTTTTATATTTACGCTTCCTTTTTCTCCGTTATTATGTTCCGTGTAAGGCATAAGCGGTATAGAAAAATTTGAACCAGTTCCCATTTTAAGTTCTTTTTCGTCTGACTTAAGTAAAATGTTTCCGTTCTGATCAAGTCCTTCAAGCCGGAATATATGATCTTCCCTTGAAACCAGAATTTTTATCGAATTTACTGCAGGATCTATATCAAAAGTCTCATATGGAGCTCCTGTCATATCATCCATATAAACATTAAGCTTTGTTATATTAAATTGAGCAAGAGTAGTCTTGCCTTCAAAATCCGGAAGGATAACATATCTTTCCTGTACAAGAGCTTCATCTCCAAAACTCAGCGTAATATAAGTATCTGCCCCCTTGGAATCTGCATCAAGACTCAAATTGCATGAAAAAAAGATAAAAGCTGCAAATATACTAAAAAATAAAAGTACTGATTTTTTCATATTTACTCCTTTTATTTTACGATAATTGTATAATTCTTCTTTGTTACAACTTTTGAAGAATCCTTTCCTGCTGAATAAATCTGCAAAGAACGCATTCCAAGATTTAATTCATAATCACTCCATGAACTTGATTGCTCAAATTCATTTGGAATTTTATTGTCTTGCCTTCCTATTACTATATCTGCATACCAGTTTCCAGTTGCTGAATCTTGTTTTGCCTGTACACATCCATAAGCAGTTCCATCAATCATATACTGAATAGGATGTGCTTCTGCGCCGCCTGGAACCAAGCCCCATGTTGCAAGATTATCTATTACACCTGAGTTAAGAATAAACCTTACAACCGTATCACTCGAAGTATTGAGGGAAACCTGTGTTTGAGAAAGATTTCCAAGATCAAATTCTTCAACACCGCCCGGATTACTTATCGTAATTGAAATATCACCTGAAGGGACAATCTGCCCCAATGAGTTTATACCATATCCTGAATGAGCACATGCAAACCTCTTATAGTTATCAGTCAGTGATACAGAACCATCTACGGTCAAAACAAAAGGGGCATTGGTGTAATCTTGAGACTCAATTTTTGCAACCAGTGTATCCGATAAACTTTCCACGATTTTTATTGATGCTCCGGATTCAAGATAAACAGATTTTGATGTGTCAAATTTTACGCCATCACCAATCGTTAAGGATTTACTGCCTTTAACGTATGCATTTTTAATATTTGAGTCATTGAGAATTTGTACATCAGAACCAGCATAAACTGAATATCCTGCAGCATTGGAAATATCAGTATTTTCTATTTTTCCATTACCAGTTAAATATAAAGAAGAACCGTAAGGGGAAGTGTTTCCTGATGAATTATTTTTAAAAGTACAGCCCGAAATAGTTACATATCCTGAACAATATACAGCAGATGCCGCCTTTTCTACATCTGTTGAAGTATTATGAAAATTCTGTATCGTAACATCAGTCAATGTCAAATTTTGATTAGAGCATATTGCAGGCGCACTGGAATTTAATCCCAAAGTTGAACCGCCGTCAAATGTAGTTAATGAGATAGTTGGACCACTTGTCGTTGCATCAATAAATGAACCTGTATATCCGGACCAACGCGTAAGTATCGCATTATTAAAATCAGAAGTCGTTATGCCGCTTAAACTCGAAAAATCAGAAGAATCGCTTACAACACTCATAAGCTTTATAGCAGGAACTTCATCAGGATTAGACGCGTTATAAATTGCATTCTTTAAATACTTTTTTGCTTCGGCAATTGTCTTTACAGGATGGTTCCTGTCAATTCCTGTTGGTGAGTCGTCTTGTGCACTCTGCGGATCTACATAAACGTATTTGTACTTCCACCCGGCATAAATTGTAGTATGTGTGGTTGAAGACTCTGTCTGCCAGTATAATCCCTCGCTGTCCGTATCTAAAAAATTGCACGATGAACTAAGAGATGAATCAGAATACCAGTTTTCAAATACAACTGTATTATCTGAAGCATTAAATTGTGCACCAGGCGTCGGGATCCTTACTTTTTCTCCTGCCCAGAATTTTATTACATTAGGAGTATTTCCAGAATAAGCTTTTCCTGTTGATCCTTCTTTTACACCGTCCATCAATGTAAGGACACATTCATCTCTCCACTCAGGATAAAGAATAATTCCGTTAGCGCTTGCCAAAAAAGACTCTACCTCATCACCATTTGTTGAAATGGTCAATCCACCATCTTTATAAACTTTCCATGCTTTTATAACTTTCCCGGATTTCCATGATGACATTTCTTTATCTGTATTAGAATTCGGAAGATTTTCTGCAGTAATCCCACTTCCGATTTTATATTTTTTACGAGAGGTGTAATAATCGCCTGTGACAGCCGGATTATCAGAAACAAAAGTAACGGTTACAGTAGTATCATTTTCTATCTGTTCATTAATACTCTGGTTAAATTTTATTTCACTGTCAAAAATAAAATCAGAACAGTTTACAAGAATAAAAAGGGAGATGACGCATAATGAAAAACTTAAAAGACCGGTTAAAACTCTTCTCTTCATAATAAACTCCGTCTAAAATCTGATTCCTGCACTTAAATATGGAACAAGTATAAAAATATTTTCATCTTCCGCCAGAACATCAGTAAGGTTTGCACCAAGTTCCATTATAAAATGCTTAAACGGTATCCAGTTTACCGAAACACCACCATTTACATTAACATAACCAAAAGTAACAGGATCATGAGCGGTCAATACTGAAGAACCGACATAATGAATACTTTCTGTGATTAAAGTTAAACCAAAACCAAGCTTTGCATTTAAACCAAATTTATTATCAAGCAAATTATAACGCAATGCAAAATCTATGTCAAAATCGTTAAAACGACAACCTAAATCATAAGACTCTGTACTATACATCCTGCTGAAATAGCTGTATTTTCCTTCATAACCAAGCATCAAATTACCTGATTTTATCGGCAAATGCTGAATCGTAAAACCAAACCCGATATAATTGGCAGAATCTGCTTTTCCATATTCTATATTTTCTTTAGTCTTTCCGGACATAATTACAGAAGTCAGTCCAGTTACCATGATACTGAAGTCTCTGTCTTTACCAGGCTCTTTTTTAGCATTCTCTACAGAAATCGGCTCTGACTCACTTGAAAGTCCGCTCGGGTTTGTAACAACAACTTTCCATTGGCCCGAGACGGCTCCCGGGAAAACTGCCTTAGAAGATTTTACGTTTCCTTCTTCATCTGTTTCGACATCAAGTTTTCCCTCTACTTCTTCATTTGTTTCTATATTTATAAAAGTAACCGAAGCTTCAGGTTCTATTTTTTCTACATCTATCGGAACAACAAGCTCTCTCGCTTTTTTACGCGGAATTTCTAAAGTATCGTTTACAAGTGAAATATCCGGCGCAACGGCTTTTGTAATGGTAAAATCTTTCCAGTCTGTAACAGATGCCATTCTGCCAAGGAAGTCATAAACTTTTACGCGATACTTATATTCACCGGCTTTCATCGAAAATTCAACAAAATTATCCCTTGTCTTTATCTTCTTTTTAACTGAATCCTCACCTGATTTTGTAATTTCAACTTCATATTCATATGCATTTTTATCTTCTTCCCATTCAAGTTTCTGAATAAAAATTTTACCTGAGCTCTGGGCTGACAAAAATGTCCTTCCAAAACCTGTTACGAGAAGAATACAAAATAAAAATAAAATTCTTTTATTATTCGCCATACATTTTTCCAGGTTCTTTAGTCTTTATCTCATCAGGAAGATCAAAATTTATCGAAAAATCAGTTACACAAGTTTCACTCCTTCTTTCGGTAAATCCATCTTTTGCATGAACATAAGCTGTAACATGCCATTCGAATTCACCAACATCCAGAATAGAAAGATCAGAAAGCCAGTAAAGAGTTTTGTTAAGTTTTTTCTTTCCAATCTTATCAAGTGTACCATTTTCATTCTTTTTATATAATACAAAAAGATAATCCGTTGCATCAGGACATTCTTCCCATGTAAACAGAATCTTTCTGTTATTCTTAAGATATTCAGCATCAATTACAAAAGAATCTTCCGGAGACAATGCCTTAATAGGGCTAAGCATTTCAATCGGCTCTACTTCAAAAGTAAAACTCACTTCGGACGAAATATCTGTTCCATCTGAAGAAACAGCTTTTACCGTCCATCTGTATAAACCAGGTAAAATTCTCTTTAACGTTACTTTTCCTTTCGGATTATCAATCTTTTTAACATCTGTTGTAGTACCATTCTCGTTTATTTTCGTAAGAACAAATTGAGATGTCTTTATATTTTCATTACTGTTCCATGTAAACGATGTAGGTTCCCTTACAGCTTTAAGTCCATCAATTTTTGATGAATCAGCTGGAGTAAGAAGAACAACCGGTTTTACCACAGGCTTTGGCTCTGGTTTTGGAACCGGTTTTACCACAGGCTTTGGCTCTGGTTTTGGAACCGGTTTTGAAACCTGCTTTGGAACAGTTTTTTTTGGCTCCGGTTTTTTAAGTTCATTTTTTTTAGAAACAGGTTGCGGCTGAACTGCAGGAGCAGATTCTTTCGGCTTTACCTCTTCTGCTTTTATCTCTGCATCTTTTACAGCAGGTTCTTCTATCATTGCAACCTTAGGCTTATTCGGATCAAAAAGTTCAACTTCAAAACTGTTTACTTCTGATTTAAATTCTTTGTTATTATGATCAATTGCAGTTACGTACCAGTAATATGTTCCAGGTGAAAGTGTGTTTATAGAAAAAGGAATTGATTTTTGTAGAACATAACTCTGTTCCTTAAACACAACATAGTCAGATGAAAAATTTTTATCCTTTGAAATTCTCACCTGGTATTCTGAATTTTTTAAATCTGAATTCCACGCAAACAAAATATCTTCATCTTTTTCTGTAAGTGAAATAATTGAATTCTTAAGAGGAAGCAAGAGCTCCGGAATTGATTTAAGCTCTGTCTTTGAAACAGTAAAGCTGTTAAATCCGGTTCCTTTTCCAAATCCGATACTGTCTACAGCATAATGTGGAGTAATCTTCCATCTGTATTCACCTGCTTTAAGAGTATCAATTATAACATATCTTTCCTTAATATCTTTTGTAATTATTGCATTATCAGAATCATTCGCAGCGAAAACTTCAAATCTGCAGTAATCACAGTATTCATCAACATTCCATCTAAACTCTATATCCAAATTATCATCTGACTCATCATGGATATAAGAATATGAACTTTCATGAGCAGGAGTTATGAGAGATGGAGATTTTATTGTCTTTATAGAGACTTTTCCTTCATATGACTCTGAACTTCTTCCTTCCGGATAAACCCTGTAATAAAGGTCTCCTTCTGCAGCTTTTACTTTTACCACATCTTCTTTTCCGACATTCTTTTTTAAAACAACATTCTTAAAATCTTTATCAGTTGCAGTTTCTAAAATAATATCTTCATTTTCAAATACAGTATTTTTTGAAATATTAAAATCAACTGTTTTTTCAGAATCATCAAAAGCCAGAAGTTTTTTATTCATATCAAGGTTTGAAACACTTACAGGATATATAATTCTATTCCCAGACGCATCAATCTTTACAGCTTCGCCGTTTTTAATATATTCAACCTTACCGTCTCCAGTACTGATATTTCCTTCTCCTTCAGAAATTACAAAAGAATTTTTACCTTCGGAGAAAGATGCACTCATTTTACTTCCTGAACTGAGATTAATAACAGAAGAATTACCTAAATCGATTTTTACACCAGATTTAGAATTTGAATTGTCAACTGAAAAATTACCACCGGAAACAGACATTTTAAACGAACCGTTTTCTGCTTCAAAAATCTGGATCATAGTATTTTCATCAAGTTCAATATCAGGTCCCTGTTTTTCAGTACCCTCGCCAAATCTGATGATGGCAGAAGAATCAAAATCAGTCCTTATAATATCTTCATTATACAAAGGAGATCCATTCTGAAGCCTGTCCCATACAACACTGTCAGAAAACTTGCGCTGAGTAATTTTTCGCTTTAAATACACAGTTGCAATCGGTTTTTCATTGCGTACGGCACTTCTATATAAGTCTGTAAAAAAGTAACCCAGACTTAAAGCACAGATGAGAAAGCATGAAAAAAGTAAAAATCGATCACTGAACTTTGATCTTGTTTTCTTCTTCATCTAAGTTTACTCTCTCAAAATCTGGAGTCGGAATACCAAGCATTTTTCTTAACTGAGCCAGTGTCTTAGGACCTTTAGGGCCTACAGCTGTTTCACATGCCGGGTCAACTGTAAAACCAGGATCTGCCATTCTAAAGAATGACCCGATATCAAACTGAGGCATATTAACGACCGCATAGAAATTCTGCTTACCCTTTCCTTTAACTTCAAATGTAACAGGTATCTTTTCAACTATGATTTCATTCGGAATGTTTTTTTCAGATATTGTAAAATTATTTTCCTTACATCTGATAAAATCATTTTTTAAAATTGAATATGTATCCTGAGTTATGAGAATGTCAGTTCCACACGGCTTATTAGAACTTTCTGTACGGCTTGCAAGGTTAACAGCATCACCGATAGAAGTAAATTCCATTTTTTCAGAAGATCCCATAAATCCTACGGTTGCGCGACCTGAATTAAGACCACATCCAATTCTGATGTGAGGTTTATACTGTGCAAGAGGTTCATTTTTATGTTTTTCCGTAAACTCTTCTGCATCTTTATTGTATTTCATAAGAGAATAACGCATTGCAACTGTTGCTCTGATTGCGCTCAATGCATCAAGCTTAACATTTTTCTTATGCTGTTCATCTTCATTTTCCAGATTATCATCACGGAGAACACCCCATGCAGCCATTACAGCATCACCTTCAAACTTATCTACAACACCACCTGTAATCGAAATACAGTTTACCATTCGTGACATATAGTCATTTAAAAAACCGATGATTTCTGCTGCGGATTTATCACCGAAACGCTTGTTAAAACCATCAGATATTGCAGTAAACCCACGAATATCAGAAAAGAAAACAGTTACATCTTTTAAATGAGGATTAAAGTCTATTTCTTTTCTTACAATTGCTTTTGTTACACCTTTATTCGTAAGACTTGTTACAGTATTTAAAATATCACGTTCATTTTTCGTACTCAAATTTAAAATACCGATTTCGTCAGTTCGTTTTGTATTAAGTGAATCAAAAAGTTCAGTATTAAAATTTCCCTGATTAATCTGATCAGTAACTTCTGTAAGTTCAATAAGAGGAACACTTATTGTTTTTGCAAAAATCCAGATTACAATAATCGCAATAGAAAGGATTGCAGCCGTAAGTGCAATATTTCTCCTTGTTGTAATTCTGATTGCTTCAAGTACAACATCACACTTAACCTGTGTAATGACACGGCAGTTTGCATCTGTAATTTTTTTACATGCAGCAATATATTCGATTCCCTGGGAGTCAGTATAACGAATCTGTTTCCCAGAATCATTCTCTTCAAGAACCTGTTTTACAAATTCATTAGCTGACATATCTGATGCTTTAATCATAACATCAGGATTTGAAGTAAGAAGAATAACTCCCCTGTCATTAATTAAAAATGATTCGTTTATCCTTCCAGTTGAAATACTTTCTGCAAGTTTATCCGATGCATAAAGTACGCTTACGACCTGAGGTTTTTTATCAACATTCATTTTATAAAAAAGACCAAGCATTGCAAAAGAAAAATATGGAGAAGCATTTGCAATTTTTGGAGAGCCATTTCCTGCGCTCTGCATCAAACCTCTGTTTGTTGAAAAATATGCATCAATTAATGGAGTCGAAATATTATTTGATTTTAAAAACTCTTTATTATAAACGGCAAAATCGTCAGAAGAAAAATAAACTGCCGCTACATCCGGATTTCTCTTAAAAAAGTCTTCAGTAATTTTTACAAAAGAATTTTCAAAAACAAAATCCTTAATATTTTTATTTTCATCATCCGTAACAATAAGATCACAGAAAAAAGAAACATTAGAAACAATTCCGTTTATTCTGTTTTCACAGCCTGCAGCGGTTCTAGTATTGAGAGTAAAATTAGACTGTTCGGCATTTTTTCCTGTATCTTCTGTAACGTAATACGATACAAGAAAAGTAATAAGTCCCATCGAAATAACAACAAGAGAAGAAATGATAAAAATGAGTTTTCCACTAATTGAAGTACGTCGTCTCGGACGGATATTATTCTCTGCTGAATTATTTTTTAATGCTGAACCGTTTTTTATGGCTGTTTTTTTTCCGGTTGCAGAAACTTTACTTGAAGTATGAACCGGTTTTGCCACAGGTTTTATTTTTTTAACTGAAGATCTATCTCTATTTTCTACAGTTTTTTTTACGCCTGCTGTCTTTGAATCCTGTTTTTTATGCATCGGATCCTTTTTTACATCCGGTGACGATACAAAAGAACCGTAATCTAATAATCTCTCATTCATTTGTCCATTTTATCATAACTATTGACAGAATTCAACAAAACTCAGGACATAAAAAAGCTCCCGTCAGATAAATGGGAGCTTTATGCGTTCAGCGTAAGTCTATTTTGTAGCCAAGATAGGTCGGTCGCTTACGCGACCTTACCGATTTTATCTACTTCGTAGCTAAAATCGCGATTCCTGGGAGTGTCTTTCCTTCGAGGAATTCGAGGGAAGCTCCACCACCAGTAGATACGTGGCTCATCTTGTCTGCAAGGTTGAACTTGTTTACAGCAGCAACAGAGTCACCACCACCAACTACAGTCATAGCACCCTTAGATGTTGCTTCTGCAACGAGGCGGGCTACAGCTTCAGTTCCCTTTGCAAAGTTTTCGAATTCGAATACTCCAACCGGTCCGTTCCATACGATAGACTTTGAAGAAAGAATTGCATCTTTGTAAAGTTCAACTGTCTTAGGACCAACGTCCATACCCATAAGGTTATCTGGAAGATCAACTGCATCAACTGCAACAGGATCCTTATCTGCAAATTCTGCACCACCAACATGGTCAACAGGAAGAAGAATCTTAACTCCAGCCTTTTCAGCCTTTGCAAGAAGATCTTTTGCTGTATCAAGGAAGTCATCTTCAACAAGTGACTTACCGATAGCGTGTCCCTGTGCCTTGAGGAATGTATAAGCCATACCACCACCAACGATGAGTGTAGAAGCATTCTTCATAAGGCTTTCGAGAACTGCGATCTTAGAAGAAACCTTTGCACCACCGATAATTGCAGTCATTGGTTTTTCCGGGTTTGTTACCATTGGCTGAATGTATTTAACTTCTTTTTCCATGAGGAAGCCGCCAACGCTTTCTACTGGCATGAACTTTGCGATAGAAGCTGTAGAAGCCTGATCGCGGTGAGCTGTACCGAATGCATCGTTTACGAAGATGTCTCCGTATGTAGCAAGTTCTTTTGCCATTACATCGCGTTCTGCAGCATCCTTAGATGTTTCTTCCTTGTGGAAGCGAACGTTTTCAAGCATTGCAACTGCACCTTCTGGAAGAGCGTCGATAGCTGCCTTCTGTCCGAGTGCATCTGGAAGGAATGTTACATCCTTTCCGAGCTTTGAAGCAAAGTATTCTACAACCGGCTTCATGCGGTTTTTACCGTTGATGAACTTTTCTGCATCTGCATCTGTCCATGTTTTTCCGGCCTTTTCAGCCTTTTCCTGAGCCTTTTTTACGTCCTTTTTAGGGTCACCAAGGTGGCTCATAAGAACGAGTGAGCGTGGGCTCTGTTCAAGAATGTATTTAATTGTAGGAAGAGCAGCCATGATACGAGTATCGTCCTGAACTACTCCATCCTTCATTGGTACGTTAAAATCAACACGCATGATAATGCGTTTGCCTTTAAGATCAACATCTTTTACTGTCTTAATCATATAAAACCTCTTAATATATAATTTAAACCGCAAAACACCACGGTTTTAAACTTTGCAGATCAGTTCTGACGGCTTTTCCGTTCTTCAGCTACGCTGACACGGACTTTTCTTCCATCTATTTCTTTTTGATTTATTGTAGCAATTGCATTATCAGCATCCCTTTCATTTGTCATTTCGACAAAACCGAAACCCTTTGATTTACCGGTTACACGGTCCATTATAATAGAAACGGATTCAACCTGACCGAACTGCGAAAACTGATTTCTTAAAGTTTCGTCTGTAGTTGAATAGCTCAAGTTGCCGACATAAATTTTTTTTGCCATTTTACTTCCTTTGTGCGAAGCACTTTTAGTACTTTAAAAATAGTAAAATGACAGTTTAATGTCAATCACTCACCGCGCATAAAAAACCATCTGCTGTCGCCTTCGCACCAGTATTCCTTAAAAACCCTTAAAATATCATCTTTTGTAACGGATAGTGCCATTTTAGGCATTCTGTCAGCGGACGTAATGTCCCCAAACTGCAGAAGGCTGGCTGTAAGACGGGAAGCAATTCCACCGGAAGAAGCCTGTGACATGTATTTTTTTGTGAGATATGAGTTTATATAACCCTCAAGACAGTCTTCAAGGTTTTCGTATTTAACCGAATCTGCATCTACAGACGAAATTACCCTTCCTTCGAGCATAAGCTTTTCACACTGTTCAAGATATTCTTTTATATTATCCATATCAGAAACCTTAAGGGCATAATCAATACCAACAGGATTAGAACTTGAATCTATAGAAGAGCCCGGAGTATAGCAGGCTCCGTATTTTTCCCTTATTATATTGAACATAATAGTTGAATATATATCTTCTGCAATTCGTGCCGTAACATAATCTTCACTTGTTACCGGAGGAGAAGAAAAAACCCTTACTGCTATTTCAGATCCGGCAGCGGCTTTGTGATGCAAAACCACGTCATCTGACTTAAGATTAAGAGGTTTATCAGTAAAGTCTCTTTCGTACTTTTCATACTTTATTTTTCCAAGTGCCTTATCGAGAGTTCCCAGAAATTTCTGAGTATCCATTTTTCCTACAGCAACAACTTTTATTCTATATGCATTAAGAATCTTTTTGTGATGCTGTCTTAATTTTTTAACGGAAATATTTTCAAGTGATTCAGGTGTAACAGAACTCTTTGTCAAAAGCCTGTTTCCTTCGTAAACTTTTTTATGCACTTCATCAAACAGAATACTTTCAGGATCATTCTGCTTATGCTGTATACTCTGAAGCTGCTCCGAATATAGAATGTTAAATTCTTTTTCATCAAAAAGCGGATTTAAAAAACCGTCAAGCATCACATCTATCATTTCATCAAGATAATAATTAATGCATGTTAGATTAAGAACAGAACCACAGTACATTGTATAATGCGAAATTGAACTTTGATTTTCATACTGCATCTGCTGGATTTTTGGATATGGATATTTTTTTGAACCTTTTGTAAGCATTTCAAAAAGACAGTTTTCCACACCGGAATATTCATACGGCATTTCGCTTGTCCCGCCTTCTACAACAAGGTAAACTGCGTCAACCTGATTATCGACTTTATCAGCAATATAAACTGGTATCCCGTTTTTGAGAGTGTATTGATTTATCTCAAGATGTTCATCATTGACAAAAAAAGTTTTTGTACTTTTATAATCCATTCCCTGAGAAAAAGAAACAAAACTAAAGACAACGGTTATTGTAATCTGCAATAAAATTTTTTTTATATTTTTCATTTCTTTACCCTTATTTTTTATTAAACCAGAAAGCTTCTTCCGGAGTAATTTCTACAAATCCAAGTTTATCATATTCAGTTTTAGAAGCCTTATATAATTCCGGATTTACATAGACAACTATAATCGGATTTTTATTATGAATATAATTATTAAAATATCTCCGTATATCGCTGTCCGTAACCTTTTCTACATTTGAAATATAATTTTTATAATACTCCATATCATTTGTAATCCAATTATACCTCAATACAGAAAGAAGACCTGTTGCAGTTTCTGTTTCATAAATTCTGTCATCTTTTAATCTTCTGATTATCTTTTTCCGGTTTTCCTGAGAAATAATATTATCTTTTAAAGTTAGTTCACTAAGATTTAAATTTATTTTTTCAAGAAATTTAACCGCACGGCTATAAAGTTCTTTTTCCGGTGAACACATTACACATGTAAACGAAGTACATCCTGTCCTTCTTCTGGTCGAATAGCCCGAACCGATATATTCCGATGACGGAATCAAAAAAGTACTGTCACTAACCATTGCCTTTGTATAATCAGATTCCGGATCTCCAAGATAATAATGAAACAGATCTGCAGCATAAGTATCTTCCGGTTCAAAATCTGCATCCGGCCCGCGGAAATAAACGGAAACTTGAGAAAACTGTTTTGACATTTTGTCATAGGGAACTACCGCAAGAAATGGTTTTTCAAACGGAGTTTTAGTCTGTTTTTCAACCGTGTTTTCTATATCAGTTAATTTAACTCCATTGTTTTCCCAGTTACCAAAAAGCTCTTTCACAATAGAATAAACTTCTCCAAGCGAAGCATCTCCGCCTATAAAAAGTGCAGCGTTTTCAGGAATATAAAAAGTGTCTTTGATTTTTTTTAGATCAGAGACCTTTGCATTCTTTACATTCTCTACACTTCCACTCGGATCAAGCTGCCACGGTGCATCCTTAAAAAGATGACTGTTTATAAAAGCTCCTGTCGTACGTTCGGGACTTGAAATATTTCCCTGAATTTCAGAAATGACAACTTTTTTTTCAACTTCAAATTCATTTTCATCCATCAGTGGAAATCGGATTGCATAGTTCCAGAAATTAAGCCCTGTATAAAGCTGCTGTTTTGGAATCGTAAAAAAATAATTTACGCATTCAATTCCCGTAGTACCGTTCCATGAGCCGGTTCCCATTTCTTTAAGAGCCTTCTGTACAGATGCTGAATCCGGATAAAGATTATTACCCTTGAACATCATGTGCTCATACAGATGGAAAAGACCTGCGTTCTGTCTGTTCTGGGTTATAGCGCCGGTTTTTACTGCAATTTCGATATATACAAGCGGAACCGAATGATTTTCGGCAAAAAAAACCGTAAGCCCATTTTCAAGCTTAAAATATGAGCAGTTTTCAGTGATTTTTACTGCCTGAGGAACCTGTTTTTTTTCAGGACTGGCTGCAAACAGTGTGAATCCGGTTAGAAAAATTATTATTGCAAGTTGAATTTTCTTCATAACGCCTTCTTAATTCATTTAATTTTCATTTTACTGTATATAATAATAACAGAAATATTCTTTATTTGATACAAATTTTACAAAAAAACAACCTTGCTTTACTGAAAACTTATGTTATAATCTATATTGGAGATTTTTAACATTGTGGGGTTGGGGATTGTTATAGAGGGTTTATAATTTGAAAAGAAAGGTAAAAAATAAATCTACCTTAAAATTCATCCCGTTAATAAGCGTCTGCATTATTGTGGCCGCAGCAATCCTTTTTTTTATAATAAAAATCATAGGCGGAACACTTAATTCCGATGTCCAGAAAGATTTTCATCTGATTTTAGATTTCCATTTAGAAACAAAAGTATTCATTATCATTTCTGTTGTCATTTTTATTTGTCTTCTGTGTCTTGTAGAAGGTTTAATTTTAAGTCTCATAAATAAGAAACAGATTTTTAGAAATAACTACGATGAACTTACGACACTCTGGTCAAGAACAAAATTCGAAAGAGAAGCAGAAAAATTAATCAGGCTTAATCCACAGGATAAATTTATGCTGATTGAAACAGATATCAAGCAGTTTAAATTTATAAATCAGAATTACTCAGAAGAAAAAGCTGATGAACTTATTCTTTACTATGCTTCGGTCCTTGAAATTTTTAACGAAAACAACAAGGGAATTCTCTGCAGGGGCTTTGCAGATCACTTCTACCTGTTCTTTAAAATAAAATCTGTAAGAACAGCAATGAAAAAATTTACAGACGATCTGGCCCGTGTAAACAATAAAATTAAATCTTACGAAATTCCATTCTTCCCTAAATTCGGAATTTCCTTTCTGATTGAAAAAGGAGAAGACCGCACTACTACAGTTCAAACTTTAATCGGACACGCATCTTTTGCAAAATCAACTGTAAAAGATCATGCATTTACTCAGTATGCAATTTACAACACACATCTCGTCCGACGTGTAAAAGAAGAACAGTATCTGGAAGATCACATGCAGGAAGCACTCGAGAAACATGAGTTCTTTGTTGTTTATCAGCCTAAGATTTCCCTTACAGACGAAAAAATATGTGGTGGAGAAGCACTTGTAAGATGGAATAACCCTAAGTTTGGAATTATCGGACCTGATAAATTTATTCCTCTTTTTGAAAGGAACGGTTTTATAAAGCAGCTTGACTTTTTTGTTTACGAAGAAGTATTTAAATTTATTCAGAATCAGATCAATCTCGGACAACCGATGGTTCCAATTTCGGTTAACATGTCGAGAAATCATGATAAGGCAGAAAAATTTGTTCATGACTTTATTCAGCTGTTCAGCAATTACTCTATTCCACCGGAAATGATAGAACTTGAAATAATTGAACGTTCTTTTATGAACAGCGAAACTTTAGTAGATATAACGGAAAAACTTCATAAACACGGATTTAAAGTTGCAATGGACGACTTTGGAACCGGAGAAAGTTCACTTAATCTCATTACGAAAGTTCCGGTTGATACTCTCAAATTTGACAGAAGCTTCCTGACAGATTACAAAGGAAAGGATGATAAACTTGACGATAAATCAAAAGTCTTTATTAAATCTCTTATAGGCTTGAGTAAAAACCTGAAAAAAGGCACAATATTCGAGGGTGTAGAAACAGAACACCAGAGAGACTTTTTAAAGTCTGTTGACTGCGATTCAGTTCAGGGATTTTTGTATTCAAAACCGTTAACAGTAAGCGACTTTATTGAATATCAGAAAAAAAACATCTGAGTTTTTACCCAAGGAGCCACAATGAATTTTTCTAAAGATTTTCTGTTTGGAGTTGCAACTTCAAGTTATCAGATTGAAGGAGCAGAACAAGAGGACGGAAGATGCAAATCTGTCTGGGACGATTTCTATAAAATTCCGCGTAAAGTATTTGATGAAAAATCGGGTGCTGTCGCTTGTGACCACTATCACCGTTATAAAGAAGACGTTCAGCTTATTAAAAATCTTGGCGTAAAAGCCTACAGGTTTTCTGTAGCATGGCCAAGGATTTTTTCATATGATTCAGATTCCCGTGGAGGCGCAGTAAAAGGAAACCTTAACCAGAAGGGTCTTGATTTTTACGACAGATTGATTGATGAACTTTTACAGAACGGAATAGAACCATGGCTTACATTGTTTCACTGGGATCTTCCGTATGAGCTTGAAAAAAAAGGCGGCTGGAGAAACCGTGATATCCATAACTGGATTTCTGAATACAGCTCAGAAATTGCCCGCCATTATTCTGACCGAGTAACTCATTTTTTTACGTTAAATGAAATGCCTTGTATTCTCGGAGGATATAGAGGCTGGTTTGCTCCCGGCATCGAAGTTAACGAAAGAGAAGTCTTTAACATAATTCATCACATGCTTTTATCGCACGGAAGCATGGTACAGGCTGTGCGTGCAAATGCAAAAGAGAACGTTCTTATCGGCTGTGCGCATAACGGGCTTGGACACTATCCTGCAACAGAAACTCAGGAAGATTATGAAGCATTTATTAAAGCAATGAACTGCATCGAAGCTGCTCCAGGCCGCTACGCGCCACAGGAAGGAAGCGGTATTCTTTCGGGTGACAGTCTTACATATTATCTTGATCCGATTCACTTTGGGAAATATCCTGACAAAGCATTTGAACTTTTCCAGGACAAGATGCCTGAAATTAAAGACGGCGATATGAAAATCATTTCTTCTCCCGTTGACTATCAGGGAATTAACATATATGAAGGCCGCCCTATTTCTGCAGGAAGTGCTCCAGGTAAAAAAGATGACGGCTGGCATATCAAGCCGTTTGAAGAAGGATATAATATTACAGCTGCAAAATGGCCGATTACTCCAAAGAGCATGAACCATTATTTTAAATTCATTTCTGAACGCTATAAAAAACCGGTTTATGTAAGCGAAAACGGAATGAGTAATGCAGACGTTGTCTCGCTGGACGGAAAATGCCACGACCCGCAGAGAATAGATTTTACGGAACGTTATCTTACAGAACTTAAAAAAGCAATCGATTCGGGAGCCGACATCAGAGGATATTTCCACTGGTCACTCATGGATAACTATGAATGGAGAAACGGTTATACAGAACGATTCGGACTTGTACATGTAGATTACAAAACCCAGAAAAGGACTCCAAAAGACAGCTACTACTGGTACAAGGAGCTTATTGAAAAATCAAGATAAGTCATAAAAAAATCCCGCATTACTTACATGCGGGATTTTTTTTACATATTATTCTTTAATGCATTAAAAAAGTCAGAATGATCCTTTTCTACAATAATCGGACGGCCCTGCAGGTTAAGGAAGCAGTGTTCAGATTTTCCTGTTCCGCAGTTTTCTCCGTTGCACGAAAGCTCGTATGAAAGAGTAAGCTTTACAGGAGTAAGCTTTTCTACCTTTACTACGATAGAAATCGTATCTGCAAAAGTAGTTGTCTTTCTGTAATTATATTCAACTCTGATAACAGGACTTACAATTCCCTTTTCTTCGATTTTATCAAAGGGAAAACCAATCTGACTTAAAAAGTCTACACGGGCTTCTTCCATAAAGCGTATGTAGTTTGAATGGTGTGTAATTCCCATTTTGTCTGTTTCATAATAATTAACTTTGTGTAAGTATGGTGTCATAATTAATCCTCTATTTCGTATAATTCTATATTATAATCCTGAAAGTTACTGAAGCACAAATACTTCTGACTGTTGGAAACATCAAGCCCTGTAGGCTGATTGCCGCCTTCAAATTTATCTGCAACAGAAAAATCTGATGTATCGATTATATAAATCTGTCCGTTAGAAGGACTTCGCTTTGTGTAATCTGTCGGATTATTGTAGCCGCGGCAGCTTACAAAAAGATAACGGTTTTTATAAAGTGCAATCGTGTTTGGATTTACATAAACCTTTACTTCTTTTTCTATTGTAAATGTAGCAAGATTAACCTCATAAACCTTTGCCCAGTACATGTCACTTATGTAAGCTTTAGTCTGTTCTGCATTAAGCACGATGTGACGCATTGCACTTTTAGGAATGTCGATTACTGCAACTCTTTTTCCAGTATCTGTTTCGAATTTTTCGATTTTACTTCCATCAAAGGCAAGCGAGATTATGTATTTTCCTTTATTTATAAAATAAAGTCCGCGTGGAGCTGCCGCGGTTTTTATAAGACGCAGCAGTTTTCCGTTTGAATAGCTTATGATTGAAATGTCATTTGAAACCCAGTTGGAAGCTGCGATTATTTTTTTATCTTCTGACCAGACCATAAATTTTGTCCACACACCGCCTGTCGGAATTGAACGCTTATAGGTAAAACCCGGATATGTATATTCGTGAATCTGGTTTGTCGTCATCTGAGAAACAAAAAAACTTTTTTTTGACGGAATAAAAAGTCCTTCTACAAATCCAAGTTTATCAGATGAAGGAGGCTTTAATCTTGTTTCCATTTTTTTTGTTTCGACATTAAATAAATCAATTCCGTCGTCCTCTAAAAGCGGCATTACGATGTATTTGTCATCAGGAGAAAACAGAACCTGTTTAGGCTGTCTTCCGCATTTAAAAGTTCCGTCTTTTTTTAATTTTGGAAGTGAATAAACCGGGGAAAGAATTAAAAAGGAAAAAAGAATTGAAAATATTTTTTTCATTTTGCATCTGTCGAATTAAAATAAAAAAAAAGTCTGTAATGGCTTCGACAAATTCTTACCATTACAAACTTTTTCTATTTATCAGCCAAAGAATCCTTTAGCCTTTAAAAGTTCTGCGTTTAAGATTCCGCCAAGTGCAGCACCGCGTTTTGTATTGTGGCTTAATGCAACAAACTTAACGTCAAATACATTGCATGGGCGAAGACGTCCGATAACGCATGCCATTCCTTTTTCTGTTTCACGGTCGCGGCGTGGCTGCGGACGGTTTTCTTCATGGCGTACTACAATCGGATGTTCCGGTGCGCTTGGAAGATTTAATTCCTGTGGAACAGATTTATAGCTTGTCCATACGCGTTCAATTTCTTCGAGACTTGGTTTTTTGTCATCCGGCAAATCAAACTCAAGGCTTACACATGCTGTGTGTCCGTCTACAACAGGTACGCGTGTACAGGTTGAAGAAACAAGAGGAGAGCTTGCGTTTTCTATCTTTCCGTCTTTTACAGTTCCGAGAATCTTAAGACATTCTTTTTCTGTCTTTTCTTCTTCGCCACCGATAAAAGGAACGATATTATCAATCATGTCAAATGATGCTACCCCTGGATAGCCGGCACCAGAAGTTGCCTGTAAAGTTGTTACAATCATTCTCTTAACAGGATATCCTGCCTGAATGAGTGCATGAAGCGGCATCATATATGTCTGTAAAGAACAGTTTGGCTTAACTACGATAAATCCCTTATCCCAGAGGTGATGTTTTTTCTGTTCTGCAATTACATCAAGGTGACTGTAGTTAATTTCCGGAACAAGCATAGGAACATCTTCTGTCCAGCGGTTAGCTGATGCATTTGAAACAACAGGAATTCCTTCTGCAGCATAAGCGGCTTCGAGAGCTTTAATTTCATCTTTTCCCATTTCGAGGGCAGAGAATACAAACTGGCATTTTCCTAAAGCTTTCTTTTCATCGTTTGCATCCTCTACGATTAGGTTTGCAACACCAGAAGGAATTTCTGCTCCGATCAACCAGCGGTTTTTTACTGCTTCACAATATGGTTTTCCTGCACTGCGTGGAGAAGCTGCTACATAAGTAACTTCAAACCAGGGATGATCCTCCAGAAGCTTAATATAACGCTGCCCTACCATACCGGTAGCGCCAAGTACACCAACCTTTATCTTTTGTGCCATTTTTATTTTTCCTTTTTATCGAAAAATTAATTCCGCGAATGCGAAATTTAAATATTACACTCGTCCATAGCTCTTTCGATTGTCTTTTTAGCACTGTCTGTAACTTCTACAAGTGGAAGTCTTACAGTACCTGCCGGAAGTCCCTTATAGTTCATCGCATATTTAATCGATGTAGGGTTTCCGTCTACAAAAGCAGCCTTGAACATCGGAGCAAGTCCGTAATGAAGTTCGCGTGCCTTTGCAAAGTCACCGTCAAGTCCTGCCTGAACAAGAGCTGCTACTCTTGAAGGACAGAGATTTGAAACAACCGAAATAACTCCGTCTCCGCCGGCAGCAAGCAATGGAAGTGTAAGTCCGTCATCACCGCTTAATACGGCAAAGTCAGGCTTTTTATTTTTAATCTGAGCGATAACTTCCATCATCTGGTTAATATCACCGCTTGCTTCTTTTACACCTGCAATATTAGGAAGCTGTGCAATTCTTACAAGTACATCAGTCGGAATATTTACACCTGTTCTACCCTTGATGTTGTAAACCACGATAGGAATTCCTACTTTAGAAACAGCTTCAAAATGACGGAAAATTCCTTCTTTTGACGGTTTATTATAGTAAGGAGTTACAACGAGAGCATAGTCTGCTCCAACCCTTTTTGCACGTTCTGTATATGCAACAGCGTCTTTTGTGTTATTACTTGAAGCACCGAGAATTACAGGTACATCTTTTCCTGTTGCTTCTCTAAATGCCTTTACTTCTTCCATTAAAATTTCAATAAGTGTATCTTCTTCGCTACCCGGTTTTTCATCCAGAGTTGGAGTTTCTGCAGTTGTACCCAGAGGAACAAGGCCCGTAACTCCGCCTTCAAGCTGGAATTTTACATTCTGTCTGAATCCTTCAAAATCAACCGATCCGTCTGTGTTCATCGGTGTGATCAAAGCCGTAAAAGTTCCCCGTAATCTGTTCATATTTTTCTCCATTTTAAATAAAGCATACGCTTAAAACTTAAGCATTGTCATATTACAACTTAGAGAGAATTTTTTCAATATAAGTAAAGTTTTACTTTAAACCCTGTAGCTTGAAACGAGGTTGTTAACAGAAACTGCAAGATCTACATTCTGTTTAGCCTGTTCAGAAATCTGAAGGGCAAAATCGCTCATCGTAGCAAGGTTTGTGTTTGCAGTAGAACCGCTTCTTAAGATTCTTTCTGAAGAATGCTTTAATTCTTCGATACGGTTTACAGTCCTGAGAGTATTATCTTTCATAGTCTGAGAAGAAACTTTTATCTGTTCTGTTGCCTGTGAAAGGATATTCATCATATTAAGAACTTCGTGTGCACCGTTATTCTGCTTTGTCATTCCATCTTTTACTTCATGTAAAAGTTCATCCATGTCTTTAATTTTTACACCAAGTGAACTGAACGACTCTGCACTTTCTTTTGAAACGTTTACAATTCCAGAAATTGCTTTAGAAATATCTGCAATAAGCTTTTTAACTGCCGTTGACTGCTTTGCAGAATTTTCTGCAAGTTTTCGGATTTCATCTGCAACTACAGAAAAACCCTTTCCCGCAATACCGGCGTGAGCCGCTTCGATTGCCGCATTCATGGCAAGGAGGTTTGTCTGCGAAGCAATATTAGAAATAACTTTATTTGCTTCATCAAGCTGACGTGCCTGATTTGCAATCAATTCTACATGAGAGTTTAACTCTGCCTGTTTTGATCTTCCGTCTTCAGTTTCGTTTACAATTATCTGATATTCACTTGCAATTTTTGAAATATTAACATCCGCAACTGCAATATTTTCAGAAATCTGTTCAATAGCAACTGATGACTGCTGAACCGCATCTGATTCCTGAATGATTTTTTCATCAAGGATTTTTACAGCATTCTGAACTTCATAAATTCCATCTGTAACGGATTCCGAAAGAGCATTCTGATCATCTGCTTTTGAATAAATATCTTCTATTGATGTTTTTGCATTTCCGATAAGAGAAAGATTTTCTTCATTCTGTTCTGAAAGTCGGTGACTGTTCTGTGAAAGTTTATCTATAGAACCCGAAATCTGTTTTACCATTGCCTGAAGCTGTTCAATCATTTCGTTATAGGCAAGAGAAAGAAGGTCAAGTTCTGTCTGACCTTTAATCGTAAGACGCTGGGTTAAATCTCTTGCACCGGAAGAAATACCTATCATAGCCTGAGTAACATTATTCATCTTTTTAAAGAATATGTTTATGAAAATAAAAATAATTGCACATGAAAAAAGTGCTGCACCAAGAGAAATTGCAAGAAGGAAAAGCCTCCCCTGTCTTATCATTTTTTCAAGAATCTCTACATCATAATCGCATGCAAGAAAACCAATTGACTTTCCTTCATAAACAATCGGATAATAAACGGTCTGAGTCCAGCCCCATTCATCCTGTTCCAAAAGACCGGAACTCACAATTTTCTGTTCACGAAGACAGTCATGCGGATATTTTCCATAACTTGTAATATCTTCTTCTGTTCCGTATGCACAGAAATCTTCTGAAAAGAAAGGACCTGAACCGTCAACGATATATCTGAATTTATTTCCTTCCATATCACCGTCAACCGGTGCCATTGTATAAAGATATTTACATCCGAGCTGTTTTTTTAATTCAAATAATTTACTGTAAAGAAACTGATAGTATTCATCATCCTGGCTTCCTGATTCCACAAGGGCTGCAAATTTATCAGGTTCAATCCAGACATTAGCCTTGTATATTGCAGAAATCCCGCGCTGCGCAAACGCTTCTACCGAAGTATTAACTGTTATTTTTACACCGACAAGTGTGATTGTAACAGTAGACAGAATCAACGCAAAAAACGATATAATAAGAAATCTTAGCTTATAATTAATCCTCAATTTGAACATCCTTTCCTTACTGTAATTATATCAGACTCTGATGTTTTTTCAACGAGTTTTTTTCAATAGAAACTCTTTTTTAAATCTGTTATAATGGACCCGTCAGGCAGACCCTGTACAAATATTTAATTTGCTTAATTAAGCTAAGCGGACAGGCGGAATAAAACTATGTCAGGAAACACATTCGGAACCGTTTTTAAAACTACCACTTTTGGAGAAAGCCACGGAGAAGCCCTTGGTGCAGTAATTGACGGAATCCCGTCCGGAATAAAGCTTGACCTCGATGCCGTTCAAAAAGCCCTCGACAGAAGAAAACCGGGATCTGTAAACGGTAAAAAATCCAGTGCAGTAACAGCAAGAAAAGAAAGCGATACTCTCAAGGTTCTTTCCGGCTTATTTAACGGTTTTACAACCGGAACCCCGCTCTGCTTTATAATAGAAAACGAAAACCAGCACTCCTCTGATTACAACGAGCTTTCTGTAAAAATGAGACCGGGTCATGCAGACTATGCATATCTTAAAAAATACGGAATCAGAGACTACAGAGGTGGCGGAAGATCTTCGGGAAGAGAAACATGTGCACGTGTTGCAGCAGGAGATGTCGCAAGACAGGTTTTAGATTCAGTTTTAAACACAAAAAGCAAAAAACAACTTTTAAAAGTTACCGCATACACTTTAAAAGCTGCCGGGATAGAATGCAAAAAAATTGATTTTTCAGAAATTGAAAAAAATGACCTTCGTGCACCGGATTGTGAGGCAGCAGAAAAGATGGCGTCAAAGATCGAAGAATTAAGGAAGCAGGGAGACAGCGCAGGCGGAATTATCGAATGCCGGATTTCAAATTTAAAAGCCGGCATTGGAGAACCTGTTTTTGACAAGCTCGATGCAGTTTTAGCACATGCAATGCTTTCTATAGGTGCCGTAAAAGGAATCGAATTTGGGGCAGGTTTTTCCGCTTCCGACATGACCGGATCAGAAAATAACGATAAAATCAAAATCGAAAAGTCAAAGGTAAAATTTCTTTCGAATAACGCAGGCGGCATTACCGGAGGAATTTCTAATGGCGATGAAATTATTTTTAGAGTTGCAGTAAAACCTGTTCCGAGCATTTTTCAGGAACAGAAAACTATCGAAGCAAAGATAAATCCTGATAAAGTATACGAAACTGAAAAAATAAGTTTTAAAAACACAACTCTAAAAATAAAAGGCAGACATGACGTCTGCCTCGCACCGAGAATCGTTCCTGTCGTAGAAGCAATGACTTACATTACCCTTGCCGACTTAGTTCTTAGAGCGCACTGACCGGAACTATCTGGTAATCTGCATCGAGAAGTGAATTGATAAGAAGCTCAAGCTTTCTGGCAAACGCTTCTCCATCTTCATTTTTTGAAAGACCCAATGTCACCGGAATAATCTGACTTTCTATTGTCTTTCCGGCTTTTGTATCCATTGTCTTATAATCAACAGGAAAATCAATATAACTGTAACCGGCGCTGCTTCCTGCATCACGAATCATTTTTGTACTTCGATAAAACGGTGCATGCCATATAAGTGCAAGTTCTTTTTTTGTGCACTGATAATATTCATCTTCGTTTCTTGCAAGACCACCCTTAACATATTCTTCGTCAATCATAAAAAATTCATCTGTAAGATCTACACATGCATAGAAAAGGGATCCCACTTCTGCACCACTCAAAGCAACTTTTCTTGCTTCTTCCGGATAGCGTCTTATAAATTCACCATTGATAAAGAATGTCGGTTTAATGTCATATTTATAGCAGAGGCCGATTACTGCATTTATACCTTCTGCACTGTCAAGAAGATCAAAGGCAAGAGCAATTTTTCTCTTTGGCTGAGATTTTTGAACAGTTTCTTTATAAAGCGCAAACGTAAAAACTTTATTTCCAAGACAGCGCACATAAACTGCATTATCATAACGGAAGTTTTTAGCCTTTGAAAGATAAACTCTGTAATCCTGATTCTGAACTTTTTTCTCAGAAGGAACACAGTTCTTATAAGGCCTCCATGTATTATTGACATCATTATAAATACAGTAGTCCTGAAACTCAGAAGACTTTGCAACAATCTGCCCCGTAACCTTATCCCATGAAGCATCAGAACATGCAGAAAGAAAGAGAAGTTTCTTTTCTCTTGTCGCTACATTATAAACACTCACATTGTCAGAAGTTCCAACAACAAGTTCATTCGAATTTCGCCAGCAAAGAGATTCTGTTTTTGAAGATTCAATTTTTGCTGTACTATCCCACGAGCCGACTGCATAAACCAGAACCGTATTATCTGTCGGAACTGCTGCATATTTTCCGTCTGTAGAAACTACGATTTTTGAAGAAGTTCCCGCAAATGTAAAAAGTTTTTCAAGTGCATATTTTGAATTATATGTATAAATATCACAGCTTCTTTTTCCATCACTTAAGATACTGTTAATCCAGAAAATCGGTTTTGATTTTTCCGGCCAGATAACTTCGATTTTATAAGAATTTTCAATTACGTTTATATAAGAAAAATTATTTAAAGGTTTTAGATATGAATTTTTTGATGAAGAATCTACTTTATAATATGAAACAAAAGAATCTGATTTTACAAGAATAAGTTCATCAGCAGTTGAGTTGATATAAAACTTCATGTCAGAACTTGAAAATTTTTCCCAAAGTCTTCCAATGATTTTTCCAAGCGGAAAATAATTTGCATACATTCCGAATGTTGCAAACTCGCGTGAATCAATCAGATAAACGATATCAGAATCTATAAAAACAAGTTTATCACTGTTGCACCACTGAATGCAGTTAATACTTCCATTGCCAATTCTTCTGCAGTGTTCAGCAATCTGAAGTTTCCCGAACATTTCTTTTGGTGTTGCATAATAAATTGAATTACCTTTCTGGTATACAAAATGTTTTGAATCCGGAGCCCATTTTACAGGAAGTTCTGAATAGCTGTATGGGACTTCTTTATCAAGAATTACATATCTTCTTGTAGATGTTTCCTGAATGATAAGTTCACCGGTCAACGAACTTACTTTTCTCATAAATACGATATAGAGTCCGTCAGGACTTGCAATTACAGGACTTAAAGAAAATGATTTTTCAGGAATAATTGCAGTTCTTGCAATCCAGTTAAGGCTTTCTGATTCGAAATCATAGATTGCTGTTCCGTAACGGTTACGTATCTGTATAAGTTTTCCGTTTCCGATCGAACTGATGTTTTCCGGATAACATGTAAGAATGTCTGGAAGATTATTTGAAGAAACAGAAGAGCTTCCTTCCAATTTATAAGAAAAGAGTGCTGAGTATGGAATTACTCCACTCTGATTATGAGATACAGTATAAAGAACCTTATCATCATCGTTGATCGTTAAATTATCAAAACTTATTCCTGCAAAACTCATGCAAGGCATAAACATCATAAGTGCAAGGAATAATGCAGAAAAGTTTTTTTTCATTTATGCATCTCCGAACAGAGCACAAGTGAATCGAGTTCTTTTTTTAACTGATTCAGCCTGTCACTCATTTTTTCTATTTTTTCCACACGGCTGTTATTCTGAATCTCTTCAAGCCTGTTGAAAATTTCTTCCATTCTCTCTTCTTCAGATATCATGGCAATTTTTGACTGCCCGCACCATGGACAGTAAACAAATTCTTTTTCAATAGTACGGCCGCAGCCACCGCAAATGCAAACTGGTATCATCTGTATTTTCCTATTTAATTAAAGTTAATGGATCTACTACCTTTCCGTTTTTGTAAACTGTAAAGTGCAGGTGCGGCCCGGTTGAATATCCTGTGCTTCCTACCAGACCGATTCTGGTAGAAGTATTTACTTCCTGGTTAAGAGTACACAATTTTTTAGACATATGTCCATAGAGTGTCTGGTAACCATTCTGATGATCTATTATAACATAATTTCCGTAAATATTTGACCATCCGCACGCAACAACTTTTCCGCTCAAGGCAGCAAAAATCGGAGTACCTGAACTTGTCGCCATATCGATTCCAGGATGATACTGTTTAACACCTGTAAACGGATCTGACCTGTAACCGCAGCGCGAAGTAAGTCGCCATGTATTGATTTTTAATGGACAGGTAAATGTATCTCCCATTGCCCTTCTTAAAACCGCCTTATCAAGTTTGGCACCAGGAATAAAAAGGTTTTTACCCACAGTCAGAACATCGGAAGTAAGATCATTTGTATCAAGGATATCCTCTACAGGAATAGAAAATTTCTTTGCAAGTCCCTGAATTGTATCAGAACTCTGTACCTTGTAGTAAAGTCCGTCAACCGAAGGAATTACAAGCTTTTTTCCGGCATTAAGAGATCGTACATTATCAATGTTATTTACAGCAATAATTGTAGAAATATTATTCAAGTGGAATTTTAAGCTTATTCCGCTGATTGTATCCCCGGCCTTGACTGTATAATCAGTAAATGTTACCGGTTCCTTAAAAGAATATTTTACGACAGAACCAGAAATTGAACCATCTTCACCTATATCTGCACCTGTGTTAAGGGCAAGTCTTGCCATTTCGCGGTTTAAAATATCATATTCAGACTCTTCGATATCAAGAGGAATCGGGCTCGTATGACTTTCAAAGTATGTCATTACGCTGTAAACCCCAAGAGGAACAACTGCAAAAAGTGCTGCTGCAAATGGAGTCCACCAGTAACGAACTGCCTTTCTTACTGCTACTTTCGGATTGAATTTAATTTCCGGTAACGAAAAAGTCTTTACAGATTTTAACTTAACATTAGACAAGATAATTCTTTTGAGAATATTTAATTTACTCTGCCGGTTATCAGGACGGCCACCCACGTAACTGATTATTTCCATATCATGACTATCGACAGATTTTAATTGACATATTAGAATAAAATATATGAAGAAAAGTAAACCGCTTTCCATTGCTTACTGTATTTTCATAGGTTTAATTATCGCTTCCGTCATCAAGCTCTTTGCGTTCGAATTTCTGACTGTGGACGGTTCAAGCATGAGTCCTGCCATTCAGGATAAACAGACAATTTTCGTAAATAAACTTGCCTACGGTATTCCGAATCCATTCGGTTCAAAACTTCTGATCCGATGGAACAGTCCCAAAGAAAACGACATAGTAATCTATCTTTACAATAACAATCTGGTTGTAAAACGATGTATCGCTGTAGAAAAAGGCACTCTAGATTATTTGACAAATTCAAGTTATATTTTATTAGTGAATCTTGATAAACAGATTCCTCTTACTTTAGATCAGTACGAAAACCTTAAAAACTGCACTGAAGTTCCAGAGGGTTATATTCTTGCAATTGGTGACAATTACGAAGAAAGTTTTGATTCACGAAATTATGGATTTATTCCTGTAACTAACATACTGGGGAAAGTTATATGCAGGTAAACGATTTTTATTCAAAGTACAGACTTATTTTCTTAGGTTCAATCTGCGCCGTTTTTACAGCAATAATAATCTTTGCTTTCGGAAAACTTGCATTTACACCTAAACAGGTAATTGCTCCACCCGTTCCCCAGGTTGAACGTGGTTCTATAGTCGACAGAAACGGGAAACCTCTTGCAGTTCAGACAAACTTTTATCACTTCGGCATTACTCCGAAAAACATAGAAAACGTTGCACAGTTTGCTTCTGACGTTGCTCCTTCACTCGGTCTTACAACAGAGGAAGTTAAGACAACAATTGAAAATGCAAAATCGAATCCAAAAACATCACGCTTTATCTATCTTAAGAAAAAACTTGATCAGGTTACATACGAAGAGCTTCGTCAGATAATAAAAGAAAAAAAATATAACTTTGCACGCTTTGATAAAATTCCCGGACGCATTTATCCCGAAAATGAGCTTGCTTCCCAGTTAATCGGTTACATGGGAGATGACGGAGTCGGTCTTGCCGGTGTTGAATATTCGATGCAGAGATATCTTTCTCCTGTCCCGAAATCCAATCAGGGAAAAATAGAACAGGGAAAAAACGTTTACCTTACAATTGATGCAAACCTACAGTACAAGCTTGAAAAAATTGCGAGAGAAGCTCTCGAAACTACACAGGGTGCAAACCTCATGCTTCTTGCAGCTTCTGCAAAAACAGGCGAAATACTTTCTTACATAAGCCTCCCTTCCGTAAACCTCAACGAATATGGGACAGCAACAATTGAGCAGACAATAGACAGACCTGCAATGACACAGTTTGAACCAGGTTCTGTTTTTAAAGTATTCAGCATAGCAGCAGCTTATGACGAAAATGTTTTCCGTCAGGATGAACTTTTTTTATGTGACGGAATTTTTGAAAAAACAATGTCATCCGGTGAAAAAGTAAAGATTACATGTCTTTCTCATCACGGATATCTTACTGCACGTGGAGCACTTGAAGTTTCATGCAACGATGTCACAGCACAGATAACCGACAGACTGAATACAGAAACTTTCCTTGCAAAACTCCGTGGCTTTGGATTTGGACAGAGGACAGGACTTGAACTTCCAGGTGAAACTTCCGGTTCATTAAAAAGCACAAATGACAAATACTGGTCAGCACGTTCAAAAATGACAATCTCAATCGGACAGGAAGTCGGAATCTCAGCAATTCAGATGCTTGAGGCTGCAACGTATATTGCAAACAAAGGAAAAGGTGTTCAACTGACAATTCTTTCAAAGATAACTGACAAAGAAGGAAACATCGAATATGCTCACGAACCGGAATACAGACAGCAGGTAATCAAACCTGAAACTGCCGCATATATTTTAAGCTGCATGCAGACTGGTGCAGAAAAAGGTATCGGATGGAGGGCAAACCTTGGAGATATATCAATCGGTGTAAAAACAGGAACCGCTCAGATGCCGGATACTAAAAACGGTGGATACAGCGAAACAGATTTCCTTTCTGACTGTCTTGCTTTTTTCCCGGCAGAAGATCCGGAAATCATTCTTTACATCGTAATTCAGAAAGCACAGGGAATCCAGTTTGCAAGCCGTATCGTAGCCCCTGTAATAAAGGAATCTGCAGACGCTATCATCGATCACCTCGGAATGACACGCGGAGGAGCTGCAAGCCTTGCACATTCAGGAAAAATTTCGATTCATCAGACATCGAAAATAAAGCTTGGAGAAAGCCTTCCAGACTTTACAGGCAAATCAAAACGTGAGCTATTAAATCTTTTGGACAGAGCAGACATACATGTAAACATAAACGGGAACGGATGGGTTGTAAAACAGAATCCGCCGGCAGGAACAAAAATTACAAAGGATATGACAATTGACCTGTATCTGGAATAAAATCTTTTTAAACAATGTAAGCCAATTTAAAATCCGCTTTCCAGAACTATATGAAATTCTAAAAAAAGATTTTGACAATGTTCAGTCGCTCATAAATGAAAAAGAAAAAAAAATCTCAGAAGAAAATGATCTTTCAGTTTTAAATTCAATATTCCCGTTTTTCGAATTTTCGTTTTCAAAATCAGATAAAGTGACCGTTAAAGAAAACGGAGTTTACCTTCACTCGACATACAATCCTGAAAAAGAAGCAGAAAAACTTTTTGAAAAAATTCCTGATAAAGCACAGACAAATACAATTGAATCTGATGATACATATATTTTTGCAGGAATAGGTTTAGGTTATGCACCAATTAAGTTTGCATCAAAATTTAATGACAGACTTCTTGTTATTATTGAACCTGATCCAGGCTATTTATTTGCTTCGATGTGTGTAAATGACTTTACTCCGGTTTTTAAAACTGAAAAATGCGTAATAATAACACAGACTCAGGCGGAAACCGTAATTCCACTGTTAGAGCAGCTCTGTGAACTTAAAAATACAAAAGTCATTACACAAAACTCTCTGACACAGCATCAGTACAGCTGGTTTAAAACTTTTTTTGCACTTTTAGAAAGAAATAAACGGAAAGAAGAAATAAATACAAGTACTCTCGAAAAATTTTCTAACCTCTGGTTAAAAAACAGTGCAAAAAATTTAAAATATTTTAAAACCACACCAGGAATAAGCATTTACAAAAATATACTTGATAAAAAGTTTTCTTCAATCGTTGTCGCAGCAGGTCCAAGTCTTGAAGATGCAATTCCGTATCTAAAAAAAATTCAGGATAAAATGATTATCATAAGTGTGGATACTGCAGTAAAGACTTTGAATAAAAACAAAATTAAAAGCGATTTTGTCCTTTTAATAGATCCACAATATTATGCTGCGACACATATTCTCGACTGCGATATTTCTGACTCAGTTCTGGTAACAGAATCAAGTGTGTATCCGAGCGTAATGAAAGTTAAATCAAGAAAAAAAGTTTTTATCGAAAGCCTGTTTCCTCTCGGAAGATATTTTGAAACAAATCTTTTACATGAAAAATCATTTGGAAAAATAATTGCAGGCGGTTCTGTTTCTACATCATGCTGGGATTTTGCAAAATACATCGGTTCAGACAAAATTTATTTTACAGGGCTGGATTTGGGATATCCTCAAAAGAAAACCCATATCCGTGGAAGCACTTTTGAAGAAAAATCTCACACAACCAGTTTAAGGACAAAACCTGCAGAAAATGCGCTCTGTTCAATTTTATTCAATGCAGCAAACGAAAAAGCAAAAGATTTTGAGGACAACGAAATAATTACCGACAGCAAAATGAAACTTTTTGCATGGTGGTTTGAAAGCCAGATTGCAAAGGAAAACGAAAACCGTTCAAAAGGTCTTCCGTATGTAGAAACATATACCCTTTCTAAAAAGGGATTAAAAATTCCACTTATGCAGTTTTGCGATATAAATGAACTTGTTTTAAAACCCGAAATCCGGGATAAAAAAATTCAGCTTATAAAAACCGCAGAAGAAAAACCTCTTGATTTTACAGAGAAAGATTTCGACAGAACCTTAGACTCGCTCAAATCACTTTTTAACGAACTTAAAACAAGGGCAAAACGCGGCCTCGACATATGTAAAAAGATTTTAAATGAACCGGAAGCAATTGCAAAACAGAAAGCAGCATCTGAACTTTCGCGCCTTAACGAAACAGATGCCTTTATCATGCAGTCGGAGGCAAAAAAAGTCGCTTCTCTGGTTTTCCCGACCCAGAGGCAGCTTGAAGAGCTTATGCAGCAGGAAAGGCCTCAAAACTCAGAAATTCTTATTAATATTACCCGTTCAAAGGTAATTTACAGAGCATTAACCGAAGCAATCGAAAAATACCAGAAATACCTGTAAAATCAGGGCAAAAAAAAAGTTGGAATAACCTCACACAGTTCTCCAACTTAATTTCTAATACGAATAACAAAGCCGTCTGGATGTCTATACAGCCTTATAATTTATCCGTCCTATATATATTATCGATAAAAATGCCGTAAACTTTAGCGTTTTGGACACCATTTTTTTTATGAAACTAATTCCCTTTTTTGCTGTTTTTACTTATATTATGAGTAGTTTATGCCGATAATAAATAAGTAGAATTGGTCTTTTTTATGAATACTATAAAAGTTGAAACATTAAAACCAGAGCAGTCTTTTAAAGGAGATCTGCTTTTAGACAAATTATTCATTCTCTTAGGTGCCGGACAGCCTGTAACCAGCGAATTCATCAAAGAACTTGCAATGTGGAATATTACAGAAGTCCTTCTGGATGGAACAAATCCATTTGAAAAACCGGCTGAAACCGAAAAAATAAACGAAGCAGATTTTGAAGATGTAAATATCAACGGGGAACCTGTACAGGAAGCCCCAAAAATGAATACTTCCATCAAGGAAGCCCTTGCAAAAGCTCAGGGAACAAGCAACGAAAAATCACGCCTTAATGCCGTTCTCAACGTTTACAATGAATATATGACGTATATTCATTCTGTGTACACACGCTATGCAACTCATGGAGATTTTAACAAGGATGAACTTTTTGAAACGGTAAAGGAACTCTGCGTTTTTGTAAAAGAAAACCGCCGCTACGTACTCCGTATTTCTCCCTCTGTTGAAACACGTACAAAAAACTATCTCGTAAGCCATGCAATGCGTTCTACAATTTTTGCAATCGTAATAGGGCTTAAACTCCATCTTAACTTTACTCAGCTTCAGGAACTTGGAGTAGGTTGTATTTTGCATGAAATAGGAATGTTAAAGCTGCCATCATACCTTTATCTGTCAGAAAAGAAATTCTCTCACACAGAAAGGGCTAAAATTGCAACTCATCCTCTATTGGGCTACCAGATTATAAATCAGGCTGAATTTCCTATTACAGTTCAGCGCTCTATTCTTGAACACCACGAAAGAGAAGACGGTTCAGGTTATCCACAGAATCTTACCGGTGACAAGATTTCAGATTATGCAAAAATCATTTCAGTTGTATGTTCGTACGAAGCAATGTCATCTCCGAGAAACTTCCGCGAAGCACGTTCTACTTATGACGCAATGGTTGAAATGCTTAAAAACCAGAATTCAAAATACAACGGCGACGTTATTAAAGCACTTCTCTACTCTCTTTCGATTTATCCTATCGGTGCATATGTTTATCTTGCAAACGGAAAAATCGGTCAGGTATGTGATGTTAACTCTGATAATCCGAAAAATCCTATTGTACAGATACTTGGTGAAAAAGCTGCAGACGGGGATCCACGCACAATCGAAACTGATGATGGAATTAATAAAATTGCACGTGTATTAAATGCCGCAGAAGCACGTGATGCAATTAAGTTCCTTAAGCAGAATGAAAAAGAAGAGTAACTAATCTCTAACTGAAAAACAATCTTACTTTATCAACTTCCTCTTTAAACTTATCATCGATTACAGGTGGATTGGAATTAAAATACAGAATCTGATTTAATTCTTCAACTGTTCTGACACCCCACAGAGGAACTACATTTTCATACTGATGGAAAAAACCTTCTGCAAGAGGAATATTCTGAACAAGCCCTCCGTAAAGAGGTTTCATTGCAATAAAGCCGACATCTTTTTTTTGACAGAGCTTTACAAGATCAAGAACATCAGAATTTGTTAAAACATTAAACGGAAACTGAATTATTTCAAAAAAATCATTTTTAAGGATTTCTTCAGCAAGTTCAAGATTTTGAGTTGCAAAACCAAAATGTTTTACCTTTCCGCGTTCACGCATAAGTTCAAAAACATTTTTAATTTCTTTAAAATCCATCGGAGTATCATTAGAAAAATCATACTGAAAAAGATCTACATAATCAGACTGAAGCGCATAAAGACTTTCATCAAGATCCTGAAGAAGTTCTTTTTTAGTTGAAGCATCTGATTTAGTTGCAAGAATAATGTGCTGTCTTATCCCTGAAAGACATGCGCCGAGACGTTTTTCACTTTCCGGTATTGAATGAGAAATATCAAAAAAATTAATTCCTGCGTCATATGCCTTATGAATCAGTACAGCAGCATCTTCTTCAGAATCTATTTCATTAAGCGACATAGCTCCAAATCCGACGCGGCTGACTAATAAATTAGACCTTCCTAATGCAATATACTCCAATTTAAGAATCTCCTGAAGCGGCATTTCTGCCGCTATTTTTTTTCCTTAAGATCTTTCTATTGGCTTGTAATTCTTGATTGCTTTCTGGATAAAGAATACGAGGTCATCAAGAGAAACTCTTTCCTGTTCCATTGAATCGCGGAAACGAACTGTTACAGTATTGAAAAGGTCGTTTTTAGAACCGTCTTCTTTCTTTTCCTGAATCGTGTCGTAATCTACTGTTACGCAGAAAGGAGTACCTACTTCGTCCTGACGGCGGTAGCGTTTTCCTACAGTACCTGAAGTATCGTAATCTGTTACAAAGTCTTCCTTAAGAAGATGCTGGATTTCCTTTGCCTTTTCTGCAAGACCGTCTTTTTTCATAAGTGGCAATACTGCAACTGTAATAGGTGCAAGGCGTGGGTCCAGGTGAAGAACTGTTCTGTAGTCTTCCGGTTCTCCAGGTGCTGCAACGTTCTGTTCTTCGTAACCTTCGCAAAGGAACATTAAGAAGTTTCTGTTCAAACCGGCAGAAGTTTCGATTACGTATGGAACATATTTTTTGTTTCCGTCTTCCTGGTCGATATAAGACATATCTTTCTTTGAGTATGTCTGGTGCTGGCTAAGGTCAAAGTCTGTGCGGCTGTGAATACCTTCAATTTCTTCAAATCCGATCGGGAAGTTGTATGTAATATCGTATGCGTCTTTTGCATAGTGAGCAAGCTTGTCGTGGTGGTGCCACTTGAGCTGTTTTTCAGGAATACCGTACTTGAGGTAGAACTGCCAGCGGTCTTTTCTCCAGCGGTCGAATGTCTCGTCTTCAGTTCCAGGCTTACAGAAGTATTCCATTTCCATCTGTT
>JAFZKN010000017.1 GCA_017553635.1 Treponema sp. | reverse complement strand
GGCTTCGTCAACGGCAGCCACCGCGCTCATTCCCATCTTCTTATTTTGAGAAATACGCGATACGTACTGAATGTAATTATATAACGGTTCGCACTTTTTTTGAAGTGATATGTTGTGATTCTGACTGATGTTTATAAGCTCTGCAGTCCATTCAAAGTTTCCTGTTTTGTCGGGAGTTTCAAAGGCATCGGAAAGCTTTAGATCGAACCTGTCTGGTATTATCACCTAGCAAAAAAACACTGCGTTTAATATAATCACATTTATGATAACCATCGATTTCAGTGCTCGGAAAAACCTTACACTTACGGAGTTTCTCTATTCTTCACTTAAACAGCAGATATTAGAAGGAACGCTTTTTGAAAATGAAAAGCTTCCTTCAAAACGTGCACTTGCACTGCATCTTGGTGTGAGTGTCATCACAGTTCAGAATGCGTATATGCGGCTGATCGATGAAGGCTTTTTATATTCAATCGAAAAGAAAGGTTTTTTTGTATCAGAGTTTGCTTCGGGCTTTATGCAAAATTCAGTAAAACCCGACAGTTTTGAGCATAGGCATTCAGACAGGAAATCGTCTTACGTCAAGGCTGCATCTTCCGGTAAAGAAAATCGTGATTTTTTTGCAGATTTTACAAGTGGAGCTGCGAATCTTGAAAAGTTTCCTTTTTCACTTTGGTCAAAGACTATGAGACAGGTTCTGGCTTCTGAAAATGAAAAACTTCTTCGAAGAACCGGTGTTTTTGGGGCAATCGAACTTCGGCGTGCTGTCTGTCGTCATCTACGGGATTTTCGAAATATGGATGTCAGTGAAGGTCAGGTTATAATCGGGGCTGGAACAGAATCGCTGTATTCGATGCTCGTTCAGTTTTTGGGGAGCGATGAAGTATTTGCAGTTGAAAATCCAGGCTATCATAAAGCTGCAGAAATTTTTAAATTGAACGGTGCAAAATGTGTTCCAGTAAAAATTGATTCTCAGGGAATTATTGTTAAAAACCTTCAGAAAGCAAAAGCCAATGTTGTACATGTTTCGCCTTCTCATCATTTTCCGACCGGCATCATAATGAATTTTAAACGCCGGACAGAACTTCTTGACTGGGCTTATGAATCGAAAAACCGCTACATAATCGAAGACGACTACGACAGTGAATTCCGCTTTACAGGAAAACCTCTTCCAACCCTCCAGAGCATTGACCGTAATGACCGTGTAATTTATATCAACACTTTTTCAAAAACTCTTTCGCCTTCATTTAGAATCAGTTATATGGTTCTTCCGAAAAAACTTGCAGAAGGATTTAACGAAAAGCTTAGGTTTTATTCCTGTCAGGTTTCGAGTTTTGAACAGTTTACACTTGCACGTTTTATCGAAGAAGGACATTACGAAAAGCATATCAATAAAATGAAAAACTATTACAGAAGCCTCCGTAACAATCTTATAAAGGCATTTGAAAAATCTTCTCTTTCTAAAATAGGAACGATACACGAAGAGAATTCTGGACTTCATTTTCTTTTTACGCTGAACAGAAATCAAAACGCTCAACTTATCCAAAAAAAATGGAATAAAGCTGGAATAAAAATAGAACTTCTTTCAGAATATTTTTATCATTCAGCAGAGACAGATAAAAAAAATAATCCAATACAGGAAAGTTTTATTGTAAATTACTCCGCATTGGATCGTAATTTGATTTCTAAAACTGTAAGAAAAATGTGTGCCGAACTTAAACAGCATCATTAAATTTGAGGTTTCAGTGCAATATCTGGCTATACAATATAGAAGAAAATTGATAAAAACAGATTTTAGGCAATTTTTCTGTAGACAAATCTAAGAATTATTATGATAATATATAGAAGATATTTTTGGGGTGATTTATGAAGACTATTGGAATTAAACTTGCAGACGGTTCTTTTTATCCTATTCTACAGGAAGGAACTCCGGATAAAAAACAATTAAATCTCACAACTGCAAAGGATAACCAGACTAAGGTTCAGGTTGACTTGTATCGTTCAGAGACTTCGTCTATGGAAGATGCTGAATATGTTGATACCCTGGAAATCAAACACTTAAAAAAACACCCGAACGGTGAACCTGATATCAATCTTGATATTTCAATCGATGAAAACAACGAATTAAACGCAGAGCTTCATGATCCTGAAACCGGAAAAGATTCTTCTACAAGTGTGAGTCTTTTATCACGTACAATGGAATTAAGAAATGAAGAAGCTCAGGTTGATGTAACTGATGCAGATATTACAGAAGATGATACTGTTGCAGAAGATACAGGTATTGTTGAAGATGATTTTGATTTAGATGCAAGCCTTTCAAATTCTGTAGAACAGGAAACATTTGATTCGGGAGAAGATATTGCTTTTGATCCTAATTCATTAAACGTAGATTCAATCGTAGAAGAAAGTGATCCGCAGATTTCTCAGACAGATGATGAAACTGTAATGCAGTCTGATTCAGAAACCGTAATGCAGACTGATGAACTTGATGATTTTAATGTTCCTGAAGAAACAGATTTCTCAACAGAAGAAACAGAAACTGTTGTCGGTGACAGTATAGAAGATTACAGTGTTCCAGAGGAATCAGAGATTATGTTTGACGAAACACCTGCTTCTCAGGAATTTTCAGATGTACAGGAAAATGAAACTGTGCAGTCTGCAGGTCTGGATTTTTCTGATATTCTTGATGAAGAAACAAAAGAAGGCCGTGCAGCAGATTCGCTCGATACGGAAAATTCAATCAAAAAGAAAACAAAAGTACCTGTTATCATCTGCATAGTCTGCGCAATTATCTGTATACTTGCCGTTATCATTATTTTTGCAGCAAGAGCAAAATCTGCAAAGGCAAAAGAAAACTGTAAGCCGGAAGAAACATCAGTAGTTCAGGAAAAGGATACTAAAAAAGAAGAGACAAAAGAAACTCCAAAATACGAAGCGAAAGAAGATGAAATAGTTGTAGCTCCTGCGGAAGAGGTTGTTCCTGTATCTCCAAAGCCTAAGGCTCAGGAAAAAGCAAAGAACATCACTTATAAAATTAAATGGGGCGACACACTCTGGGATATTTCAAAATCTTATTACAATAATCCATGGAAATATCATAAGATTGCGAAATACAATGGAATAAAAAATCCGGATCATATTATTTCTGGAACAACAATTATCATTCCGGCAGAGTAAGATAAAATTGAATTATGAAATTTAAAAGTTATCTCTTGTTAAAATGCTGTCTCATTGTGGCGGTATTTTGTACTGCCTGTAATTCTAACTCAAAATCAGATCTTTCATTGCAGAAGACTTATGGTCCTGACACAGATTATTACATGGGACTTAAAGCAGTAGAGATGAAGGATACAAAAAAAGCATTACGTCATTTTAATAAGGCCATAGTGCGTGGTTCAAAATATGTCAGCCGTCGCAGTATGGAACAGAAAATCAAACTTGGAAATATTCAGCAGCAGATTGCAGAAGCTAAAAAATATCTTGAACTTTATAATGATGATGCAGCTTTGATATTTGCCTGTCAGATTTTTTTTGAAAATAAAGAGTATGCACTATTGCTTAACGAAACGAATACGCTTGATCTTGCAACCTGTCCTAACGAACTTGCAAAAATGCGCCTCTGTTCAATGAGGGAAAAAAAAGATTCAAGACTTAATCTTGCGACATGCAAATGGTTTACTTCGAGAAAAATTACACCAGAGCATGTAGCGTTCTATCATGAATATATTTTAGAAAAAGAAACTCCTTCTGAAATCGAAATTATTTCGCCGATCATAGCTGATGACACAACTGCTCTCGAAAATTCAAATATCTTCACAACTTATGAATCACAGGTTTTTAATGATATTCTTTCTTTTATTATTCAGTTTAGGATTGAATGCTATCTCAAGAATTACAGCAATGCATATGACATGATTCCGAACATAAAGGATTATTGTCTTGTTCAGAAAATTGTTCCTTTTACAGAATGTCTTGTTTCTGACCTCGGAAAGATTTATTATGCTGTCAGTAAAAAATACAGTGAGAACGCAAAGTTTTTTCTTGATCTGAGTGAATCTGATTACGCAAAAGATAATCCTGCGATTAAATATTATGCTTTGATATACGCCGGAAGAATTTATGAAAAATCCGGGGTCTATATTACGCCTGCAGAAAACGCATTTGAAGCAGCAATAAACTGTGCTTCAACTGACGGCGATTATGATATGGCTGTCTGGTTTATGTTAAATTTTAAGCTTGGGATTTCAACAGATAAGTGTATTGAATCTCTCGGCATTTATTGTAAAAAGTGGCATAACCCTTATTACTTTACAGATGTTCTCGACAATCTTTCTCTTCTTCTTTTTACTTCTGCAAAGTGGAGTTCATTTCCCAAAGTTTACAAAATGATTGATGGTTATGCAGATAATTCAAGTACTTCAAAATTTGCGTATCTTACAGGAAGATTAATTCAACTTAAATATTTGAAATTAAGTGAAAATGAAAAAACAGATGCATTTGTAAAAGCGTTTAGATTAAATGCAGGAACAGATATTTATTATAGAATTCTTGCTGCAAAAGAATTGTCTATTCCGATTGAAGATCTTGAAAAAAATATTTTTAATCCGACTATTACAGAAACTGCGCTTAATGATCCTGATGCAGAAACTCTTTTACGCGGTTATGCAGATTTTGGCTTTGAAGATTTGATTTATCCTGAGTGGCAGTATTTTTATACCATAAATAAAAATATTTTTGGAATTGAAACAATTTGTTATGTTTCTGATTTTTTAAAAAAATGCGGAAATAATTACAATAATAATTATTACAAAAGTTTACACATGATTTCGAAAACTACAAATCTTGATAATTCAAGGTTGAATAAAACTATATTTGAGCTTTCATATCCGAAGAATTTTGCAAAAGAGATTTCTGCCAGTGCGAAAGAATTTGAAGTTGATGAATATGATATTCTCGGGTTAATCCGTACGGAAAGTTTTTTTAATCCTGTTGTAGAAAGCAATGCGGGTGCATTAGGTCTTTCCCAGCTTATGGAATCTACCTTTGCAGACTGTGCTGCACAGTTGAAAATTTCTGATCCTGATATTACAAATCCCGCTGTAAATATCAGAGTCGGAACATATTATTATTCAAATCTCGTCGACCGTCTTAACGGTTCTGATATTCTTGCTCTTTTTGCATATAATGCCGGCATTACAAGAGTTAAAAGATGGCTTGCTTCGTCAAAAGTCGGATTGGGGCTCTATAATGAACTCCCATCTGATTTATTCCTGGAAACCATTCCGTTTGCAGAAACGAGAAATTATGGAAGAAAGGTAATTCAGAGCGCGGCAATTTATGCATGGCTTTATTACAACAAAACTCCGTACGAAATAATTGACGAAATGATGTAATTAACTATAATTAGTTAAACTTTAGAATTTACGGGTTTTGTTATGAATGATCCATTGTCACATGTACTCCCTGATTTTCTTCATTTTTATCAGCTGCAGGGAACACAGATTGTTTTACTTTTAGGAATTATAATGCTGTTCGGTTCGATTGGTGGCCGTCTTTTTCAAAAGCTGAGGATTCCACAGGTTGTAGGTTATATTGTAATCGGAATTATCATCGGTTCATCGGGTTTTCAAGTACTGGGAAGTAAGACGATTGAGGCATTAAATCCTATAAGCACAGTTTCACTTTCTTTAATCGGATTTTTAATTGGCGGCGAATTAAAATTTAATGTATTAAAAAAATATGGCAAACAGTTTATCGGTATTCTTTTATTTGAATCGATTACTCCGTTTTTTATTGTAGGCGGAATTGTAACAACTGTTTCCTATTTGATTACTAAAGACATCATCACTTCTGTTTCAATGGGTCTTGTTCTTGGAGCAATCTGTTCTGCAACGGCACCTGCTGCAACAACAGATGTTCTTGTTGAGTACAGAACTCGTGGACCATTGACGACAACCGTTTACGGAATCGTTGCAATGGATGATGCTGTTGCCTTAATCCTTTATGCAATTGCATCGACGATTGCTTCTACTCTTCTCGGAGGAAAAAATCTTTCGCTTGGAGTTCAGCTTTTGACTATTGCAAAAGATATTTTTGGTTCGATTTTAGTCGGAAGTTTTTTTGGTTTCGTTTTAAGTCTTATTGTAAAGAATGTAATGAAAGATGAAGGAAGAATTCTTTCTTTTTCTCTAGGATGTCTTTTTCTTTCAACAGGAACTTGTGTAATTCTTGGACTTGACAACATTCTTGCTGCGATGTCGCTTGGATTTTTTATGGTGAATTTTGCCCCTGCAAAGACAAGGTCCGTTTTTACACTTGTAACAAAATTTACTCCACCTGTTTATGTTCTTTTCTTTGTTCTCGTCGGAGCAAAATTAAATATCTGGATTATAACGCCTTATCTTGGTCTTATTGCATTAATTTATGTAATTGGAAGAACTTTTGGAAAGACAATAGGTTCAATTTTCGGAGCGTGGATTACAAAAGCTCCTGCAACGGTAAGAAAATATCTTCCATACTGTCTTTTATCTCAGGCCGGGGTTGCGATTGGTCTTTCGATAGCAGCTGGAAATGATTTTCCGGATTCGATAGGACCGCAGATTCTTCTTATCATTACTGCGACTACTTTTATAGTTCAACTTTTGGGACCGGTGTGTGTTAAGCATGGTGTAACAAAAGCGGGTGAGTGCGGTCTTAATATTACGGAAGAAGATATCATTAAGAATACGGCTGTCAAAGATATTACATGGGGAAATTTAAAAATCTGCGATGCAAATTCTCCTGCAATTGTTTCTGAAACGACAACAATAAAAGATATTCTTGATTCGTTCAGCAGATATCCGAATTTAAATTATGTTGTAAGAAAGGATGACAAACTTATCGGAGTAATTTCGCTTGAACATTTAAAAGAGGTTCTTCAGATTGGAGAACTGGCAGAAAGTCTTCTAGCAACTGATATTATGGATGTTCCTTTAACAAGCTGTAAACCTGCGACAACTTTGCCGGAAGCTTATGAACTTTTCGAAAAATATGATGCACAGGCAATTCCAATTGTTGACGATGAACAGAAGCCGCTTGGAATTCTTGAAAAGACAGCCATTGATCATTACATTCATACGAGAATACTTGAATTACACAGAAAGATTGAAAAGCTCGGTTAACGAAGGCCTGTTGTTTCGTCGATGCCCATCATTATATTTAAGCACTGAACTGCAGCTCCCGATGCACCTTTTCCAAGATTATCGAAGCGTGTTGTTACCATGATGCGTTCATCATTTCCGTAAACGAAAACCTGCATGTCATTTGTTCCTGCGAGAGTATTTGCCGGAATAAATGCTTCAGGTAAAACGCCTTCACCCATAAGCGGGGCAACCTTTACAAAATTGCAACCCTCGTAATGGGATGCAAACATTTCCCAGACATCGTGAGCAGAAACTTTCTTTGCCAGCATTCTCGAGTGAAGACCGACAGTTACAGTCATTCCCTGAAAATAGTCACATACATATGGATTAAAAACAGGTTCAAACTCAAGGCCTGTAATCTTTGTCATTTCCGGAATGTGTTTATGAGTCTGTGTAAGTGCATAAAGACGTGGAGAATCAAGTGATTTATCACGATTCGGATCTTCGTATTGAGCTATTGCTTTTTTACCGGCCCCAGAATAACCGCTTACAGCATGGATTACTACAGGATAATCTTTTGGAAGAATTCCGCTTTTAACAAGAGGATAGCCGATTGCGATAAAGCCTGAAGCATAACAGCCGGGAACTGCAACTCTGTTGGAAGAAATGATTTTTTCGCGGAAAGATTTATCAAGTTCCGGAAAGCCGTAAGCCCATACAGGGTTTGTACGATGAGCTGTTGAAGCGTCTATGATTCTTGTTTTTGGGTTTGTGCAGAGACTGACAGACTCTATGCTTGCCGCATCCGGCAGACAGAGAAAAGTAAAGTCCGAGGCATTTATCATTTTTGCTTTTTCTATCGGGTCTTTTCGTTTTTCATCATCGATAGTAAGGATTTCTATGTCATTGCGACCTGTAAAGCGTTCATAGATTTTAAGACCTGTTGTTCCTTCTTTTCCATCAATAAAAATTTTGTATGCCATACTTTACCCCACAAAAGCTTAATTTACAGGGCCCATTTTAATTGTTTTTTATATGTTGTACAACACCCGAATTTTTTCTAGCAATATTGGAAAACATGTGTTATTATTTATAGTTAAGGAGAGTGAAATAATGAAGAAATTCAGAAATTTATTTACAGTCCTTTTCTTATTAACAGGTTCTTTAATTTTTGCTGCAGAAAAAGCTTCTGTTCAGACAGAAATCACAGAAATTGACGTACATGGAAATGCATATCTTGCTGTAAAAGCAAAACAGATGGTTACCCGTGGATTCAGTGCCAGTGATATTGTTAATATCACCGCCGGCGATTTTAAGTTTTCAGCACCAATTGTAAAAGATTACAGTGATGTAAACACAGGTGAGTTCCTTTTGAGAATGGAACCGGAGACAATCTCGCTTGCGATCAATTTCGGAAATTTTGCACAAACAGCAAATGTAAAACCCGGATCAAAAGTAACGATTACACTTAAAAAGCAGTATGGCTATCTTATTGACTATCAGACACGCATGCTCAAACCGAGTGATGATAGAAATCAGTTTGAAAGCGATGAAGTTTTTGCTAACTTCCGTCCGCTCAAAAATGGAAAGATTAAAGAAGGAAAAATTTTCCGTTCATATAGTCCTGTCAGAGGAGATGCAAGATCACCTTATGCAGTTAAGCTTGCAGAAAAAAATAAAGTAACTGCAGTAATCGCACTTGGTGATACAGTAGAAACAGCCAGCGCAAGTTTTAAAGCGGCTCCTTATTATAAAAAACTTTCTGACAGCAACAAAGTATGCTATATAAATATGGGTTCATCTTTCGGAGGAGAGGATTTTAATGAAAAATTAAAAGCAACCCTGCTGTTTATTGCAGAAAACCCTGGTGAGACATATCTTGTTCACGGAAAAGACGGTAAAAACCGCACAGGTTATGTAACAGCTGTCCTTCTTGCATTAAACGGCGCAACTCTTGAAGAGATTACTGATGACTACATGCAGAGTTACAAAAATCTTTACAATGTAAAGAAAAATTTCCAACAATATGAAATTTTTGCAAATACAATTCCGTTTATCTTTACTAATATGAACGGTGGAAAAAAGGTGACAGACAAAAATCTTGCCGGAGTAGTAGAATCATATCTTATAAAAACGGTAGGTCTTACAAAAGACCAGATTGAAGCTGTCTGCAAAAACCTCCAGTAATATTTTGTTATTTGAGCCTGCAGGGTACTAAAAACAGTATCCAGCAGGTTTTTTCGTTATACTCAAAAAATACTTGCGTTATATACAATTATATATTTATAATAAGCGTTATGTGATGAGCAGTTTTGCCATCGCAAGCAGGAGGTTTTATGAAAAAAATTTGTTGTGTTATAGTTGCGCTTTTTATAGGATTTTCTGCTTTTGCAGAGGGAAATCCTGATGCAAGAGTAGGTGTTGGATTTTCTCTTCCTTTTTCAAATATGGAAATAGAGGAGGCAGGTTCAAGCTGCCAGACACAAGTTATTACACCAGCTGTTAATGTTATGGTGAATGCTGTTTTTGACAGTGGTTTCGCGCTCAGAGGTGTTTTCGACATTGGTATTCCTGTCAGCAAGGATTTTAAAGATAAAGTATTTGATTACAATAATTCTGTTGAACTGTTCTTGGATTTCGGAATTGGTTATGCGTTTATTCATACAGATAATTTTTCTTTTTGTTTATTCGGAATGGCTGGTTTTAGCTTTGCAAGGTACACTGCAGAAACAGCTTTAGCAGATCTTTCTTTTTTCCATTTTACACTGGACGCTGGGGCTGATGCTGTAGCCCAATACAATTTTAATTCGTTTTTAAGTGTCTATGCATCATTCAGCTTCCGTTATAGATTTCCGCTTACTTCTGCATATTACGTAAACGATACTCTACTAAACAATGACTCCTCGACATCAGGAATGTCGTTTATTCCATCTTTTGGAATTGCATTTAAGCTTTAATTACGGAGTTTGTCTGTACAGAGAGACTGTATTATATTTTGCTATTGCTTTGGATAAAATTTGAATATATAATACTAGTGTGTCAGAATTGTTTATAGTTGGAACGCCTATAGGGAACCTTGGAGATATTACTTTCAGGGCTTTGGAAACCTTTAAGGCTGTGGATGTGATTGCCTGTGAAGATACAAGGCATACCCTTGAGCTTCTGACCCATTTTGAGATTAGAAAGCCGTTAATTTCGTGCCGGTCTCAGAATGAAGATGCTGCAGCAGATAAGATAATTGAACTTCTAAAAAAAGGCGAATCTGTTGCGTATGCAAGTGATGCCGGAATGCCTGGAATAAGCGATCCGGGGTCGATTTTAGCTTATAAAGTGCGCCAGGCAGGGTATAAAGTAACCCCTGTTCCGGGGCCAAGTGCCTTTGCAACGCTTGTAAGCGTGGCAGGACCTGGCGGAAAAACGCTTGTTTTTGAGGGGTTTACCTCGCCAAGTCCTGGGAAACGCCGGAAAAGGCTTAGGGAGCTTATGGGCTGTGGCGATGCGTTTATTTTGTACGAAAGTCCGTTTAGAATTGTAAAGTTGCTGACGGATATTGCCGATATAGATAGTAGCCGGCGAGTTGTAGTCGGCCGGGAGTTAACAAAACTTCACGAAGAAATCGTGGATGGGGCTTCGGCAGAAGTGAGAGACGACTTTGCTGCAAGGCAGTCTATAAAGGGCGAATTTGCAGTTTTCGTTTCGGGTAGCAATAATACTAAACTTTCAGCGGAAAATACCGATAATTAAGGTATAAGGCAGGATTATATGATGATAGACAAACTTGGAGGAATTACTCCTCTCAACAATGTTCAGAGCACAAAACGCACTCAGGGCACAGAAAGTGTAAAATCTTCACCAGATTCCATCAGCGTTTCTAAAGAAGCCAAAGAAATGGCAGAAGCTTACTATCTCAAAGAAGTAGCTGATGAAACTCCAGATGTTCGTGCTGACCTTGTAGCTCAGATTAAAGAAAAAATTAAGGATCCATCATACCTCAGTTCAGAAATTCTCAACTCTACAGCAGAGAGAATTATGGCTAGTTACGGCATCTAAGGTTAAACAAAGGATGTTCATAAAAAAGGCGGAAGGAATTCCGTCTTTTTTTGTATAATAGATACAGGCTAAAGGCAGAAAGAAAAGAGATTGGTTTTGCCTTAAAAATTAAAAAACGGAGTTTATTATGGCAGATTTTATTTTTAAAATTTCACCGAATATTGTTTTAGGCTCTTATACGATTACAAGAATCGGCCAGTATGCAAAGGATCTTGGTTCAAAGTTTATGCTGATTATAGATCCGATGCTCAAGGAAGTTGGAATTGCCGACAAAATCCTTGAACCCCTTAATGAACATAAAGTTGATTATTTTATATTTGATGAAATTTCAAATGGTGCAAATACAAGTACAATTGATCAGGCGCTTACTCTTGCCCGTCAGGCTCATGTCCATGGAATTATTGCTGCCGGCGGTTCAAAAACAATTAATATTGCAAAAGCAGTATGTTCAATTTTTTATGAAGTACATGATCTGTATGAATTTGTCGATGGAGCAGCTCCTACTGTAGCACCTCTTCCATTAATCTGCATTCCTACCACAATGCGTGATCCGTTTATCTTCTCTTCTTTTACACCTGTAATAGATTCACGTTCGAATAAAAATAAGCTTATAAAAAACAAGGATGCAATCTGTAAACTTGTTCTTTTTGATCCGAACCTTTCCCTTACTCTTACAGAAAATCAGACAGCTTCGATGTCAATAGAAACACTGTGTCTTGCAACAGAAAGTTATATTTCGCAAAAAGCTTCATTTTTCAGTGATATGATTGTTGAAAAAGGAACTGAACTTTTGGGTTATGCAATTGACGGTTCACCAAGTCTTACAATTACGACACCTGCAGAAGTTCTTTTAACACAGGGCGGTTGTATGGCTTCTCTTGCCAGTGCAATGAGTTCACCTGGAGTTGCATCACTCCTTGCGCAGACAATTAATGCCCGATATAGAATTTCACGCTCACTTGTTACTTCAATTTTGTTTCCTTATGTAATCGAAGATGCTGCCAAATTTAAAGCAGATAAGATTGCAAAGCTTTCAAAAATCTTAAGGGCTGCACCGGAAGAAGCAACTCAGGAAGAAGCAGTTACGGCATTTGCTGAATATATACGTCAGAAGATTGCAAAGAACAATCTTCCGGCTCGTTTAAAAGATCTTTCTATCAATGTTGATCAGCTTGCACTTTGTGCAGAAGATGGTGGTGAACTTGATCTTATCAACACATTGCCTCGCAGCATGACTTCTGACGACCTTTTTGACCTTCTCAAGCTGGCATTCTAATTATGATAGAACCTCAAAAACTCTTTCAACTTTCCGGCGGTCAAAAACGCCGTAAGCTTGCGCTCTCGTTCGGGGCGTTAGAGCGTGATATAGCCGGCATTGCAGAAAAAGGATCAGAATATTCTTTTCATCAGATGTCGCGCGCGCAATACGTAAAAGAACTTATTAAAGTCCTGCTGCTTGATCCGAAGCTTTCTAAAGATGCTGCCCTTGAATTAGAAAATCTTATAAAAGAAAATCCGTTTGACGAACGTCGTGCATGCAATGTTGCAAGGAATCATCTTCTTGCCATAATCGGAACTTTTCCTGCAGAATGGGATTTGATAATTGCACCACACAAAAATTTAAAACAGGAATACGATTCAAAAGAAGTAGAAACCGTTACAGAAAAGAGAAACTTCTATCCTGGAGTAAGCATTTTTGCAGAAGATATCCGTTCACCGTTTAACTTAGGTTCAATTTTCAGAACCGCAGAAGGAATGGGTGCAGAGCGTATCTATCTGTCGCCTTTTTGCTGTGATCCTTCTCATCCGAGGGCAGTAAGAAGCGGTATGGGATGTATCGAAACAATTCCATGGGAACGAAAATCTCTTAACGAGCTTCCCTCTGATAAGCCTGTTTTTATTCTCGAAACAGGTGGAACTCCCATAGACGAATTTAAATTTCCAAAAGAAGGAATCTGCATCATAGGTTCTGAAGAGCTTGGAGCAAGTCCTGAAGCAATTAAAAAAGCAGAATATGGATGTGTAACTATTCCAATGATTGGACTTAAAGCGTCACTTAATGTTGGAGTCGCACTTGGAATACTTATGGAAAAATGGGTTGAGAGTTTAAGAAAAAATTAAGCTTCCTGTTCTTTAGAGAAAGAGGCAAGAAGTTTATCAGAAACTTTCTTAAACTGGTCTTCTGTTGTAATCTTAAATATCTTTAAAATTTCAGAATCAATCTGATAGAAAGCGACTTCGTTTGTCTGATAGTATGTCATGATATCTGCAAGGTAAACGATGCTTGTGAGATCTTTTACTTCGGCAGGTGCTTCTTCCGGATCATGATGGTATTTTATTACATTAATGATAACTTCCGGGAAGTTCCACTTTTTAGCAACTTCACTTCCGATTTCACCATGGTTAACACCTGCAATAAGTCTTTCGATTAAGTCAGAAGAAATTCCTTTTGCTTCACAGATTTTCTTTACTCTGTTGAGAAGATCAGGATGAGATGTTTCAAAAATAATTTTTCCCATATCATGAAGAAGACCGCAGATATATGAGTCTTCAATAATTGCTCTTTTTCCTGTAAAGAAGTTTCTTGCAAGGTTGTATGAATAAAATGCAACCTGATAAGCATGTGTCCACAAATCTGCTTTATCACCACCGACTTCTTTAAATGTCTGCATTGTACCGATACTGAACAGAAGGTTTTTAATACCACGAATTCCGACAAGTTTAACAGCATCAGAAATGCTGCGGCATGGAGAAGCAAGCGCAAATGCAGCCGAGTTTACCATTTTTAAGAGTTCACCAGTCAGCGCAACGTCGTTAGATATCTGGAGAGCTATGTCTGACATCTTCGAATCAGGATCATTTAAGAGTCTGTTGATTGCTGTAATATTTTCCGGGAACTGCGGAAGATTATCGATAAGCTTAACAAATTCTGCAGAAATAAAGTTAATCTGCTGACGGGTTTTTTCACTTAACGGAAGGATAATTCTTGTAATTGTTTCACCATTTTCGCAAAGGCTCTGGAAATTTTCTTCTGTAAGACCGATTTTTTCGAGCATGAGAATCATGATTACAAGACCGAGACCGGCACCTTCTGAATCATCGAGAATCTGAGAAAGTGCATCTTCTACAGAAGTATACTGCTGAGCCCTGGAAAGTTTATCATGAATTCTTTTATATTCAAAAACCGTAAGGCTTGAATTATTGCGGACTTCAATCTTAATCTTATTGTTTCTAACCTGAAGGATTAACTTAACGTAGAGACCTGCTTTTTTCTGAAGGTCAAGGTAGTAATTGATATTGTTAAGTGTATCTTCTTTAAAGGTTTTTAGACCGAGTTCATAATCATCAGGGTTTGTAATATCGAGATTTTTCTGCTTAAAGTAAATTCTCTTTGTATTGGCCTTTTTTGCATTGGTAATAAGCTCGTTGAGACAGTAGTTTAAGTATTCTACCATCTGCGTCTGGTCCAGCTCTTTTAAGAAAACAGTAAGAACATCTCCCATGTACACTTCCATTTCATGTGGAAGGGTATATGTCGTGATTGTAAGAGGAATTCCAGAATTTATTGCTTTAGAGATCTTAGCAGAATCAACTTCGATGCGTTTTTTTGCGGCCATAATTATACTCAGTCCTTATTTGGAAAATTATAACATATATGCGGAATTAAATAAAGAAATTTTTACAATTCAGCCTGGAACGTAAAACCGATGTTGAAGAGGTAGTTTATTTAATGTAATATTTAATTATGCTGTTTCATATTACCTTTACGCCATTTTACGGACAAATGCTTATTCTTGGGGTCCTTGCGGTTATATGTGCAAGGTTTGCATTTGTCAGAAATACAAAAAACGACTCGATTGTTCTTTTGTCTCCATTTTCTTTTGTTCTGCTGGTTGTCCAGTCGATAGCGTGGGGCTTTGGAACCGGTGAAATGATAATATTTTATATTTCGCTTGCAGTTGCTGCCGTAAATTACCGCAGTTTTTTAAGGTTTTTCAGCAGTCTTTATGTTGATACTTACAGTGTAGCGTTTTCGATCTTTTCTGTCCTGCTGTTTATCATAATTATTTTGACCGGAATATTTTTTGTACAAAACAGACCGGTTGTTATGGATGAGACAAAGCTTTCTGTCACCAAAACCACAGAATTATACTCTGGAAATTTAAACTCTGAATTTGTTTTATCGACTCAGCCTTTAGAAAGAAGAAATCTCACTCTTACAATTTATACTCCGGATGAATCCAAAGGCAACAAACAGGATAATAATATAATTCTTTTCATTCCGGATAAGAGAGCTCATGTTTATAATTATGAACCGTATCTTTTGCTCTTGTGTAAAGCTGGTTATAAAATTTATGCCGGTGAATTTGGATTTAGTACAGTACCGGCAAAATATAATGTATCTGTAGATTTTATCAGACAGAGAATTATGTTTTTAAATTCAAGATATAGTGAAGAAAAATATTTTGCAAAGCATTCAAATTATTACGATATTTATGCACGTGAATATGAAATTCTTTCAAGGATTGCGGCAAAAAAAGAAGGTGATGATAAAAAATTTATAATTGTCGGTGATGGAATCCCTGAAAAAAGTTTTATGAAGATTTTAAATCCTGCAAGGCAGCTGTCGTGCATTGGATTAAGTATGGTAAAAGAATATAGAACAAATGGATATGGTTTTGTTGAGCAGACAAATCCTGTTCTTGCAAATTTGAGATTCGGTTTAAAACGGGATAAAAGAAATTATGCACCAAGTCATGCTGTTCTTGAAACAAAAAAAATGATAAACAGATTTAAGGATCAGGAAGAAGAGGGTAATGAATGACATTAAAACAGCTTGATAAATATTTCAATTCATTTTTAAAAAAAGAAAATTACAGCAGAGATGTTTCTTTAAATGGGATTCAAATTGAAAACAGTGCGCCGGATTTAAAAGAGATAAAGAAAGTTGCATTTGCAGTTGATGCAAGTGAAGAAACAGCTTTAAAGGCTAAAAAGTGCGGGGCTGATGTTTTATTCTGTCATCATGGACTGTTCTGGGGACAGTGTGAAACAATAACAGGGAATGTTTATAAACGAATAAATGCATTTTTAAAAAATGATATTGCACTTATTGCGTATCATATTCCGCTTGATGCAAACAAACCTTATGGAAATAACTGGGGACTTGCTGCAAGAGCCGGTCTTACAAAAGTAAAAACATTTGGTGAGTGGAGGTCAATGGAAATTGGTGTCTACGGACAGTTAAGGACAAAACTTACGATTGATAAACTTGCAGAAAAAATTCTTCTTCCTGGAGAAAAACCCGTTACAGTTTTAAATTTCGGAAAGAAAGACATTAAAACAGTAGGAATTATTTCCGGCGGTGCAGGAGAAGATGTTACAAGTGCGGTAGAACTTGGACTCGATGCTTACGTTACTGGTGAGTTTAGTCATGAACTTTATCATTATGTAAAGGAAAACTGTATTAATGTAATTGCAGGCGGGCATTATCAGACAGAAACTGTAGGTGTAAAGCTTGTGATGAAAAAACTTGCAAAAGATAAAAAAATAGATGTAGAATTTATAGATGTTCCGACAGGAATGTAAAAAAGAGATGAAAAAATTCATCTCGTATGTGACCTCTGACGACAGGTCTTAAGGAGTATTTTATGATTACAATTTTGCCGCAGACAGATAAGGAACCGTTGAACACAATCGGATATTGTGCAGGAATCTGCTGGAACAGTCCTGTCGAAGATAAAGAAAAAAATATTAAACGTGCAAAATCATGTATTCAGAGCGGGCATACACGAACAGCGGAGTATCCTGATGTATTCTGTATCATCGAAGGATATTCCGCACGATGCATACGCGAACTTTATACACATATCGTTGGAACAACAAGACTGCAGAGTTCTACAAGATATGTTGATGCAAAGAACATGAATGTTGATAAAGAATTTTATTCTCCATTCAAAGGCGAGGCAGAAAATATATATAAAGGCGCACTTAAAAATATTATGGAAGCTTATACAAAAATCGAAGAAGAAGGTTATGCAAAGGAAGATGCAGCAAATATTCTTCCGCTTGGAATGGAAACTAAAATCGTATGGAAAATTAATCTTCGCGCCCTCATGCATTTTATGAATATGCGTCTTTGTACAAGAGCTTATAAAGAAATCCGTGCACTCAGTGTTGAATTAAAAGAAAAGCTTAAAGTTCTTTCTCCTGAGTGGGAATGGATATGCGAAAATCTTTTTGTTCCAAAATGCGAAGCTAACGGATACTGTGACGAAGACCACTCATGTGGAAAAATGATTTCTAAAAAAGAAATGCTTCAGGCGGTTGAGGCGTGGAAAAATAAAAAGTAAATACAGCCATGAGTCTCGCAATTTTTAATACCGCAAACTTCGGTTCGAATCTCATTCGAAATTAAATTTCAGTATAAAACAAAAAAGTCTGTCGTAATGACAGACTTAATTCCGCGAGGCTGACACGATTCGCCGCTCTGGTCGTAAACCTCCTGTTTACTCCCGCTGCGGCGCCTCCGTTTGTTTTCAGTGACCTCCTGTCCCTGAATATTAAAAATTGCTGCGGGTCTCGCAATTTTTAATACCACAAACTTCGGTTCGAATCTCGTTCTTCACCAAAAGGCATTCGGGCAAAAAAAAGAGTCTGTCAATCTGACAGACTTTCTCTCACGAGGCTGACACGATTCGCCGCTCTGGTCGTAAACCTCCTGTTTACTCCCGCTGCGGCGCCTCCGTTTGCTTTCAGTGACCTCCTGTCCCTGAATATTAAAAATTGCTGCGAGTCTCGCAATTTTTAATACCGCAAACTTCGGTTCGAATTTCATTCGAAATTAAATTTCAGTATAAAACAAAAAAGTCTGTCGTAATGACAGACTTAATTCCGCGAGGCTGACACGATTCGAACGTGCGACCCTCACCTCCGCAGGGTGATGCTCTAATCCAGCTGAGCTACAGCCTCAAAATATCATTGATTTGCAACCTGGTAGATATTCGGAAGCGACAGGAGTTGAACCTGCCCGGCCCGTAAGGAACCGACGGATTAGCAATCCGTTGTATTACCGCTCTACCACGCTTCCATTATATTCGGAGCGGGAGGGATTCGAACCCCCGGTACCCGAAGGTACAACGGTTTTCAAGACCGCCTCAGTACGACCGCTTTGATACCGCTCCAATGTTGCCTTTGAAAAATAGCATAAAAACGGAGTTTTTGTCAATAAGCACAGAGTTTTATTTATCTGTCTTTTTTCTGTTTTTGCGCTTTGACTGCATTTCTGAAGGTTTTGTGGTTGTGTACTCAGGAATGTAATCTGCAAGGTCATAGTAGAGTTCAAAAGAAAGCGAGTTGATTTTATCCGAAATCATTTTTCTGATTTTGTCGTGGGTTGTTGAATTCTGTTTGTTATCAGAATTCCTGTCGAGTAAAAGATCATTCGGGGATACGTTAAAAATTTCAAGAATTCTCTGTACTAAATCAAGGCTTACAGATGCTCTGCGTGATTCAATGTTTGCTACATGTGATACAGAAATACCAATTTTTTCAGCAAGCTCCGACTGGGTAAGGTGATGCTGTTTTCTGATAATCTGTAAATTCTTCCCGATTATGTAAGATAAGCTGCCTTTCTTTACCATGATTAAAGTTTAAGTCAACAGTCAGATTTTTAACATCGTTCAATATAAACAAAAAATATGACTGTCATAAAATATAAAAAACTTGATTTACGCCATAACTTATATTATTTTTAAATCATCTGGTTACAATTTTAAAGTTGAATTGTTTTAATTATATAGTTCATTTTTAAGGAGGAATTTTGTGTATAGTTTTTTTATTGTTCCTTTGATGACGGCTCTTCTGGGGCTTGTTATGATTTTTGCAGCTGAACCTATTATTAAAGTTTTTGTTATTGCTTTAGGAATTTATCTTGTAGTTTCTGGTTTTTATACTGTTCTTTATATGTTAAAACTTGTTGAAGACAGGTCTTATAAAATCTGTCTTGCGGTTCGCGGAGCATTGAGCATCATTCTTGGAATTTTCTGTATCGTTCTTCCTGCTGCTGCAGCTGAATTTGCATGGAAAACAATGATAACTGTTCTTGCAATTTATGCACTTTGTTCGGTGGGATTCGAAATTTATGCAGTAAAAATTTTAAGCGAAGCGGGAAGAGATGTAAAACGATATGTAATTGAAATTTTAATTACAGTTGCAGTTGCAATTCTTCTCTTTATGCTTTTGACTTCAGTTGGTTTTAACATCATCAAAATCGGTGGGGCTGTTTTAATAGTAATTGCAATTGTTCTTGCAATAAGTGGATGGCGTAACCGCGATATCGTTCAGGCAGATGCAAAAGTAGTAGACGAAGAATAAGGATTAATTGATGACAGCATCACAGTGGAATATTTTCTGTAAGTTCAGGGATGATTTTAAAAAACAGTGCAGCATCTGGAATAAGTTTTCTTCTGAACTTATTCCACTGCAAAAAGAAGCTGCTTCTTCAGATACTCCGCCTTACAGCTTTGAAACTCCGGTTGTTTACAATAAATCACTTGATGAGCTTACACAGGATTCAGAAATTAAATTAATCGTAATAGGCGACAATCCCGGAAAGTCCGAACAGCTTGCAGCAAACAGTAAATATCTTGTAGGCCAGGCAGGAAAAATCGCAGACGGTTTTTTCCGCAAAAATCCCGAGCTAAAAGTTGACTTTAGAAAGGACGTCATCATTTTAAACAAAACTCCGGTTCACTCGGCAAAAACAAAGCATCTTAATTTTATCGACCGCGCGCTAAAAGAAAAAAAATCTCCGGCGTACGACCTGATCCTCGAAAGCCAGATATGGATGGCACAGAAAACTGCCGCCTTACACAAAGATCTTGTCAAAGCAGCCCGGGACGAAAACGGCATAATTCCTGAGCTCTGGCTTGTAGGTTACGCTGAACTTAAAAAAAACGGAATCTTTGTTCCATATAAAGAGACGCTTTCTAAAGAATATCAGGGCGTAAAGGATGCCTGGGATAAGGTTTTTGTTTTCCAGCATTTTTCGATGAACAGATTTCTGGTCGATTTAGGTTCATTCCGGAAAGAGAACCCTAAAATCCCGCTTGGTAAGGCAATAGAGCAGATTGGTACTATTCACAAGAAGGAGATTTTTTAATAAAATACCCGCTATGAAAAGTTCTCAGTTTTTAATCAGCACTTTAAGAGAATCTCCTTCAGATGCTGTTATTTCAAGTCATCAGCTTATGATGCGTTCCGGCATGATCCGTAAACTTGGAAACGGACTTTATTCGTACATGCCGCTTGGATTGCGTTCACTGCGCAAGGTTGAAAAAATTATCCGCGAAGAATTAGATAACGCCGGCCTTTTAGAAATGAAACCCACTGTTATTCAGCCCGGTGAGCTTTGGAAAGAATCTGGCCGCTGGAATACAATGGGAGACGAAATGCTCAAGCCGCAGAACCGTGGCGGACAGGATATGGTAGTTTCTCCTACAGCCGAAGAAGCATTTACAGCTTTAATACGCGACGGACTTTCTTCTTACAAACAGCTTCCTATAATCGCATATCAGATTAATACAAAATACCGCGACGAAATTCGCCCGCGCTATGGTGTAATGCGTGGCCGTGAGTTTACAATGATGGACGCTTATTCATTTGACGCAGACAAAGCTTCGCTTGATGCTTCTTACGACAAGTGTGCAGAAGCTTACCGCCGTATCTTTAAACGCCTCGGTCTTAAGACAATTTCTGTAAAGGCAGACACCGGTGCAATGGGTGGCTCAGGCTCAGAAGAGTTTATGGTAGAAAGTGAAGTTGGAGACGACACACTTTTACTCTGTCCTGACTGCGACTACGCTGCAAACGTAGAAAAAGCTGCGTGCAAACCGGAAGCTCCGCTTAACAACGAAGGCAAGCCTCAGGTAAAGACAGATCTTGCAATCGAAGAAGTTGCAACTCCAAATGTATTCAGCATAGAAGACATGGAAAAATTCTTTAATGCAAAATCTACTACATTCTTAAAGGCACTTCTTTATAAAGTTTATAACTGTGCTGTAGATCTTTCTAAGACTGAATTTTACAAAAATGCCAGAACAGTTACAGAAGGCGGCCAGACATATATTCCGGAAACTTATTTCTGTGTTCTTATCCGCGGCGACCTTGATGTAAACGAAACAAAGCTTGCAGCAGAGCTTAAGGCAAGCGGTGCAGAGCTTGCATCTGACGAAGATGTTTTAAAATACTCTGGCGCACCACACGGCTTTGTAGGCCCTGTTGGAATTAAAGTTCCTGTTATTGCAGATCTTTCTACAATAGATATGCACGACTGTATTGCCGGTGCCGGTAAAGAAGGCTTCCATATTAAACATGTAGAACCGGGGCGCGACTACACTGCATTTATGACAGTTGATGTAAGAACATGTAAAGAAGGCGATAAGTGTCCTGTATGCGGCGGAACATTCTATACTAAAAAGGGTAACGAGCTTGGCCACATCTTTAAACTCGGTGACAAATATACAAAGAGCATGCATGTAACTTACCTTGACCAGAACGGAAAGGCTGTAACTCCTGTAATGGGATGCTACGGAATCGGTGTAGACCGAACACTTGCAAGCATAATCGAAGGACATCACGACGACAAAGGAATTATCTGGACAATGAGTACAGCTCCGTTCCATGTTGCAGTTGTTCCTGTAAAATATGACGGCGCAATGAAAGAAGCAGCAGATAAAATCTATGAAGAGCTTCGCGCTGCCGGAATCGAAGTAATTCTTGACGACCGCAACGAACGCCCTGGAGTTAAATTTGCAGATGCAGATTTAATCGGATATCCGGTACGTGTTGTAGTAGGAGATAAAAATCTTCCTAACGTAGAAGTAAAATTAAGAAGCAGTGCAGACGCAGAGCTTGTTCCGCTTGAAAAAGCTTCTGAAAAAATTATTTCTATTGTAAAGGAAGAACTCGCAAAACTTAACGCATAGGTTAGACAATGAAAAAACTGTTATTAGCAATATGTTTAATTTTTGTAATGGTATTAAATGCAAACGCAATTCCTGGAGTAAATCCATTTATCAAAAATCAAAGCGGGATGTATGTTTATTACAGGGACTATTCTTTTAACAGAGAATCATATCTTGGATTTTTAATTTATGATGAAGGAACTTATGCAGCAAGGTATTTCGCTCCTGGAAGTGACAAAGATCCGCCAAAAGAAATTGAAATTCTTTTTACGATAGATCCGAAAAAAGATTATGTTGATTTAACTGGTGAAAGATTTTTAACACCGATAGTTCAGGAAGATACCGATGTCATAAATTATATCCACGATATGATTTATGAATTTGCTTCCAGAAGAAAAAAAGCCGGAGATATTTCTCCGGATGCAGAAAAAAATCCGGGAGCAAATTTAATTTTAAAAAAATCTCCTTCATATATGGAATCCGGTTTTATTTCAAAAGAAGATTTCAATCAGTTTGGTGGAGAAGTTTTTGTTTACTATGATTATACAATTCCAATATTCAATATAAAAAAAATAATTGATAATTCACGTAAAACAGTTTTTGAAGCAGTGGCTGCAGGAAGAATAAAATCTTCTGCTGATAAAAGTTTTTCAAGCTTCAGACCGCTGGAAGCAAACTGGACTCCTATACAGAAGAAAAATAAAAAAGAAAAATCTTTTACAGCGGAAATCGAAGGAACAAAAATAAATCTCGATGAAGGCTGGTCAAATAAGATGGGAGATTCTGAAGCAGAATTTCAGAACATCTATTTCCGTGGAAACGATTCCCTTCTTTCAATATTCAAACTGGATGAAAAGTTTCTTTTTACCGACAGCCTTATGACAGTTATCCTTTCAGAAAACTCGTACACTCCTTTGAACAGTATCAGCATTTCTGAAGAGGGAAGCCGTATTACGGTTTATTCAACTTCGATAGATGCAGAAACCGGCAGGGTATACGAAAGAATCTTCATTTTCAGGGAAAACTCAGGTTCAAAACACATTTTGTTCTTAAATCTGCTTAAAAGCGAGTTTGAATCTGACAGAAAATACTATCTTAACATTCTTAAAACCTGGAAATAGGATAAACACCAGAATCCGTAGAAAGTTATACAAAATGGCTTAAAATTTTGAAAAAAAAGCAGGAATTTGGCCTTAAAAACACTAAAAAGGGGAAATTTTACCCCTTTTTTTGTTTTTTTTGTTGACAACTTTGACTAATGGATAGATAATTATAGTTACAAAAGAGGGAAACCCTTTGCTTTGCAGAGGGACTCTAATAACATTTTATGTTCATGTATCCTGGAGGAAATATGAAGAAAAGTAGAATTATTCTTTCAGCAATCGCAGCAGCTGCTATGATCGCAACAGTATCAAGCTGTGGACCTGCAAAGAAAAAATTGGTAATCTGGTCGTTCACAGACGAACTTCAGACAATGGTAGAAAAGTACTACAAAGTTGATCATCCTGAAGTAGAAGTAGAATACTCACTTACTCCTACAGATCAGTTCCCTAACAAATTGGACCCAGTTCTCGCTAACGGAAATGGTGCACCAGACGTATTCGCTCTCGAAGACGCTTTCGTACGCAAATATGTTGAACAGGGTGAAGATCTTCTTCTCGACTTGACAGACGTTTATAACGAAATCAAGGGAAAAATGATCTCTTATCCAGCTGATGTTGGATCTTACAACGGAAAAGTATACGGACTTTCTTGGCAGGCATGTCCAGGTGCTATGTTCTATCGCCGCTCACTTGCAAAGAAATACTTCGGAACAGACGATCCTGCAGAAGTACAGAAGAAAGTTTCTGACTGGAATGCATTCCTTGATGCAGCTGAATTCCTTAAGAACAAATCAAACGGAAAATGTGTAATCGTTTCAACAACTGGTGACTTATTCAAGCCATTCCAGGGTGCTCGCAAACAGCCATGGGTAGTAGGTGGAAAACTCACAATCGATCCAGCTATGAAAGACTACATGGATATGTGTAAACTCTTGAAAGACAAAGGATATGAAGGACGCCAGGGACAGTGGGCTGAAGGTTGGTTCGCTGGAATGAAAGGTGAACTCAAAGACGAAAAAGGAAACGAAGTAGAAGTATTCTCTTACTTCCTCCCTACATGGGGTCTCCACTACGTTCTTAAACCAAACGCTCCAGACACAACTGGTGACTGGGCTATGTGTGCTGGACCAGCTGCTTACAGATGGGGTGGTACATGGGTTGCTGCATACAAGAACACAAAAGTTCCTGAACTTGCAAAAGAATTCATTAAATACGTAGCTACAGATGACAGCTTCCTCGAAAGATGGGCTAAAGACACTGGTGATATGGTATCTAACAACAACGTAATCAACAAGATTAAAGATACATACCAGGAACCATTCCTTGGTGGACAGAACCACTATGCTGCATTTGCTGCAATGGCAAACAACGTAGATGGAAAACTCACACAGGGTACAGACCAGGCTATCGAAGGAATCTTCGGTGAAGCTACAGCTGCATACATCAATGGTGAAAAATCTAAAGAAGATGCACTTGCTGACTTCGCTGATCAGGTTAGCCAGACACTCGGATTCTAATTTTTAGAATCTAGAAAAAGTGCAGCGTGACTTCGGTCGCCCTGCACTTTTTTTTATAAAAAATATATTTACATAATGTTTTGGGAGTAAATATGGCCAATAAGAAATTAGGTTCTGAGGCTAAACTTCAAAAATATGGTGTATTCTTTGTTATTCCATTCATCGTAATATACTTATTTTTTCAGTTATGGCCTACCATTTATACAGTCTTCTTGTCTTTCACAGATAAAAAAGGCTTTAACTCAGGACTTCACGGATCTATTTATATTGAAAGACCGTTAGACGAAGTAATGATTGAGGGCGACGCTATTAATGAGAGAGAAATTCGTCGCGTAAATAAAAAAACGGGTGTTGCAACCACAGAAATGGTTCCAGACAGACTCGTTGATCAAGATGGAAAATTAATCGGAAATATCATAGTTAAAAAAGATGGTAAGAAATTTGTCGGCATCAGAGTCTGCAAAAAGATGTGCAAGAACAGAAATTACAAGAAAGCAGATTTAATGAAAGGCGACAATTTTAGATCTTGTCTAGTTTCTAAGTGCAAAGGTGTTCATACGATCGGATTGGAAAACTTTGCAACTTTAGTTAAAGATAAATATTTCTGGGGTTCAGTTGGAAACACATTCATTATGTGGCTGTTTAACTTTACTCCTCAGTTGGGCTTAGCTCTCCTGTTTGCTATCTGGTTTACAGACCCACGTATGCATTTGAAATGTAAGAATACATTCCGTGCATTGTTCTATATGCCAAACCTTTTGACAGCAGCATCAGTAGCTATTTTGTTCAGAAGTTTGTTCGGATTCCCTAACGGACCTATTAACCAGTTCCTCTTTGGACTTGGAATTAACGAAAAAGTAACTATTGCCGGTGAAGAAACAGTACAGGCTATTCAGTTCTTTAGAAGTGTTCCATGGTCACGTGGAATCGTATCATTCATCCAGTGGTGGTTGTGGTGTGGTCAGACATTGATTATGTTGATGGCTGGTATTACATCTATTTCACCTTCTTTGTATGAATCTGCAGTTGTTGATGGTGCTAACCAGGGACAGCAGACATTCTATATTACGCTTCCTTTGTTAAGACCAATGATGCTCTTTATTTTGATTACATCATTGATTGGTGGTATGCAGTTATTCGAAATTCCATTCCTCTTAACAGATATGCGTGGTGGTCCGGCATTCTCAATCAGATCTATGATTGTATACATGTATAACATTGCATTCCAGGGAACAAACGGCTATGGTTATGGTTCTGCCATTGCTATGGGTGTATTCGTAATTACAATGTTCCTTTCTATGCTTATCTACTTCTTTATGCAGGATCGTAGCGACGTAGGTCGTAAGTAGGAGGTTGAAAATGGATTATAAAGCATCTATGACTGTCAAAAAGACAGTAATTTATATTCTTATGGTTTTCTTCGTTGTTATTGCTTTGGTACCTATCTACTTGATGTTGATTAATGCTACTCGTTCTACAGAAGAAATCAACGCAGGACTTTCTTTGCTTCCGAGTCGTTTTAGTGTACAGAACTGGAACTTACTTATTACTTGTGGTTCTGGTCTTAAGGTAGCAAATGTTGGTGCTGCTGGCGGATGGCAGGCAATCTTTAATAGTTCTGCTTACGCCGGTCAGTTTATCCATATCGGTGATTTTATTGTTTACTTCTCAAAGGGTAAATTCCAGGTATGGAAAGGTATGCTTAACTCTATCATCGTTGCTGTTGGATCTACAGGTTTAGGTATTTACTTCTCTGCATTAACTGCATATTCATTGCATGTTTATAACTACAGAGGAAGAAAGTTCATCTGGGCATTCATTCTCTTTGTAATGATGCTTCCAGCTTCTATTTCGTTCATCGGATTTTACCAGTTTATGTCAATGATTCACTTGACAAACAGCTTTATTCCGTTGACAATTCCGGCTATTGCTTCTGCCGCAACTGTATTGTTCATGAGACAGTATATGGCATCTGTTCTTTCACTTGAATTGATCGATGCAGGTCGTATCGACGGTGCAGGAGAATTTAGAATCTTTAACCAGATTATTGTTCCAATTCTCCAGCCAGCTCTTGCTACACAGGCAATCTTCGGATTTGTAGGATCATGGAACAACTTTGTTACTCCAATGATTCTTTTACAGGACGATAAGAAAAAGACATTACCTATTATTGTACAGTTACTCCGTGGTGATATTTATCGTACAGAGTTCGGTGCTATCTATATGGGTATTGCCGTATCACTTGTTCCTATTATCATCTTCTATTGTTTTATGTCTAGATATATCATTTCTGGATTAACAATGGGATCTGTTAAGGAATAATTTAGTAATGAAGATGGTGATTTTATATCACCATCTTTAAATAAGAACTTCTTTTGCGGAATTTACATAGCAGGAATGAATGGCCATATTGCAACAGGGTGTTGCAAATACTCCTTTTTGCTATGTTTGCTGCAGAAGTAGTTCTATAAAAGGCCCGCAAGGGCTTTTTTTTTGCCCGAATGGTTAATTTTATTCTGTAACTGCCGGAAGCTCTGACTGTGAAAAGATTGTTTTTTCGTTAAGGATGATGATAAATTTGTCATCCTTTTTTGTTAAGCCGCTTATGTATTCCGGAGAGATTGTATTTCCAAACTTTGGTGGTGGTTCTACATCCTGTTCGTCGACTTCAAGAACTTCGAGGACAGAATCGGTAACGGCACCAAATGTAATTATGCGGTCAGGATTTTCATCTGTGGGTTTGCTTACTTCTACAACGATGATTCTTGTATCTTTTGTAGGTTCGTGCTCAGGAAGGGAAAACTTTTGTCGTAAGTCTGTTACAGATATTCCGTTGCCGCGTGAATTGATTAATCCTTTTATATAAGGTGATGCACACGGAATTTTTACAGGTTCAGAGTATTCAAGAACTTCCTGAACTTTGAATACTTCAAAGGCGTAAACATTATTGTCGAGTGTAAATGTCAGAAGTTGATTTGTCATTTTGACCTTCCTGTTTTCTGTGTTTTTTCAATCTTTTGACTGACAGATTTTGAAGCAGTTGTTATATCTTTTTCAGAAAATAATTTGTTTACATCAAGAATCAAAAGATAGTTTTGATTTTGTGAAACAATATCAGAAACAAATTCTGCGCCACAGAACTTTTTGGATTTTACCAGAGGCTCGAGAACGCTGTCATCGATATCCAAAACTTCCTGGACAGAATCTGCCGTTATTCCGAAAAGATTTATAACACCGTGTTCCTGATCTGTGATTTCGAGAACGATGATTCTTGTTTCATTATCGACAGGTTTTTTTTCCAGTCCAAACCGGGAACGAATGTCCATGATTGCAATATTTGTATCTCTTGAGCGGATGATACCCATGAGAAGTGGGCTTGAACATGGAATCTTTACAGGTTCTTCATATTCAAGCACTTCCTGGATTCGGAATACATTGATTGCATATTGAGTATCTTCAATTGTAAAAGACAAATACTGCTGAATCATATTAGAACTCTTCGAAATCAGAATCGCTTATGTCCCCGGAAGATTTCGGAGAGAAAGTGTTCCTTGGAGAAGGAGCTTCTGGTTCCGGTTTGTTATCTTCTAAAACAGGTTTTTCTACGGGAATTTCTTCGTCTTTTCTTGCTGTTTCCTGGACAAAGTCAGAAACAGAAGAAGGTTTTGTTTTTTTAGGTTTTTCTGCAGGATGTTCTGCCTTTTTTGTTTCGGCTGTATATTCTTCTACAAGTGATTCATCAATTGAGAAGTAGCTGATTGCTTTAACAAGTTTCTGTGCTTCATTAGAAAGTTCTTCTGCCATTGCTGCCATTTCTTCTGCTGCAGATGCGTTCTGCTGAACAACTGTGTCAAGCTGAATGATTGCAGTAGAAACCTGTTCTGCTCCGTTATCCTGTTCGCGGCATGCGGTTGCAATTTCATCGATGAGTTGTGAAGTCTGTTCCATTCCAGGAACAACTTCGTTGATTTTGTTTCCTGCATTTTCTGCTGCAAGGAGAGTTTTTCCAGAAAGTTCACTGATTTCTCCAGCTGCAACTTTTGAACGTTCTGCAAGTTTGCGGACTTCTGATGCAACAACTGCAAATCCTTTTCCTGCTTCTCCGGCGCGAGCTGCCTCGATTGCGGCATTGATTGCAAGGAGGTTTGTCTGATTAGAAATTTCTTCAATGATGTTAATCTTGTCTGCAATTTCTTTAACAGCTTCGAGTGCTTCTGTTACAGCCATTCCGCCAGCTTCTCCTTCTGCAGAAGTCTGGTTGGCAATTGAGCTTGTCTTTGCTGCATTGTCTGCTGTCTGTCTGATGTTTGATGTCATTTCTTCCATTGTTGCAGACATTTCTTCTGTAGATGCAGCCTGCTCGGAAGCTCCAGATGATACTGACTGGCTTGAAGAAGAAAGCTGTGAGCCACCGGTTTCAACGTGAATTGCAGAATCACGCACTGTTAAAAGAATTGTTGAAAGTTTAATGATCATTGATTTAAGTGACTGAGCCATTTCACCAAGTTCATCTTTGCGTGATAGAATTTTGTTTTTCTGTTCTTCAGGAACGTTGTTAAGAACAAGATCGCCGTCTGCGATGTCTCCAAGCATGAGTGAGACTGTTTTAAGTGATTTTGTAATTGCATTGGCAAAAAGATAGAAAACGAAAACTCCAAGAAGTGTAAGTACAATTCCAAGACCACCGTTAAAGAGTGCCATTACCAGAACACCGTGAGAGAAGTCAATGTAAGGAGCATACATTGCGATTGTCCAGTTTGTTCCTTTGATTGGTGTATAAGAAACAAAGAAACGGTGACCGCGAACCGTTGTCATTTCTGAATTAACTTCTCCGTTAATTGCACGCTGTACACATGGAGCAAGATATTTATAGGAAACATCTGTTTCTGCGTCTTTTACGAAGTCACGGCCTATACCGGCAAGCTTTTCATTTGATGTTCCGATTACTTTACCTGTTTCGCGAGAAATGATAACTGTTGTATTGCGTTTAGAAACTTTTATGCTGTTACAGATTTCATTAAGAATGTCTGTTGTAGTATCAATACAAACTGCACCTAAAAAGTTTCCATTGTCGTCTTTATAAGGAACAGCATATAAAAGAGCCTCTGCATTTAAAATTTTATTCATCAGAGGATCAGTTACTGCTCTGTTACCTTTTTGAGTTTCCTTAAAGTATGCGCGCTGTGAAATATCAACAGGCTTTCCATATGAATTATAGGCATTACCTGCTGCATCAGAAAAAACAAAGTAGCGGTGGCCGACAGCTTCGTTTACATCTTTTGCAAGTTTTTTTGCCCGAACTTCAACTGGTATCGATGTATCTTTGATATCATCTCGATTTGCAATTGCTTCAAGTCTTGCATATTCTGTTTCAATTCTTGAAGAGGCATAACTTGAAACTTCCTGGAATAAAAGTGATAAACTGTGTAACTCAGTATCAATAATTACATTTCTTGTTGCAATGGCAGAACTGATTGCTATAGTTGCAATTGTAACACAAAGAACAGAAAGAGAAATGCGCATTATTGTCCGTTTAAGACTTACTCTCATAACTAAACTCCTTTATCTGTTAATCTATCCGATTATTTTTTTAACGATTGCTAAAAGTTTTTCAGAAGTGAACGGTTTTACAATCCAGCCGGTTGCTCCTGCAGATTTTCCTTCCTGCATTTTAGAATCCTGGCTTTCGGTTGTAAGCGCAATGATTGGTGTAAACTTGTAATTTTCGTTTGCACGAAGCTGCTTAATCATTTCGATTCCGTCCATATTCGGCATGTTAATATCTGTAATTATCAAACTATATTTTGTTTCATTAGCTTTTGCTAAGCCGTCAACTCCATCAACTGCCTCTACGACTTCGTAACCTTCTTGAGAAAGAACAAAAGAAATACTCTTTCTAATAGATGCTGAATCGTCAACTGCTAAAATTTTTTTATCTGCCATAATAACTCCTCCATTTCTGTAAACAGAATAATTTTTATCTTATCAATGCTGCATTTATCATTGTCTGGGCAATGTTAGACAATGGAACTATTTTATCAACGCCACCATTTTTTACTGCTTCGCCCGGCATTCCGTAAACGATACAGGACGCTTCATCTTGAGCAATAGTAAAAGCTCCTGTGTCGTGCATTTCGCGCATTCCTTTTGCACCATCATCACCCATTCCTGTCATGATAATTCCGATTGCATTTTTTCCTGCATAGCGGGCTGCTGAACGGAATAAAACATCGACAGATGGTCTGTGTCTTGATACAAGAGGACCCTCTTTTACTTCTACGAAGTAGCGGTTTCCCGACCGCTTTAATAATGTATGATAGTTTCCAGGGGCAATTAATGCCTGTCCCTGAATAACCGCATCACCATTTTGTGCTTCTTTAACATGAATCTTACAGATTCCATCAAGACGTGAAGCAAATGCTGCTGTAAAATGTTCCGGCATATGCTGAACTATAACAATGCCCGGAGAATCATCTGGAAGCATGGAAAGAAAATCCTTTAATGCTTCTGTTCCACCTGTACTTGCTCCTACAACGACAATCTTTTCTGTTGTTTCCAGTACTGCAGATGAAGCGCCCGGTTTTTCAAGCATTACGTCTGCAGAAAGTTTTGGCTGAACAGTATGTGTTTTGGAAACAAGCGGAGAAGGAATTAACTTCTTGATGTTTGCCGTAGATTTAAATGCAGATTTTACTGCATCACATATTCTGACTTTCGATTCTTCTAAGAATTTTCTTGTTCCGAGTGCTGGTTTTTGAATTACTTCTGCTGCACCATATTCAAGAGCTTTCATTGCATTTTCAGATCCCTTTGAAACCATCGTTGAACAGACAACGCAAGGAATCGGATCAACTGTTTCGTTCATTTTGCGAAGGAAAGTTAATCCATCCATGCGTGCCATTTCGATGTCGAGGATAATAACATCCGGACGTTCTACTTTTATTTTCTTAGCGCCGAAAATCGGATCAGATGCAGTTGCAATGACTTTGATGTCGGGATCAGAATTGAGGATAGAACTGAGTGTTTCTCTGACTAATGCAGAATCGTCTATGACAAGAACTTTTATCGGCATTTTTTAGAGCTCCTTAGTCTTTTGAAAGACAGTTGTAGAAACTGTTTTAAGCGGAAGGTTAGATCCGAATATTGTTTCTGAATGTCCAAGAAACAAAAATCCACCCGGCTTTAAACAGTCAACCAGTTTTTTTATAACTGCAAGTTGTGTTGGTTTATCAAAATAAATCAGGACGTTCCTGCAGAAAATAATATCTTTTTTATTTTTAACCCGATAAAAGCTGTCCATAAAGTTTAATCTCTCGAACGTAACTTTATTTCTGATAGCCGGCTTTACTTTTGCAAGCTGCATATCGGGATTTTTGCTTTTTAAAAAATATTCATGTTTAATTTTATACGGAATTTTTTCAATTGATTCTAACGGATAAACTGCTTCGACAGCTTTTGATAGAATCTTTGTTGAAATGTCTGTCGCAAGAATTTTGTAATCTGAAAATTTTCCAGGATTCTTTTTGATAAATTCTGAAAGAACGATTGAAAGAGTGTATGGTTCTTCTCCAGAAGAACAGCCTGCAGACCAGATTTCTGGAACTGTGATGTTGTTTTCTGCAAGATAAGGAAGAACAGAATTTGACAGAAAATCAAAGTGAGTTTCTTCTCTAAAGAAATGTGTAAGATTTGTTGTAATCAAATCTATCATCATGATTATTTCATCACTGGAAGTTTTATCAGAAGAGAAGACATAATTAACATATTGATCATAGTTTTCAAAGTTTAAGGCCTTGAGTCTGTTTGCAAGGCGTGCCTGAATCATCGTGAGCTTTGATTCTGGAAGTTTTATTCCAGTGGTTCTCTGCATGAATGATGAGATGCGTTTAAACTGAATTTTTGAAAGCGCCTGTTGTTCCTTTAAGAGAAACTTAGTCGCAGGGGGAGAAGTTTTTACTGCTGTAGCTGTATTAGTTTTTACGTTCATTTTTCCCCATGTCTATTTTTCTGATGATATCAGAGAGTTTGAAAATATCTAAAATAAGTGCAACTGATCCATCGCCAAGAATTGTTGAACCGGAAAGCCCTTCGATTTTCTTATATAGTTTTCCTATCGGTTTGATGACCGTCTGATGATTTCCGATGATGTGGTCAACGATGATTCCTATTTTAGAAGACTGGTCGTTAACTACAACAACCTGCGGATTTTGTGGTAAAGGTGAATCAACTTCAAAATATTTACGCATATTGATGCACGGAAGATATTCATCGCGGGCAACAATGTGAGAACAGAGAAAATCTGAATCTTCTGCAGGTTCGTATTCGATACATTCTTCGACTCCAGAAACAGGAACAACATATTTGTTGTCACCGATTTGAACAAGCATCCCTTCGATAATTGCAAGTGTAAGAGGAATCTTTAAAATAAAGCTGGAGCCTTTTCCTCTTTCTGTTTCTACAGAAACGCTTCCTCCAAGAGAATCGATATCACGTTTAACGACATCCATTCCAACACCGCGGCCAGAAACAGAAGTAACGGTCTTGTTTGTACTGAAACCTGGCTGGAAAATCATCTCGAATATCTGTTTGTCAGTTAAGTTTTCGTTCGCCTTTATCAAGCCGCGTTCTACACCCTTGTTGTAGATGGCATCTTTATTTAATCCGCCGCCGTCATCGGAAATTGTAATAAGTACAAAGGCGCCGGCATGTCTTGCAGAAAGTTTTACGGTTCCAGTTGCGTTTTTACCAAGCTGAGCACGGATTTCCGGATTTTCGATTCCGTGGTCGCATGAGTTTCTTATAAGATGAACCAGAGGGTCGTTGAGCTTTTCGATAACATTTTTATCAAGCTCTGTGTCGGCGCCTTCTGTGACGAGCTCAATGTTTTTTCCAAGCTGGGCTGCAAGGTCGTGAACCAGGCGGCGGAATCGCGAGAAAATGGTTCCTATCGGAAGCATTCGCATGTCCATCGAAGTGTCGCGAAGAGAGAAGATTAAATGTTCTCCGAGTTCGGTTAATGTTTGAAGACCAGGGTTTTTGATTTCTGCAGCTACAGAAGAAAGACGTGCATTAAATGTTACAAGTTCTCCGACAAGGTTAACAAGCTGGTCGAGTTTTGAAGAGTTAACTCTGATTGTCTGAGAGGCAACAGGATTTTGAACGGCTTGAGAAGCAGGAATTTCTTTTGCCTTGACCAGCTTATTTAAATGTCCCTGTTCTGCAAGGGCAGCCTTAATCTGCTGTTCTGAAACAACATTTTTCTGAACAAGAAGATCTCCGACTTTTTTCTGTTCTTCAATTACTTTTGTAAGTTCAGCTTCGGTAATAAGCTTTCGGGAAATTAAAATTTCACCAATTTTTTTATGAACGCCGAAATCATTTATTTTTTCGATTTTTATCTGAGAAGTATCATCAACAAAAATAAATACGTCTTTAATATCGTTTTCTGTTTTCGAAGTTGTTAAAATGATGTCCCAGTAAAGATAACATTTTTCTTCTTCGAGTTTTGAAAGAGGCGGAATTTTATCAGCAAAGGTTAATATAGTTGCATTACCCATTTCGGCAAGTTCTTTTACAAGGAGCTCAGGACGGGTACCGTTTTGCATGATGGTATCAGAAGGAACAAAGGAAATACGCCATGTTGATTCCGGTAAGGCATCACCTTTTTCTGAACTGCTGTCGTTTTGTAAAGAAAGCTGAGCTTCGTTCTGTTTTTGAGAAACAGAAGCTGCAGATTTTTGAGTTTTTTCGAACGGTTCAACACAACTGTTTAATTCTTCGATTATAAATTGTGAAGCATTTTGAAGTTCCGGGGTAATTTCTGCTCCAAGTAAAGAACGGATGTGATCGCGTGCTTTTAGTGTAAGGTTTATAAGCTGTGGAGTTACGGGAACAATTCCGTTACGAACCATATCAAAAGTACTTTCCATTTTGTGTGTAAACTTTGAAATTTCATCAAAGCCGAACATTGCCGAAGAACCTTTGATTGTATGCATGCTTCTGAAAACTGCAGAAATTACTTCCTGGTTTTCAGGTTCTGTTTCCAGAGTAAGGAGATAACCTTCAAGATTGTCGAGGAGTTCATTTGCTTCATCAAAAAATACGGATGCTACCTGGTCAAACATTATTTTTCATCCTCACTTTTTTCTTCTGGAAGGGTTAATGACATCATTTGCAGAAGATTTTTAATTTCATCTGAAATGTTTTGAACGAAAAATTTTTTCTTAAGGGAATCTGCTTCTAATTTTGCAGAAATAAATATCTGCATGATAGAAGAATCGATATCAGTAAGACCGGCCAGATCAACTATAGTGGTCTTATTGTCCTTTAATGAGGCGAAAATCTGTTGTTTTATAGACGCAGCCTGTTCTATCCCCGCTGCTTCAGTCAAATGAATATTTGAACCGGATGTTTTTTTTCTAGACATAAACTCTCCAATTTGTAACAGACAAAAAAAGACCATGTATATATCTAAGATATATATACACGGCCTCCCAGTTCACTTCTTATAGTTTACTATTAATCACTTAATCCGTCAAATTTTATATGGTAGAAAAATATGGAAAAAACAGCAGAAACGCGTGAATTTTCAGGAAGTAAAAAAGAGCTGTCTGAGACCTTGAGGGCTTTTTTGTGCTGAAAATTTATAATGCGGATAAGGGGAATTTATGGTAAAATAATTGATATCAGGGTGGCGAAGTGGAGAGTGTTATGACAGATGAATCTTTTTTTACATTTAGTCTTGGAGAAGGAACTTTTGCACTTCCTGTTCAATTTGTAAGGGAAGTTCTTAATTACGAACCAATTACGAGTGTTCCGAAGGCACTCCCGTATCTTAAGGGAGTGATGAATATCAGAGGCTCGGTTGTAACTGTAGTAGATTTTAGGGAGCTGTTTGGTTTTAAATCTCAAAAAAGCCTTGAAAAATGTTCAATTATCGTTCTTGAAATTGAGCAGGAGGGTGATGAACCGCTTGTTTTGGGAATGATTGCGGATTCTGTTGATGTAGTTACAAAACTTGAGTTTGTAGTTTCTGAAAATTATGATTTTGGAACTCTGCCTGGCCGTAAAGATTTTATCTTGAAAGTTGCAAAGAACGCTGATAATTTTATTCTGGTTCTTGATATTAAAAAAATTCTTGAGTCGATAGAGAAGGAAATCGGTTTGTAAAAAATGAGTAAAAAATTATACTATTCTGTTTGTGCGGCACTTGTTTTATTAAGCTGTTTATTTGCTTTTTCAACGATAGATGAAAAAATCTGCGATCTTTTTTTACAGAATAAAACGCAGGCTGAATTTTCGACGAACATAGTTCTTATCAAAAATGAAGCATCAATCGATGCAGGAAAAAATTCTTTCAGTATAAGTCGTGAAGTTTATGCAGAAGCTGTAATGGTTCTTCGTGAACTTGGAGCAGATGCTATCTGTGTAGATGATGATTTTTCTAAAATCGAAAGCAACAATATTTTTTTTGATGAAGATGAATATTTTGCAAATTGTATTAAGGCTTGCAGAAATGTAGTTCTGCCATTTAGATTTGCGAATGATGCAGGTAAAACAAATTTAATAGAAAAATTTGCATTGAAGAATGTTGTAGACAAAAATGACAAAGTTACTCCAGAATTTAATTCTGTTGAACCATGTATAAAAGTTCTTAGCGATGCGTGTGAATACAGCGGATTTATGAATATAAGTCCGGATAAAGATGGAAAAATAAGAAGGGTACATCTTGTTGCAAAGTATGATGGGAAATATTATGCAAATGAAATTCTTGCAACTCTCTTAAAAGTTTTAAATAATCCAACGGTAAACATTTACAATAATAAAATTGTGCTGGACTTTCCAGGTTCAGTAAAAAAAATGATTATTCCGAGAGATACAAGCGGTGCAGTTGTTTTAAATTTTAATGCAAGTGATTTTTCTAACTGTAAATCCATTGATATTGATACACTTTATAGAATTAAAACAATTGAAAATAAAATCGTAAAAAGCATTCAGGAAATGGAAGACAGGGGATTTTTTGATTATACCCCGGAAGACATGTCTCCTGATTTTACATGCAATAAATTTATTGATAGAAAAGAATATCTTTTTAATATTCTTAATAAACTTCCGGATAATATTGACGAAGCCTTTAATGAATATGTAATTGCAAAAGAAGATTTTTTAGAATGTCTTGAAATGTATGTTTTAAGTGCTGCTGATGAAGTGTTGGTTGAGGTCGGAGAAAAAAAAGGAAGAGATACTTCATATGTTGAAAAATATTTTGAAGAACTCCGTTTAAACTGGGAAGAATTAAAGGAGCTTCGAAAAGAAATAAAAGAGAAGGCAGAGAATTCTTTGTGTCTTTTTGGAAATTCAGAAGAGCAGTACCTGCTTGCGCATATGATGCTTTATCCATATTCAGGGGAAGGGGTTGCGGCAAAATACGACAGTTATTTTGTTAAAGTGATGCCGTGGTGGGTTTCTCTGATTCTTGCAGCAATTATCTGTGCAAGTTTCGTTTTAGTCTTTGAAAGACTTGATAATCTTGCAAAAAAAATTACAATTGGTGCAGTTTTTGCCTATTTTAGTATTTTTGTACCGTATATAATCTTTGTTTTGACAGGAGTGTTTACTGGAGCGATAATCCCTCTTGCATCGATTTATTTTGTCGTAATAATTTCTGTAATTCTTTCAATTGTTTCTAAATATGTTTTAAAAAATCATGCAAAAGAAAGACTTGGAAAGAAAGTAGATCAAAAAATCCTTGATTCTTATCTTGAAAGCAATGGAAGAGTTGCAGAAAAACTCTGGCTTTCTGTTGCTCAGATAGAAATAGATAATTTTAAAAAGATTGAAAGCTCTTACAAAAACTGCGCCGAACTTGTTGAATATCTTAATGAATATTACTCGATTGTGACGGATGTTGTCCTTTCTAACGGCGGGATTGTCTGCAGCCAGCAGGGTGAAAAGATGCTCTGTGTATTCGGAATTTTTGATAAAGTCGATGTTTCTGAAAAAGCGTGTCATGCGATGCTCGAACTTAAAAAGAAATGTGTCGATGGAAAATTTGTTATGAACATTTCTTTATTCACTGGAAATTTTATTGCTGCAGAATTTGGAACAAAAAACAGAATGAGTTATTCGGTTACTGGAAATAATGTAAATATTGCAGAAGATGTTTTGAATTATTGTTCTGAATATGAGTCAAAAGGATTTTTAATTAACGAAAGTACTCTTAAAGAAATCTCGGGAAGCTTTATGGTTCGTGCGCTTGATAAAGTTATGTGCCGGCATTCTGATAAGAGCCTCAGACTGTTTGAAGTTCTTGATGATGCAGAAACAGTTTCTGATGACCAATGGCTTTTAATTGAAAAATGGCAGAATGCACTTAAGGATTATGAAAGCTGTGAATTTGAAAGTGCGAAAAAAGCATTTGATTATATTGCGAAAAATCAGAAGACAGACAGGACGGCAAAAATATTTTCTTTACGCTGCCAGGAGTTTATAAAAAATCCGCCGCCAAAAGAATGGGACGGAATTTATTTATAATAAGATATAATTTGTTTACTGGGAATTTTATTTATTCTGTTTGATTTCTTTTAATGTCTTTATGACTTTGACGTATTCAAGTATTGAAGAATAGTCAATTGTAATTAAAGAAGCTTTATTCTTTTTTGTTTCGATAAGTTTTATTGCGAGAGTTGTAGTTCCTTCTTTGTCCGGTTCTTTCCATGATGTTTCTGGAAATGTTTCAATCTGATCAAACGGAATAAAATGATCTGAGCTGACGATTCCATTTTTATAAATTCCTTCAATTTTTGTATAGACGAGTTCTTTTACGCTTATAAAACATGCGAGGGCAGAGACTGCGCTCATAAGACATGAAATGAAAACAGTTGATCTTGTGAAAAGCGGAAGTATTATAAGAATAGGACATGTGATTAAAACAGCTATGCCTTTTTGTTTTCGTACTGAATTTGTTTTTAAAATTAAAGTCCCTGTTTTGGAAAGAATTATTTTTCTAAGGAATTTTATCAGACTTGTTTGGACGATAAAATAAACAAGAGCAATAGAAGCTACTGTTAGTTTTATTATTTCATGTGCTGACGGCATTTTAAACCTCTTGGTTGGAATTTTTAAACCAGATTTTCAGTGCATTAATCAGTGATGGAAATGCAGCAGGAAGTTTTTCTATATCTTCGATTGATTCAAGTCTGACACTTTTAAATCCCTGAACTTCATTTTCCTGCCTGTGCATTCTGTCAATGATTTTTGTATCTGATAAATTAAACTCTGCGAGAAAGAAAAGGTCGCAGGTTTTATAAACAAAGTTTTTGTATTCGTATGTATTTGGAAAGCTTGCGATGTATTTGATTGAAGAAGGCGTAAGGCCGGTTTCTTCCCGGCATTCACGGATGGCAGCTTCTTCTGCAGATTCATCCTGGTCGCAGAAACCTCCAGGGGCTGCGAGAAAACCTTTTCTAGGTTCTTTTGCGCGTACTTCAAGAATGATAGATCCGTCTATATCTTCTATGATTAAACCTACAGCAGCTGCAACATTATTATACAAATCAAAACCGCAGTCAGGACAAAACCATTTTCTGTTGTTTTTATAAGTGATGTTTTTCCCTGAACACATCGGGCAGATTTTAAATTCGTTGGACATAAAAACTATTCTTCCTGAACTTCGTCAGCATGTTCTCTTTCGCGGATTGTACGGCAGAGCAATGCGATTTCACGGTCAAGGTTGTCAGAAGATTCGCGTGCAAAGATTTTATCACAGGCTGTACTTACTTTTGTAATGGCAACGGAAATCTGCTGTTCAAATTTTCCGGCACGCGTACTTGCGCTTGGTTCAATTTTGTTGAGGGTGTCATAGCATTGCGCAATCTGAGAACGCTGTTCCGGATAACCTTCGGAAAGGTTTAAAGCTTTCTGGTTAAGGATATCCATGCGTTTTTTAAGTGAAACCAGAGAGTCATTTGCCGCTTTCTGGTTTTCTTTTGAATATTTAGACTTCCCTGTACGGGAAAATAAAGTTCCGAATAAAGACAAACTTAGCATAGTTCTTATGTTATACAACAAACTCATTTTTGTCGAGTGCGTAGTTCATTGAAAATAGTTGCTTTTTCCAATACTATAGGCGGGTGAGTATGAAAAATTTACGCTTTTTCCGGTTTATAAGTGCCGTTTTTTCAGTATGTCTGCCTCTTTTACTTGGTTCATGTGGGAAAAGTGTTATGGGCATGCAGACTGAATATGTTTTCGGGACGGTATGTACTGTAGATTTGTACGAAGACGGAACGGAAGAGCTTTATGCTGAAATTTTCGAAAGACTGAGGGACATTGAAAAGGAATTTAGCGTCAGGATAAGGGAATCTGAAATTTCAAGGATAAATGCTTCTATGGGCAGGAAAGTCTATGTAAGCAGAGAGGTTTTTGATCTTTTACAAAATTCAGTCTATATATCAAAAGTGACAGACGGGGCATTTAATCCGGCGCTGGGGGCTTTAATAGAGCTTTGGGGAATAGGAACTGACCATGAAAGGGTCCCGGAAATTGAAGAGATTGAAGAAGCAAAAAAGCATTGTGACCCGGGAAAAGTTGTTTTAGCAGAGGAAGACGGGAAATACAGCGTTGTTCTTGAGGATGAAAAGATAAGGATTGACCTTGGAGGAATTGTAAAGGGGTTTGCGGCAGATGAAACTGTCAGGATTCTTGAAAAAAAAGGAGTAAAAAAGGCTCTGATTAACTTTGGCGGCAATGTTTATGCTTACGGGCATAAGTCAGATTTGCCGGGAAGTTATTGGAAAATTGGCATAAAGAATCCGCTTGAAGATACATCAGAACCGATTGAGGTTGTAAGTGTTGATTCTCAGAGCGTCGTGACAAGCGGGGGCTATGAAAGGTTTTTTATACGGGATTCTGTAAGATATCACCATATTATTGACGGTAAAACAGGTTTTCCGGCTGAAAATGATATAGCAAGCGTTACCGTGATAAGTAAAAGCAGTACGCTTTGCGATGCGCTGGCAACAGCCTGGTTCGTTTCCGGCGGGAAGGGTGATTTTGAAGGGATTACGGAAAATAATAAAATTCAGCTTGTAATAATCACTAAAAATGGAGAAATCCATAAAAAAGAATAGTGAATTTTCTTGAATTATTGTTCCCACTCTGATAAAATGGTAAAAAAGTATGATGGATGAAAAAAGTAGGGAATCTGCAGAATTTAAGGCGTTTGTAAAAAGTGCCGGTTCTGACGATTTTGTTTTTGTATTTAATTTAGATAAAAATAGAATCTCTTTTAGTGACGATATAGTTAAAGTACTGTCTATTCCTGAGCGCGAGTTTGAAAATGCTTATGAAACGATTCGTGCGCTTGTTCATGAAGATGACAGGGAGCTTTTCGAAAAAGGTTATGAACGCATCAGCAGCGGCGGGAAAGCTGATTTTATTGCTGAATATCGTTTAAAAAATGATAGAAATAATTATGTTCCTGTTATGATAAGGGGAAAACTTCTGTCGGTTGAAAAAAAGGACAGGGTTCTTGCCGGTGTCGTAACTTTAAAAGCAATTCATCGTGACGGCATAACAGGACTTCCTCTTGAAATCCAGATGGTACAGGATTACAACGATCTCGTAAAAGAACACGGAAGTGTTTCTGGATTTATTCTTGCGGTACGTATTGAAGGTCTGGAAAGAATCAATGAAAACTTTGGACTTGATGTTGGAGATAAAATTTTTAATCTCGTTGCAAAAGCCTGTCTTGCAGTAAGGGATGAGCATACTTATATTTACAGAATAAGCGGAAATAAAATTGCATTGATGAATGTTTCCGGAAAAAATGCACAGGATGCGCAGGAGTTGTATTCTGCATTAAAGAGAAAAGTTTCTGAAATAGAATACAATCTTGATTATGCAGCGGTATTTACTATTTCTTCCGGAGTTGTTTCGTTTATAAAGGATTCGAGTGAACCGAAAGATCTTCTTAAAAAAGCAGATTTCTCTTTGAGCATGGGAAAGAAATCTGGAAAACATAATCTGTATTTATTTAATTCAACTGAATATACAAAACACATCAACAAACTTTACCTGCGCGAAAAATTCCGCGACTCGGTAAAAAATGATTTTAAAGGTTTTGAAATGTATTATCAGCCTGTTGTTGATGCGGCTAAAGTTTCTGGAAAGGGTGATAAGCTTGAAGGCGTTCACGTTGTAGGTGCTGAAGCACTTTTAAGATGGTCTTCTCCTGAAATGGGAATGATAGGTGCTGATCAGATTGTTCCGATTCTTGAAGAGAGTGGTTTGATTGCTCCGGTTGGAAGATGGATTTTAATAAAGACATTTACACAGTGTAAAATCTGGAATGAATATGATAAAGATTTCCATATGAGTGTAAACCTTTCTTACATGCAGTTTGAAAGAAGTGATATTCTTCTCGATGTTCAGATGGCACTTGAAAAGTCTGGAGTTAGACCGGAAAATATTATTCTTGAAATTACAGAAAGCGGATATATTGATCACGTTGAACTTCAGAAGATTCTTGATGAGTTCCACAAGATGAAGATTCGTGTAGATATTGATGACTTTGGAACAGGATATTCAAACCTGCGTTATATTCAGAATCTTCATGCAAATACACTTAAACTTGATTATTCATTCGTTCATAAAGCAGTTCTTGATCATGACGGTGAATCTGAAAGAAAAGTAATTCAGTATATCATCAATATGGCTCATGACTTAGGAATGAATGTCTGTCTTGAAGGTGTTGAATCTGAAAGCGATGTAGAAATTTTAGCTCCATTAAAGGCAGATAAGTATCAGGGTTATCTTTTTGGAAAGCCTGTCAGTTCTTATGCATTCTTTGATGAGAATAAAAAATTTCTTTACAACTCAAAGGATAAGTCGTAAATTCTATTTTTAAATTCTGTGTGCGATTTGTTCTGCAGAATTTTCTCCGTCCATTGCACTTGAAACGATTCCTCCTGCGTAACCAGAACCTTCTCCTGCTGGATAAAGATTTTTTAACGCAATGCATTCAAAAGTTTCTTTGTTTCTTAAGATGCGGACTGGAGTGCTTGTTCTTGTTTCACTTGCAATTAAAATTGCTTCATCTGTTATAAAGCCTTTTTTTGTCCTGTCAAAATTCTTAAATCCCTGTTCAAGGCGCTGTTCGATGTGAGACGGAAGCCACTGGTCGAGTCTTGATGAAACGAGCCCGGGTGTATAGCTTGATGGAGGAAGAGTTTCGCTTTTTTTGTGTGACAGAAAATCTGTAAGGCGCTGTGCAGGTGCTGCCTGACCTGAGCCCTGTTGTTTGGTAAGTTTTTCAAGATATGTTCTGAAATATAGACCTGCGAGTGCGGGGCATCCTGCATCAGATGCCTGCTTTAAAAATTCTTCCGGAATATCTTCGGGTCTGATTTCTACAACAATTGCAGCGTTAGACCATTTTGAATTGCGGCGTGCGGCCGACATTCCGTTTACTACTATTTCATCTGGACCGCTGCTTGACGGAACAACAAAGCCTCCCGGACACATACAGAATGAATACACACCGCGTTCTTCGACCTGTGTTGTAAGCTTGTATTCTGCACTTGGTAAATCTTTTTTTAGGTTTTCACCGTGATATTGAATTTCATCGATGAGTTCACGAGGATGTTCAACACGGACTCCTGCGGCAAAAGTTTTTGCTTCAAGAACATCAGGGCATTTTTTTGCAATAAGGTCATAGATGTCTGTTGCAGAGTGTCCGGAAGCAAGAAGAACTGCATCGGCTGTAAACTGATGAGGTTTATCTGTTGAAAGATCTTTTGCAGTTATTCCTTTGACATAGTTTTTTTCTATTATAAAATCTGTGCACAGCATGTTAAAATAAAATTCTCCGCCGAGAGAAATTATTTTATCCCTCATTGAATTTATTATGCCAGAAAGTTTATCTGTTCCTATATGCGGATGAGCATCAGTCAGAATTTTTTCATCAGCACCGAAATGGTTAAAAATTCTTAATATAGTACCGATATCGCCTCGTTTATTACTTCTCGTATACAGTTTACCGTCACTGAAGGTGCCGGCCCCGCCTTCTCCAAAACAGTAATTACTGTTTTGATCGACAAAGTTCTTTGTCGATATTGCAGCGATATCTATTTTACGGCTTGAGGTGTCTTTGCCGCGTTCGATGATTATTGGTTTGATTTTATGCTCTAACAGCTTAAGCGCTGCAAAGAGGCCGGCGGGGCCGGAGCCGATTATGATTACGGATTTTGAACCGCCGGCAGTTTGCCAGAGAGGGAGAGGGCTTTGTTCTGCATTTGAAACAGATAAAGCGTCCTCGTTTATGAATACTTTGAGGCGGAGAAAAAGCTTTATCTGTTTATGCCTTGCATCAATTGATTTTTTTATTACGATAAATTTTATTTTATCATCGTGTGTTAGACGGCAGATTTTTTTATCTGTAATCTCTGAACGGATTTTTTTAATTATGAGATTTTCGTTATGTTCTTCTTCTGGTTTTGCCGTAATGGAAAGTTCTGTGATCATATTTTGATTATAGCATATTGTACATTAATTGATAAAGAATTACTATTGGTGTTATGAACCGTGTCATTCAGTTTGTGAAAAAAGAAATCGTTTTTATAATTTCATTTTTTCTTGCTTTAATCAGTTGCTTTTTTGTTATGCCTGGGCCGGCATATTTGAAATATATTGATACAAAAGTTTTATTCCTGCTTTTTTCTTTTATGGCAGTTGTTGCAGGTTTGCGTTACTGCGGTGTGTTTGATATGTGTGCAAGAGCTCTCTGCCGTCTTGCGTCGACTGTGCGCTCTCTTGGAATCGCACTTGTTTTTATGTGTTTTGTGTTCAGTATGTTTATTACGAACGATGTCGCACTTTTAACTTTTGTTCCGTTTACGATTATTCTTCTGACAAAATGTGGTCAGGTAAAGCATACAGTTTATATTGTTGTTTTGCAGACAGTTGCGGCAAATCTTGGTTCTATGCTTACTCCTATGGGGAATCCGCAGAATCTTTTTTTATATTCTCTTATGGGAATAAGCGCCTTTGAGTTTTGCAGAATTCTTTTACCGTATACGATTGTAAGTGCTCTTGTTCTTTTTGTATCCGGAATGTTTTTACCGGACACACCTCTTTTTGAAAATGAAGAAGCAAAGAAGACTTTTTTTGATGCAAAGGACTCTGTTGCAGCAGTTTCTTCTACAAAGGGAAGGCCTGTAAAAACTTTCAGAACTGTCGTGTATCTTTTTCTTTTTGTTTTATGTCTTCTTGCTGTTTTAAAGATTGTTGCAGTCTGGGTGCTGGCTGTTATTGTTGCACTTTCTGTTTTTATAATTCAGCGTGAAATTCTTTTAAAAGTTGATTACATTCTTCTTTTGACATTTGTCTGCTTTTTTATTTTTTCAGGAAACATTCAGAATATAGAACTTGTAAAGGGAGCTTTGCAGAAAGTGGTTGCAGGAAGAGAGTTTCTGTGTGGAATCTGTGCAAGTCAGGTCATAAGTAATGTTCCTGCAACGCTTCTTTTATCGCCGTTTGCAGTTAATTTAAAGGAACTTCTTATAGGAGTTGATCTTGGAGGCCTCGGAACTCTTGTTGCATCTCTTGCAAGTTTGATTTCGTATAAGCTTTATGCAAATTCGGAAGGTGCAAGAGGTTCTGAGTTTATAAAAATTTTTACACTGGAAAACATTCTGTTTGTTTTTATTCTCGTTGTGTTTAAAATTCTTTGCGGAAATTTTTTTAGTTTAGATTATGCAAGTTCTTCCCAGCGTAAATATTTTTGTTCAAGTTCTTCGCTTACTGTCTGATATTCTTTTGTATATTCTGCGAGCTTTGAGTAGTCAGGCCCTGACATAAGGTTTTCAAGTTCACTTTTTCTGCTTTCTAATGTTTCGATGTCTTTTTCAAGCTGTTCAAATTCGCGCTGCTCTTTAAATGAAAGTTTTTTGGGCTTTGAATCTGCAATTGAAGATGATTGAACTGATTCTGGTTTTTGAACATTGCTTAAAGATTTTTCTTTTTCTTTAGCTTTTGCCTTTTCTTCGAGATAATCAAGATATTCAGAACACTTTCCGACAAAACCCGAAACGCTTCCGTCATCTTCGAGAATGAACATTGTATCTGCAACTTTGTCCATAAAGTATCTGTCATGACTTACAATCAGAAGACAGCCTTTGAAAGAAGTTAAAAACTGTTCGAGTATATTCATTGTAAAAATATCAAAGTCATTTGTGGGTTCATCAAGGATTAAAAAGTTTGGATTAGAAATTAAAAGTCTTACAAGAAAAAGACGTTTCCGTTCTCCACCGCTTAAAGTTGAAACAGGTGAATATTGAATTTTTCCTTCGAACCCGAATTCTTCGAGAAATCGTGCTGCTGAATAAGTTTTACCGTTATTCATAGTTACGTTTTCTGCTGCTTCCTGAATATATTCCAGGACAGTAAGGTTTGTATTTTTAAATACAGGGTTCTGCTGGTAATATGCAAAATGTGTGTTTTCGCCGACAACAACAGAGCCTGTGTCAGGAGAAAGGTCGCCTGTTATGATGTTAAGCAGAGTTGATTTTCCGGTTCCGTTGTTTCCGAAGATTCCGATTTTCTGTCCGGCTGTAAATTTATATGAAAAGTTTTTTATAACAGGAGTTGTTTCTCCGGCATTTGCACCTGCGTATCCTTTCGGGAAATTTTTTGATATTGAATGAAGCTCTAAAACTTTTTTTCCAAGTCTCTGACCTTTTACTTCAAATGTAAAACCTTTGTCTTCCTGAAATTTTTCGCGGTTTATTAATTCCATGTCATGCTGAATTCTTGCTTTTGCCTTTGTCCCGCGTGCACATGGTCCTCTGAGAAGCCAGTCACGTTCTATTCTTAAAACAGATTCAATGCGGCGGTCTGTGTTTTGAGCTATTTCGTTTTCTGTCTGTTTTTTTTCCAGATAAGTTGAATAATTTCCCTGATACAACTTCAATCTGTGATGATCAAGCTCGTAGATGTTTGTGCACACATTATCAAGAAAGTATCTGTCATGTGTTACCATTAAAAGTGATCTGTCTGTTTCTTTAAGATAGTTTTCGAGCCATTTGATTGTTGAAATATCCAGGTGGTTTGTCGGTTCGTCAAGGAGAAGAAGTTTTGTATCTTCTACAAGAACCTGTGCGAGTGCAACTTTTTTTATCATTCCACCTGAAAGAGTTCCCATCTTGCGTGACATATCTGTAATGCCGAGCGTGTTAAGGATTGAAGAAATCTGTGCTTCGTAATTCCACAGGTCCTGATTTTCCATTATGTTCATTAGGTCATCATAACGTTTCTGTTCTGCCTGATTAAGGGAACCGAGTTTTAAGCAGAGCTCCTGATATTCATTTATTATTTTTAATTTAGGTGAATCGCTTTTAAATATGTGTTCGCGGATTGTATCATCAGTTTCGTATAAAGGGTTTTGAGGTAAAAAAGAAATTCCGCTTGATTTGTTTATTACGACTGAACCTTCGTCGCTCTGTAGAACGCCTGCAATCGTATTGAGAAGGGTTGATTTTCCTGTGCCGTTTTTTCCGATGAGGGCTGCTTTTTCGCCTTCGTTTAAACCGAATGTGACTCCTGTAAAGAGAGGTTCTTCGCGTCCGATTTTTGCAAGTCCGTTAATCGATAATAGGTTCATAGGATGTATTATAGGCTAAATTGTGATTTTGTTCAAAGCGTGTTTTAAAACTGAATTTATAAAATGAAATTTTTCAATTCATTACAATCGTGCACAATGTTTTTTGCGCCGTGATCTTTTAAAAACTGTTCACTGCGAAAGCCCCACGCAGCAGATGCACAGTCGATGTCTGTGTTTACGGCTGTAAGAATATCTACGTCAGAATCTCCGACAAAAAGTGTATTTTCCTTTTTCTCTTTTAGCGATGAAAGAATTTTTTCTGTACCGGACGGATCGGGTTTATGAGGTGTGTCATACTTTCCTCCGGCTACCATATCGATAAGGCCTGGAAAGTATTTACTGCACACATCGATTGCTGTTCCTTCGTGCTTGTTTGTGTTTACTGCAATTTTAATTCCAGAAGCTTTTAGTGTTTTTAAAAGCTCTGCGATTCCAGGATACGGTGCGGTTTTAACTGCAGAATGTTCTCTGTAATATGCGGTAAACTCTTCAGTAATTTTTTCTTTAGTGCTTATGTCTGTGTCAGAAGGCAGCGCGCGCTCAATAAGTTTTGGAATTCCGTTTCCGACAAAAGATTTTATTTCGTCTTTTGTGTGCACGGGAAAACCGTTTTCTTTAAGCACGGCATTGCACGAATCTGTAAGATCATCGAGCGTATTTAATATTGTTCCGTCTAAATCAAAAATTACAAGAGAATATTTCATCTGGGATAGTGTATGTTATTTTTCATAAATATGAAAGTCGGTTGGTATAATTGCGATAGGGCAACATAAAGTCTGTGTTAGAAAGCATGTTTATAAAGACTGAAAAGTTCTCTGATAATCGATAGCGTGGTAATAGTTTTAATCTAAAAAAATTGATATACTAAGTTAGTTGTGGGTAGACTAAAAACCTGCCTGCATTTTTGTTAATTATTTATGATTTTACCGGGAGGGTTATGAAAACTAAAAGATTTTTGACTGTCGTAATTATTGCGGGATTTGCGTTCTTGTTCAATTCCTGCGGTTATAAAGCGCTTGGTTCGGGTAATTTGATAAAAGAACAGGGGACTTATAAAAACAGCCAGCCGTATCCAAAACAGACAGAACAGACGTGGTCAAAAAATGCATGCGGTGCTTTTTCGTCTGCCTATTATCTTTCAGAAACAGGGCAGATTCCTGCAGGTAAAATCCGTGATGCAGCAAAAGAAATTTATAAAGCCGTAAAGTTTGATAAGTCAGCAGGCTTTGGTGATTACAGCGACCCGTTTAAAATTGCAATAGTAATTTCCAAGTACTCTCATTCTGTCGATTTTAAAATGAATAAAAAAAATGCCTCTTCTGACGGCGAAAAGCTTATGCTTCTTCTTGCAGAGAAAATCGGTGCGCCAGATCTGACAGATATTTCTGACATTTCACATGCGCTTAAAAAGAATGAATATGTAATCGAAATTGTTGTTCCTTCACCGTATGTAGATTTAAAAAATCCTATGCACAACGAACTTCATTATGTTCTTTCTTACTGGAAAGGTGACGTGCTTTACACACTTGATCCATTACGCGGAAAAGAATATCCAAGAAAACATTTTATTGACGGTACAATCCGAAAATGGAATTTCTGTAATGCAGGAATTTTTATTGAACCGTAAGTTGAACAGATTAAAAAAAGCCGCCACTGATTAAAATTACAAGTGTAATAAATCAGAAGCGGCAGTTAATTTAAAATTCCTTTAACCACTTTGCAGGTACTTCGACAGAAACTTCCTTTACTGCGCCTTCGCGTGCAAAAAGTTTTTCGCTTGTTTCTTTTGAGATTTCGTTTTCAAAAGCAGTACCGTCAACTGTGATTTTAACGCTGTCGATTGAGTCGTTAAGCCTGTAAGTAAATGGAACTGCAAAGCGTGTAAACGAAAGTGCTCCGTTAGAATCAAATTCTTTTTTGCAAAGCAGGTCCGGTTTAAAGCAGAGCCTGCCGTCTTTGATTTTCATTCCGAGTTCGCCCCAGCGTGTGATGACTTCTTCTTTTACCTGTCCTGTCATACCAGGCTGTTTTGCGCCCTGACCGCTTGGTGTGTGTGAGTAAGGGTCTGTCGGGAATGCGCCGTAAAGCTCAGGTGTTTTGTTAAAGCCAAGACCGTTTCTGATTTCGTAATATGCTTTTGCAAGGTTTTCTTTTTCTGATGTTCCATCCTGGGCGCTGTCAAAGTTTTCCTGTACTGCAAGTAAGAGCTTTGAAACCATGTGCCAGTAAATAGACCCTAAGCCTTCGTAAGCATAGAATGTTCCCGAACGTCCTGTAAATGAACTGTGATGGAAGGTTGCTTCGTAAAGTGAAAGAATTTTTTCTTTATCACTTTCACTTGTTTCCGGTGCAACTGCATTTAAAGTATTTAATAGACATTCAGCATTTCTAAAATCTGGATTAAAGTGGCATACAGAAGAATCAAGTGCGTCGTTATAAACTATGCATGAGCTGTCCGGTGCAGTGTAATTTCTGTCGAGCTGCTGTTTAAGAAGTGAAACTGCAGATGCTTCCGATTTTGAAACGATATTTTTCTTTAAGAAATCCGGGAGTTCTTTTGTAGGGTAGAGCATGTAAGAATGCTGGCGCTTTTCATACATTCCGCTGTTTTTGAGTGCGTCGTATAATTCGCAAGTCTCTTTTGCAGAAAGCATTTTGCTTGAAAGAACTGCAACCTGGCCTTCGAGCATTTCCTGAAGGTAATTTACTTTCATTCCGTCTTTATTGATTGCAAGAGTATTGTAAGAATGATAGAGACCGTTTTCTTTTTTATTCTGCTTGATTGAGTATTCAAGGTGTGACAGGAATACATCAATTGCATTAAGAAGTTCTTCTTTTTTAAGCTCTGCAGTTTTTGTTAAAAGTGAATAGTCATAGTAGAACGCTTTTCTTTCTTTTTCGAACGCAGTTCCGCATGCACGTGTAAATTCTGCGCGTGATTTTTCTGACATTGTGTCTTCTGGTTTTGTGCGTGAATAAATAGAAAGAAGTTCTTCAAAGAATACTTTTTCTGTTTTTGGAATTACAAAAGAGTCATCTTCTGTCTTAGAATAAATTTCTTTTAAGAAAGAAAGCATTCTGTAAAGATAACTTGCTGTTACCATAGAAAGTCCGTAACCTGCTAAAGCATTGTTTGCATCATTCCATTCAGGGCGCTGTGTGTTAAGCCATACTCCGCCGCCTGGAACAAAATTGCTGAGCTTTGTAAGAACGAGCTGTAAAAGCTTTGAAGTTAAAGTAACAAGATACGGGTTTCCGTTTTTGTTCATGAGCTTTGCGTCTGTTCCGTATTTTTTCTGAGCGTTTACAATTGAATCGTTAAGCTCGTAATCAAATACGATTGTATCGCGCGGATTTTTTTCTACATCCGAATAAGACTTGATGTGATACGGAATGTTTGCAGTTGTAAAAAGCTCTTTATTAAAAAGAGATTTAAGTGTATCAGGATCAATCTGATTCTGGAGTTCAAGGAGCTTGCACAGATAAATAATCTGGTGGTCATTCCAGTATCCGATGTTGCTCCATGGATTTTCCGGTTCCGGAACTTCCCAGTCGAGTCCGCTTCTTGTAATTCTATACGGATTAAATCCGTCGCATGAAGTTGCGTTTACAAATTTCGAAATCATTCCGGCTGTGTAAACAGGATAGCTCATTGCTAAAGCTTCCCAGTTCTGGAAAATGTCACGCCAGTTTCCTTCGTAATTTAAAATAGGATTTCCGAGTGAGTCGCGGAGGTTGATTGAAAATTTATTCCATGGACGGCTCGGATCTCCGTGTCTTCTTGAGAATGAAAGAGGAAGATATTCTAAGTAAAGTCTGTAAAGCTGGTCATTTTCTGATGCTTTAACTTTTTCTCCAAGTCCTTTGTAAGAAACTGTTTCAGAAGTGCAGAGCGCTTTTGCGTTTTCTATCTGGTTTGTGTTTCTTGTTGTTACAAATTTGATGAAGTCTGCTGTATGAATTGTGTTGTTTTCTACAAACACACCGCCGCGCATGATGTTAAACATTACATTTGCTTTATGGTGAATACATGTAATTGCGTCGTTTGTATTCTGAATTCCATCTGCATCACCGATGTATTTATTTAATAAATCCTGACCGTCTTTAATGTCTTTAATAAGATCTTTTGTAATACAGTCGCGGTCAGAAAGCTTTTTCTTTAAATCCTGAATGCGTGAAAGTTCAAGCTTTGTGTCAAATACCTGATACCAGTTTTCTTCTTTGCCTGCAGAAAGTTTAAATGTTTTGATGATGTTGCATGAAGGACGTGCGCCTTTTAAAATCTTTGTCTGTTCATAAGAAGCGCGTGAGTCAGGGCTTCCAAGATTTTCATCGAGTGCAAACTGTTTTTCTACAGCTGAATCAAGATAAACCGGAGCATCGATGTTAAACCAGCATGTATTTGCCCACAGTGCTTCACTTGGTTCTGCACGGTCTGTTAAAACGCTCGACAGACTGAACATTGCAAGTCCGCTTTCTAAATCCAAATCTGTTTTTTTATAAGCATCAAGAAGAACGCTCGAATCATTCTGAAGGCTTGCTGTTGCACAGGCCGGCATGATATTGCGGCAACCGTCAAGAATCTGAACAGTCTGTTCAACTTCTGCATTGTTGATTATGCGTGCAATTCGTACAAGGCCGTATTTTGCGCTCGAAGTCCATTCCTGTTTAAAAGTTAAATTTAATTCTTCGTTAATTTCTTCAAACACAATGTGAGAGCCCGAGCTGTTTTTGTATAAATTCCGCTTAACCTTAAAAGAAGGAGAAACAGCAAAAGGTTCCCAGTAAAATGTTTTACCGTTAGAGGCGCCATCTTTTGAGTTTGCGTCTTTTGCCTTTACTTTTACTGCACTGAACGGTCCTGCGCAGTTTTTAAAGTCGTCGATTTTGTCGCATGTGTAATATGGAAAGATTGCAAAGCCCGAGTCTTTTCTTCCTGCACTCAAGGCACCCGAAGACCAGATGAAATTCCAGACATCGCTTGAGCTTGTAATAGTCATGAAAAAATCCGGAATCGAATTATAGTTTTCTATTTTATACCACAAATCTCCGTCAATTTTTACGACTGAGCCGTTTGAATCGTGTGGACAAAGTTCTTTAATCTGTTCAACTGTGCGCATAAGTGCTCCTGAAAATATTAATCTGTAATTATTAGAGTATTTTAGTTTTATATAGAAGTCAATAAATGTTTTTTAAAATTGGCTTTGTGTGTGCGTTAACATAAAAAAATTTTCACAAATTTAAAAATTCTGTTATAATTTGTATTATGAATTTTATAAAAAAGTTTTTTACATCTGTTTTTATTTTATGCGGAATGACAGCAGGTCTCGTGTCGTGTTCAGCTCAAAAAAACTGCACTCCGGAATTTGTAAAGGATATGAAACTTGTGTGGTCAGACGAGTTTAACGGTGAGTCTGATGCACCGGATCCGGCAAACTGGTCTTATAAAGAAGGTGCAAACGGATGGGGAAACGGTGAGCTTCAGAATTATACGGATTCGCGTGAAAACTCTTATGTTTCAAAGGGAACGTTAAAAATAACGGCAAAAAAAGGCGAGTTTCAGAAATGGACGAGCGCAAGACTTTTTTCTCAGCAGAAAATGTCCTTTACATACGGTTATCTTGAATTTAAAGCAAAGCTTCCAGCTCAGAAGGGTTCGTGGCCGGCACTATGGATGCTTCCGGATGACAGTTCATACGGAACGTGGCCTCGAAGCGGCGAAATTGATGTAATGGAAGCTTCTAAAAATGTCTGGGGTTCAAAGGTTTACGGAACCGTTCACTGTTACGCAGGTTCAGGCGGAAATCCTGTAATGAGCGTGGGCCGTGACATAAAGAAAATGGATAAAAAGTGGCATACTTATGCTGTAAACTGGACTCCGGAAGGCATAACCTGGTATTTTGACGGCGAAGTCCTTTCAGAATATAGAAATCCTCATAATGACGAAGACGGCTGGATGGCCTGGCCGTTTGACCGCAATTTTCACATAATTATGAATGTAGCCATGGGCGGAACGCTCGGCGGCGACATCGACCCCAAGCTGAACGAGTGCACCATGGAAATCGACTACGTACGGTTGTATCAATAGCAGAAAAACATATAGCCACTCCCATAGCAATGTGCCAAAAAAAGCTGGCTGAGCGTAAGAGGTACCCGAGTCGCCTGCGGCTCCCGAACGCTCAGAACCTTTTTTTGTCCCCTTGCTATTCGCGTGGCTTTATGTCTTTCTGTGGTTTCAGAATGATTATCATGGCAGCGTAGAAAAAGCAGATGGCCAGGTGACATTCTGGCGCAGCGTTAAGCCCTGTGCCAAGGGCACGGAGGAACTATAATTTATAAAAGCGCCAGTCATGACGCCTGGACATGCCTTTTTCGAGAGCTGCCATGTGTTGTCTATCTATTGTAAAAATTGCCTTGTAGTAGTAAAATAATCGCAATCGTTTTTTCTATAAAACGCAAATCTATACTTCCTGTTCCCGAATAAACGTCGGGCCCCAGGATTTTAATATCTATCACAGGAGGACGTATATGTCCAGAAAAAAGCAGTCGATGGACGGTAACCAGGCTGCAGCTCACGTCGCTTATGCGTACACAGAAGTTGCAGGTATTTACCCTATCACTCCATCTTCACCGATGGCTGACTTTGTTGACCAGTGGTCTGCAAACGGTCAGAAAAACATTTTCGGCACACAGACAAAAGTTGTAGAAATGGAATCAGAAGCAGGTGCTTCTGGTACAGTTCACGGATCTTTGGCTTCAGGTGCGTTGACAACAACATTTACAGCTTCACAGGGACTCTTGTTAATGATTCCTAACATGTACAAGATTGCAGGTGAACAGCTCCCTGGTGTTTTCCATGTTTCAGCTCGTTGTGTTGCTTCTCAGTCTTTAAACATTTTTGGTGACCACTCAGACGTTTATGCTTGCCGTCAGACAGGTTTTGCAATGCTTGCAGAATCAAACCCACAGGAAGTAATGGACTTAGCTCCTGTTGCTCACCTTGCAGCAATCGAAGGAAGCGTTCCATTCCTTAACTTCTTTGACGGATTCCGTACATCACATGAAATTCAGAAGATCGAAACTTGGGATTATGAAGATCTCAAAGAAATGTGCAACATGGATGCAGTAAAAGCATTCCGTAATCATGCATTAAATCCTAACAACCCTTCTATGCGCGGTTCACACGAAAACGGAGACGTTTTCTTCCAGCACAGAGAAGCTTGCAATAAAGTTTATCTTGACTTGCCGGAAGTTGTTAAAAAATACATGGCTAAAATCAATGCTAAACTCGGAACAAACTATGACCTTTTCAACTACTACGGAGCAAAAGATGCTGACCGCGTAATCGTTGCAATGGGTTCAATTTGTGACGTAGCAGAAGAAGTAATTGACTACCTCAACAACAAAGGTGAAAAAGTTGGACTTATCAAAGTTCGTCTCTATCGCCCATGGGTATCAGAAGCATTCCTCAATGTACTTCCAAAATCAGCAAAGAAAATTGCCGTTCTCGACAGAACAAAGGAACCGGGATCTCTTGGTGAACCTCTCTACCTCGATGTTGTTACAACACTCCGCGAAGCTGGTCTTAACGACATCAAAGTTTGTGGTGGACGCTATGGACTTGGTTCAAAAGATACACCTCCAAGTTCAGTATTCGCTGTTTATACAGAACTTGCTAAAGATGCTCCAAAGAGCCGCTTTACAATCGGTATCGTTGATGATGTTACTAACCTTTCTCTTCCAGAAGTTAAACCGGCTCCTATTACAGCAGCTGCCGGAACAGTAGAATGTAAGTTCTGGGGAATTGGTGGTGACGGAACTGTAGGTGCTAACAAAGACTCTACAAAAATCATCGGTGATCACACAGATAAATATATTCAGGCTTACTTCCAGTATGACTCAAAGAAAACTGGTGGTATTACAATTTCTCACCTTCGCTTTGGTGACAAGCCTATTAAATCTCCATACTACATCAACCAGGCAGACTTCGTAGCATGTCATAACCAGTCTTACATCCTCAAAGGATACAAGATGGTACAGGATGTTAAGAAGGGAGGAACATTCCTCATCAACTGTACATGGTCAGATGAAGAACTTGATAAAAACCTTCCTGCAGAAGCAAAACGCTACATCGCAGAAAACAACATCAAACTTTACACAGTAGACGCTGTAGACATTGCAACAAAGATCGGACTTGGAAAGAGAACTTCTACAGTTCTTCAGTCTGCATTCTTTAAACTTGCAAACGTTCTTCCTGCAGAAGAAGCAATCAAATACATGAAAGAAAAGGTTGTTGCAAAATTCTCTAAGAAAGGACAGGACATCGTAGACATGAACTGTCAGGCAATTGACCAGGGTGCAGGAGCTTTACACGAAGTTGCTGTTCCAGCTTCATGGAAAGATGCTAAAGACAATGCTGCTAAACCAAAACTTGACGGCGATCCAAAAGTTGTTAAGATGGTAGAAACTCTCATGAACCCAATCGCACTCATGGATGGTGATTCACTTCCTGTATCAGCATTCAAAGACTGTGCAAACGGTCAGTTCGAACTCGGAGCTTCTGCTTACGAAAAACGCGGAACTGCAGTTATGGTTCCACAGTGGGATGCAGAAAAATGTGTTCAGTGTAACAACTGTGCATTCGTATGTTCACACGCAACAATTCGTCCTTACCTCCTTTCTGATGCAGAAATCAAAGCTGCTCCAGAAGGTCTCGTAGCTGTAGATACAAAACCAAAAGCAACTCAGTACAAATATACAATGAGTGTTTCTCCACTTGATTGTATGGGTTGTGGTGAATGTGTAACTGTATGTCCTACAAAAGCAATCAGCATGGTACCACAGGAAACACGTCACGCAGAGCAGCCTGTATGGAACTATCTCGTTAAGAATGTTTCTAAGAAAGCTGATTCTGGAATTGCAGAAAACACAGTTAAGGGAAGTCAGTTCAACCAGCCACTCCTTGAATTCTCAGGTTCTTGTGCAGGTTGTGCAGAAACTTCTTATGCACGTCTTATCACACAGCTCTTTGGTGAAAACATGTATATTTCAAATGCAACAGGATGTTCTTCTATCTGGGGTGGTCCTGCAGCAACTTGTCCATATACAGTTAACAAAGATTCAAAGAAAGGTCCGGCTTGGGCTAACTCTTTGTTCGAAGACAACGCAGAACACGGTCTCGGTATGTATGTCGGACAGAAATACATCCGTGACAGCTTGATTGCAAAATTAAACGAAATGGCTGCAGGTGACAAAGCTTCTGCAAGCCTTAAAGATGCAATCGCAAAATTCATCGAAACAAAAGATGATACAAACGGAAACGTTGAACCTACAAAAGTTCTCATTGCAGAACTTGAAAAATGCGGATGCGAAGCTTCAAAAGAAATTCTTGAGAAGAAACAGTATCTTAATAAAAAGTCGGTATGGATCATGGGTGGAGACGGATGGGCTTACGACATCGGTTTTGGTGGTCTCGACCATGTCCTCGCATCAGGTGAAAATGTTAACGTAATGGTATTCGATACAGAAATGTATTCTAACACTGGTGGACAGGCTTCTAAGTCTTCTAACATCGGTGAAATCTGTCAGTTTGCTGCTGCTGGAAAAGAAGTTGGAAAGAAATCACTTTCTGAAATCGCTATGAGCTATGGCTATGTTTACGTAGCACAGATTGCGCTCGGTGCAAACCCGGCACAGGCTCTTAAAGTAATTCAGGAAGCAGAAGCTTACAACGGACCTTCATTGATCATCGGATATGCACCATGTGAATTACACGGTGTTAAAGGTGGTATGAACCACTGTCAGGATGAAATGAAAGCAGCTGTTGCAGCTGGTTACTGGAACCTCTTCAGCTTTAACCCTGCACTCAAGGCAGAAGGTAAGAATCCATTCACATTGACTTCTAAGCCAGGTGACGGAACATACCAGAACTTCCTTGCAAACGAAACACGTTACTCGGCACTTACACGTAAGTTCCCAGAACGCGCTGAATTCCTCTTTAAGAAGAGTGAAGACGTTGCAAAAGCACGCTATGAACACTTACAGAAGTTAGTTGAACTTTACAAATAAGTTTTTACGGGGCTGTTAAAACGGCCCTGGCTAACTGAGTTTTTGAATGATAAAGGGCCGTTCCCGAAGGTGAAAATTTGCTGATGGGAGCGGCCTTTTTTATGTCATTGCCTCAAAATTCATTGACACTAAATTATTTTAATTCTATAATTTTAATATTCTATCTCTTACCTATTAACGGAGTAAAATTCAATGGCAAACAAATTAGTTTACTTTTTCGGAAACGGAAAAGCTGAAGGTAACGCTGACATGCGTGCCGAACTCGGCGGAAAAGGTGCTAACCTTGCAGAAATGACAAACATTGGAGTTCCAGTTCCACCTGGATTCACAATTTCAACAGATGTTTGTAAGATGTTCTACGACAACAACAGAAAGTATCCAGCAGGATTAAAAGAAGCTGTTGCTGCTAACCTTGCAAAATTGGAAAAAGCTTTTGGTAAAAAGCTCGGTGATCCAAACGATCCACTTCTCGTATCAGTACGTTCAGGTGCTGCAGTATCAATGCCTGGTATGATGGATACAATCCTTAACCTTGGTCTTAACGACAAATCAGTTGAAGGACTTGCTAAAAAAACTGACAACCCACGCTTTGCATGGGATGCTTACCGTCGCTTTATTCAGATGTTCTCTGATGTAGCAATGGGAATCGATCACGACAAATTCGAAGCTATCATCGACGAAGTAAAATCACACAAAGGAAAGAAGCTCGATACAGAACTCGACACTGCAGAATTGCAGGAAATTGTACAGAAGTACAAAGTTCTTTATAGAACAGAAAAGAAAGAAGAATTCCCACAGGATCCTGTTAAACAGATGTGGGCAGCTATCGACGCTGTATTCGGTTCTTGGATGAACCCACGTGCTATTAAGTACCGTGAATTAAATTCTATCAAAGGTCTTAAAGGTACAGCTGTAACAGTTATGGCAATGGTATTCGGTAACATGGGTAACGACTCTGGTACTGGTGTATGTTTCAGCCGTAACGCATCAACTGGTGAAAACAAATTCTACGGTGAATATCTTATCAACGCTCAGGGTGAAGACGTTGTTGCAGGTATCCGTACACCAAAAGATATGTCACAGCTTGCAAAAGAAAATCCAAAGATTTATGCAGAACTCGTAAAGATCCGCAACAATCTCGAAAAACATTACCGCGATATGCAGGATATGGAATTTACTATCCAGCAGGGTAAACTTTATATGCTCCAGTGCCGCAACGGTAAACGTACAGGTGCAGCTGCTGTTAAAATGGCAGTAGACATGGTAGCAGAAAAACTCATCACAAAAGAAACAGCTATCAACCGTGTTGAACCACAGCACATCGATCAGCTTTTGCACCCGGCTTTCAACAAAGCTGCTCTTGCAAACGCAACAAAGATTGCTTCTGGTCTTAACGCTTCTCCTGGTGCTGCATGTGGACAGATTGTATTTACAGCAGCTGATGCAGAAGAATGGCACAAGAATGGAAAGAAAGTTCTTCTCGTAAGAAAAGAAACTTCTCCAGATGATATTGCCGGAATGGTTGCTTCACAGGGTATCCTTACAGCAACTGGTGGACGTACATCACACGCAGCTGTAGTAGCTCGCGGTATGGGTACTCCATGTGTATCTGGTGTTGAAGCTATTAAATTCGTAGATTCAAAAACAATTTCTATCGATGGAAAATCATTCAAAGAAGGTGATTACCTTTCTATCGATGGTACAACAGGTTATGTATATGCAGGACAGATTGCTACAGAACCAGCAACACTTTCTAAAGAACTTGAAACATTCTTAAAGTGGTGTGATGAAGTTCGCAACTCTTCTGTTCGTACTCCAGCTGTTGGTGCTAAAATCACAGGCTTTGGTGTTCGTGCAAACGGTGACCAGCCGGTTGATGCAGAAAACGCATTCAGATTTGGTGCAGAAGGTATCGGACTTTGCCGTACAGAACATATGTTCTTTGATCCGAAAAAGCTCCCTTACTTCCAGGCTATGATCGGTTCTGATACAACAGAAATGCGCGAAAAAGCACTTGAAAAAATTCTTCCACTCCAGAAGAATGACTTTGCCGGAATCTTTAAGGCAATGAAAGGAAAACCGGTTATCATCCGCTTCCTCGATCCACCACTTCACGAATTTACTCCAAAAGACAAGAACGGTCTTAACGAAGTAGTTAACGTAATCAAAGAACTTGGTTATAAGATTGACGCTTCTACACTCGAAGCTCGCTTCGCTGACCTCCACGAATCTAACCCTATGATGGGTCACCGTGGATGCCGTCTTGCAATTACATATCCAGAAATCTTTAAGATGCAGACAGAAGCTGTAGTACTTGCAGCTATTGAATGCCAGAAATCTGGAATTAAATGTCAGCCAAATATCATGATTCCTATCGTAGGCGAACCAAACGAATTGTCTACAATCCGTGCAGAATGTGAAGAAGTTATCGCACGCGTTCAGAAAGAAAAAGGTGTTAAAGTTAATGTTAACATCGGTACAATGATTGAAATTCCACGTGCAGCTCTCCTTTCTGGTGAAATCGTTAAGAGCGCAGACTTCTACAGCTTCGGTACAAACGACCTTACACAGATGACATTCGGTTACAGCCGTGATGACGCTGCTAAGTTCCTTGATGCTTACTATACACGCAACATTCTCGAAGATGATCCGTTCAAGACAATCGACCAGAATGGTGTTGGACAGCTCATTAAGATGGCTGTTAACGCAGCTCGCAGTGTAAAAGCTGACTTCCACTGTGGTATTTGTGGTGAACATGGTGGTGATCCAGAAACTATTAAGTTCTGTTATGAAGCAGGTCTTAACTATGTATCTTGTTCTCCATTCCGTGTACCAATCGCCCGCCTTGCAGCAGCTCAGGCTGTTCTTGCAGCTAAAGCAGCTAAAAAAGCACCTGCAAAGAAAGCAGCAGCTAAAAAACCTGCAGCTAAAAAAGCAGTAGCAAAGAAAGCTGCAGCTAAGAAAGCTCCTGCAAAAAAGGCAGTAGCAAAGAAAGCTACAGCTAAAAAAGCACCTGCTAAGAAAGCAACTGCTAAAAAGGCTACAGCAAAAAAAGCAACTAAAAAAACTTCAAAGAAATAATTTCTTTGATTAACATTTAGTAAAAAGCCAGCCGGTTTTAATATCGACTGGCTTTTTTTAACCGACAATGTGGCAGAAATGCATGCATTATAAAAATTAAAGAACGCTTCAAATTACGGAGGCAAAAATGAAGACAGTATCAATTAAATCAGAACTTGGATCTAATGAATATCCTGGAAGAGGAATTATTCTTGGCCGCAGTGCAGACGGCTCAAAAGCTGTTGCTGCTTATTTTATCATGGGAAGAAGTGAAAACAGCAGAAACCGTGTTTTTGTAGAAGACGGCGAAGGAATAAGAACACAGGCATTTGATCCTTCTAAAATGAAAGACCCAAGCCTTATTATTTATGCACCTGTACGCGTTCTTGGAAATAAGACAATCGTAACAAACGGTGACCAGACAGATACAATCTTTGACGGAATGGACAAACAGATGACATTTGAACAGTCATTAAGATGCCGCGAGTTTGAACCGGATGCACCAAACTTTACACCAAGAATAAGCGGTGTAATGCATGTAGAAAACGGAACTTACAACTTTGCCCTTTCAATCCTTAAAAGTGATAACGGCGATGATGCAAGATGCAACCGTTATACTTTTGCTTACGAAAATCCTAAAGCGGGAACAGGAAGATTTATCCACACTTATATCGGTGACGGAAATCCTCTTCCAAGCTTTGAAGGTGAACCAGCTGCAGTAGAAATTAACGGAAGCATCGATGAGTTTACTGACGAAGTATGGAGCAGCCTTAACAATGACAATAAGGTTTCTCTTTTCGTACGATTTATAGACATTAAAACTGGAAAATACGAAACAAGAATCGTTAACAAAAATAAATGATTAAAAAGAAAATAATTTTTTTGCTGCTGGTGTTTTCGATTTTTTCGATATGCTTTGCAGCAAAAAACAATAAAAAAAATAAAACAGTTCCAGCTAACGAAAAAAAATCTGACACAGATATAAACTGGAAAGACACCGGTCGTTCTGTTCATGATGAGGTAAGTATTTTAAAGAAGGCTTATCCTCAAATTGAATTTGTAATTGACTTTGATTCAGAACAGAATGATTATACTGTAGAAGTAAAGCGGGGAAATGTTTCTAAGGTTTACTATTGGTGCGAAGGGTTGTATCTTCCAAAAGAACAGTTAGCCAATAAAGAAAAATATTACAGAGTAATTACAAATTACATCAATACTCTTCAAGATCCGGCTGAATTTTCTGAAGAGAGAATCAAGGCAATAAAACAATTCAGCTCAAAAGAAAACAGAAAAAAATCTTCTTTTTCTTCCAAATTTATTTTTGATACCATTTACGATGCAGGGAACAGAAAGCACACGGAATGGCATCTTGATCAGGTAAAATTTTTAGGAAAGTACTGCACGGTTCATGAAGATATTATTGCCCCTCTTTCCCGTGTTGAAAAATCTATTCTTGAGCTTTCAAAAACGAATGAAGATGTTAAAAGCTTTGTTGATACGCTTTATTCGTGCCAGGCATACAACTGGCGGGAAATCCGTGATGCAGGAACCAGATCTTTTCATAGTTACGGAATTGCGATAGATATTCTTCCTGTTAAATGGACTAAAAAGATTATTTACTGGGGGTTTGAAAAGAACGAAGGTAACGAAGACTGGATGCTTATCCCTGTTAAAGACCGATGGATGCCGCCGGAAAGCGTTATCAGGGCCTTTGAAAACGAGGGTTTTATATGGGGTGGATACTGGGCTGTGTGGGATAATATGCATTTTGAATATCATCCGGAACTTCTTATTGCCAGTAAAACCTTAAAAAAATAATTAATGCAAATATCGCTTTTTAGAGTTATAATTTAAAAACGCATGAAGAGAGCGTTTTTAATTCTTGTATTATTAAGTGTTTTCAGTTTATATTCTCAAGAAGTCGTAGAGTCTGGAAAAATAGTGGGCAATCCTGATAAACTCGACAAATCGTATGTTGTTTTAGACGGATACTGGGAGTACTACGATAAAAAATTTGTTGACCCGTACTTTTTTTATACAGACGGGCAGATAATGGATTTGGACATAAGGCTTTTTAACGGAAAATATGTCAAACTTCCATATAGAATTGAAAACAATGTAGGGTATGCAACATACCGGTATACACTTCGAAATTTAAAACCTGGAAAAGAATACGGAATTTTTTTATATCCGAGTGTTTATACTTGTGCCGATGTTTTTGTAAACAACAAGAATGTTTATCAGTCAAATGATGTAAGCGGAAATTATAATATAAAAAAATCGAACAAATACATGCGTCTGATCAGTTTTAAAGCTGATGAAAACGGGGTAGCAGATTTAGTTTTTCATGTTGCAAACTATGAGCTTGCCTTCGGCGGAATTTTATTAATACCGAGAGTCGCAGAAGATACATACATGCAGTCATTTTTACTGCATAATATCGCGCTGGAACTTTTTGTTGTCGGAGTTTTTATAATTCTTGCAATTTATAATCTTGTGATTTTCTTCCTGAATAAAAATCAGAAGATGTATTTATGGCTTGGTGTATTAAGTTTTGTTTTAATATGCGTTGTAATTACTCTTGATTTTTCTTTGCCTGGATATTTAAGAGGTTCAATACCAAACTGGATAAATTATAAAATATCTCTTACTGCTCTTGCGTGTATAATTCCTTTTTATAATCTTTATTCAGTTAATATATATGACATTAAATTTAAGTGGAATTTTATTGTACTCATAATAGACTGGTTAAGCCCTATATTTATCATCGTTGCCCCAATAGAAATAATAAGTAAATATCTGCCTATCTGTTTCATTGTTGATTATATTATGTCAATTTATCTTTGTGTTTTAATTCTGATAAATCAAAAACCGCCAAAGTATATTTATTCTTTTAATGTATTTAATATTGTTGCAATGCTTGCAACTGCCGCATATGGATTTCTTATTTCACAGCTTAAGCCAGAAGGTAACTCAGGCTATTATCTGTTTAAAGGTGCTATCATGAGTTTTGCAATTATTCAGACGATTCTTGCCGGTGTAAAAAGAGATCTCATTGCAAAATCAAATCAGAAGGTTGTAGACAAATATGAGAGAAGGAATATGTCGTATTCCAGGTTTATTCCTAACCAGATTATAAATTATCTTCAGGTTGCTGATACAGAAGATATTAATTCTGGTGACAATACAATTTGTGATGGAATGATTCTTGTTGCACGAATACGACAGTTTAACAAGATTACTTTAATGTATTCTGCGCAGCAGATTTTTGATATTATAACCAGTTACTATAAAGTAATTTCTCCTGTAATAAGATTGAACGGAGGATTTGTTTCTAAGTATCTCGGAGATACTATTGTTGCGATATTTCCCGAAAAAAATGACTCTGTCTGCAGATGTGCTGTTGAAATTGAACGAAGGGTAGATGGTTTAAGAAAAGAATTGTCAAAGCAGAATATAAATGACTTTAGAGTTGGCATTGCAATTCATTCGGGAAAGGTTGCAGTAGGATTTATGGGTAATGATAAACGAATCGATGCGGTTTCATGTTCTGATGTTATTAAGAATACGATTGAAATTGAAGCTTTGAATATAAAACATAATTCGAGAATGTTAATTTCTGAAAGGGCTCTTAATTATTGCAGATCTTATTCGGACTGCCTGTTTGAGGGCGTAATGGATGAAATAAGAAACGAAAAAATTCTTGTGTATAAAATTGTTATGGATGAGAATATGGATTTTATTCCTGAGCTGGAAGCGGTGGAAGAGGAGTTGTAATGAAAAAACTTTATTTGTTTTTAACAGCATTATTAATTTCTTCTTTTTCTGTTTTTGCGGCAGAGGTATGGAACGGAGTAGTTCATGTTACTGACGCAGGAATTCTTGAAAAAAAATATATAAATTTAAATGGAAACTGGGAGTTTTATCCTGCCCAGGAATTTCAAAGTTTTAACCGCGAACAGTATGACATGGCGTTTATCAAAGTTCCGGGTGCATGGGAATATAATGCTAAAAAGAATTTTCAGTCGGATGTTGCATGTTATAGAATTAAGATAATGGGTTTAAAACCGAATACACGTTACGCAATTTTTTCCAGAGTCTGTCCTGCGACGGCTTCTAAATTTTTCTGTAATGGTGTTAAGGCTGGAGAATACGGAAGATATTCATCAAATGAAAAACTTGCAAAGTCTACAGAAAGGCCTGTTTATCTGTTTTTAAATTCTGACAGCATAGGAACGATTGAACTTGTAATACAGGTGTCAAGTTTTTCAAATTATAGATCGGGAATTATTTCTTCTCTACTGTTTGCAGAAGAAAATGTTATTACAAGTCATTTTGTAAAAGTGATAACCTGTACCGTAATTTTACTTGGTGCTATTCTGTTTACATGTATTATTAATTTTTCAGTATTCCTTGGTGATTTAAAAAATATTTCAAATATGATTTTTGGATTTTTACTTGTGGGGCTTTTGTGTCAGCTTTTAACTTCAAATGGAAATATTCTTTCGTGGATGTTTCCTTCTATTCCTTTCTCCGTCTCTGAGGTAATTCAGTTTATTCCGTTATGGATGTCACCACAACTGTTTACTGTTTTGCTGATGCAGGATAAAGGTTATGAACAGAAAAATCCGTTTATCGATAAAATCATTTTTGGAATTTTCTCTGCATTTGGACTTGTATTCTGTGCGTTCCCTATAAAGTACACAAATTATTTGAGTTCTGTGCTTGTAGTGGCAAACATAGTATTTTATTTTTATTCAATTTTCCGTATGTCAAGAAATTTTGTATTAAAGCAGATTAAAGAAGGAATTTATTTAGCATTTTACATTATTGTAACAACTGGATTTTTCCTTGATTTGCTTTTCCCGGAACAGGCATCCATGCTTGTAATTCTGTTCAGTGAAATCGGAATTTTAATTCTTGTAATGTTTGATGTTTTCTTTATGGCTTATACACATCAGATGATTTATCATACTACACAGAGCACGCTTAAAACACTTGAAACTGCAAACGATGCGTGTAAAAAATTTATTTCGAATGATTTTCTTGAACTTGTAAACAGAACGGAACCTGATAAAGTTAAGCTTGGTGATTATGAAAAATGTAAAATGACTATTATATATATTCAGCTTTCCATAATAGCAAGGGAAGATGCAACGGTTTTGCCAAGACATGAATTTGATACATGCAGTAAATTTATAAAGCATATTTCTGATTGTATAGAAAATGCGAATGGCTTTATTTCAAATTATCTTGGAACAGGATGTATTGCACTTTTTGCCGGTAATCCGGATGATGCGCTTTATGCTTCTAGAAACATCATGAAAGAAGTTGAACAGCTTAACGAGACTCAGATGAGAAGCGGAGAATACTGTATTTCAATCAATGCAGGTATTCATTACGGGGAAGTGATTGTCGGAATAATCGGTGAGGAATTGAGGCTTGATAATCTGGTTATCGGACTTGCAATGAATACGGCTGGAAGGATTAGTACTGTGGCTGAAAAATTTGGAATTCAGTTTCTTGTATCGAAAGATGTTCTTGACCATATAGGCGGGTTTAAAGCGTGCAATGTTAAGCCTTTCCAGAATTCAATTTTAAACGCTGAAAATGATGAAGTTATTCTTTATGAATGCAGCGATGAAAATTACCTGATTGAAGATGAAAATGAAAACGTTCGTCCAGTGCTTCTTAACAGTAATGAAATTGAAAAATCCCTGTCAGCAATCTGGTAAAACTGATTGTAAAAACCCCTTGATATCGTTAAAATAAGAGAATCAAAATTAAACATGCGGCAGGCAGAAATCTGACCGCAAAATAAGGCAAAATTTATGCAGAACTCTAAGAGAACGGTGACTTGCGGTGAACTCCGCAAGAGTGATGTTGGTAAGAAAGTTGTTTTAAATGGTTGGGTTGCCCGCACACGAGATTTGGGCGGTCTTTTGTTTATTCGTCTTCGCGACCGTTATGGAATTACACAGGTAATGGTTGGCGATAAAGCAAGTGATGATGTTAAAAAAATTGCTGCTTCACTTAAAAGCGAATACTGTATTGCTGTAGAGGGAATTGTTGCAGCACGTTCAGATAAAGATGTTAATGCCGATATGGCAACTGGTGAAATAGAAGTTGAAGCTACAGATATTGAAGTGTTTACAACTTCACAGGAGCTTCCTTTCTCTATCGAAGAAGTACGCCAGAAAGATGGAACTTTGGTTGTTGCAAACGAAGACCTTCGTCTTAAATACCGCTATCTTGATTTGCGCCGTGAGCCGATGCAGCACAACATCATTCTCCGTTCACAGGTTGCATTTGCGACACGCGAATATTTAACTTCTAAAGGATTTCTCGAAATCGAAACTCCTACATTCATTAAATCAACTCCAGAAGGTGCAAGAGACTATCTGGTTCCTTCACGTGTTCACCCTGGAAAATTTTATTCTCTTCCACAGAGTCCGCAGCTTTATAAACAGCTTTTGATGGTTTCTGGTTTTGATAAATATTTCCAGATTGCACGCTGCTATCGTGATGAAGATGCACGCGGTGACAGACAGCCGGAATTTACTCAGATAGATATGGAAATGTCTTTTACAAACCGCGAAGAAGTTCTTTCTATGACAGAAGGAATGATGCAGCATATTTTTAAGAAAACTTTAAATTATGATTTACCGAGCCATTTTGACCGCATTGCATGGGAAGATGCATTTGACTGGTATGGAAGTGATAAACCTGATCTTCGTTTTGACATGAAGATGCAGGATGCAGCATTTATGGCTTCTCTTGCAGACTTTAATGCGTTTAAAGCAGGTGCTGCAAATGCCGGACGTGAAATTCAGCGTCATAAGAGAAGCGGTCTTAAAGCTTTGGTTGTTAAAAATGCTGCAGATAAATACAGTAGAAAAAATATTGAAGCACTCGAAGAAGTTGCAAAGACATATAAAGCAAAAGGTCTTGCATGGATGAAAGTTAATGCAGAAGGAGTTTTTGAAGGCGGAATTTCAAAATTCTACGCAGGAAAAGAAAATGAAATCTGTTCTAAGCTTGGTGCAGAAAAGAATGACCTTTTACTTTTCGTAAGTGATGAAAACTGGCAGCTTGCATGTACAGCGCTCGGTGCTGTTCGTAAGCAGCTTGGAAAAGATTTAAATCTTTATAATTCAAATGATGAATTTCATTTTGCGTGGATTATTGACTTTCCATATTTTGCATGGAACGAAGAAGAAAATCACTGGGAAACAGAACACCACATGTTTACTCTTCCGCAGAAGCAGTACTGGGATACACTCGAGTCTGATCCGGGAGCTGTAAAAGGTGATTTGTATGACCTTGTATTAAACGGTTACGAGCTTGCTTCAGGTTCTATGCGTATTAATGATCCTGCTTTACAGGAACGCATTTTTGAAATTGTAGGATACAGCCGCGAGCGTGCAGAAAAAGCATTCGGATTTCTTGTTCAGGCATTTAAGTTTGGTGCGCCGCCACACGGTGGTATTGCGCCAGGTCTTGACCGCCTCGTAATGCTTATGTGTCACGAAGAATCTATTCACGAAGTCATCGCATTCCCGAAGAACAACCTCGCTGCAAGCCCGATGGACGAATGTCCGTCTCCGGTTGATGAGCAGCTTTTGAAAGACCTTCACATCAACTGTTACGATGTAGAAGAGTAGGCGAGCAGCGGGATAATGGATGTCGGGTTTACGCTAAAGGCGAAACCCGACAAACGGCTGAGTCAAGACTTTAAGACGAGCGAAGCGAGCGTGTCTTGACCAGGCGTATGACTGTCCGTCATTTGTTGACGAGAAGCAGCTTGATGAACTTCATATAAAGTGTGTTGATATAGAAAAATAGGTGAGACGGCAGACGGCGAAACAATAATTAACTGCAGATATAAAGGCGGCTTGGGGAGACTTGAGCCGCTTTTTTTGCCATCAGGAAAATTTAATGAAAAACTGATGATAGTATAGTATAATGTTCAACTGGAGAAATTAAATATGAAAAAAGTTTTGATAGCATTCATTTTTGTGGCGCTGGCGTTTTGCGTGTATGCACAGGAGTTTGTTTTTCCGCCTGAGTTAAACTGGTGGATAGACGAAATTAAAAAGGTTGATTCTTCTGTGAGCGTCGAAAAATTTAAGTTTGAAAATGAGAACTTTATTTATAAGGATGATCGCCCGGTTTCTTTTAAAAATAAATTGTATCCGGTTTTTAAAAAATGGAATTTTTACGGTGATCGTTTTGCTTATAATGATATCTATGCTAAGCTTTATAAAGAAAAGTCTGGGAAGTATTCAATTTCGACAGATGTAGATTCTGTATTTGGAATTTTTGACAGAAAAGAAAATCTTTTGTTTGAACAGTTTTTTGGTTCTCCTTCGTGGATAAATTCATTCTGCTGGGTAACTGATTCTCGCCTTGTATCAGTTGGTGTAACTATACTTCCGACGCAACTTAGCAATGATAATTTTTTAAGTGTTGCGTTTACGATTTATGATTATCGGATAGAGAATGCAAAAATGACAGTCAGAGAATATCAATATACCGTAACCATAAAAAGAACAGACTGGGGAAAATTAAAACTCAACTGGTTTGAACAGCGCAGTGATTATTTTGAAAATAAAAATATGCTATAATGAATTATATTCAAAAACGGAGGAAATATGCCACACATAGCAATTAAGATGTATCCTGGTCGTGACGAAGCGACAAAGAAAAAGCTTGCAGATGCAATTCTTGAGACAGCAAGCCGCGAACTTGCACGCGGGAAAGAACATTTTTCTGTGAGCATCGAAGATGTTCCACAGGATGAATGGAAAGAAAAGGTTTACGATAAAGTAAAATCTGACAAAAATACAATTATCCAGCCTGGATATGAAATGTAATAAAAATCATGGGTACGGCACTGGAGCTTGTGCAGACGGTAATGACAAATTCCGCACAGATGGTTTTCCTGCAGTTAATCTTAAGATAATGCAGGATAAAAAGGCGTTCTGCTTTGGGCTTGATGCCGTACTTCTTTCTGACTTTACTGTCGTTAAGAAAAATGAATGCGCAGTTGATTTAGGAACCGGAAGCGGAATAATTCCTCTGATACTTTCAAGGACAAGTGCCTCTGTAAAAAACGAAACAGATAAATTTACTGCGCTTGAAATTCAAAAGGAACAGGCAGAGCTTGCAAAAAAGAATGTCGCACTTAACAATCTTGAAGATAAAATTAAAGTTGTTGAAGGTGACATTAAAAACGTAAAGAAGTTATTTAAACCGCAGAGCTTTGATGTTGTAACTTCTAATCCGCCATATGCAGTTTTTACCGGTGGCGCAGTGTCGGGTGATGCAGCTGCTTCCGGCTGTGAAAAATCAAATTGCACGGTGTCTGCTAAGGCAATTGCACGGCAGGAAATTTTATGCACGCTTGAAGATGTGGTAAAAGCCGCTTCATATATTTTAAAACCTAAAGGGCGTTTTTATATGATTCACCGGCCTGAACGGCTGGAAGAAATTTTTATCTCATTAAATAAATTCAACTTAAAGGCAAAAAGAATGAAAATTGTGATGCCGTTTATTGACAGTGCACCGACTATGGTTTTGATTGAAGCTGTAAAAGATGCAAAATGTGGTGTTAAGCTTGAAAAGCCACTTATAGTATATAAAGAAAAAGGCCAATACTCAGAAGAAGTATCGGCCCTGTATAAAAAACTGAGTGGTTAAATTACCATGTTTTATCAAGATATGCAAAGCGTGCAGTGAGCCATGTCTTTAAGCGGTCGGCTGCCTTCTGCTGGTTTTTGCACGAAGCAGATGCCTTGCAGAGCTCGTTTCCGATGAGGGCATTTTTTCCGATGTTTTTCCAGACCTTCTGATCTGCTGCAAAGTTTGTCTGATAACTTGTGGTTATAAAATCGATGTTGGCAAGAATTTTGTCGAGAGGTTTATTTGCCTGGAATGCATGCCACTTATCCTTTACAGCGTTCTGGAACCAGTCACAGTTTACAAAAACCATCATCCATGGATTGCAGTAAATCTGTTCCTTGTGGTTTACATCCCACTGTTTAACTGCAGCATAAAGTCCGTTGCCGTCTGCGCAGAAATTTTTGTTTCCCATTGTTGAGTCAAAATCCCACGGTGCTTCGAAGTGGAGTTTTTTATCTCCCTTTGCTCCAAAGTCTGCTGTCATGTAAAAGCTTGAATAATACAAGTCCGGGTCACATACAAGCTCAGAAAGAATGTATGCTGTTATAAGAGAGTTCATGTCGATGACTTTTGAAATACATGTATAAGCATTTGGTGCCTTAGATTTTACAAGTTTTGTATATGTAGGATCAAACTCTAAAAGATTGTTGTTGTAAGCTGCTTCATAACAGATTTTCCAAACGTTGTTCAGATAATTAGAAACAAAAGTTTTCTGTGCATCATTTGTAATTTTACTTTTGATTGTGTATCCGACTTTTTCCGGAGGGTTAACTGATTCTCCGTTTATGTCTGTAACAGGGTTTTCATATTTAATTGTAAAATTATCTTTTTCTACATAGTGGTAGTAGTCGTATTCAATTAAATAACCGATGTCTGTTCCCTTATAACCTTTAGCAGGCTGAGTGATGTTGATTCTGTCCTTTGCAACTTCCTGAAGCTCTGCAATGACATACACACCAAAGTATTTGCTGTTGATGTAAACTTCTGCGATATTAAAATCACTTACATAACCTGAGCAGAGCATTTTTGCAATGTAAAGTCCTGTTATGTCACGTGAAAATGACCAGTCCTTGTAAGAAGTTAAAAGAACCCAGTCTCTGTTTTTTGCGTTTGAATTCATTCCGAGAAGAGACTGCTCTTCGTTAAAACGGATGCGTAAAGGCTTTTTGTCGTAGGTTGTAGTCCAGTTTCCGCGTACTTTAACCTTAGCGTCTGCATTTGAAATTGCTTCGTTTTTTTCACTGTCAATTACAGTTACAGAACATTCCTCGTAAAAAGGTGCAGGATCTGACCTTTCGTCGCCCCATGTTGCACGTGCTTCTGTTACAAGCTTTGCTACAGGCTTTGTTGCAAAATCACTTGAGCCGCTTTTTGATGTAATTTTAATTACTGGAATTGACGGGCCGAGTCCCGGTTTAAAATTTGGATCTGCCTTTTTAACCTGTGCGAAAGAAGTAAGTAAAACCGAGCAGAATAAAACAAATGAAATGACAGTTTTTTTCATGAACTATCTCCTTAATTATAAGAAATAAGTTTTTACATTGTAACACAGAAATTTGCATATGAAAAGAAAAACCTATACAATATAAGTTGTAGAAGTTAAAATGAGCATAAAGAAAAACAAGAAGAACCTATACGATATATGCCGCAAAAGTTAAGATGAACATAAGGAAAAACAGAATTGGCCATCGAAATCTTTAACCGCGTCGAACTAAAATACATTCTCACACAGGATGACGTTGATAATCTCATTCCGCTTTTGAGCGAAAAGATGAATAGCGACGCGTATAACCCGGACGGAAAAACTTATCCGGTTTCGAATGTTTATTTTGACACCGATTCTGACGAGCTTATAATAAAGAGTCTTGAAAAGCCTGTTTATAAAGAAAAGCTCCGTTTAAGAAGTTACGGACAGGTAAAGGATAAAAATGAAACTGTTTTTCTTGAAATTAAAAAAAAGTTTGACGGCGTTGTTTATAAAAGAAGAAGTCTTTTTACACTCGAAACTGCAAGACAGTTTTTAAAAGACGGAACTGTTCCTGACAATGATATGGTAAACCGCCAGGTGCTTTTTGAAATTAAAGATTTGATGAAGCGTTATGATTTAAAACCAAAGGTTTATATTTCTTATGACAGGCTTGCGTTTTTCGGTAAAGAGGATGATGACTTTAGGCTGACGCTTGATAAAAATATTTTAACACGCCGCGAGGATCTTTTTTTAGATTCACCGGTTTACGGAAACAGCCTTTTAAAAGAAGGTGAATGGTTAATGGAAGCAAAGGCTTTTAAAACCTTTCCACTTTGGTTTGCACAGTTTCTTTCTAAAAGAAAAATATACAATACTTCGTTTTCTAAATACGGAAGCGAATACAGAAATTATAAACAATAAAAATGGAGAAATACATGGGAAACTTTTTTAGATTTGGTGGACAGGACGCAGTAATCCTTACAAACATGCTTTACGGGCTTGCCGCCGGTATTTTAATTTCTTTGGGATACTGCATTTCGCAGAAAAGAAAATCTTATTCGCAGAGTGTAGTAGCTACAATTTTACTTTTACCGATTGTCGTTGCTGTAGTTATTCCGCTTATAGCAACAGATTTAAAGAAAGCACTTTCTCTTGCCGGAATTTTTGCACTTGTAAGATTCAGGTCGGTGCCGGGAGAAGCAAAAGATATCTTCTATATATTCTTTACTCTTACTGTTGGTGTTGCAATTGCACTCGGTTATTACATAATCGGTTTTTCACTTTTAATAATTGTTACTGTTTTCTATATAATCATGTGCCGCGGAATAAAATTTTCTGAAGATCAGATTTTGCGAATTACGATTCCAGAAGACATGAACTACAACGGAGCCTTTGATGATGTTTTTGAAAAATATCTTACAAAGTCAGAGCTTACAGATGTTAAAACTTCAAATATGGGAACTCTTTTTACAATCAGCTACAGCATTCATTTAAAAGATGAATCTAAAGTAAAGGAAATGATTGATGAGTTAAGAACCAGAAACGGAAACCTTACTGTAGTAGTTCAGATGGATCCGCAGATGTTCATGAAGCTTTAGGAAGAATGTTATGAAAATTGAATTAAAAAAATATACCGATAAAAGTAAACAGGATTTGATGAACCTGTGTAATGCAGTTGACAGAAAATATCTTAGTGAAAGGCTTCCTCATCCATATACAGAAGCAAGCGCTGACTGGTGGATTAACATGCTTAAAGAAAATGATGGTAAAGAAGGTGTTTGGCGTGGGATTTATGTTGATGGTAAGCTTGCTGGAAACATTTCTGTTGAAAAAAAGAGTGATGTTTATAAAAAGGACAGTGAGATAGGTTATTTTCTTTTAACTGAATACTGGTCAAAAGGAATTATGACAGAGGCTGCGAAACAGATATGTGCTCTTGCTTTTGAACAGCTTGATATTATAAGAATAACAGGACTTTACTATGAGCCTAATGTTGGCTCAAAACGTGTGATGGAAAAAACAGGATTTAAACTTGAGGGTAAAAAAATAAACGGCGTTGTCAAAGGCGATGAAGTTTATAACCTCTGCATAATGGGATTGTTAAAAGAGGAATTCAAGTTATAATTCAATTCCGTTTTATAAAAAAGATTGAATATTCAAATTTCAGGAATGCTGCTCTCGGATTAAAGCATTTTGTAAGTAAATTGGAGTAGTCCTGCGTAATGTGTATCGTGCAATGGATAAAATGGTAAGTGATATCACAAAAGAAATCGGAGAAAATTAAAATCCAAACAGATTTTTATGATTCAACAATCTTTACCATGTAGTCAACTGTTCGTTTTCCACACTCGCCGATGTACTGCCATCCTTCTGATCGGGCATCTGCACGTGCCTGTTTAAGTTCAGGGCTGTCCGAAGCATTTAAGATAACATCTTTGATGTTTGCAAAATCTTTTTCTTCAAGCTTAATTCCTATCTTTTTGATTGTCTTAAACTGCCAGATTTCGTGGTCAACATCATAAGCATCATATGGAGTAAGATCCATTTCTGCATTTGCATATATAACAGGTTTGTCGCGGAGAAATGTGTAGTCCCAGATGATTCCTGAAAAATCTGTTATCATGATGTCTGCTCGCTTCAGGGATTGAAGGTTATCACGGTTTGTATCCCATTCAACATTGCTGCAGCCTTTGTATTTTTCTTCGAGTGAATCGAGTATGTCTTTTTCACTTACTTTTGATTGAGGATGAGGACGGATTATAATGTGGAATCCTGTTTTTACGAGAGGATCTAAAAGTTTTTCTCCATAGAGAGCAAGAAGTCCTGATTTTCCCCATGTAGGTGAAAGAAGAACTGTAAATTTGTGATTTTCTTCTTCTGGAATTTTTTCAATCCAGGTTTTGTAAACATCAAGATAAGAGCAGCCGACAGTAACGAGATCTTTTTCAGGAAGGCCCCTCTTTTTTTCAAGAAGTCGGACATCTTCGTGTTGATAATCACCTGTACACAAAATTGAATCAAAATAATCAATTCCGAAAAGACGGTAAGTTGTTGCGTCACTTGCTGCATGGAGTATGTGTGAATAGTGTTTTACGTTTTTACTTCTCTTTAACTGGTAAACCTGAATTCCAGGTGTAGTCATAAGAACAAATCCAGCAGAAAGCATGTTTAGTTTTGCAAACGCACGGTTGCCGGATCCGATGGCTTCCGGATGAACGAAATTATATTTTTCATTAAATACAGGATCGCTTTCATCTGCAACATAGTATGTAACATCAATCTTTCTGTTTTCAAATTCATCAAGGATGGTTTTAAAAACACACCAGTATCTTTTGTCTTCGCAGTAAATTACATAAGGTTTATAAGATTTATCGGCTGTAACATCTTTTCCGCCTGAAAAGAAAACTTTAAGTTTGAGCCAGGCTGCTTTAGCAAGAAAGAACAGCGTTGTAACAGCACCGATGAAAATCGTAAAGAGCATGCTTCCTGTTCCCGGGTCAATATAAAGAAAAGACATTAAAAAACCTCCGGATGTCATAATATGCTATTATAACATTTTATTTGAGACTTGGTACATTAGAAAATGGTAAAAAATGAACTTGTATAGGCTATAATTCGTAATTTTCGCCGTATTTACTGATTGTAATATCTTTAAAGCCGTTTTCAACAAGATAATTCTGAAGATATTCCTGAGCGTCCGTTTCTCCGTGTACAAGGAATATTCTCTTAAGCTTACTTGTATCGATAGCCTTTAACCATTCAAGAATTTCTTCATAATCTGCATGAGCACTGAATGCATTTATTTTCTGAACTTTTGCATTGACCTTGTACCATGCATCCATAATATGAACTTCTTTTTCACCGTCAAGAATTCGCCGGCCTAAAGTATTTTCTGCCATGTAGCCGACAATCAGAATTGTATTTCTTTCATCCTGAATGTTGTTTGCAAGGTGATGAAGAATTCGTCCTGCTTCACACATTCCGTCTGCACTTATGATAATCATCGGACCAGGTTTCTCATTGAGAGCTTTTGATTCTTCAACACTTGTTACGAAAGTGAGGTCACCGAATCCGAATGGGTTTTTATGATGCTTTAAGAAAGCTTCTGTAACACTTGCATCATAGCATTCCGGATGTACGCGGAAAATACTGGTTGCATTTGAAGCCATAGGTGAATCAACGTAAATTGGAATCGAAGGAATCTGACGCTGGTCAACGAGAAGATGCAGGTAATAAATTATTTCCTGTGTTCTTTCGATTGCAAATGAAGGAATTATAATCTTTCCTTTTTTCTGAATTGCTTCCCGGACAATCTGTTTGATTTCTCCGAGCGCGATGTCTGTCGGTTCATGGAGTCTGTTTCCGTATGTACTTTCAAGAACGATGTAATCTGGTGCAGGAACTTCTGTCGATGGATTTCTTACAATCGGTTTGTCCTTGCGTCCAAGGTCGCCGGTAAAAAGAATTCTTACGTCATCTTTTCCCGGCTGTCTTATGTTAATGTCTGCAAAGGCTGAACCTAAAATATGTCCTGCATCGAAAAATTCAAGCTGAACTTCAGGACCTATATAAAGAGGTCTGTTGTAAGAAAGAGTTACAATCTGATTTGCAGCTTTTACGCAGTCTTCTTCATCAAAAATAGGAACCCAGTTAAACTTCTCGCCTTTTTTCTTTGCCTGTTTTCTTAAATATTCAGCATCGCGGGACTGAATTCTTGCACTGTCCATCATTATAAGCGAAGCAAGATCGCGGGTTGCCGGTGTTGAATAAATATTTCCTTTAAAACCTTTCTTTACAAGAACTGGAAGTAGACCACAGTGATCAAAATGTCCATGAGTTAAAATTACTGATTCAAGTTTATCAGGAGGAAAATCAAAGTTTCTGTTTTTGTCATCTGATTCTTTTCGTTTACCCTGAAAAGCTCCGCAGTCAATCATATAGCAGTGTCCGTTGATTTCCAGGATATGTTTTGAGCCTGTAACTTCCTGTGCTGCTCCAAGTGAATAAAAAGTAATAGCCATAATAAACTCCGTAAAAAAAGCTACTTATATTTTAACCTCTATTTTATGATTTATCAAATTAATATTTTATGTTAAAATTGACATGTGGATAAAGCAAAACTGAGAAAATTCAGGGTAAAACCAAATGCAAAAACTCTGGCCGCAAGAAAACTTAGAACAATTCTTATCAGCCGATTGTTTATAGTTGCCTTTCTTATTCTTATTCAGTTTTTAATTTTTCTTTTGTTTACGATAATCCTTCAGTCTAACATGGAGTATTTTTTTGAAGTGAGTGCTGCAGTTTCTGCTTTGTTCCTTTTGTATCTTGTTAATACTCCCGGTAAAAATGAATTTAAAATAGCCTGGATTCTTCCTGTAGTAATAGCACCTGTTTTTGGAATTTCACTTTATTTTATGTATAAATACAATCAGGGAGGAATTCATTTAAAGCAGAGATTAAGAAAACTGCGTGCTGACACAAAAGAATATATACCGTCAAAGCGTGATGCACGTGCTGTCGCTGAGTATTTTCCAGAAGTAAAAGATATTGCTTATTATCTTTACAGTTTTGGTGATGCGACAGGTTATCTTGATTCTGAGACAGAATATTTTTCATGCGGCGAAGATTTTTTTGCAGATCTTATTGATGAATTAAAAAAAGCTGAAAAATATATTTTTATTGAATTTTTTATTGTTGAACCTTGTCAGATTCTTGATAAGCTTTTACAAATTCTTTCTAAAAAAGCAAAAGATGGTGTTGATGTAAGAATTCTTTTTGACAGCATAGGTTCTGTTGCTTTATCAAGTGCAATGGAAAAGGATTATTTTAAATCATTTGGAATTCAATCGAAAATCTGGTTAAAATTTATTCCGGTTTTTAACACGGGACTTAACAATCGTGATCATAGAAAAATTATTTCTATTGACGGAAAGGTAAGTTATACCGGCGGAGTAAATATTACTGATGAATATGCTAATATTCATTCAAAGAGATTTGCGTACTGGAAAGATGCAGGAATAAAAATTACAGGACCTGCATCACGAACATTTACATTAATGTTCCTTGAAATGTGGAATGCACAGAATAAAAAAAATGTTCCGTGTGAAAATTTTGATAACTATGTTTCCAAGGAAACAAAGTTATATCTTGATAATCATACAGGAAAAGGAAAAGCGGGCTTTGTAATTCCATATGGTGATGATGCTTATAATGGTGCTGATATTGGTGAAAATGTTTACCGATATATTCTTCAGAAGTCGGCAAAGCGTGTTTCGATAATGACACCTTATGTTATTATCGACGGTTCGATGATGGACGCCCTTATTTTTACTGCAAGCCGTGGTGTCAGTGTTGAATTGATTGTTCCGCAATATTATGATCACTTTGTTTCATTTTGTGTAGGAAGAACTTATATAAAAAACCTTGTTGAAAATGGAGTTAAGGTTTATGCCTATCAGACAGGATTTATTCATTCTAAGGTTTTTCTTGCTGATGATAAAATCGGTGCAGTCGGTTCGATAAATCTTGATTACAGAAGCTTCTATCATCATTTTGAGTGTGGAACTTTTCTTTACCGAACAAGATCAATCAAAGAAGCTCAGAAAGATTTTGACAGAACAAAACTTGAGTGTAAAGAAATTACTGTAGACAATTATAAAAAGATTCCGTGGTATGTGAGAACAACCGGCTGGATTTTCAGAATCTTCGGGCCACTGATGTAAAGCGAGCGTAGATTTCGTTTCCGGTATCAAATGGACTTGTACCGCGCGCCACGAGTTTTCTTTGAAAACTTACCGTACATCACATTTTAACGTATGTCTTGCCGCTGCCACCGTCTTCTGGTGGTGCAAAATGAAAATCAATTACTCCAGGATAATTTGACAGATAATCTGTAACCGCCTGCTGTAATGCACCTGTCCCTTTTCCATGAATGACGGAGAATTCGTGAAAGTTCTGCATTGCACATAAGTCAAGCTGACGTTCAAGAATTTTTAATGCTTCTTCAACACGCATGCCGAGAAGCCTGAGTTCGAAAACCGGATGATCCGAAGGGATTCCCGAAAGTGATGGAGCAAAAGTTGAGAACTTTGATTCAACATCGTCTTTTGTTGCGAGGTCAATCGAAATACTTGGTTTGTACGGTTCTGAAGATTTTTGTACAGGAGTAAGGTCGTCTTCTTTTACCGACATTTTTATGTTTCCAAACTGAACTGTCCACATTCCGTTTTTATCTTTTTTAACCAGAGTCCCGTGTGTTTTTGAATTTCCCGTGATGACTTCCATTCCAGGTTTTAATTCTGGTTTTAAATTATTTTGAATTTTATCTGCTTCGGATTTTTTTTGTTTTTTATCGTATTTGTTAAGATTTCTTTCTTCTGCTTCAAGAATTTTTGTATGTGTATCAATCGAAGAGGTTAAGTCGCTGATAAAATCTTTTACTGCGAGAGTTTTTTCACGTGTAATTTCGCCTTCTTTTAATTCTCTTACAAGATTTTCAAGTTTTTTTCTGCTCTCTTTTAAGAATGCAAGTTCCTTTTTGTTTTCTGCAACTTTTAAATCATGTTCACGGCGTTTGATGTTCTGTTCTTTGTTTGAAGTTTTTTCTACACGTCGGTTTATATGTTCTTCTTTTTCTTTAAATGACTGAATTAATTTATCGGCCTCTGCATGTTTTGCATTGAGCCCTTTGATGAGGGCAGAAACGTCTGCCTGTTCTGTATTGATGTAGCTTTTTGCTTTTTCGATTGCTTTAACAGGAAGTCCGTTTTTTTCTGCTATGTCCAGAGCGTGACTTTCTCCTGGAACTCCCATTATGAGTCTGTAAGTCGGAGTCATCGTATCGCTGTTAAATTCTACGCTTGCATTTACGCAGAAAGGATTTGTGTAACCGTAATTTTTCAGAACTCCGTGATGCGTAGTTACTAGAACAAATGAACCTCTTTCAATCAGAAGATCTAAAGTTGCCATTGCAATTGCAGAACCTTCCTGAGGATCTGTTCCACTTCCAAGTTCATCCAGTAAAACAAGAGAATTTTCTGAAGCTTCGTTTAGGGCTTGTGCAATGTTTTTCATATGCCCGCTGAATGTAGAAAGTGACTGATCGAGAGACTGCTCGTCACCGATATCGCAGAAAATGTCCTTGAAAACCGGGAGTCTTGTTCCTTCGAGAGCAGGAACTGGAAAGCCAGTCTGGTTGAGAAGACATAACAGAGCAAATGTTTTTAAAGTTACTGTTTTACCGCCTGTGTTAGGTCCTGTGATAATCAGAACATTTTTTCCTGTCATAAATCGTATATCAATTGGAACAGCTTTTTCTCCGAGAAGCGGATGACGTGCGCCAAGCAGTAACGGTGGTTCAAACTGCAGTTTATCATCAGGAGCTTTCGGATTAAAACAGTTTAATGCATAATTGCAGCTATGATCTTTTCCCCATTTTGCTGCGGCACAGGTTGTGTCGAGTAAAAGCATCTGTGGAAGATTGTTCATAAAACTTTCTCTATATTCAGCAAGACGGGATGTTGCATCGAGAAGAATCTTTTTTATTTCTTCGTTAAGCTGATATTCAGCTTGAATCAAGTCATTGTTTCGTTTTACGACATCTTCTGGTTCGATATAGACTGTATGACCTGTCTGAGATACTTCGTGTATAATTCCCTTGATGATGTTTTTTTGGCTTGCCTTAACTGCAAGAACCTGTCTGTTTGCTCTTAAAGCTGGAACGGTTGATTCAAGTGCAGAAGAAAGTGAAGAATCTATTGTGTATTTATGAATAAGGGAATCGATTTCGGTTTTTATTTTAGCGATGTTCTGTTTTATATCACGAATCGTGGGAAGGTCTTTTAATTCTCCGTCTTTTGTTAAGATTGAAAAAATAATTTTTGATGCTTCTGAAAGATCCGGCATCTTTGAAACTAATTCCGGTAATTTTTTTAAATTGAGTGTCGTTGAATTTGCTTTTATTGCATCAGTGATTTTTTTTTGAGAAAGACAGAAAAGACCAAGCGCATAGAGTTCATCCAAATCAAGGGAAGCGCCGGTTGTTTTTAAAATCTGGAAAAGCGGATTAATCATTGGCCATGACGAAATTGAAATCTGATTTGATGAATTGAGACATGTATTCCATTCACGGCTGAGATTTTTAAGCGAATCGATTTTACGGAAATCTGTAAGCGGTTCGCGGGTGAGAAGTTCTTCTTTTCCTTCCTGACTTACTGCATAACCTGAGACGGTTTCTTTTATTCTATAATAATCTAATTCTGTTAAAGTTCTGGTATTCATAAAAAAATGGCGGGGTTTTATAAATTCAACCCGAAATCCTCAAAAACTGGAACAGATTATAACATATAAAGTGTTTAAAAAATAGGACTTGTTGCTCAAAAAAGGATTTTTTGGTATATTTTTGTGTAGATAAAATGAGAGTTAGAAAATATACAAAACGTATTACAATATTATTAAGTATCCTCGCTATATTTGCCTGTTGTTGCCGTTCTACAAAGCAGGAAGATCTCACTCTGCTTGAAGTGCAGGAACTTCATATCGACAAGGAAGATAACGAGTTCTGTTTGTATGAAAATATTTCACTTGAAAATACAAATGTTGAAGACAGATATATCTTTTTCAGACTCTACGAACCTTATTACAGAAATCCATTTTGTGTTGAAAATATTCTCAAAAGCTGCATCATGTCGATTGATGTAAATCCAACTGCTGCAAGTCATTCTGCAATCGGTTTTGATTTGAATGACTGTTTTTATGGACTTACTACTGCCGGTAAAAAGGATTTAAAACCGGAATCATGTACCGATACTCTTTCGAACGGGTATATGAAAAAATGTGACAAGTATAAATCAGTTCAGATTACTTATGCGATAAAGGTTACTGAAGCTGAATATGAAAAGGCAAAAAAACTTGTTCAGGATTTTTTTGACAATCCAAAAACTAAATACAGCGTTCTCCAGAATTTTGCCATCGCAGGCTATGGCTTGAAGCGAGCAATGTTTACTTCTCCAGACAAAAAGCAGTTTGCACAGATTCCTAATAAAAGACCGGAAGATACTTTTGCACAGGACAGATATGATTTTGTGTGTTCAACTTTTATAGCTTATGTACTTGCAAATTCCGTTGATAGTGTAAAGCAGTTCTTTATAGAAAAAGGAATTGATTCTAATTATGTTCTCCCTTCCGACCTGGAACACATTCCTGGGGCAATCAGATTGTTTAAATCTACATGGGTGGATTATAATATTGCGGCAAAAACATATTGCTCAGTTTATTCGGTTTTAACACCTTTTTATAAAGAATATCTCGCAACAGAATAAAATCTGTTCAAAAAAAATTGCAAATCATTCTTAATATGTTATACTAGACTGAATGGGACTTGGTAATAACGGAAATTCAGTAATTAAAGAAATTATCTCTGAAAATATAAAGAAAAGCGAAACTGTATTTGTTTTTCCGACTCAGATTTGTGCTACAATGTGGGCTGACAAGACTATTGAGTTTAGTGGAGTGTCTGCAGTTGCTCTTGAAAGGTTTATTGCCTGGGACCAGTTTAAGGGAAGTTCAATAAAAAGCAGGCAGAAGGATAGATCATCTATTCCTTCCATCATGAGAAATATTTTTGCAGAAAATATTATTAAACAGAATTCTCAAAAGCCATTTTTAAAAAGAATTGTAATGCCTGAATATGCAAAGACAGCGTCTCGGTTTTCTTCGTGGATTTCTTCTATACTTCCTTCGCTTTTAATGTGGAAAAAACATCTTGAAAAAAATAAAATAACTCCAGATGACGAAGATCATGATTATCTTGAACTTTATAACCGGTATAAAGAATTCCTTGATAAAAATAATTTTTTTGATCCTGCATGGGAAACTCCGCCTTTTGATTCTGATGGGAAGAAATATTTTATTTTCTTTCCAGAAATTCTCATGGACTATTCAGAATACAGAGAGCTTCTTGAAAGTACGGATGATATTGTTATTGTAAATATTCCTGAACAGGCATTAAGTCAAAAACCGGGTGCGCATTATTACAAAGATACTCGGGTTGAACTTCGTGAAGCAGTAAATTATCTCCGTGATAAATATGAAAATGATAAAATCGGTTGGGATAAAATGGCTGTGGCTGTTCCTGATTTAGAAACATATGGTCCTTATCTTCAGAGGGATTTTGATATTTACGAAATTCCTTATGCAATAAAAAAAGGTAAGCCGCTTTCTTCTTCTGGATCAGGCAGACTTTTCAGGCAGATTTTAAATTGCTCGACTGATCATTTTTCTTTTGAATCCTTAAAAGGGCTTTTGTTTAATAAAGAGCTTCCGTGGAAAGATGAGGCAGGAAATAATAAGCTTATAATTTTCGGACAGGAAAATAACTGTCTTTGTTCTTTTGAATACGAAGGAAAAAGAATTGATGTATGGGAAGAGTCATTTGAAGCTCCGTTAAAAGAAAAACCTTCTGTTCATGAAAAAATTTATTACAGAAATTTAAAACAGAAAATAAATGCACTTACTTCTTCAAAAACATTTGCAGAGATAAGAACAGGTTACTTTGCTTTTCGCGAAGAGTTTTTTGATTTTAATAAAGAAACTTTTTCTGAACAGAATGACAAAATTTTGAGCCGATGTATTTCTGAGCTTGGTTCCCTTATTGATCTTGAAGAAAAATATAAGGAAACTGGAGTGTTTGATTTAAATAATCCATTTGAATTTTTCTGTAATTACCTTGATGATAAAATGTATGTTCCTAAAAATGCAGAAAGGGGAGTTCAGATTCTTCCTTATAAAACTGCTGCATGTGCTCCATTTGATATACACGTAGTAGTTGATGCTTCGCAGGCAGCTGTATCAGTTGTTTATAAGCAGCTTACATTTTTGAGAGATGATAAGAGAAAGAAACTTGGATTTACGGAAGATTCTAATATTACGCAGAAATTCATCGCGCTTTATGATATGCTGTCAGAAAAAGAAACTGTGTTTACATGTTCCGGAAAGACGATTTCTGCTTATGGATTTACAAACAGTTATCTTACGGAAAAAGATCATAATCCAGGAAAGCAGTTTGCTGATGAAACTTTTATAAAAGCTGACTCTTATCTTGCAGAAAGAAAATCGTTTTTGTTTAAAGATGGTGAAGATTTTCCTCAGAGGGTTTTTGATTCTGAAAAAAAAGGTTTTTACAACTGGAAAAACTCTTTTGCAGGAAAAGAAAGCTCTCCGGAGAAACTGGATGAAATTCTTGATGAAAGAATTAACAGGTATTTTAAGGTTGATGACAAAGTAAAAATTTCTTCAACCGCAATGTCGGTTTTTTTTGGCTGTCCACGTGCTTTTATGATGAATAAGATTCTCTATGTCAAAGAGATGAACGATGAAGCAGAGCTGATTGGTGTATTTACAGAAGGAAAGCATAATCATAAAATCCTTGAGCTTTTCTGCAAGGCTTTGAAAAATGAAAACCTTGCTCTCTGTTATAATCCTGAAACAGACGATATTCCAGAAAAACATAAAACGCTTCTTGATAAGGCGATTCATGATGCAGAAGAAGCTGCAGAAGAAAGTTATCTTGCAGGACAGATATTAAAAACTGAACGATCAAAGTTTAAAAAGACGATTCTTGAGTGCGTAAAAAAATTTTCACAGATTTTTAATGGATTTTCTCCTTTTGAAAATGAAGTGAATTATGTTTATGAGGCATCTGAAGGCGATTATGTAATAGACGGAAACATTGACTGTATTTTAAAATCTCCTGCTGGTGAATTTATTCTGATTGATTTTAAAAATACAAAATCATCGTTTCCGAAGAAGCCTTATTATTCAGAAGACAATATTTATCCTAATACGCAACTTCCGTTTTATAAATTGATCGTGGAAAATGGTTATAGAAAAGATACGGGTAGTAAAATAGATAAAATATCTGCATGTATGTTCTATTCGATAAAAGGCAATGATAAAAAGGTTCTTTATTCAGATGTAAGTTATTTATTTACAAACGGAAAGCAAAAAAACAGACAGGGTGAATTTAACGAAATGTTTTTAAAAACGCAGGAGAGATGTCTTGAAATGGCAGATTTTTATGTTGAACATTTATTGAAAAAAGATTTTTCTCCTGAGCTAATAGATGTCGGTTTTGAAGACTGTCGAAGCTGTGACTACCGGCCGATCTGTAGAAGAAACTATACTCTTAATGGAAAGAGGGATTAGTAAAAATGGCAGATGATAAAGTAAAGCTTGATGCAGATCAGGCTAAAGCAGTAGATATAAATAAAAACTCAGTAGTAAGTGCAGGTGCAGGTTCTGGGAAAACTCGTGTTCTTGCAAAACGTTTTTCTGATATTTTACGGCGAGATCCGTCCTGTAGAGTAGATCAGATTTTGACACTAACTTTTACAAAAAAAGCTACGGTCGAAATGAATGAAAGAATTTACAAAGAACTTGCAGAAACTTGTCCAGAAAAAGCAAAAGACTTTTTTAAAGCAAATATTAAAACCCTTGACAGTTACTGTTCTCAGATTGCAAAAACAGGATGTCAGTATTTTGGTATAAGTCCAGATTTTTCTGTAGATCAGAAGCTTCTTGAAGACTATGTAAACAGCATGGCAATTCCTTTTATTTTGAAAAATAGAAACAACAAAGGAATAACAGCGCTCGGCTTGAATAAGTCATACGAAGAGATAGCAAAAGATTTTTTTGGAAAAATAATCAGTTATTCTACCGTTGTTGAACCGATTGAATGGAATGATGTAATTAAAAAACAGAAAAGCATTGTAGAAAAAGAATATAAAAAAACTACTGATAAGATGATTTCTTTAAAAGAGGCTCTTCTTGAAGCTGTATTGGAATTTTCAAGAGAGATGGTGTATACGACAGAGTTAAAAAAATGTTTAGTAAACGAAGTGCCAGAAGTCTGCCCGATAAATTTTGATGAAGGTGAGTCTGAAAATAGAAAGAATTTTCTTGAGTATTTTAGGAAAATTGTATCAGTAAGGAAAAATTCTTCAAAAAATGTTGAACATATTAAAGAGATGCATAGAGAACTTGAACAGGTTATTGAACAATATGCATCCATAGAAAATTTTATTTATGGCCTTTCATATGTAAAAGAACTTATTCCGCTTGCAGAAGAATTTTATGAACAGGTCTGTGCATTTAAAAGAAGGATGGGTGTTTTTGCGCACAGCGATATTTCTTCTCTTGCTCTTCGGATTCTCCGTGAGTATCCTGAGATACGGCAGCTTGAAAAAGAAAAGTATAAATACATAATGATTGATGAATTTCAGGATAATAATGAAGTTCAAAAAGACCTTCTGTTTATGCTTTCTGAAAAAATTGGTATTAAAGACAGGGTAATTGCAAAGGGAGAATCTCTTAAGCCAGAAGATCTGGAAAAAGAGAAACTTTTCTTTGTCGGTGATGAAAAGCAGAGTATCTATAAATTCCGTGGAGCTGATGTAACAGTTTTCAGAAGGCTTTCGGATGATTTTAAAGAAGGAAATCTTGAACTCAGAAAAAATTATCGTTCTCATCCTGCTTTGATTGCGATGTTCAATTCTGTATTTGGTGGAATGGAATATCCTCCTGCAGAAAAAGAGGAGCCTGAATATGGCAGTGTTTTTTATACTGAATCAGATTTAAAAGCAGGTCCTTCCGGAGTTTGTGTTCCTGATTATGAAGCAGTTTATCACAATGTTGAAATGTCTGATGATATAGCAAAAGAGGTCAAAAAAGCACCGGAAAAGTATTACGAACCTCGTATGACTCTTGCACTTGTTAATTCTAAAAAACAGATTGATGAAGATGATGACGAAGAATATGAAGATACGTCTCTTTCTGAAGCAAACTGGGTAGTAAAAAAAATAATTGAATTGACGACAACAGGCATAAATGGAAAAGTTTATAAACCTGAAGATATTGCAATTCTTTTCAGAAAAACTGCTAAACAGACAGATTATGAGAATCTTCTTCTTAAAAATGAGATTCCGTATACATCAGAAAATATTTCGACATTTTATTCTGATGGCCCTGTAAATGACATCAGTTCCCTGCTGAGAACGGTTGTTTTTCCTACCGATGTGTATGCGTTCTCAGAAGTTTTGCGTTCATCATTTGTAAATCTTTCATTTAATGATGTTCAAAAAATTCTTTTAAAATTTGATACGAGAAAAAATCTTTTTGAACAGAATGCTGATGAAATATTAAAAGGTAATGCATTAGAACGGTATAAAGCAGGTCAGGAGTTGTATAAAAAAATACTTCTTCTTACTCAGGACAGGACAAATGCAGAAATAGTTTCTTATCTTTGGTATGAAACGGGTTACAGATATGAAACTCTGCTCAATAAAAAAACATATATGTACAGTTATATATATGACGTTCTGTTTGAACTTGCAAGAAGGGCCGATGCAAATAACAAAGGTCTGGCAGATTTTTTAAATAATCTGGAAACTTATAAAACAGAATCACTTCAGGAAATTGAAATACCATTTGATGATGCATCGGGTGTAAAGCTTTTAACGATTCACAAAAGTAAGGGTCTTGAATTTCCTGTAGTATTTATTACTGGGTGCGGTTCAGGAACAAAAAAAGAAAACAATGCTGAACTGATTTATAACAGCAGTGAATATGGTCCATGTATTAATACTCCATTCAGTCCGGTTGTTTCAAATGTCAAGCTGAATAAAAAGAAAGGTTCGTTTTTCTTTTCAATTCAGGAAGATCTTAATAACAGAATGAATTCTGCAGAGTACAGGCGCGTAATTTATGTTGCAGTTACGCGTGCCCAGGATTATGCTTTTTTAACTGGTGCGATTGATTTTGAAAAAATAGTTCCATCAGACAGCTTTGAAAAACCTGTATGTGACAGCTTTCTTGAAATTCTTATGCCGTCGATTTCTTCTTTTGTGGATCCTGGTTTTATATTTAAAGATGGAATGGAAGAAAAGTGTCCATTTAAAATCGAAGAAATTGAATATGCAGTCAGATCTGATGATTTTATAACGCAGGCAGATAAAAATGAGCTTATCAAAAAAATTAGTGATGGGTTTAAAAATGCTAAAGTAATCACAAAGGAAATTCCGCCTGAACAGTATATATCACCGAGTCATCTTTATGAAAAAGATGAAGAATTTGTTTTTAACCGTGAAGATTTTAAAATCGACGAAAGTATTCCGTATTGCAATATAGATAGGCTTGTTTATGATTCTTTAGAGAAAAAAGACGGGTCACCGGAATTTACTTATGCAAATTTCGGTACGATTGCACATGCTTATATGGAAGCAGCCGTTAAAAATGAAAAACCTGAAATGCTTAACAGGGAAGTTGTCGGATTGTGTGGCAGTGCAAAGAAGATTAAAGAAGTTCATGATACTTGTGTTAAAATGTATGATGCGTTCAGAGAAAGTTCAATCGGAAAAATGGTAAAAAATGCTGTTGAAAATAAAAAATTTGTAAAATCTGAATACTCATTTAAAAGTCTGGTCGACGGTAAGATAATTTATGGTCAGATAGACCTTGTATTTGAATGTGCAGACGATGACAGGATAATCATCGTGGATTATAAAACAAATAAGACTATAAATCCTGAGATTTATTACATTCAGCTTGCAAATTACAGACAGGCAGTTGCAAGGATGATGGATGTATCTGAAGAAAAAGTTTTCTGTTACCTCTATTATCTCAGATATGCAAAAGAAGTTGATATTACGGCAAATTGTAAGTTATAATTTATTTATTATGCAGCAGAATAAAAAAAACAGGACATTAAGATTTTTTATTTTCTCAGTTTTTTTAGTTTCAATAATAGTATGTTTTATAGTAATTATATTTAATCTTGCTGCGATTCAATCACAAAGCGGAACTTATCCGATTCCAACAACACGCCGTGATTATTCAGTGTTGATTACCGGTGATGCAGAGAATGAATTTTTTCTTAAGCAGGTTTATGAAGGTTCTACAATCGTAAGTAACTTTTATGACAGTGCGATTCAGTATCATATTCCGGACTTAAAAACTCAAAAAAATTCTATGCAGTCACTCTTTAACTATGCAAGTTATACTAATGCCGATTGTGTTGTTGTTTACATGGATCCTGATTTTGAAGACTTTACTCCGCCTGTAAACAGTTCAATGGAAAAAATTCCTCTTATCACTGTCGGAACATATTTCCCTGAAATTTCGCAGGTCTCTCACATTGGAGTAAATTATGCTGAACTTGGTAAATCGATGGCACAGGAATCTGTTGAATTTCTGAACGGCAGCGGAACAATTTACATATTGAACACGCTTGATATGGAAGATTTTTATAACAGGACTTTTGTAAACAATCTCAATGCATCTTTACGAGATCAGGAAGAAATTGTAATCGTAAATTCTAAAATTCACAGGAACAGTGGTTTTTCACTTGAAGATGATATACGCCAGCAGATTGCATCGCTTGGACAAATCGATTTAATTTTATCTCTTTCTGAACAGGGGACTATTCTTGCCGCTCAAACTGTTCTTGACTTAAACATGGGTGGAAAGATAAAAATAATCGGTTTTGGGAATGGTTATGAATCTGATCTGTATTTTGAAAAGGGAATCGTAACAGAATTATTTAAGGTTGATGCAGTTGATATCGGTAAAAAAGCTGTTCAGGAATTTTTTGAGTATACTGCAAATGGTTCAGCAAACAGTTATGTTACTGCAAATATTCAGCTTTTAAGAAATAGAGGCGAAAAATGAAAGGTTCTAAAACTAAAAAACGGAATTCATTTTTCAGAAACCTCTTTTACGCTTTTCAGGAACGTTCTGTACGCTCTCAAATTTTGATTACTTTTTTTTCTGCCAGTTTGATTCTTGCGTGTATCGTAATTTTTACAACCAATATTTTACGTGGAACGATTACGACTGTTGGAGAATCTTATCAGACAAATGCCGATCTTGATAAATATCTTACACTTCTTTCTGAGACAGAAGCTGCAATGGAATCTTACATGCAGTACAGAACCTTTGAAAGTGTAGATAAATATTTCCATTTTGAAGCACTTTCAGAAGAGCAGGCGCAGAAACTTCGTGACAAACCTTCTTCGATAGAAGTACAGCAGAAAGAATACATAATCAAACAGCTTTCATATAATTATTTTAACCTCTCTGGAAACGCAATAGCTGCGAGAAGATCAAACAGTAATGCCAGAATAAATACTTACTACAATAAATCAGTTGAATGCTATTCTTTTTTAAAAGATGAAATACTTTCTCTTAATATGATGTACTTTCAGTCAAATGCACGTATTTATGAATCGAATAAAGCAAGTATGACAATCATTATCAATGCTTCGATAGTTCTTATGTTCTCGATTCTTGGTTGTGCGATTCTTTTGATTTATATAAATATTTCGAGAGTAATTCAGCCGATATCAGCAATTTCTACAGTTGCGACAAAGGTTGCCGACAGAGATTTTGATATTGAACTTTTCAATTCAACAAGACAGGATGAAATAGGAAACATCTGCCGTGCATTTGATGCAATGATTATCAGTATCAGGCAATATGTTGATACAATCTGGGAAAAAGCAAAAAAGGAAAATGAGCTTCGTGAAAAAGAAATTGAAATGCGTGCTTTAATTACAGATGCCCATTTTAAAGCACTCCAGGAACAGATACAGCCGCATTTTCTATTTAATACGCTTAATACAGGTGCCGGTCTTGCGCTTATGGAAGGCGCAGATAAGACATGTTACTTTCTTGAACAGGTTGCAGATTTTTTGCGTTATAATATTCAGCATCCGGGACATGATGCAACCATCAAAGATGAACTTGGAATGCTCGATAATTACATTTATATTATGGAAGTTCGTTTTGGTAAGCGTTACGAATTTATTAAAGAAATTGATGAAGATGCACTTATTTACAGAATGCCAAATATGATTCTTCAGCCTGTAGTGGAAAACTGTATAAAACATGGACTTAAAGATATTACTGAAAATGGTAAAATAAAAATTCAGGTAAAAGTAAATTCAGAGACAAATGAAACTGATATTAAAATAAGTGATAATGGCTGTGGGTTTGATTCTGAGCTTAAGGAAAAAATTTTAAATGCAGAAAAATCTGACGATACGGTTATTGTAAAATCTTCTGAAATAAATCAAAATGAGCATATATCGACAGGGCTCGTAAATGTAATTGCGAGATTGAAATTTTATTTTAAGAGGGAAGATGTGTTCAGTATTCTTGATAATCCGGATGGCAAGGGTACTACATTTTATATAAAGATACCAAATGTATAATATTTTACTTACAGACGATGAACAGATTGTAATAGATACTCTCTCTCTGATTTTGAGCAAAAACTTTAATGAAGAAGTTCAATTATATACGGCTTTGTCCGGAACCCATGCTCTCGAAATTGTACGTCAGGAAAAAATCGACATCATTTTTATGGATATCCATATGCCTGGAATTAACGGGCTTGAAACAATAAGTCTTATTAAGCAGATAAATCCGAATATTGTAATTGTAATCTTAAGTGCGTACGACCAGTTTCAGTATGCACAGGAAGCGATTAACCTTGGTGCATATAAATATCTTACAAAACCCGTTAACCGGAATTTAATAATTCAGACTGCAAGAAACTGTATGAGTCTTGTAGATTCTAAACGCGGTGCTGTTTCTGATAATATTGAACTTTATGAAAAACTTAATTTCGTTTCATCAATTGTTGAAAGTGATTTTATCTATTCATGCATATTCAGTAATACAACAACAGATTTTTCTTCTTATCTTGAGTACTTTGATATAAAGGATACTCCGTTTTTCATGTGCTGTATTGAATTATCGATAATGGAACAGAATAAAAGATATGATGCTTACATGAAGTTAAGGGATATTCTTATTTCTAAAAGTAAATGTATCATCGGGTCGTTTATGACAAACCGTGTCGGCGCATTTTTCCCACTTAAGAAAAATGTTATTGAAGACGAGTCTGAAAATGATGAAGAAAATCAGCGTGAGTTGATGAAAACGATTTATTCTCTTTTATCAACTGGAATTACTTCTAAAGTACGGATCGGAGTAAGTTCAATCGAGACGGATATTCAGCATTCGTCTCAGGTTTATAACGATGCACTTACTGCGCTTAACAGCACAGATATAAATGGTGGACTTACTTTCTATTCTGATACTTTAATTAAAAATCATGAAAGCGCACAGAATAAAAAGATTCTCGACTTGAGCATGAGAATTATAAACAGAATTAAAGTTGCAGATGCTGGTTCTGTAAGTCAGCTTGTAAATGAATACATCGGACTTATATTTGATGTTTATTCAAATCAAAAGGATTTATTAAAGAATCATCTTATTGAATTTATATTTAATGTGCGTGCTTGTGTAAATTCTGTAATAAGTGATTATAAAAACGAAGCATTTGATATGGCGTTTTCAACACTTGCCTCTACAAATGACAGAAATGTAATTGAACAGTTTGTTACTGACCGCTGTCTTGAATGTGTAACTGCAATTGCGGGTGTTCAAACAGATAAATCAAATCCGATTATTAAGAAAGCGCTCAGTTATATTGAACAGAATATTGGAAAAGACATGAGCCTTGAACAGATTGCTTCTTATCTCAATGTAAGCAGTTTTTATTTAAGTAAGCTTTTTAAAGAACAGACAGGTGATAATTTTATCAGTTATGTTACTGAATTAAGATTAAACAAAGCAAAACAGCTTCTTGGTGATGATTCGCTTATTATTAAAGAAGTTACTTCAATGGTCGGTTATAATGATCAGAACTATTTCAGCAAATTATTCAAACAGAAATTTGGAATGACTCCTTCTGAATACCGCGATACATTAAAAAAATAATGGAGGAAAAATGAAAAACCGTTTATTAAAAAAAAGTTTTCTTTTGAGTTTTATATTAATCGCTTTTACATGTTCATGTAAAAAGTCATCCAAAAAAGACGATGTCACAAAAGAAAACAAAATTACTATAGGTTTTTCGATTGATACACTTGCAATTGAGAGATGGAGACGTGATACGGATGTTTTTATTGCAACTGCAAAAGAACTTGGTGCAAATGTAATTGTCCAGAATGCCGGTAACAGTGTTGATGAACAGATTAAACAGATTCAGTATTTAATAGATAAAAACGTTGATGCAATTGTAGTTCTTGCAAAAAAAGCTGATGCACTTACAGAAGTAATAATCAATGCAAGTGCAAAAAATATTCCTGTAATTTCTTATGACAGATTAATTTTAAATGCTCCGATAGATCTTTATGTTACGATTGATTCTGAGAAAGTGGGTGAACTTATGGCTCAGGAGATTTTAAAAAAGTGCCCCATCGGTTCCCTTTATTGCATCTACGGTCCGCTTGATGATTTTAATATGACGATGATTAGAAATGGTGTAGAAAAAGTTATTTCTGGCAGCCAGCTTAGAGTAGGCCATATTTATTATACAGATGGATGGAATTATGACCTTTCATATACACATATGTGTTCATTAATCAGAGAAAACAAAATTCCAAACGCAATTATCTGTGGAAATGATGCACTTGCTGACAGTGTAATTCAGGCATTGATGGAACTTGCTCCTGAATCGAAAGTTGCAATTTCCGGTCAGGATGCAGATGTCGTAAACTGTCGTCATATTATAAATGGCCGGCAGACAGTTATGATTTATAAACCTATTACTGAACTTTCAAAGCAGACAGCAGTTTTTGCAGTAAGTCTTAGTAAAGGAAATAAAGTTTCTGATCTGGCTCAGGTAAATGCAACTATGAATAACGGAAATAAAGAAGTTCCGTGTTATCTTCTTGAACCCGTTGCTGTTACAAAAGAGAATATTGATTCTGTGATTATCGATTCTGGATTTCACACGAGAGAAGAAATTTATTCAAAATAAGTAATATAAAAATTAAACCCTGTGCATAGAGCTGAAAACACGTTCATTCATCACGTTAATTTCAACTCCCATTTCGTTGCCGCGTTCTGTAAGTTTTTCTCTGAGCTGATCGATAGTAATATTTGATGCGTCAAGATTTACCATCATCATCATTACAAAATTACCAGAAAGAATTGTCTGTGTAATATCAGCAATGTTAATAGAGTGTTCTGCAAGAAAAGCAGTTATTTTGGCAATGATACCAACTTTATCGGAACCGACAACTGTAATAATAGCGTTCATAATATTTAGATTTTAATGTATTTTAAAAAGACTTGCAATGAGCAATTTCCCGTATTAAAATTAGGATATGAAAAAATTTAAAATGCGTCTTATTTATAATTCCCCGGTAATTCTCACTTTCTGTTTAATATGTGCCTTGATTTTTGTCTTTGATAAATATGTTCTTGTTAAGTTGAATTTAATCAATTCCTTTTTTACTGTTCCTGGAAGCTCAAAATGTCCCGTTCCGTTTAACTTTAAATCTGTTTTTGATTATATAAAGCTTTTTACGCATGTTCTGGGCCATGCAGACTTGCAGCACCTTCTGGGTAATTTAATCTTTATTCTTTTAATCGGGCCTCTTTTAGAAGAACGTTACGGCTCTCCGATGCTTTTTCTTATGATAGCTGTTACTGCTTTAGTAACTGGAGTTTTAAATGCGTGCCTCATTCCGGCTCCTCTTCTAGGTTCAAGTGGAATTGCATTCATGCTCATAATTCTTGCTTCATTTACAACTATTTCTAAAAACGAAATTCCGCTTTCTTTTGTTCTTGTTTTTATCCTTTTCATCTGTTCGGAATTTTTTGTTAAAAAGCCGGATTCCAACATAAGTGTTCTTGCTCACATTGCAGGCGGCTTATGCGGAAGCATGTTTGGTTTTTTAATTGCTCCAAAAAAGAGCAGGTCAAAAGCTTCAAAGGAATCGTCTTCTTCTGATAACGAATACGCTTCTAATTATAAACCTTCAAAAAGACAGAAGCAGACACAGTCTTCTTCTGAAGAAACTATTATCGGAACTATTGAACTGTAAAATTTTTATAAAAAAAGCGGCTCATGTTTATTTTCATGAACCGCTTTATAAAACTTAAGTAAGGACTTAAACAAGAACTGTAACTTCTTTTTTACAGATTACAGTAATCAAATCGATTAACCAGAAAATACCTGCGAAGTTTAAAGTGAATATCTGTAAAATTCCTATAATGATAGATAGAATTTTTCCGCTTGTAAGTCTGGCAACTATTCCGTAAATATCATAAATAAGTACAAGAATAATTTTTCCAAGCCATCCAATTGATTTAAGTGGATTTTTCGTTTTAGCCATAAATTCCTCCTGAATTGATATTTAATTTTCACACCAAAAACAGAATTTGTCAAATTAAAATGTTTATTAAGTTTTATTCAGCGTAAAAAATCTTATGCATAATAATTTTTCTCCATGCTGAATTAAACAAAGCCTGTAGTTGACTTATATAAAATATCACTATAATATTTCTAACATAATGATTTATAAAACTGCAGATAAAAAAGATATTCCGGAAATTACCCGTCTTAGAATAGAATTCCTTAAAGAAGATTTTAAAAACATTCCTGATGACCAGCTTAAAATTCTTGAAACGAACATTACAGATTATTTTGAAAAGCATCTTAACAAAGATGCAGTAACTTTTATTGCACTTGACGGTGAAAAAATTGTTGCAACAGCGATGCTTCTTATAATCGAAAAACCTGCAAATCCAAATTTCCTTAACGGAATGGTAGGCTCTGTTCACGGAGTTTACACGCTCCCGGAATACAGACGCCGCGGAATTGCGATGCAGCTTATCAACAATCTTGTTTCGTATTCAAAGGAAAACAACATTGACCGTGTAGAACTAAAGGCCTCTAAAATGGGCGCTCCGGTCTATGAAAAAGTCGGCTTTGAAGTCGAGCATGATGTTCACCAGCCGATGGTATACCGTAATTAAATTTAGTTCAGCATATCCTCAAAATGCCCTCATTTTATCTCTTGAAAACTGAATAATGTTGTTATAAAATTACTTAATATCTTGAATATAATTCAACATGAAAAGAGGAATAATATGAAAAGCGATAACGCAAAAAAGGGAATTGCACGGGCACCGCACCGCTCGTTATTTTATGCAATGGGCTACACAGATGAAGAGCTCGAAAAACCGCTTGTAGGTGTATGCTGCGCAAAAAACGAAATTATACCGGGTCATATTGAACTTGACCGTATTGCCGAAGCTGTAAAGGCAGGAATACGCATGGCTGGCGGAACTCCGATTGAGTTTCCTGCTATCGGTGTCTGCGACGGTATTGCAATGGGACATGAGGGTATGAAATATTCTCTTGTTACACGTGAGCTTATCGCTGACAGTGTTGAATGTGTTGCAAAAGCACATCAGTTTGATGCTCTTGTAATGGTTCCAAACTGTGACAAAATTGTTCCTGGTATGCTTATGGCTGCAGCACGCCTTGATTTACCGACAGTGTTTGTTTCTGGCGGTCCTATGATGCCTGGTCACTTACCTGGAAATGATGCTTCCAACCCTTATTCAAATAAAAATCTTTCTTTAACAGATATGTTTGAAGCAGTCGGCGGTGTTGCAAGCGGCCGTGTTACAGAACAGCAGCTTCGTGAAATGGAAAGCGTTGCATGTCCTGGATGCGGTGCATGCTCTGGAATGTTTACTGCAAACTCAATGAACTGTCTTACAGAAGTTTTAGGTCTTGGTCTTCCCGGTAACGGAACAATCCCTGCAACTACAGGACGCCGCATTGCACTTGCAAAGCATGCTGGAATGCAGGTTATGGAAATGTATAACAAGGGAATTACTGCACGCAAAATGATGACTGCAGAAAACTTTAGAAACGGTCTTGCAGCCGACATGGCTTTAGGCTGTTCTTCAAATACAATGCTTCATCTTCCTGCAATTGCTCACGAAGCGGGAATTACAATTGACCTTCACGAAGTAAATGAAATTTCAAACCGTACGCCAAACCTCTGCCACCTGGCTCCGGCTGGACATACATTCATGTGCGAACTTGATGACGCAGGCGGTGTTCAGGCTGTATTAGCTGAACTTGCAAAAAAGAACCTCATCAATACATCGCTCATCACTGTTACAGGAAAAACAATTGCAGAAAACATCAAGGGTGTAAAAAACAGAAATCCTGAAATCTTACGTCCGATTGAAAATCCGTTTAGTGATAATGGTGGAATTGCTATTCTTTTTGGTAACCTTGCACCGGATGGAACTGTTGTTAAACGTAGTGCATGTGCAAAAGAATTGATGAAGCACACAGGACCTGCACGAGTTTTCAATGATGAATCAGAAGCAATGGATGCTGTTCAGAAGCAGCAGATTAAATCTGGTGATGTTGTTGTAATCCGTTATGAAGGACCAAAGGGTGGACCTGGCATGAGGGAAATGCTTGCTGTAACTGCGGCTCTTGCCGGTCAGGGACTTGATAAAGAAGTTGCACTTATTACAGACGGCCGCTTCTCGGGTGCTACACGCGGGGCTTCTCTTGGACACTGTTCACCTGAAGCTGCTGTAGGCGGACCTATCGCACTTGTAAAAGAGGGTGATAAAATTACTCTTGATATAAACAATTATAAAATTACTCTTGAAGTAAGCGATGAAGAACTTGCAAAGCGTAAGGCAGAATGGAAAGCTCCGGAACCAAAAGTAAAGAGTGGATATCTTGCACGTTATGCAAAACTGGTAAGCAGCGCTGACAAGGGTGCTATTCTTGAATAGATTGTAAGACCGCGCGTTTATAGAAAAATATAAATGCGCGGATTAAAGAAAAAAGTATAGAGAGGATAAAATGCTAAAACAATTGGTAAAGTTATTAAAGGCATTAAACTCCAACAGAAATCCGAGCGAAATTGCCCATGCATGCTGTATGGGTTTAATTCTTGGATTTATGCCGAAGGATAATGCGTTATGGTTTCTTGTGTTTGTTTTCTTCCTGTTTGTAAGAATTAATAAACCTTGTTATCTTCTTGTGATGGCGTTAATGTCGCTTCTTGCCTGGCATATTGATCCTCTCTTTGATGATATCGGTTACAAAATACTTACCATCCCGCAGCTGGGAGGTTTTTTCGGAACGATTCTTGAAATCCCGTTTGTAGGCTTTACAAGGTTTAACAACTCTATCGTAATGGGTTCTCTTGCAGCGGGAATTGCTTTATACATTCCAGTTTTTATCTGTATCAGACTTTTTGTTTTAATGTGGCGTAAAAAAATAACACCGAAGTTTGGTGATTCGGCTGTTATGAAATTCCTTTCTAAGGTTCCGATTCTTAAAAAGATTGTGGATCTTGCTGCGGAGAAGATATAATGAAAAAAGAAGAGAAACAGATTCCTGCAAAAAAACTTCCTGGTATTCTTAAAAAGAGTTACACACGTAAAAAACTTGATAAATTTTTAAAAAGAATTTTTGTTCCAGATCAGAGACAGATGGTTGCTGATTTGTTTGTCCCAAATCCAAAGAAAGAAGGAAAATTTTACATTCCACTTGAAACAACTTTCCCAAAAAGTCAGTTTTTAAAACTTAAAAAGCTTGGAAAAGATGTTGCTTCGCAGAAGTTTGCAATAAAAATTGTTCCACTTGCTGTAACTGCTGGTGTTTGTGTTGCGACTGTATTTGCTGTAATCACTTTTAAAGATCAGATTGCACGAAAGCTTATGATTAACGGAATGCAGAATGTTTTCGGGGCAAAAACAGAAATCGGTTATGTTCATGTAGAGCTTTTAGGTTCTTCGGTTCACATCAAGGATTTAAAGCAGGCTTACAAAGATAACCCGATGAGAAATCTTTTTGAGTTTAAAGACATCGTAATTGATTTTAATTTAACAGAACTTCTGCGTGGAAAATTTGATCTTCAGAATATTGTAGCAGAAGGTCTTGATGTAATGACAGGCCGTGAGACTTCCGGGGCTCTGCCAGAAAAAAAGAAAAAGAAAAAAACTGCTGCAGAAAAAAGTCCTCTTGAGCTTGATCTTGAAAACCGCATGAATAATATGAAAACTGCGGCTCAGGATGAAGTTAAAAAGATTTTTGAACAGGTAAATCCTGATACGTTAATTCCACAGCTTCAGGCACAGCTTAAGAGTCCTGAAATTGCAAAAGAAGCTTATGAAAAAGGAAGTGCGATTTACGATAAGTGGAAGGACAAACCGGATGAAATAAATAAACTTATTGATGATGTTTCTAAAAAATCAGAAAAGTATATCGGTTATGACTGGTCAAAGGTTACAAATCCGGTTGAAATTAAAAATGCAATTTCAGAAATGACAGCACTTGTAAATGACTGTAAGACAGTAAAAAAACAGACTTCTGAACTTATTAATGATATGAGTAAAGATGTAAAGGTTATTACAGATTATTCAACTCAGTTAAAAAATGCAGTTGCTGCCGATTATAAATTTGTTGATGAAACAATTGGAAAGATAAAATCGCTTACATGGAACGACGGTTTAAAATTAATTTCTGGTCCTATCGATAATATTCTCTATGCAGGAATCGGGAAATATTATCCCCTTTTAAGACAGGGAATTGCATCTGCAATGGAAATGAAAAATTCAAATGCAAAAGATAAGAAAAAAGAAGTTCAACAGGAAAAACATAAACGTGCAAAAGGAAGAATGGTGTACTACCGCAAAGACAGAGTTCCGCAGTTCTTGATAGAAAACATGTCATTTTCTGGTGTAAACTTTGCAGGAAAGGCAAACGAAGTAAGCAACGACATGGATAAGCGTGGAGCACCTGCAACTGCAGAGCTTACAATCAAAGACGGTTCAATGAATCACAGAGGCGGACTTTTAGTTGACTGCCGCACTGTGACGGACAATCCTCTTGTAAAGGCAGATTACATTGGCGAAAGATATCCGATAAATTTCAGCTTCCCGGATTTTGGAATTAAAGGTCCTTCTGATATTGTAGGAAATATTTCTGTTGCTCCAGACGGAACTCTTACTCTTGACGGAACTCTGTTTATGAAAGAAGTAACTTTTTCTACTACAGAATTTGAACCGGCTTATGCTTACAATCTTTATGCAAGAACACTCGACTTTATCAAGGAATTAAAGCTCGGTGTTAAAATTACTATTGACTGGAATGAAAATTTAAAGCTCGACATTATCTGCGACGCAGACAAACAGCTTGGCAACGCACTTTACCAGCTTGGAATGGAAGAGTTGAACAATGTAAAGAAGCAGGCATCTGACTATGTAAGAAACTGGCTTAAAAATGAAACAGGCGATGCTTATGCTGTAATAAATGATGTTGTAGATTTAAACAACATTGCTTCTAAGGATGCGCTTAAAGCAGACAATCTTACAAAATCGATGAATAAAGAAATTGACAAGCTTACTGCAAAATTAAAGGATCAGGCTGCAGGTGAAGCAAAAAGCGGCCTGGAAAAAATGCTTGGGAATAAGCTCTTTTAATAATTAAAATTACGGAGATAAAAAATGTCTGTATTAAAAGCAATATTACTCGGACTCTTACAGGGACTTACAGAATTTTTACCGGTTTCTTCATCGGGACATTTAAAGATTTGTGAAAAGCTTTTCGGTCTTGAAGAAATGCCTCTTTTGTTTGATGTATTCCTTCATCTTGCAACACTGCTTGTTGTAATAATTTATTTTAGAAAAGTAATTATAAAATTCTTTAAGATTTTATTCCGCTGGATTTTAAAAAAGCCTGCTCCTGAAAACGAAGAAGCAGAGGGGCTGTGTGTTTCAGAAGAAGCCGGAAGAAAAACAATTATTGCAGTTATTCTTACAACTTTAATTACAGGCGTTATCGGAATCATAAGTGCAAAAAAAATTCCTGATTTAGAAATCAAATATGTATTCATAGGATTTTTTGTTACTTCTGCATTCCTCATCATCTCTGGAATTCTTTCTAAAAGACAGAATGAAAAAGAATATAAGGGAATTACTTTGATTCAGGCTGCAGCAGTCGGAATAATGCAGGGAATCGGAACTCTTCCGGGAGTTTCAAGATCGGGTTCTACAATTGCTGGTGCTTTATCAAGCGGTGTAAAAAGAGAGCATGCCGGCGAATATTCTTTTATCATTTCGATTCCGGCAATTCTTGGAGCATTTCTTTTGGAAGTAAAGGATCTTGGTGAAGTAAGCTCTTCTATCGGTGTGCTTCCTCTTATTGCAGGATGCATTGCTGCATTTGTTTCGGGTTTTTTTGCAGTTTCTGTTTTAATGAAAATTGTAAGAAAGGGAAAGCTTGAATGGTTTGCAGCTTATTTAATACCTGCAGGAATTCTGGGATTGATTTTTCTTGCATAATTTTTAATTAAGCCGGGAGCAGTTTTATATGGAACAGATTTTTGAAAGCGTTAAGGAAATCGAAAAAAAACTTGCTCCTTTTCTTTCTTCTGATGAAAACACTGCAGAATTTTTAATGATTGAAAATGCTGCGGCTTCTCTTGAAAAACAGGTTGATAAATTCTGTTCTAAAAAAAATAACAGTGTAATTATTATGTGCGGCTCAGGTAATAACGGAGCAGACGGTTATACTCTTGCACGCCGTATCGAAAGAAAGCACAGTGTCTGCATAATAATGACAGATGAGCCTTCTTCTTACTGCTGCAAAAAGGCATTTAAAAACATAAAGCCGCTTTTTGATGATTCAATTAAATTATTTGAGCTTAAAGAAGAAATAAAGAATTCGAAAATCGAAAAAGAGATAAACGGTGCAGATGTAATTGTTGACTGTATTTTTGGAACAGGCTTTCACGGACTTGTTGAACAGAAAATACAGAACCTGTTTAAAATTGTAAATCACAGTGATGCAAAAAGAATAGCATGTGACATTCCGTCTGGAATAGAAAAAACATGTGGAAGTATTTCAGGTTTTTCGATGCAGGATAAAAAGCATCATGTGTTCTGTGCGGACGTTACAGTTTCGATGGGCGCTTTTAAAACCGGACTTTTCTGTGATGATGCAAAAGACTTTGTCGGAAAAATCATAAAAGCCGGCATTGGTGTTTCTTCTGAACGCTTTACAGAATGTGCAGAAAGAATAAAGGAAAAAATATTTCTTCTTGAAAAAAGCGACGCAGAATTTCCTGAACGCAATGAGCTTAATACTCACAAAGGAAAATTTGGGCATGTATGTGTCGTAACGGGTGAGAAAAAAGGAGCCGGGGTTTTATGCGCATCTTCTGCATTTAAATGCGGTGCAGGTCTTTCAAGTATTTTAGTTAAGCCTGATGTAAAGTCTAAAGAAGATATCGAAATAAAAATGCCTGCATGTCTTATGGTATGCGATTCAATTCCTCAAAAAACCGCATGTCTTGTTGCAGGTCCGGGCTTTGGATGCGATGGGGATATTAAACCGTATTTAGATTATGCAGATAAAAACTGTGTTCCAATAGTGCTGGATGCAGACAGCTTTTATTATAAAGAGACTGCAGATTTTATCGCGAATGCTGGTTCCGGACAGACGGATGACATGAAGAGCCATAAAATTGTTCTTACTCCGCATCCTAAAGAATTTTCTGAGCTTTTAAAAATATGCGCTCTTGGAGATTATTCTGTCAGTGATGTTGCTCAGAAGAGGCTTGAGCTTGTAAGATTGTTCTGCCAGAAATATCAAAATGCAGTTCTTATTTTAAAAGGTGCAAATACTTTTATCGGTTATAAAAACAATGTCTACATCTGTGACAAAGGAAGCCCTGCTCTTTCTAAAGGCGGCTCGGGTGATGTGTTAGCCGGAGCTGTTGCAGGTCTTCTTGCCCAGGGTTATGACGCTTTAGATGCTGCTGTTACAGGAGTTTTAATGCACGCGCTTGCATCAACAAAGTTTAAAAAGACTTATGCCCTTACTCCCGAAGCTCTTATCGAAGAACTCTAAAGCAAAACTTAATTAACTCACGAAATTTATTCTTTATCTACACCAAGTCCAAAAAGCGCAAAGTCAAGTCTGCACGGATCGTCAGTAAAATATTTTTTAGCTTTTTGAGAAAGGAGCCCGGCGGTTTTTCTTGTAGCGCCGGCGTTGTCAGGAATCAGCTTTAATTTTTTTGCTTCTTCAAGCACATGAACATCAAGCGGGATAATCAAATCTGATTTTGAATACCAGCTCCAGAGACCAAGATCAACCGGCGAATTATCGCGGACCATCCAGCGAAGGAACATGCAGAGCCTTTTTTTTGCAGAAGACTTTGTAGAAGGAACGATGGAGCAGCCGGTAAAAACCTGAGAGAGAACGTCGACAAGGAAGACTGTATTTGAGCCGGCGCGTACTGTCGATTTGAAATCCGCGCTTGATTGTGCTCGCTTCTTGTCTTTAAAATTTGCGCTTGATTGTGCGCATTTATTGTCGCTTTGCGCTAAATGCATTTTAACTTTGCTAAAATATTCTTTTTTCAAAAACGTACCGAAAGTTTTTTCTTTATCTAATATTTCTTCCAGACTTGAAAAGAGTTTATTAAAATCCTCATATGAATAAAATCTGTAAAACTTTTTTTTATCACCAGGGGCAAAGGTTTTTTTATAAATTCCGCATGTAATCCATTTATAAATGCCGCCAAAGTTATCTGCAGTTTCCATTATAAATCTGATTTTCGGGATAAACTGCTTTCTGCTTCCAAACGAAAGGAGGCTTGCAGTAAAAGCACAGAGTTCTGTATCACGGACTGATTTATAATAATATAAAAACTGGCTCGGGTCCTCTTTAAGAAAATCTTTTGTTTCATATTTATCTGCAAGAGTTAAAAGCTTATTTTTCATTTTGATTTTTCCAGAATAAAAAGATATTCTTCTACATGAATGTTTCTTGCAGAAAGGTTTCTGCTTGCGCGGAACGTATTGTATTTAATCTCTTTTGTAGAAAGGCTTCCGTATTTTGAAAGCATCGAAACCATTTCGTCAAACGAAATAAAACCTTCTGAGTTGTATGAAATGATAAAGAATTTAGAATCAAGATTTTTTATAATTTCTTCGAGAGAAGAAAGCGCAAGAGTTTTTTTATTAAATTCAGAGCGGTTCCAGTCAGAAACGATACCAGAAACTTTGCTTACCGGGGCAGTAATTTTGTTTTTTAAAATCAAATTCAGCATAAAATAATTTGAACCGTAAGGATGCTGGTTGTATGGCGGATCAAGATAAGTTATGTCGATGTCTTTAAGATTTTTAATTAATTCAACTGTATTTTCCTGATGAATTTCTACAGGGCAGCTGAAGTTTGAAAAAACCGGAGTTTTTAATTCGATTTTTTTAAGAATGCGTGAAAGGGCATTCTGTCCGTCGCCGCCAAAAATACCGATGCCGGTTTTTTTAGTTTTATAAAAGCCTTTAAAAACTCCGCTTGTATTTGTGTGAATCGAAGCTTCGGTTATAAGCGGCGCAAGAAAAAATTTTTTAAAATCTTCATATGAATGTTTATCGATAAGAGAGCGGTATGTGTCGATTAAGAGGGCGTTCTGCTTTGTATAAAAAACTCTGTCACTTTTCTGTATGTTTTTTTCGTTCTGCGGTGAATAGTATTTAGAAAGGATCCCTTCAACAGGATTTGACTTTGCTTCTGACAAAATCTTTTCTTTTATTGATTTGTATTTTTCTAAATTAAACGATTCTTTATTTGTAAGGTAGCAGGAGTTTATAACGTAAGAATAGTTTTCTAAATCGTTACAGATAAGCTTTGAAGAATACTTTTTTAACATCCGGGAAACAATTCCCGAACCCGAAAACAGGTCAGCGCAGACACAGCAGTCTTTACCAAGCTTTTTAAGAATGTCAGCAACAAGCTCCTCTATATCATAAATGAGGGTGCGCTTGTTGCCTATGTATGTAATAATCTGCTGTGTAAGAAAGTCGCTGTTTTCCTTTGCATTCATGAATTAAATTTTATCATAAAAGCACTGTTAAAACAATGATGCAATTTCTTTTTCGTATTTTTTAGCAATCTTGTAACGCATCATTTCCTGCTTGGCAGAAAGCTCAATTCCAACCTGGAAGCTGTTTTTAAGTAAAGCAAATCTGTTGATTTTTTCGCAGCTTCTAAATCCGTTTGAAACACTTACAAGAGATGCAATTTCTTTTGTATAAAGTGATTTAACTTCTTCTGTATTAAGAAGACTGTCGTAATCTGATGTATCAAGTTTGTTCTGTTTTGCAAACTCGATGATGTTTTCTTTTGACGGAACGATAAGACATCCAAGATATTTTTTATCCTGACCGAGAACGATTGTGCTTTCGATGTATTCACTTGTAAGAAGCTGGCTTTCGATAACTGCAGGCTCGATGTTTTCTCCACCAAGAAGAACGATTGTATCTTTTGCACGGCCTGTGATTTTAATTTCGTTATCGTAAGTAATCATTCCGATGTCGCCTGTGTTAAGGAATCCGTCTTTGTCGATGATTGCTTCTGTTAAGTCAGGGCGTTTGTAATAACCTTTCATGAGCTGGTCGCCTTTAACGAGAATCATTCCCTTTTCTCCAGGTTTTAATGGAGTTGAATCTACTACAACGCCGTTTTCTTCTTTACAGATTTTAAGATCGAATGTAGGAAAGATTACTCCTACACAACCCGGGCGAGGCTGCTTTAAATAGCGTACAGAAATTACAGGACCAGTTTCTGAAAGTCCGTAACCTTCAAGAAGATTAAAATTGATTGCGCGGTAAAAGTCATCGATATCCTTTTGTAATGCACCGCCACCAGAGATTGCAATCTTCATCTTGCCGCCAAACTTTTCGCGGATTTTGCTGAATACAAGAATGTCTCCGAGCTTGTGTAACGGCCACAGAAGAATGAATGGAATTACACCTGAAAGGCTATCAAGAAGTCTGCTTCGTTTTTTAAACTGACAGATCCATCCGAGAGTTTTTTCTTTCTGGTGAACATAAAGTTTTCCGACACTTACAAAGAAATTAAAGAGCTTGAGTGCAATTCCGCCTTTTTTAAGCATAGCTTTATTAACACCGTTTGCAAGGCCTTCCCACAAACGTGGAACACCGCACATCCATCCCGGTTTAATCTGAGCCATGTCAGAAAGCATTATCTGTGCAACCGGTTTTGAATATGCAACTGCAGTTTTTAAAGTTGGAATTACATACTGAATGATTCTTTCAAAGCTGTGCCATACTGGAAGAACTGTAAGCCAGATGTCTCCCGGTGCACATGGTAAAAAGTTATGAATTACATAAAGCTGTGTGCGGTAATTTTTATGAGTAAGCATTACACCCTTTGGAACTCCTGTTGTTCCTGATGTAAAGATGATTGTTGCAATATCATCAGGCTGTGTAAGCTCCATTTCGTTTTCAATTTCTGCAATATGATTTTCTCTGTCGGAATCAAGAATAGCCTTTCCACGGTTAAGTAAATCGTCAAAGTAAATTATTTTAAGTCCGCAGTTTTCGATTTTTTCTGCTTCATCACCAGCAGGGCGGTTAAAAAGGAATACAGTTTTTAATTTAGGACATTCATCGATTTTTTCGAGAACCTTTTCAAGCTGATGAGGTGTTTCAAAAAATCCGTATTCGCAATCTGCATAAGAAATGATAAAACGGATTTCTGTTCCCATAGAGTCACATCCACGCGGAACATCAGCGCATCCGAGAGAAAGCAGGGCAAAGTCTGCAAGCAGCCACTCGCGGCGGTTGTCAGAAATGAGAGCCACGTTGGCACCTCGTTTTATTCCGACTTCCTTTAATGCAAGAGCAAGCGAAATAACTTCTTCATAAACCTGTCTGTATGAATACGGAATGTACTTTCCGGCTTTGTCCTTAGAATACTGAAGTACGGCATCTTTAAGCTCTTCGGCCCTTACTTTTAATAAAAGCGGAAGGTTTTTAGGTAAACTTTCGTCATATGTAAATTTTGGCATTTAATTCTTCCTCCGTGGAGAATTGTAAAATAGATTAAGAATGACATTATCACAAAAAATGTCATTGTGCAAGGGGTAAATTTGGGGTTTTTCCATGTTTTTTACGGTTTTTTGTACAATTCCGGCTGGATTTTTGGGTTATTTTTCTGGTTGTTTTCGCTCGGAATTCTCCCCTTACTTTACGGGGATAGCAGAATTCACTATATTATAAAAATGGATTTTTCTTTTATTAAGCAGGTAACTCCGATGTATAAAGAAGCGGCCTTTCTTACGCTTCATCTTGCCCTTATCGGAATCCTTTTATCACTGCTACTCGGACTTGCATGCGCTCTCGTAAAATATTACAGAATTCCTGTTTTAAAGCGCATTGTCGGAGCTTATATAGAATTATCCAGAAACACACCGCTTTTAATTCAGCTTTTCTTTTTATACTTTGCTTTTCCAAGAATGGGAATAAAATTAAGTTCCGTTCAGTGTGCGATAATCGGCCTTACATTTTTAGGCGGTTCTTACATGGAAGAAACTTTCCGTTCTGCGCTTGAATCTGTTTCCAAGGTTCAGATAGAAAGTGCCCAGTGCATTGGTCTTACTCCGCGTCAGGTTACTCAGTATGTCATTTTACCTCAGGCGTTTTCTGTTTCGATTCCGGGCTTCTGTGCAAACGTAATGTTTATGATAAAGGAAACTTCTGTGTTTTCTGCAGTAGCACTTGCAGATCTGATGTACGTTGCAAAAGATTTAATCGGACTTTATTACAAGACAGAAGAATCACTTTTACTTTTGTGCATTGCATATTTTATTCTTTTACTTCCAATTTCACTTATTGCCGGATTTGCCGAAAGGAGGCTGCGTTATGCTCAGTTCGGACGCTAGTGTAAATATGCTTGATGCAATAAGAGAAGCTTTTGGTGTACTCACGATGGGAACAAACACACTTCGTCTTTTAGGCGGTCTCTGGGTTACAGTGTGGATTGCTCTTGTGTCGGTTGCGTTTTCAATTATACTTGGATTTTTATTTGGAATGCTCATGACTGTTAAAAACCGTGTGGTAAAAACTGTCTGCCGCATTTATCTTGAATTCATGCGCATAATGCCGCAGATGGTTCTTCTCTTTTTAGCTTATTACGGACTTACGCGTATGTTCAGCATTTCGTTAAGCGGAGAAGCGGCAAGCATTTTAGTTTTTACACTATGGGGAACTGCCGAGATGGGAGATCTTGTCCGCGGTGCATTAGAAAGTGTTCCGAATCATCAGTACGAAAGCGGAAGGGCAATCGGACTTACAGAGCGTCAGATTTTCTTTTACATAATAATTCCACAGACACTTCGTCCGCTTTTACCTTTGAGCATGAATCTCATTACGAGAATGATTAAGACAACATCACTTGTAGTTTTTGTCGGTGTAATCGAAGTTGTAAAAATCGGTCAGCAGATTATCGAAGCAAACAGACTTACTGTTCCGACTGCAAGTATTGCAGTTTACTTTGTAATTTTTATGATGTATTTTTTTGTGTGCTGGATTTTAAGTCTTGCAGCCCGTGCAGTTGAACGAAGCCAGAAACGATAGGAGAAATAAATGCCTTTACTTGAACTTAAAAACATTAAAAAGTCATTTGACTCAAATGTAATTATAAAAGATCTTTCGCTTACTGTAGAAAAAGGAGAAGTAATTGTAATTCTCGGACCTTCTGGCTGCGGTAAGTCAACACTCCTTCGCTGCATTAACGGACTTGAAACAATTGAAAGCGGAGAAATTTTTCTTGACGGCGAAGTTATTTCAAACAGAACAAAAGACATGCATTTGATTCGTCAGAAAATCGGAATGGTTTTTCAAAGTTATGATCTTTTTCCGCATCTTTCTGTAATGAAAAATCTTTTACTCGGGCCAAAGCATGCACATGAAATGAATTTTAATATTGAACAGGTGCAGAAAGAAGCAGAAATGTGGCTCGACCGTGTTGGGCTTGCAGATAAAAAAAATGCTTACCCAAGACAGCTTTCAGGCGGACAGAAGCAGAGAGTTGCAATTGTAAGAATGCTCTGCATGCATCCTGAAGTAATGCTTTTTGACGAAGTAACTGCGGCACTCGATCCTGAGATGGTTCGCGAAGTTCTTGATGTAATGATGAATCTTGCAAATGACAAAAAGACAATGTTGATTGTAACTCATCAGATGCAGTTTGCACGCGCTGTCGCAGATAAAATCGTATTTATGGATGCAGGTGAAATTGTAGAAATAAGCACGCCTGAGGAATTCTGGACAAATCCAAAAACTGAACGTGCGAAAAAATTCTTAAGCAATTTTGAGTTTGAAAGCCGCCATCATTAAAGCCGGCGCCGGGAGTGACCGCAGGGTTAGAACGCAGGTTGGGACTGCAGGGTGTGACTGTAGGTTTTTGCTATACCTATTGACATACTAGGTAATTAGGTGATATAAAGCATACATCACGTGAATAATACACCTTAAAAAAAGGAAAAAGAGGTTAAATATGAAAAAATCATTATCAAAAATCATTGCCCTTAGCATTGCAGTACTTGCAGCCGCTTCTGTATTATCTGCATGTTCAGGTTCTAAAGCAGGATTCCGCACTGTAGAACAGATTAAAAAAAGCGGAACAATTAAAATTGCAGTTTTCAGCGACAAAAAGCCTTTCGGTTATGTTGATGAATATGGAAAATATCAGGGATATGATGTTTATTTCGGAGACCGCATTGCAAAGGATCTCGGTGTAAAAGTTGAATATGTTCCTGTAGAAGCTGCCGCCAGAGTAGAAGTTCTCGAAACAGGAAAGGTTGACCTTGTTCTTGCAAACTTTACAGTTACTCCTGCACGTGCAGAAAAAGTTGACTTTGCCCTTCCATACATGAAATGTGCGCTCGGCGTTGTTTCTAACGACAAAGACATTGCAAGAAAGCCGGAAGATTTAAACGGTAAAACACTTATCGTTTCTAAGGGAACAACTGCAGAAACATTCTTTACAGAAAATTATCCTGAAGTAAATCTTTTAAAGTTTGACCAGTATTCAGAAGCATACAATGCACTTCTTGACGGAAGAGGTGTAGGTCTTTCTACAGACAACACAGAAGTTCTTGCATGGGCTATCGAAAACCCTGGCTTTACAGTTGGAATTGAATCTCTCGGAAGCCTTGATTCAATTGCTCCTGCAGTTACAAAGGGAAATGAATCTCTCTTAAACTGGATTAACGAAGAAATCAAGTCTCTTGCAGACGAACAGTTCTTTCATGCAGACTATGAAGCAACTCTCCGTTCTGTTTACGGACCAAACTCTGACGCTGACTCACTTGTTGTAGAAGGCGGTCAGCTCTAAGAATTAATAAACTCAACCAGATGATCTAAAAAGTGACGGTCTTCATCATAAAAGCCGTGACTTAAATTATCATAAAAAAAGGTTTCTGCGTTGAGTTTGTCGGCAAGCTCTGTTTGAGTTTCCATGTCAAAAAGATTGTCCTGCTTTGAACCGATTACAAAAGCAGGACATTTTATTTTATCAAGTTCATCGTAAGTAGAAAGTCCAAGACATGCGTCAGACATAATTGTAAAACGTGAAAGTTCTTCCTGTGTTGCATCACTTAAAATCGAAATGAGTGCGTTTTTATATGTGTCGCAGAATTCTTTTGAATAAACATCAGTAACAAAAAGCGATATTAAATCTTTAATTGGTTTTGTCTTAGCATATAAAATCCAGTTATCAAAAATATTTTTTGCCCTTGCATTAATTCTTGAAGCAGTAGATGCAAGTACAAGCTTTGAAACAAGCTCCGGATGATCAATTGCAATTTTCTGTGCAATCATTCCGCCCTGTGATGTTCCGAATACAACAGCATCTTTTATACCGAGCTTCTGCATTGCAGTAGCAGTGTCCTGAGCCATCTGTTTTACAGAATAATTCTCTGGAAACTCTGACCTTCTGTCAAAAAGCCAGCATGTATGGTTTGCAGCAATTTTTTTGTACTGTCTTATTACAGCGCCTTCTGAGTTTAAAACAGATTTTAAACTTATTCCCGGAATGATTACAAAAAATTTTTCTCCTTCGCCAAATTTTGAATATCTCATTTCAAAAGAATCTGTTTTTAATGTTTCTGCCATTTGCGATTCCTCCGGCACTTCTTTTTTATTTCCAGATTTCTGGATTTATTTTAAGATAGTCTATGAGTTTTGGTTTTAAATCTGTATCAGAGTTTTCTGAACTTCGTTTTTTAACTGCGCGAAGAAGAATGTTTTTTGGAGTGTGGCTCATGTCGATAAATTCCATTACGTCAACCTTGTAACCGCAGGATTCAAGATATTCTGCGCGAAGTGAATCTGTAATAAGAGCAGCAATTCTTTCGCGTATGATTCCGTGTTTTAAAACAGGAGAAAGGATAGAGTCATCTTTTTTTAAAAGCTCCGCTTTGTTTTTATCAAGCTGTGATTTTACTTCGTGCTGGCAGCATGGAACGCTTAAAATTGCCTTTGCATTTTTATAAACTGCATACTTTAGGGCAAAGTCTGTTGCAGTATCGCAGGCATGGAGCGTAATTATTATATCCAGATTGTAAGAAACACCTTCTTCTGAATATTCTGCGATGTCACCAGTTTTAAATGAAAGCCCTCCGCATTTAAACTCGCGTGCAAGTTTATTGCAGTGTTCAATTACATCTTCCTTTAAATCAAGACCGCAGATTTTACATTCGATTTTTTTTATCTGTGTAAGAAAATAGTGAACTGCAAAAGTAAGGTAACTTTTTCCGCAGCCAAAATCGAGTATGTAAAGCGGTGTGTTTTCGTTTTTTTTCTGTTCAACTACAGAAGGAAGAATGTCGTCGATGTATTCTAAAAAGCGGTTGATCTGCTTAAACTTGTCGTAACGCGATTTTATGATTTTACCGTCGGGAGCCATTACCCCAAGTGAAATTAAAAACGGAACAGGCTTTCCTTCGCGGAGGATGTAGTTTTTTTCGCGGTTGTTGTTGGAAAAACTTTCTTCAAAAGCCGCCTCTTTTCCTGGCTCTTGAGTTCGCGGACGCTCAAGGGTTGTTATCTTTCCTTTTTTATTTGCAAGAACAGTTATTTCGCGGTCGGTATAAGTCTGAACGCAGTTTTTAAAAGTTGTTCCGGCGTGTTCTGAAATGAATTGTTCAAGTTCTTCATTACTGAACGTTTTATGAAAAGACTGGGTTTCTGTAAAAAATTCAGCATAGTACTGCTTGCCGGATGAAGACGGATTTAATTTTATCTTGATTTTTTTTAAAGGCTTTCCGAGTTTTTCCTGTACAGAGGCTGAAGGTTTTGAAAAAGTGACTGAAAACAACATAATTTTACGGGTTTAAAAAGCTTTTTGTTCTATAGAACAATGGCTTATAAATCATTATACTAAAGTATTATGAAACACGCAATGCAAACACTTCAGGAAGCGGCAAAGAAATATGGTCCGCTTTGTGTCGGGCTTGATACAGACCCGTCTTATATTCCAGAAAATATTGTTAAAAATTATTCATCTTCTGCAGAAGCAGTTTTAGCTTTTAATCTTGCACTTATTGAACGTATAAAAAAAGATCAGAGTGCATGCTGCTTTAAAATTCAGATTGCATATTATGAAGCAATGGGACTTGAAGGAATGAACGTTTATGCAAAAACTGTAAAGGCTGTGCGTGATGCAGGATTTATTGCAATAAGCGATATTAAACGAGGAGATATTGCAGCATCCGCAGAGGCGTACGCCAGAGGACATTTTACAGGTGATTTTGAAACAGACATCATTACAATAAATCCATATATGGGTTTTGATACCCTAAAACCGTATACAAAATACAGTGCGCCGGATTATAGTGGAAAAGGAGCATTTGTTCTTCTGTGTACAAGTAATCCAGGCATGACTGATATCGAACATCAGAAACTTGCAGAGGGTGGACTGCTTCTTGAAAGAGTTGGTGATGAAATTGCAAGAATCGGAAAGGAATGGGGTGAAACATGTCCGGATTATAAAGATCAGACATGTGGAATTTTCGGTGCAGTAGTTGGTGCAACTCAGGAAGCTGATGCAAGATGGCTGCGTGATAAATATCCTGAAACTTTCTTTTTAATTCCGGGATACGGTGCACAGGGAGGAGCTGCAAAAATCTGCGCAATCCTTTTAGAAAAATGCGGCGGTGTTGTAAATTCAAGCCGCGGAATTTTATGTGCATGGAAAAAAGATCCTGCACTCGAAGAAAAAAGAAACGCAGATAATCTTAAGATGGAAGATTTAATCGAAGCATCAGCAAAAGCTGCGCTTGCTTCTAAAGAAGAATTGATGTCGTTTTAAGGAGACATTATGAGTGTAACAAAAGACTGTAACGGAAAAACAATTCCTGTTTATACAAAAGGGCTGGTTACCGGATGCAAAGCTGTTTCCGGTGCTGTTCCGTGTGACAGCGTATATTCTCTTGTAATAGATGTTGAAGCAAAAGAAAAATCAATCCCAAAGCCGGGACAGTTTTTTATGCTCCGTGCAACAAAAGGAAAAGTTCTTTTAGGACGACCGATTTCTGTTTATAATGTAAGCATAAAAAAAGTTAAATCAGGAAAAACAGTAAAGCAGAGTGCTCAGATAGAATTTTTAATTTTAAAAAAAGGAAAAGGAACTTCTGAGCTTTGTTCACTTGAAAAAAATGACAGCGTTGATGTTTTAGGTCCGCTTGGAAATATTTTTCCAAAACCGAAATCTAAAAAAGTATGTATAATCGGTGGTGGAATCGGAGTTGCACCTGTCGCAGGCTTTGCACAGACTCTCGAAGAAAAATCTTATGACTTTTATGCATGTTTTAAAAGCGGAAAGTACGGATTAAAAAACATTAAGGCAAATAAATTAACAGTTGCAACAGATGATGGAAGTGTCGGAACAAAAGGAATGCTTCCTGTAATAATTGATTCAGAAAAAATTAAAGAACGCGGTTATAAAGAAATTTATGCATGCGGTCCGACTCCAATGCTTGCTTATGTAAAGCATATTGCAGAAAAAGCAGGTGTAAAAGCATATCTTAGTATGGAATCTCACATGGCATGCGGAATGGGAGTATGTCTTGGCTGTACAATTGAAACTACAGAAGGCTATAAACGCTGCTGTAAAGACGGACCTGTTTTTGATTCACGCGTTTTAATTTTTAATAAGCCTGCTCCGGCAGCTGAACAGATTATAGAAGCACAGAAAAATAAAAATGTAAAACCTGATCTTTCTGTAAAAATCCGTGACGTAGTTCTTTCTAATCCTGTAATTGGAAGTTCAGGAACATTTGGATTTGGAACGGAATACAAAGATATTTTTGATGTAAATAAGCTCGGCGGAATTGCAAGTAAAGGTCTTACAATTGAACCGCGTCAGGGAAACAGTGGAGTTCGCCTGTGGGAAACACCAAGCGGTCTTATGAATTCTATCGGCCTTCAGAATCCTGGAATTCCGCACTTTATCGAGCATGAGCTTCCTGCAATGTTAAAGTTAAAGCCTGTAACATTTGCAAATCTTTCTGGAAGCTCAATAGAAACTTATATCGAAGGAGCAAAGCTTCTTGATAAAACAGATGTTCCTGTTATCGAGCTTAACATATCCTGTCCTAATGTTGCAGCAGGTGGAGCAGCCCTCGGAATGAGTTGTACGACGGCAGCCGCTGCTACAAAAGCAATCAGGGCAATTACAAAAAAGCCGCTTATCGTAAAGTTAACACCGCAGGCTTCTGATATTGTATCGATTGCGCTGTCATGCATCGAAGCCGGAGCAGACGGCATCTCACTTTGCAATTCGTTCCAGGGTGTTGCAATCGACATCGAAAAGGGGCGTCCTGTATTTGATAAAATCAAGGCAGGCTTCGGCGGTCCTGCGGTAAGACCGATTGCAATGCGTCTTGTTTATGAAGTATGCTCGGCAATTAAAAAGCTGCCGTTAGAAAAACAGGTGCCGGTAATTGCAATCGGCGGAATTGCGACATGGCAGGACGCCGTAGAGTTTATTATGGCCGGTGCGGCTGCCGTCGAAACAGGCACAAACACTTTTGCAAACCCTAATACGATGATAGAAGTAATTGAGGGGCTCAGAAGCTTTATGAAGCGAAAGGGCTTTAGAACTCTTGATGATTTTAGAGGCTGCGCGCTGTAAGATGAAGGACATGAAGAAAATATTTATTCTTTTAATTTTTATTTTTGCTCTCGAGTCCTGTCATACTGGTGGTAAAATTAATTCTGTCCTTAATAAAATGCGGGAAAACAACTGCTATATGGGATCTGCTGTTTCTGAAGACGCACATACACCTGAGCAGTATATGCTTTATAAAACTGTAAGGGATTCTGCGACAGGGTCCAAACTTAAAAAACTTCTTTCCGACAAAAACGGCGTAATCCGTGCGTATGCGCTTCAGGCACTTATCGAACGCAACGAAAAAATGGACTGGGATAAAATTGCACTCGATGCACTTTCCGACACGGAAGTAATCGAAACCATGTTCGGTTGTATTATCATGAACGAAATGGTCGGCGATATTTTTCTTGATGCCCTGAAGTCTAAAATCTCACAAAATACAAAGCAAAAAATTGACATTCAGCTTTTAAAAAATCGATCTCCGTTGAATCATGCAATTTTTCTTTTGCACAGTGAAACTAAATCTCCGGAACTTTATAAACTTACAAAGCAATGGGCACTGGAAGGAAATGAAGTTGCAATTTTTGCGCTTGCAAAGTATCAGGAAAAAGACGATTACGAACTGATTCTTTCGCTCAAAGATAAAAAAGACAAGACTCTGTTTTTTGAAGCCTGCCCATATATTTTAAATGATTCTTTAAAACCTTTTTTTGATGAATATATGGATTCGATTTTGCCATCAAAATATTATTATTCAGAGTGGAGTGATTTTTACAATTCGCTTGCAATGTTTAAAGATGAATTTTCAAGAAAAGAACTGCTCAAAGTTTTTTCACCAAAGATAAATAAAAAAATTCAAAAATATCATCTTAAATATATCGCAGACGCTCTGAGTTCATATAGCGATGGATTTTATGACGATATATTGTTTGAGATATGGGGAAAATATAATATTGCCAATTTGACAATTGCTAAAAATCTTTACAACCATGACAAAAACCGTGCTCTTGATTGTATGGTCGCAACGGTGAACAATTCGGACGAGTGTGTTTTGGATTTTGAAAAATTTGTCGCTTTTTGTATCGAAACACTTTTAAACGAAAACTATGACGTAAAACAAATATTCATCAAAAAATTGCCTGACATTACTGTTAGTAGTTTTAAAGATTTTTTTAAGTATTTAAACCGCTTTGCTGATGATTCTGTGGATCAAGCTCTTTTGAATCATCTAAAAACTGAACAGAACGGACATATTGCGATTCCTATTTACGATTATCTTTTATCAAAGAACAATTCTTTGATAACCAGCCAGGTTTCAGAAATTTACAAAAAAAATAAGGCAACTTACATGGATTGGGTCAAACAGGATGTAAAAAAGGTTTTTGAAAAATGTGACGTGGTGCTGTAATAAACGACAACGCGCTTAGGTTAGAATTCAGCATAAAGCAGGAGGAATTTTATGAAGGTTGATTTTGGTAAACAGACATTTTTATTTCCGATGCCGGTTCTTATAATCGGTACATACAACGAAGATGGATCTGCCAATGCAATGAATGCTGCGTGGGGCGGAATCTATAACGACAAACAGATCTGCATCTGCCTTGATAAAAGCCACAAAACTGTTGCAAATGTAAAAGAGAAAAAGGCATTTACTGTAAGTGTAGCAGATGCAGAAAATATTACAGCCTGCGACTATGTCGGAATCGAATCCGGTAATGATGTTAAAAACAAGATAGAAAAAGCAGGCTTTAATGTTTCTAAGAGCCGCTTTGTTGATGCTCCTGTTTTTGATAATTTAAAAATGGTTCTTGAATGTGAAATGGTAAGCTATGATGATAAGACTGAACAGCTTATCGGAAACATCATTAACGTCAGTGCAGAAGAATCTGTTTTAACCGACGGAAAAATTGATCCTTCTAAACTCAAACCGGTAACTTATGATCCTGTAAATCATAATTATGTTCAGCTCGGAGAAGTTGTTGCAAAAGCTTTTGATATTGGGGTAAAATTAAAGTAAATGAGAAACACTGGTAAACGAAGCGTTCCGATTCTATTTAAGACTATCTCAAAAAACTTTGGAAACATTTTAAGATTGTATCCAAAAATGATGTGGGTGGCAGATCATCCTAAAAAATATTCAGAAGATGAAAGATATGAATTCTGCATGTTTCTCATTAAGACATTAATAGAATCTGCCGGAGTAATGGTACGTGCATTCGGTTTGGAAAACATTCCTGCTCAGGACGGTTTTTACGTATGTGCAAACCATCAGGAAAAATTTGATCCCCTTGCAATATGGTATACGTTCCCCAGAAAGATTGGTGTAATTCTTGATGACAGGGCAACTCACCGTCCTTTTATACGCGAAGTATGTAAGCTTGTCAGAAGTAAAAAGCTTCATTACAGAAGACCTAAAAAAATATTCAAGGCAATTTCAGAAGTTACAGAAGAATTAAAGAATTTTGTCAATTACATGGTTTTCCCTGAAGGAAACTATGAAGAAGTAAGCGGCGTTCTTTCTGAATTCCACGCAGGAAGTTTTAAAAGTCCTAAAAACGCAAAATGCCCGATTGTCCCGGTTGCAATCATCGATTCATATAAGGTTTTTGACAGGGGATTTACGACAACGCTTCCGATCCAGGTACATTATCTTAAGCCTATTATGCCTGTAGAATTTGAAAAGCTTACAACCTCACAGATTGCAGAGCTTGTAAAATCGCGCATTCAGGCTGTTCTTGATAAATTCCAGAAAAAATAATTATAAAATCTGGCTCCGTACACCCGTTGTTTGCTCTCACAATCTTCAGCGCACAAATTTAAAGAATAACGTTAATTGTAACAAACGCTCAAATCTGCTAAAATAAGGCCATGATTAAGATTATAAAAGCCTCGGAACTCGAGCCGGCATGGTTTGATGGCCGTAATTTTACAGGAACAAATGAAGTAGTTCAGAACGTTATAAAGGACGTTATCGAAAACGGTGATGCAGCCATTAAAAAAGTTGCAGACAAGTATGACGTTGCCTCTCCATCTTCTTATCTTATTCCAGAAAGCGAGCTTAAAGCTGCAGCAGAAAAATTAAAGAAAGAAGAACCGGATATTTACAATGCAATCTGCTACTCTCATGATCTTGCATATAAATTTGCTTTAAAGCAGAGAGAATCTTTTGATGATTTTGAAGTTGAACTTACGCCAGGTCTCTATACCGGTCAGAAAACAATCCCGGTAGAAAAAGCCGGAGCTTATGTTCCTGCAGGAAGATATCCTCTTTTATCATCTGTAATTATGACAATTACGCCAGCTGTTGCAGCCGGAGTTGATGAAGTTATTTTATGTACGCCGCCACGCGTTCATCCGGATGACCTTGCCAAAGCACAGAGCGAAGGAAGCGGAATTCCTGGAAAAACTTTTATCGGTGGTAAACCTTATGCCGACGAAAAAATCATGGCGGCAGCTTATATCTGCGGCGTTACAAAATGTTATGCAGCTGGTGGCTCACAGGCAATTGCAGCCATGGCTTATGGAACACAGTCAATTCCTTCTGTAGATGTTGTTGTAGGACCGGGAAATAAATTTGTTACTGCGGCAAAACAGCAGGTTTACGGAAAAGTCGGAATCGACATGCTTGCTGGCCCTACGGAAGTATTTATAATTGCAGATAAGAGTGCAGATCCTGCATGGGTTGCAGCAGATTTACTTGCACAGGCTGAACACGATATTGTAGCACAGGCAGTTCTTGCAACAAACGACATGGATTTTGCACAAAAGGTTTCACAGGAAATAGAAAAGCAGCTTGAATCACTTCCGACAAAAGAAGTTGCGCGTCAGAGTATCGACACTTACGGAAAAATTATTATCGTTGATTCTCTTGAAGAAGCAGCAGAAATTGCAAATAAAAAAGCACCTGAACATCTTGAGCTTGCACTTGATGAAGGAAAGGAACGCGATGAAATAATGAACAAAGTTCGTAACTTTGGTTCGCTTTTTATCGGACACTACGCTGCAGAAGTATTCGGTGATTACGCTGCAGGTTTAAATCATACACTTCCTACATCAGGCGTTGCACACTATAGCGGCGGTTTAAGCGTAAGGATGTTTTTAAAGACTGTTACAACGTTACGCGCAAAACCGGGTTCAGAAGGAATGAAAAAGTCTGCAGAAGCTGCAGGATTTTTTGGAGACGCAGAGGGCTTAAATGCTCATGCGCGTGCTGCAAGAATAAGACTGGAGAAATAATATGTTGAGGATTACAAAACTCGGTGAAGAAATTTTACGTCAGGTTGCTGTTCCTGTAAAAGAAGAAGAAATCAATGATGAGTTTCGTTCTTTAATTGCAGAAATGTTTGAAACAATGGATGCTGCAAACGGTGTAGGACTTGCAGCACCGCAGGTAAACATAAACAAAAGATTTTTTGTTCTCATGGCAGATGATGATGTTCGCCGTGTTTTTATTAATCCTCAGATCATTTCTACTTCCGGTGACTTAGTTGATTATGAAGAAGGCTGTTTAAGCATTCCGAAAATTTACGAAGTTATTAAACGTCCTTCAAAGGTAACGGTTCAGGCACTTGATGAAAACGGAAAGAAATTTACAATTGAAGCAGAAGGCTTTTTAGCGCGTATCATTCAGCATGAATATGATCATCTTGAAGGAATTGTTTTTATTGATAAAGGTGATCCTGATTTTGCAAAACAGACAGAAGAAATAATGCAGAAACGTTCTAAACGTTATCTTGAAAAAATAAAAGAAAAAGAAGCAAAGGCAAGAAAGATCGCTGCAAAAAAGGCTGCAAAAGAAAATAAACATAATCAGGAGACTGAATGATAAGAGTTCTTTATGCCGGAAGCCCAGAAGCTTCAGCAGAAACATTAAAAATTCTTTTACAAAATTCAGCGGAGAATAATTTTAAAATTGCCGGAGTTCTCTCAAATGCTCCGGCGGCGAAAGGCCGTCATAAGGAATTGGTTATGACACCTGTTGCTCAGTTTGCAATACAGAACGATATTCCTGTTTTTACTCCTGAACATCTGGATTCAAATGCACGTGAAGAAATTTCGAAAATTAATGCCGACATTCTTGTTTGTTTTGCATACGGCCACATCTTTGGTCCTAAATTTCTTTCGATGTTTCGTTTAGGCGGAATAAATTTACATCCTTCTTTACTTCCAAAATACAGGGGCTGTACTCCGGTTCCTGCTGCAATCTTAAACAGAGATAAAGAGACTGCATTTTCCGTACAGACTCTGTCATTAAAAATGGATGAGGGTAATATTCTTGCTCAGAAAAAAGTTGAACTTAAAGGAACAGAAACTGGAGGTTCACTTTTAAATGATGCAGCGGTTTGCGGAGCTGAACTTATTACGGAACTTCTTTCGGATGCAGATAAAAACGGCTGCCTGAAAAAAGGAAACCCACAGACAGGAGAAGCAAGTTATACTGCAGTTATTTCAAAAGAGGACGGAAAACTCGACTGGAATCTTTCTTCTCTTGAGCTTGATGCAAAAATCCGTGCCTATAATCCTGAACCAGGATGCTTCTGTTTTTTTACTTCAGCCGGCAAAACGGATAACCTTCGTATTTTCGAATCATCGGTAATTGAAAGTAGTGAAGGGCTTTTGATAAATTCAGCAGTAAATATTGACGGATATAAGACCTGTGAGCCTGGAAAGGTTCTTCTGTTTGATAAACCGACCGGAATCTGGGTTAAGACTGGGGATGGCATTCTGGCATTGAAAAAACTCCAGAAACCGGGCAAAAATGCCATGGGATATAAGGATTTTATGAACGGAACCAGGGATTTTATAGGTTCAGTATTGAAGTGAGAGCCTTTATCAAGTATAGTATAAGGAAAGACTTTGCTTTTTAAGATAAGTTGAAGTTTATAAATAAATTTTAATTAATTTCAAGGTGTTTTTATGTTTGAAAAAAAGGAAAAGAAATCTATTGGTGAAAAAATTAAAAACATCGGTGGATCAATTACAGAAACTAAAGAATCAATGCAGCAGTTTGGCGGCGCTTTTGTTGCTTATGCTGTTTCACTTATTCTTATAATGGGAATTTTCGCAGTAATTGCATTTATAGTATTTAACAGAGGTTATGAACGCCAGATTGTTCCTGATGTAGTAGGAAAGAATATTCTCGATGCACAGCTTATTCTTCAGGAAAAGGAATTGTATCCTCGACTCCAGATGAGATATTCTGATACACCGGGACAGGCAGGAATTATCATTTCTCAGTCTCCGAAAAAAAATTCGGTTGTAAAAGCTTCGAGCAGAGTTACACTTGTAGTAAGCCGTGGAGTTGTTTTTGATCATGTCAGAAATTACGTAGGTTCAAACCTTGATGCAGTTAAAACAACAATCGATGCTCTTTATGCTGGAACTGAAATCCCTTCTTTAAAGATTGCCAACCCGATTTTTAAACAGGATGCTTCGCCGGCAGGAACTATTCTTGAACAGGAACCGGAAGAAGGAACAGCAATTACTCAGCCTGTTACTCTCCAGTTTATAGTTTCCAGCGGACCGGAAAAAGCAAAAGTAAATGTTCCTGATTTTGTAGGAATGAATATTGAAGAAGTTTTTAAAACTCTTTCTACTACAAAACTCACTGTTGATTTTACACAACATCTTGCAACTGATTCAGAAAAGCCGGGTACTGTTGTTAAACAGACTGTTCCTGGAAATAAAAAAGAAGTTGGTGAGTATAGTCGCATTCAACTTGAATTTGCGATGCCGGAACCAAAAGCTGCTTCAGAGGGAACTGTAACTGCAGATAATTCAAACAAATCAGAAACAGAATCTGCAGAAGATGCTTCTAAACGTGATACAACAAATTATGTTCACGGAATTTTTTCTACAACAATTCCTGAGTATCCGTATGCTGTTCCTGTAAAACTTGATATCCTTCCACAGGAAGGAAGCCGCTATAGTTTTGCATCAATTTCTCATGTTGGCGGTAATTTCTCAATTCCTTATGCAGCACCACATGGAGCTGTTCTTGTATTGAGTGTTTTAGACAGAGAAGTTGAACGCGCTTCTGTTCAGTAATAAGCATGAATAGACCTTATATCTGTCTTACATTGACTTGTAAGACTATTCAGGAAAATCTTAATCTTATCGAAAAATATCGGCCCTATATTGATATAGTTGAACTTAGGGCCGACTATCTTGATGAAGATGAATGTCTTCACATCAGAAAATTTCCTCACCTTGCAAACATTCCATGTATTTTAACAATCAGAAGACGAATTGACGGAGGAGTTTATTTTGGTGGTGAAGCAGCCCGTACAATGCTTTTTGCAAGAGCTATGGCATTTGCTGATCAGAATCCTCAGAATAATTTTAACTATGTAGATTTTGAAGATGACTTTCATATTCCGAGTCTTCAGGATGCTGCAATGGCATTCGGAACAAGAATTATCAGAAGCTTTCATGACATGAAAGGACCTGTTTCTGACATCATTGAAAGATGTAATCAAATGAGAAAGACAGGTTATGAAATTCCGAAAATTGCATTTACTCCAAATTCTCTGAAAGATGTAACAAAATTTTTTGAAGAGACAAGAGATTTTACAGAGTATGAACATATTCTTTGTGCAATGGGACCACTTGGTTTACCAACACGAATTCTCGCTCATAAGTCACATTCATTTTTAACTTATGTTTCTCCGAAAGAAACAATGGGAAATACAGAAGATATTGGACATATAGATCCTGTTACGCTTAATGATATTTATCATTTTAGAGAATTAAATCAGGATACAAAGATTTTCGGTATTACAGGTTATCCGTTAAAGTTTACTTCAAGTCCTTCGCTCCATAACAAAGGTTATAAGAAAAACAATATCAATGCTGTTTATGTCCCTGTAAGAGGTGACAACATCGAAGATGTTATAGAGTTTTGTAACTCGGTTGGAATTCAGGGAATGTCCGTAACTGTTCCTCATAAGGAAACTGTTCTTTCTGAGCTTGATGATATTGATGAAGAAGTTGGTGAAATCAGAGCAAGCAACACAATCGTAAAAGTAGACGGTGAATGGGTAGGACACAATACTGATGCTGATGGATTTGCAGAGGCTTTGAAAGAATTTTTAGGTGTTGATAAATTAAGAAGAAGACGCGTTGCAATAATTGGAGCAGGAGGCGCTGCTCATGCAATTGCTTATGCAATTAAAAAAATGGGTGGCCGTGCATGTATCTTTAACAGAACGATAGCAAATGCAAAGGCGCTTGCTGATAAATATGGTTTTGAATATGCTGTTCTTTCTCCAGATGCACTTCTGGATTTTGAAGTTTATTCTGACATTATAATTCAGACGACATCTGTTGGCGCTGGAAGTGATGGAAATCCGGATCCTAAAAACGATCCGATTTATTTCTATAATTTCCGCGGAACAGAATATGTATACGATATTATTTATAATCCCGAAGTTACTCCGATGATGAACAGAGCAATTGCCGCAGGCTGCCGTGTTGCAAATGGAAAGTCGATGTTACGTTATCAGGGATACAGACAATTTAAAATATTTACAGGAGTTGATTATGGCGATGACACAGATTGAACAGAAAGAACTTGTAGCTTCTACAGCAATCGACACTTTAATTAAAAATGGAAAAATCTTTTCCGGAATGAAAATCGGTCTTGGAACAGGTTCAACAGCAGTTCCTGCAGTAAAGCATCTTGCAAAAAGAATTGCAGACGGAACAGTAAAAGATATTAAGGCAGTTGTTACAAGCTTTGGAACACAGAATCTCTGTGAAGAGCTTGGAATTCCTGTTTATTCGATGAATGATAAAATTATCGGAGGTCATCTTGATCTTGCAATCGACGGTGCAGATGAAGTTGATCCTTCCAACAATGTAATTAAAGGTGGCGGTGCAGCCCTTCTTCGTGAAAAAATTGTTGCATACAATTCGACACAGTTTGTAATCGTTGCAGACTCTACAAAAATCGTAGACTCACTCGGAACAAAATTTCATCTTCCGGTAGAAATTATCGGTGAGGCAAGAGTTCCTGTTGTTGCTGCATTAAATGCTCTCGGTGCTGAATGCTTTTTGCGTGAGGGTGTTCGTAAATGCGGTCCTGTAATTACAGACAATGGAAACCAGCTTTTAGACATCGTCTGGAAAAATCCTGTAAACCCTGCAGAGATGGAAGATAAAATCAACGGGATTGTCGGAGTTGTTGACAACGGCTTCTTTACAAAAAACAAACCGATTGTGTTTACGCTCGATTCAGACGGTAAAGTTATTGAGCGTTAAAGCTGAATAAACTCAAAGGCGCAAAATGTTTCCGCCGTTTCCAACACAGCTTGCAGAAAAATATTCTCATCAATTAATGGAGCAGTTAAAAAGCGGTGGGCCGTTAAGCGACTTTAACGGGATGTTCGGAATTTTAGTTTGCAAAAAGGATGTGCAGTGCGGTAAAACTGCTGATAGCGGAGATGCTGATAACAAAGATGCCAGCTTAAAAAATCTTGAGGGCGCATTTTTTGACGGAGAATATATTGTGCTCCGAGCATTTTCGGGGCAGTATAATTCAAAATGGAATTACGAAGGCTTTGTCCCTGCATTGGTAAATCAGGATGAATACGATAAAGCAGTTTCTGTAAATGACAGAATGATTCACGAGCTTTCTTCTGCACCCGAAGGCGAAAGTAAAGAAGAAAAAAAAGAGCGCGATAAAAAACGTCTTGAGCTTTGTAACGATTCCCTTTCTAAAATTTATTCTCTCTATAAATTTACGTGTGCAGATAAAACAGTTTCGGATTTTAGTAAAATTCAGCATAAGATAATGTATGAAGCTTATCAGAAAAAAGAAAAATTTTTTCCGACAGGCACAGGTGAATGCTGTGAGCCAAAGCTTTTAAGTTATGCTTTTTCTAAAAATTTAATTCCTGTGTCTATGACAGAATTTTACTGGGGAAAGCCAAACCTTAGGTGTGAGCAGGGAAAGTTTTATTCTCCTTGTGATGAAAAATGCAGTCTGATATTACCCGAAATTCTCGGTCTTAAAATTCTTTACCGTGATGATGATATTATAGTTGTAAATAAACCTTCGGGGCTTCTTGCTGTTCCGGGTCGCGGCGAAGACAAGCAGGATTGCATTGTATCGCGCGTGCGCCGTCTTTTTCCTGATACTATCGAACAGCCTTCGGTTCACAGGCTTGATATGGATACGTCGGGTTTAATGGTCCTTGCATTTACAGCAGAATCACAACGCACTCTTTCGATGCAGTTTGAACAGGGTAAAGTCCAGAAAAAATATATCGCAGTTTTAGACGGCGCTCTTGTAAAGCTTGGCGGCAGAAACTGTCCTGACCATGGCCGGTTTGAACTTAAATTCAGACTGGATGTAGATAACAGACCGCACCAGATTTATGACGAAGAATTTGGAAAGCTTGGAATTACAGAATGGAAAAGACTTCGAATTTGGAAGCTCTATGACCGCGACGTAACGAGCGTCGAGTTTATTCCGCATACAGGAAGAACCCACCAGTTAAGGCTTGCTTCTTCTGACCCTCACGGCTTTGGCATCCCGATTGTCGGTGATAACCTTTACGGCTCGCAGGAAGAAGGTCAGCGCCTTTTGCTTCATTCAACTTACATAAGCTTTGAGCACCCGGTTACAGGCAAACGCCTCGAGTTTACATGCGAACCGGAATTCAGGTATTAAAAGTCTGGATGAAAGTTCTTTAAAAAAATAACCCAATGTTTTTTCATAATCAGTTTGTGTCACTTGATACATTAAGCCTTTGCCTTATATAATTTAATTAATCTAAAAATAAATAATTCGAGGGGACTTATGGACGTACGTGTTCTTATTATTCTTATTTCTGTTCTGGGACTTTTTGTTGTGGTTATGGGTATTCTGCTTTTTTCAAATAAAGAAAGTGGAAAAGCCAGCAGTGAAAGCAGAAAAGAAAATCTTGATATGCTCATGAAGTTTCAGGATTCGATTAACGCAAAGTTTGATGCGCTTACTAAAAACACGCATGAGTCGATGACAAATACTCTTACTCAGTTTATGAATTCTCTTTCGCAGCGCCTTGATGTTCTTACAAAATCAACACAGGAAACTCTTATAAACCAGCAGCGTCTTGTTCAGGAAAATTTAAAGCACATGCAGGATTCAAACGAAAAGAAGCTTGATCAGATGCGCGAAACTGTTGATGAAAAACTTCAGTCGACTCTTGAAAAACGTCTTACAGGTTCTTTTGAAATTGTAACAAAGCAGCTTGAGGCTGTGCAGAAAGGTCTTGGCGAAATGCAGACTCTTGCAAATGATGTCGGCGGTTTAAAACGTGCACTTACAAATGTAAAGAGTGCAGGCGGAATGGGTGAAGTTCAGCTTGAGTCACTTTTAAGTCAGATTCTTTCGCCGGAACAGTATGAAAAAAATGCGCATCCAAATCCAAAGGATACTAAAAAGGTAGTTGAATTTGCCGTAAAAATTCCATCAAAGACATCTGACGGAGCTTTTGTTCTTTTACCTGTTGATTCAAAATATCCTGCTGCTGTATGGGATAAGCTTACAAAAGCTTATGAAGATGCGGATAAAACAGAAATTGAAATTCAAAAGAAAGCATTAGTTGCTGACATTAAAAAAATGGCAAAGGATATTAAAGAAAAATATATCGAAGTTCCTTATACAACAGATTTTGGTCTTATGTTTTTACCGTTCGAAGGATTGTTTGCAGAAGTCATGCGCATTCCGGGATTGTTTCAGTTTATTCAGGATGAATATAAAGTTACGATTTCAGGTCCTACAACGCTCAATGCATTTTTAAACAGTCTGCAGATGGGATTCAGAACTCTGGCAATTCAAAAAGAAACTTCAAAAGTCTGGGAGCTTTTAGGTTCTGTAAAATCAGAATTTGGAAAATTCGGCGATGTTCTTGCGGCAACTAAAAAGAAGCTTGAATCTGCGACAAATGAAATTGAAACTGCAGAGCGACGAAGCCGTCAGATAGAAAAGAAACTTACAAAGGTAGAAGTGCTCCCTGGAAGCTCATCAAAGGATGCACAGCAGAATCTTCTTGATGATCTGACCGACGATGAATAACCTGTGCGATGCAGCACTAGCTTAATACTTTGTTTAAAATCATATCTTTCTGGCGCCAGTTTTTTACAACCTTAACCTGTAAATCAAGATCGATTTTATAATCAAAGATTTTTCTGAGCGCTTTGATAGATTCAATTCTGATGGTTTTAATCATCGAAGCGCCTTTTCCGATTACAATTCCTTTCTGCGATTCGCGCTCGACGCACAAAAATGCGCGCACCCATAAAACCCTTCCTTCTTTTTTAAATTCCATGTCGGCAATTTCTACAAACAGCGCGTGAGGAATTTCATCAGAAAGACGGTTTATCGCTTCGCCACGGACTACTTCTGCAATTCTAAATCCAACTTCCTGGTCTGTGTAATATTCTTCCGGATAAAGATGCGGAGCAACAGGCGCAAGGTCGTAAAGGGCTTTAAGAACATCGTTAATGCCCGTGTCGTTTTTTGCAGAAATTTCAAATATGCGCTCATTTGGAATCTCTTTAAGCTTTAATAAAAGAAAATCCCGCACTTTAGAAGGCTTTGCTGCCGGGATGTCTGTTTTATTTATTGCAACGACGGTTTTTGCTGCGTAAGGTGCAACAAGTTCTGCCGTCATTTCTTCTTCCTGTCCGAGATCGCGGCTTGAATCTATTACATATAAAACGCATTCAGCAGCCTCAAGCTGGTCTCTGGCTGTCTGCTGGAGCTTAAGGTTAAGTTTTTTTTCTGACTGGTGATATCCCGGCGTATCTACGAAAACCAGCTGGCCAAACGATGTGTTTACGATTCCCTTGATGGCGTTTCGTGTAGTCTGCGGAATCGGGCTTACAATCGAAACCGGTTCTCCGCTTGCAGTGTTAAGGAATGTAGATTTTCCGCTTGAAGGACGGCCTATAATGGCAACCATTGCTGTTTTTGGGCCCGCACTTTCGTAATTATTGTTTTCGTATTCATCTTTTGTTTCGTTCATATAAAATCCTGTATGTTAAACAGTATATAATAAAAATTATTTTTGACAAAGTGTAAAAGTAGGGTATAATTAAATAGGTAAAATGGCGAAAGAATTTTACCTGTTTAATTTAAAAATCGGATATTAATTAAATTAAGGAATTAAAATGAAAAAAATTGTAAAATTCGTGCATATATCTGCCGTTATATTGTCTTTATTCTGTCTTTTCAGCTGTGGAAATAAAAATTTCATGGTTAAAGTTAAGGGCGGAACTTTTTCAGAAGAACAGTGCAGGCTTATCGAAGGTCTTAAAGTAAAAGAACCGGATATTCTCGAACAGGAAAAAAATCCTAAAAAATTTGAGCTTAGAGTCAACGATTTTTACATTTCAAAATTTGAAGTTACACAGCAGCTTTATGATTCTATAATGCGTGGTGATGAAGAAGTAAATTCAAAACCTTCGCTTTATCAGGATAATCCTGCGGGAAAAGAAAAGCAGGAACTTCGTCCGGTTGAACAGGTTACATGGTACGACTGTCTTTTATTCTGCAACAAGCTTAGTATCAGAGAAGGCCTTGAACCTGTTTATACAATTGACGAAATTCTTAGATACACAAAAGGCAAAGGAATAAAAAAAGCAGTTGTAACTGCAGATTTTTCTAAAAATGGTTACAGGCTTCCTACTCGCGCAGAATGGATGTACGCCGCATTTGGCGGATCAAAATCAAAGGGGAAACATATTTACAGTGGAAGTGACAGACTTGATGAAGTTGCATGGAATGAAGAAAATTCAGATGAGATGACGCATCAGGTTGGTCTGAAAAAGCCAAATGAACTCGGACTTTATGATATGACAGGAAATGTTGCAGAATGGTGCTGGGATTATATTTGGAGTGAAAAACTTGATTATGATGTAATTACAGGATACAAAGGGCCGGAGAGCGGACGTTACAGATATATTGTTGGTGGAGCTCATGTAAAAGATTTTTCCGGCATCGAATTTTATTATGAAAATTATAAGGAACTCGGAGCTGTTCAGGGATTAAGATATCATACAACTGGCTTTAGAATTGCACGAAATGTAAAATAGTTATGGAATCATTAGGTAATATTGTTGAATATTATGATGAACTCTATCCTGTGACCCAGGATCAAAAAGATTTTTACGACGGATTGGTAAATTCTTATTCAAAACCTGTTAAATTTTTAAGCATAGGTTGTGGAACCGGCATTTTGGAAAATCGCCTGGCTAAAGATACAACTGATGTAACAGGGCTGGAAACGATTAAGGAACTTCTTGAATCTGCTGCACGTAAGCGTAGAAATCAGTTGATGGCAGTAAGATTTTTTCAGATGTCTACAATTGAAATGGTCAGATTCCTTGGTAAAGGTTTTTATGATGTAATTTCCTGTCTTAATAACAGAATTATTTTTATTCATGATAAAGTTTTATTAAGAAAATTTTTCTTTGACTGTAAACAGCTTCTTGCTGCTGGAGGAATTTTAATTCTTCAGTTATGCAACTACGATTTGTACACAAAAAAAACAGTTATCAGCCTGCCGGAATTGAGCAGTGTCCGTGTAACGCTTAAGAGTAAACTTGAATATACAAATGATGATAAATATTATCTGACTCAGCATATTGAAACTGGGAATGGAAAAAATATTTCGATATGTTCAAAGGTTCCTGTTTATCCTATCTGTAAAAAAGAACTTGAAGAATTTGCAAAAGAAGCGGGCTTTACTTCTGTAGAATTTTTTTCTGATTATAAAAAAACACCGTTAGATGAAAATACAATAAATCAGGTTGTCATAATAAAATAATTTAATATTCAGAGTTTTTATTCACAATGCATATTACGGCATGTGAATTATTTCGCGAGGTTTACTACCATTTGCAGGGCCTACGATTCCGCGTGCTTCCATTTCTTCAACAAGACGTGCTGCTCTGTTATAGCCGACTTTTAATCTTCGCTGGATGTATGATGCGGAAGCCTTCCCTGCCTCGAGAACGATTCCGAGTGCTTTGTCGTAAAGTGGATCATCGCCATCACCAAAGAGACTTGGTTCTCCGAGTTCATCTTCATCATCTTCAACAAAGATTTCTTCATCGATATATTCAGGCTCGCCAAAGCCTTTAACGTATTCAACTACATTTTCAACTTCGTCATCACTTACATAAGTTCCCTGGATACGGACAGGGAATGGATCTGTTGCACTGGCATAGAGCATATCACCGCGCCCTAAAAGCTTTTCAGCTCCAACCTGGTCTATGATAATGCGGCTGTCCATTTTAGAAGCAACCATAAATGCAATACGAGTAGGGATATTTGCCTTGATCAAACCGGTAATTACATCGATAGAAGGTCTCTGTGTTGCAAGAACAAGATGAATTCCAACGGCACGGCTCATTGCACAAAGACGGGCGATTGTAGACTCAAGTTCTTTTCCTGTTGTTGCCATAAGGTCTGCAAACTCATCGATGATTACAACAATGTACGGAAGCTTTTCTGTTGCGATGTGGCGTTCTTCTACACGTTTGTTATAGTTGATGATATCGCGTACACCAAGCCCGTCAAGAAGGGCATAACGTCGTTCCATTTCACAGAGACAATACTGCAGTGACTGCAATGCTTTCTTAGGCTCTGTGATAACCGGAGTTAAAAGATGCGGAATGTCATTGTAAAGTTTCAATTCAACAATCTTAGGGTCAACGAGAATAAGTTTAACCTGTTCAGGGGTTCGTTTGTATAAAATTGAAAGAATGATTGAGTTTACACAAACCGACTTTCCGGAACCTGTTGAGCCTGCAATCAAAAGATGTGGTGTCTTTGCAATATCTAAAAGCTGAGCTTCACCCTGTATGTCTTTCCCGAGGACAACAGGGATTGCCATCTTTTTATATTCTGGCAGGTTCTGCTCTATAAGTTCCCGGAATGTTACGATAGCACGGTTTTCATTTGGCACTTCAATTCCGACTGCACGTTTTCCTGGAATCGGCGCTACAATACGGATTGAACTTGCAGCAAGGCGTAGCGCGATGTTGTCTGCAAGTTGAACGATTTTAGAAAGTTTAACGCCTGGAGCAGGTAATATTTCAAACATCGTAACAACAGGTCCTTTTCTGATTCCTGTAACTTCTGCAGCGATTTTAAATTCTTCGAGAGTTTCTTTTAACTGCGCAGATGCGGCATTTGTTTTGTTATCAATAATCCAATACTGCTGGTCTTCAAATTCATCGAGTAACCCATCTGTAGGAATTTTGTAAGGTCCTTTTCTTTTCTGTTTAGGTTTTTTTTCTTCTCGAATTTCAGCTTCTGCTTCTTTTACAGATTTTTGAACGATTTCATTTTCTATATTCTGTTCAGCATTTTTTTCTGAATCATTTTTAGATTCACTGTGAATAAATTCATTTCCATTTTCAAGTCGTTCCTGAATTTCTCTATCCATCTGCGAGAAAATATCATTAACATTTGTATTGTCAGGAATTTTTGCTTCCATGACAGAAGGATCGCTCTGGACTGTGTCTTCGTTATAAACAGGAATGTCTATTTCTTCTTCAAGTTCTTCCTGAGTTTCTTCTGCAGGCTCTTCATTATAGTCTGGAAAGTCTGTTTCTTCCTGTATTTCTTCTTCAAGTTCTTCCTGAGTTTCTTCTACAGACTCTTCATTAAAATCTGGAATATCAGGGTCTTCTTGAATTTCTTCTCCAGGATACTCTTCTGGTTCTTCATTTTCAATTTCTATTTCATCATCAACTGCATTTTCGGTATCTTCAAATTCAATCCAGTCATCAGTATTTGATTCAATTGCAGGTTCGAGTTTTGAAAATGGTTCATTATCATCATTTGTAAATGCAGGTTCATCGTGAGTTTCAAAAATTGTGTCATTATTTTGAGACCCGTATTTTAATTTTTTATATCTTTCATAGGCAATTTTTTCTGCTATGATTCCAGATACAAGATATTCAATTGCCATAATAATGATTGTGGCTGCGATTGTTAAAATGAGTTTTAATACTTCTATTGGACCAGCCATTTCATGAGGGCTGCTTCTGTAGATTTTTTCGCTTATAACAGCAGTAAAAAAAGGAACAAGACTAAAGCTTATATAAATACATTTTTTAAATGTAATTTTTGCAACAAAAAGAATCATTGAAACTACAAAGAAAAAGACAGGAACCAGGATAGAACATAATCCGTAAGAACTCTCTAATGAACTGCCGAGTATGCACATAAATTCATAAATTCCGCCTTGCCCAATGCCATTGTCAAAAAGAGAGAACAAAAGGCAGAACGATAAAAGAGCAGCAATTATAAAGAAAACTATTCCTGTAAGAATCTGTAAAATTCTGTAATTTTTCATTAAATCCTCTGATAAGTTGTAATAAAAGTCTAGTCTTTTCATTATCGGAAACAAAAATACCTTAGTTTATGAGTTTTTGTAAGATTGTCAGGTAATTTTCTTGTTTTTTGGGGTGTTTTTGATATAATTAAAGTATGAAAGATTCTAAAGTAAAGACTGTAGGTATTTTAACGTCAGGCGGGGATGCCCCGGGGTTGAATGCGGCTATCAGAGGTTTGTGTTTAACCGGAATGAATGAATATGGAATGAAATTTGTCGGAATTCAGAACGGATACAGGGGTTTTGAAAACGGGCAGAGTTTTCAGATAAAAAGGGAGAATTTAGACGGTTTATTGATGAAGGGCGGAACTTTTTTAGGTTCAACGAGGGAAAAGCCTTTTAAAAGCCAGGAAAAACTGGAAAAAACAGGGCTTACACCTGTAGATTCAATCAAGAAGTTCTATAAAAAATGGGATCTTGATGCTCTTGTTGTGCTTGGGGGTAACGGAAGTAATACGACTGCCGGGCTGCTGTCTGATGAAGGTTTAAATGTAATCGGACTTCCGAAGACAATCGACAATGATATTGTTCATACGGATTATACTTTTGGTTTTCATACAGCGGTTGATATTGCGACAGAGGCAATAGAAAAAATTCATACGACAGCATTCAGTCATAGTCGTGTAATGGTTATCGAAGTTATGGGCCATAAAGTCGGATGGATTGGACTTTGTTCTGGGATTGCGGCAGATGCAGATGTAATTCTTCTTCCAGAAATTCCTTATGACATAAAAAATGTTGCAAAAAAAATTATGGCAAATAAAAAGGCAGATAAAAATTATTCAATCGTAGTAGTTTCAGAAGGCGCGCAGAATAAGGAAGAAGCTAAGTTAGATAAAAAAGCATTGAAAAAACTCCGTGCAGAAATGAAATGTTCAATCGGAGAAAGAGTTGCAGAAGAAATTCAGGAAGAAACCGGACTTGAGACGAGATGTACTGTATTGGGGCATCTTCAGCGAGGTGGATCTCCTGATGCGTATGACAGATATATGGCAACTCTGTTTGGAAGTATGGCTGCAGATTATCTTGCACGGGGAGAGTTTGGAAAAATCCTTGTATGGCAGAATAATCAGATTACAGGAATTCCTTTGAGGGATGTTGCAGGCCAGGTAAAGAGTGTAAAAAAAGATGAACCTCTTGTAAAGGCTGCAGAAAAAGCAGGAATTTGTTTTGGGAACTGATTCATTTTGCTGTCACGGATGTTCTGAGTGCCGCGGCGCCGGCTGTATAAATGAACTTCCTGGTATGGGCGGTGTTAAAGATAATGAAAATTTTCTCTTGAACTGTTCAGCGTGGGGGAAACTTTATAAAGAAGAAGGCGGTTCTTCAAAGGTTCCTTCTCTTTCGCGCGAAGATTTGATGGATTTAATCCGGCTTGCTCCTGTTACGGGTGCTGAAGAAAATATAGGCTGGGAAGATGAAGAAAGTTTTTATGAAGAATTTTTCACGACCTTGCATCACAGCGGAATAAAACTTTCTGTCGGGGACGGGTGCCCGGATGCAAAACTTCTTTATGGAATAAATGCAATTAAAACAATTCAAAATGAAAAAGATAAATATTGCCGTGCTGCAGTTTTCTTTAAACCATATTCAGATGAAAATCTTGTAAACAGAATTGCATGGGCAGAACCTGTTGCAAATCATATCGGAATTGATATTGATGCATATAATATTGTTACGATGAGAAACAAAGTAAATTTAGAAAAAAAATCTGCATTTCAGATTCAATCTATAATGAAAAAAATTGATGTACCTTTTGTTTTAAAAGGTGTATTTACAAAAGAAGATATTGAACTTGTAAAAGAAGCAAAACCTGATATCGTTTATATTTCTAATCATGGTGGAAGGGTAGAAACGAGAAAGGGAAGTACTGCTTTAACTTTAAAAGAAGCTGGCCCAATTATAAAAGATTATTGTCAGGAAATCTGGGTTGACGGTGGGATAAGATCAAAAAAAGATATTGAGCTTGCACATTTTTATGGCGCAAGTCAGGTTTTACTTGCGCGTCCTTTTATAAAAAATTTCTGTTATACAAATCAAAGTGGAATAGATGAAATTCTTAAATAGAGTTGAAAATTAAAATTTTATTTGGTCATAAAAAAGCCCGCATTATTTTTGCGGGCTTTTTTATCGTATAGATTTCTTAAAGAAAGGTTTTAGTCAAGTTCAACTAATTCAACATTCTTAAGATAAATTGTATCTTTAGATTTTTGATTTCCCATGTTAAATTCGAGACGTGCAAGAGGGTCATCAAGCTCTTTCATTTCGTATTCAAAAGTATAAGTTTTCCATTCATTTGTAAGATCAATCGGTGTATCATAAAAATATCTTATCCAGTTTACTTCTGGAGCAGTAACTGCAACTTTTAAAGTTCGTTTGCTGTCTGCTTTTGCATCGAATTTGATTCTATAGTGCTTGCCTCTGTAGTGTCCGATTCCAGGATGTACTAACTGAATTGAATAATCAACACCACCGTAGTTTGAAGTTTTGATGATCATTTGAGAATCTTTAATCTCTGCACTTCCAACTCCACCGCCTGCTGTAAGGAAAATCCAGTTTCCGGTTCCGTCGAGTGGTTCTGCTTTTTCAAAATTTCCGTTGTGAATATAATTTCCGTTTGCATCCGGAACAGGGAATTTTACAGTTGGACGTTCTACATTTGTATCATATTTAGATTTCTGATAAACACGAACATAATCAATTTCGAATTTTGCATTTTCAAAATCTGTTGAGTCATCAGGATCTCCCGGCCAGTCACCACCTACTGCCAGATTAAGCTGAATGTAGAAATCCTGATCGAATGGTGCAGGATAATCAAAAAATTCTCCGCCTCTGCTTTTTGCAAACCAGTTGTTTTCTTCATAGAAAAGATTATCATCGATGTACCAGCGGAATTTTCCAGGTTCCCATTCAACGCTAAATTCGTGGAAACTGTCTGCAAAAGAATCGTTTGAAAGAACATATGTTCCCTGTTTCTGTGCATGTGGTGCACCATAGTGAATTGTTCCATATGTTTTTTGAGTATCGTTTCCCAAAACTTCCATGATGTCTATTTCGCCACATACCGGCCAGTTACCGTATTTTTCTTTTGTAGGCATCATCCAGATTGCAGGCCATAAACCTTTTCCTTTCGGGGCTTTTGCTCTTACGCAAACTCTTCCGTAAGTAAAATCTTTTTTGTTACAAGTCTGAACTTTTCCAGATGTGTAATATTTTTTTCCACTTTTTAATGATTTCTGTACGGCACGAAGAACAAGCTTTCCATCTTTTACGTAGATGTTTTCATCTTCTTTTGTGTATGCCTGAAGTTCATGGTTTGTCCATCCTGCCGGGCGTTCTTCACGGTTCCATATTTTGTCATCAAGTTTATCACCATCGAATTCATCATGCCAGAGAAGTTTATATCCTTCATATTTTTTTACCTGTCCATTGCATGAAGTCAAGGCTATAGAACTTAAAACAAGCGCCAATATCGCTGTATATGCAATTTTCTTCATAAAAGTCCCCTTTTCTTTGTAATAGAATATGTCATTTTACACTTAAATTTCAGAGAATAAGTAAAAAAATCGTTATTAAAATAGTAAAAAATACTAGTAAATTTCGGAACTTTATTACGGTGCTATGGACTGTGAGATTTAGCCCTTTCTTCTTACTTTGAATTGAATTTTCGGACCTGATTTCTTTTCCGAAATCTTTTTATACTTTTTGTAGAGGATTTCCTGGGCTCTTAGAGGTTCTCTTCCTGTAATTGGTCTCCGTTCAATCCATTTACCGTCACTTCTCAATTGATGTGCGTTTACATTTGAATTGATGTATGTGTCGAGCGCTTCTTTTACTTCTGCAAAAATATGCTGATCGAGAATCGGGAACATAAGTTCGATTCGTCGGTCAAGGTTTCTGTCCATCCAGTCTGCACTTGAAAGATAAATTTCTTCCTGTCCGCCGTTTTTAAAATAGAAAATTCGTTCATGTTCAAGATAGCGGTCAACAATCGACACAACCTGTATGTTTTCACTCATTCCTTTGACCCCGGGAACAAGCATACATATTCCGCGAACGTTTAAAAGAATTTTTACACCGGCACGGCTTGCATCATACAAAGCCTTGATAACTTCTTCATGAGTAAGAGAGTTCATTTTTGCGATTATCATTCCGGGATTTGCCGGATTTGAAAATCTTATTTCACGCTGAATCATAGAAAGGATGTTTGACTTAAGATTTACTGGAGCCATGCTTAATACTTTCATCGATTGCAAAGCCGAATAACCTGTAACGATATTAAAGAAGGTTGTAACGTCATTTGCAATTAGCGAATTGCTTGTAAATAATGACATGTCGCTATAAAGCTTTGCCGTCTTTGGGTTGTAATTTCCTGTTGATAAATGAATGTAACGTTTTATGGCAGTATCTTCTTTTCTGATTATCATTAAAACTTTGGCATGGACTTTTAAATTTACAATTCCCTGAATTACAATTGCACCTGCGTTTTCAAGTTCATTTGCCCAGGCAATATTTCTTTCTTCATCAAATCTTGCCTTTAATTCTACGAGAACAGTTACCTGTTTTCCATTCTGTGCAGCTTTTTTGAGTGCACTTATAATCGGAGAATCGCTTCCAGTTCTATATAAAGTCATTTTGATGGAAATTACATCAGGATCATCTGCTGCATCAGAGATAAGCTTTATTACAGGATTATAACTTTCGTATGGAACGTGTAAAAGAACGTCATGCTGTTTTAAAACATCCCAGTACGGGTTCTCGTCCGGAAGATTTTTCGGATTAAAATGTTCCCAATTTTCAAATTTTAATTTAGAAGTTTCTTCAAAGTTTCCTATTTCAAGAAGAACGCCAGGGTCTATAAGTTCATCGCATTCATAAACATCTTCTGCAGAAAGATTTAAATTTTTCATAAGAAATTTTTTTATTTCTGCACTTGAATTATTACAGTTTAATCTTACTGCAAACGATGACTGCCTCTGGATAAGAACCTCTTCCATTGCCTCAATAAAGTTAGAAGAAGCTTCTTCATCAACTGCAAAATCTGCATCTCTTATAACATTAAAGAGCATCGATTCTTTTACTTCAAACCCTGGGAATAAAGCAGTTCCATATTCGAGAACAAGATTATCAAGAAGAGTAAACTGTCTGTTCTTTGTGTGACCAGGAAGCCAGATAAGTCTTGAAACTCCCATCGGAATCTGAACTATTGCAATTGGTTGTTTTCCTTCACGAATAAAAAATTCTTTATTCATAGGATTAATATCCTGCATCGGTTTTAAGAGAAATGCAGCGTGATACAAAAGATTGTTTATTACTGGGAAAATTTCTGTGTCTGCCCTGAGTGGTGTTAAAAGCGGGAGAATATTTTGATTAAATTCCCTCTGACAGAAGTTTTTCTGTTCAGGAGTAAAATCCTGTGGCTTAACATATGTAAAACCTTCCTGCTCAAGGAGAGGAAAGATTTCATTTTTAAGGCAGTCATTTTTTTTCTGTACGACTTCGTGTGCTCTGATAGAAAGCTGTTTTAAAAGTGATGAAGGATTAAAACCAGAAATATCTTTTTTCTGTGCGTTCATTTTCTGAAGGCGTTTGATTGAGGCAACACGCACCTGAAAAAATTCGTTAAAGTTACTTGTTACAATAGATAAAAACTGAATGCGTTCAAGAAGAGGAAGGTCTTTTCTGCATGCCTGAAAAAGGACACGGTCATTAAATTCGATCCAGGAAAGTTCTCTGTTAAAGAAAGTATATTTTGTCATAATTTCCTCCAGCGATAGTTCTTCCGGTTAAGAAAGGACTATCCTATATCCATAAACATATTCAAACATATTTGCTTTTTCTATGAGCGCCTGGTTTTCAAGAAGTATGTTATGTTTTGATCTTGTGTTGATAAAGAGGGTATCATTCTGTTTTGAAATTAAAAGGTCTGTAAGTTTCTGCTGATGAGCACGGTCAAGAGCATCTGCAATTCTTAAAATTGCAGTAAGCTTTAAAATTATCATTCTGTCGCTGCGTGGCAGAATCGAAAACTGTTCGTCATCCTGAGGAAGAGTTGAACCTCTGTGAAATTTTGCAATTTGTGCGATTATAGTATTCTCAAAATGGCTTAATCCGAAAATTTCTGAATTAGAAATTATATACTGGCTGTGATACTGGTGATCACCAAGTCTTATAAACATTCCAATATCATGAAGAATTGCAGCAACTTCAAGGAGCATCCTTGCTCTTTCATCAAGTCCGATTTCGTCTTTCAGTGTATCAAAAATTTTAAGACTCACATCCCGCACATAAAAAGCGTGTGCAAAATCTCCGTGATATTTTCTTAAAAGGTTAATCGCAGAAGCAGTAATCTGAGAATAAAATTCTGACTGGAGCTCTGCAGAAGGTTTTGAAATCTGACTTATAATTACACCTTCCCGAATGTTTGTATCCAGTACAATAATTTTATCTACTTTTGTAAGTTGAACGAACATTTCATAAATCGAAAGTCCGATATAAAGAGAAGAAGCTTCGTTGTATTCAATTTTAAATTTAGCAACAATCTCTTCTGTTGAATAAGTTTGAATTTCTTTTACAAATTTTTCATATTCTTTCCGCGAGATTTCCCAGATACCGTCACCAATTTCTTTTCCGTAAGTAATTGCGGCAAGACGTGGTTCTCCTCCAACAGAATAAAACTGCTTTACTGTCGACATATCAAGGTCTTCATTGAGAGACCCTTTTGTATTTAATATGAACTGGTAAATATACCTTCTTACATCGTCTGCAGTTGCTGCAGGAAGGTTTAAGTTCTGTTCGATTCGGATTGTTCCGATTTTGAGTGAATGTGCTCCGGCCATCTTTCCTTCTTTAATGAGCATCATTTCTGTCGAACCGCCGCCTGCTTCAAGAATTATGGCATCGTCATCTACATTTTTTTTCGAAAGTGTTTTTATTTTATTCATTACGGCAAGATACATGAGACGATTTTCTTCAACACCGTCAATGATCTTAACTTTAAATCCGGTCTTTACAAAAATCCGGTCTGTAATAGGATCAGGATTTTTTGCCTCGCGAAGTGCACTGGTTGCAATTACTAAAGTCTGTTCAGGTAAAATTCCCCAGCCGGCAAGCTGTTCTTTAAATCTGGAAAGAATCTGAAGAGATAAAATTAAATTTGCCCTTGAAATAGAACCTGTTGTAAAAACATCACGGCCAAGTGCGACCGGGAGTTCAGAGTAGTCGAGAACTTCCCAGCTGCCGTTTGTCTTTATCTGAACCACCAGCAGCCTAATTCCGATGGAACCTATTTCGATAACTGCTTCCGGTGTTGCCATAAAAGTCTCCGTTAAAGCTTGTCAATCAACATAGAACATTTTCCTGATGGAATTGGCAATGTTTTTTTCTTTTCATCAAGAATGTTGATTGTAAAGTAATAGAGTTTTTCACTTTCCATTTGAATTTCCCATCCACGCTGACTCTTGTTGCTCAAGATTGTGATGAGGTTTCGTTTGAGAGAAAGATTTTCAATACCCATTATTTCAAGATTAGGAATAATCCAATCTACAGTTTTACGAGGAAGACTTATAATAAGTCCGATAACATTTTCAATCATCAATGCGATTGTCGAAAGACCTACAGCCTGTAAATATCTTACACGAGGGAAGTTTGGTTTTCCGCGAAGACTTGCTTTTCCTTCTTTAGTCGGAAGATAAGCTTCAAACATATCGCCATTGATTTTCGTATCATTAGGAGAAAGTCCTTCAAGAATATAATATAAATGTCTGATTGAGCATTCGCGCGCAAGATCATATCTCTGATATTTTTCAAGACCCTTGATAACCATAAAGTTAAGGGCAGGGAAAACACTTCCTCTATAGCCTTCTCCACTTTCTTTAAAGTCAGGTGAGTCTGCAGAGAGAGAAGGGAACGGATGATCTGTTCCGAATGTTTTTGGATTTGTAAGATGTGCAATAAGCATATCTGCTTTATCTGCATTAGGAATTTCTGCCAGAAGCGGCCAGAATCCTGCAATTGTTTTCTGCGGAAGCATAGTTTCTGATTTATCAAGATCATGATAGAAACCGGTTTTCTGATTCCACATCAAAGAATTAATTCTTGTCTTTAAAGAGAAGTACATTTTCTTGTACTGGAAGCTTAATTCTTTGTCGTTAAGAATATCACCAAGTGCCGCCATGTGAGTTGCATTGATTGCCATTGCTGCGTTAAAGTCTACAGGGTAATATGCTTTTTCTCTCGGAGAGTTAAACATTCCTGTTGCAGTATGTGGAACTGAATAAAGTCCGTTTGGCTTTTTAAAGTTTGCATCAATCCATTCAATATATTTCTGTAGAATCGGTACAACTTCTTTTACTCTTCGTTTGTTTGCAGATTTGTGATAAAGGTTAAATTCTGCCCATGCGAAAAGTGGAAGACCGATTCCTTCCATGTTTGTTTTATCAGTTATAGGTTTATTTTTCTTTAAATCATATTTCCATCTGATTGCACCGTTTTTTTCCTGACGTGCATAAAGATAATCCAGGTTTTGATTTGCCGGATAATTCCTGTTGGAGTAAACCAGAAAAAATGATGAAAAAATTGAATCGAACTGTGTTATGGTAAACTGCTTGTCTTCCGGGAATACAAAATATCCGTCAGAATCAGGCAGTCCGGACTTAGGGCTAATCCAGAAGTCTCCTAACCAGTTCCATGTTTTGTTGTAAATATCTACAAAATCCTGATCATAGAAATGGATTTTTGGGAAATCTTTTTTGTTCACAAAAACTCCTATTTTCTCAATCAAACCGCAAATTTTTCTAAAAACTTCGGTAAATTGATTGAGTGAAAAACTTTTATAATTATATCACAAATTTACAAAAATGACTCACAAATTTCAAAAAAAATTATTATTTTGTGTGATTTTGAACCCTTATTCAGTGGTTCCTGTTACTTCAGGGGCAGAAGAGGTGTCCCTGTAATAAAGTTTTATGATTTCGTGCTGCGATTTATGTCTTGATTTAAGAAGGAGACCCTTCATGGCAGCTCTGTAAACATAACCGGAAGAGTTATAGATTTCAAACTGCGGGTCAGTTCTAAAGTCCATGTTATAAATCTGAATTCTTATAAACGGATTAATGCCACTTAAAATCAGATAGTGAGTAAGTCCCAGAGGGAAGTCTATATCTGTGTAAATCGTCTTGTTTTCATCAAGAGTAATATTGATGCTACGTGCAATTGTCCATGCCCATACAGGGATTCCGTCTACCATTCTGATCTTAGCAAAGTGCGGGTAGAATGTGTTATTATGAACCAGAATAGGATAAATTTCGCTCATTGTGCGTAAATCAAGTCCTGTAAGGTCAGAAAGGTATGAATTTACGATAAGATATCCGCATTTTTCAATATTCTGCATTCCCGTGATAATTCCATACTGAATAAAGGCATCTCCAGCCTCCACAGCCTGGATTACAGGGAGATTTATGTCATTTTCTGCAACGTGTATCTTCTGATTATCAAGTTTGCATGAATCTGAAATCTTTTTTACACAAGGTTCGAGGACAGGAGAAAGGGCCTGTGCACTTTCTGAGCCTGCGAGTGTTAAAGCTGAATATACCCTTAAAATTCCTGTTGCCTGAGAAACTGTAAAGTTATTGTTTGTAAGACTTGCAGGCATTGCAAGGATTTTTGCAACAGCCTGATCTTTTTCGTTTATGAGAAAGTATTCTGCTATGAAAGGAGCTTCGAAAATATCGCACGACGAAGAAGAAATTGCCTGTAAAACCATGTTCCTGTAGTTTTCCATCTGAATCTGTAAGCCGGGAGCTGCTTTTGCAAGCCCTCCAAAGAAAGGAGTCGAAAGATAAGTCCTTTTTGAGCCTTTTATGAATGTATCAGGAACTGTATTAAGTGCTTCATTGTATCTTCCTAAGTTACCCATGATTGCAGCATAAGAGATTACAGTCTGTTCTGTAAGGTTTGCAGTAAATGCCACATCACTTTCCCGCTGACGGATAAATTCTGAGACGATTGTCGAGCTTAAAGAGTCAATTGAGTTCTGAAATTCCTGTTTTGAAGCCCCTGCAATCTCTGCAGCAGCGTCAATAGAAAATTCAGCCTGCTTAACATATGTACTGTAACGGGCAAATTTTGAATTCTGAAGAAGAACAAGGGCATTATTTTCCAAATGTGGTGCTACGAGGGAATAAGTTGAATTTCTTCCTTCGAGAATTGCCTGTTTTGTTTTTCTGTCTGTAAATGAAAAGCCGCTTAAAGGCTTTGTAGGAATGGAAACAAGGTTCACTTTTTCCGGAAATTCACCTGTAATCATTAAAGGAGCTTTTTCAGACTCGTCTGTGAGTGCAAAAGTAATCTTTATTCCATCAGAGAACAAAAGAGTAAGGGAAAGATCAGTTTCTTCAAAGCTCTTGAGAACAGCCTTTTTTGTAGTTCCGTTAAGGGAATATTCCATAGGGTTATTGTCATCAGCTAAGAACTGAAGACCATTATATGCAACCTGGAACTGGTTTTTTAAAGCTGTACTTCCGGGTTTATTTTCAGCCTCTACAAGTGTAACCCTCATTGAATGAATGGTTTTTCTTATGATAGAATCGCTTCTAAATTGAATTACAAAAATGCCGACAATAATAACGGCGTAAAGGACAAATAGCCCGAATGACTTTCTAACAATATGATTACGCATTTTAGTTAGTTTATCTGCTTCAAGCGGGAAAATCAACTATTTGACCTCTATTTATAGGAAAAAAGATGTTGAAAAGTATTAAAACTGAGGGGAATTTCAGTAAAATGACGGTAAAAAGATTAATAAAGACGGCTGCAGTGTTTTTTGCAGTATTGATATTCAGTTCTTCTGTGTTCGCTGCAGAAGTCAGTTCCAAGGCTTCAGAATCAAAAGCAGCAAATGCCCATAAAGGTGCAAACCCGAGGGTAAGTTTTGTTCAGGACCTGCAGAAAAAACTCAATGCAGGAAATCTTGAAGAGGCAATCCTGGCTTTTGACAGTCTTGATGAAAATTTAAAAGAGGACGAAGGACTTCTTGTCATAAAAGCATCTCTTTTAATTTCAGCCTCAAAGATTGAAGAAGCAAATTTAGTTTTAGATTATCTTGAACAGAAAAATCCATTGAACATTGATGTTCTTGAAATGAAAATAATCGCAGCAAAAGCCGGTGGTGAAGAGACAAAAGCACAAAAGGCTTCTGCAATATCAAAAGTAATTGCGCTTGATCCGAATAATCCGACGGCAAATATCGAGCTTGCTCAGGAAAATGTACTCCAGAGAAAATACAAGACAGCAAGAACATATTATCAGAAAGCTCTTGTAAAAGCTCCTAAAGATTTGAATGCACTTTTCGGTTACGGACAGACTTCTTATTATTTAAATGATATCGAAGAAGCAAAAAAAGCGTTCAACAAAATGCTTGAGATAAATCCAAATGATGCGATTGCGTATCAGTATCTTGGAAAACTCGAAGCAGAAGATGACAGATATAAATATGCAGTTGAATTTGTTCAGAAAGCGATTGCGATTGAAAAAGATAATTACGATTTTTATATGGATCTTGGAACATACTCGCGCTTTTTAGGAAAATTTGATGATGCAGAAAAGGCATGGACAAAAGCAATTTCTATAAATCCTGATTACTTTCTTGCTTATGCATACCGCGCAGGACTTTATGATGAACAGAATAAACTTGATAAGGCATTAAAAGATTACCGTAAAGTTGTAGAAACAAATCCAAAATATTATTTTGCTTATGAAGCATTAGGAATTCTTGCATGGCATGAAGGAAACTGGGACGAAGCAAGAGAAGCTTTTGAAAAAGCATATTCATATAATGCAGAAAATATTTCTTATCCTCTTATGATTGCTGCATGCTGGTCAAAAGCAGGAAAATATCAGAACGGAAAATTATTTCTTGAAAAAGTAATGAAGAAGATGACAGATAAAACGAGTCTTAATTTCCAGATGATAAGATTGTTTCACGATATGGGACCAGGAAATGCAGAAACAGATATTGCATTGAAAATTCAAAAAGAAGATAAGACAAATGTCCGTGGAAAAATGCTTTATTACTTTGCGTTATATTATGAATTAAAAAATAAAGATCAGCTTGCTTTAAAATATTATGGCGAAGTGAAGAACATGCAGAGTCCTATGTTCTTTGAATATCGTCTGGCAGAATGGAGTCTTGAAAGATGAGCAGCACAAAAAAAGTTTTAAATCTCGACGGGAGAAAAATTACACTCATTGGAACAGCCCATGTCTCAAAAGAAAGTATTCAGCAGGTAACAGAAGAAATAATAAACGAAAAACCTGATTGTGTTGCAGTTGAACTTGACGAGCGCCGATACAATTCGATGACAGATACAGAAAGCTGGAAAAAACTTGATATCATAAAAGTTTTAAAAAGACACGAAGGATTTTTAATGCTTGTAAATCTTGTGTTAAGTTCTTTTCAGAAAAGGATGGGACAAAATGTCGGTGTAAAACCTGGTGACGAATTACTTGCTGCAATCAAAACTGCGCAGGAAAACGGAATACCATTTACACTTGTTGACCGTCCGGTACAGACAACACTTCGTCGTGCATGGGCAAAGAATTCTTTTTTCGGCAAATGTAAATTACTCGCATCATTATTGTTCAGTGCATTTGACAAAGAAGAAGTTTCAGAAGAGCAGATAGAGAATCTTAAAAAAGAAAATGAGATGGGTTCTATGATGAACGAGCTGGCAGAATATCTTCCTGCTGTTAAAGAAGTTCTTATCGATGAACGTGACAGATACCTTGCAACTCATATATGGAATTCAAGTGGAAACAATGTTGTCGCTGTATTGGGTGCGGGGCATCTTAACGGTGTGGAAGCTTATATTCAGAAGATTGCAGATGCAAAAGCAGTAACAGATACATCAGATATAGAATCAATTCCGGATGCCTCGCTTTCTGGAAAAATCATCGGCTGGGCAATTCCTGTTATTATAGTTGGGCTTGTTGTTGCTGGATTTTTCTTTGGTGGAAAAAAAGTCGGAAGCGATATGGTTTTAACATGGGTTTTATGGAATGGAATTCTTTCTGCTGTCGGAACGGTTCTTTCGCTTGGACATCCTGTTACAATTTTGGTTGCATTTGCCGGAGCTCCGCTTACATCTTTATGTCCATTTATCGGTGTAGGATTTTTAACAGGTATTACTCAGGCTGTTGTATGCAAACCAAAAGTTTCAGATATGGAAACGCTTCAGGATGACGCATCTTCTCTTAAAGGCTGGTATAAAAACAGAATAATCCGCGTACTTATGGTATTTGTTTTATCATCACTCGGTTCAACAATAGGAACATTTGCAGCAGGCGCAGATATAGTTTCACTTCTTTCTAATCTTGGACTGCGTTAAATAATATCTGTAATTTATTTCTTAGCTGCAAAAGAATTTCTGATAACAGCACTTATGTCACATACTTGTGTAATGCCTTCATCCATTTCAGGTGCAAGAATTCTTTTGTAGCCGAGATTCATTGCAGTTTTTGCCCTCTGCTTTATTCTTGCAACAGGTCGTATTTCTCCTGCAAGACTTAATTCTCCGATTAACACAGTATCTTTTAAAACCGGAACACCTGTTCTTGCAGAGTAGAGACTTGCAGCAAGTGCTGTATCAATTGCGCTTTCCGTAAGTCTTACACCGCCTGCAACATTTATGTAAATATCCTGATCAGAAAATCTTAAACCGGTTCTCTTTTCTAAAACTGCAGCAACGCGGCTTACACGATTAGAATCAATTTTGTCACTGTAAACTCTTGTCATTGAAGATTTTGCTGGAACAGTTAGCGCCTGAATTTCTACTAAAAAAACTCTTGTTCCTTCAAAGACTGCAGTAACTGCAATTCCGTTTGGAACTTCTCCTTCGCGACGTGTTAAAAACATTGTACTCGGATCTTCAACTGCTTTAAGACCTGTTGGAGTCATTTCAAAAATTCCAAGTTCATCAACAGAACCAAATCTGTTTTTGTTTGCACGTAAAAATCTTATCTCATCATTATTGCGGTCAAAAGAAATTACCGTATCAACCATATGCTCTAAAGCTTTTGGCCCTGCAATGTTTCCATCTTTTGTTACGTGGCATGTCATGATAAGAACACTTTCATTTTCTTTTACCCATCCGACAAGTTCATTTGTGCAATATTTTAACTGATTAATTGTTCCTGGTATTATTCCACCTTCGACAGAATATACAGTTTGAATTGAATCTATTACAACAAGCAATGGTTTTATTTCGTTAAGCGCATCTGTAATATCTTCAAGCCGCATTGCACTTAAAATCTGAATTTTATTAAAGTCAACACCAAGTCTTACTGCTCTTGATTTTATCTGACTTGATGATTCTTCTCCTGAAACATAAAGGACAGTTGCATCGTTCAACTTGGAACATAAGGCCGCAGTTTGAAGGAGCAGAGTTGATTTTCCGATGCCGGGTTCTCCGCCAAGTAAAATTGCAGAACGTTTTACAGCACCGTTCCCGCCAAGTACTCTGTCAAATTCTTTTATTCCGGTAGAAACTCTGTCGTCATTCATTGCATTGATTTCAGAAAGAAGAACAGGTTTTACTTTTGATGCAATGTTTCCAGGTGTTGTAGATGAAAATGAATTTGGATCATAAACACATTCTTCCATTGTGTTCCACGAATTACATTCTGGACAGCGGCCAAGCCATCGTGGTTGTGTAAATCCGCATTGAGAACATTTATAACTGATCTGAATTTTTTTCTTAGCCATTTATTTCCTCAATAAGAAACTGCATCTATTTGTGAATCAGTCTCTGAATTATTATACGTGTTTTTTTCATTTTTTATCATTATAAAAATTTTATTCGGTGCACACGACAGCCACTGTCCGCTTTTTGAAATTGCTCCCTGATGAACACAAAGTTTGTTAGGACAAACAGAATCTTTTATATAAACTTTTGAATCCTGTATGATTATTTCTGTTTTTCCTATGGCTCCATCGATGAAAATATGATTATTTTCTCCTAATGGGTATTCAAAATTTTCTGTCGGAGTGGAAATTTGTAGTATTTTCTTATTACCCCCTCTGAAAAAACTACCAAAAAAGATGAAAATAATACCACAAAATGCAAAAAAAATGAAAAAATCTGCAAATTTCAAAAAAAATTTTAAATTTTTTATTGACATAAACATATACTCATTGTATTGTAAAGTTAGCTTGTAAATAAGCTGATAAACTCTCTCCGATGTCCAGCTTGCTGGACAGTAGAGCTCTTGGAAAGCGTTGCTATTCGAGAGCTCTATTTTTTTGCCCTGACGCGGTTTCTGAGGTTTCTTCGGTTAACTTCAGATTCCGCCTGTATAAATTTTACGCGCCCGGTTCTGAGCGCGTAACTGATTTTTGATTATTTTGTATAAACGGTTCCTGGTGCTATAGATTTAGTAACCCATGTATTACCGCCTATTGTCGAGCCTCTGCCAATTACTGTTTCCCCGCCAAGAATTGTAGCTCCTGCATAGATTGTAACATCGTCTTCTACTGTAGGATGTCTTTTTGTACTCTGAAGTTCTTTTTTAACGCTGAGAGCACCAAGTGTAACACCCTGGTAGATTTTAACGTTATTTCCGATTACTGTAGTTTCTCCGATAACAATACCGGTTCCGTGATCGATAAAGAAAGATTCGCCGATTTCTGCTCCGGGATGAATGTCGATACCAGTTTTTCCATGGACATGTTCGCTCATGATACGCGGAATGATTGCAATACCGTTTTTGTGCAGAAAGTGAGCAATTCTGTACACAACTATAGCTTCCAGGCCTGGATAAGAGAGGATAACCTCTTCATTGTTCATGGCCGCAGGGTCGCCTGCAACGGCTGCCTGTACGTCAAGCTGAATTTTTCTTCGAATTTCAGGAATTTCATTGAGAAGAGCATAAACAGCCTTTTCAGCAAGCTTGTAGCAGTGTGAATTCTGTACCGAACTCTTTGAATTTGAATCAGATTCTTTACATTCTACTATAAAAGTGAGTACTTTCTGAATTTCTGAAGTTAAAACAGAGATTATTCTGTTAATCTTCATACCTGTTACAAAACGGAGGTTTCCGGTACCGATGTTTTCATCGTATTTAAATCCCGGGAAAATCAGAGACTGAAGATCCTGAAGGACAGTAACAACATTCTGTCTGTTCGGGAAGTTTTCTGCTCCTGAACGGTTAATTCCTCCGTATTTCTCGTAGGAATCCATGATTCCGTCAATTAATGTATCAACATCCATATTTTGTCCTATGCTGAATTTACACAAACCCGGGCATCTTTTCCCTGAATCCCGGACTTCCTTTAATAAAATCGTTTACTTCAATATAATGCAATTCATTCAATACGACAACTGTAAAAGAGGTTTTTAAGGACCTGATGTTTTAATGTATATTTATGAAAATATTTCAAGAGTTTTTACGCAAAAAAAATTTGCATATATATATATATAATATAATTGAAAAAAGAGTGAGAGAGAATAAAAAGTTGGAGAATAATATGAAAAAGTTTTTACGTTTTTCTGTCTGTTTAGTTTTTGTTCTGGCTGTATGTTTTACATCTGGTTGTAAAAGTCCAAGTGGTTCTTCTGGTAGTGGTGATAGTTATCCTACATATAATGTCAGTTGGTATGAAGCGATTATGTATTGCAATAAAAGAAGTCTTCAAGAGCATCTTACCCCGTGTTATAAAATTAAAATGGCAAATAATACATCAGCTTATTCAACTGATCCTGATGACTGGGGAACAATCCCTAACAGTAGTGGCGATTCAAGATGGAATGGTGTAATCTGTGATTTTATGGCAGATGGATACAGACTTCTTACAGAAGCAGAGTGGGAGTATGCTGCTCGTGGGGGAACAATACTTTCCACAGATCAATACAGTGGAACAAATGACATATCTGAAGTCAAAAAATATGCTTGGTATGATTTCAATTCTAATGGTGTAAGTCATGAGATAAAAACAAGATTACCTAATGCTCTTTACCTTTATGATATGACTGGTAATGTAGATGAGTGGTGCTGGGATTGGTATGACACTATTACGACTTCAACTCCTTCTACTGGAGTTCCTGAACCAAATATGAATCAGCGTGTATTGAGAGGTGGACATTTTGCATATTCTGCGACAAGAGTAAATCATCGGTCTTTTAGTGGGCCAGCTGGCTTTGATCCTTGTACTGGCTTTCGAGTTTGTCGTAGCGCTCAATAATAAAAAGCCAGATTTTGCAATAAATCTCATAGTGTAAAACAAATATGATATAGTCCGAAGGCGTTTTCGTTTTTGGGCTATATTTTTTCCTTTTTTTTAGAGATTTCAGCCCACTGTGCATTCTTTATTACCTTGTAGAATATGAAGTTGTTTGCAAGTGTCGCGTTGTTCCATTTTTCATCTGGAGTCATTTTTTCTTTTGAGTTCATTTTGTACCTCACTAATTTTTTTTATTCCGCTATAATTTTTATACGCAAAAAAATAAAAAATTTTTAAAAATCGGGGGATTTATATTTGACGGTCTGTGAGGCATACATGTAGAATGAAAGAAAGTTTTAAATAAGGTGGAAGTTATGAAAAAAGTTTTTTCTTTTGTCGCAGTGTCTTTAGCGCTTGTATTGAGTGCATCTTTTATCAGCTGTAAGGCGCCGAGTGGTGGTGGGAAAGATCCTCGCCAGGAGGTTTCTGGGAAAATCGGAAAATACGAAAAACCATATGAAGTAGGTGATATCTTGTTTACAGACGGTAGTGCAACTGCTTATAAATCAGGACTTACACTTACTGCTGAGCAGAAGTCTAAAGCTATAGCCGTAATTTATAAAGTTGATGGTTCAAAGGCTTATGGAGTAGGACTTGTTCATAATAAAAGCGGACTTGCTTGGTGTTTATATGAAGCCAAAGGAATGGATAAATATTTTTCAGACATTCAATGTACTCCATATCAAAATGCTGTTTGGACATTTACAGGTGATACGGACGGTAGCGATAACTTTACAAAAATATCAGAGGCTCTTGGAGAAGATGATGATACCGGAACTCCTGGCAATTACCCTGCTTTTGAGTTTGCAAAGAATTATAAAAATCAGGCAAATAGCCATGTAAGTGGAACAGATTATGAAGACGACTGGTATTTACCTTCTGTGGCAGAATTGTATGATATCTGGACTAAGAAGGCGACTGTAGATGCAGCAAGTGCATTATGCGGCGGTTCTCAGTTTGGTAATGAAAATATCTATTATTGGTCGTCATCTCAGTTCCCTTCCCCTTCCTATCCGGAGTTCGCATGGCCTCTATGCTTTTATGACCCCAGTTATGATTATGACTATACAAAAAACTGGAGTGGATATTTCGTTTGTTGTATCCGTGTTTTCTAACTGACGCAGGGTTTTCGGATGCGTTCAAAAAGCAGCTTCTTTCGAGGCTGCCTTTTTTTATCCCCTAAATTCCCTAGTCAAACTCTTCTATACTATGTTATAATTATCTATTATTGCCAAGTTTTCTTGAATTTTGTTTTATACCATAATTTTTGAGGGTTTGATTTTGGATAGACATACTCGTAAAAGAAACAAGGCTTTAACCTGTTCATTTTTTGCAATTCTTACTCTTATTTTCTTTTTTGTTTCATGTGATAGTTTTTACAAGCCGGTAGAGGAGTGGTTTGACTATTATACCAATACTGCTGGAATTATGGATTTTTCTGTACCAGAGTCAACCTGTAAATATAACGGAATGCATGTTATAGAAAGTAACGGTGACAAAGAGGTTTATTTTTATCTTAGGAATCCTAAAAAATATCAGCTTGTTTTTCAATATTCTGCCGGAGATGAAATTGATAATGCTAGAGTAGAATTTGCTCCAGAGCCAGATCCTTTCAACAGTTCCATGGCGAAAATCATTCTGTCGCACACGACCCTGGAAGGAATAGAAAGGTTTTCTCCTGCCAATAAAAATATTTCCGGAACGATAAACATAAGCTCTGCTGACGGTATTCCGCATGGTTTCCCGTCATTTTATCTTCCTCTATTTGTTAATTCTGCACCGCCGCGCATACAGGGAGCGATGTATCAGCGTAATAAATCCGCTGGCGAAGACGGAACAGAATATATAATCTGTTTTAATATTCCGAAAATGTTCGATACTGTTCACCAAAATGACACGAAAGATTTATATATTGGAAGTGAGCATTTTCGAATTGACTCTTCAAATTCCACTCCAACCATTACCGATGCAGAAGGAAATCCTACAACAAAACTTTCTACAACTGAACCGTCTGATTTAAAAGATATAAGTGGCGAGGCTGCGGTTTTTGCCACCCTCGAAGGCTGCGTTCAGTATTATTATCATACCGGGATAAGACCAGAAGATTCTGATGAAGAAAGAAAATGTAAAATTTCTTTAGTTGATGATTATAATTTTAAAAAAGAAGTTATTGTTTCAAGTCAGATGGCAAAGCTTGAAAAACCTTATATAAATGTGAACGAAACAAAAACCGTGAGAGAGATTGACGGAAAGTATGATCTTGTAATAAGCCATTCAGGAATTGCAAAATACAAAACTCCGGGCGGACAAGTGGAGTCTAAAAACTGTTCTTCTCCTGTGATTGAATATAAAATTTATAAAGTCGGCGAAGCATCTAATCCATTTAAATCTGGAAGTGGCAGAGCTCCTGTAAAGATTCCTTTAGACAAGGGTAAGTATTATGTAAAAGCTTATGCTCAGGCAGAAGGATTTGCAGATGGTGAAGAGATGGATGGATATGGAACAAAAAATGAAGATCCATTTATATTCTTTCCCTGTACTACATATTATGTAAAGAATTCAGGAAGTTCTAATAATAATGGCTCGAAGAATTATCCTTACAGTACAATCGATGAATGTGTTGAGCAGATAAAAGCAGATAAAGTAAATTTTAATCCAGGTGATTTTTGGGGAACGTTTATTATCAGGCTGTCAAGCAACCTTGTTCTTAATCAGAAGATATCTGTTACAGACCTGAAGAAACAGAGTTGTGTCATCGATGGTGGCGGTTATACTATAAACTCCGAAAACAGTTTTGATAATTTAATTGAGATTTCGCCTGATCCTTCTCAGGGAAGCAATGAGGGTTTCACATTAAGATTGCAGAACCTTAACATTACAGCCAATGAATGTTCAGAAAATGTTATAAAGATTTCAAATGATTCAAGTGGAATTATGAACGTTGATTTTTATAACTGTCTGATAAAGAATAATACAGTAGGTACAGGTTATGCTGTTAAACTAGAAGGAAATGTCCTTGTGGTGTTACGGGGAAATACAAATATTACGGCCAATAAAGATGACAGCGAAAATAATAAAAATTTTTATCTTCCATATGGAAAATATCTTTCTTTTATTGATGGAGTGTATTTCTCTCCGGCTCAGTCAACCACTCCTTTCTCAGGTCGTGTCGGAATAACGACAGAAAATGATCCTCAAATAGGAAATGCAATCCAACTTACGCAAAACTTTGATCAGTACAAAGCATCAGGTCTTTCTCCATATACTGCGTTTACCCCGGATAGTTCAAGCCAGGGATGCATTGTATATGACGAGGATACAGGTGAGGTATATTTATCTGCAAGTTCTTCTTCATTTACAACTTATGCAGGAGAGAAAATAACTGTTTCATGTACAGGCAGTGCAAGTGCAGATGGTGGCAAGATTACAGTTGCAGTAAATAATGAAGCAGGTGATTCTATAACGTCACAGTGTACATTCAGCGCTCATATGATTACATACATGTCACATCCGCTTGGTAATAATGATAATTATTTCTTTACTCCGAATGGCAATAAAATTACGCTTAAAAATACAGTAATAGAAAAAGGTACAGGTTATGCCCTTTATGTTCAGATTACATATAACGGCTTTACTTATGATGCGACACTTCCGTTTGCAGTAAACTAGGAGGATGAGATGAAAATTAAAAAGCATATTACAGGTTTTATAAATATTCAGTTATTTTTATTATGTACCGCATTGACCGTCCTTTCTTGTACAAATTTTTCTTCATCTGATTCTGGTTCTCGTTATTCTGGTAAAAAAATTAAATTTACCGGAAGCATTGTAATGGAAGATACAAGCGGAGCTGTTCCGGAAGAAATACAGAACCTATTTGTTTCGGGAGGCTCTGACTCAAGCGAAAGATCTGCGACGGTTGAACCTTTTGTGTATGATACTACAAAGCACTACTATTATGCAGAAGCAACTTTGCGTGGAAAAGGAACAAAAGTAACAGACGTAACATGGGATGATTCACATACGACATTTTCTATGGAACTTCCGGATTATGGTACATGGGATGTAGAAGTCGGAATAAAATATAGTACAGAAAATAAGATTATTTACAGTTCGAAAGAACCGGTAGAAATAATACAGGGCGGGCCGACATCTTACAGTAAAAATTTCATTGCAAAACCAAGTCAGACATCAGACGGACAGGGAACTTTAAAACTTGAGATGACCATAACGGACGACTGCAGCATAGAGTTTGCAGAGATAAGTTTTTTAAACGGTGACAGCTCAAGCTGGAACAATAAATTTTCTTCCAGTTCAAACAGCAACATTTTCGGCGTTTCGGATAGTAAAATTACATTAGGTGGAGATGAGTGCAATTTAAAGTCTGGTATATACACGGTACAGATAAATTTTTATGATTATGAGTCATACACCGACAGCAATAAGGCTGGTGCACAGAGTGCAATAGAAAATGGAGTTGCGGTTTTAGTTTACAGTACGATTCAAACTTTAAACATCTACGACAATCTTACTACAAATCGCTGGTTTTGTGGGACAAGCGACACAATACCAAACGCTACGCCTATCGGCGTGGATGGACCGGGAACGTTTAAGCTTTCTCAAGACTTTCTTAATCATTACGTCCTTACGAACATCTGCGTTGCTTCTAACGGAAGTGACTCAAATTTCGGTACTGTTTATAATCCGTATAAAACTCTTGATAAGGCAATTTCTTATATCAACGAACGTGGTTCTTCTTCAAATGATTTTACGATTTCTGTAAGCGGAGATGTAGAGTGTAATACAGAAATCAGTCTTGCAACGACTAAAGCAAAAACGCTTACGATAAAAGGAAAGAGCGGAAGCAACGCGAATGACAAACTTAACGGGAAATCTAACGGTCGTGTTTTAAAACTTAATACTGGTATAACTGTTACGATAGAAAATCTTACGATCACTGGTGGTGATGCAAAAACCGGCAGTGATGATGATATGTCTGGAGGCGGAATTTATTTAGCCAACGGAACATTAAAGCTTGGTGATGGTGCAAAAATTTCTGGTAACCATGCAGCTGCATTTGGTGGCGGTGTTTATGTTGCAAGCGGTACAAAATTATTTATGTACGGTTCTTCACTTATTGGAGATACGATTCAAGCTACAGCCACTAGTTCAACATTAACATCAAGCGGAACCACGGGTTGTGCAAATGCTGCGGTAGGCGGCGGTGGCGGGCTTTATAATAACGGCGGGGAAGTTTACATTGGATACAATGGGCTTTCCGGAGATACTCCGCAAAAAAGCGATATGACAAGCGGCTATGGAGTTCGACGAAATTATTCAGAACGAACTTATGGCGGTGGAATTTGTAACCGAAAAGGAACTCTCATTATTGCAAGCGGTTCTGTTTCTTATAACCAGTGTGTAGGAGGAAATGGAACAGCTGGTGCAGGTGGTGGAATTTTTAATGCGTATGAATCGACTCCGGCAACTTCACTTACAATAGAAGCTCCTGCAAATACTTCGAATAAGTTCGTAATGTATGGAAATAAAGCTGTGCGTGGAGGTGCTATCTGTAATAATACCGATGGTGTAATTACAATAAAAGCTGGTCAGATTGGTGGAAGTGCTTCTAATCTGCAGAATACGGCCACAGAAAATGGCGGCGCTGTATATCATGGTGGAAAGACCTTAAGTGTAAGTGGTACGGCATTAATATATACAGGAAGCGAAAAAACAAATGATGTTTATCTTCCTTCCGGTAATACAATTTATGTTTCCGGCTCGCTGAATGAAACAAATGTTGCGACAGTCACACCTGCAAATTATAAGCGAGGAACAGATATTTTAAGTGTAGCATCGTCAGTCACGATTAACGATACTTTAAAATCAAAATTCAATCTTTCTGCCGACAATGACGGCTGGGAAAGAAAAGATAAAACGGTTTCAGGCAATAAATATGTTTATATTACTTCGCCGATTTATGTAGTAGATTCTACAGACAGTGGTAATACAAGACCAACCGGCTTTAATAAAGGCTTGAGTACAGGTGCAAATGGAACCAAGACAAGTCCTTATGCTTCAATCGCCGCGGCAGCTCAAGCCAGCGATCTGTCAGAGGCAGGCGGAAAAATTACAATCGCAGGAACTTTGACCGGTACCCAGACAATTTCAAGCGTTACAAATGGTGTTAGCTCAGTTACTCTTGCAGGCTACAATACAAATGCCACTATAAACGGCAACGCAAATGGTTCGGCTCTTACGATAAGTGTGGCAAAGACATTTACAATCCAGCAATTACAAATTACAAACGGGAAAGCATCTGCCGGCGGTGGAATTAATATTACCAGTGGAAGTGACACTGTCGTAAATCTTGACTCAGACGCCAAAGTTTACAGCAATAAAGCAACATCTGGAGGAACTGGAGCAGGTGTTTATGTCGCAAGCGGCGCAACGCTAAATATAAAGAGTGGTTCTTTAATTTACAGCAATTCAGCGTATACCGGAAACATTAACGGTGCGGGCGTTTACAACGCAGGAACTGTTGATATGACTGGAGGAAGTGTTTACAGCAACTCAGCATATCAAGGTGGCGGAATTTATAATGCAGGATCCTTGTCGATGACTGGTGGCGAAATAGGTAAAACAAGTTATTATAATTCTTCAAGTAATGCGGGAGGAGCGATTTATAATAAAGGTTCTGCTACATTGGATAATTCGATTTCAATTCCTTATGGTGGCTCAGCAGCATCTAACGATATTGCGGTTTATTATGATACAAGCCTTACTCCTCCGGCATTAAAGATGATATCTGCCGGCGCAAATTTAAGCGCTTCAAATATTGCACTTACGCCAACTTCATGGATTCGAGGAAAACAGATTCTTACAGGAACAGCAGGTAAATACTCCTGCTTTAAAATGACCGACACTGAATGGAGTATTATCTCCAGTTCAACAAGTTCCACTCATGCCGGAAAAATTGATGCAGATATTTATGTTGCTCCAACTGGTTCAACAACGATAGTGAGCAGTGTCACTTATGGTAAAGGTGCAACTCCAGCTAACGGCGGTCGTGGAACAAAGGCAAAGCCGTATTCTACAATTACTGATGCAGTTGCACAATGCTGGGGTGGACCTAAAGATAAAGGAAATGGTGTCAGTCGAACAATCAATATAGTTGGATCAGTTTCTGGAGCGCACACTATACCAGACACATTAACAGCATCTCAGGCAACGGCTATCCTTCTTAAAGGAATAAATTCTGATGCAACTCTAAATGGCGGATTTTCTTCTCAAAAAGAAGGAACTACGCTTACTATTTCAACATTAATTCCTGTAACAATCCAGACGCTGAAAATTACAGGCGGCTATACCTCAACGGGTTATGGCGGCGGTATAAATGTTCCTTATAACAAGGGATTAAAACTTACTCTTACGACAGGAGCAAAAATTATAGGAAATACTGCAAAATTCGGCGGAGGAATTTCTGTTTACGGCTACAATACTTATAACAAAGCAACTTTGATAATGAACTCAACCGCTGAGATTAGCGGAAATACAGCTACAGATTCTGGAGGCGGTGTAAAAATATATTGCTGCAATTTTTACATGTATGGAAGCGCGCTTATAGGTGATACATCCGGAAATTCTAATGCGACAAGCGGATCTAAATCAAATATGGCATACGATAACAATTCAACAGGAAGCGGTGGTGGACTTTCAACATCAAATGATTGTGAAGTTTGGATTGGTTACAACGAGAATGGAACAGCATCGAATATGACAAGCGGATATGGAATACGTCATAATTTTGCTTACAATTCAGGTGGCGGAATTTATGGATATGGTAGCATTTTCCATATAAACTCAGGAGAAGTTTCTTTCAACGGAACCCGACTTACTTCCCCAGGTAAAGGTGGCGGAATTTACTATAACAAAAATGGAACTAATACATTGACCATCAGTGGTAACGCAACATTACAGGGAAACAAATCTTATGAAGGTGGTGGTGTGTATGCTGCAACAGCAGCCGTTACTATATCTGGTGGAACAATTAAAAACAATACAGCTCAAAGTGCCGGTGGAGCCGTATTTGCCAATGATAATTTTACTTTGAGCGGATCAGTTTCTGTTCCATTCAGTGGGTCTGCTAAATCAAATGACGTATTTCTTGCTAGTGGAAAGACAATTGAGCTGACAGGCAATACGCTTTCAAATCATAGTTTCAGCGATCAGATTGGAGTATCAGTTACAAGTGGTATTTCGACAGGTGATGTAATTCTAAGTGGAGATGAGCAATTTAATTATACAAAAGCTCTTTACAAGAGTTTTAAACTGAGTTCAAGCGGGTATTACATCAATGAATATGGAAAGTACACAGAAGGGTATTTTGTATCTGTTGCAAATCTGGCAGATACTATTTCACGTCTTCCAAGCGGCAACAAAAAGGTTATTGTGGAAGGGGAATATCTTACTCCTGAGCAATGGACTGCTTTGAAAGGTGCTCTTCAATCTACATCCGCGACAAGGGTTAATCTTGACCTTAGAAATACAACTGTTGATGGGGTTCCTAACAGCGCGTTTTATAATTGCACGAAACTTGGTATACTATATCTTCCTGATACAGCGAATAGAATTTATGATTATGCATTTTATGGATGTTCAAATCTTACAGGCGTATATAATACATATACCCTTTCCAGCATTACAGATATTGGAGAATATGCTTTCGCATATTGTTCAAGTTTAACACGAGATGGTTTGTATATGGGTTCTGATCTAGAGACATTTTATTCAAATTCATTTATTGGGGTTAATATTTCAATGAATGTGACAACGAGCGGTACTTCATATTTTAATACGTATAATGGAGCCAATTGGGTTACCTTTAATGGAAGATGGGGCCCTTATTTCAGCCTTGATACATCAACGTTGCAGAGTGGACAAAGCTGGGCAAATCTAAAATGGATAAGAACAACTCCGTAGCGTAGTATTCTTGTTGTCAGAAACTCTTTCAAAGCATAGAAATGACCCAGTGGATTCTGTCTCCCAATTCGGGAGGCGGCCCCCCCTTTGTCCTTTGAATAGAATTCCCCCTGCTTCCCGAAAAACCCCAAATTTCTTCGAAAATCTTGCATATACGTCAAATTTGCCGTTCTTCTTATTGACATAAATACGCGTCTTGTGTATATTTCTAGAACGCATCATTTTCATATGGGGTTATTGCCCCTGTAGCTCAGTCGGTAGAGCGCAACCATGGTAAGGTTGAGGTCTGCGGTTCGATCCCGCACGGGGGCTTAAAATTGGGAATGAATCTGATTATTAATATTGTTTTTTAGGAGTATATATTATGGGAAGCAAGAAAAAAGGTGCAGTTGAACTTATCGCATTACAGTGTTCAGAATGCAAAAGAAAAAACTATACTACATCAAAAAACCGCAAGAATATCCAGGGTAAACTTGAATTGAACAAATACTGCCCATGGGATAAAAAGCACACTTTGCACAAAGAAACAAAGATTAAATAATTTAAATTGAACAGAATAATTGCGTTGTATTGCTTGCAGCGAGATTATATTTAGGTCAGTAGTTCAGTTGGTAGAGCATCGGTCTCCAAAACCGAGTGTCGCGGGTTCGAGTCCTGCCTGGCCTGTTATTACAGAGAATGCCGTTTATGGCAGGGATAGTTGAGGTTATTATGGCTAAAAAGGCAAATGAAGTTAGAAAATCAAACTTTTTTAAAGAATGCGTTGGTGAACTCAAAAAAGTAACATGGCCTACAAGAGATGATGTTTGGGCTTCTGTAAAAGTTGTAGTTGTTCTAACTATTATTACATCAGTTATTCTTGGTGCATTTGATTCAGGATTTACAGCTCTTTACAGCCTGTTGATGAAATAGGAAGGTTTTCGATGGCAAAAAGCTGGTACATTCTTCATACTTACACAGGTTATGAAGGAAAAATTGAAAGAACAATCCGTCAGTTACTCGAAGCAAAAGAACTTGATGCGTCAATTGTCTGCGATGTAAAAGTTCCAGTTGAAGAAGTTGTAGAAATTAAAGATGGTAAAAAGCGTACGCGCAACAATAAATTTTTGCCTGGTTATATAATGCTTGAGCTTGATCTTCCTGATCTTGGATGGAAAGCAACATGCAATACTATCCGCCGCATCACCGGTGTAACTGGTTTTGTAGGAACAAATCCGAGTGAAAGACCAAGACCTATTACTGCAGAAGAAGCAAAAAACCTTTTGCAGAAAGCGGGTGAACTTAAAGGTGAAAAACCTATTCATGTTAAACAGACATTCTCTGTTGGCGATCAGGTTAAAATTACAGATGGACCATTTGCAACATTCAGTGGTTCTGTTGAAGAAGTTAATCTTGAAAAAGAAAAGCTTCGCGTTATGGTACAGATTTTTGGTCGTGCCACACCTGTAGAAGTAGATCTTCTTCAGGTAGAAAAAATTGTATAAAAAGCAAAGGCTTTTTAATTTGCAATTCAGGCTTAGCGAAAGCTGAGAATATATACCTGTTTTAAACAGGATGCCTGATTTTGGGAGAAGTACCGATCCGTTGGATGACGGGTACTTCGTTAAAAAGGTAAGACGCTTATGCGTCTCCTTTTACACCAATTTTTAGGAGAAAAAAAATGGCAAAGAAGCAAGTAACAGCTGTCATCAAACTGCAGTGCCCTGCAGGAAGTGCGACACCTGCTCCTCCAATCGGACCGGCTTTGGGACCTCATGGTGTTCCAGCTCCGAAATTTGTCCAGGAATTTAACGACAGAACTAAGTCAATGGAAAAAGGACTTATCATTCCTGTTGTAATTTCTGTTTACTCGGACAAATCATTCACATTTATTCTCAAGACTCCACCAGCAGCAGTTCTTATCAAAAAGGCTTGCAAACTCGAAAAAGGTTCAAGCAATGCTCTTCGCGATAAAGTAGCTAAAATTTCGCAGAAGGATCTTGAAGAAATCGCAAAAACAAAGATGCCTGATATCACAGCAAATGATATCGAAGCAGCTAAAAAAATCATCGCTGGTACTGCACGCAGTATGGGCGTAGAAGTGGAGGCCTAAATGAAACACGGAAAAAAATATCGCGCATCAGCGGCCAAATACGACTTAACAAAAAAATATGATATCTCAGCTGCTTGCAAAATGGTTCAGGATATGAAGATTGCTAAGTTTGACGAAACTGTAGAAGCTCACGTATTCGTACGTCTTGGAAAAAGTGATACAGTTCGCGATACTTTAGTTTTCCCTAACCAGTTTAAGGCAGAAAAGAAAGTATTGGTATTCTGTAAAGAAGACCGCATCAAGGAAGCTTTAGATGCCGGTGCTGCTTATGCAGGTGCTGATGAATACATCGAAAAAGTAAAGGGTGGATGGCTCGATTTTGATATCGCAGTTGCTACACCTGATATGATGAAAGACGTAGGACGTCTTGGTATGGTACTTGGCCGCAAAGGTCTTATGCCTAACCCAAAGACTGGTACTGTTACAGCTGATATTACAAAAGCTATTGCTGAACTTAAGAAAGGTCGTACAGAATACCGCGCTGACAAAGGTGGTGTTGTACATATTGCTGTAGGTAAATGTTCAATGGATCCGGAAAAGGTTGCAGAAAACGTTACAACTCTTATTTCAGAAATTCAGAGAAAGAAACCTGCAGATGCAAAAGCTGGTTATATTCAGACTGTATCCGTAAGTTCAACTATGGGACCTGGTGTCTGGGTTGACTTTAAGGAAGGAGAGTAATAAATGGCAATTAGTAAAATTCAGCCTGCAAAAGCAGAAGCAATTGAAGCTGCAAAAAAGACTCTCGGTGAATATAATGACTTCATCTTCACTGAATATCGTGGTCTTACAGTAGAACAGATTACTACTCTTCGTGATAAACTTCGTGAACATAATTCAATCCTCAAGGTTATCAAAAATAATTTTGCAAAGATTGCATTTGACGAATTAAAGATTGAAAACGTTGCTGATTATCTTTCTGGACCTACTGCAATTGCAATGGCAAAAGAAGATTCAAACGAAACAGCAAAAGTTCTTTTTGACTTTGCTAAAGATGCACCTTCACTTCAGGTAAAAGGTGGATACGTTAACAAAGAAATTTACGACACAGCAAAAATTGAAGCATATTCAAAGGTTCCAGGCAAGAAACAGCTCATCGCTATGCTCATGTCTGCAATCAATGGACCTGCTCAGAAACTCGCTGCAACATTGCAGGCTTATGTCGACAAACTCGAAAAAGAAGGACCTAAAGCCTCTGCTCCTAAAGCAGAAGCTACAGCTCCAGAAGCTGCTCCAGCACAGGAAGCAGCACCGGCAGCAGAAGCCGCAGCTCCAGAAGCTCAGGCAGAAGCTCCAAAAGCAGAATAATTTTTCTGCTTGCAAAGTATTTAAGCACGGTCAGGCTTCATAGCTGTCGACTGTCCGTGTTACAAATAGCAGAAGTTTTCTTGTGAAAACTGACTGCAATCTTTAAGTTTACGGACTTTATAAGTTCAACTTAAAGAAAAAACATATTATTATTTATGGAGAAGACAATATGGCAGCTCTCACAAATGATCAGATTCTTGATGCAATTGCATCTATGTCAGTACTCGAGGCTTCAGAACTCGTAAAAGCAATGGAAGAAAAATTTGGTGTTACAGCAGCAGTAGCTGTAGCAGCAGGTCCTGCAGCAGGTGCAGCAGCAGCTGGTGGAGATGACGAACAGTCAGAATTCACAGTTGTACTCGAAAGCTTTGATGCAGCTAAAAAGATCGGAGTTATTAAGGCAGTTAAAGCTCTTACTAACCTCGGACTTGGTGAAGCTAAAGCTCTCGTTGAAGGTGCTCCAGCAACAGTTAAAGAAGGACTTTCTAAAGCTGATGCAGATAAATGGGTATCTGAAATCGAAGCAGCTGGTGGTAAGTGTTCAAAGAAATAAGTTGACACTTATTGCTTAAATTACTCTAAAGCAGACTCAAATTTACAGGGTCTGCTTTAGTTGTTTATAAAGTATTTTTACAAAACATTGAATAAGGCCTGTCTTTTGTGCTGTGAAGGAGTTTCCTCATGTAGCAAAGGATTCGGACCGGAAGGTGTTTCTTATAAATATTGGGGGCAAGATGTTCGCAAAAAGCCGGACAATCAACCGCAAATATATCGGTAAAGATATCCACAACTTTATGGATATCCCTAATCTTATCGATATACAGACTTCATCTTACGAATATTTTTTACAGAAAGAAAAGTTGGAAAATGGGGAACCATTGGCAAACCAGGGATTACAGGAAGTGTTTACTTCTACATTCCCTATTGAAAGTCCAAATGGTGACATGTCACTTGAGTATGAGTTCTATGAACTCGACAAAGAAAATATCAAGTTTTCTGAATTTGAATGCAAACAGAAGGGACTTACTTATGCAGTTCCTTTAAAGGCACGCATCAACTTAAATTTCTTACAGACTGGTGCCATCCTTCAGAAAGATATATACATGGGCGATATTCCGCTCATGACAGACCGTGGTACATTCGTTATCAACGGTGCAGAACGCGTTGTCGTTTCTCAGATTCACCGTTCACCTGGTGTAATCTTTAATCACGAAAAAAATGTTTTTGGAAGCAGAATTATTCCTTACCGTGGTTCATGGCTCGAATTTGAAATTGACCAGAAAAAAGGATTTATCTATGCAAAAATTGACCGCAAAAAGAAAATCCTTGGAACAATTTTCCTTCGTGCTTTAGGATTTGAAACACGTGAAGAAATCATCAAGCAGTTCTACCTTACAGAATCTACAAAAGTTTCTGAAGCTCGTGATGTTCGTGACGGTCTTGTTGATAAAGTTCTTTCAAAAGCTGTTTATGTTAAAGATACAGACAGTGGTGAAGAAGTAAAACTTTATCCTGCAGGTACCCGCCTTCGTCCACATGAAATTGATGACTTGATTACTCATGGTGTAAAAACTATCGAAGTAATTAAATTTGATACAAGAAAAAATGCAAACAATAAAGATGAAAAGAATGAGTCACTTAACTCACAGGTAATCATCAATTGTTTCGAACAGGAAGCTGTAAAATTCCAGGAAGCTGGATCTGAAAATGATGAACCTTCAAAAGAGTTTGCTCTTTCGAAAGTTTATTCAGTTCTTATGCCTGGTGAACCTATGACTGTTGAAGCAGCAGAAAAAGATCTTACATCTATGTTCTTCTCTTCAAGAAGATATGATCTTGGTCGTGTAGGTCGTTACAAACTCAATAAAAAATTTGATTATAAGAAAAACATCGAAGATCACACTCTTGTAAAGGAAGATATCATTCAGACAATGAAGTTCCTTATCAAAGTTTCTATCGGTGAAGAACTTACAGACGATATCGACCACCTTGGAAACCGTCGTATCCGTTCTGTTGGTGAACTTATGACAAACCAGCTCAAGACAGCTTTTGCACGTATGGAACGCATTGCAAAAGAAAGAATGAGTCTTAAAGATACAGAAACTATGAAGCCACAGGAATTAATTTCGATTAAACCTATCGTTGCATCGATTAAAGAATTCTTCGGTTCTTCACAGCTTTCTCAGTTCATGGATCAGGTTAACCCTCTTGCTGAACTTACTCATAAACGTCGTCTTAACGCTTTAGGACCTGGAGGTCTTTCACGTGACCGTGCCGGCTTTGAAGTTCGTGATGTACACTACACACACTATGGCCGTATGTGTCCGATCGAAACTCCGGAAGGACCAAACATTGGTTTGATCGTTTCGCTTGCAATTTACACACGCGTTAATGATTACGGATTCCTCGAAGCACCATACCGCAAAATCGAAAATGGTAAAGCAACAAAGAAAGTAGATTATCTTTCTGCAATGGATGAAGACAAATACTACATCGGTCAGGTATCAGAAGGTATGAAGGCAGACGGTTCGTTTGCAACTGATGTAATTTCTGTTCGTCACCGTGGAAACTATACTCAGCGTTCTCCAATGGACGTTCAGTACATGGATGTTTCACCACGTCAGGTAATTTCTGTTTCTGCAGCTTTAATTCCATTCCTTGAACACGACGATGCCAACCGTGCGCTCATGGGTTGTAACATGCAGCGTCAGGCTGTTCCATTGTTGTTCCCGGAACCACCTTATGTTGGTACAGGTATGGAAAAGAAATGTGCTTATGATTCTGGTGTTCTTGTAAAAGCAAGACGTGCCGGAGAAGTTGTTTACGTTTCAAGTGAAGTTGTAAAAGTTAAACCAGAAGGCGGTAAACGCGGCGAATTTGATGAATACTCATTATTAAAATATCAGCGTACTAACCAGGATACCTGTTACCACCAGAGACCTACAGTTTCTGTTGGAGAAAAAGTAAAGGTTGGTGCTGTTCTTGCTGACGGTCCTGCAACATTCAACGGAGAACTTGCATTAGGACGCAACCTTCTTGTTGGATTTGTTCCTTGGAACGGATACAACTACGAAGACGCCGTTCTTATCAGTAAACGCGTTGTAAAAGAAGATATGTATACTTCTATCCATATCAAAGAATTTTCAACAGAAATCCGCGAAACAAAACTCGGACCGGAGCGCATTACTCGTGATGTTCCTAATACTGCAGAAAAGAAACTTGATAACCTTGATGCAGAAGGTATTATCCGTATTGGAGCTAAAGTCCGCGACGGAGATATTCTTGTAGGAAAAGTAACACCAAAGAGTGAGGCAGAAACTACTCCGGAATTTAAATTGTTAAATTCTATCTTTGGTGAAAAAGCAAAAGAAGTTCGCGACAGTTCACTTACAGTACCACACGGTGTTGAAGGTGTAGTAATCGACGTTCAGCGTTTGCGCCGTAACGAAGGTGATGACCTTAACCCTGGTGTTAACGAAGTTGTAAAAGTTCTCATTGCAAACAAGAGAAAACTTCGTGAAGGTGATAAGATGGCTGGACGCCATGGAAACAAGGGTGTTGTTTCAAGAATTCTTCCAGAAGAAGATATGCCATACCTCGAAGATGGAACTCCACTCGATGTATGTTTGAACCCGCTTGGTGTACCTTCCCGCATGAACATCGGTCAGATTATGGAATCTGAACTTGGTATCGCAGGTAAATACTTGAATCAGTTCTTTGAACTTCCGGTATTCCAGTCGCCAAGTCAGGAAATGATTGATGAAAAATTAAAAGAAGCAAATAAAGCTCTTAAAGAACACGGTATCGGAATTGACATTCTTCCTGGTTGTAGACAGGTTGTTCGCGACGGTCGTACAGGTGAAGCATTTGTTAACCCAATCTTCGTTGGTGTAATTTACTATCTTAAACTCCACCACCTTGTTGATGACAAAATGCATGCCCGTTCAATCGGACCTTACTCACTTGTTACACAGCAGCCACTCGGAGGTAAAGCTCAGTTTGGTGGTCAGCGTCTTGGAGAAATGGAAGTATGGGCACTCGAAGCATACGGTGCAGCTAACACACTTCAGGAAATGATGACAATCAAGTCAGACGATATGACAGGTCGTTCAAAAGTATATGAAGCAATTGTAAAGGGAAATCCTTCAACACCTGCTGGTGTACCTGAAGCATTTAACGTAATGGTACAGGAACTCCGCGGATTGGCTTTGGACTTTACAATTTATGATGAAAATGGTAAGCAGATTGCTCTTACAGAACGTGATCAGGAGTTGATTGATAAAGCAGCTACTGGTTTCGATAAGGAGAATGCTAATGCGTGATATTCAGGATTTTGATTCGATTAGATTAAAACTTGCTTCGCCAGAAACTATCCGTGCATGGTCTTATGGTGAAGTTAAAAAACCGGAAACAATCAACTACCGCACATTAAGACCAGAGAAAGACGGTCTTTTCTGCGAAAGAATTTTCGGTACTACAAAAGAATGGGAATGCTACTGTGGAAAATTTAAGAGCATCCGTTACAAGGGTGTAATCTGTGACCGCTGTGGTGTAGAAGTTACTCACTTTAAGGTTAGACGTGAAAGAACAGGTCATATTGAACTTGCAGCTCCAGTAAGCCACATCTGGTATTACCGCTCGGTTCCAAGCCGCATGGGTCTTTTGCTTGATCTTAAAGTTGCAGATCTCCGCTCTGTATTGTATTACGAAAAATATATCGTAATTGATCCGGGTGACACAGACCTTAAAAAGAATCAGCTTTTAACAGAAGAAGAATACATCGAAAACCAGGAACGCTACGGCGGATCATTTACTGCTGTAATGGGAGCAGAAGCAATCAAGACTTTACTTGAACAGCTCGATCTTGATGCACTTGCTGCAGAGCTTCGTGCAAAGATGGTTGAAAAAGGTGCTAAGTCAGACAAGAGACTTCTAAAGAGAATCGAAATTGTCGAAAACTTCCGCACATCTGGAAATAAAGCATCATGGATGATTCTTGATGTAATCCCGGTTATGCCACCAGATCTTCGTCCGATGGTACAGCTTGATGGTGGACGTTTTGCTACATCTGACCTTAACGACCTTTATCGCCGTGTAATTAACAGAAACAACCGCTTAAACCGTCTTATGACACTTTCTGCTCCTGACATCATCATCAGAAATGAAAAGAGAATGCTTCAGGAAGCAGTTGATGCTCTGTTCGATAACTCAAAGAGAAAGCGTGTTGTAAAAGGCGCTTCAAACAGACCTCTTAAATCTATTTCAGATATGATTAAAGGTAAGCAGGGTCGTTTCCGCCAGAACCTCCTCGGTAAACGTGTAGACTACTCAGGACGTTCTGTAATCGTTGTAGGACCGGAACTTAAACTCTGGCAGTGCGGTGTTCCAACAAAAATGGCTCTTGAACTTTTTAAACCTTTCATCATGAAAAAACTTGTAGACAAACAGGTTGCATTCAATGTTAAGAAAGCAAAGCTTATTGTTGAATCAGAAGCTCCAGAAGTATTTGCAATTCTTGATGAAGTAGTTCGTGAACATCCGGTTATGCTTAACCGTGCTCCAACACTTCACCGTCTCGGTATCCAGGCATTTGAACCTGTACTCGTAGAAGGAAAAGCATTAAAACTCCATCCACTTGCATGTAAAGCGTTTAACGCCGACTTCGATGGAGACCAGATGGCTATTCACGTTCCGCTCACACAGGCTGCACAGATGGAATGCTGGACATTGATGCTTTCTGCAAGAAACCTTCTTGACCCTGCAAACGGAAACGCAATTGTAGGACCTTCTCAGGACATGGTTCTTGGTATCTACTACATGACTGCAATCAAGCCAAAAGATTCAAAAGACGGTCTCGGCCGCGGAACAGGAAAACGCTTCAGCGATCCTGATGAAGTTCGCATGGCTGCAGAAGACGGATTTATCGGATGGCAGGCTCTGATTAAAGTTCCGGCTCCAAAAGATTCTTTTGAAGAAGGAGCTTTTAAGAAAGGTGATTTGATTGAAACAACTGCCGGCCGCCTCGCATTTAACGAAGCAATGCCTGAAGAAGTTCCATATGTAAACAAACAGCTTGGTGATAAAGATCTCAAGAAGATGATCGAAAAAGTTTATCACACTCCAGAACCACACGGTGGTCCATGGTTGACAATCAAGATGCTTGATGCAATCAAAGCTGTTGGTTATAAGAACGCTACATTCTACGGTGCTACTCTTTCTATGGAAGACATTATTATTCCACCAGAAAAGAAAGCAATGATGGAAAAAGCAAACAAAGAAGTAGAAAAGATCGTTAAAGAAAACTCAATGGGACAGATTACTGATGAAGAACGCTTTACAAAAGTAACTGACCTTTGGGCAAAGAAAAACGAAGAACTTACAGACATCGTTTACGATGCACTTGCAAAAGACAAAGATGGATTTAACACAATTTATATGATGGCTACATCTGGTGCCCGCGGTTCTAAGAAACAGATTTCTCAGCTTGCCGCAATGCGTGGTTTGATGGCTAAACCAGGTGGAGAAATTATTGAACTTCCTGTTAAATCAAACTTTAAAGAAGGTCTTTCGGTTATCGAATACTTCATTTCTTCAAACGGTGCCCGCAAAGGTCTTTCTGATACAGCTCTTAAGACAGCCGATGCCGGTTACATGACACGTCGTCTTGTTGATGTTGCTCAGGATGTAGTTGTTAACGAAGAAGACTGTGGAACAATCAATGGTATCGATTACACAGCAATTAAAGATGGTGATGAAATTGTTGAATCACTTTCAAGCCGCATCGTTGGTCACTTTACAATTGAACGTGTAGTAGATCCGATGACTGGTGAAGAAATCTGCGGTATTAACACATATATCACAGAAGAACTTGCAAAGAAAATCGAAGAAGCTGGTGTAGAAAAAGTTAAACTCAGAACTGTACTTACATGTGAAGCAAAACATGGTATCTGTGTTAAGTGTTACGGTAAAAACCTTGCACGCAATAAGGTTGTAGAAATCGGTGAAGCTGTCGGAATTATTGCCGCTCAGTCAATCGGTCAGCCTGGTACACAGCTTACAATGCGTACTTTCCATGTTGGTGGTACTGCATCTAAAGTTACAGAAGATAACCACATCGTATTAAAATATCCTGCAATTATCGAAGACATTCGTGGTACACACGTTGTTACAAAAGATAAGAACTGGCTCTTTACTCGTAAAGGTTATATGGATGTTTCAAGAATTCTTAATTCTTATGAAATCCAGAAGGGTGACAAAGTTGCCGTTAAGGATGGAGACAGAGTTAAGAAAGACAGCGTAATCATTTCAAGAAAAGATGGTGATGTTCTTGCAAGTGAAAAAGCAAGAATCATTGTAACAAAGACAAATGTTTACCTTGCAAGCAATGTTCAGACAATCGAAATTGCTAACGGTTCAACAGTAATGTGTAAAGTTGGTGACTTTGTAGAAGCTAACCAGAATATTGGTGTATTTGATACAGCATCTGATCCGATTATCTCAGAAGTTGACGGATATGTACGTTACGAAGATATCGTTGAAGGTTCAACACTTGAAACACGTACAAATAAAACAACAGAAAAGAAAGAACGCTATATTACTGACCTTCATACAGAAGGTATGCAGCCACGCATCATCATTACAGATAATGATGGTAATGAAAAGGGTAGCTACTTTCTTCCATCTGGTGCGTTCCTCCTCGTAGAAGACAAAAAGAAAATTGCTGCCGGAGAAACAATTGCCAAGATGCCAAAAGAAGCTGCTAAGTCAAGCGATATTACTGGTGGTCTTCCTCGTGTATCTGAACTTTTTGAAGCTCGTAAACCAAAAGTTCCAACTGTACTTGCACAGATTTCAGGAACCGTTAAGTTTAAAGATGTAACAAAAGGAAAGAGAAAGATTGCTATTGAAGATAAGTATGGCCGTGTATTTGACCACCTTATCCCGATGACAAAACGAATGCTTGTTCGTGACGGTGACGAAGTAAAAGCAGGTGAAAGACTTTGTGACGGTGCTCCAAGCCCACACGACATTCTTGCAATCCTCGGTGAAAACGCACTTCAGAATTACCTCATGGATGAAATTCAGTCTGTATACCGCGCACAGGGTGTAGCAATTAACGATAAGCATATCGGTATTATTGTACGCCAGATGCTCCGCAAAGTAGAAATTGTAAATGTAGGTGATACACACTTTATCTACGGACAGCAGGTGGATAAATACAGATTCCACGAAGAGAATAACCGCATCGTTGCTGAAGGTGGACAGCCTGCAGTTGGCCGCCCGATGTTCCAGGGTATTACAAAAGCATCTTTGAATGTAGATTCATTCATTTCTGCTGCATCATTCCAGGAAACAACACGCGTTCTTACAAACGCTGCCATTTCCGGAGCAAAAGATGGATTGCATGGTATCAAAGAAAACGTTGCAATCGGTCACATCATTCCGGCAGGTACAGGAATTAAGAATTATAAGGGTGTAAAACTTTATGATTCATCTGACATGGACCTTGACGTTAAGATGGCCGAAGTTCTTGAACAGAGAAAGGCAGAAAAAGAAGCTGAACAGAATCAGGTTACTCACGTAGAAGAAACTAATTACGATTCTGAAGATTCAGACTAGGATTAACTAAAGGAAAGGAATATGCATTATCAGTACAAAACTAAAAATACATGTTCTCAACTTATAGACTTTGACATAGAAGGAAATAAAGTTTCAAATATTTCCTTCTATGGTGGTTGTAATGGAAATCTAAAAGCAATTTCCAAACTGGTTGACGGTTGGACAGTTGAACAGATTGAAGGAAAACTTAAGGGTAATACCTGCGGTAATCGTTCAACTTCGTGCGCCGACCAGCTTGCAACTGCAGTGCGGGAAGCACTTGAAAAGTCAAATGCTTAAAATAAAGGTTTAGAAATAGAATCTTTAGAAGCGAAAGGGCCTGCAACAGGAGTTGCAGGTCTTTTTTCGTTAAAGAAGTCTATATCGAAAATGATGGGAGTTCCATCAGAGTTTTCATATTTCTGTTCAGGTTCAAATGCTTCTGCAATATCATCTGTCTTTAACAGAGAGCATTTTGTTTCCGGAATAAAATCAAAAACGTTTGTTTTAAGATATGTTTTACCATCCTTTGTTTCGTATGAGATGGTAATTTCATTTTTTGTATCGACGTAAGCGTCAGTTTCTTTTTTCATCGGTTTTGCACCGTTAAAGAAAAGGTTGCCGCCTGCCCATACAGGAAGTTTGTCATAATATCTGTCTGTTGTCACGCTTCCCATTCCTACATAGCCGTCAAATTTTTTAGTCCATTCAGAATAAGTCGGATAATCTGAATAAGGGAAAGTGCCGGCATAAATGTTTCCGTCATCCCAGTCACTTTTTTTAGAAACCATCATTGCAATTTTAAGGAACGGACGAACCTTCTGCTGAATGAAGATGTTATTGTAAATTTTGCAGTCACCGTGAAGGATGCTCATAAAGCCGATGATGTCTGTTCCATGCGGGTTGTGGTATGGAGTGTATCTTGGAGACGGAATATGTGGAGTTCCGTTATTTACACCGCGGCCGACAGCTGTAAAGCTTCCTGCAATCAGATTGTGAATGAATGCAACTCCCTGTGTTGCAAGTTTTACAGCTCTTGTAGAAAGGAAGATGTTGTTGTCTACGAGAGTAGGGCCGTGTGATACTTCGATAAAGAGATCTTCTGCAATTGCTAAGCCCGATTCTTTATTGTCGTTGTGCGGGTTAGGAAGACAGTTGTCGTGAAAGAAATTCTGTGTAACGCGGGTTCCCTGTGCTTCCCAGTCGAGCCATACTCCGCGTGTGCAGTTGTGAATATAATTTTTCTTAATTACAACATCGATTGCGGCATGCATTTTAATTCCGCCGATTTCTGCTCCAAGAAGATTCTGCTTATTGTTGATATGGTGAATGTGATTGTTTTCAATAGTAGAAAAAATTCCACCTAGGTGACCTACGATACCGCACTGACCGCAGTCATGAATGTCGCAGTCCTTTACTGTGTGTGAACCGATTTTTTCTTTTGACCAGCCGTCTAGCTGTGCAATGCAAACGCAGTCCCTCTGTGTCTGAGTTCCGTCTTTAAATTTTGTTTTAAGCCACTTGTTGTCGTTTCCTTCCTGATAATATTTTCCTAAAGAAATTCCGCAGCACTTTGCTTCGTAAATTTCACAGTCTTCTATTACCCAGCCTTTTGACCAGTGAGGTCCGATCATTCCGTCCTGATATGCAGTTGGTGGTGCCCACTGCGAAGCAGCTTTAGAAACTGTAAAGCCGGAAAGTGTTATATAGTTAAGACCTTCTTTTTCAGGAAGAAAGCAGTTTGCCCTTACAGAAAATTCAACATTTTCTTTTGACGGGTCTTTCCCCTGAAAGTTAGCATATATTACAGTTTCATTTGTTTCTTCATTCTGTTCCGTGTACCAGGTATAAACAGAAAAATCCGGATCCCATGAAGTTTTTGAAACTGAAGGCTTCATAACCTGTTCAAGCTTTTCTACTTCGTACATTGATTTTCCGTTAAGGTAAACATCTCCTGTATGTGCATGAAGGTATGCAATAAACCAGTCTCCGCTTACAGATGTCGTATAAGGATTATGACCGTTAAAGATATCGTTTTTAACTCTTGTAACGTAAACATTTCCGTCGACCTTAGACCAGTTTTTTAATTCTTCTGCACCGGTTATATGAGCTGCCCTTCTGACAGTACTTTTATAAACAATCGGCTGTTCTTTTGTCCCCCCGTTTTTTGGGTTTACATATTCCCGATAGATTCCAGGAGCTACAAGAACTTCATCGCCCGGCATTGCCTTATCTGCGGCAAGTTGAATTTTATTAAATGGGTTTGTCTGTGTTCCGTCTCCGTTGTCCTTTCCCTTACAGTCAACATAAATAGTCATAATTCCTCCATAAAGATATGAAACCCCCAAAATTTCATAAGCAACTGTTATTGTACAACAGAATTTGAAGAATTTGCAAAAATAAATATTAAAATTTTATTTAAATTCCGCTTGAATTCATTTTATAAATTCAGTAAACTACTCAAACCTATCTTTATAGGGATAATTATGCAATTTTTCCGGGGTGCTGACCGGTAATTATAAAAGGAGACATTTTTAGATGCCTACAATTAATCAGTTGATTCGTCAGGGACGTAAGTCAGCTGCAAACAGGACCAAATCTCCCGCACTTGAGTCTTGTCCGCAGAAACGTGGTGTTTGTACACGCGTAATGACTGTTACTCCAAAAAAACCGAACTCGGCTTTAAGAAAGGTAGCCCGTGTTCGTTTATCTAATGGTATTGAAGTTACTGCATATATTCCTGGTATTGGACATAACTTGCAGGAACACTCTGTAGTTTTAATCCGTGGTGGTCGTGTTAAGGACCTTCCTGGTGTGCGCTATCACATCATCCGCGGTACAAAAGATACTCTTGGTGTAGAAGACCGCAAACGCGGACGCTCTAAATATGGTGCCAAGAGACCTAAGGCATAAGGAGGATTGAGATGGGAAGACATAAGAAATCTATTGACCGTCCGATTATGCCGGATGCTAAATACAACAGTCCTGTTGTATCAAAATTCGTTACTCGTATGATGCTTGACGGAAAAAAAGATACTTGTACAAAAATCATCTACGAAGCAATGGATAAACTCAAGGCTAAAACAGGAAACGACCCTCTTGAAGTATTCCTCAAGGCTCTCGACAATGTTAAGCCTGTTGTAGAAGTAAAATCACGCCGCGTTGGTGGTGCAACATATCAGGTTCCTGTAGAAATCCGTGATGCACGCCGCGAAGCTCTTGCCATGAGATGGATTATCGAAGCTGCCCGCAATAGAAGCGGACACGGAATGGCAGATACACTTTCCAGCGAACTTTTAGATGCTTTCAATAATACTGGAACAGCATTTAAGAAGAAGGAAGATACACATAAAATGGCAGAAGCAAACAAGGCTTTTGCTCACTTCCGCTGGTAGAACAGTTTTCCTGCAGAAAATGCGCTTTTTTGCAGGTACTGCTTTATTTGAATGCACCTTGAAAAAGGTGCATTTTTTTTACATATTTTGCTATATAGGTATTGAAACTTATTTTAAAAAAGTGTATAAAGTTAGAACCTGTCTATACCCTTATAGTCAGGAAATGGGTTCTTTGAGATCAGACGGATTTAATCCGGTAAAATCGTAAAGTTTATTACTATGGTAATATTCAGATTTTACGGCCCTTGGGTGAGGAGATTGCTGCCGTTGGCAGTGATTATAGATTGAACGCATCTAGGGTTTCTGATGCAGTTAGTAACTGCCAGGCTCCAGGATGCCAGACCAGTCATCAAGCGCTTTTTATTGATGATGATAGGTGGTACCGGCCGTTGATGTTTCGAATTGATGAAACATCTTAACTCACCGATTACTGCAAATCTACATCACTAAAATCGCGATAAAATGTGTATGCGAATGGTTGTTCTTTTAGTTTAAAGATCGCTATTCTGGCTTAAAGTGCAACACAAAAATATTTTTATTTATGTCGGCAAAAGAGATTGACCGGCAAGGAGAAAAAACATGGCAAAGGAGAAGTTTGAAAGAACTAAACCTCACATGAACGTTGGTACTATCGGTCACGTAGACCATGGTAAAACAACTTTGTCTGCTGCTATCACAACTTATTGTGGTAACAAATATGGTGACAAAGTACTTAAGTATGACGAAATTGATAACGCTCCAGAAGAAAAAGAACGCGGTATCACAATCAACACTCGTCACTTGGAATATCAGTCAGATAAGAGACACTATGCACATATCGACTGTCCGGGACATGCTGACTATGTAAAGAACATGATTACTGGTGCTGCTCAGATGGACGGTGCTGTTCTCGTAGTAGCTGGTACTGACGGTGTAATGCCTCAGACAAAAGAACACCTTTTGCTTGCACGCCAGGTAGGTGTACCAAAGATCATCGTATTCTTAAACAAAGCTGACCTTGCTGACCCAGACATGCTTGAACTTTGTGAAGAAGATGTTAAAGATACTCTCGTATCTTACGGATTCTCAGCAGATACTCCTATCATAAAAGGATCTGCATTCAAAGCTCTTAACGAAGCTTCAAATCCAGAAAACACAAAATGTATCGAAGAATTGCTCCAGGCTATGGATACATGGTTCGACGATCCAGTTCGTGATGAATCAAAACCATTCTTGATGCCAATCGAAGACATCTTTACAATCTCTGGTCGTGGTACTGTAGTAACAGGACGTATCGAACGCGGTGTTGTAAACATGAACGATGAAGTTGAAATCGTAGGTATCAGACCAACAGCAAAATCAACTGTAACTGGTATTGAAATGTTCCAGAAGACACTTGATCAGGGACAGGCTGGTGATAACGTAGGTATCCTCCTCCGTGGTGTTGAAAAGAAAGACGTTGTTCGTGGACAGGTTCTCTCTGCTCCTGGAACAATTCACCCACATACAAAATTCGAAGCACAGATTTACGTACTTTCAAGCGAAGAAGGTGGACGTCACTCTCCATTCTTTACTGGATATCGTCCACAGTTCTACTTCAGAACAACAGACATCACAGGTACTGTTAACCTCGAAGCTGGAACAGACATGGTTAAACCAGGTGACAACGTTAAGATTATTGGTGAACTTATTCACCCAATCGCTATGGACGAAGGTCTTAAGCTTGCTATTCGCGAAGGCGGACGCACAATCGCTTCTGGCCAGGTTACAAAGATTATCGAATAGTTAAAAATTTTTGATGCAGGTTCTGGGTTGCCAGGGCCTGTATCAAAGTTAGGAGTACATAAATGGCTAACGGAAAGATTCGTGTCAGACTCAGAGCATTTGATGTTGAGTTGATCGATCAGAGTGCAAAAGCCATCGTGCAGACAGTTCAGAAAGCTGGAGCTAAGGTTTCAGGACCTATTCCGCTTCCTACAAGAATCAACAAGGTGACTGTACTTCGTTCACCTCACGTAAATAAAAAATCACGTGAGCAGTTTGAAATGCGTACACATAAACGCCTTATCGACATTCTTGAACCTTCATCAGAAGTTATGGATTCTTTGATGAAGCTTGAATTGCCAGCCGGTGTAGATGTAGAAATTAAACAGTAAGTTCAGTTGTTTTTTCAAACATTGGATTACTGAAATGGTACGGTCCCCTGGATCTGGGATGGCGGCCAATAAAATTAAACGGAAAACATTCTTATGTTAAGAAGTGTTTTTCAAACAGGAGAAATCAGAATGAAAGGTCTGATCGCAAAAAAAGTGGGAATGACCCAGGTTTTTGACGAAAGCGGCAATTTGACACCAGTCACCGTGATCCGCGTCGAACCTAATGTGGTTGTTGCTACAAGAACAAAAGAAAACTGCGGTTATGATGCTGTAGTGCTTGGTCTTGATGATGTTAAAGCATCAAAAGTAAGCAAAGCATATGCCGGCCAGTTTCCTGAAAACATTAACCCGAAAAGAACTCTTAAAGAGTTCCGTAACTTCGAAAAAGAAGTAAAAGTTGGAGATCAGGTTGGTCTCGAATTATTTGAGAAAACAAGATTCCTTGATGTTACAGCAACATCAAAAGGAAAAGGTTTTCAGGGTGTAATGAAGAGATGGGGCTTCCATGGTGGACGTGCAACTCACGGTTCTAAATTCCATAGAGAAGCAGGTGGTACTGGATCATGTACAACACCAGGACACTGTTTTAAGAACGTTAAAATGCCTGGCCGTATGGGCTTTGAACGTATAACAGTACAGAACCTTCGTATCGTTAAAATCGATCCGGAATTAAAGGTTATCTTAGTTCGTGGTGCCGTTCCAGGTAACAAAGACTGCACACTTATCGTGAAGTCCGCAGTAAAAAAATAATCAGAGGAATTAGAATATGGATAAGAAAGTATATTCAACTGATGGAAAAGAGCTGCGTACTATTTCACTTGATGATAAAGTATTCGGTCTCCCAATCAATGAAGACGTTATTTATTACGCCATTAACAATGAATTAGCTAATATGCGTGTTGGAACTGCATGTACAAAAGGACGTGCAGAAGTTCACGGATCAAATGCTAAACCTTACAAACAGAAGGGAACAGGTAACGCTCGTCGTGGTGATAAAAAATCACCTATTACAGTTGGCGGCGGTACAATTTTTGGACCTAAACCTAGAGATTTTAGCTATGCTATCCCTAAAAAGGCAAAACGCCTTGCAATGAAATCTATCCTCAGCCTTCAGGCTCAGAGTGACAGACTCACTGTTGTAGAAGATTTTACCGTAGAAAGTGGTAAGACAAAAGATTTGGTAAAGATTCTTTCTAATTTTGCTAAAGATGAACGCACAGTAATTATCCTTAAAGATAATGATGCAAAAATCAAGCAGGCTGGAAAAAATATTCCTAATCTCTCATTCCTGTCTTATAACCGTCTTCGTGCTCATGACTTGTTCTATGGACGCAAGGTTATTCTTCTTGAAGGTGCTGCAAAAAATCTTTCAGATTTTTATGCTGAAGACAAGGAGGCTAAATAATGATGTATCAAGACATTCTTATTAAACCTGTTAGTTCAGAAAAAGCAACTAACCTTCGTGAACAGGATAAATATGTTTTTGTTGTATCTCCAGATGCTACAAAAACTCAGATTAAGGAAGCAGTACGTAAGCTTTTCAACGTAAAAGTTGTTTCTTGTACAACTATGAATGTAAGAGGAAAGGAAAAACGCCTTCGCGGAAGACCTGGTCTTACATCTAGCTACAAAAAAGCCGTTGTGCGTTTAGCCAAAGGTGAAACAATTAAAGTGTTCGAAGGCGTATAAGCCTAACTTTAGTGAATTAAATTAAGGGGAAGAAAATGGCTCTTAAAATATTTAAGCCAATAACTGCAGGTACTCGAACACGTATTGACCTGGTAAGAGATGAACTGACAACTGATAGACCCGAAAAAACATTGGTGTCAGGAAAGAAATCTCATGCAGGACGTGGTGCCGGAGGACGTATTTCAGTACGTCATCAGGGTGGCGGTCATAAACAGAGATATCGTGATATCGATTTCAAGAGAAATAAGCACGGTATTCCTGGAACAGTTAAAACTATTGAATATGACCCTAACCGCAGTGCAAACATTGCTTTGATTTATTATGCCGATGGTGACAAGAGATATATTATTGCACCAAAAGGTCTTACAGTAGGACAGAAGATTATGGCTGGTGAAAATGCAACTCCAACAGTTGGAAATGCACTTCCACTCTCAGCAATTCCAGTAGGTTTTACTGTACATAATATTGAACTTACAATTGGACGTGGTGGACAGCTTGCACGTTCTGCAGGTGCCAGTGCACTTGTAGCTGCAAAAGAAGGTGAATACGTAACTATTCGTCTTCCATCAGGTGAAATTCGTCGTGTTAATGCAAAATGCTATGCAACAATCGGTATTGTCGGCAACGAAGAACACATGAATGTACAGCTTGGTAAAGCAGGTCACAAACGCTGGATGGGTATCAGACCTACAGTTCGTGGTATGGCGATGAACCCGGTTGATCACCCGCTTGGTGGTGGTGAAGGCGCAGGTAAAGGACGTAACCCTGTTACTCCATGGGGACAGCCTTGTAAAGGCTATAAGACAAGAAACAAGAGAAAGACTTCAAGTCGTTTCATTGTTTCTCGTAGAAAGAAGTAGTCTAGGAGATAACTGTGTCAAGATCTGTTAAAAAAGGACCTTTTGTAGAGAAAAGCCTTTACAAAAAGGTATTAGAAATGAATAAAGTTGAAACAGCTAAAAAGAATATGATTAAAACATATTCACGCTGTTCTACAATTATTCCTGAAATGGTTGGTAATACTATTTCTGTTTATAATGGTAAGTCATGGGTACCGGTATACGTTACTGAACAGCTCGTTGGTCATAAACTCGGCGAGTTTGCTCCTACACGTACATTCCGTGGTCATGGCGGTACTGATAAAACAGCTGGTAAATAGGAGTGGAGAATATGACAGTAAATAAAGGTTATGTAGCCACTACTAAATTTTTGATTGCATCACCTACAAAGGTTCGCCCTGTAGCTCATGTAATTAATCAGAAGCCTTGTTCAGAAGCTATGGCTATTCTTGAGAATATGCCGCAGAAAGGTGCAAAACTCATTCGTGGAACTTTAAAATCTGCAATGGCAAATGCACTTAATGCTAATAACAAGTTAGATGAAGATATGTTGTTTGTTAAGGAAATTCGCATCGACGAAGGTCCAAGACTTAAGAGAGTCTGGTTCCGCGGCCGTGGTAGAGCAGACCAGCTTTTAAAACGTATGTGTCATATTACCGTCGTAGTTGACGAGAAGGCGGGGGAATAAAAAGTGGGACAGAAAGTTAATCCTATCGGTTTACGTCTTGGAATTAACAAGACATGGCAGTCTCGCTGGTATGCAGATCCTCGCGAATATGCAGACCTCGTTCTCGAAGATTTTAAGATTCGTAAGTTAGTATCTGATCTTCCAGAATGCAAAAACGCAGACATTGCAGAAATCGAAATTGTTCGTCATCCACAGCGTGTTACTATTGTAATTCATACAGCACGCCCGGGTGTAATTATTGGTGTTAAAGGTGCTACAATCGAAAAGATCAGCACTGATATTCAGAAGCAGCTTACAAAGAAAGTTCAGATCAAGATTAAAGAAATCAAACGTGCTGATGTGAACGCTTCTTTGATTGCTCAGAATGTTGGCCGTCAGCTTCAGGGACGTGCTTCATTCCGCAAAGCTCTTAAACAGGCTTGCTCTAATGCAATGCGTGGTGGAGCTCAGGGAATTAAGATTCGTCTTTCTGGTCGTCTTGGCGGTGCAGAAATGTGTCGTTCAGAAGAGCACAAAGAGGGACGTGTTCCTCTTCATACTCTCAGAGCAGACATTGACTATGGTTTGTACGAAGCTCTTACTTCATACGGAAAAATCGGTGTTAAAGTTTGGGTTTACAACGGAATGAACTACGGTCGTGAACAGAATGAAGATGCAGGACAGCTTGTAAGAAAACCAAGAAGAGAAAGAACTTCTCGCTCATCTGGTGATAAAGCTGAAAAAGCAGAAGCTTCATCAAAGGAAAGGAGTTAAGCAATGCCTCTCGCACCTAAAAGAGTAATGCACCGTAAGGTGCAGCGTGGCAGACAGCATGGCTTTGCCACTCGTGATAACTATATTGATTTTGGTGACATTGCACTCGTTGCTATGGAACCACACTGGCTTAATGCACGTGTAATCGAAGCTGCCCGTGTTGCTATCAACCGTAAGCTTGAACGTAAAGGACATGTTTGGATTCGTGTATTCCCGGATAAGCCTATTTCTAAGAAACCTGCTGAAACTCGTATGGGTAAAGGTAAAGGTGCTCCAGAATTCTGGGCTGCAAACTTAAAGCCAGGCATGATTTTGTTTGAAATCGGCGGAGTTGATATTAAAGTTGCAGAAGAAGCTCTTCGTCTTGCAGCTAGCAAACTTCCGATTGTAACAAAGATAGCTTATAAACCGACAAAGGACTAAGGAGGAATAAGATGGCTAAAGCAAAGAAAAATGACAAAGAACTGTCTTATGCTGAACTTGTTGCTCGTCGTGATGAGCTTAAACAGAAGTATATGGATTTGCGGTTCAAAAAAGTAATCGCCCATGTAGATAACCCGATGGAATTACGTACAATGCGTCGCGAAATCGCTCGCTTAAATACGTTTATTCAGCAGAAAGATGCTGCTGGTGCTAATAAATAGGAGTTGACTCGTGGAAGACAAAACTATTAAAGCCGGCAAACGTTCTTACGTAGGAATCGTAACAAGCGACAAGATGGACAAAACTATCGTAGTTTCAGTTTCTACAAAAAAGATGGACCGTCTTTACAAAAAATATGTAACAAGTACAAAGAAGTGCAAAGCTCATGATGAAAAGAATGATGCTCACATCGGCGATACTGTTAAAATCGTTGAAAGTCGCCCGCTCAGCAAAGATAAATGCTGGCGCCTCGAATCAATCATTGAGCGTGCAAAATAAGGCAAGGAGTTAAGTAGTATGATTCAAATGCAGTCATGTATGACAGTCGCTGATAACTCTGGTGCTAAAATTGCTCAGTGTATTAAGGTAATCGGTGGTTCACACCGCCGTTATGCAGGTATCGGTGACATTGTTGTTGTAGCAATTAAGGATGCAATCCCTACTTCTACAATTAAAAAGGGTGCAATTAAAAAGGCAGTAATCGTTCGCCAGGCGAAAGAATACCGCCGTCCAGACGGAACTTACATTCGTTTTGATGACAACGCTTGCGTTATCGTTGACGATTCTAAAAACCCGGTTGGAAAACGTATTTTTGGACCTGTAGCTCGTGAGCTTCGTGATAAAGATTTCATGAAAATCATTTCACTTGCTCCAGAAGTACTCTAAGAGGAATTGAATATGGAAAAGAAATTCAAAATCCGTAAAGATGATACAGTACAGGTTATTGCTGGAAAAGATAAAGGAAAAACAGGAAATGTTGTTCGTGTTATCCCTGGCAAAAATGCGGTAATTGTATCTGGTGTAAACATTGTTAAAAAAGCAATGAGAAAGCGCAGCCAGCAGGATCAGGGCGGTATCGCCGAGATCGAGGCTCCGCTCAATATTTCTAATGTAGCAATCGTATGTAAAAAATGCGGTCCTACAAGAATTGGTTATAAGCTTGACGGAGACAAGAAAGTTCGTGTCTGCCGCAAATGTGGAGAAAAATTGTAATGGCAAATTACATACCTCGGCTTAAGAAAGTCTATAATGACACAATCGCAAAAGAACTCTATAAAGAGTTCAATTATACAACTCCAATGCAGATTCCTTCTATCAAGAAGATTATCGTAAGCATGGGTGTTGGCGAAGCTCTCACAAATAAGAAACTTCTTGATGCTGCAGTAACTGATCTTACTCAGATTACTGGTCAGAAAGCGGTCAAGACAAAAGCAAAGAAAAGCATAGCTAACTTTAAACTTCGTGAGGGTGCAGAAGTAGGTGTTATGGTAACATTACGTGGTTCAATTATGTATGAATTTTTGGATCGCTTAATCAATGTTGCTTTACCACGCGTTAAGGATTTCCGCGGTATCAAGGCGACTGGCTTTGATGGACACGGCAATTTCTCTTTTGGTATTACTGAACAGATTATCTTCCCAGAAATCGACTTTGATAAAATCACAAAGATTGCTGGTATGAACATCACTTTAGTAACAAGTGCAAAGACAGATGCAGAAGCAAAAGCTTTGCTTACCAAGTTTAACATGCCTTTCAGAAAGTAGGTGAGAAGAAACTATGGCTAAAAAATCTATGATTATTAAGGCAGCCCGCACACCTAAATACAGCACACGCGAATACAATCGCTGTCAGATTTGCGGACGCCCAAGAGGATACTTAAGAAAGTTTAAGATGTGTCGTCTTTGCTTCCGTAAGTATGCAAGTGAAGGATTGTTACCAGGTGTAACAAAATCTAGTTGGTAGTGGTAGGAGAAGAAAAATGAGTGCATCAGATCCAGTAGCAGACATGCTCACAAAGATCCGTAATGCGGCACAGGCCCGCCACGAAAAGGTAGATATACCTGTTTCAAAGCTTAAGCTTGAAATCGTGAAAATCCTGAAAAATGAAGGTTATATTAAGAACTTCAAAAAAGTTCAGGAAGATAACAAATCAGTAATTCGTATCTTCTTGAAATATGATGAGGAAAACGCTCCTGTAATTCACGGTCTTGAAAAGATCTCTAAACCAGGACGCCGCGTTTACTCTAGTTACAAAGACTTACCACGCGTTTATAACGGTTATGGTACAGTTATCGTTTCAACTTCTTCTGGTGTTACAACTGGTAAAAAAGCAACTGAGAAGCAGGTTGGCGGTGAATTAGTTTGCACAATCTGGTAATGGAGGGAATGTATGTCAAAAATTGGTAAACTTCCTGTAACTATTCCAGCTGGTGTAACAGTAACAGTAGATCCTGGACTTGTAACTGTAAAAGGTGCAAAGGGAGAACTCAAACAGGCTGTTAATAACAAAGTAACTGTAGAAGTTAAAGGAACAGAAGTAATTGTTAATCCTGCAGATAATTCAAAAGCAGCTAACGCAGCTCATGGATTATACCGCAATCTCATTTTTAATATGGTTAAAGGTGTAACAGAAGGTTATTCAAAAACTCTTATTATTAATGGTGTAGGTTATCGTGCAGAAGTTAAAGGAAAAGAACTTGTAATGAACTTGGGTTACTCAAGTGACTTTATTGCAATTATTCCTGAAGGACTTACTGTAACTACAGATCCTAGCGGAAAGATTACAATTTCTGGAATTGACAAGCAGCGTGTTGGAGAATTCAGTGCGCAGCTTCGCACATTACGTATGCCAGAACCTTATAAAGGAAAAGGTATCCGTTATGATAATGAAGTTATTAGACGTAAAGTCGGTAAGACTGGTGTTAAATAAGGTGAAGCTATATGTTTAAGAAACTGAATGACAAAGACAGAAAACGCCTTCACAGAAAGATTCATATTCGTAAGTCTGTTTATGGAACGGCTGAACGCCCACGCATGACAGTAACTCGAAGTAACAAGAACCTTTTTGTTCAGGTTATTAATGATGACGAAGGAAAAACACTCGCATCTATTTCGACAATGGAAAAAGAATTTGCAACACTTAAGCCAACTACTGAAGGTGCTGCAAAACTTGGTGAAGCACTGGGTGCACGCCTTAAGGATAAGAATATTACTGCGGTTGTATTTGACCGTAATGGATATCTTTATCACGGTGTTGTAAAGGCCCTTGCAGAAGGAACCCGCAGTGCCGGGATCCAGTTCTAGGAGACACTATGGAACACCAGAAGAATTTTGATAAAGATCAGAAAGAGTTCGTAGAAAAACTCGTAACTCTTAAAAGAACTTCAAAAACAGTAAAAGGTGGACGTCGTATGTCTTTTGCTGCTCTTACAGTTGTAGGCGATCAGAAAGGTCGTGTAGGATATGGATTTGGTAAAGCTAATGACGTATCAGAAGCAATTAAAAAGAGTATCGATAAGGCTAAGAGAAATCTTATTACTATGCCAATGAAGAATGGTACAATTCCTCATGACATTATCGGTAAATACAAGAGTTCATCAGTTCTTTTAAAACCTGCTTGTTCAGGTACTGGTATTATTGCCGGTGGTGCTGTTCGTGCAATTCTCGATGCAGCTGGAGCAACAGATGTACTTTCTAAATCATTGGGATCAAGTACAGCAGAAAACGTTGTTCGTGCTACATTCAATGCAATTGAACGCATGATGAATGCCGGTAGTATCGCAAAGAACAGAGGTAAAACTCTGGATGAATTGTGGGGTTAATCGATGGCTAAACTTAAGATTACACTTACAAAAAGTACAATTGGTCAGAAACCGGAAAAAGTTGCAACAGTTCGCAGCCTTGGTTTAAAGAAAATAAGTTCAACAGTTGTACAGGAAGATACACCTGCTATCCGCGGTATGGTTGCCGCTGTAGCACACATGGTTAAGGTAGAGGAGATCTAATTATGGCAGATTACAATCCAACTTTGACTGCACCTTATGGTGCAAACAAAAAGGACAGAAGAGTAGGCCGTGGTTCTTCTTCTGGCCGTGGTTCTACAGCAGGACGCGGTAACAAAGGTCAGCAGTCTCGCTCAGGCGGAAAAGTATACATCGGATTTGAAGGTGGACAGATGCCTTTGTTCCGTCGTATTGCACAGAGAGGATTCTCTAACTTTCCGTTCAAAAAAGAATATGCATGTTTTAATGTTTCTGACATTAATGCAAAATATTCAGATGGTGAAACAGTTGATAAGAAAACACTCATTGAAAAAGGTCTTTTGAAAGGTTCAGTTCTTTCTGTAAAGATTCTTGCAAATGGTGAAATTACAAAGAAACTTACTTTTAATGTAGACAAGATTTCAGCTGCAGCAAAATCAAAAATTGAAGCTGCTGGCGGCACAGTTAATCTTATATCTGCTGAAAAGAAAGATTAACCGGAGTTAAGAAATGGCAGGCAACTCATTAGTAAATATGTTCAAAGTATCAGAGCTTCGTAAAAGAATTTTCTTTACGCTTGCTGTATTAGCACTTTTCAGATTGGGATGTGTAATCACAATTCCTGGAATCGATGCGGCAGCTTTGTTCGATTACTTTGACAAGTTAATGAAAGACAACGCATTTGCTAGTTATATGGACTTCTTTGTTGGTGGTGCTTTCTCTAACTTCTCTGTGTTCATGCTTGGTGTAATGCCATACATCTCGGCACAGATTATTCTGCAGCTTTTGATGATTGTTGTTCCTTCTATTAAACGTTCGTTTGAAGAGGATGGCGGTCAGAGAAAGTTTGCTTTATGGACGAGGGTCGGCACAGTTATTGTTTGTATCATTCAGTCTGTTGCAGTTACTGTTTATGCAAAAAATATCGGGGCTGTATCTCTCGACAATGAATTTGCTTTCAAATGTCTTGCAGTGTTAACAGTTACGACTGGTTCTATGATTACAGTTTGGCTCGGTGATCAGATTACAGCACACGGTATCGGAAATGGTATTTCAGTACTCATTTTTGCCGGTATCGTTGCACGTATTCCAAAAGCTATTACTGAACTTATTGGCTGGATTCAAACTGGTGGTAATGCAGTATTTGCTATTATTGCTGCTTTTATTTGGGTTGCAATAGTTGCTGTTATCGCCTTCGAAGAAGGTGGTGAAAGAAAAATTCCTGTTAACTATGCAAAGCGTGTAGTTGGCAGAAAAATGATTGGCGGGCAGAATACTTATATTCCGTTCAAAGTTAATCCTTCAAATGTTATCCCATTGATTTTCGCTTCTTCATTCTTGACATTGCCTTTACAGATTATTCAGTCTGCAGCTTCAGGTGGTGATGTAAAGAAGTGGATTTCTACTCTGGCAAGCTTCTTAAACCCAGATGGCTGGTGGTATAACATTCTGTTGGTAGTTCTTATCGTATTCTTTGCATACTTCTACACTCAGGTAACACTGAACCCTACGGAAATTGCAAAACAGATCAGGGAAAACGGCGGCTCCATTCCTGGCGTAAGAGCGGACGAAACAGAAGCTACTCTGCAGAAAATATTGAACAGACTGGTATTACCTGGATCATTGTTCCTTGCTGCAATTGCAGTAATTCCAAATCTCCTCCGTTATATTTTTGAGTTCCGACGTGAAATTGCTAATTTGATGGGTGGAACTTCATTGATTATTATGGTTGGCGTAGCTACGGATACAATGGCTCAGATTGAAGCCCTTCTTAAGATGCATCATCAGGAAGGATTCGTGAAAAAAGGAAAGATTCGTTCAAGAAATATTTAATATTTTTTGAAAATACCAGTAGATTAAAATTTGAGATTTGTGATATATTATTAGAACTCGATTGTAGTTCATTGCGAATTGCCATAATCGGGGATAAATATCACAGATCTTGGGGGACTTTTTATGAAAGTACGAACAAGCGTAAAGCCCATTTGCGATAAGTGTAAGGTTATCAAAAGAAACGGCATTATCCGCATAATTTGCGTAAACCCTAAACACAAGCAGCGTCAGGGCTAAGCTCAAGGAGTAATAGATGGCTCGAATTGCGGGAGTGGATCTCCCTAATAAACACATTAGTATTGCTTTGACTTATATTTATGGAATCGGTAGATCAGCAGCTTTAACAATCTGTGAAAAAGCTAAAATCGATCCGAATGTAATGGCTAATGATCTTTCCCAGGACGATCTTGGAAAACTTCGTGAAGTAATCGATTCAGAATATAAGGTTGAAGGACGTCTTCGCTCAGAAATCGGTCTTAACATCAAACGTCTTATGGACATTGGTTGTTATCGTGGATTGCGCCATAGAAAAGGACTTCCTGTTCGTGGTCAGCGTACACGCACTAACTCTCGTACCCGCAAAGGTAAAAAGAAGACTGTTGCTAACAAGAAGAAGGCATAAGGCGGAGGTAAGTTAAGTGGCTGTTGTAAAAAAGCGAAAAGAAAAAAAGAGTGTATATGAAGGGAATGTCTACATTCAGGCAACTTTCAATAACACTATTGTAACAATTACAGACCTGAAAGGTAATGCTCTTTCTTGGGCATCTTCAGGTGGACTCGGATTCCGCGGAGCAAAAAAATCTACTCCGTTTGCCGCACAGTCAGTTGCAGAAACAGCTGTACAGAAGGCAGTAAGTTATGGCTTGCGTGAAGTTCATGTTTATGTAAAGGGACCTGGTGTAGGACGCGAAAATGCTATCCGTTCACTTGGTGCTTTAGGGCTTAAGGTAAAATCAATTTCTGATGTTACACCTATTCCACACAATGGATGTCGCCCTCGTAAAACACGCCGTATGTAATAGGAGAATATCGAGTAATGGCAAGATATACAGGACCTCTCTGCCGTTTGTGCAGAGCAGAACAGAAAAAATTATTTTTGAAAGGCGAACGCTGCAAGAGCGACAAATGTCCTATTAACAAAAAACGCAGCGCACCTGGAAAAGATCCGAAAGGACGCACAGGAAAACGCACTGAATACGGAATTCAGCTTCATGAAAAACAGAAGCTCCGCCGTATCTATGGTATGCTCGAAAAACAGTTCTATCTTACTTATGAAAGAGCTCAGAGAATGCCTGGTGTAACTGGTGAAAACCTTGTTCGCCTTCTTGAGGCTCGTTTGGACAACGTGGTATTCAGACTTCACTTTGCTGAAAGCCGCAGTCAGTCTAGACAGCTGGTTCTTCATGGGCACATCCTTGTTAATGGTAAGGCAGTAAACATTCCGTCTTACAGTGTTAAACCGGGTGATGTTGTAGAAGTAAAAGAAAAGAGTAAGAAGCTTACTATTGTTCAGGAAGGACTTAAGGAAGTTTCTCAGTCAGGAACTTATGCTTACGTATCAGTTGATCCTGATGCAGTTAAGGGAACTTTCATGGCTTATCCACGTCGTGAAGAAGTTACTGATTTAGCTGATATAAAAGAACAGCTCGTAGTAGAATTCTACTCGAGATAAGGAGTTTAGATGGCTCGCAAAAATCTGCTTAAAGGATTTAAAAAACCAAAAAGCATTACATTTGAGCATCTTGAAAACAATGCGGATTACGGTAAGTTTACTGCTTACCCGTTTGAACCTGGATTTGGAACAACTGTCGGAAATACTCTCCGCCGTGTTCTTCTTTCAAGCATTCAGGGTTATGCAATTACTTCAATCCGTATTACTTCATATGATGCTGATGGTGTTCCTCATGTTTGCACAAGTGAATTTGAAGCTATTCCACATGTCGCTGAGGATACATTGGAAATCTTGCAAAACTTGAAACAGATCCGTTTGCGACTTCCAGAGGACGTTGAACAGGATACAATTCTTTATGAATTTAAAGGTCCTGGAGTAATCAAAAGTGATGACTTTGCAAAAGACGGCCAGTTGGAAATAATGACTAAAGACCTTCTCGTATTCACTATGAATGAAGAGACACGTCTTGATGTTGAAATCCAGGTTGACTTAGGCAGAGGTTATGTCCCAGCAGAAGTAAACGAACATTACATTGAAGGAATTGTTGGTACAATCCCAATGGATGCTATCTTTACACCTATTCGCAAGGTAAAATATTCTATTGAACCTTGTCGTGTCGGACAGAGAAACGATTATGACAAATTAGTTTTGGAAGTATGGACTGATGGAACAATCGCTCCAGAAGATGCATTGGCTGAAGCAGCAAAGATTACAAAAGATCACTTCTCGATTTTTGTAAACTTTAATGACAGCGATGTTGCAAGTGGTGATGAACTTGATGAAGGTGATGAAACTGTTCGTAATCTTCTTAATACACCAGTTGAAGAACTTGAATTGTCTGTAAGATCATCAAATTGTCTTAAGAATGCAAATATCAGAACAATCGGTGAACTTACTAAAAAGACAGAAGATGACATCGCCAAGACTAGAAACTTTGGTAAAAAGAGTTTGACAGAAATTAAAGAAAAGCTCTTAGAGTGGAACCTCACTCTTGGAATGACTGATTATAGTCATCTTAAAAAAGCTGTCAAAATGAATAAGAAAAAGGAAGAATCAGATGAATCATAAGATTGGTTTTAATCCGCTTTCACGCTCAACAGCACATCGCCGTGCTATGACACGTAATATGGTTACTTCGCTTTTTAGATTTGAACGCATTACAACTACTAAAGCAAAAGCTATGGAAGTTAGACGTTCAGCAGAAAAGCTTATTACTAGAAGTAAAACTGATAGTGTTCATAACCGTCGTGAAGCTGCAAAGTTTATTCAGGACGAAAAAGTTCTTAATAAACTTTTTACAGAAATTGGTCCACGCATGAAGGATCGCAAAGGTGGTTATACAAGAGTTCTTAAGCTCGGATTCCGTCAGGGAGACGCAGCAGATGTTGTAATTCTTGAACTTGTTGACTACAAATTGGATTCAGAAGCAAAAGACGAAAAAGCTAAGTCAAAAGACAAAGCTAAGACAGCCGCTCCAAAAGCAGCAAATAATTAAGGAGTAGAATATGTCTAAATCACATCGCGGAACTGGAATTCGTTCTATGGCATCACATGGACGCGGTAAATGTCCTGTTTGTGGAAATGAAAACATCAAAGTTCTTTATGAAAAAGAAATTGATGGAAACAAAGTAATGATTTGCAAGTTCTGTAATGCAAACCTCAAAAATAAGGCAAGAAAAGAAGCAAAAGTGGCTGCTCCAGCAGCAGAAGCTCCTGCAGTAGAAACACCAGCAGAAGCACCAGCTGAAACTGAAGCACAGGCTTAAGTATATTTGGTCTTATTAGTAAGCCACTCTAATGTTTCAGAGTGGCTCTTTTTTTGATATAGGAAAAGGAGGCTGAAAATGAGAAAATCAGCAATTGGTTCAGTTGTATTAGCTGCATTATTGGCTTTTACATCTTGTGGCGGAAGCAAGTCTAATGACGTTGTAATCGGAGGTATCTTCCCACTTTCTGGTGCGGTAGCTGTTTACGGTGTTGAATGTAGAAATGGTATTATTCTTGCTATAGACGAAATTAACGCAACTGGTGGTGTTAATGGACAGAAGCTTGTTTTAATAAGCGAAGACGATGAAGGAAATCCTGATAAAACAGTAAATGCTTATCAGAAACTTACTTCTAAAGATGGTGCAAAAATCATTATCGGTTCTTTGACATCTGGTTGTACACAGGCTATCACAGCCCGCTGTCAGGCACAGAGTGTTGTTCAGATTGCTCCTGCAGCAACAGCTCCTGCTATTACAGATGCAGGTGATTTTATTTTCCGTGCATGTTTTATTGACCCATTCCAGGGAACTGTAGGTGGTATTTTTGCTGCTCAGAACCTGAAATGCAAAAAGGCAGCTATTCTTTTTGATGCAGGTAACGACTACTCAGTAGGACTTACAGAAAACTTTGAAAAAGCATTTGCTAAAGCTGGTGGAAACATTGTAGCAAAAGAAGCTTATCAGACAAATGAAAAAGATTTTAATGCCCTTATTGATAAAATTAAGAGTGCTAAACCAGATGTTGTATATCTCCCAGACTATTATGGAGTTGTAGCTTTGATCGCTAAACAGCTTCGTGCAAAAGGAGTTGACTGTGCTATCGTTGGTGCAGATGGTTGGGACGGTGTAATTGGTAATGCTGGTGAAGAAGTTCTTAACGGATATTATTCTAACCACTATGCAGCTGACTCTACAGAACCAGCTGTAAAAAGATTCGTTGCAGCATTTAATGAAAAATATAACAAAGATCCAAACGCATTTGCAGCTCTTGGATATGACTCTGTATATCTTTTAAAAGATGCTATCGAAAAAGCCGGTTCAGCAGATCCAGTAGCAGTTAAGAATGCTCTTGAAAATACAGATGGAGATTACGTAACAGGTCACTTAACATTCGATACAAAACATAACCCTGTAAAATCTGCAGTTATGGTTGAAATCGTAAAAGCAAGTGATGGTACTTTAGAAACAGTTTATAAAGCAACTGTTAATCCGTAATTATTTTATATTACTTTTTCAGACAGAAACATTTTTTGTTTTTGTCTGAAAACTATAATTGCACTTTGGGTTTTCAGTTTTTGAATAATTCAAAGTGCATTTTTAATTGAGAGGAAATTGTGGACTCTGTAATACTTTTTTGTCAACAGCTTGTAAATGGTATTTCATTAGGAAGCATTTATGCTTTGATTGCCCTGGGCTACACAATGGTTTATGGAATTGTAAAACTCATTAACTTTGCACATGGTGACATCATGATGATGGGCGCTTATGCCGGTTATTTTGTTTTAATAGCAATGGGACCAACTCCGGTTGGATTTTGTGCTGCAATGATTTTTGCAATGATATTTAGTGCGATGCTTGGTATTTCGATTGAACGTCTTGCATATAGACCATTGAGAAATGCGCCGAGATTAAATTCTTTAATTACTGCAATCGCAGTTGAATTAATTTTACAGAATCTTATGCGTGTTCTTCCTTTTGTCGGACCTAATCCACGTCAGGTTCCACAGATTAAAATTCCTCAGCTTAATATCGGGAATCTTTCAATTTCCGGAATTTCTTTATTTGTAGTTTTTGCAAGTGCCATTTTGATGGTAGTTTTAAATCATATTGTTAATTATACAAAGACTGGTAAGGCGATGCGTTCTGTTTCTTATGATATGCAGGCTTCAAGTCTTATGGGTATTAACGTTAATAAAACTATTGCGACTACTTTTGCAATAGGTTCCCTTCTTGCAGGTGCAGCAGGCCTTCTTTATGCAACGGCTTATCCTCAGGTAGATCCAATGATGGGATATATGCCGGGTCTTAAAGCATTTGTTGCTGCTGTTTTAGGTGGAATAGGTTCTATTCCTGGTGCTATGCTTGGAGGAATTATTCTTGGTATTGCAGAGACAATGGTAAAAGGTTATGGACCTTCTGCTTATGCTGATGCAATCAGTTTTAGCCTGTTGATTGTTATTCTTCTCATCAGACCTACGGGTATCATGGGAAAGAAAACTGTCGTTAAGGTTTAAGGAGAAACCAGATGAATAAAAAGATTTTAAAAAGCTATCTGGTTCCTGGAATTACAGCTCTGGCTTGTGTAATTATTCCTGCTGTACTGATTAAATTTAATTTTCTTTCTGCATATACTGCAGGTATTTTAAATCAGTGTGCTATTTATGCAATGATGGCACTTAGTGTAAATATTATCTGTGGAATTACCGGGCAGCTTTCTTTAGGTCAGGCTGGATTTATGGCAATTGGTGCCTATTCAACTATTTTATTAAATCAGATGTTACACATACCGGTTCCGGTTGCAATAATTCTTGCAGCATTGATTAGTGCTGTGTTTGGTTTTTTAATCGGGTTTCCGACTTTAAAACTTGAAGGTGATTATCTTGCAATTGTAACTCTTGGGTTTGGCGAAATTATCCGCGTTGTTCTTACAAACTTAAAGGACATTACAGGCGGTCCAAATGGAAAATCATTTAATACACTTTTAACATTTCTTGAACTTCCAAAGTTCCTGATTTTTACAAGTGCGTTGATTATTTTAATAATTCTTATTCAGAATTTTATCAGATCAAGTTATGGTCGTGCTATTCTTGCTGTTCGTGATGATGAAGTTGCTGCAAATGCAAATGGAATCAGTGTGTTCAGATATAAAATGATTGGTTTTGTTGTTGCTTCGTTTATTGCAGGTCTTGGCGGTGCATTCTATATCTGGCATATGGGATTTGTAAAACCTGAACAGGCATCTTTCGCAAAAAGTATTGACTTCTTGATTTTTGTTGTATTGGGTGGAATGGGTTCTGTAACAGGAAGCGTTCTCTCGGCATATGTTCTTACTATACTTCAGGAAGGATTAAGATTTTTAAAAGACTTTAGACTTCTGTTCTATCCTGTAATTCTTATTATCGTAATGATATTCAGGCCACAGGGACTTTTGGGGACAAATGAATTTGAATTTAAGAAAATTAAAGAATATAGAAATTCAATAAAAAAATTCTTTGAAAACCTGTTTTCAAAATTTAAAAAAGGAGGCAATAAATGAGTGAAAAAAAACTTGTACTGCAGGCCTCTGATGTAAGCATTGTGTTCGGTGGACTTTGTGCGGTAAGTAGATTTAATTGTGAGATTTACGAAGGTGAACTTGCCGGGCTTATCGGACCAAACGGTGCTGGGAAAACTACAATGTTCAATATGTTAAGTGGAATTTATACACCGACAGAAGGACAGATTACTTTTTGGGATAAAAAAGGAAAAGCAATTAATATTAATAAAAAGAATCCGCATCAGTTAAATAAACTTGGAATTGCGCGTACTTTTCAGAATATCCGTCTGTTTAATCAGTTGAGTGTAAGTGATAATGTAAGAATCGCGCTGCATGCTTCAAGACAGAGCAGTGTACTTGATGCGCTTTTCAGAACAAGAAAATTTAGAAATGATGAAGAGAGAATGACTGCAAGAGTTGAACAGCTTCTTGATCTCTTTCATATTCTTAATAAAAAAGATGAAAAGGCAAAAAACCTTCCTTACGGTGAACAGCGCAAACTTGAAATTGTACGTGCACTTGCAAGTAATCCTAAACTTCTTCTTCTTGATGAGCCGGCTGCCGGAATGAATCCTCAGGAAACAGAAGAACTCATGAATCTTATAGCATTCATAAGAAAAGAATTTAATATTACTATTCTTTTAATTGAACATGATATGAAACTTGTTATGGGTATATGCGAAAAGCTTATGGTTCTTGATTATGGAAAAGTAATCGCAAGTGGAACTCCGGGAGAAATTAAATCAAATCCACAGGTAATAAAAGCTTACCTTGGTTCGGAGGCTGTTGATGCTTAGTGTTAAAAATTTATGTGTCTCATACGGAGCAATTAAGGCGCTTAGAGGAATCAGTTTTGAAGTTAAAGAAGGTGAAATTATAAGTTTGATTGGATCAAACGGTGCTGGAAAAACTACGACACTTCATGCTGTAAGTAATATAATAAAGAAAGAAAGTGGTTCTGTAGAGTTTAATGGTGAAGATATTACAGAAATGTTTCCGGATAAAATTGTAGAAAAGAAACTTATTCAGGTTCCGGAAGGAAGAAGAATTTTCCAGAATCTTACTGTCCGTGAAAATCTTGAAATGGGTGCTTATACCAGAAAAGATGAAAAGGAAATAAAAGAAGATATGGAAATGGTTTTTGAACTTTTTCCGCGTCTTAAAGAAAGAATTCATCAGATTTCCGGAACATTGAGTGGAGGAGAACTTCAGATGCTGGCAATGGGAAGAGGTCTTATGGCTCGTCCTAAACTTCTTCTTCTTGATGAACCAAGTATGGGACTTGCACCGATTCTTGTTGATGAAATTTTTTCAATCATCAAAAAAATAAATTCAACAGGAACTACAATTCTTCTTGTTGAACAGAATGCTTATAAAGCACTTTCAATTTCTAATAGAGCTTATATACTTGAAACTGGAAATATAACTAAGTCTGGAGATGCAGGAGATCTTATAAAAGATCCTGCAGTCAAAGAAGCATATTTAGGAGGATAGTATGATTATTAAAGAAGTAATGCGTACAAATGTTGTAAGCATAAGCTCGAGCAATCTTGCTACAGAAGCAAAAGCTGCAATGGTAGAAAACAAGGTTAACAAACTTCCTGTTGTTGATAACGGAAAGCTTGTTGGTATCGTTACAAAAAATGATCTGTTAAAAGCAGAGCCGTCTTCTGCAACTACACTCGATATGTATGAAATAAGTTATCTTCTTTCTAAACTGACGGTTAAAAAACTGATGGTAAAAGATGTAATAACTGTATCTCCTGATGAAGTAGTTGAAGAAGCTGCACGAATTATGGTTGACAACCAGATCAGCTGTCTTCCTGTAATTAAAGACGGAGCGCTTGTTGGAATTGTTACAGAAAACGATCTGTTTGATCTTTTTACTCAGATGTTTGGTGCAAGACAGAAAGGTGTAAGAGCTGTTGTGTTTGTTGAAGATAAACCAGGACAGCTTGCAAAAGTAACTAAAGAAATTTCTGATCAGAACGGAAACATCATAAGCGCAGTTACAACAAAACATGATGCAGATAATAGACTTTGTCTTACAATCAAAACAACAGGAATTGATGAATCAAAAATGAAATCGATCCTTGAGGGTTGTGAATTTGAGATTCACGATTTGAGAGTGATATAGATTTAAATGGCAGAGAGTAAAAGAGCCTTTTATATAAATAAATTCCTCCGTGGTTATGTAAATACGTTTACACTTAAGGAATTTATGTTATACATGGAATATCTTGAGTCTCCTGTCACAAAAGATGAAGCTCTTGAAGTTCTTTCAAGTTCTCCGTATGTTTTTCATATTGAGAAAGACAAGTATATTACGAGAGCTGGAATATTTACAAATAAATATTTTAGTTTTGTCTTAACAAAAGAAGAGATTGAAAACAGATGTTTTGTTCCTGGTCACAGATGCATACCTTTTGTTGACCAGGATATTATCTCTTCATCAATAACTTTTATTTATAAAAAACAAATCCTTTTAAAACGAAATGCAAATTTTTCAAAAGAATTTGCACTCGAACATTTTGCTTTATACGGAGAGGAATATGAAGCTCAGTATATTGCAAATGATTTCGGAATGAAAGATTATAAACTTTCTGAAAACAATTACGAAATTCCGCAGACTGTCTGTTTTTTTAGTGTGGACATCACAAATCTGATAGACGAATTTTCACTTGATACAGGCGACAGAATCCTTCTAAAGGTTGTGGACTGGAATGAATGCGTAGTTGAAATTGAACCTGTTGTAAGGGAAAAAGACTTAACTTTAGAGCTTACCGAAGAAGATATTCTTAGAAACAAGTGGTATAAAAAACTTGAAAAGGCGCTGTTTGAACTTTTTAAGGAAATTGGTCCGTGCAGTTCCATTGAAGAAGAGCTTGCTTATGTGTTTTATAAATATGGTGATGAACTTACAGATAAAAACTGCGGCTCAATAGAAGAATTCCTCAAAAAAACAAAGAAAATCGGAATAGAACTTTTTGGGGTTGAGACACGTCTTTGGAAAAAAGGTGAAAATGTTCCTGCAATAGGCACCTGGAACGATGAAATTGACGAAGTAAAAAAAGGTAAAAACGAAAATCTGATGTATTCTATCCCTGAATTTGTTCTGGATGAGTATTTAAAGGATTATGCTTATCAGAAAAAGACTCAGGTTAGAGACCTTGTAAAGGCAATTTTCCCTAAAAGTTACTACATCCCCGAGCAGTATCGCGAAGAACTATTATTGCACATCAATAGTCGAAATGATATAATTTTACAGTCGTATAATTGGTTTGCTGATAAAAAGCTTGGAGAGATCAGAAACAGGGCACTTGCTTTGTACACGAAAATCAGTTTTCTTGTATATGAGATAGATAGAACTGGCGGAAAATTTGAAAATTATCCGCAGCAGGAACTTGTAATCCTGATTCAGCTGTACACGCATTTAACAAAACTGATTGAAACCATTTCATATGATTCAGATTCGATTATAAAAGATTATGATACGATTTTTGTTTCGATAGAGGGAATGGAATTTAATTTTGAAGATATTGAAGGTGAACTTAAAAATGCTGTTTTGGAATGCAAGAAGAACGAGTTTACTGTAGTCAAATAACTGGACGAGGGGTTTTAAGATGTCAGAAAAGAATGATGTTGTTGACTTATTAAAAAAAGGTGGAGTTTTATTTAATGTAGAAGGATCAACTACTTCTGAGATTTATAAAAACATTGTGGATTCTATTACATTGCCTGAAGAAGTAACTAAAGAAGGTGTTTATGCAGCACTATGCGATCGTGAACGGGTAATGAGTACGGCGGTCGGATATGGGATTGCACTTCCTCACTGCAGAGGCACAATTCTTAAAAATAATGATGATCAGCAGATAACTGTTTGCTATCTTAAAGAGCCGATTGATATGGGCGCACCGGATGCAAGGTTTGTCTATGTGATGTTTGTACTTTTAACAGCTAACTCACAGACACATTTGCAGGTACTTTCACAGTTGGCTTCTTTGTTTAAAGAAAATGATTTTAAACAGTTGCTCGAAAAACACGCTGGTGTTGATGAGTTAATAGAAGCTGCTCAGAAGTTAAAGTGAGGTAAGATTTTATGAATGAAAAGTCAATTGCTGCTGTTGCAACAAGTATCCGTAGTCTTTCTATGGATGCAATTCAGAAAGCAAATTCAGGACACCCGGGACTCCCGTTAGGAGCTGCTGAACTTGCTGCAGTTCTTTACGGAGAAGTTTTAAAGCACAATCCTGCAGATTCAAAATGGGAAGACAGAGACCGATTTGTTCTTTCTGCCGGACATGGATCAATGCTGTTATATTCAATCCTTCATCTTTCTGGATACAAAGTAACAATGGATGACATTAAGTCATTCCGCCAGGTTGGAAGTGTATGCTGCGGACATCCTGAATACGGAATTACTGATGGTGTTGAATGTACTGGTGGACCACTTGGTCAGGGCGTATCAATGGCTGTTGGTATGGCAGTTGCAGAAAGCATGCTCGCTGCAAGATTTAACACTGCAAAGCGCACAATTGTAGATCATTATACATATTCACTTGTTGGAGAAGGATGTCTCCAGGAAGGTGTTGCATCAGAAGCATGTTCACTTGCAGGAAATTTAAAACTCGGTAAGTTGATTGTATTCTATGATGAAAATAAAATTTCCATCGATGGATGTACAGACATAACATTTACAGATGACATTGCAAAACGTTACGAAGCATACGGCTGGCAGGTTCTTAAAGGCAGCATGTATGACGTTAAGGGAATTGAAAAACTCGTAAACAAAGCAAAAGCATGCAAAGATAAACCATCTTTGATTATGTTAAAATCTGTAATTGGAAAATCTGCACCAAAAGAAGGATGTGCAGATGTTCACGGTGCACCACTTGGAGCAGACGGAGTAAAAGAAGCAAAGGCAAAGCTTGGTCTTCCTGTTGATCAGGATTTCTATGTTGTACCTGAAGCTTATGAATATTTTAATTCTAAAAAAGCTGAATGGGCTAAAAAAGAAGCAGACTGGAAAGCAGAGTTTGATGCATGGGCAAGTGAAAACCCTGATCTTAAAAAACTCTGGGATGAATTCCACTCGGATGCAGTTACAAACGCAGACGTTAAGGATGTTGAATACAAAGTAGGAGATGCATGTGCAACACGTGATGCTTCTGGAAAAGCATTAAATGTAATTGCAGCACGTTACGGAAACCTCGTAGGCGGTTCCGCTGACCTTATGGGTCCAAACAAGACTGCATTTAAAGCATGTGATGAGGGAACATTCTCTCCTTCTAACCGTAAGGGACGTACAATCGAATACGGTATCCGCGAATTTGCAATGTCTGCAGTTTGTGCAGGTATTTCGCTCCACGGCGGTTTAAGACCATTCTGTGCTACATTCTTAGTATTTGCAGATTATTTAAGACCAAGCCTTCGCGTTGTTTCATTGATGAAACGTCCTGTAATTTATGTATTTACACATGACTCGATTTACGTTGGAGAAGACGGACCTACACACCAGCCTATTGAAACACTTACATCACTGCGTGCAATTCCAGGCGTTCAGGTAATAAGACCTGGTGACCCTGAAGAATCTATGGAAGCATGGAAGATTGCTTACGATTCTAAAGATCATCCTGTATGTATGGCATTTACACGCCAGGCACTTGCAGTTTATGCAAAAGATGATCCGGACTGGAAAAACACTATGAAGTGCGGTGCTTACATCGTACAGAAAGGAAGTGACAGTCCAGACATTACAGTTCTTGCAAGCGGTTCAGAAGTTAACATGGCTCTGGATGCTGCAAAGCTTGTATCTGGAAAAACAATCCGTGTTGTATCTGTTCCTGATGTTAAGACATTTGCACAGCAGAGCAAGGAAATTAAAAATACAATCATCGGAAATGCAAAACGCGTAGTTTGTACAGAAGCCGGAATCTCTATGGAATGGCAGCAGTTTACAGACAAAGAAAACTGCTTCTGTATCGACCGTTTTGGTGAATCAGGACCTGCAAAGAAGGTTGCTGAATATCTCGGATTTACACCAGAAAAACTTGCAGAAATGTTGAACAAATAAATAAAAGGGGAGCCGTTAAGGCTCCTTTTTTTTTGAGAGGGTTATTATGAAAAAGTTTTTGTTGTTTTTAGTTCCATTTTTTTTATTTGCCGTTTCTGTAACAGGATGTAATAAAGAATCCAAAAGTATAAGCGAAGATAAGACATATGGTACAGTTACAGTTTCGTGTGATACCGTTTTATATACTCATTCTGGTGAAAAATGGGAACAGTCTGGTACGATAAAAAAAGGTACAAAGCTTGATAAACTTGATGATTATATTAAAAGTTCTGGTCCTACAAGTGATGTACAGTTTCCTTTACCAGTTTTAGAAGATGGATCTGTTTTTCTGGTGAGTGTGCGACATGAAAAAACAAAAGGTTATATTGATCTAAGATCCTGTGTCTTTGATGATAGTCTTATTGATGACTGCGATAGAACAATTTGTGGTAATCCAGACTATTTTATTTATAACGAAAATATGGATATTCTGGAATATATCAGAATTGCCTGCATTGAATGTGACGAAGAAGGTGCTTACTATTATGAACACGATGGTTCAAATGCGCTGAAATTTGCATTTGAAGAATATAAAAGACGAGGTCTTGATTTTGAACCTCTGGCAGAGACTTTAATTAATAATTACCATGGATATATTCGCTCGGACTGTTTTGATTTATTAATAGATGAAATAGAAAATTATCGTTTTGGAAAGGATGAAGATACTATATTTGCACTTGCAGCAAAAAAAGGTAACAGGAATTTTTTTGAAACGCTTGTTTTGAATTGTCTTGTTAAAGAAAATAGTGATGGAGACAGAAGATTAAATTTAGATCTTCTTATGTATAAAAATAAATCTGGGAAATGTCTTCCAGAAATTCTTGCAGAAATTAATGATCAGGAAATGAATCTGTTTATCTTTCCATGCAGGGGAGCTTGGGACTGGTTAGATATTGATTATTATGATAACCCGTGTCTTAAGATGGAAACAAGTCTTAAGGAACAATATGAGAGTGAAGAAATATTGCGCGAAAAGGAATATTCGGATAATGCGTATGTTATGGAAGACTGCATAATGATTTCTGCTTATGGAACTGAGATTAAACTTAAAAAAGGAATTGAACTTTCGAATATTGTAAGGATGGACGATGTAGCATATACTCCTGATGAAGAAAATTACTATGGCATTTATTTTTGCAGTACAGAAAATGATTTAACAGGATATGTTTTTGGTGATAAGCTTGCATATGATAAAGTTAGTGCAGGTGAAAGTACATTTTTTTACAGAAAAATTTTTAATTCTAAAGAAAACAATAGTGATATTTTTGAACTGTATACAAAAGAGTTTGAGAAAATAAATTTTATAAGATCTTTAAGCCCTGGAAAATATCAGAACAATTTGGAACTCAATGTTTATGACTTGAGTTATGGGAATGGCATTTGTTCAGATGAAGCAGATTTAGAAATCATTGATTATGGTGAACACAAGTTCAAGGGAAAAGAATTTCGTTGTTTAGAGTTTAAATATTTTCACTGGAAAAGTCTTGATTCATATGATGATGTTATTCAATCGCTTGTTTTCGAGCAGTTTATTGCATTTGATGAAAATGAAGCGGTCGCATATGAAGTTCTTGATATAATGCCATTCTGCCTTTTGGAATTTGACATTTGTGGTGAAATGACAGCAGATATAAAATGGACCTTTGATGAAAAAGACATGGGTGTTATCGAATTTAACGGTATTGAATATAATAGGCGCGAAGCGGATATTACTCATAAAGTTAATTATATATTTAAACCGGTAGATACTTTCTATTATGATGCTCCGGATTTTACAGCTACGGGCCGAAAATATCATGATTAATTAATGTTTTATAGAAAAACGCCGTGTCAGTATTGGCACGGCATTTTTTTGCCGATAATTAAATCATGAAAAGGTTTTTTATTACTCTGACTTTAATCTTTGCATTTATAAATTCAATTTATGCAAATGCGGTCTATAAAAAGAGTGCCGTGGCCTCGTTTTATGCAGAAGATTTTCATGGAAAAATGACTTCTAACGGTGAGACATTTAACATGTGGGCAATGACATGCGCTCACAAGATGCTCCCGTTCGGGACTATTTTAAAGGTCGTTAATCTTAGTAATGGAAAATGGGTAGAAGTTCGTGTAAATGACCGCGGACCGTTTGTAGGAACACGCGAAATAGATCTTTCTAAAGGCGCTGCTGCAAAGCTTGGAATGATTGGAAAGGGAACTCAAAAAGTGCGCCTTGAGATTGTTAAACTTGGAAAATACACAAAAGACAGCGTCGTTACAGCAAAAAAAGCCTGTAAAATGGCAGGAATTAAATATTATCAGGTAAGCATGGAGTCCTTAGAAAAGAATTCCGCAGATAAAACTGATGCTGCACAGGGCACGAATGCTGAGTCTGGCACAAAAACTTTACCGAGTACAAAAACAGTAGTCCGCGAGCCTGGTAAAAGATGGGATATCCAGCTTGGAGCGTTCGGTTCGAAAGCCAACGCGGTTAATTTTGGAAAGAAGGTTAAAAAAGATGGATTTTCAAATGTTGCAACACAGACTGTAGTTTCGGAAAATATTGTGCGTGTCGTGATAAAGGATATCGCGACAGAAGAAATATCAGAATATGAAAAACGCCTGATTGCCGCAGGCTATGAAACCTGGACAATCAGGGAAAGGAAGGTTAAGCAGTAATTGCAATCTTTTTAGGAGCTGCAAGTGCTTTACGCGGAATGTTTACATTAAGCACACCGTTTTTAAATGTTGCCTGAACATGTTCAGCGTCAACATCTTCCGGTAATGTAAAGCGGCGTGAGAATGAAGAAGTTCTTCTTTCTTTAATAAGCCACTTTGTTTTTCCTTCGTCTTTTTTGTCTTTCTTTTCTTCTTCTACATTTTCTGTTTTTGTAGAAGAAATTGTAAGTACATTGTGGTCAAGTTCAAGATCGACATCTTTTTCTGTTCGGCCTGGTAAATCCATTTCGACAGTATAAGAATCTTTGTTTTCTTTTACGTCTACATTAGGAACATTGTAAGGTGTTCTAAAGCCATAGTCAGCCATGTCATCCATGGTATTTCCAAAAATTGTGTTTAAAAGTGAAAGTTCGTTCATATGTTTCTCCTTAGACCTCCGCGTCAGCGGTCGCACAGGAGGTGCGAAACCGCAGTTTTACCAACGGGAAAACTGCAGGCAGAAAAATTACAGGGAGGTAATTTTTCTGGCACTCTCCTTAGACCACCGCGTCAGCGGTCGGTCTTTATTATTTGTAGTTTTTTCAAGGCTTACTGCCTTTCGCGTATATATATTGCATAAGGTGTGCCAACTTTTTTAAAAAAACAGTTTTTTGTTATTTTAAAGTTGAATTTTTTTAAAATTCAGCATAAAACTCAGAAAAAAACATCTTTTTTGGAGTTAAGGTTTATATGTAAAGTGAATTTAATTTAAAAAGTTCAAACTGTATCAAAAAAACCTTGTTAACTGTGTCAAAAAGACACAATAGTATTAAAACCTGCTTTAAAAGTGAATCAAAAGGGAGGAAAAGAAATTCAGTATAAAATAAAAGGGAATTCTTTAAGTTTATTAATGACACTTGACACAAAATAGCGATTTCAATATATTAATACTACACATTCCCCGATTGTGTAATGGTAGCACTTCAGATTCTGGTTCTGACTGTGGGGGTTCGAATCCTCCTTGGGGAACTAAAAAGGTTGCCAGACGGCAACCTTTTTTTTATACGCCGTTTTCTAAAAGCGGCCCTCATCTGGTCCCTTCGTCTATCGGCTAGGACGTGACCCTCTCAAGGTCGAAAGACGGGTTCAACTCCCGTAGGGACCGAAGTCCTCAAAAACGCCTTATCTTGACTAACAGCCTGATTTTCTGTAACATTAAGCAATCATCGGGCCATACCTCCAAGTGTTCGGTTTGGCTCAAAGAAATTATTAACTTGTATTTTTTCGAAACTGAAAAGTTTCTCAAAAATACGGGCCATTAGCTCAGCGGTTAGAGCAGAGGACTCATAATCCTTTGGTCCTAAGTTCAAATCTTAGATGGCCCAGTACTTTCGTAACGAAGTGAGAAAGTACAAGTAAATCACTTCCAATAGGCCAAGCGGAGCGTTAGCGACGCATGGCCCAGATTGCCCGCTCAGGCGGGCAAAATTATTTTAAATCACTTCCAATAGGCCAAACGAGCGCAGTGCGTATGCCCCAAAAATCGCGGAGCGATTTTACGTAAATCTACCGCCAGGGCAAGCGAACGGAGTTCGCATGGCCCAAATGGTATTCAGCAAAGCTGAATACCATTTTTTAATAAATTTCCACTAGCCAAATGGCGACAGCCGTATGGCCCAAAACTTATTCAGCTTCGCTGAATAAGTTTTTTTTTATCACTTTCCATCAGATTAAATTCTGTCTGCAATAATCCAAGTCCGTATACTTGAATATCATTTAATAATACTGTATTATTTAAGTAGAGGTGAATTTATGAATAAGACTATCGCTTTGATTCCTGGTGACGGAATCGGACCAGATGTTATTGCAGAAGCAGTAAATGTGCTTGATGCTGTTGGTAAAAAATTCGGGCACAGTTTTGAATACAAAAATGTTATAGCAGGCGGATGCGCCATTGATAAATTTGGTGAACCACTTCCTAAAGATCAGCTTGAAATTGCCCTTAATGCAGATTCTGCATTGCTCGGTGCAGTTGGCGGACCAAAATGGGATGATGTTGCTCCGGAAATCCGTCCTGAAAAAGCTCTTCTCGGTCTTCGCGGCGGAATGAAAGTTTACGCAAACCTCCGCCCGGCTTTGATGTTCAAACAGTTAAAGGCTGCATGTCCTCTTAAGGATGAAGTTGTAGGTGATGGTCTTGATATTTTAATCGTACGCGAACTTACAGGCGGTATTTACTTTGGTGAACGCGGAACTTCTGAAGACGGAAAAACTTCATGGGATACAGAAAAATATACTTGGGCAGAAATTGAACGTATCGTACGCCTTGGTTTTGAATCTGCTAAAAACAGAAGAAAGATTCTTACAGTTGTAGATAAGGCAAACATTTTAAACTCAAGCCGCCTCTGGAGAAAAGTTGCAGAAACTGTTCACTCAGAATATCCAGAAGTAACTCTTAACTTCCTTTATGTAGACAATGCGGCAATGCAGCTTGTAAGAAATCCAAAGCAGTTTGACGTAATTGCAACTTCAAACATGTTCGGTGACATTCTTTCTGACGAAGCAAGTCAGATTACAGGTTCAATCGGAATGCTTGCATCTGCTTCTCTTGGTGACGGAACAGGTCCTGGACTTTACGAACCTATTCACGGTTCTGCTCCTGATATTGCAGGAAAAGACCTTGCAAATCCTCTTGCTACAATTCTCAGTGCTGCAATGCTTTTACGCTATGACTTTAAGCTCGAAGAAGAAGCAAAGGCAATCGAAACTGCTGTAGAAAAAGTTCTGGATGACGGCTGGAGAACAGGCGACATCGCAGGTGATATCGAAGCTGTTAAAGCTGCAGGTAAACTCGTTGGAACTAAAAAAATGGGTGAGCTTGTAGTTGAATATTTGAATAAGTAAATTGAATCTGGCGCACGGGGGATTTAAAGGGTGCGCTTAAGATGACAGTTTTGCTGCTGCCATTCGGCTTTATGTTTAACATAAAAAGTCGGATGGCTTTTTTTTGCACAGAATTCAATATTATATGTTATAATATGTAGAATATGGCTACAAAATCAAAAACCGGCATTGAGCGGCTTACAGGCGTTGCCGTTCCGCTTGGTGCTTTATATACAAAAGAATCTCCAGTAATAGGAGAATATACATCTCTTAAAACATTTGCAGATTTCTGTAAGAGTGCGGGGCTTGGTGTTATTCAGCTTTTACCGGTAAATGATACGGGAACACAGAGCTCTCCTTATTCGGGACTTTCGGCCTTTGCACTGCATCCGGTTTATGCAGGAATTTCTGAGCTTCCAGAATTTACTCAGGTTTACGAGTCTGATGATTTTTTTAAATCTGAATATGATCAGTTTCTTTTAAGTTTTCCTTACAGAGAAAGATTTGATTATCAGGAAATTTTAAATAAAAAAATACAGCTTCTCCGCTTGATTTATGAAAATGAATCTGTCAACAAAAAAATTCTTTCTGACAAAAAGCTTGCTGAATGGATAGAAAAAAATTCGTGGGTTAAAGAATATTCAGTTTATAAAAATTTAAAATGGAAATACATGCAGGCTTCATGGAAGTCATGGAAAAAAGAAGACCAGCTTTTGTCTGCAAAGGAAATTTTAAATCGCTGGAATGATTCTAATTTATCGACAGAACATATTTTTTATGCATGGGTTCAATATAGATTAAACCAGCAGTTTTTAAATTCTGCGGAATATATCAATTCCCTCGGTATTATTTTAAAAGGCGATATGCCTATTATGATGAATGAAGATTCCTGTGATGCCTGGGCGCATCCAGAATTTTTTAATCATGATTTAAGGGCAGGAAGTCCTTCTGACGGAGAAAATCCATGCGGACAAAACTGGGGCTTTCCGACTTACAACTGGAAAAATCTAAAGAAAGAAAAATATTCATGGTGGACAGACAGACTTAAATCTGCAAGTCAGTATTACAGAGCTTACCGTCTTGATCACATCTTAGGATTTTTTAGAATCTGGGCAATTCCTGAACGCGATTCAACTGCACTGCTTGGACACGCAGAGCCTTATGTAAGCATTGACCGGAGCGAATTAAATGAACTTGGTTTTGCAGATGACAGAATAAGATGGTTAAGTCAGCCTCATGTAAAGACAGATGACATAGATTATTTTACATGGAACAAAGAAAAGTCTCATGACATTCTTAAAAATTTATGTGAGCAGCTTGGCGACGAAGAGCTCTGGCTTTTTAAAAAAGAAATAAAGGGCGATAAAGACATTTACGAATTTGATTTATCAGAATTCTGTGATAAAGAATGTGCAGACAAAATTAAACAGAGGCTTGCAGAATACTGGAACAACAGAACTCTTATCGAAATAGAAAAGGATAATTTTATTCCTGTGTGGACTTTTAATCAGACTTATGCATGGGAAACTTTGTCTGACCAGGAACGCGAAAAACTTGAAAAGCTTTTTGCAGAAAAAAATGAAAAGCAGAATTTAAAATGGGCAGAGCAGGCAACAGACATTCTCGACTGTTTTATTTCTTCATGCGGAACAGGCTCAAAAGGAATGCAGGCGTGCGGTGAAGATCTTGGCGTAAACCTTTCGTGTGTTCCAGAGGTAATGGAAAAAGAAAATATTTTGGGCCTTAATGTAATAAGATGGACACGTGAATGGGGAGTTACAGGCCAGCCTTATATTTCATTGTGTGATTATAGAAATCTTTCTGTAACTACAACTTCGGTTCATGATTCGTCTACGATAAGACAGTGGTGGGAAGAAGAAAGTGATTCATCTTATGCATATGCAAAGGCAAACGAAAAATATTTTTATGATGTTGCAGAACAGGATGATTTTTTAACCGACAGCGCTAAAACAAAGCTTAAAAACTTTACTCCCGAAATCGCTGAATGTGTTTTAAAATCTGCGGCAGCTTCAAACAGTCTGTGGTATATAAATCCGCTTCAGGATTATCTTTATATGGACGTCAACTACTGGCTTCCGCAGTCTAAGGATGAGCGCATTAATATTCCTGGAGAGGTTACGGATTTTAACTGGACTTACAGAATGCCGTGCAGCGTAGAAGGACTTAAAAATAATAAAAATTTAATTAAGAAAATAAAATCAATTTCAGAAATGCATGATGGAGGCAAGTGATGAATGTTTCTTACAATGAGTTCCACATAAATAAGCAGATTCGTGACAAGTGCCAGTTCAGCAGTGTACTTTATTCGATTACGGGAAATGTTGTAATTTCTGACATGAAGGCTGTTCGTGTTTTTACACAGAAGCTTAATGAACATTTTGATAAAATAGGACTTTCAGAAAAAAGAGTTTCTGCAGGTTCTGTAAATGCTATGGGGCTTATTGATGAAATCTTTCATTATTGCTGTGGTCTTTATAGAAAGACAAAAATGTCAACTGCATTTTCTGATGCGTTAAAGAGTCTTGATAATAAATACGGAAAAGATAAAATTGATGAACTTCTTCTTGAGTTTACAGCAGAGTTCCCTCCTGTTGAAGTGTATGATAAAAAGAAAACTGCAGAGCAGTATCTTGGAGAAACTGCAATCGATTCATTTACGGGGAAAATGCGTTCAAACCGGGAATCAACTTTTGAAGAAATGATTATGCTGCATTTGGAAAATGAAAATCCAGCTTTTTTACCATTCAGTATATTATTTAATGATCAGAGACTTTCGAAAAATCCTCTTTATCAGAAAACATGGGCAGACATACAGAAGCATTTTACAAAGACTCCGGTGTTCGGACCGTTTAATCATGACTTTATAAACTTTCTTCGCGAACCGATGGTTTTTAGTCCTACAAGTTTAAAAGGTCAGCTTGAATATATTCAGAAAAACTGGATGTATCTTTTAGGCGACTGGTTAAAGAGACTTCTTGCAGGGCTTGATGTTTTAAGCGAAGAAGAAAAGGCTGCATGGCAGGGAACAAACGGCGGCGATGTTGATATGCCGACGATGAGCTTTGAAAATCTTATGAACGAATATGAAAGGTTCAGCGCAGACAGTGACTGGATGCCAAAGGTTGTCCTTATGGCAAAGACTGTTCTTGTCTGGCTTGATCAGCTTTCTAAAAAATATGGACGTGCAATTGAAAGGCTCGACCAGATTCCTGATGAAGAACTTGATGCTCTTCGTGATGAAGGCTTTACAGGCCTCTGGCTTATAGGACTTTGGGAACGCTCAAATGCTTCTAAACGTATCAAGCAGATCTGTGGAAATCCCGAAGCTGCTGCAAGTGCATACAGTCTTATGGATTATGAAATTGCTTCTAATCTCGGCGGCTGGAGTGCTCTTGAAAATTTAAGAAGCCGTCTGTGGCAGAGGGGAATTCGTCTTGCTTCTGACATGGTTCCAAACCATACAGGTATGGACGGACGCTGGGTAATTGAAAAACCGGATCTGTTTATTCAGAGGCGTGATAATCCTTTTCCACAGTATTCGTTTAACGGAGAAAATCTTTCGCATGATTCGCGCGTAAGTGTTTATCTTGAAGACCATTATTATTCTAAAAATGACTGCGCCGTTGTATTTAAGCGCGTTGATAATTATACAGGCGATACACGTTATATTTATCACGGTAACGACGGAACCGGAATGCCGTGGAATGATACAGCTCAGATTGACTTTTTAAATCCTAAAGCGCGCGAAGAAGTCATTCAGGAGATTTTACATGTTGCAAGAAACTTTCCGATCATCAGATTTGATGCGGCAATGGTTCTTGCTAAAAAGCATATAAGACGCTTATGGTATCCGGAGCCGGGACATGGAGGAGACATTGCAACTCGAAGTGAAACAGGCTTAAGCACCCAGCAGTTTAATGATGCAATTCCAAATGAGTTCTGGCGCGAAGTAGTTGACCGCGTTGCAAAAGAAGTTCCTGATACTCTTTTACTTGCAGAAGCATTCTGGATGATGGAAGGATACTTTGTACGCACACTAGGTATGCATCGTGTATACAATTCAGCATTCATGAACATGCTTAAAAAAGAAGAGAACCAAAAATACCGTGACACTGTAAAAAACACGATTAAATTTGATCCTCAGATTTTAAAGCGTTATGTAAACTTTATGAATAACCCTGACGAAGAAACTGCGGTTGCTCAGTTTGGAAAGGGTGATAAATATTTTGGTGTCTGTACTCTTATGGTTACGATGCCGGGTCTTCCGATGTTTGGTCACGGACAGATTGAAGGCTTTGAAGAAAAATACGGAATGGAATATACAAAGGCTTACCATGATGAAAAACCGGATCAGGGACTTTTAGACCGTCACTGGCATGATATATTCCCGCTTATGAAAAAGCGTTATCTTTTCAGTCAGAGCGAAGATTTCCTTTTCTATGATGTTTGGGATAACGGTCATGTTAATGAAAATGTTTTTGCTTACTCAAACCGTGCCGGAAGCGAGCGTGCCGTTGTTTTCTATAATAATAAATATGAGCGTGCGTCCGGCTGGATTAAGCAGTCGTGTGAATACGCAGTAAAGGACGGTGAAAGCGTTCAGATGAGGACACGCACAATTGCTGACGGACTTGGAATAAGTGATGATGCAGAAAATTATCTTATCTTCCGTGAGCAGCGTTCTGATTTATGGTATGTAAGGCGCGCGGGCGACATCTGCCGTAACGGGCTCTTTTTAAGCCTTAACGGATTTGAATCTCAGGTAATGATGGACATCATGCAGGTTCGTGATACTGCAGATAAAAAATGGAGTACGCTGTGTGATGTTCTTAACGGCAGAGGCTGCTATAATCTGGATGAACAGTGGGACGAAATCAGATTTAAGGATTTGTATTCTAAACTCAATGAATTTATCAACGCAAAATTTTTCGAAGGATTTAAAGTTCTTATTGAAAAGCCCACTGATGCAAAAGCAGACAGATTTATTACTGGTGTAAAAAAACGTGGAATTGAATTTTATAAGACTGCAAATCTGTTTGCAAAAGCCGAACTTGAAAAAGAAGCAGAAGAAGCTTTAATGACAGCAAAAGCTTCTCGCTCTTTGAAAGCTTCTAAAGTTTCCAAAACTGCTCTGACAAAAAAGAAAACCGTTAAAGTTCCTGTTATAAAACTTGCTTCCCCGGAAAAACAATTTGATGCATTTGCAAAAACATTTAAGAAGATGATAAAGCTTTGTCCTGACTCGGCACTTAAATCTCAAAAGGGAATGTTAAAGACTGTCGCACAAGGGCTTAAAGATAAAATCATCACAAAAGAAATTTTTATTTTGAGTTCAATTGCATTTGCATTGTCAGAAATAAAATTTGCTTCTATGTGGTCGCTTTCAAGAAAGACGATTGAATTTATGAAGCAGAATGGAAAAATTGATGCATTTAATCAGCGCTGGAATCTTGACAGGCTTTATCTTATGCTTCCAGTTGTTACAAAAGATTATGGAACGAAAATTAAAAAAACTTCGATGAAAGAAATCGCAGAGTTTTTTATGCAGGGGCAGTATGCGCCGTTTATGACAGGCGCAAATAATTTTAACGGTATTACATGGTTCAATAAAGAAGCGTTTGAAAGTGCAATGTATCTTTTTGTTACGGCATCTTCATTTGTACTTGCAGATGCAAAGAAAAAACTTATTTTTGAACTTTATGAAGAATTTATGAAGGCGCGTGATTTGTCTGAATATAAGTGCAGCAGTTTCTGCGAATATTTTTCTGAAAGTAAAAAAACGGCGGTCAAAACAAAAAAACCGGTGGCAAAGGCTAAGAAGACAGCCGTAAAGAAGAAGGCACCGGCAAAACCTGCTTCAAAGGCTAAGAAGACAGCCGTAAAGAAGAAGGCACCGGCAAAACCTGCTTCAAAGCCTAAGAAGAAAGTCACAAAGAAAACTACAAAAGGGCGCTGATCAGTGCCGTAAGTTCATCAGGTGTTTTAATGACCGGTCGGCCTATGCTGACCGGTTTTTTTAAGTTTATGATGGCTTCTGGAATTTTGATTTTGTCTCCGATTGTCTGATTGATATAAGAAGCGCTGAATGCAGGATGGAAACGGTCAAGCAGAACGATAGCTCCGCCTTCTTCATCTATCAGATCCTGGTTTTTCACAGCTGCAGCATATGCCTTTGCAGTGTGATAATCGGAATAGCGCTTATATTTTATAAAGAGATCTTTTTCTGCCTGTTCGGTTTCTTCTTCTGAAATATCGGAAAGATAGACAAAGTTTTTCATCATTGCTGCATAATGAGAGAAAAAGTCTTCGAAACGTTCCATATTGGACGGATCGCCGGCTTCTGCTTCGATGCGCATTTCAACAGGAATGATTGAATCTGTAATTACAGGATTCCCGATTGCATCGAGAGTAAGCTCTTTTGTTGAAGGAAGAATAAAGCCCGAAACAGGAAGTGAAAGCCTCCAGCTGTAAAGACCTGCAACTAGATTTCCATAGTTTTCCGGGTCAAGTGCATAATAAATGTCACTTGAAACCTTATTCTTTAGGCGGGAAAAGGCGTATGTAAAGAAAAATGTCTGTGGAATGAGACGTCCGATATTTGCACTGGTAGAAACTGTAAGATTAAGTTTTCCGACCAGATCTTTATCTTTAAAAACTTCATTTATGAGCCTGTGACCAAGTTCAGCATCGCCATCAATCTCAATAGGATAGATGTTGCCGCCGTTCCAGATAAAATCTTTTTCAGAAATTCCGCATACCTGACCTTTAGGGTAGAGGAGAACCGATTTTATGTGCTTTTTACCTTCCAGTGATTTTGCAAGGATAGATCCATGTTCGCCTGATGTGTAATCAAGGAGAATTGAGTTTTTATTTTCCATATGAAGGGTAGTTTCGAGCATGTTGATAAGGTAGGAAACGCCGAAATCCCTGTAACAGCATGTCGGGCCATGGAAAAGTTCAAGGACAAATAGCTTTTCATCGAGCTGTTTTAATACCGGCTCAAAAGGGAAGGCCTTTGTCGCAATTGTTTCACATATAATCGGTGAATATTCGTTATTGATAAAAGCAGATGTCAGGGCACCCGCTATAGATGCAAATGAGGTGTTTTCGTTTGTGTACAGAATCCATCTTCGTAAATCTGCAGTGCCATCCGGTACATAAAGACCGCCGTCAGAGGGCATGCAATTCTGGATTGCATTAGCGAAGCTTGAATTTACTGTTTTATCTCTCGTACTGGTTAATCTCATGGCTTAAATTATAGCAGACTGGCCCGAATTGGAGAAGTAGACAGGGGAATCAGGGCAATAGTTGAAAAATTCGGCCTATAACAGTATAATAGTAGGAACTAAATTTAAACTTAGGGATATTGTTTATTATGCCGGAAAATGAAGGACAGAATACAGTTTTATATAAACCTTTGACCACACCGATTCGTTTTGGCATCGATGTAGGGTCTACTACTGTAAAAGTTGCAGCTTTAAATGATAAAGATGAACTTTTATACAGTGCTTATGTACGTCACAGGGCTGACATCAGAAGCACTATCATTAAAGTTGTTAATGATGCACTTGATGATTTGCAGAAAAAACTCCCTGACGGGGAAAATCAGACTGTTTCAGTAAAAGTTACAGGTTCTGGCGGGCTTGCAGTCTCTCAGTGGCTTTCTGTTCCTTTTATTCAGGAAGTAATTGCAGCAACAACTGCTGTACGAAAATTAATTCCACAGACAGATGTAGTAATCGAGCTTGGTGGAGAAGATGCCAAGATTACATATTTTAAAGGTGGAGTTGAACAGCGCATGAACGGAACTTGTGCCGGAGGAACCGGTGCATTTATCGATCAGATGGCAGCTCTTCTTGAAACAGACGCAAACGGTTTAAATGAACTTGCAAAGGGTGCAACAACAATTTATCCGATTGCAGCGCGCTGTGGTGTATTTGCAAAAACAGACGTTCAGCCGTTAATCAACGAAGGCGCCCGTCGCGAAGATATTGCAGCTTCGATTTATCAGGCAGTTGTAAGCCAGACGATTTCTGGTCTTGCCTGTGGTAAACCGATTCGCGGTCATGTTGCATTTTTGGGCGGCCCGCTCCATTTTATGGATCAGCTTCGTCACAGATTTATAGAAACTTTAAAATTAAAAGATGATGAAATAATCGTGCCTGATAACTCGCAGCTTTTTGTTGCGACGGGCGCCGCTTATTCGGCAGAAAGAAAAAATTATTGTACTGCCGACAGTAAGGAAATTCCATTTCCTACGATAAAAGAATTCCGTGAGAGCCTTAAGAAATTAGTTGGAGCAGAACTTTCAGAAGTTCAGAGACTTGAACCTCTGTTTAATACAGAAGAAGAGCTTGAAGAATTTAGAAAACGTCATGCAGGTGAAGTTGCACTCCGCGGAAATCTTGATGAAGCAAAAGGTCCTGTATTCTTAGGACTCGATTCTGGCTCGACAACTACAAAGGCTGTATTGACAGATAAAGACGGAAAAATTCTCTGGAATTATTATACACACAATGCAGGAAATCCGGTTGACATCGCAGTTAAAATGCTTAAAGAGCTTTATGCGCGTCTTCCAAAGGATGTTTATATTGCACGCGCTGTTTCTACAGGATATGGAGAAGCATTGTTCCAGGCAGCACTTGGAGTTGATGCCGGAGAAGTAGAAACGATTACACACTTTAGGGCAGCAGATTTCTTTGTTCCTGGTGTTGAGTTCCTGCTCGATATCGGCGGACAGGACATGAAGTGTCTTAGAATGAAAGACGGTGCAATTGTATCGATTCAGCTTAATGAAGCATGTTCATCTGGATGCGGTTCGTTCCTTGATAACTTTGCGCGCACAATGGGAATGGATGTAAAGGAATTTTCTCAGATTGCGCTTATGGCAAAAAAACCTGTAGACCTTGGAAGCCGCTGTACTGTATTTATGAACAGCCGCGTTAAACAGGCGCAGAAAGAAGGTGCAACTGTTGCAGATATCAGTGCGGGGCTTTCTTATTCCGTAATTAAAAATGCCCTGTTTAAAGTTATTAAACTTAGAAAAGCATCTGACATTGGAACTAAGGTTGTTGTTCAGGGTGGAACTTTCTTTAACGATGCAGTTTTACGTGCATTCGAAAAAATTGCGGGCGTAAATGTATTCCGTCCTGATGTTGCAGGTCTTATGGGTGCATACGGTTCTGCTTTAATTGCAACAGACCAGTGGATAGATTTAATGACTCCAAAACCTGGAGAACCGGAAGGAACCGTTCACGATGTAAGATCCGGTATTGCAACCGTTGACGAGCTTGAAAATTTCCATGTTGATCTTGAACTTCGCCGCTGCGGAAAATGTCAGAACAACTGTCTTCTTACTATTAATACATTTACTGCTACAGATAAAGAAGGAAAGAAAACTGCAAGAACATTTGTTACAGGTAACAGATGTGAACGCGGTCTTGAATGGGCGGGCGATAAAAACATCATCGATGCAAGCAATAAAGAAAATACAAATATAAAAATTGATGCAAAAGATGAAATACCAAATCTTTTTGCATGGAAATATAAACGTGTATTTAACTATATTCCGTTAAAGCCAGAAGAAGCTCCGATGGGCGAAGTTGGAATTCCGCGCATATTGAATATGTACGAAAACTATCCGATGTGGTTTACGATTTTTACAAAGCTCGGCTTCCGTGTACGTTTATCACCACGCTCAACGAGAAACGTTTACGAAAAGGGACTTGAGTCAATTCCATCTGAATCGGTTTGTTATCCTGGAAAAATTTCTCACGGTCATGTTGAATCGCTTTTGCAGTCTGGGATTAAATTTATTTTCTATCCGTGCGCGCCTTATGAAAAACAGGAAGATATTGGTGCAGGAAATCATTACAACTGTCCTATCGTAACCAGTTATCCTGAAGTTTTAAGAAACAATATTGATGCGCTTCGTCAGGATCCGGATATTCTTTATATGAATCCGTTCCTTCCGATTTACGATAAAAAGAGACTTGGCTACAGATTATTTGAAGAACTTCATCCGCACTTCCCGACAATTACTTTTGAAATGGTAATGGATGCTGTAGAAGCAGGCTGGGCAGAAGAAGAAAAATTCCGCGAAGATGTAAAAGCAGCCGGAGAAGAAGCTCTTGAAAAAATAATTACGAACGGTGTAAACGGAATCGTTCTTGCAGGCCGCCCTTATCATCTTGACCCGGAAATCAATCACGGAATTCCAGAAATGATTAACGGTCTTGGTCTTGCTGTATTTACAGAAGATTCACTTGCACAGTTTGGTTCTATCGAAAGACCTCTTCGTATTATTGACCAGTGGGTTTACCATAACCGTCTTTACAGAGCAGCAAGTTTTGTTTCTGGAATGCCGAACCTTGAGCTTGTTCAGCTTACAAGCTTTGGATGTGGTCTTGATGCGGTTACTGCAGATCAGGTTGATGAAATCATGAAGTCAAAGGGAAGGATGTATACTCTCATCAAGATTGACGAAGGAAGCAACCTTGGTGCCGTGCGCATCCGTATCCGAAGCCTTATTGCTGCTGTTAAAGAACGTGCGCGTAATCATAAAAAATATCAGGTTAAAACGAGCGCTTATAATCGTCAGGTATTTACAAAAGAGATGAAATATAAACATACGATTATTGGACCGCAGATGTCACCGATTCATTTTAGGATTTTACAGAAAGCTTTCCAGTACAGTGGTTATAATTTTGTAATCCTTGATGCTGTGGATCCTAAAGCGGTAGAAACCGGATTAAAGTATGTTAATAATGATGCATGTTATCCTTCGATTCTTGTTGCAGGTCAGATGATTTCTGCTCTTGAGTCTGGAAAATATGATTTAAATAATACTTCGCTTGTAATTACTCAGACTGGTGGTGGATGTCGTGCAACAAACTACATTGGATTTATCCGCCGCGCTTTAAACGATGCAGGATGGGGACACATTCCTGTAATTTCTTTAAGTGCACAGGGCTTTGAAAAAAATCCTGGATTTAAATTTACCCTTCCTCTTATTCACAGAGCGCTCATGGCAATTATGGTAGGGGATCTTTTGATGCGTCTTTTGTACCGCACCCGACCATATGAAGCAGTTCCTGGAAGTGCAAATGCTCTTTATGAAAAATGGAATGGCAAAGCACAGGTTGCAATTAAATCTCTTTCTATAAGAAAGTATCATAAACTTTTAAAGAATATTATCCGTGACTTTGATGAACTTCCGCTTTTGCCTGTAAAAAAACCACGTGTCGGAGTTGTTGGAGAAATTCTTGTAAAATTCCATCCGACTGCAAACAATAGAATTGTAGAAACTCTTGAAGCAGAAGGTGCTGAATGTGTAATGCCTGATCTTGCAGACTTCTTCTTCTATTCATTCAGTACAGGAATTTTCCGTCACGAAGAACTTGCATTCCCTAAAAATACAGAACGTAATGCTAAACTGTTTGTATGGTTCCTTGAATTATATAGAAACAAGATGAAAAAATATCTTAACAGGTCTCGCAGATTTGAAGCTCCAAATTCAATTTATAAAATGATGGATCTTGTTGATGATATCGTTCAGCTTGGTAACATTACTGGTGAAGGATGGTTTTTAACTGCAGAGATGGTTGAGCTTATTCATTCTGGAGTTCCAAGCATCGCGTGTGTACAGCCGTTTGCGTGTCTTCCAAATCACGTAACTGGAAAAGGAATGATTAAAGAACTTCGCCGGCGTTATCCGGAAAGCAACATCAGTGCAATTGACTATGATCCGGGAAGTTCAGAAGTAAATCAGCTTAACCGTTTAAAACTTCTTCTTTCCAATGCACCGGCAGGAAAGCATCCTGATGAAAATAGAGAAGGGATGATTGAAGTTCGTAAAGATGGCAAGGTTGAATTTATTAAGCCGCAGGTTTTACTTGCAGAAGGAGCAGATGTTTTTGCTGATCCTGAACCGATAAAACCAGAAATGATTCCGCCAGTTGATTAAAAAAACGGAGGCAGTAAAATGAAAATTAAAAATTTATTTTTAACATTATTTATCGGTTTAATTTTGCTGCCGTCGTTATCTGCAGAATATAATCGTTTTGAAATTCCTGATTCTTGTGAAATAAGAAAAGAGCTTGCAGATGCATGGTTCAATCAGGATCTTGAAGCGATTCAGATGCAGAATGTAGAAGTAAGAAAAAATGTTACTGGAGAAACTTATCAGGTTAGCCTTGAAGAGGATGCAAGCTTTTTTTATGTTTATGTTTCTCCTAAGACAGTTGCCAATATCGATATTTATGACGATGACGGTGTAAAAAGAACTATTGAAGAGGAAATATTTCCTGTTAACGGATTTGGTTCGTGGGTTTATGCTAGAAAAAAAACTGATGGGAAAGCTTCCTTTATAAAAATAAACATCTCAAGAACAAGTGATGTTTTTATTCAGTTCAGACCAAATAAAAATACTGCACTTGCTGATTTTGTAATTTATAATTCGTATGCTGCAAAAGGCGTGCCGCTTGGGATTCCTTTTGAAAAGCTTCTTACGATGAGTATAACAGAAATTTATAATCTTACAAAGAATACTCTTCCGTGGAAGTATGTTGAAAAGAATGTTTTCGGTCAGGATTCAAAATATCTGATGATTGATATTCTTAAAAAGATGCAGGATAAAATTGCGGTTGAAGATGATGCAATGTATGACGAAAGAGGAAATTCAATTTCTATTCTTGACGGGAATCCTCATATATGCAAAGAAGAAAATAAAGGTAAGCTTGTTTTGTCTTCATGCGGTTATGTAAAGTGGGTGGTTGACGGGTTGATAGATCCGCTTGCCGGAAGTTATTTAAAACGCGAGCCTCTTATAAGACAGACAGTTGATTATAACACAACTGGACTTCAGGGTGGTATTAATGAACGGTTCAGCGTAAACCTTAGTCTTGACTGGACAAGAAATATTGCAGCGGCAGCTCTTTCTGTCCGCTCTAAAAAAACTTATCTTTATGAAGACTCTGGAGTTGATGTAAAAGTTGAACCTTTTACTGCAGTGTTTACAAATAAAGGAATTTCGAATACTTCAGGGTATATTAAGAATACGGGTTATCAGGTAGAAACATTAAGGGCTCTTCTTTATGTTCTTTCACGTACAGAGTGTGATTATTTTTATCTTGCGGCTATAAGACAGTCGGATAGAAAAGTCAGTCCGGAAGTAAGAGTCTTTAACGATGCGGCAATTATAATTCCTTATATCGATTCAAAAGGAGTTTTCAGACTGGCAGTGTTTATGAGTGGAAAAGAAATTTCATTTAATGACTTTGAGCGCCATTTGAAAAATGCCGGTGACTGTTTTGTACATCTTACCAGGGTAAAGACAGATAAAATGTTTTACCCTCAGGGATATAAGCCGTGATTGGGCTTTAAAACCTGATAAAGTTGAATTTATAAAAAAATACAGTTTGACATAGGAAAAAAATAGTAAATACGGTATAATTACAAGAAAAATGATGAGAAATATAAAAGTTGTAGCATTTGACATTGACGGTACTCTCTATCCACAGCTCAGGTTTTTTTCAAAAATCTTTTTTCATTTTTGGAAAAATGTAGTTGTGTTTTATCATTTTGGCCGCGTGAGAAAGGCATTGCGCCGTTGTGCTCCTCTTCCTGATCTGTTCAGATATCAGGCGATCCTTCTTTCTGAGCGTATGAAATGTACAACTCTTGAAGCAGAAGAAAAATTGAACAGGGTTATTTATGATACTTTTCCCCGTTTTTTTAAGAAAGTTAAATGTTATAAGAATGTAAAAGAGACTTTTATAAAGCTTAAAGAAGCTGGATATAAAATTGCGATTCTTTCGGACTTTCCTCCAGAGCAGAAAGGGGATATGTGGGGAGTACTTCCGTATTGTGACGGTGTTTTCAGTGCAGAAAAAATCGGGGCTTTAAAACCTTCGAAATACAGCTTTGGAATTATGGCCAGAGAGATGGGTGTTAAGATGGAAGAAATTCTTTATGTCGGTAACAGTAAAAAATATGATGTTGAAGGTGCAAAAAATGCCGGGATGAAGACTGCTTATCTTATGCCTCTGTGGCGGAGAATCTTTAACAGGCCGTTGGAAGAGGCTGATATATCATTTAAAAACTATCGCCAATTTATGAATATTGTGTTAAAATAGAGTATTAGAAACTGCGAAAATTTACGCTTTGCGGTTTCTCGTATAAAAACTTTTTGGGTGGGAAAAAAGTGGGTACATTCGTAACAATTCTTATTTCTGTAGGTCTGTCTGCAGCTTTGTGTGTCGTTTTAAAGCAGATGGACAAAGAAAACAATTCAATGGAAAAAGTTAAACGGTATGCTGACAGAAGGCAGGCCGAATTTGAAACTTATTTTGGAGAAAAAGTAAAACAGGTCAAAATGTTTGCAGCTGAACTTGACGGTCAGCAGCAGCAGGCTGTAGCCGCAGTTAAACGACTTGAATCCCAGATATCAGAATTTAAAACAATGATTGCTTCTCTGGAAAAAGATACCGGAGCAGTCCATGCTATTGAGCAGAAGATAGCAGCATATGGAACAAAAATTATGTCGCTTTCAGAAATGACTTCTGCTGTAGAAGAAAATCTTGAAAAAATTAAAAGTGAATCAAATTACATCGGCAAATTAAATTCAAAAATCGAAGAAAGTAAAACGTACCTTGAAAAAATTGAAAAACAGATTCCTGCCATTTCTCAGAACTTCCAGAAACATAATGCTGAACAGTTAAAAACAATTGGAACTGACCTCTTGAAAAAATACGATGAGCGGTCAAAAGAAATCGAAGCAGCAACAAAGAATGCTGTTGGCCAGTACGAACAGATTATGAATAAAATTAACAGTGATGTTGCTTCTATATATTCAACAGCTGCAAAGAAAGTTGAAACACTTGAGGATGATGCATTTAAAAGACTTTCTGCACTTGCCAAACAGAGGGCAGATGGATATAAAGATGACATCTCTAAGATTCATGCTGAACTTGAACAGAAAATCACACAAGTTCAGGAAAGATATGATGTATTGTTTAACGATGCAATCAGCCAGGCAGATGAAAAAGAAAAGGCAGCGTATGAAAAGTATTCTGGTGCTGCAAAGACACATATAGAAACATTTAAGTCAAATGTTGAAGAGAAAATTAATGTAATGCAGGAAACTATAAAACAGAATCTTGCAGATCTTAAAACTCAGACACAGAATGCTGCAAAAGATGCAAAGACTGCTATTGCCGAGCTTAAAATCAGTTGTCAGGAAGCTGTTGCAGAAGCGAAAGATTCTGGTAAAGAAGTTGATGCACATAAAGCAGAAGTTGAAGCAGCAATTGTTCATTTTGAAAAAGAAGCGACTTCTAAGATTGCAGAAGTTAATAGAAAACTTGCAGAAGCTGTTAAGAGTGCAACAGCAATGTATGATGCAAAACAGGCAGAAAGTCTTGCACAACTTGATAAATCTCTTGAAGATTATAAAAAGGATATGCATTACAGATTCCAGAGACTTGAAGCGAGTGGAGCAGATGTTGATCAGCTCGAAAAAGTTCTGCGCAAAGCAATGTCAGAAACACAGAATCATGTCCTTTCAGAGTTTAAGACATTTACAGAACAGACAAAAGCTCAATCTGATAATCTTGCCGGACAGATTGCAGAACTCGAAGGTCATATGGAAGCTTTGAAGAATGCAACGATAAGCAGTGTATCTGACAGATTGAATGACTTTGAAACAGAATTTAATGCAGACTTAAAAGAAAGAACAGATAAGATTGCAGATGAGCTTACTGTATGGAAGCAGAATTTTGATTCGAAGATTGCGATGTTTACAAGTGATTACGAAAGTGATCGTATTACGATTGAAGAAAAATATAATGAAAATTTGAAAGAAAGAATTGGAGCACTTGAATCTTCGGCATTTACAAAAATTGAAAAAATAACTGCAGAAGTTCAGAATTCAGATGACAGTATCTCTAGTCAGATAGAAGAAATGCAGAAAGCGGTAAGGGATTTTGTTGATCAGTATAGAGCCGAGCTTCAGACTGCAATTAATACTTCTGATGAAACTTTGAAAATTGAAACAGAAAAACATGCTGCTAAAGTAAAAGAAGAACTTGAAGAAAAGCAGGATCAGATTCTTGAACAGCTTGAAAACTTTAAGGAAGAAGTTTCTAACAGACAGGATTCTACAACAGCTTCTATAGATGCTGCCCTTTCTGATTTTAATGTATGGAAACAGCAGATTAAGGATCAGTTTGAAGATTCAAAAGATATTTATAACGAAGAACTTGAGAATTTAAAATCGAGTGCTGATGATAAAGCTCTTGAAATCAAGAATGAAATTGATGATCTTGTTGAGCAGTATAGAAAGGATACTCGGGCAAAACAGGAAGAGATTCAGCTTTCAATTGACAGTCTCGATGACCGAACAAAAACCTCTATTGATGAGTTTAAAGCTAAATCAGAAGAAATTGTTGCAGAACTTGAAAATATGTATACAAAGATGCTCGAATCTACAGAAGAAAGAATTAATTCTCAGAATGATTCAGCACAGAAAAAGATTAAACAGCTCATTGATGAAATTGACCGTGCATCAAATGAAAACAGAGCGCGTCATTCTGATATGGTATTGAGAATGCAAAACGATGAGAATGATTTGCAGACTCGTCTTGGTGAATTGAATAAAGAGATTAAGAATGTAGCATCTCAGATGTCTGTGTATGAAAAAGCAGAAAATATGAGACAGCAGCTTGAAGAAGAAATAGAATCTCTGTCAAATGGATTTGAGAAGCTTGAAGGATTTAAGATTGCTGCTGATGCATTCCAGGGACAGTTTGACGCTTTGTGCAATATGAACGACGAAGCAGAAAAGAGACTTGAAAAATTTAATACTGCAAGAAAGACCATCGATAGTCTTGAAAAAGACTTTAATAAGATTATTGCAATGTCGGGTTCTATGGATGACAGAATCAGAGAACTTCAGTCGACAAGTGATGACTTACAGACAATGGAAGTTAAGGTAAGAAATTTCCAGGAAACACTTGCCGGTATTTCAATTTCCTATGAACGTCTTGATAAAAAATCTGAAGTAATTGACAGAGTTGCAACCGATGTTGATAAGTCTTTTGAAATGCTCAAGAGTCTTGAACAGCGAATTACAAGTTGCAACAGACAGGTTCAGTCATTGCCGGAAGAAATTGAAGATGTTCAGAAAAACGTTGATGTACTTTTAAAGAATACAAAACACCTTGATAATGTCGTTGATAAACTTGATTCACTCCAGGAAATCTTGAAGGACACAGAAGAACGAATTGATCGTGTTCACAATGACAGAGAAGGTCTTATAAGAGCAGAAGAAAGGATTACAGAACTTTCAAAATCTGTTGACACAAAGATGTCTGCACTTAAAGCAGTAACTGAAGCTGATATAAAAAAATCTGGTTCAATGAGGGCTTCTAGCCGTGGGCCATCTCCAAGAAAGAGAGACAATATCAGAACACTCAAGCAGCAGGGTTGGACAAACGAGCAGATCGCAGAGAGTTTAAAGATAACTCTTGCAGAAGTAGAGCTTGTTCTTGAATTGCCGGAGTAAGAATAGAATTGGGCGCCTGGATAAGGCGCCCTTATTTTTATTTTTTTAAAAGGCATGTTGCGAAAACTTCGATGCAGTTTCCATTTCCTACATCTCCAAGCTTTTCGCCAGTTTTTGCCTTTATAAAAACCTTATCTTCTGAAACATCAAGAACGTCCGCAATCGAAGAAATCACTTTATCTCTGTATGAAAGGAACTTTGGTTTTTCAAGAAGAATCACAATATCAAGATTTTCAAGTTTAAATCCTTCTTTTTTTACATCATTCCATGCTGCAGAAAGAAGTCTTTTTGAGTCTGCGTTTTTATATGCTGGATCTGTATCAGGAAAATAACTTCCTATGTCGCCAAGGTGTGCTGCTCCAAGAAGTGAATCTGTTATCGCATGTAAAACAGCGTCACCGTCTGAATGACCATCTTCACCTTTTTCAAATGGAATTTCAACCCCACCGAGAATTAGTTTTCTGTTTTCTACGAGTTTATGTTTGTCATAACCGATTCCAGTACGGAACATAGCTTCTCCGTTTGTTTTATTCTGAATTGATTTTAAATCTTCGATGTAAGTAATTTTTTTATTTTCAATTTCTCCATCAAAGAGAAAAGTTTTCTGCCCTGAATACTTGTCATATATTTCTGTATCATCTGTATATTCTGTTTTATCTTTGTGTGCTTTTTCATGACAGAGTAAGATTTTATCAAAAGAAAATCCCTGTGGAGTTTGAATTGCACGTAAATTATTTCTAACAAGATGCTTTACTATAAAACCGTCTGAATTAATCTCTTTTTGAGTATCAGTCGGTTTTATTGCAGGTGCGCTTGAACCGTATTTAATAGTATTTAAAATTGAATTTTCTACAAGTTTAATCGAAAGGAATGGTCTTGCTCCATCATGAATTAACACAAAATCTGGTTTCTGGTCTTTTAGAAATTTAAGCCCTTTATAAACAGATTCCTGTCTGGTAGATCCGCCTTCAATAAAATAGATTTTTGTTAAGTTGTTTGTTGTTGATTTTATTTCTGGATTTTTAAATAAAGCATCTTTGCATTTTTGAATTTCAGAATCTGTTGATTTTTCCGGATAAACTATTGTAAGACTTGATATTTTTTCAGTTTTTAAAAAAATTAAGGCGGACTCAGATAAAACAGTTCCTTTGTTTAGTGGAAGGTATTCTTTTTTTATCTGGCCGCCCATTCTGGAAGACGAACCAGCTGCAACTATAATTACTGCAATCTGGTTTTTATTCATTATTTTAATTAATCGTAGTCTTCGTCGAAGTCATCTGAATCTTCTTCTTCATCGTCAAGTGATTCTGTGTCATCATCAGAATCATCATCGTCATCATCATCATCAGATCTTCTTCTTTTTTTGTCTTCGTCTTCATCATCCATGTCAAAATCATCATCGTCGTCATCATCCTGAATAATCTGATGTTTAACTTTCTGTACAGCTCCAGGTGGTTCGAGTTTGTCATGAATTAACGCTTCTATTTCTTTTACTGATTTTCCTAATGCAAAACTTATTTCATCTTCAAGAAGTTTCTTTGCAGAATCGTAAAGCTTTCTTTCCTGAATAGGAAGTTCCTTTACCTTGCTTCTGTTGTAAAGACATCTTACAATCTGTGCTATATCTGCGATACTTCCTTTTTTAAGGAGTTCGAGGTTCATCTGATAACGGAGTTTCCAGTCAGACGTAATCGGTTCGAAATCTTCTGACAGCATGTTGAGTGCTTTTCTTGCTTCTGCTGGCTGTACGATTGATCTGATTCCAAGTTCTTTCGAATTACTTACAGGAACCATAACAATCATGTCAGAAACTTCAAGATAAATCTTGTAATAGCATGTTTTCTGACCGTTAAATTCTTTTTCGAAAATTTCTGTAATTTTGCCTACGCCCTGACTCGGGTAAACAATCTGCTGATTGATTTTAAATTCTGTCTTATATTTTGACGTTTTAGCTTTAGCCATTCTTATATTATAGCAAAAAAACAAAGGTCTTGCAATGATTCAACTTTTAATTTATGATGACTTCCATATTTATGGAAAATGAAGAAACACCCGTTATCGGTTTCAAAGATCTCGGATTAGACAAAATCACTCTCAGTGCTATTGAAAAGAAAGGTTTTAAAGTACCTTCACCAATTCAGATATTAGCGATTCCCCGACTTTTAGGTGGAGATGCAAATGTCATTGCCAGAGCAAGAACCGGTACTGGAAAGACAGCAGCATTTGGTTTACCGCTGGTTCAATCTCTGCGTGAGCGTAACGGCCGCTTAAGGGCTCTTATTCTGGAGCCGACACGTGAACTTGCCGTTCAGACAGCAAAAGAAATGCAGTCTTTTACAGAAGAAACTATTCCTCATACAACAGTAGTTTATGGTGGTGCCAGCATGGGTGAACAGATTCGTGAGCTTAAACGCGGAGCTGATATCGTAACAGGAACACCAGGAAGAGTAAAAGACTTAATTGACAGAGGCGTACTGGATTTAACTCATATCGAATATTTTATCCTTGATGAAGGCGATGAAATGCTTGATATGGGATTTATCGAAGATATTGAAGAAATTTTTTCTAAGGCAAATCCGCAAAGCAGGGTTCTGCTTTTCAGTGCGACAATGCCTCCTGAAATTTTAAAAATTGCCCAGAAATTTATGGGTGAATATGAAATTGTTGAAGAAGAAGGTGTTCTTGAAGAACCGCTTTTAATAGACCAAAAATACTGGATGGTTAGAGAAAGCGATAAGATTGAAGCACTTGTAAGATTAATTGATATCAGTCCGGATTTCTATGGTCTTGTATTCACTCAGACAAAGAATGATGCAGATACAGTTTCAAAACTTCTTGATGAAAAAGGATATGAAGCTGCTGCATTGCACGGAGATATTCCGCAGGGACAGAGGGAAAAAGTTCTGGCACGTTTCCGTGCAAAGAAAACAAGGATACTTGTTGCAACAGATGTTGCAGCACGTGGTATTGATATTACAGGTTTAAGTCATGTTGTAAATTATTCCCTTCCTTTTGATGCTTCAACTTATGTTCACCGTATCGGACGAACAGGAAGAGCAGGTAAAGCTGGAATGGCTGTTACTTTTGTTAATCCAAGAGAAAAGAGGAAGCTTCGTTTTTTACAGTCAGGAGTTGCAAAAGCAAGTAAGGGAGATCTTGTTCAGGATACGGTTCCAGAAATTGACGAAGTTCTGGAAGAAAAGAAAGTACGGCTTTTTACTCAACTTAAAAAAGATATAAATTCTGAAAAGAGTCTTGATGAATATTATATAAAGATGGCAGAAGAGTTGACTGCAGAAGAAAAACCTGTGGAAATTCTTTCAAAAGTTCTTTCTGTTATGTATGGGAATACAATTAATGCATCTCATTATAATAAAATAAAACCTGTTTCAGAAGAAAAAGATGAACGAAAATCGCGTGATGTCAGATTAAAACCAAATCAAACCCGTTTATATATTCAACTTGGAAAACGTGATGGGTTTAATGCAAAAAAGATTGCGGATTTTTTAAGTTCAATGCTGCACATTCCTAATCATCAGGTTGATAAAATCGATGTGTCTTCTAATTTTTCTCTTGTTAATCTTCCAAAAGAAGCTGCAAAGAAAGTAATTTCAATTTCGAAAAAAGATAAAAACTTTCCACATGTTCATTTAGATTCTAAAGTAGAAAATAATTCTCTTGGTGGTGGAAGAAGAAATAACGATGATAAGAAATTACGTGGCAAGTCAGCAAGTGACAGACGACGCAGTTCAGAAAAGTCTTCCAGAACACAATCTGCTAAAACACAGAAATCTGGCAAAGCAGATCTTTATAAGAAAAAGAAAAAATAATCATCTGATTTTTCTTGCGATATAAGCCTGGCCGGATGCGATGCAGTATTCTTTGAGCCATGCTTTAATCGGAGCAATCCAGTTTCCGTCTGTAATTCCAACTAAAAGAAAACGTTCGTAAATAAAATACATATAGTCTTTTAATTCTTTCTGATCCTGAACAGGAATGTCGGTATTAACAAACATGTCGCGCAAAAACTGAATTCCATCTTCTGCAGTAAAATATGGTTTCATTAAAAATGTCATCATGTATAAAGCGGCAGGAATGCAGTTTACACTGTGCTGTTTTATATAAAGAACTGTTTCTGCGATTTTAATTGCACCGGAATAAATTTCTTTAAGATAAACAGATTTTTCTTCTTCTGTAAATTCTTCCATTTCGTTGAATGCTTTTCTGTAAAAACTCCAGACAAGACTTACAACGCTTATGTGAAGGCTTGGAACGCAAAGATAGTGCGGGTCAAAAAAATGAATTACGCGAAAGTAAAACATTTTGTAATAACGTGGTCTTGCAGTCGTTGACATGCACATTTTGTAAACACGTCCTGCAGACTTATATGCAAGTGTAATTTTTTTTAAAAAGTCATCGATGTATGGTTTTGCTTTTTTTGGTCCGAGCTTAAAAAGAAGCATTGTTAAAGGACGAAGCCAGAATGCAGTAAAGTCAAGATAAGTTCCGATTTTGGATGGTGTAAACGGAATTTTATCATCGAGTTCATTGTCGACTTTTGCCACAGGTGTTTTTATAAAGCCAAATTTTCTTGCAAACTGATTTATGAAAAAATCACGGATTACTGTTGTTATGAAGAAAATTCCGCGTAAAGCAAGAGAAAAGTTAGAGAAAATAAATAAAGCCACCGGTGTTGTTGAGTAACTCTGTATCGGCTTAATCTTTGTGGATTTTTTTATCACTGGGAATTCCTGTTATATACCTTCCTGCTGCTGTCTTATAGCATCAAGTCTGTTTAATCTTTTCTGGTCTAATATAATATTAAGGTTTTTTTCCTGAGTTGGCAAGACTAGACCCTTAGGTCCGTTTTTTGCCCTTCTAAGGTGTTTAACCTGGGTGTAATAAAGGTCGGCCTTTCCATTTTTACGTGCCTTTGAGTAATAAACAGCGAGGTTTCCTGCGTCGAGCATAATTTCAAGCGGAATGGTTTTACCGGCCCTGTATTTAACAAAAACATATCCGCCGGGACAGTCTCTTGTATGAAACCACATGTCACTTCCGCGTACATGACGGCGCAATAATTCATCATTTTCATTTGCGTCGCGGCCTACAAGAATGTACCAGCCGTCGACTGTATAACTTAAGCCTGGATGACTTTTCTTTTCCTGCTGTTTTGGTTTAGTGTCCCGGCGGAGCATCTGTTCTATGCGTACCGGGTTTGGCTCGTTTTTAATAGCCTCATATTCGTTTTCTAGGCGCTGGATCTTTTCTTTTGTAAGATTTATGTCCTGTTCAATCTGCTCAAAGCCAGACTGTTCTTTTTTATATTCTTCGTAATAAATCTGGGCGTTTGCATGAGCAGATTTTTTTGGATCAAGCTTTATTCTTACAGTTGAATTTGTTTCGTAATCGGTACATTCAAGATAACTGTCACCGCTTTTTATCTGAGAAGAAAAAGACATTATTAAATCGCCCTGATGTTTTTTCTGTCCCGAAAGAGAGAAGGCGTGTTTTTTTTCTTCCAGCTTGGAAAGCGCTGCAGTTAATTTTGAGTGATGTTCGTTAAACCATTTTTCTGCTTTTTCAAGAAGGATTTCCCGGCCGAGAGTCTGTGAGTGTTCGCTGTAAAATAAATCAAGGCGTTCGTTAAACGAAAGCTCGTCAAAGGCTTTATACTGTGAAGCCTTTGTATTTTCATATTCTTCTTTAAGCTCGTCAAATGTTCTTACTGCAAATTCTTTTACAGGTTTTTTATTTGCCGCATCGGGCTCTGAGTAAATTCCGCCTGTAACCTCATCTTTACCAGGACGACGGAGCATTGTATCAAGAATTTTTTTATTCTGGTCACAGAGAATTACGTTGGAAGCGTTTGACCAGAGTCTTACATACATTATGAAATTTTCTTCACCATGAGAAAGTTCCATTTTAATAATGCGCTCAAGTCCAATCTGTCTGCAGTAATTTATTTTTGAACCTTTGATGCGTGACTTTAAAAATTCCATAAAGCGTAAAGGCTTTTCATTTTTTGTAATCTTTCTTTTTGTTTCATTAATGCGGCAGCTGTTCTGCGCGATGCAGATGATTACAGTTTTTGCAGAGGAATTTTTATAAGTGTAGAGCGCAAGTGTATCATATCCAGGCTGAATTATATCCTGGATGAACGCACCTTCTAAATCGAGTTCTTCGAGAGCCCGGTTAATTTCGTTGCAGTTAAGAGACATTACTTTTTAAATTCCATGAGCTGTTTCTTTAATGCAATCGTCTGATGTGTCTGGTTGTAAAGACGCTGAGAAAGCATTTTAGAAAGGAAGATACCGTAGTGCGGATTTTTCTTAATCATGTCAAGAAAGTCAATCTTTGGAATTCTGATGAGACGGCAGTTACCGCTTGCAAGAACTGTAGCACTTCGTCTGTCGTTTAAAAGGAATGCCATTTCTCCGATAAACATATCGTTTGGAGTTAAAATCGAAACGAGCTTTCTTCCAGAATAAACTGCATATTTTCCTGCAACAATAAAGTAGAGGTCGTTGGACTGTTCATTCTCGCGGAATATAACTTCTTTATCTTTAAATGTAACTGTTTCAAAAGAACGCATTGCAACAGGAATGTTGTTAGAAGCATCCTTCTGACTTTTAATCTTGAGTGTAACTTCATTTCCTTTTTCGTTGTAAGTAAGTTTTCCGATTACACCTTTAGAAAGCTGAATGCCGCGGCCGTGAAGTTCTGTGTTTGGTTCTTCCTCAAGTTCGTCATTTTTTTCTGTATATTTTCTCCAGTCAAATCCGTTACCGTCATCTGTAATTGTAAATGTACAGAAGTTGTCGTTGAGTGTGTACTGAATTTTAATTTTTCTGTCCTTGTATTTTTCTTCTGAGGCTTTTTTGCGGATTAAAGAAACTATTTCTCCGTTTTCCATCATCCAGTTTGTTTTTTCTTCAAAAGAAATTTCAAGATTTCCGTGCTCGAGGGCGTTGTTTAAAAGCTCTGATAAAGCCATCTGTAAGTTGAATCTGTCCTGAGTAGAAATTCGGCTTGTGTTGTAAAGATATGCAACAAGGAAGCTTGAATAAAAATGAATGTCGAGAAGGTCGTTGTGAAACGAGAATGAACCGGATTCTTCATTACCGATATCATTCTGAAGACCGCGGTGAAAAATAAACTGCTGGTTTGCAAGGATAAGTTTTAAAAGACGCTCGAGGTTTTCTTTAAATTCATCGACTGTAAGAACGCAGAGAATGTTTGAATCCTGCAGTTCTTCCAGTGTTCTTTTTTTGCCTTTTGATGCGCATACTGCTATGATTCCGCCGTAGTGGAGCCATGGGTCAGAATTTATGGTTGCAAGAATTGTTTCGCAGTCTGTATCTTCCGATGTGTAGTCAAGAATTTTAAGTTCAGGAAGTTCGTAGTTAATGTAAGTGATTATCTGTGAAGTTTCCCACAGATATTCACTGTCAAAATATCTTGAAAAATTTGCAATTGCCTTTTTTACTGTATCCAGAACGACCGGATTAGATGAAATAGTAAGAATCTTTTTCATATGTTCCACCAATAATAAATGATTGTTAATTATAACATATATAAATCAATCGTGGAATATTTAAAATACGTCTTATTTAACCGAGCGTACGACTCTAAAGCCTGTATCGTCTGAACCCTTAGTGCCGCTCCAGCTGTAGTATTTGTATATAGGGAAGTCTCTGTAATCTACGGAGCCGCCTCTTATATGATCACCTTCAAGAAGCTCAAATGCATTTCCTGACATATCGTAAAGACCCAGCCTGTTAGGTTTTTTAGTTTTTACAGGCTGAACAGTGCTGGTTTCAAAGACTGCGACTTCTTCGGGATTATTACTTCCGCTGTATAAAGGTTTGTATTTTGGATTTCCCTCCATGGCTGCAAGCAGCCATTCATCCTCTGTAGGAAGTCTAAAACCGTCTGCACCGGATTTTAATTCATCTTTTTCCAAATCATAACATGGCTCAAAACCGTACATCCTGCTTAATTCATTGCAGAAATGCTTTGCTTCTTTTAAAGTTATGTTTGTCACCGGTGCGTCAGGTGCAATGCTGGAGCTTGCATTGGATTCAGCATCGTAGTTAGGATAATAATGCATGATCCGTATAAACATCTCATTTGTAACTTCGCAGTCTGCAATCATAAAATCAGAAGCTTCCAGTGTAGAGTATTTACTTTCTTCTCCATCACTTTTGCGGTCTGCAAACTTCTTACCTTTGACAGTCACCATTTTAAGGTTTTGATCAAAGAAAGGTTTGTTCGATGCAAGCATTTCAAGATATTCATTTTCATGTTCTTTCATGAGTTTTTTCATTTCTTCTGTATTTGTCGTCCTAACTAATCTTAGCGCATAATAGTGGGAAGTATCATTAACTGTATCTCTGATACTAATCCGGGCATTGTCATAATATTCACTATTTACATAATGTTCTCCCTTTATAATCCTTTTCTGTCCTGCAATCTGTCCTCCCGGCATTTTTTTTGCATAGTAAGGATTTATATCAACGGGAAGTTGTTTATAAGACGGATTTTTGTCAGAGAATGCATGACTGTCAAATGTCTGACGGTCGTTACACCATTCAGCACAATATCCGGCAAGATTGTAAATTCCTAAGGCATTTGGCGTTCCACTGTAAACTGTAATAAAGTCGTTTAACTTCCAGTAGCTCTCCCATTCGTCGCTTATATGGGTATAATATTTTTTGTTTTGATAATAAATTACATCTTCTAAAGGAATTCCATATTTAGTTGATTTGTCTTTTGTTCCGGAACGTGCCGCATGCTCCCATTCTGCTTCTGTAGGTATTCTGAATCCGTCTGCCGCGTAATCTATAAATACTTCCATGTTGCAGAATTTATATACTTTTTTTAAACCGTAAATATCGCTCAGGTTATTACAAATTAATGCTGCTTCGTACCATGACATTTCAAGAGGCTGGTCTTCATCATGATTTGAATTATCATAAGAAGCCCCGATAAGTGCTGAAAGCATTTTTTTTGTAAACGGAATTTTTGACATCGAATAAGAACCGAGAGTAACTTCTGAAAAATTTCCGTTATTAAAATCAAGTGACTGTAATGCGGTACCGCCTTTTATTTTAACCATAAGGTCATCCATCGGTACCCCGATAAGCTTTTCAAAAAGCAGGGCGCGTTCTACACGTTTACGGTTTGTATATTTTGTAACCAGAGAATCAAATTCTTTAATTTCTTTTTCGCTTTCAGGAATGTTCCTGCAGAAATAAAAATCACCCGAACGCACAGTGTCGGTCAAACGGGTTATCTGTGTATCCTCGACAGATGCCGTATAAGAGAGTAACCAGTACTCTAAATCATATGCTCCGGTAATATCAATATATTTTCTAATTGAGTTTCTTACGGAGTTTTCAGGTAAATTTATTTTGCTCAGATAAAAAAGAGCATCGTGTTCTTCTTCTGTTGGAAATCTAAACCCGTTGGAATCTGGATTAAAAGACACACGGAGCCGTTTATATCTGTCTATTCCGCCTATAGTCATAATACTGGCATAATCAGAAAGTCTGGCTATGTAATCAAGCTCCAGTTCTTTAAGCTGGTTTTCATTAAGCTTTGTAAATTCTTCCGGCTTTTCCGGATTCATTGCATACATGATTGAATAATATGGTTTTAATCCGCATATTCTGCTTAATTCATTTAAATACAGTATGGCATTGTAACAGAAAACAGTTGAACTTTGTGAATCGTATTTGAGCAAATCGCCGGCACATTCAGGGCCTTTAAGAAATAAATCATTAAACGATAAAGGAGATTTGGATACATACATGCCTTTACAGGGATGATATTTTTCGTCTTTTAGATAAGTAAAATCAGGAAGCTTTATAATTTTAGGAAGGACAGCAAGCTTTAAAAGTTCATCTCTGTTTTCCCTTGCTTTTTCTTCTGCTTTTGCAGCTTCTTTTTTTATCTGTTCAGAATTTACAGAACGGCATACTCTAAAGCCAAAAACATCCCAGTCTCCTTTTAAGTAAATGCTGTCTCTTTTTTCTATATATCCCTGGTACTCAGATGAGTACTCATAGTCACCGCCTTTTAAGACTGAATATTCAGAACATGAAAGAAGAATTCTTTGAGGACCTGTGTAATTTACAATATCGCTGACAGGAAATTTACCGTAGTAATCCCATACCAGTTCTTTAAGGTTTCCGGACATATCATACAGTCCAAGACTGTTCGGAAGCTTTGATTTTACAACCTGCGGACAGTCATAAGAAGTCTGGTTTTCATAACTGCTTATTACGGCAACTGCATCAAGGTTGTCTGAACCCGAATAAAAAAAGGATTCATTATGTTCACCGCCTTTTGCAGCATACATCCACTCTGCTTCTGTCGGGAGTCTGTATCCGTCACAGTTAAAATCACATTTAAGGTCTAATATAAATCTTTCAAATAATCTGTAGGAATTGGAGTCATCCCAGAATAAATCCCATTTAGAAGGATCTGTTTCGCCGCCTAAGGAGTAGCATGGAGTAAGATTTTCTTTAATGCTTAATTTATTGCAGAAAATAAGTGCATCGGTAAACTTTACTAATTCTACCGGTCTGTAAGCGCCTGCATGAAGTGAAGGATTCTGCTCCATGACCTGCTCGTAAAGATCCTGTGTTATTTCTGATGAACTTATCATAAAGTCACTTACATAAGAATTATGTCTGGTATATATACCGCTTTTGGAATCAGGAAAATATTTATCTTTTTCTTCTTCTGTTAATCCTATAGTGCACCAGCCGCCTTTTACATAAACCATATTAAAAATTTCAGGAGCTTCTTTTTTGATGTCGTCTTTTTCTTCTGCAGGTTTTGAAGGCTCATTTACTGTAACATTGCCTTTTTTTCTGCATGAAAAAACGATGAGAGGTAAAAGTGTCATAGATAAAATTAAAAAAATCTTTGACTGTTTTTTCATTATATAACTCCTTCCTTTCTTAAATACTTACTGGTATCTTATTACTCTGAATGTATTGCTCTGGTAAAGCGGGCAGTAGCGTCGTTTTTCTTCCCTGGTCTGGCTGTCATTACCGCAGTGTGTCCTCGTTACTCTTGTTTCATATGCATAATGTTTAGGGTCGCTGTTTCTGAATTGGCCTTCTTCTTCATATTCCAGGTCAGGACCTCTGTCATAACACCATTCTTCGCAAGTAGTATTCATAAGGTAAATGACACCTTCTTTAAATTCAATTGAGTCATTTCCGCTTAATTTTTTGATTAAATAAAAATCGTCGGGATTTGTATTTAAAGATCCTGCATAATCCCATTCAATTTCGGAGCAGAGCTGGTACCCGTCGGCGTTTTTGTCGTATTCAATTGTATAATCAAACGCAGGCTTTTTACCGGAATTTTCATACCATTCAATATGTAAATCATCTGACAGATCTTCGGGAAAAAACTTTCCGTTGATTCTATAGCACGGCGTAAGGTTTGCCGCAAGGCTGAGCTTATTGCATGTAATGAGGGTATTTATAAAACTAAGTTCTGCATAAGGAGTGTACTTTTTATCCCTGTCATAACGGTTAACATGCTTTAAAAGTTCAGTATCAAATTTACTCTGCTGTATATAAAAAGGTTTAAGCGTTGAACTTTTTGCAACTTCTTTTTCTGTATTTGAATCATAATAAGTCATTGTGTATTTTGCACCGGGAAGAGAAGTCATCCTTAATTTTTTATCGATTTGAGATGCAAGAAGCTTTTTCTCCTCTTTATTTTTCTTAAGCAGCTCTTTCATCTTTGCACTGTCTTTTGTACGGCATAAATAAATGCTGTTGTACTCATCCTGGTGAAGCCCGTCGGACCATGATGAGTAAGCAGTATGATATATTTTTTCACCTTCTATATAATCGATTCCATGAGGAAAAGAAGTTTCCCATGCGATAATATGATTGGTTACACAAAGGTCGTTAAACTGCACTTCACTGCAGACGTCTAATGAATTTTTGTTTGCAAATTCTGCAAGAGTTGGAAGCCTGTAACCGTTTTTAGTGTAATCGCATTCCCAGTGACTTCCGTTTTTTACATAACATTCTTCAAGACCTAAAAGCCTGCTCAGACGGTTAAGCATTTCTACTGCATCGTAATACATAAGGTAACACCTGTCTTTTAATGAACTGTCATCACTGGAAGAAAATTTTCCTGTTATCGTTTTATAAATATAAGGCGTTATTTCTTTTTTTGATAATTCATAATCTGCAAGTTCTGCATCAGGAAGTTCAATGGAATTGTTAAATTTCTTTAAACCGCCTTCACAGAATTCCATTTCGACAATATTAGCAAATTCTTTTTTAATTTCTGCAAGAACAGCTTCATCCTGTTTTTTACGGTATGATTCTACCTGCTTTGTATCTGCAGTTTGAAAAAGTCTTAAACAGAAGTTTGGAGATTCCGGCTCGCGGAATTCTGTAACATACTTATTCTGCATTTCGATAAAAATAGGTTTTTTATTTTTACCTGTCCATCTTCCTATTAATCTGTTTCCAGGATAAGTTGTCACAGGTTCATACATATCAGTAGTAAAAAGCTGGGTTGTATAAGTATCTGTTGAGATATCCCAGTATGTTGAATCAAATTTAATTTCGTCATTAGAATTATACTGAGCATCAAAAGAAATAAATTCTGCTTTTGTAGGAAGCCTGTACCCGTTTGCTGCCGGATTAAAAACAATTCCCTGATCTGTTATTTCATAGCATGGAGTAAGATTTTTAAGTTCACTTAATTTATTGCAGAATTGCAATGCAGTTTCATAAGTCATATTCCGTTTTACAGAATTATCAATTACAAAATCTTCGAGTTGATAACCGTTGTAATAACAATAGGAATAATAAAAATCTGAATAATCTTTTTCTTCTATATCATCATAGAGTTTTCCATTCTGAATAAAATCAAAAAAATCTTTTGTTATTTCTGTTTTAGAAACATTTAATTCAGGAACATGAATTGTAATCTGCTTTTTTGTTCTGTCAGGTTTTTCTCCATCGGTCTGGTATGAATATTCATCACAGTGAACAAATTCAAATTTAGAAAAGATTTTTTCTAAAGAATCCTGTTCCCATTTTTTTAAAGCCTTTTCAATATTTTTTTCATAAATGATGTTAAGCTTGGATTTATCAACATTCTGTGGAGCACATATTCTAAAACTTATTGCGTCGTCTTCGCTGATACATATGTCGTTAAAATATTTTTCCATTGCATCTTTGCCGACAGCAGCTTTTAAACTTTCTTTAGTATGTATTCCGAGTAAATTCTGACCGTATAAAATATACGGAAGGCTTCTTTTTTCAATTTTATCAGAGCATAACATTTCAGGACATGATACATATTCGTAGGCGTTGCCGGCAAAGTCAAAAAGTCCGAGACTGTTTGGCTTTGAATGCGCCGTTTTATGAAGCCGGTTTCCGTGCCAGCTGTCTGATGGGGCAGGTGAATTAAAATAAAGTGACTCTTCTGTGTCACCATTTTCTTTTATATAAACTGTTTCGTAGATTGTTTTTGCTTCTGAAAATTTTAAAAGCCTTAAGCCCGGTGCATTATCAATCAGTTTTACAGAATAAGAGTTTCCACTTTTTGTAATTTTATAGGTTTCTTTAAAGCCAAGCTTTTTATTGAGCTTATTGCAGTATGAACATGCCTGCTCATAAGTGATGTTTGTAACAGGAAGCTCATCATTCTTTATTACAGAAGGATTCTGTCCCATTACTTCAAGGTATTGAGCCTGAGTTACTTCGGTTCGGGCGATAAAAAGATTTAGATTTCCGCTGTCGGATTTAAGATTAACTTCTGCAAATTCAATGTCATTTTTAAGCGCCTTTTTACCGCAAGAGAAAAATAACTGGATAACTGAAATAAGAAGAAAAATACAGGCTGAATTTACTTTAATAAATGTTCTACTTGTTTTCATAAAACCATTATAAACGGTTTAATGAATAGATTCTACATTCGGACAGCCGGCTTTTACATATGGGAGAACGTCTTCTTCTGAGCTTACTTTTACAGTTACAAAGCGCGGCTTGCTTCCTGCTTTAGAAAATGCCTTTTTTGCCCAGTCTCTGTCTGTATCTGCGTCAATTGCTTCGATTCCAAAACCCCTTGCAATTGTAAGGAGGTCCGGGTTTTTACCAAAGACAGATGCGCTGTAGTTTTTATCAAAAAGATATTTCTGCTGCTGGTAAACCATTCCGAGAGTTCCGTTTACAAAAACGATTACAGTTACAGGCAAATCAAGCTCGGCAAGAGTTGCAAGCTCCTGAATGTTCATCATAATCGAGCCGTCACCCGAAATGCAAACGGTTCTTTTTTTAGGATTTGCAAGTGCACTGCCGATTGCCGCAGGAAGACCAAAGCCCATTGTTCCAAGTGAGCCTGATGTAAGGAAAGTATGCGGTGCTGAAACAGGATAATACTGGGCTGCAAACATCTGGTGCTGTCCAACATCTGTCGTTACAAGTAAATCTTCTGGCTTTAAACCTGCAAGAGCTGCATTTTCTGGAATGCTGGCAATAAACGAGCGTGGGTTTGTAAGCTTTGATTTTTTATTCTGCCCGCATTCTACAGAAAAAGTTTTTTTTCTAAGAAGTGACATCTTTTTTAACCACGATGCGCGGCTTTCTGTATATTTAGTTAAATCAGAATCTGCTTTTTTAGTTTTTTCAAAAATCAACTGCGCAAGAACAGGAAGACTTGATTCTACATCTGCAACTAAAGAAAGATTTGCGCTGTAGATTTTATTTATTTCTGCTGCGTCAATGTCGATGTGAAGTATTTTTGCTTTAGGACAGAACTGGGAAGCAACACCGATTGCCCTGTCATCAAAACGAACGCCGCATGCTAAAACCAGATCACTGTCATACATCGCCTGGTTTGCCGCAACGCTTCCGTGCATTCCTACCATTCCAAGATAGTTTACGCTTTTGCACGAAACTGCACCGATTCCCATTAAGCTTGAAACAACAGGAATCTCGTAAGAAGAAAGAAGGGATGCAATTCCTTTTGCACTTTCTGTGTTGTTGCATCCACCGCCTGCAAAGAGAACAGGCTTTTTTGCCTTTAACATTACGTCAGACATTTCATTTAAAACTTCTGACATGTGTTTTTTATCTGTGTGGAATTTTGTAATTAACTTTTTAGAATTTATTTTTGGCCATGAGTCAAATTCAACTTCTTCAAGCTGAACATTTCTAGGAACGTCAATTAAAACAGGTCCCGGTCTTCCGCTTGCAGCAATTTTAAAACACATCGGAATAACCTCAAGAAGCTCGCGTGCAGACTTTACCATTACCGAATGTTTTGTAATCGGAAAAGAAAGCCCGAACGTATCTGCTTCCTGAAAAGCATCAGTTCCGATTAACGGAAGATTTACCTGACCTGTAATTGCAATGATTGGAATTGAATCGCATTTAGCATCAGCAATTGATGTTAAAAGATTCATTGCTCCCGGACCACTTGTTGCAAAGCACACTGCAGGTCTGCCTGTTGTTCGCGCAATTCCCTGTGCGATAAAACCTGCCGACTGCTCCTGTCTTACCAGAATATGTTTAATACCGCTTCTGGTAAGTTCATCGTAAAGAGGAAGAATGGAACCGCCCGGGATTCCTGCGACAAGTTCAATTCCGTGCATTTTGAGTAATTCTGTAATAATTTGTGATCCGGTCTTTTTCATTGCTGCTTATTTAAAAATTTCTTTAAATTTTTCGAGAAGTATGTCTGTTTCGATTCCTGCATCGAGGTCTGTGATTGTTCCCTTTTTGCGGTAGAAATCGATTAATGGTTCTGTCTGTTCGCGGTAAACATCCATTCTGTGAAGAATTGATTCCTGTTTATCGTCGTCTCTCTGATAGAGTTCTCCACCACATTCGTCACAGATTCCTTCTTTCTTTGGTGGTTTTGTTGCAACGTTAAAGTTTGCTCCGCATGCTTTACAAACACGGCGTGTGCTTAAACGTTTGATTACGATTTCGTCTGCGATTGTAAAGTTTACGCAGTCAAGCTTAAGTCCGAGAGTTTCAAGCATTTCTGCCTGTGGAATTGTGCGTGGGAAACCGTCAAGAATAAAACCGTTTTTGCAGTCATCCTGAGCAAGACGGTCTTTTACAAGTTCAAATGTAAGGTCATCGCTTACAAGGCTTCCAGAATCGATGATAGCCTTTACCTTTACTCCAAGCGGAGTCTGAGCCTTGATGTTTGCTCTGAAAATATCACCAGTTGAAATGTGAGGAATGTTATAAGCTTCCTTAACTTTTACAGCGAGAGAGCCTTTCCCTGCTCCTGGAGGTCCTAAAAAAATAAAATTCATAATTATCTCCTGAATAAATATAGTCCGCATTCTGAGTTGAATGTGGCGTTGCCGGGCAACGAAAATGTGTATTATATCTATTTTACAGTGAAACCGTTAAAAATGCAATTTCTGTTTCCCAGTTAAACACAGTGTGTTCTGCCGAATTTTCCAGAAGATTTGCAATTTTAGGAAGGCTTGCATCTCCAATTGCTTCTGCGACTGCATGGGCATAAGCAGAAGTATCTAAGTTGAACCAGTTAGCAATTTCGCGCTTTGTAATGCGGCGCTTTTCTATGATTCGTTCAACTTCATAAGAAACTTTAAAGCCTGCGTCTTTAAACATTTTTACGATTGTATCATTGTTCCATTCAAAAATCGGATTTGTTCTGTCACCGAAAAATTTTTCTTCTGCTTCTTCCATTGTAGAAAGAAGAGTGTTGTATGGTTCAAAAAGTTTGTTTCCTAAAACCTGTGATGCAATCAGACGCGAGATGCGTTGTCCGTTGCATGGAATTTTCTGAGCAATGATTATGTTAAAGTTTTTGGCAAGCGGGCTTGTTTCTTCTGAACGCGAACTTACATTTTTAATTTCTTCGATAAGTTCAGAAATTGAATTAACATTTACAAACGGGTTTCTAAAGAATATGTGATCAAATGCAATTCCCTTTAACGCAAAAACATCAAGCATGTCAGAAAAACTCTGATCATCTTTCTGATATTCAAGAACAGGCTTATCAAGATTACCAAGAGTACGGCTGTACTGCTCTAAAACTTCTTTACCCTTTTGCGAGCGGCATACACCGCATGTAACGCCCTCTGGAGTTTTGCGTGCAATTTCCCAAAGTAAAAGTCCGTCATCTGCATTCCATATTAAACTCCGCTCATGGCGAGAAAGAGTTGCAATGCCTGTCATCGTATCTCTTATCTGTAAAAGAATTTCTGCTCTGTTGGAATCAATCCGCGACTGCCATGATTTGTCTGCCTTATCAAGTGCAGTTTCCTTGTACTGGTTTACCGGACTGAACGTAAGGTTTTCTGAAATCTTTTTAATTCCCGATTTAAAGTGTTCGTTCATCCACCATTCAGAAATCGGGTTTGATCCAAATTCAGACATTTCATTTGCACAGCTTTTTGCAGTTGCAGATTTATGCGGAACATGAGAAAGCGGCGCGTCGTTATTTTTTGAACCGGTAAGCTCCGGTGAAGACTGTTCACTTTGAGAATAGTAATCTGACTTTTCAAGAATTGCGGCAATCTGCAGCTCACGTCGCGAAAGAACATCGTTTCTGATTGTGTTTTCATAACCCTGAGTACTTGGAGTATAGAAAACTCTTCCCATAAGTTCATCGGGAAGATACTGCTGTGCAACCCAGTGATCGCGGTATGCATGAGGATAAAGATACCCTGAACCATGACCAAAGCCTTCTGCATCGCGGCTTGAATCTTTTAAATGATTAGGAACTTCTGCATCTTCTTTTTCTACAGAAGAAAGTGCGTCAAAGAAAGCCATCGAGCTGTTTGACTTAGGACATGTTGCAAGATAAAGTGCGGCGTGTGCAAGATGATATCTTCCTTCTGGAAGTCCGACTCTGTCAAAAGCTTCCTCGCATGAAGTAACTACTGTAATTGCAAGAGGATCTGCAAGCCCTGTATCTTCACACGCAGAAATGAGCATGCGCCTGAAAATAAAATGCGGATCTTCTCCGGCCCTTACCATTCTTGCAAGCCAGTACATTGCAGCATCAGGGTCGCGTCCCCGAAGTGACTTTATGAATGCAGAAATTATATCGTAATGATAATCTCCGTCCCTGTCGTATAACACAACCTTTTTCTGAATCGATTCTTCTGCCGCTTCTTTTGAAATGTAAATCGTACTTCCGTAAGCAGGTTCCGGCGGATCGCCTGCAGGGTTCCATTTATCGGGCGTAGTTTCTACTGCAAGTTCAAGTGCATTTAAAAGCGAGCGCGCGTCACCGTTTGCCGTTTCGATTAAATGCTCGAGAGCGCCTTCTTCAAACTGAACGTTCCAGTGACCGTAGCCACGTTCTACATTTTTAAGTGCCTGTTCGGCTGCCTTTTTTAAATCGTCCTGTGTAAGCGGCTTTAGCTGGAACACGCGGCTTCGGCTTACGAGCGCTTTGTTAACCTCAAAAAAAGGATTTTCGGTTGTCGCACCGATTAAGATTATCGTACCGTTCTCTACCCACGGTAAAAGCGCGTCCTGCTGGGCCTTGTTCCATCTGTGAACTTCGTCAACAAAAAGGATTGTTCTTCTATTGTAAAGATTAAAATAATCTTCTGCCTGTTTAATCGAAACGCGGATGTCTGCAACGCCTGTAAGAACGGCGTTGAGTGTAATAAAGTTACTCTGTGTGTGGTTTGCAATGACGCGCGCGAGCGTTGTTTTTCCTGAACCAGGCGGTCCGTAAAAAATAACGGATGTAAGCTGGTCTGCAGCAATTGCACGGCGTAAAAGCCTTCCGCGTCCGACAATGTGATCCTGTCCGATATATTCGTCGAGGTTCTGTGGACGCATGCGTGCAGCAAGAGGTTCCTTTAATAAAGCTGAAGAGGAAAAAAGCTCATCCATTATGGTTAAATTATATCACAGAGCGATTTTTATCGCAAACTCGAACGTTCGTGGCAGAATTAAATACAAGTGAAAGAGAGTTCGTACCACGAACTCGAACGTCGCGCGTGAAGTCTGTGCGACGCCGGAAACGTGGTTTACGCGCACGCTTTACTCAATATTCCATTTCGCACGTGCCGGGTAATATGCCCAGAGTCCTTCATGAGAGAATAACGCAGAGTTTGATCCGGTTCCATAAACATTAAGTCCTGCATATGCGGTGCTTGATAAAGCCGGCATAGAAGGATCTACTGCAAGTGCATACATTCCTTCATAAAGAGAACTTAAAGTTGAAGTAAGGTTTGCATAATCTGTATCTGACCATGAATAATCATCATTTCCCTGCCGCTGCATCAGGGCAGAACCAGAGGATGAAGTTACCATAAACTGATTACCATTATCAAAAGAAGCAATTCCGTAAATTATTCCGACAGATGGATTTGATGAACCGATTTTTGTTCCAGATGTATTATAGATATATACTGATCCGTTTTCAGAGGCAAATATTTTTGAAGCTGACTGAGTTTTTGATTCATCTGTACATGCACCGTAACAGCTGAAAAATTTTACTCCACCTGCATAAACACATGATCTGCTTATTGATGAAACTGTAGAAACTGTGACTTCAGTTCCTGCGCTTCCTGTACCGGCAGAAGAATTGTTACCGAGGTTGTAAACTTTTCCTTTTATGTTTGCATAGGCATATCTGTTGTTTGGATTAATTGCATTAGTGCACATAAGTGATACTGAAGATTTTGCTTTGAGAGTAGTCATTAAATCATTTAATTCAGAATGTAATTCCCATGTACTGCCGCCATCTGAGCTTCTGTAAATTCTTTTTCCGGTAATTTTCATTTCACCTTCATAATCATCTCGAGTTTCTGAGAAGACTAAAGCGTAGAGGTTAGAACTGTCTGAAACAACAGAAACAACTCTTCCTGCTGGTTTGGTGCTTTTTTTCCATTTTCCATATCCGTCATCATCTGCATTTTTATAATAAATTATTCCATTTGAAAAATAGAGCCGTTCTTCATTGTTGTATTTATGTCGTGCTATAAAGAAAACGTCTCCGAAAATTGATGCGTCTTCGAGTTTTACTTCCTGGTTGATATGATAAAAAATAGGATCCTGACATGAACTGAAAATAATTCCTGCAAGAATTAAAGACAGAGAGGAAAGAATTTTTGCTGCTGTTCTATGTAAATATTTTTTCATCGGATTTGTTAACTCCACTTTAGAAATGGTATCGTGCACCGGCCATTATTGCAAGGCCCATATAACTGCCGTTTTTAGATGAATCTCCAGTCCACTGAGGAAGCCACATAAAAGAACCTTCAACTCCGGCAGACCAGCTTTCATTAATTCTATAGTAACAGCCTGCATCAAATTTCAATATGAGACCAGGGAAATATTTATACTGAACGTAATTTTCAAGAACCGCACCGATATGGAAAGTCATAGGAAATTCAAATTTCCCTATGTAAGGCTGGAAAGTTACGTTTGCAGTTAAAGGAATCATTGTTAAAATGTTGCTTCCAATAGTTGAATTGTATGAGAACATTGCATTTCCGCCAACTGCAAGATACTGGGTTAAGAATCTATGATAACCTATTGTTAGGGCGCCGCCTGTATAAAGCTGATCGTCAAAGTTAAGCGGGAAAAGAGGCATGAGTTTTACTTCAAGGTACTGGTCACCTGCACCATTTTGGGTAAGTCTTTCCTCTTCCTCTTCGTAAAAGTCACCTTCATCTGTATATTCATCGCCATCGTTGTCTGATTCTTCAGAATTAGCAGAGCCTGAAGCAGATTGTGCAAAAATATTTTGTGGAACGGTGATAAAGGCAAGCGCACAAGCCATAAAAATCACCTTTGTAAAACGTTTCATAATTCCTCACAGATAGAATTTAAATAGAATTTTTGTTATACTAACAGAATAATACATTTTTTATTGTCTTTATTCAATAAAATTAAATAAATTAGGATTTGTTTAGTTACAGTCCGGGAGAAAATATGAGTGCTTTTGTAGTTGACGGTAAGGCCGTGGCAAAGAGCGTGAGGGATGAAGTAGCAGAAAAAGTAAAGGAACTCAAATCAAAGGGGGTAACACCCTGTCTTGCCGTTATTTTAGTAGGTGAAAACCCGGCCAGTGTTTCTTATGTAACAGGAAAGCAGAAAGCTCTTGCAGAAGCCGGAATGGCAGATAAAAGTGTAAAACTTCCGGAAAATACGAGCGAAGAAGAGCTTATTTCACTCATAGAAAAACTTAACGAAGATAAAACCGTAAACGGTATTTTAGTACAGCTTCCACTTCCAAAGCACATTAACGAAGACCGTGTAATTATGGCAATAAACCCAGAAAAGGATGTAGACGGTTTCCATCCTGTTAATGTCGGAAATCTTATGATTGGCAGAAAATCATTTTTGCCATGTACGCCGCACGGAGTGTTAGTTCTTCTTCAGAAAATGAATATTGAAACAAGCGGAAAACACTGTGTAATAATCGGACGTTCTAATATAGTAGGAAAACCTCTTTCAATTTTGATGTCGTCAAAAGCAGTAAATTCAACTGTAACAATCTGTCATACAGGAACAGAGGATATTGCTTCTATGGTTCGCCAGGCAGATATTATTGTAGCAGCTGCAGGTCACCCGATGACAGTAACAAAGGATATGGTAAAACCAGGGGCAGTCGTAATTGATGTCGGAGTTAATAGAATTCCTGACAGCACGAAAAAAAGTGGTTTCAGACTTTGTGGTGATGTTGAATATGATGCAATTTCAGAAATCGCTTCTTACATTACACCGGTTCCTGGTGGAGTAGGTCCTATGACAATTGCAATGCTCATGGTAAATACTCTTGAAGCAGCAATGAATCAGAATGCGGCGGTGTAGATGACTTATTTTTTTGAAACTTACGGCTGTCAGATGAACATTGCAGAATCTGCGGCAGTTGAACAGCTTTTAATTTCACGTGGATGGACAAAGGCAGAAGATGTTCAGGTAAGTGATCTTGTAATCATCAATACATGTTCTGTAAGACAGACTGCAGAGAATAGAATATTCGGACGTCTGGGATGGTTTACCGGTCTTAAAGCTTTAAGGGAAAAGAAACCTGATGCAAAATCAAAAACTCTCGACCTTGCTGCAGAATATGTTAAAGAAGAGGCAAAGCCTCTCACATTAGTCGTAATGGGATGCATGGCAGAGAGACTTTTAAAATCCCTTAAAAAAGATTATCCGGTTGTTGATTATGTAGTCGGAACTTATGCAAAAAAACAGTTTGGTGATATTATTTCTGCAATAGAAAATAAAATTAATCCGTCTAATCTTAAACTTGTAAACAATCCGGAAGAATACGAATTTTCTTCTGTTTCGCTTGAACCAGGTGCATTCAGCGCATTTGTTCCTGTTATGCATGGATGTAATAATTTCTGTACATACTGCATTGTTCCATATGTACGGGGCAGAGAAAAAAGTCGAAGCGTAGAAGATATATTAAAGGAAATTGATTTTCTTTCTAAAAATGGAGTAAAGGAAATTACACTTTTAGGACAGAACGTAAACTCTTATTCTTATGACGGAGTAGATTTTCCAGAGCTTCTTGAGAGAATATGTGATCACATAGAAAAAACCGGCAGCTGTATCGGCTGGGTTAGATTTATGTCGAGTCATCCAAAGGATCTGTCAGAAAAGCTTATTGATGTAATTTCAAAACGAAAACAGCTTTGCCATCACATTCATCTTCCGGTACAGCATGGTTCGACAAAAGTTTTGCACGAGATGAACCGTCGTTATACACGCGAAGATTATATTAAGCTTGTTGAAAAAATCCGAAGTAAAATTTCTGATGTATCTCTTACTACAGATATAATGGTAGGTTTCCCTGGCGAAACAGAAGAAGATTTCGAAGAAGTTATTTCACTTATGAAAACAATTCTATACGAAAATGCATTTATGTATTACTATAATCCTAGGGAAGGAACTCCTGCATCTGTGAGAAATGATCAGGTTGAACTTGGGTTAAAAAAAGAAAGACTTCAGCGCATTATAGATCTTCAGCTTGAGATTACAAAAATGGAAATGCTTAAGCGCGTTGGAGACACGGTAGATGTACTTGTTGAAAATGTAAGCCGTGATAACGAAAGTGAACTTTTGGGAAAAACACAGCAGGATGAAAGAGTTGCATTTGCGGCCGAAAAAAGTTCAATAGGAAAGTTTGTAAAAGTTAAGTTATTGAGTCTGAGTGGAAATACATTCCGAGGGACTTTGGTATAAAAATTGTTGAACCGGGAGAAGTGAGTAGTATGGTGGCTAAATTAATATGTTTAATTGTGGCGCTTACAGCGTTTTCATTTTTTATGGGATATAATCTGGATAACAAATGTGATATCTGGCTTTTTACTACGACAGTAAAAAATGTTCCGGTGTTTATGAATTCTCTTATTTCATTTGCGTTTGGTGTTTTGTGTTCACTTCCAATAGCTTTTTTCAGTAGGTTAAAGAAGCAGAGAAAGGCCGAAGAAAAGGAAGTCAGAGACCAGCAAAAAGCAAAGGCAAAAGAAAGAAAAAGAAGTGCTGACGTTCAGGAAACTGAAAATAAGAAACTGAGTTACAGTGATAGCGGTAAAACCACCCGTGAAAAGATTCTTGATAAAATTCAAAAACTAAAGAAGACACATAAAAGTTCCGAAACTGAACAGGAAGCGGAATGATAATGAAAAAAATTCTATATTCTATTGCATTTCTTATATTTTCCTCAGGATTTCTTTTTGCGCAAAGCTCTGCAGCTGGTGTTATAAAAAAGGCTCTTGAATGTGATAATGTTGATGAATCAATTGAATATCTGAAAAAAAATGTCATTCCAATAGAAGATCTGTGTTCTGTACGTGTACTTTATGCATTTCTGGGATGCATTCAGGAGCAGTCAGGACTTTACAGTGATGCTTCTAAATCTTTTGCAAAAGCTGCGGGAATTAAAGTAAGTCAGGAAGAAATCAATTCCTTTAAGCTTACAAAAGAATCGGCTCCGCAGGATAAAATCGTTTACAACATGTTAAAGAAAACGCCGAGTATTCTGGTTTTAGATGCAGTAAGGTGCTGCTTAAATTGTGGTGAAGCAAAGACTGCGCTTTCTTATTTAAATTCAAATATAAGGAATTCTAAGGATCAGAAAATACAGGCAAGAATAAAACTTTATGAAATATGGGCTCAGCTTTGCGATGATCCTTCAGATGAACAGCTTAATGCAATTATTCTTTTTATAAAAGGTTATCTTTCTATTCCAGAAATGGAATCTGTAAAACCTTCACTTCTTTTTACGTTATGGTATATTGCAGATGATGATGATGCGGCAGTTCAGATAAAGAAAAACTATCCATTGAGTCCAGAAGCAGGTGTCGTTTCTGGAAAAGCTAATCTTATGCCGACACCATTCTGGTTCTTTGTTCCACGGAAGGGAAATGCAATTGCAAAGGCACAAAATGAACAGGCAAAAAATATTACAGTTGCAAAAAGTTCGAATGTAGAAGTTGCTAAAGCAGGTGCTGCGCCTGATTCAAAAGAAGAAAAAATTAAAAGACAGCAGGTTGGTCTTTTTGGAAAAAAAGAAAATGCAGAGTCACTTGTCGGACGATTAAAGGAAAAAGGATTTAAAGCATATATCGAAGAAGAAGTTCGTCCTTCTGGGAATAAATATTATATTGTAATTGTTGATGAAAATGAAAAAGGAAATATCGGACTTCAGTTAAAGACAGCGGGCTTCGACTGTTATCCGATTTTCTAAAGAATCAGTGTGTATCAGATTTTTACTCTTTTTCTTTTGTATTTAAAAGCATATTCAGAACAGTAAAGAAAAGAATTACTACAAGTGGTCCGATAATTAAACCGTTCATTCCGAAAACTTTAATTCCGCCGAGAATCGAAAAGAAAATAATAAGCGGATGCGCATTTATTCTGTCTTTTAAAAGGAACGGACGGAGAAAATTATCCAGGAGACTTACACAGACTCCACATATAATGATAAATAAAATTCCTTTTACAATGGATTGAGTAAAGCACAAAACAATTCCGATTGGAAGCCAGACAATTGATGCACCCAGAAGAGGAATAAATGATGCGAGCATAAGAACTGCAGAAAAAAGAAGGGCACCTTTTATCTTAAAAATAAGCATTATGATAAAGGCAATCAGTCCCTGATACAAGGCAACAAGAATATATCCTGAAAAAAGATTTCTTGTAATTTCTGTAAACTTTCCAATAAGAACAGACATATATTCTGTTTTAACAGGAAGAGCCTGTTTAAAAACTGTCGCAAGATACTGACCGTCAAGGAAAAAGAAAAATAATGAGAATACAATGAATAAAAGAGAAAGTAAAAAGTTTCCTGTTTTGCCTACAATCGATGTTCCGATGCTTAAGATTTTTGTGCTGTATGTCTGCAGATATTGAATTGTATAAGTTCTCAATGTTTCTGCATCAAAGTTAGGAATGTTTACGCCAAGTTTATTGAAGAATGTAAAAAAAGCTTCAAATGGACCTTCGTGTGAAAAAAAATCAGGATTGTCTTTTAAGAACGCAATTGTTTCCTGGATAAAAGAAATAAATTCCTGCATAAGCATTATGCTTATAACAATAATCGGTGTGATGATTACGATAAGAATACCAAGTGAAAAAGCTCCTGCAAGGAGATGTTTTTTTAGTCTGTAGAATTTTTTTGTTCTGTCAAGTTTTAGAAAGCACTTTGCATGAAGTGGTCTGAATATTATGTAGAGCAGGGTTGTCCAGAGAATTACCGTAAAGAACGGATAAATCATTGCTATACAGGCAACGGCAAAGAGTGCTAAAAGAGCAAAGATAAAAATAGTTTGAATAGTATTCTTATTGTCCATAGGAAAATTTAAGCATAAAGTTATTGTTTTGTCTACTTTACTGTTATATAATTGTGTTATGAAGAAAATCTGTCTTACCTCACTACAGATGTTTTGTATTTTCCTCATTTTTCAGGGCTGTTCGCTCAAATATCAGAATGATATCAGGGCAGAAGAATCTGTTCCCCAGCTCCGTTTTGAAAATGTAATTTACAAAAGGTATTCAGATAATAAAAAAGAAGTGGAACTTTCGGGTAAGGTTTTCGAGCAGTATAAAAAAGATGGACTTGCTTTTGCAGAAGATGTTTACTTTACGATGTATGATTCGAATGTAAACGAAAAAGCATCTGGAAAAGCAGTTCTGGTAAGTGCAGATTCAAAAAATGAAATCTTTACGCTTTTTGACGGAATTCAGTTTATAGACAAAAATCAAAATGTGTACATTACGGGCGACAGCCTTAAGTGGAATGGGAAAACAGAGCAGCTTGTAAGTGCTAAAGGTAAAGAGATTACGATAAAAAAAGATGACCTTGAAATAACGGGAAAAGATTTCAGTGCAAGCGCTGTAAGTAATGAATTTCTTTTTTCAAGTTCAGTACGCGGAAAGCAGATAAATACTTCCGGTTCAAAAGATGACATTACTTTTTCAGGTGATTCGATGAAAGGCAGTGTTTCATCGGATAAAAACAGCTCGAAAGAAAATTCAACTGTATTAAGTGGAAATGCGGTTGTAAAAACATCATCAATGGAAATAAGGGCAGATTTAATTGAACTTTCAGGTAAAGATTTTAATATAATTAAAGCCAGAGGAAACATTTCAGGTACAAATTCTGAAAGTGAGCTTGAGTTTAAAGCTTCGAGTATGGAATATAACCGTGATACAAAAATTGTAGTTCTTTCCGGGGATGTGGAGCTTAAAGATTTAAAAAATGATGTTGTAGCAAAAGCACAGATTATAGAATATGATCAGAACACTGATGTTGCGATAATGCAGGTTGATGTTGAATTAAAGCAGAAACAGAATGTTTGTACAGGTGCATATTCAATTTATAGAAAAAAAGAACAGACTCTTGAGCTTAGCGGAAATGCGAGTGTAAAACAGGAAGACGATATGTTCAGGGCGCAGACGATTTCGTTTAACATGGATACAGAAGAAATTGTTATGGATGGAAACATTCGTGGAACTGTTAAATCAAAGAAGTCAGGAAATTAGGTGATGGACGAAGAAATCGAAGGACAGGAATTTGAAACTCAAGAAAATGATACTTATGAGTATGAATCTTTTCAGAACAAAGTTCACGTTTTGAGAGCATCCAGCCTTTATAAAACATTTGGAAAGAAAAAAGTCGTTCAGGGAATCGACTTTGAAATGAAAACCGGTGAGGTTTTAGGTCTTCTAGGTCCGAATGGTTCAGGGAAAACAACAACTTTTTATATGATTGTAGGCTTTTATAAGCCGACCCAGGGTGAAGTATTTCTTGATAAAGAACGCGTAACAGAGCTTCCGATGTATAAGAGGGCTCAAAAGGGGATTTCTTACCTCCCGCAGGAACCGTCAGTATTTAAAAAGATGACGGTAGAAGATAATATATGGTCTATTCTCGAAACAAGACGTGATCTGACAGCTGCGCAGAAAAAACAGACGCTTGAAACCCTTCTTGAAGAGTTTTCAATTACCAGAATCAGACGGCAAAAAGCCTATACTCTTTCAGGCGGTGAGCGCAGGAGAACAGAAATTGCCCGTTCTTTAGCAATTCAGCCTAAATTTCTTATGCTTGATGAACCTTTTGCAGGAATTGACCCGATTGCAGTTGCTGACATCAAAAAACTTATAAAACTTCTCGCCAAAAGAGGTATAGGAATCCTTATTACTGACCACAACGTACGTGATACCCTCGAAATTACAGACCGTGCCATCATTATAAACAATGGCCAGATCGTAACACAGGGCCAGAAAGAGGATATTCTCAAGTCTGAACAGGCCAGAACCATCTATCTGGGCACCGATTTTGAAATGTAATGTGAAAAAACGTTTGACTTCTTACTTATATTAAGGTACTATTAATAGTACGAACAATTTAATAAAATGCGAGGAGTTTAAATGCCACAGTATATTTGGTTTATTATTCTCCCTGTCGTTGGAATTGTTCTTGGATGGACTATTCGCTGGCTGTATGCCAGATTTCAATTATCTGCGTCAGAACAAAAAGCAGAACGTGTAAAACAGGATGCAATTAGAGAAGCTGAAGCTCAGAAAAAAGAAATTTTGCTGAATGCAAAAGATGAACTCATTCGTGAACGAAACCAGCAGGAACGGGAGAACCGGGACCGCCGTGCTGAAGTACAGCGTTATGAAGCACGTGTTAATCATAAAGAAGAACTTCTAGATCAGAGAGCTCAGGCTTTCGATAAACAGGAAAAAGAGTTTGCAGAACGCACAGCCGTTCTCGAAAAACGCGAAGCAAGCGTTGCAATTCAGGAAGAAGAATACCGAAAAGAGCTCGAGCGAATTTCGGGACTTTCTGCCCAGGAAGCAAAAGAACTTATCATCAAAAATCTCGAAAATGATGCAAGACATGATGCTCAGGTTTTGTTGAATAAGATTGAACAGGAAGCACAGCTGACTTCTGAAAAGAAAGCGCGGGACATTCTTGTTACGACAATTCAGCGTATAGCTACAGAAACTACAGGCGACATGACTGTAGCAACAGTTTCTCTTCCGAGTGACGAGATGAAAGGCCGTATCATCGGACGCGAAGGACGCAATATCCGTACGCTCGAAACTCTCACTGGCGTTGATATCATTATCGATGATACACCGGAAGCAGTTGTTATTTCTTGCTTTGACCCTGTAAGAAAGGAAATTGCAAAAGAATCACTTGAACGTCTTATTTCTGACGGCCGAATTCACCCGGCACGTATCGAAGAAATCGTTCAGAAGGTTACAAGAGAAGTTCAGAATAAGATTTATGAAGAGGGTGAAAAGGCTCTCTTTGATCTTGGAATTCATAACATGAGTACAGACGGTGTACGTGCTCTGGGAAGACTTTACTTTAGAACAAGTTACGGACAGAATGTTCTTGTTCACTCGAAGGAAGTTGCACTTATTGCAGGAATGCTTGCTGCGGAACTTGGGGCTGACAGAGAACTTGCAAAGAGAGCTGCAATTTTACACGATATCGGTAAAGGTGCAGAAAACGATTCTGATCAGAATCACGCAGAAGTTGGTGCTGAAATGGCACGAAAGATGGGTGAAGACCCGCGCGTAATTAACGCAATCGGTGCACACCATAATGATATAGAACCTACAAGCATTGAGGCAATTCTTGTTCAGATTGCGGATGCAATTTCTGCAGCGCGTCCTGGTGCAAGACGTGAAACTGTTGATAACTATGTTAAACGTCTTGAAAATCTTGAAGGCATTGCAGAAAGCTTTGACGGTGTTGAAAAGGCTTATGCAATTCAGGCTGGACGTGAACTTAGAATACTTGTTAATAACGAAAAGATTCCTGACGGTGATGTTAAAGAACTTGCAAGGAAGATTGCAAAGCAGATTGAAACAGATCTCCGCTATCCTGGAAGGATAAAACTTACGATGATTCGTGAAACTCGCATCGTCGAATATGCAAGATAAAAAAAAGCGCCGCAGGGCGCTTTTTTTTTATCTGAACGCAAAGCGTACATAGATGTTTATTATATTGTCATAATTATTGTATCCACGTGGCATAAGACGGTAGCTTAATCCTACTCCAGGAATAAAACCGCCACCTTCAAAGAAGTCGTATTCAACAGCGAGCTTAAAACCGTTTCCCCATTTCGTATTCTTTATTTTTGAATATTCATCTGGAAGTTTTACAAAGTCAGATCTTCCGCCTAATGCATATGCAAGGATAAACGAAAGATTTCCCCAGCCGGGATAAAATTGAAAACCTGCGGCAAATGCATAGTCAAGACTGTTTGAGTGATAGCTTGAATCCCATCCGAAATCAGAGCATGTTTCAAAATCAAAAACAAAAAAAAGTGGATCAGCAAGTTTTAATGTAAAGCCAACGTCACTTCCGATTACGATTCGTGCAAAATGGTTGTCTGACATTTCTGCATGGTTGTTCCATTGTGCGCCGTCGCCGTAAAGTGGGATTGTTCCACCTACTGCAAACTGAAAACCGAAAAATTTTCTTTCCTGCGGTTCATGGGCAAAACAGAGCGAAGTGCATAAGAGGATTATAGCGATGAAAAAATTTCTTCTATTTATTACTTTCATGATTTAATTATCGGAAATGCGGGTACTTGACAATAGTTTTATATAAAACTATTATACCGTAAACTTACGGAGGTTTTTTTAAATGAATAAAATTTATAGAAAAGCTTTATCACTTGCCGTAATCTGTGCTGTTTTTTCAGCATTTGTTTTAACAGGATGCGGTAAAAATTCCAAAGAAAAATTCAGCAGAAACATAGCAGTATATGTACCGGGAATTATTGCAGACAGTCCGATTTATGCAAAGCTTGCAGATGGTGCCCAAAATGCAGTTGAACAGTACAATAAAACGGCTGATGAAAAAAATAAAGTTGGTCTGAAGATAGTAGAAGGCGGAACAAATCAGGCAGAGTGGCCGGGACATTTAACAACACTCTGTGCAGAAGGAAAATACGATGTAATCGTTTCTTCAAATCCGTCACTTCCTGAACTCGTTGAGCCGCTTACAAAGCAGTTCCCTAAACAGAAATTTATTCTTCTTGATGCAATGAAAGAAGGAAACGAAAGTATCGTAACTGCCCGTTATGCTCAGGATGAATCTGCGTTTATAACAGGATTTGTTGCAGGTCTTATGACAAAGACTGGTAAAATCGGTTTAATCACAGCTCAGGAATATCCTGTGATGAATCAGATTATTCTTCCTGGGTATGAAAAGGGTGCAAAATCTGCAAATGAAAAAATTGAAGTTGATTTTAGAATTGTCGGTAACTGGTATGATGCAAAGAAAGGTGCAGAACTTGCAGATGCAATGAGTGCTTCTGGAGTGGATGTAATTCTTCCGATTTGTGGTGGCGCGTGTCAGGGCGTAATTGCAAGTGCAAAAGAACATCAGACAAAACTCTGTTTCTTTGATTCAAGTTCATATGGAAGTGCACCAGGTCTTGTAATCTCATGTGTGGAAACTCTTCAGGAAAAACTTACTGCAAGACTTATCAAAGAATATTTAGATGGAACGATAAAATGGGGTTCTTTTAATGAATATGGAATGAAAGACGGATATGTAAGGTTTAATGATACAGACCCTCTGTATATCGAGACTGTTCCTGAAAATATCCGCTCTGAAATTGCAAAACAGCTTGCTAAATGGAATTAGTTTTATCACATATAACAAAAAAGTTTGGTAATAAAACTGCTCTCGATGATGTCACTTTAAAACTTACGCCTTATGCGTTAAATGTTTTTGCAGGAGAAAACGGAGCAGGAAAATCTACGCTTGTAAAAATAATTGACGGTTCACTTTCTTTAACTTCTGGAAAAGTTGAATTTTCTGAAGGACAGAAAGTTGTAACTGTTAATCAGACTCCGCTTGTTGCAGAATCAATTACCGTAAAAGAAAACATTCTTTTAGGCTTAAAATCTTCTGAACAGAATGAAAACAAATTAAAAATGCTTGCTCAAAAATGGGCACCGGAACTTTCATTAGGTATGAGGGTTTGTGATATAGGAGGAGGTGAACGTTTTTATACTTCACTTTTATCATGCCTTATGAAAGAATATGATATTCTTTTGCTTGATGAACCCGGTGCATATCTTGAAGAAGAAGAACGAAAAAAATTATTTAATAATCTCTCTGAATTAAAAAAGTTAAAAACAATTGTTCTTATTACGCATGATAAAAAAGAACTTGCATATTATGCAGATAATATCTTTCTTTTGCAAAAAGGGAAGCTTTTAAAAACTTATACTGAATTAAATTTAAAATCCAATGAATACAAAGATAAAATCGTAAAAGAAATTGAAAAAGAAATAATTGGTGACAGAACAGACTTTGTTTATTTAAAAAACGATGATGTGAAAATTGAAAATAGTTCTGAATGTAGCTTTGCAGTTAAAAATCTTTTCTGTGCTCCTGTCGATAAGCCTCTTATAGATGACATTTCTTTTACAGTAAAAGCAGGAGAGCTTCTTGTTATAAAAGGCCTTGCAGAAGCAGGGCTTCTTACGCTTGAAGACTGTATTACAGGAATGCATGAATGCCGGGCGGAGTTTGTTTTTTCTAAAGATAAAAAAACTCTTGCTACGGAAAAAATAAATCCACGATTTCTTCGATATACACTTAAAAAGAAAACAGGAGTTACGATTTCTGTTGTTCCCAGTGATAAAACTATGCGTGGTTCAAATCCTGAACTTACTGTTTCTGAAATGCTTTATTCTGCTTCGGCCGAAAATTTTTCTGAAGAATATGTTCAGGATGTAATAAAAAATACGGGGCTTTTGATAAGTTCAGCTCAAAAAGTAAAATCACTTTCCGGGGGAATGCTTCAGAGACTTATGCTCGAACGCGAACTTTATTTTAATCCCGATATACTTATTATGTGCGAGCCGCTTGCCGGCCTTGATATGAATAAAACTAAAATAATAATCAATCGTCTTGTGGAACTGAAAAGTCAGGGAAAGATAATTATAATTTTAACGACTCAAAATATACCTGAGCAGGTTTGCGATAAATATCTTAAGCTTGAAGGAGGAAAAATATGTTAGATTTTTTAACGGGAATTTTTTCTTCCTCGTATTATACAGGTTTATGGCTTAATACTGCTGTTTTAATTTCTATAGCTGCTTTTGGAAATGTCATTACTTTGAAATCCGGTTATTACAATCTGGGAGGTGATGCTCAGATTTATATGGCAGGCTTTGTAAGTTCAATGTGTCTTGTTCAGTTTTCAAGTTTTCCACCGGTAATAAATATTATTTTAACTCTTTTAATTACACTTACAGTTTCCGGAATGGTAGAATGTCTGAGTTCTATTTTCTATATATTCAAAAGAGTTAACGTACTTCTTACGACATATCTTGTTTCTTCTGCACTTATTCCGGTACTCGACTATTTAACAAGTGTAGTTTTCAGAACAAAAGAAGGGAACCTTTTGGCAACAGAGTTTATCGCAGAAAATTTAAGGTTAAAGTCAATTCTTTCTCCATCTCCGCTTAATTTAAGCATTCTTTTTTTACCGGTGTTATGTGTTCTTGTGTGGGTGCTTCTTAATAAAACTTTGTGGGGAAAGCGGGTAATTATTTTCGGCAAGTCTGAAGAATTTGCAATTTACAGCGGACTTTCATTAAAGCAGAATCTTTGTTCAACTTTATTTATTGATGGAGCGATTCACGGGTTTGCGGGATTTATTGCAGTTGTTGGAACTTATTTTGCGTGCTACAAGGGGTTTGCGAATTCTATGGGTTGGAATGCGCTTACATGTGCTCTTCTTGCAGGTAAAAACCCACTTTTTGTAATTCCTTCGGGATTATTTTTATCGTGGCTTTACACAAGTGCCTCTCGATTTTCCCTTGTGAATAATTTTGGGTTTGACATGTCTGGGATTATTCAGGGGGTTGTAGTATTTGCGGTTGCAGGAAATATTGCGTTTACAAAATTATGGAGGAAAAAATGAATACTTTGATTTTTATTATTGCTTCGGCAATGCCTCTTGTAATTGTATCGCTTGGAGCTCTCTATTCTGAGTATGCAGGAAGAATGGTGTTCTTTATTGATGGTCTGGTTACGATAAGTGCTTTTATCTGTTATGCAGTAACTGTAAAGACTTCAAACTTTGCACTGGGAATAGTTCTTTGCATTTTTATTCCTGCGGTTTTTGTGTTTTTGATAAGTTTTATTGTTGAAAAATTTAAGTTTAATTATTTTATTGCTTCGCTTTCAGAAAATATTTTTCTTCTTTCAGTTGCAACAGCTTTTTCTGCGTTGTTTTTTAAAACTCGCGGAGTTTTGGTAAGTGATGTTTTTGCATTTGACCAGAAAATTTTCAGATTATGCGCTGTTTTGTGTGGAATATTCATAATTTCACTTTCTTATTTCTTTTTACACAAGACAAAGACAGGATTGTATCTCAGAATTACAGGAAGTGATCCTCAGGTTTTGAAAAATTCAAATTTAAATCCTGCGGTGTACAGAATTTTATCATGGGTACTTGCTTCTTTGACGGCCTCTGTTACGGGAATCCTTTTGCTTTTAAGGCTTTCTTCTTTTGTTCCGAATATTTCAAGTGGGATTGGATGGACAAGTCTTGCAATCGTTTTTCTTGGAAAGAAAAAAGACTGTAATGTAATTCTGATGGCACTGCTCTTTGGAGTTGCCCAGTACTTTGCAAACAACATTCAGAATATAGAAATGTTTAAAAACATCCCTTCTGGAATTCTTCTTGCATTTCCATATCTGATATGTCTTTTAATGTTGATTGTCGTTCCTAGTAAACGCTTAAAATCTTATTAAGCTTTTCTTTTCCAATGATTCTAAAGAATCCGCCTAAGCGTGGACCCTGGTCTTTTGCAACAAGTGCCTGATACAAAGCAGTAAAGAGCTGTTTTGCATCAATTCCCATATCAGTTGCAATGTCATACATTGCCTGCTGGCATTCTTTATCAACAGTAAAAGTATCAAGCTTCGGAACAACTTCATCGCGTACTCTTGCAACAGCCTTTGTCATTGTTTCATCAAGCTGTGCTTTACTTTCATCGTTGCGAAGTTCAAAACAGAACTCAGGAGCGCAGTCTGGAGCCGAGTGTTTAATCCAGAACCATGCACAAGCCATGCGGCGTCGAAGACGTTCTTCCTGTTCAGGTTTTACATCGCCTAAAGATTTAATGACTGCATCAATGTCGCCTGAATAAGTCTGGAGTAAAGTTGTAAGCATGCGGAATGTAATCTGATACGGTATTGTTTCAGAAATCTTTCCGTCAATCTGGCTTAGCATATAAATGCGTTTTTCTTTATTGAACTGATCTTCGCTTTTTGCTTTGTCGATTCCATAAACGATTCTTTCTGTCTTGTCGTAATCTTCGTAAACTTTAAGAACATCAAGGTCAAATGAAATCGCAAATTCGGTATTAGGACGTGTGCCCGCAAAAAGATAGCGGAGAACTTCTGCCTGGTAAACATCAAGTGCATCAGGAAGGGCAATTACCTTTCCCTTTGAAGAAGACATTTTTCCAGGAACGCCTTTTAAGTTTACAAAGTCATAACGCATTGTAACAGGAGCATCCCATCCGTAAACTTTTTTAGAAACAAGCTTTGCTGTATCATAACTTCCGCCCGGAGAGATGTGGTCTTTTCCGCCCGGTTCAAATACAACTTTTTCTTCGTTCCATCTCATAGGCCAGTCAACGCGCCATCCGAGTTTTGCGCCTTTAAATGTTCTTATGTCGGCAGTTTCTTCGTTGCCGCATTCGCATTTGTATGTAATTCCATATTCACCGTCATAACCTGTAATTTCTGTTGTGTCTTTGTTACACTTTCCACAGAAAATAGAAACAGGCCAGTAAACATCTTCGCTTTTCATTTTATGTGCGTCATCGCGGTATTCGTTTAAGCATTCTTTAATGAGCTCGCGGTTCTGCATTGCCTTTTTCATGCCTTCTGTGTAACGGTTTGCACGATAACGGCTTGCCTGATATAAAAACTCAGGTGCAATTCCAACGCGAGGAAGCTGCTGTTCGATGTCTACTTCGTGGTGACGTGCGTAGTTTTCGTTTCTTCCTGTTGTATCCGGAACTTCTGTAATAGGATAGCGAAGATATTTTTCAAGAATTTCAGGATCAGGCATGTTTGCCGGGACTTTTCTGAATACATCATAATCATCCCAAGAATAAATAAAGCGGACATTCTTTCCGCGGTCACGAAGCGCACGTACAACCAGGTCTACAGTAATGATTTCTCTAAAGTTTCCAAGGTGAACAGTTCCCGATGGTGTAATTCCTGAGGCGCAAGTATAAGAATCAAGGTCGCCTTTTTCACGGATAATATTGTCTGCCATCTGGTCTGCCCAGTGACAGAGAAGCGGGTCACGCTTAGTATTGTTCTGATTTTCGTTATTGTTACTCATAATTCGGTTATTATACTGAATTTGTCAATGCCTTACAAGTTAATAGAAAAGACCGATAATGCTTGAAAAAATAACTTTCATAATTTATTCTATAAGTAAGTATGAAATATCTGTCTTTAAACTCTGATGAAGCAAAAAAAATTCAGGACCGTTTTACGGGTTATGCAAAAATTCATTCTACAAGCTCAAGTGAAAACGCTGATAAGGGAATAATCCCTTCAACTCCAGAGCAGTTTGATTTTGCACGGAAACTTCAGTCAGAATTAGAGACTCTCAATTTCGAAAATGTTCAGCTTACAGAAAACTGTTATCTTTACGCTTCAATTCCGGCTGCAAAAGGTTATGAAAAGGCAAAGGCATTTTGTCTTCTTGCACACATGGATACGGTCGAAGAAGTTTCCGGCCTTAATGTAAATCCTCAGGTTTTTAAAGATTATGACGGTAAGGTTATAGATTTAAAAGGCGGAATAAAATTAGATCCTGCAAAAAATTCTGCTCTCAGACAGGCTGCAGAAGAAAACGATACGATTATCACAACAGATGGAACAACACTTTTAGGCGGTGACGACAAAGCAGGAATTACAATTATTGTAAGCGCGCTCGAATATTTAATGTCACATCCGGAAATTCCGCATGGTAAAATAGAAGTAATGTTTTCTCCAGATGAAGAAACCGGTCATGGAATGGATAAAGTTCCTTTAGATCTTCTTGAAAGTAAATTTGCATACACTGTTGATGGCGGTCATCTTGGAGAACTTGAAAGCGAATGTTTTAATGCGTTTCGTTCAGACATAAAATTTACAGGAATTGCAAGCCATACAAATAATGCACGCGCAAACGGAATGGTAAATGCAATTTCAATGGCTTCAAATTTCATTTCAAATCTTCCCAGAAATGAAAGCCCGGAAACAACAGACGGTAGACTTGGTTTTTACTGCCCTTTAAAAATTTCGGGAGGTATGGAAGAAGCCTTTGTTTCATTATTTCTACGTGACTTTGATAAAGTAAATATGGAAAAAAGAAAATCAGTTGTTGAACAGCTTGCACTTGCATCGGCAGTTTCATTCGGTGGAAAAGCAGAAGTAAAACATGTTCAACAGTATCTGAATATGAAAGAAGAACTTGATAAAGTTCCTTTTGTACAGGATATTCTTGTAAAAGCATATAACGAGTGTGGTGTAGAACCTGTTATGACTCCAATCCGGGGAGGAACTGACGGTTCACGTCTTTCAGAAATGGGAATCCCGACACCGAATATTTTTACAGGGGCTCATAACTATCACTCGGCATCGGAATGGGTTTCGTTAAGTCAGATGGTAAAAGCAACCGATATTGTAATTACCCTTAGTACTTTAATTGCAAATTTATAAAACTGGAGATAATTTTATGCATGAATATTTGATTGAAGGCGGTTTTCCGATTAAAGGAACAATCACAACCTGTGGAAATAAAAACGCAGCTCTCCCTTGTATAGCAGCAACGCTTCTTACAGAAGAGCCTGTAACATTAAAAAATATTCCGGCAATCGAAGATTGTGCCGTTATGTTTAAAGTTCTTGAAACTCTTGGAGCAAAAGTTGAAAAAGTTTCTGCGCATACATGGACCGTATGTTGTGCAGGTGTAAAAGAAACAGAAATCCCTGCAGACCTTTCAAAAAAAATCCGTGCATCAATTTTATTTGCAGGTCCGCTTATTGCGCGGTTTGGGAAAGCAGTAATGATGCCTCCGGGAGGAGATGTAATCGGACGCCGTCGTCTGGATACTCACTTTCTAGCCCTTACAGAACTCGGCGCAAGAGTTGATATTGATGGAAAATTTATTTTTTCTACAAATAAGCTTGTTGGTGATGATATTTTCCTTGATGAAACTTCTGTTACAGGAACAGAAAATGCTTTGATGGCCGCAGTTCTTGCTGAAGGAAAAACAACAATTACAAATGCTGCAAGTGAGCCTCACGTTCAGGACCTTTGCAATATGCTCAATTCAATGGGGGCAAAAATTACCGGAACAGGAAGCAACATTCTTTACATCGAAGGTGTAAAAAAACTTCACGGAACAGAATTTGCAGTTGGACCTGATTATATGGAAGTAGGTTCATTTATTGGACTTGCAGCTGCTACAAAAGGTTCAATCCGAATCGAAAAGATAAATCCTGCAGACATGAGACCTCTTCGCATTGCATTCAGCAAGCTTGGAATCCGCTGGGCAATAAACGGTAATACTCTTGAAGTTCCTCAGGGACAGGAAATGAGGGTTAATACAGATCTCGGTGGTCAGACCCCGAAAATTGATGATTCGCCATGGCCTGGATTCCCACCGGATTTGACAAGCATCATGACGGTTGTTGCAACTCAAGTAGAAGGAAATGTTCTCATTTTCGAAAAAATGTTCGAATCGCGCATGTTCTTTGTTGATAAACTCATCAATATGGGTGCACGCATCACTCTCTGTGATCCACACAGAGCCCTTGTTTCAGGTCCAAGTTCACTTCATGGTGATCATCTCGTTTCCCCTGATGTTCGTGCCGGAATGGCAATGGTAATTGCAGCACTTGCAGCCCAGGGAGAAAGCCGCATAAGTAATGTTTACCAGATTGAACGCGGCTACGAAAACCTTGTAGAAAGGCTTCAGAGTCTGGGTGCTCATATTAAACGCGTAGAAGTCTAGCGCGTGTAAATTCTGTTTCTTGACCATTGTGATATGTACCACGCGCCACGAGATTCTGGCGAATCTCTGTGTTGATTGTGTAAGTGTGTAATTGACACACTGACGCGTCAAATTGTATATTTTACTATTATGACTTCAAATGAACTTAGAACAAAATATATCGATTTTTTTAAATCTAAGGGCCATGCAGAGATTTCCGGACAGTCTTTAATTCCGGAAAATGACCCTTCTGTTCTTTTTACAATGGCTGGAATGCATCCTCTCGTTCCTTATCTTCTTGGTGAAAAGCACCCGGCCGGAACACGCCTTACAGATTACCAGAAATGTATCCGTACAGGTGACATCGAAGAAGTAGGAGACCCGAGCCATCTTACATGCTTTGAAATGCTCGGTAACTGGTCTCTCGGAGACTACTTTAAAAAAGAATCAATTGCATATTCTTATGAATTTTTGACAAGTAAGGACTGGCTTGCGCTTGACCCTAAAAAAATCAGCGTAACTGTTTTTGCCGGAGATGAAAATGCACCTCGTGATGACGAAGCAGCTCAGATCTGGAAAGACAACGGAATGCCGGAAGACAAAATTGCATATCTTCCTGCAAGCGACAACTGGTGGGCAGCAGGTCCTACAGGTCCATGCGGTCCTGATACAGAAATTTTCTACTGGGTTGGAGAAGGACTTCCTCCTGTAGGAAGCAATAAGGGAACAGACAGCGCAAACTGGATGGAAATCTGGAACAACGTTTTCATGCAGTACAACCGCATCGACGAAAAGACACTCCTTCCGCTTGAAAAGAAAAATGTTGATACAGGTATGGGACTTGAAAGAACAAACTGTATCCTTCAGGGAAAGACTTCAGTTTACCTTACAGAAGTTTTTCAGCCTATAATAAAGACTATTGAAGGTCTTTCTAACTATAAATATGGAAGTGATGAAGAAAAAGATAAATCAGTCCGCATCATCGCAGATCATACACGCTCTTCTGTATTCATCCTTGGAGATCAGAGGGGAGTTACTCCAGACCGCGTAGGTGCAGGCTATGTTCTCCGCCGTCTTATCCGCCGCGCAGTCCGCCACGGAATGAAGCTCGGAATCGAAAAAGACTTTATGGCAGACATTGCCGCAACTGTAATAGAAAACTTTAAAGGACCTTATCCTGAACTCGAGCAGAACCGCGAAAAGGTATTTAAAGAACTTACTGCAGAAGAAGCAAAATTCCGTCTTACACTTAAAAAAGGCGAAGCAGAATTCCAGAAGCTTCTTCCAAATCTCATGAAAAATCCTAAAAAGATTATAAGCGGAAAAGTTGCATACAACCTTTACGAAACTTACGGATACCCGCTTGAGCTTACTCAGGAACTTGGAGCAGAAAACGGCTTTACAGTAGACGTAGAAGGTTTTAAAGAAGCAGAACGCAAGCACCAGGAAGCTTCAAAAACTGTAGATGCAGGAGCAGCTAAAGGCGGTCTCGCAGAGCAGTCTGATGTAACTACAAAATATCATACTGCAACACACCTTTTACAGCAGGCTCTGGTAAATGTTTTAGGCGACCAGGTTGCTCAGAAGGGTTCAAACATCAACAACGAGCGCATGCGCTTTGACTTTACGTTTGAACGCCCTATGACTCCAGAAGAAATCAAAAAAGTAGAAGATATCGTAAACGAAAAGATTAAGGAAGATTTACCTGTAACAATGCAGGTAATGCCTCTTGCAGATGCGAAGGCTGCAGGTGCACGTGCTCTGTTTACGAATAAATATGGAGAAGATGTTAAAGTTTATACAATCGGACGTAATCCGGACAGTGACTGGTTCAGCAAGGAAGTTTGCGGTGGACCTCATGTTCAGCATACGGCTCAGATAGGTGAATTTAAAATACAGAAGGAACAGTCATCTTCTGCCGGGGTTCGCCGAATAAGGGCTGTAATAAGCGGCGGTCTTCCGCTGGATCCGCAATAACTGCAGGATTCTCTGTAACTAAATGGAAAAATACTGTTTTTAATATTAGGAAGGTAAGAATATGAAACGATTACTTTGTGCTTTATTATTTTCTGCAACAGCCATTTTTGGCTCTTTTGCTCAGTCAGCACTTCAGCCTTTGGCTATTGTTAAATTGAATGGTCATGAATTTGTTACTTTAAAGGAACTTAAAGATCAGGTAGAGGCATATCAGAATCAGGCTCAAAGAAAATTTTCTGTAGAAGAGAGAAAAGTTATACTTGAGTCCATTATTGATCACAAACTTATAATTCAGGCAGCAAAAAAAGAAGGATTTACAGTTGCTGACAGCATAATAGATCAGAATTATGTTGCAAATATTTCACAGATTGCCGGACGCCAGGTTACAGAAAAAGAATTTGCAGATTATATCCGTCAGACACAGGGTAAATCTGTAGATGAATACTTTATGGAAAAAGTAAATAGAAATGTGGCTCAGTACAAAGAATACCTCAGAAATCAGTATATTGCTCAGCAGTATGTAATGGAAAAAAAGAAGAGCGAAATCATGGCTGTTCAGCCTACAGATGCTGATATTAAAAACTTTTATGAATTGAATAAAGGGAAAATGATCTGGAATGATATGCTCCGAATGTTCCTTGTTTCGGTTCCAAAAAATGGAAATCCAGAAGCAGCAAAGTCTAAAATTACAAAGATGATGACAGATTATACTGCAGGAAAACTTACAGCAGATTCAATGCGTATTGCTATGAAAAATAAAACGGCTCAGGATTATATTGCCGGTGATATGATGATCGAAAAAACAGAAACATATGCTGCTATTCTTGGAGTTTCATTTACAAGAGTTCTTGAGATTTTTAATGAACCTGTAAACAAGGTTTCTGAACTTAAAGAAACAGACGGCGATTATCAGTTCTATGTTATTCTTGAAAAATATAACGCAAAGATGCTTGGCCTTTCTGATGTCGTTCAGCCGGGAACAACACTTACGGTTTATGAATATATTAAGATGAATCTTACACAGCAGATGAGAAGTGCAGCATTGTTAAAGGCAATTCAGGATATTTCTGTTTCATTAAATATTCCTGAAAATGTTGAACGTAAAAAAACAGGTGCTGAATTAGATAAAATTCTTTCATGGTAATCGAGGTAAAAAGTGTCTCGACGAAAGAGTAGGATTATTGCATTTCAGGCAATTTATTCCTGGGATGCAAGCGGTGAATCTTTAGAAGATTTGCTTAAATTTGCATGGGTCGACTCAAAAGATAATCTCGATGAAAGCGAACTTGCTTTCTCGAGAATTATTATTGCAGGAACCATAGAAAATAAATTAAAAATAGATGAACTTATAACGACACATCTTTCTTCAAATTGGAATTTTGACAGATTAAATAAAGTTACTCTTGCAATCCTTCGTATAAGTATTTATTCACTTGTATATCAAAAAGATATTGCGCCTTCAATTGTTATTGATGAAGCAATAGATCTTGCAAAAGAATTTGGGCCTGAAGATTCGTTTAAATTTATAAATGCAATGCTTGACAAAATTACAAAGGAAATAAAATAATTTTTAAAAGAAGGAATTGATTTTGAAAAGCAGAACAAGAAAATACAGAGTGCTTTCGCTTATTGCATCTGCAATACTTTTAAGCGTGAGTGTATTTTCTTGTGCAAAAAAAGTTGTAACGGTAAATTCAATAACTGCAACTTTGGATGAAGTTGATTTATATATTTCTACTGGTCAGACCGGAGAGGCAGTTAAGCTTCTAAAAAAAACTGACAAGCCGGGGCTTTCGCCTGATATAAGACTTGGTATCTATAAAAGATATGTCACTCTTGGTGAGACAGAAAAAGCAGAGAAGCTTTTGGTTTCATGTTTAAAGAAAAACCCTGGAAATAAAAAACTGATCGCAGTTTATTCAAGTCTTCTTTTAAAAAAAGCAAAATACAAAGAAGCGCTTTCTTACAGTAAAAAACTTTCTGGAACACAATATGGCTCGTTATACGCAGAAGCTTTACTCAGGTCAGAAACTGACTCGTCCAAATCTTTCGTTTCATTTGAAGATTATTTTGTTGATGATTATGTTCCAGTTTATTTTGATGCATATTCCGGTTCTAAAGATAACAGCTGGCTTCGTAACTGTGCTGCGATAAGTCTTGTACACGGAGATCTTGTTCAGGCTTTAAAATATCATCCGGAAAATTTTGATAATACAGAGGATGCGTACTTTTGGGCAACTGTAAGTTATGATAATAAAAAATTTGTTGAAGCAGTAGAAGATCTTCAAAAAGCAAAAGCAATTGCAAATGTAGAAATTATTGATTCTGAAAATTTTAAGGATGTAAAAACAAGAAAACAGAATCTCAATTTAAAGATCTTTGCCCTTCTTTCTGATGCTTATATAAATCTTTCAGAAGAAAAATTTGCAGCAGAAGAAAGAGATAATATGATTTCATATATTTCTTCTCTCGATGAAGATGCTGTTTATGAAGAAGAGGAAAAAGAATCTACAAATTCACTTCCAAAAATTGATGTGATGAGTGTAATTTATTTGAACAGCGCATTATGGGCGCTTTCAAAAGAAGATTTTTCCGGGGCGTACAATGCATTAAAGTTTGAAGTTGAACACTATCCTGATTATGTTCCTGGATTAATTGCTTATGGAAACTTCGCATATAATTCAACTAAAAATGTATTGGATGATCCTGTAACTCTTGAACTTAGACGACTTGGACTTCGTTCGATGGATATGGAAGCATATGACAATCTTCCTAGAGTAGAAGTTGCAGATGCTCTCGCAAGAATGGATGACAGTCTTGCGCGTTTTAAAAATTATCAGCTTTATGTTGCACGTCTTGATCTTGAAGAATCTGTTTCCTCGTATCATACGGATAAAAATAAACTTGCTTCAATCTATCAGGTAGTAGAAAGAAATACTTTAGGTACTCATTTGTATCCGCCGGAAATTGCACGTTATGCGGTTCATGGAATTTATCTTTGTGATCAGAAAGAAGAAGCAGAAAATCTTTTTAATAAATATCTTGCACGAAGATATAAGTTTGATGAAGAGCAGGATTTTTATGATGAGTTCTTTAGAAAAATTTCGAAAATGGAAACATGGGAAATTGAATATACTGCCTGGTTTGCTACTTTAAATTCAAAAGCGAAGTTAGCAGCAAATATTTATGAGTATATTGTTTTTAATGAATATCTTAAAAATGAAAAAAAGATTCAGGAAATATCACCAAGGGCAACTGGAGCTGCGATGATGAATCTTGCAATGATTTATTCAAGTACAAAAAGAAAAGATGAAGCTATAAAACTTTATGGAAAAGTTGCAAGTCGTGCTCAACGAAATGAAATTAAAGCAGAGTCTATGTACAGAATTGGTGTTCTCTATTCTGAACAGGACATGAAAGAAGAAGCAAGACAGAGTCTTAAGTATGCAGTATATTTAAATCCTTCGCATTCAATGGCAAGACTTCTTCTGTCAAAATTAAAGTAATTTTTTTGTATGTAAAAAAAACCACACGGTCGACTGCCGTGTGGATTCACTTAATTGATTGTATTCAGTTTATTTTTCAATTACAGCAATGATGTCTGACTGTTTTACGATGAGGTAATCTTCGCCGTCAATCTTAATCTGTGTTCCTGAATATTTGTCATACATGATTGTTTCACCCTTTTTTACAGTTACAGGGTCTTTTTCTGTTCCAGGACCAACAGCTTCTACTGTTGCAGTTTGTGTTTTTTCCTGAGCTGCTTCTGGAATGATAATTCCAGAAGCTGTTTTAGATTCTGCTTTAGCGGGTTTTAAAAGAACTCTATCTGCCAATGGTTTGATTTTCATTTTTTACACCTCTTAATATAAAATATAGTAATTTACCGGGAATTTGGTCAAGAAAAATATTTAAAAAAACGTAAAAAAGATGTTGACATAAAAGTAAAAAAAATGATATATTCACATCACTCGCGAAAAGCGGGGAACGGCACTTTGCAATAAAGTGCGGGGTTTTAAGCACTGCGAAAAACCCGAAAAGTAAAGGCGCAGAAGCGTTTTTACAGCGGTCTTTGAAAAAAAATCAGGGAAGGAAAGAAAGAGTAAGGTCAGCGGAAGGCAGTCAGAAATGAGTGCCTGACGGAAGAATTACGGGAGTCGGAAGCGGATTTAGAAAAGAAGCGGAAGACTATAAAACGTCTGTTTCCTGTGAGGCAGAAGCTGAACGGAAACAATGTTCCTTTTATAAAAGAGAAAAGGGACAAACTGAAAGTGAATCTTAAGCCTTCGGGCTTTAGAATAATCATGGAGAGTTTGATCCTGGCTCAGAACGAACGCTGGCGGCGCGTCTTAAGCATGCAAGTCGAATGGTAAGAGAGAGCTTGCTCTCTCCTAGAATGGCAGACTGGTGAGTAACACGTGGGTGACATACCCTCTGGATGGGGACAGCTCCTAGAAATAGGAGGTAATACCGAATAAGCTTATGCAGGTTAGAGTGGCATAAGGAAAGGTGCTCCGGCACCACCGGAGGAATGGCTCGCGGCCCATTAGCTAGTTGGCGGGGTAACGGCCCACCCAGGCGATGATGGGTATCCGGCCTAAGAGGGTAAACGGACACCTTGGGACTGAGATACGGCCCAGACT
>JAFZKN010000003.1 GCA_017553635.1 Treponema sp. | reverse complement strand
TGAATGAAAAGCAGTAGAGAAAAAATTTTAAACATTGTTAATGAAAAGAATGAACAGAATTATTCAAGAAGATTTAAAGCACTCTGTATGCTCGTGATGTATGCATTAAGCTTTTCACCTTTTTTATATGCAGAAGACGATAGAAACGTAATCAGTACATCCATACAGCCTCTTGTTTCTGTAAGTCTGAATAGTATTGAAGAAAAAAATACTGAAGTTTTAGAAAATGTTAAGGAAGAAGAGAATTTCCAGACTCATGAATTTTTTTCAGAAGATAAACAGAATGTATTTACTGAAAAAGAACATGATATTGTTGCACTAAATTCTTCAGCAGATAAAAATCTTCCAGAAGCAGAGATTCCGCTTGAAGCGAAAATGCTTATTACTAAAAAAGAAGGTGGAGTAGTAAAACTTGGAAAGACTGAAATTGAAATTCCTGCTGGAGCAGTAAAAAAAGATATAGAAATAACAATTGAACGTCTGGAGATTGTTAAGGAAACAGGTGAATCTATTGCCAATGTAACAGAATTAAACGGCGGTTACAGATTTTTACCAGCCGGAACAAAATTTAAAAAAGACGTTATCGTAAGTATTCCATATGATAAAGAACTTAATTCAAAACCGGAATCTCTTGAAGAAACATATACATACTTTTATGACGTAAAAAAAGAAATGTGGATTGCCCTGGAACGTATAGAAATTGACAGGGAAAACTGCCTTATTAAAAGCAAGACAAAGCATTTTACTGACATGATAAATGCTACCCTTACAATGCCGGAAACTGCAAGTCCTTCGGAAGTAAACCTTAACAGGATAAAAAATCTCGAGGCTGCAAAACCGGACGGGCATCTTGTAAAGTTCAATTCTCCACAGGCGTCAAATACAGGAGATGCAGCTTTAAGTTTTGAGCTTGACGTTGCGCCAGGACGCCGTGGACTTTCACCACAGCTTGCAGTAAGCTACTCGAGTGCAAACGGCAATGGTCTTATGGGAAAAGGTTTTGACTTGATCTGTAATGACAGCATCGTAACGGATACAAGGATGGGACTTCCAAAATATGACGGACGCGACACGTATTTAAAGGATGGTATAATTCTTGAATGTACGGATAACAAGCAGCACTCTTATGTTCCAAAAAGGGAAGCTTCATATTCTAAAATCGAGAGATTTAATGCAGGAAGCGAAGACGATTATTGGAAGGTAACAGAAAAGAACGGACTTGTAAAAGTTTATGGAAAATACATTCAGTATAAAAATGTAGAAAATAACTCAGTTGTAAAAGGACTTGATAAAAATAAAAATGAAAAGGCATACATCTGGAATCTGACAGAAGTAAGTGATACATACGGAAATTCCATACTGTATAAATACAGGGAGGATAAGGGAAGTGTATACCTTGATGAAATTGTATATACAGGAAAAGACGGAAAAGAAGGAAAATATTTTGTAAGCTTTGAGTATCATGATGGAGATGAAGAGCGCGAATTAAGAAAAGACGGAAGGATTGATGCAAGAAGTGGAAAGATTATCGAAAGTAACTATTTACTTAAAAGCATAAAGACAGGATATGATAAAGAAAGTGTAAGAACATACGAGTTTATTTACGGTGAACGAACTGCTGCAAGTGAAAAGTATTTAAAAGAGTTTAAAGTCTGGAATAAAGAAAATAAAGAAAGCTATTCATACTTTTTTGATTATAACGAACTTGATTTAAATAATATGTTTGATTCACCTGTTAAATATGATGAATTTGATAACCCCGTGCAGACAGGTGTTTCCAAATCAACTGCAATAAATGGAAGTGTATCGGGAGGAGCCGGAGTAGGACGCTCAGGATATGATGTAAGGGTAACTGGAGGAGCTCAGGGTTCTGTATCAACTTCAACATCTTATAGTGATGACATTATAGCAGACATGGACGGGGATGGAAGACCTGACAGCATACATTATGATTTAAACGAGCCGGAAAAATTATTTGTAAACCTTCAGGGCGATAAAAAATGGACAATAGACTGTTCTGCATTTTCAGAAGATCAGGAACTTGAACTTGAGAAGGGGTCGGGAGATACCGGAGGCTTTACTGTATATGGCGGAGCCGGAAAGAAAGGTAAGATAAACGTAAGCCTTGGAATAAGTTATGCAAAAGTAAAGCAGAACGGTTCCTCGCGTGTATTAAAGACTGTAGCGGATATGGATGGAGACGGAAGGCCTGACATTGTGCAGAGTGACCAGTCTTTTTACCTTAAGAATAACGGAGACGGAACATTTACAAAAACATATATCATTGCAACAACAGATGCACCTGTAAAAGACTATCAGAGAAAATTAGAAAGCGAAGATGTAGAAGGATATAAAAATACATACCGGCAGCAGCTTCCGTTCAGGATATGGAAGGCTCCATATAACGGAAAGATAAAAATAAAGAATGAAGGAAAGTTTATATCTGGAAACAACAGAAAGGAACAAATCATTTTAAAAACATTCATCGGTGAAAAATCTGAATGTGAAAATAAACTGAGTTTAGCAATTGATTCTGACAATCTAAAAAAAGCAGAAGACAATGATTTAAGAACGATAACACAGAACAGTAATATATACTTCGGAATTGATGCAGGATCTGACCCTGAGAATGCAGATTTAATTTTTAAAAACAGCATTGAATATGAGAGCATACAGATTTTTAACGATATGAATGAGCTTCCTGTATTTCTGCCGGAAAAACAGGTGAAATATGACAGGGATAATTCTTTTAACATTCAGGGTGTTTCGGAATTTGAACTTAAAACAGGATATCCGGAAGTCTGTTATAAAACAGTAAGCGTAAATGAAAATGAAGGACAGAATACAGCTTATGCGCATTGGGTAGTAACCGGAACATTGTACGATAACTGGCAGGAATTGCTGACCGATGAAATAAAAAGCATTTCATTTGCCTCAAAACTTATAGAAGAAAAAAGAGTAATTCCGAGGTATTTTACTTCGGATTTTTTTGAAAAAACCGTAGAAACAGTTTATAATCAATACAGCTTTCCGAAATTATCAAACCCGTTTTACACAGATGAGCAGCTGGATGAACTTAATACAGCTGACAAAGTAAGTTATCTTGAGAAATTTGTAGAACGGTTTAAATATGATGTTACAAAAGATCTGTATGAATACGTATCTATGGGATATGAAAGTGATCTTGCTTTTTTAACTAAATATCTATCTAAAATCGATTTCGGGAATTATCTGACTTCATATTACAATGAAGAAAAATATGAAACAGAAAATATAAATGCAGTAATTTCCACAGGAGGCATTATATACAGGGCAGTCTTAGGTTCAGATAATCATGATAAAGAGCGTACAAGGGATGTTACGGGAGCTTTTTATGACCTCGATTATATGTATCTTGGAACAATCTGTGGGGAACGCCTTGTCCTGAATAACAAAGATAAAAAAGTTTTTCTTGGTGAAGAGGAAATATGTGAAGCAGAAGTCAAAGAAGAAGACGGAAGCCTGGAGATTGCATTTAATATATATGAAAAATATAAAATGCTTTATAAGATGAACGATGCAGAAAAAACTGCAGATAAGATTACAGAAAGCGAAGTATTAAAGATTATAGAAACTTATAAGGCAGAAGGGCAGAACGAAGGAGAAACATCAGAAGAAGAAGCTGAAGCTCTGATGAGGAATGCTTTTGAAAAATATTATGACGAGTCAGCTCACGGATATACACTTAGAGATGAATGGAAAAAAGAAAAAACTCAGGAAGATTTTACAACGGAAGATGAAAATGGAGAAACAGTAGAGGATAAAGAAGCATATCAGGAATATTTGAATGAACTGGATGAATTAAAAAAGCTCTGCGTAAAGTTTTCACTTGTAAAATACAATGAATGTATCTTTAACCTTACATATATTAACAATGCAGAATACAAAATAGAAAATAAAAAATGTTCATTTTTATCACTGGATAAAAATGAACTTGAACTTGATTACAGTTATTTTGAAATTGTAAAAAACACCTGGAACAGTTTTGATGACTTTGAAAATGATAACAGATCTGTTCCCAGACAGGTTTTTGCAAATTATGAATATTATATTACCTCTGTAAAGGAAGGAAAGAAATATAGAAATGTTTTAACAAGCTTACCTTTGGATGTAAATGACGGTGAAGAAGAGAGTGAAAGACAGGTTATAGAAGTTGCCTGTGATGAAAGCTATTACGGCGGATGCAATCAGTGGTATTACGGAATCTGGAACGGAAAGGGGAAATTTAATTCATCTGCACTAAATCCTGTAAAAGGAAAAAATCTTGAAGAAATGCAGAAACAGATAGAAGATGAAAATTCTAAAATATCAGAAACTGACGAAGAGAATCTTGAAGATTTTAAAGCAGAAGAACGTGAAACAGATGAAATCATTTATTATGTTCCAAAGAAAAATGTAAGCACGCAGAACAGTGGAACAGAAATTTCAGAAGAAAAATATAATGCAGATTACATGGCATATGTAAAATCTGATGTTAATAATATACTTATTGGAAATATTTCTGCAGTTTCTGTCATCAAAGGAAAAGATCTTGAAACACAGTATTATGCGCCGTTTATTTATAAAGATTTTATTCATTGTGACAGATACGGCGGAACGGCTTTTTATGATATAGAAGGAATGGATGCATATCTTAAAGGGAAAAACCAGGATGCAGGCAGTATAAATGAAAAAGAAGGAGACGTAACTTTAAAACTTGGAGAAATAAGAAGAAGTAAAAGTTCCGGAGATGATGTAACAAAGGGATTTGAATTTGTAATGGCTGCAGAGAGGTCACTTCCTAAAATGCTTGAAAAGATTTCAAAACTTGAAGAGATCTTTCTTACTGGCAGTTCTTTAGACAGCGGTAAACTTGGTATCAGTGGAAATATAGGAACAAATGAATCATCAAGTTATACTGTAAAATCATTTCAGGATATAAACGGAGACGGAATACCTGACATACTTTATTCTGACGGAAAAGGAATTACAGTACGCCCTTCATTAAAGAAAAAGACAGATACCGGTTATAAAATTGTTTATGACAGGGAAGTTGAATATAAAAATGCTGAATACATAAGTCAAAATACAAGTATTGTAGAAACAAAAGGTGCAAGTTTTTCTGCACAGGGAAGTGTAAGTACTAAATATACAGCTGGAGGAAGATTTTTAGGAGCCTATTGTGCTGCTTCTATGAGCGGAAGTGGTGGTGGTTCAAAATCCAGCGGAGATTCATACCAAAGCGCAGGTATGACGGATATAAACGGAGATGGGCTTCCTGATTATTTTTATGACGGAAAGTTTAAGCTTAATAATGGATATGATTTTGAAGAATATCAGCCTGAAGGAATATTTACGAAAGAATTTTTAAATCATTGTGTAAATGAAGGTTTTGGAGTGAACATTCCTATAGGAAGTGTTTCTACTAAGAGTGAAAGCATGTCAAATGCAGTAGTCTCTGCGGGGGGAGCATTAAATATCGGTTTTTCAGGAACGAGAATTGACGGAATGTTTATGGATCTTAACGGAGACGGACTTGCAGATTATGTCTATAAAGAAGACGGAAAGTGGATGGCTTCGTTTAATAACGGTAAGGGACTGAATGAAGCTGTAGAATTTAAAATTCCTGAGTGGAAATTTGCAGACGGAGATAAAACAAAACTTTTTAAGAATGCTGACAATGCTTTTGATGTTGGCCTTATATCAAAGATTCCATATGTTGGAGATGCAGTTTCAGAAAGTGTTACATATGTTGCAACGCTGAATGCTTATGCTATAAATCCTGACTTTTATAACGCGCTTGATTTATCAACAACAATTACACTTGG
>JAFZKN010000002.1 GCA_017553635.1 Treponema sp. | reverse complement strand
TTTCTTTAAGTACATCTCTAAGTTGCAGGTTGACCGGAAAAATTAATCAGTTATAATCGCCCTGTGTCATTCCGTCTACAAGTGCATTGAGTTGCAGGTTGACCGGAAAAATTAATCAGTTATAATGTGAAGCACTTGCTGTTGTTCCTACTTCAAGTTGCAGGTTGACCGGAAAAATTAATCAGTTATAATTATATAAAATACATTGCAATTCTTTCACAAGTTGCAGGTTGACCGGAAAAATTAATCAGTTATAATTATAACGAGAACCACAACGGGCAAGACGTTGTTGCAGGTTGACCGGAAAAATTAATCAGTTATAATAATCGGTGCGGCCATCATATAATCAAGGGCAGTTGCAGGTTGACCGGAAAAATTAATCAGTTATAATTGGACACGTTCCTGAAGTGTGTCCCTTCTGTTGCAGGTTGACCGGAAAAATTAATCAGTTATAATGAACGGTTACCTTAACGTGGCCGGCAAGAACGTTGCAGGTTGACCGGAAAAATTAATCAGTTATAATACGCCTGGCGTAATCCCTTGCAGGATAAAGAAATGTATTGCGCCAGGCGTATTTTTTTGGAAGAAAATTCAGAATAAAAGCAGTTGTTCCTGCTCTTTTTTTGCGACTTTTTCTGCTGCCTGGTAACTAATAATATTGCCATATTGCCTATCCGTTATGGTAATGATATCTACTTTTCCTTCACTTGGCAAGTTGGCTTTTATCATTTTGTAGTATTTTTCGCAGGCATCTTTCCCAGAAAACATTTTTGTATAAATTGAGTATTGAATCATTCCAAAGCCATTGTCCAATAGAAAATTTCTAAATTGCGTTGCTTCTTTTCGTTCTTTTTTTTCTATTACTGGTAAATCAAATAAAACTATCATCCACATAAGTTCATACCTATTCAATAATGGTAATTCCATTTTCATTTCCTTCCCAAACTGGCAATTCCATATTCGGTTTTCCATCCTCCAATGCATTTACAAAGGATGATGCCAAATAATGCATACTTTGAACGACTTGGCTTTCTCCTTCAGAAGTCTTTACTTGTACTTTTAGCAGGCTTACTAATGATTTTTTAGTTTCTGAAGTTAATTCAATTTTGTTTTGTTCAGAAAGTTTATAAACAAATGTATCAACAATCGGTCGGTATATTTCAAATAAATCATCTGCAAGACAGAACTGGTTTAAATTATTGTCATGATGTATTCCAAGAGAGGGAATTAATCCATGCGCACAAATTGCTCTTGCCATACCGGCGCGTATGATGGCATATCCATAATTTAAAAGCGAATTAATTCCATCCCCATTTTTATCCCGTATAAATGAATCTCCAAACAAAGATTTCCAATACATTCTGGCTGCATATGCTTCTCGATTATCTGGATCGCCTGATTTTACCATTGTAGCTATTTTTTCGATTAGTTTTGCATCTAGTACTTTATTACAATATTTTAAACTTAAAGCCTGATTTTTTATTTTTTGAATGACAATCTTCTGCCAGATTCGTTTTTTAAATGGTTCAGTTGCATTTATCTGTGTTTTGCTGATTTTTGTGAAATATGTATGGCTTGCAACAGGAACAACCATACTTAATGGAATATAATTTGTGCCACAAAAGACTGTTATGCAACCCCTTTCAGAAAGTGCATTTAAAACGTTTTTTGTTAAAGTAATACTTTGTGCAGAAAGTAATAATACTGCAATGTCATCCAGCGGAATCGAACCTAATTCTTCGATTCCATGCTGGATAACAATAAAGCCCCGCTTTAGAGAAAGATATCGATTTTCTTCTGCAATCTCTAAGACTCTGTTAAGCACACTATATTATCGGCATAAGTACATTTTTTCATGATTGCGTAAGTTTATTTTCTAAAGATATGTCCTATTGGAGAAACTGTGACAGGATGAGCTTGGAGTTGAGAAAAAAGAACATTTACGGAAATCCAATTTTGAGATGGGGTTGGTTTCCAATATCCAACGAGCATATTTTCATTTGTTGAATAAATCCAATCTGCACAATAGGATACAGAATGAATAGGTCTAATATCAAGTTTATTATTTGTTGCAGCATATCCTGCAATTCTACATAAGTGCATTTTCCCATTATCAGTAAATTCCAGATAGTCATCTTTATGAAGAAGACAAATCTGTTTTGCAGCAGGATGTGGTTTCCCACACTCTAAAACAGAAGTTTTTACTACATTAAGACCTTTGGAATTCCTTTCAACCTCATTTCTTCGTATATATTGAGCTTTATATGTTTTTTTATCGCCGGGTATTTCCCAGACAACTGCTGCAAAATAATCTTCTGGTGCAAGATACCGTGGTACAAGTCCTGAAGTAATTTCTATTGGTGTTTGAACTCTGTTTATGCATCGTATTTTTTTAATACCGGTTTCTTTTGAAAATTGTGTAAGTATAGAATCAATTTTTTCATCAGAGTGTTTAGAAACAAATTGTTTTACCTGTGCTCTTATTTTTTCATCTACAATATCATCGAGATTCTTTTCAGAAAGAGAAACAATACTTTCTCTGCATACAAAAGTTTCTTTTCCATGTATTTTAATTCTTCCAAGTAAGGTTTCTTTAGAAAGTTTACCTTCTGCTCCATGGTCGGGCTTAAAACTTACTACTATATTTTTGACTTTATCTACCAGCTCATTTCTATAAATTGGAAATTCTGGAATTTCAATTCTGTTTTGCTTATGAGAATTTTTAGTAGCTAATTTTTGAACAAGGCTTCTGTCTGTAAGCCCTATTACAACAGCGTCAACAGCGTGATGTCTGTGGTCAAAGCGGTTTTTCTTATAATTGCCAATTTGCTCAGGCTTTAATCCTAGAATAGCAACTTCTTTTTCTGTGAATTTGCGACATAAAATAGAATCCATTTCCCATTTATCGCGAAGGAGTTTTGTCATGCTACCATTTGTTGCCCATACATCACTTGGTTTTTCAACCAAACATTTTAAATATCTTAAAGCAGCCTTTGCAATGTACTGATTGTCTGTAAGCTGTCTCTGTATGAAACTTGAATCTTTTTCAAAAGTTTCCATTGCAGTTGGAGAAAATTTATTTTTCTTTGATGTATTTTTTAACTGATTTGCGCGCTGTACAATTTCTGTCCAATTATAACCTTTAGGATTTGAGCCAAAGGCTTCGTATGGAGATCGTTCTGCTTTAAATGCATTACAACTTGAGTGAGCAACAGTTAGATTTGATTCAGAATCTAATAAAGTTCTGCTAAATGGGAGGATATGTTCTATTTCTATTTCTTTAGTAAAAAGTTCTGATGCAGTAATACCTTTACCACAATAAAGACATTTACATCCTAGTCCAAGTTCCTGCCATAATCTGTATTTTAATCTGTCATTTCTGTTAGGGTAAAAAGTCTTTCCCGGAAATGCTTTATTATACAAATCTGTAATGGATTCATTAATCGCAATATTTTCTTTAGCTCTTTGATTTTGCTTTCTTGCAATTTCTGCTTTTTCAGCGACGCTGTTTTTTAAGTCCCTGCTTAATTCAATTGCAATCTGAGATGGTTTCCCATATTCTTTTATTAAGGCATTTACAACAACTCTTGTTTGATTTAGTGCAACATGAACTGTAGGATTACTGATTTTGCCATATCTTTTTTCAGGATCTGTTTCTGGTGCAGACGAGTCAACTCCCATTGTTGAACCCTTGAGAATTTTCCCATAGTAGGGCAGGGAATCGCATTTTTCAATGGTCTGATCAGAAAAAACGTATCCTAAACTTTCAACGGCTTTGTCATATTTTAAATCTGCAATATCTTCCATTCTTTTTACAAGTTTTTCTGAAACTTCTTTGCAAAGCATCGTTGTTCCGGATTGAAGAATTGTATTTGTTACGATAAAATCGTTTTGCTCTTGTGAAAGATTGTATTTTTTTATTACTTCGTAAACTGCTTCGTCTTCGTCTGCTGTAATAATTGTTTCAACAATTAAGTCCTGCTCTTCAAGTGGTATATTGTCCCAAAGCTTTCCAAATCGATTTTTGCTCCTCATTTTTACAGCGGTAGGATTTCCAATTAACGAATCTCGGTTTTCTTCTAGGTTAAAAGAATATGTTTCTGGCAAGTTCAATGCTTTTCTAATCTGGTCAAAAGAAACTTTGTCTTTTGAATTGAATAAGTCATATAAAATTTTATCCTGGTCATCATTTAATTCTTTTTTAACCTTTGAAATACCGTCATAATAGGCAAGGTTTCCAATGTCTTGCAGAATTCTTAACTTCTGAGCGCATGGCATTGCTTTAAAGGTTCTCTCCTTGTCTTTTTCATAGATACAGTAACCGCGTTGCTGTGCTTTTAAAGGACGTTGATAAAATATTGCTTTAAAGATTGCATCCCAATCTATTGTAGGATAATACTTTTCTTGTGCAGAACGAATTTTATTAAATTCATCTTCATACATTTTCCGAGTAGGATAATATGTCATTCTCCCTGGCGTAAATCTTGTTCCGCCATTTTTATCCTGCATTTTATATAGAAATTCTGTAATAGTTCGGTATCCGCTTTCTTTTATTGCTTTGTCTAAAGCATTTTGCATATCAGCTTGTGATTTAATTTCACCTGTCGTTTTTTTTTCAGAAGTTTCTTCTCTGGACCCATCTTTTCTATTACTTTTAAATCCTCTTCTAACTGCAAGATTGAACAATGCTCTTCCCAGTTCATAAGGTTCTAGCTTTTCGTCAAGTGCCTTAATTCTTAATTTATATGGATTGGCAGATTTTAGTGAAAGACATTCTTCTTTTGCAGCAGGGAAAAGACTTTGTGACAGTAATAATCTAAATACTTGTTTTCTTCGAATTTTTCTTCGATATATGAGTTTTCTTTGTGAACGCGCAGTTCTGCGTGCGACTGCAAGTGGTTCCTTGGTTTTTGGATCTCTTCCGTCTGAAAAGATTCTTACTCCTAAATCTTTAAGTTCGATAACATTATTTTCGTCATCAAGTGAAAAAATACTCCAGCCGATGGAATTTGTTCCTAAATCTAAACCCAGTCGATATTTCATATAAACCTCTACTTAAGTATAGCATTCCATCTCAAATTTGACAAATTTTATTTACTGGTTTATATTTAAACAACTGATTAATTTTTGCGGTCAACCTGCTAACAAGGAAACTTTTAGTTTCCGCAAAATGCTTTTATATTCATTGAAATTTTTGCGTGAATATAAATAGTAATCACAAATGACAAGAGGAGGCTACGGCCTCCTTTTTTTATCCCTCTCTCCTACTAGTTTTAGCCTTGTTTTTCATGCTATAATGCCCGCCATGAGTGAAGAAACTTTTTACGATTATATAATAATTGGTGCCGGGGTTGCGGGGCTTTCAAGTGCCCAGTATGCAGCGCGCGGCGGGCTTAAGACGCTGGTTATTGACGTTTCGATGCCGGGCGGTCAGGCACTTACGATTCCGACTCTCGAAAATTATCCGGGACTTTATCCTTCTGTGTCGGGCACTCAGTTCTGCGTCAACATGAAAGAACAGGCAGAAAGCTTTGGTGCTGTTGTAATTCAGAAGGCGGTTTCGTCAATCGATAAAATTTCTGACGTTTTTACGGTTTACTGCGGAAAAGAAAAATATTCTTCTTACGCACTTTTAATTGCAACAGGTGCAAGTCACAGAAAGCTTGGTGTACCTGGCGAAGCAGAACTTGAAGGCCGCGGTGTTTCATACTGCGCTACATGCGACGGACCTTTCTTTAAAGGAAAAAAGATTTTCGTAATAGGCGGCGGAGACAGTGCGTGTGACGAAGCAATGTTCCTTTCGACACTGAGCGATGACATTACTCTTGTTCACAGACGCGATACTCTTCGTGCGCAGAAAGCAGTTGCAGACAGACTTCTTGCAAATCCAAAGGTTAAAGTAATTTTTAATTCGAAAGTTAAACAGATAAAGGGTGAGGGCCGTGTTCAGTCGATTGAGTTGGAAAGCACTGTCGACGCCGCCGTTACTGAGCATTCGTGTGATGCAGTTTTTATTTTTGCCGGAATGCATCCTGTTACAGAGCTTGTTGAAATGCTTCCTAAAGATGAAGGTGGTTACATTAAAACAGATGATGAAATGCAGACTCTTATGAGCGGAATGTACGCAGCAGGTGACATCCGTTCAAAGCCGTTCCGCCAGGTTGTAACTGCAGTAAGCGATGGTGCGATTGCAGCGCATTCAGCAATTTCTTACGTCATGAAAATTAAAGATGATAAAAAATAAAATCTGGTTTTAAAATGAATTTGAAAAAAGTTAAAAATAGTTTTTATATATTTTTTCTCACGCTTTTGTTTTTAACATGCCCGTCAGTTTTTTGTCAGAGTTCACCTTCTTATGAAAATTCAGCTTTAAAAAATAAAAAGACAGATAAAAATTTAATGAGCACGATTTCGCATAACAGTGCCGATGTAGATTTAAATCTTGACCTTTCAAAATATCCTGACGACATAAATTTCTGGAGCGATTATCCTAATGCTGAACTTGCGTATGTCATTGCAAAAAGAATGACTGACGAAGAACTCTATTCGCAGATTCTTATGTTCGGATGGGCAGGTGCTGAGCCTTCTGATTTACTTAACTCGTGGGTTTTAGAACGCGGACTTGGAAGTGTAAAGGTTTTCGGATGGAATACAGACAACACAATTCTTGTTGCAAAATCAATTGCTGCTTTGCAGAAAAAAGCTCAGACAAGAAGATTTAAAATTCCGCTTTTTGTTGCAACTGACCAGGAAGGCGGATGGATAAGACACGTTAAAGGAAGCACAAGCATCACTCCAGGAAATTTGAGTATCGGTGCCGGAGGTTATCCGATTGATTCATACTGGTCGGCATTTTATATCTGCCGCGAAATTGCAGCACTCGGAATAAATTTAAATTTTGCACCGACTGTAGATTTATTTACAGATCAGAAATCAACTATCATCGGAACGCGTTCATTTGGAGAAGATCCGCAGAAGGCAGGGCTTTTAGGAGTTGCGTTTGCTGCAGGAAGTATGGATGCAGGAATCATTCCTACTGCAAAGCATTTTCCGGGGCACGGAGATACAGAAAACGATTCGCACGTTTATCTTCCAAGCATTCAGGCAGATTTAGAAACCTTTGAAAATCGCGAGCTTGTTCCGTTTAAATATTTAATCAACGCAGACATTCCTGCAATCATGTCAGGACATTTGAGCTTTCCTAAAATCAGGGAAAACGGCGAGCCTGCTTCCCTTTCTGAATTTTTTCTTCAGGAGATTTTAAGAAAGCAGCTTGGCTATAAAGGTCTTATCATAACTGATGACATGATGATGAACGGCGATACACTTTATGCAGGTTCATTAAAGAATGCATTCCGCATGGCAATTGATGCGGGAAACGATATCGTAATTTCTTCGACAACTGCACAGCTTGATGAGCCTCTCTGGACAAGTAATCTTGAACGCATGAGGACAAATCCTGAGTTCCGTGCAAAGGTTGAGCGTGCAGCACGACGCGTAATAGAAATTAAGTTGAATTATTTTAAAAACTCACAGTCGGCTCCGCTTTATCCTGATGTAAATAAAATTGCAGAGCTTGTTCCTGACAGGGAAGGACAGAAATTCTTTTTTGACCAGGCATGCCGTTCAATTACTTTTTATAAAGCAGACGGTTATCCTTTTGTTCCGTCAGAAAATAAAAAAGTACTGCTTGCAGGTTCTGAGCCTTCGTTCTTTTCCGGAATGAAAAAATATTATCCTTTAACAGCCGATGTAAGAATTTCTTACAATGTCGGACCGAATGAAACGCAGTACTGGATAGACAACATGCCTTCTGTTGCTGCAACGTGTGATACGATTTTCATCTGTGTTTGGGATAAAAATTCTTATAAAATTGCTGAATCATTAAAGCCTCTTAAGGAACGCGGAAAACAGATTGTAGTATTTTCAATTATGTCTCCTGTTTTGAGTTTTAATCTTGATTGGGCAGATACAGTTCTTTTTGGTTACAGTTATTCTCCGTTCAGCTTGGAAGCAATGGCGGCTGTAATCTCAGGACAGGTAAATCCGGAGGGGGTTTTACCGATTACAATTCCTAAAAAATAGGAGCCTATTTATGAAAAATAAGGGTTATTTAAAACTTTATCTTTATTCACTTGCAGAACTGGCTCTTGCAGCTATTGTTGTTGCCATGTCGCAGGCGCTTGATATTAATGCAGACAAGTATTACGCAAAACTTTTTATTATCGGATCAACACTCTTTTTTTATGCAGCTGCAGTTCTGATTTCGCATGGAGATCCGGGAAATCTTGATTTTGCTGAATTTAAAGAAATAGGTAAAACTATTTATGCAGATTCACCGCTGTTTGGAAAAATCATTCAGATTGCATTTCCTATTTTAGGATTTGCCCTTTCTGTTTACATTATGATTCTTGATAAATGGATTTTAGCACCTGGTTTTGCAAAGCTCTCTGCTTTTATTTTATGTGCAGGACTTATTATAAGGGCATTGATTGACCTTATCTATTTATTTATTAAAAAAGGTTCTCCAGAAGAATTTGATGAAAGTGTTTCTGCTTCTGATGGTGAAGAAAAAGAAAAGCCGCCGGTATTTATTTTTGTACTTACAATTTTAATTGCAGGTATTGCATGTTATTATTCTGCTTCTTCATTTTTCCTTAATGATGTTTATGGCTTTACTTCCAGTTATAAAGTTGCAAATGGTTTAAAAAACAGTAAGGTTAAAAAAATCTTTAATGAAGACTTTCTTAATAAGGAAGTAAAATTTTCTCTTGGCTCGGGATACGGTGATGATTATTTTTATTATATGTATCTTAATCAGGATGACAGCCAGTCTTTTGTAAAAGATAAAGTTTCAAATATTCTTAAAAGAGCAGTTGAAGAAAACGTAGAATTTGTTTTTGTTGATTCAAAAGACACTTACGAATTTAGCGGTGACGAAATAAAACAGCTTCTCGGTTCGTCGTATAAAGAAAAAAGTAATTCTGATTTAGAAGACATTGATACGCTGGAAGCTGAGGGCTTTGGCGGATATTTTATTAATGACACTTCTGATACAGAAAAGCTTCTTGACCTTGCACGCATGCTTTATGACAGCGAATCTTATGTAATTCTTGATATTTCCAATATGTATGAACACCAGTATATTCCGGCTTGGGATATTCCTGCATACTGTACACTTTCGGGAATTGACATATCAAACGACGGATGGCAGGATGAACTTCAAAAGTCAGAACCGTTCATTGCATCAATGCAGAATGTCTTTTACATGATTTGCAACAATCCTGAATATGAAAACTGCAACGGTCTTTTACTCGGTTTTGGAACAGACAGCCCTCTTCTTATTCCTCACAACACTCTCTGTGAAGTATGGAAAGAAAAAAATCCTGTTGTGCTTGAAGAATCTCAGGACTCAGAAACAAAAGAGTAGAACGCTTTATGATTTAATCACGTCTGGAATTTCACGGGGCTTTTTGTCTTTGTACTTCCAGTCGTGAGCATAAACATCAGGAAGCTTTCCTGCAATTCTGTCATTTTCACACTGAATCTGATCTCTTATCATTTCTTTAAAGACATTCATTAAAGGTTCCGGATCGCAGTCCTTTACAAGGGGGCTGCCGTTTGTTATTGCGCCATCGCGTGAAACTGACTGAAGCTCCTTTATAAAATAATAACATGTTTCGATTGTAGAAATATATTCCGGGCGCGGTTCACGTTTAAATGTAAATATTGAACGGTATTCGCCGTAAAAAGAAACCCTCGGTAATTCAAGAAGTGAAGGGTTGTGTTCGATTATTTTTCTTGAACAGAACCATGTCGCATCGATTATGATGACTAAAAGAGTGCGTCCAGCAACCTCTTCTGCAAAACCTTCACGCCTTGCAGTCCATGCTTCTGGCCCCGGATACATCAAAACCGGAAAATATTTTTTATCGCTGATTAATGAAAGGAATCTTTCGTTTTTAGAAAAGTCCAGGCCTGTTATAATCTCAGAATCTTTTAATACGATATGAGAAAGCCGGCCTGTTCCTGTTCTCTGATGCTTTGCTTCTTTTGGGTGCATCAGAAAAACAAATTTGATTCCGCTGTCAACCTCGGGCTTTGCATATTCGCAAAGACAGTGAGATATCGGGCGGAAGCATTTTAAACATCGTTCTGCCAAATCGTTTTCCGCTATTTACCGCAGATGCGTGTCTGACATTCGTGATAGAGTGCAGAAGTTTTTTCTACTACTTCTGCCGGGATGCTCTTGATGTTAGGATCACCTGCAAGGTTATTGTCCTTGAGCCAGTCGCGTACAAACTGCTTGTCATAACTTGCCGGGCTTGTTCCAACCTTGTATTCTGCTGCATTCCAGAAGCGGCTTGAATCCGGTGTAAGAACTTCATCGGCTAAAACAAGCTCGCCGTTTTCATCAAGCCCAAATTCAAATTTAGTATCTGCAATGATGATTCCGTTTTTAGCTGCGTGTTCGTAACATTTTTTGTAGATTGCAAGAGCAGCATTTTCGATTTTTGAACCGAGTTCAACTCCAAGATCATTTTTCATGTAATCGAGAGTTACGTTAATGTCGTGTCCTTCTGAGGCTTTTGTAGAAGGTGTTACGATAGGTTCATCAAGCTTTTCTGCCTGCTGATATTCTTTATCAAATTTATGTCCGAGGAACTCTTCGCCTTTTTTGTATGCTTCATACATTGAACCGAACATATAACCGCGTACGATAACCTCGTAAGGAATCATTTTAAGTTTTTTAACGAGAATTGTGCGGTCTTCAAATTCGCTCTTTTGAAATTCTTCCGGCATATCCTTAAGGTCAGAAGAAATCATATGATTTTTAACGATATCTTTTGTGTAGTCAAACCAGAAGTTTGAAAGGGCATTAAGAACTTTTCCCTTGTCTGTAATCATAGTTGGAAGAATAACATCAAATGCCGAAATTCTGTCAGTTGTAACAATGACCATGCGGCCGTCTTCCAGATCATAAACTTCGCGTACTTTTCCGCTGATAATCTTTTTCATTGGGCTTACCTCTATGAACGATATAATAGTAAAAAGTTCGGGATTGTTCAAGGAAGGGGAAAAGGCAAAAAAAACGCAGGCCCCGTGATGGAAGCCCGCGTTTATTTAACTGCCTTTAACGGCAGTTACAGTCTGCCGCACCGAAAAAGGCAGGCAGCTTATTTATACAATGGAGAAACAGTATCTACCATTTTCTGATATTCAGCGTATGCTTTATCATATGTTGCAACATTTGCTGCGATCGGGTCAGCGTTCTTTGATTCGTCGAGCTTGATGTGTTCTGCGCAGAGTTCTGCGATGTCGCATTTGCCGTTCTGGTTTTTGAGGCACCACAATGCCTGAACAGCTCCACCCAATGCTGCTGCTTCGTCCAATGCAGGAACGCGGATCGGAAGGTTCATTACGTCTGCTGCAATCTGACGCCAGATAGGAGATTTAGAACCGCCACCGATGAGACGGATTTCCCTTGGTTTAAATCCTAACTTGCGGAATGCATCAAGACCGCCGCGCATTGCAAATACTGCAGATTCAAGTGAAGCACGCGCAATGTTTGCTCTGTTTGTATTAGCCGAAGTAAGTCCTGTGATGCTTGCGCGGCCGTTTGGAAGATTAGGTGTTCTTTCGCCGTTAAAGAATGGTATTACAAGAACGCCTTCTGAACCGCATGGAGCTTTAGAAGCTTCTGCATCTAAGTCCTTTACATCAAGTTCAAAAAGACCGCGGACAAATTCTGTTGCTACAGTACAGTTCATCGTACACAAAAGCGGGAGCCATCCGCCAGTAGAAGAACAGAATCCGCTTAATCCGTTTGCAGGATCTGCGATAGGCTTGTCAGAATATCCGTAAAGTGTTCCAGAAGTTCCCATAGACATTGTTAAAAATCCGTCTGCTACAGTACCAGTACCTACAGCACCCATCATGTTGTCACCGCCACCGGCACTTACAGGAATGCCTTCCGGAATTCCATAAGCGTTTGCAGCTTCTGCAGAAACTTTTCCAGCCGGTGCACTTGGTTCAATTAATTCAGGAAGAAGTCCTAAAAGTTTTGAATCGATGATGTCACATATTTTTTTAGACCATGTTCTGTTTTTAGAATCAAAAAGTGCAGTTCCTGATGCATCACCATATTCCATTACATATTTTCCAGTGAGCTTCCAGTTTAAATAATCATGTGGAAGCATGATATATGCAAGCTTTGCAAAAGCATCCGGTTTGTTATCCTTGAGCCACAGAATTTTTGGAGCTGTAAAACCAGGAAGCATTAAGTTTCCTAAAAGGCTTACAACTTTTTTATCTCCGCCTGCTTTTTTTGTAATGTATTCACACTGTTTTGTTGTTGCAGTATCGCACCAGAGTTTGATGTTGTACAAAGCTTTTCCATCTTTATCAAGTGGAACAAAACCGTGCTGCTGTCCTGAAATACCGATAGCTTCTATAGTCTTTTTATTCTCTGCCGAAAGTTTTCCAAAACAAACTTCAAGTCCTTTATCGAACCATTCAGTTTTCTGTTCACGTGTTCCGTCTGCTTCGGAAATTAAATCCATCGGGCAACTTGCCTTTTCGATGATTTCTTTTTTCTCGTAGTCGTAAATTACGACTTTCATACTCTGAGTTCCGAGATCAATACCTGCAACTGTTTTCATTATAATCCTCCGTGCACAAAAGGATGCTGACGTATAAATCGCCGTGCTCGTGCACGATAATATAGTACAACCGGACCCCCTTTATGTCAAGATATTTGCTCCACGCTGAATTTACTCAAGGGAGGGATGTATTTTAACCGGTAAATCAATATCGACATAATCGAAGTTAGAATTGTTAATTGTTTTTTGATGTTTTCGCCTGTAAAGTCTTTTTATGCCGTTAAGGATATGTAAAAGTTCTGAGGCGGCGTTGATTAAATTCAGCATGAATAATTGTTAGCGGCACATCGAAGACTAGCCTCCGAAGTTTTTGACTGTGCCGTTCTTTTAAGGAGTGAACATGGAAGTGTTAAAATTATTTTTATCGGCAGTTTGTGTTGCAGCCTGTTTTTCTTTTGTGTCGTGTGGTGTTAAGAGCGAAAAAATTGTTCTTGATAACGGTTCGTATATCGAAATGGTAAAGATTCCTGATACAGATTATTCTCTGTGCACAACAGAAATTCCTCAGGATTTTTATCAAGCTTTGACTGGAGAAAATCCATCGGGCAGCAAAGGAGAAAGACTTCCTGTAGAAAAAGTAAGCTGGTTTGATGCAGTTGTTTTCTGCAATAAGCTTAGCATTGTTTCTGGAAAAACTCCTGTTTATTCTATAAACGGTGTAACAGATCCAGAAGCCTGGGGTTATGTTCCGCATCAGCATAAAGCTATCGAAGATAAAATTGAATTCAATAAAAATGCAGACGGATTTCGTCTTCCGACAAATGAAGAATTTGAATACTGCTACGCTGCAGGAAAAGATTACTTCTGGAGTGGAAGTGACGACCCGCAGCAGGTTGCATGGACAAATGCAAACAGCAATCTTAAATCACATGATGTTGCAACTTTAAAACCAAATGCTTATGGTCTTTATGACATGTCTGGAAATGTAAATGAATGGGCTTGGGTAGACCGCGATGATCTTAACCGTCCTTATGGCGGCGGAAGTTATTTTGAAGGAGCAGATGTCTGTCATCCGTCTGCACGTCACTACAACTACGGATCTTCTCAGTTAAAGACAACAGGCTTTAGAGTTGCCTGCGCATCTGAATCTAAATAATTATCCGCAGATTTCCTGACAGTATTTTACGCTGTCCATTGCATCTTTGGTGTAACAGTCAGCGTGAATCTGTTTTGCGTAATCTTCATTTAACACAGCACCGCCGACAAAAACTTTACACCACGGCGCGTTTTCGTGAATGAGCTTTATTGTTTCTTCCATCGCGCCTACTGTTGTTGTCATCAATGCAGACAAACCTGCAAGCGGTGCTTTTTCTTTTACAACTGCTTCTAAAACTTTTTCCGGCGGAACATCTTTTCCTAAATCAATTACACGGAATGAATAATTTTCAAGAAGAACCTTTACAATGTTTTTTCCGATATCGTGAATGTCACCCTTTACAGTTGCGATTACGATTGTTCCGCGTGGCTGTTCCTGAACGCCGCTTTTAGAAAGAACGTCTTTTATTACAGAGAACGCTTCTTTTGCGGCATCTGCTGCCATTAATAACTGCGGAAGATATGCTTTTTTCTGTTCAAAGGCTTTTCCGATTATGTCGAGCGCAGGAATAATTCTTGAGTTTATTATATCAAGCGCCATCTGCTTTTTGTCGCCTTCCTGTGAAAAAGTTTTTTCTGTTTCGGCTTTTGCGTTTTCCTTTAAGCCCTTTACAATTGCTTTAACAAGCGGGTCAGAATTTTCTCCCTGTTTATCTGTACCTGTATTCTGTGCTGAATTCTGTAAAGTGCCGTTTGCGCTCTGACTCTGCACCTGCACCAGTTCTGAATATTTAGTAGCAAAGTCAATGTATTCAAGACACTGAGCATCAAGTCCGGAAAGTGTTTTAAAACATGTCCATGCCTTCATCATTTCGATTGCGTTTGGATTCATGATTGCAGCGCTAAGCCCGTTCTGCATTGCCATCGTAAAGAAAATCGAAGTGATGTGTTCTCTAAGCGGAAGTCCGAACGAAACATTTGAAACACCGAGAATTGTAAGTCCGTGTTTTACTTCGTTAACATATTTTACAGTCGCAAGTGTTGCAACGGCTGCCTGATCATCTGCACTTACAGTCATGGCAAGAGGATCTATGATTATATCCTTTGCATCAATTCCATAAGTGGCTGCAGTTTTATAAATCTTTTCTACGATTGCGATACGCCCTCCGGCAGTTTCTGGAATTCCGCCTTCGTCTAAAGCCAGGGCAACGACGATACCTCCGTATTTTTTTACAAGAGGAAATACTTCTTTCATAACTTCTTCTTTGCCGTTTACAGAATTTATCAATGGCTTTCCGTTGTAAATACGGAGCGCCTTTTCCATAGTGACAGGATCAGAAGTATCAATCTGCAGAGGTAAGTCTGTAACAGACTGAAGCTCTTTAATGACAGTCTGCATCATCTGACATTCATCAATTTCCGGGAGCCCGACATTTACATCAAGAACCTGTGCTCCCTTTTCTTCCTGCGTAATTCCTTCGTTTAATATGTAAGAAATGTCGTTTGTCTTTAAAGCTTCCTTTAATTTCTTTTTGCCGGTCGGGTTAATGCGCTCTCCGATAAGAACCGGTGATTTACCGAATTCTACAAGCCGTGTTCCTGAAGTGATTACAGATTTTTTTTCTGGTTTTGAAAAAGCTTTTACATCTATGTTAAGCTTGGAAACATTGTCTGTAAGTTTTTTTATGTAAACAGGATTTGTTCCGCAGCATCCGCCTGCAATCATAACTCCGTCTTTACAGAAGCCTGTAACAATTTCTGCAAACTCATCTTCGTTTACATCGTAAACTGTTTTTCCGTTTTCACTTCTTGGAAGCCCTGCGTTAGGATTTACAATAAGAGGAACTGTAGAACACTTTAAAAGTTTTTCTACAATCGGCTTCATCTGAACAGGACCTAAGCTGCAGTTAAGGCCCAGTGCATCAACCCTTAATCCTTCGAGAACAGATGCAACGATTTCAGGAGTTGAACCTGTAAGCGATTTCTGTCCTTCGTCATAAACAGTCGTTACAAAAACCGGGATGTCTTTTCCTGATTTTTCAACTGCTTCTTTTGCCGCAATTACTGCAGCCTTTGCTTCGTAAACATCGTTTATTGTTTCGATTAAAATTAAATCGATTTCGTTTTTTAATCCGATTTCAACAGAAGCTTTAAATAAAGAAACTGCATCTTCAAATTCCAGATCTCCAAGCGGTTTTAAAAGCTTTCCGCATGAACCGATGTCAAAAGCAATAAAGCGCGGAATCTCGCGGCCCAATTCTTTATCTTTTTCTAAAATAAGGCTTCGTGCTTCATTTGCATTTTTTAATGCAGCATTGATAACCTTTTCGAGACTGTACGGGCTTGCACCGTCCTTTTCACCTGTAAATTTTGTTTTAAATGCACCGAATGTATTTGATTTAATGATGTTTGATCCGCTTAAATAATATGAATAATGAAGGTTTACAATTTCATCCGGTTTTTCGATATTCCAGTTTTCCGGAAGCTCGCCGGGATTAAGACCGCGTGCCTGTAAAACTGAGCCTGTTCCACCGTCAAAAAAGAGAATCTGTTTTCCCAAGTAGTCTCTGATAGATTTCATTTGTTTTCTCCTGACTGTGATTTTACTCCGATAAAAGCAGTTACAGATTTTTCCGGTGACATTATAAGTGAATCGTTTAAAGTAAGTGCAAGGTTTTTCTGACAGTTCAATAATTCAAAAAAGAGCTTTTGATTTTCTAAAGTAACATCTCCAAATCCCGGACTGAACCGCGGAACAAAACTACGCCCTTCGTTTTTTTCTTCTTCTAAAAGAGTTTTTTCAAGAAGATTGCAATATTCTTCTATATACATTGCACCTGCACTCTGTAAAAACACGCTTAAGGCTGGTTCAAGCTTAGAATATTTTTGAATCGCTTTATCAACTTCCGGTCCGAGTGTTGCAGCAAAAAGATAAACGGCACTGCAGCCTGTAAGGTTGTTTGCAAGGTCGCGGCTGTAAATAATCTTGTCTCCAAAAGAAAGCTTTTTTACTTCGGGAGAAAGGTTTTTATCGTTTTCTGTAACGGACAGGTCAAACCGTATATAACAGCTTCTTGGATTCATGCAGAGAGAAATTTTATCCTGTGCTTTAACTGCAAGTTTATAAACATCGCTTTCTTTTTCGGGCTGGTTTGTCTTTGCAATTCCTGAATACCTGAAGGTTTCAGAAATGTCTGGCAAAAGCCGGTCATTCGAAACGCGGTGTAAAAAAACCTGATTATTAACAATACGGTTCATTTGTAAAAGAATAGATGATTTATCAATTTGTTGCAATAAACTATGGTTTTTAATATATTTTAAACATGAAGCTTACAGGAAAAAAGGCATTTATAATCGGGTTTGTTTTACATGCTTTAGTTTTATGCGTACTGATTTTTACCGCCACAATGGTTTTCGGGAAACCTTCAACGAAGCAGGAACTGGACGCACTTCTTATAGATGTTTCAATTCCCGAAAATTTTAAGGCAAAAAGGGTTGTCTCTTTGGGCCCTGCTGCAACAGAAATCATGTTTGCCATAAATGCTCAGGACAAGCTTGTCGGCAGAACAGATTTGTGTAATTATCCTTTAGAATCTCAGTCGGTTCCATCAGTCGGCGGTTTTAACGGACAGAGTATCAGTCTTGAAGCGATTGTAGATAAAAAGCCTGACCTTGTAATTCTTTATGCCGGGATGCATGATTATCTTGTTAAGAGTCTTTTACAAAGCGGAATAAAAGTATTTACTTCTGATGCTAACTCAATCGAACAGGTAGAAAAAGAAATCCTTGAAATTGGAAAAATTACAGACCGAAAAAAAGAAGCAGAAGCAGCAGTTGAATCAATGCGTAAAAAATTATCAGAAGTTAAAGCAGGTCTTTTGGAAAATTCAGCGTTAAGAGAAAAAAAAGTTTTCTGGCAGGTTTATGATGAACCTCTCATGACAGTCGGAAACAGTTCTTTTATAAACGATATTATTGAAAACGCAGGCGGTAAAAATATTTTTGACGATATTGATCAGGCATATCCTGTAATTAATATGGAAGAAGTAATTAAACAACAGCCGGAATTTTTTGTGTGCGTTCAGAATTATTCTAAGCAGACAGATGAGGAAATTAAAAAAAGATTTGGTGTAGAAAAAATAATTTTAATAAATCCTCAGGACGAAGATATTTATGTACGTCCGGGACCAAGATGTGTAGAAGCAGTTGAAAAACTTGCAGATGTTTTGTGGAATGAAAAAGACTGATTATTTTTTAAAGATAATTCCAATTTTTATTCTCGTCGTATTGTGTGTTCTTGCAGTTTGTGTCGGAACAAAATTTATAAACCCGTTTTCTCTTTTAAAATTAAACAGTGCAGAGACAGACTGTAAAATTCTTTTAGACATAAGAATACCAAGGGTTTTGCTTTCGATTTTGTGCGGTGCATTACTTGGCGGAACGGGAGCAGTATATCAGGGCTTTTTCAGAAATCCGCTTGCAGATTCTGGAATCATGGGTGTTTCTTCTGGCGCAACCTTTGGAGCGCTTTTAGGAAGCGGGTTGAGCTTTTCGATTTTAAAGCTTCTGTCACCTGTAACAGTTTTTGCATTTGCTGGAGCGCTTTTATCTTCGCTTTGTGTTTATTCACTTTCAAAAATATTCCGCGAAAGCTCGAGTGTAACTCTTTTACTTTCCGGAACTGCTGTCGGAACGTTTTTTTCTGCAGTTTCTTCAATCATTCTCATGACGCAGAATAAAAACTTTCATTCTTTTTATGCGTGGACAATGGGAAGCTTTAATGCAAAAAGCTGGGATGATATTTTTGTTTTTGTAATTCCGTCACTTATTTCTTTTGGACTTTTGATGATGTGTTCAAAAGAGCTTGATGTTCTTTCGTGCGGTGAATCTGTTGCAATGGGACTCGGGCTTGATTATAAAAAGCTTGAACGCTTTGTTTTAATTGCAGGTTCTCTTGCAACCGCATGTGCAGTCTGTGCAGGAGGAATCATTTCGTTTGCAGGATTAATTGCTCCTCACATCGTAAGAAGAATTTACGGGCCAAAGCATAAAACACTGATTTTTCAAAGCATGATTTACGGTTCCATCCTCATGCTTTTATCAGATACTGTTGCACGGACAGTAATTGCTCCGGCAGAAATTCCTGTAGGTATTATTACTTCATTAACCGGTGTTCCGTTTTTTATATTTATTCTTGTAAAGCTTGGCGGTGATAAAAAATGATTGAAATTAAAAATTTATCTGCCGGTTATACACAAAACTTGATTTTCGAAAATGTAAATCTTACGATAGAGGACAGCAGTTTTACAGCCCTCTGTGGAAGAAACGGCTCGGGTAAATCGACACTTCTTTCTTTAATAGACGGAATAATTCCTGCCGGCATGAAAGTAACTGGAAAAATTTTAATTGACGGTAAGGATATTTTTTCTCTAAAAAGAAAAGAAGCTGCAAAATTAAATTCATATCTTGTTCAAAACGAGCGCCCGGTATGGAATTTTACTGTAAGGCAGTTTGTCGAAACAGGGCTTTATTCTTTTGGAAGCCTTCCTCAAAACCTGGTTGACCAGAAGGTTGATGAAGCTTTAAGCCGTGTCGGAATTTTAAATTTTGCAGATAAAAAAATTTTTAATATATCCGGTGGAGAATTTCAAAAATGCAGGATTGCACGCTGTCTCATTCAGCAGAGTAAAAATCTGCTTCTTGATGAAATGGCAGAAAGTCTTGATGCAGCCTTTGAGGTTTCACTTTTAAAGATGTTAAAAAGCATTTCTTCTAAAGAAAGCGGTTCTGATGTATCGGGCAAAACCGTTTTATTTTCTACTCACGACGTAAATTCTGCGTTGAGATTTGCTGATAAAATTATTGTTATCTGCGACAAATCTACTGTATCGGGAAGTGCGGATGAGCTTATTGCAGATGGCGGAAAGCTTTTTGAAAGGGAATATGGACTTTCAGATTCTTCTTTAACTGTTACAGATTCTCCTTTGAGTGGGAAAAAACAGATTTTTTTCAATTAGAATCGGGTTTTGCATATCGGGCTGGGTTTCTAAGTAAAGTATCACAAAAAATCACAATAGACATTAGTTTTTTTTTGGAATATAATTATAATGTCTATTTTACAAATTCTCAAACTTTGTCATTTTGACATTTTGAAAAATTCTTTCTGTTTTCAGGCTGAATTTTACTCAATGGCCTTAGTGGCATTTAAAAGGAAACAGTGATGGAAAAAACACTTCCAAGAATTATGCGTGATGTGAGCTTAAAGCATCCAGACGTACCTGCACAGTACGAACGCACTGGAAAAAAAGCTCCGTTTGCTCCTGTAACATTTAAACAGATGTTTACAAATGCAAAAAATTTCGGAGCAGGTCTTTTATCTTTAGGAACTGAACGCGAAGAAAAAATCGGAATCATTTCTGATGACCGCAAGGAATGGCAGCAGGCTGATTTAGGAATTTTATGTATCGGTGCGTGTGATGTTCCGCGTGGATGTGATGCAAGTGTAAACGATTTAAAATACATTCTTTCTTTTACAGATGTAAAAACCTGTATTGCAGAAAATTCTGCGCAGGCAAAAAAAATTATCAGTGTTAAGTCAGAAATCCCGACTCTCAAAAGATTTATTTCATTTGATGATTTTGATGATGAAACAGTTGAGCTTTGTAAAAAAGCCGGTGTTGAAGTTTTAAAATTTAATGATGTTCTTAGTGCCGGTTGTGAGTATAACGAAAAAAATCCTGGTGTCATTGATGCAGAAATCGAAAAGGGTGACTGGGATGATGTTGCAGGAATTATTTTTACTTCCGGAACAACTGGAACTCCAAAGGGTGTAATGCTCACTCATGGAAATTTCATTACTCAGCTTGATGAACTTAATGAACGAATTTATCTTTATCCTGGTGACAAGGCTGTATGTGTTTTACCTGTATGGCATGTTTTCCAGAGATTGTGTGAATATGTAATTTTAAATCAGGGAGCGAGTCTGTGCTATTCAAAACCTATTGGAAGCATTCTTCTTCCTGATATCGAAGAACTTGTTCCGACACTTTTACCTGCAGTTCCACGTGTATTTGAAGCTGTGTACGAAGGTGTATGTAAAAAGATGAGACGCACCGGTGGTGTTGTTGAAGTGCTTTTTAATTTCTTTACTAAAGTCGGAATTCTTCAAAGCCGCATTACAAGAAGGCTGTTCAGAAAAAATTTCAGAACAGGTTATGATTTTATCATATTAAGCTGGATTGCTTTAATTATTCCGCTTATATTACTTACTCCGTTAAAACTTTTAGGCTCTGTTCTTGTATTTAAAAAAATCCGTGCAATGCTTGGAAATAAATTTAGAGCAGGTGTTGTAGGTGGCGGTGCTTATGCAAAAGCAATTGATGAGTTCTTCTGGGCAATCGGTGTTAATGTCGTAGAAGGATACGGAATGACAGAAACTGCTCCGGTTGTTGCAGTACGCTTTATTGATTCACCGGTTTTCGGCTGTATCGGAACTCCAATCAGAGGGGTAAGCACACGCGTTGTTGATATGGAAGGAAACGTTTTACCACGCGGTAAAAAAGGTGTTCTCCAGGTTAAAGGCGGAACTGTAATGAAAGGTTATTACAAGCGTCAGGATCTTACAGACAAGGTTCTTTCGAGTGACGGATGGCTTGATACAGGTGACCTTGCAATCGAAGGTGTTCACGGTGAAATAAAAATCTTAGGACGTGTAAAAGACACAATCGTATTGAGCGGCGGTGAAAACGTTGAGCCTCTTCCAATCGAAGCAAAGATTCAGGAATCAAGATTTATTGCAGCTTCTGTTGTTGTAGGTCAGGACCAGAGAAATCTTGGTGCACTTATTCTTCCAAACCAGGAAGAGCTTGAAATCTGGGCAAAAGAAAATAACATTGCGTTTAAAGATTTTGAAGACCTTGTTAAAAAGCCTGAAGTTTACAAAATGATAAATGAAGAAATTCAGGAAAGGGTAAACTCTAAAAACGGATTCAGAATGTTTGAAAAAATCGTTAAATTTGCATTCCTTACAAAGCCGTTTGAGGTTGGAAAAGAACTTTCTGCAAAGCAGGAAATCATGCGCTACAAGCTCGGCGATATTTATGCAAAGGAAATAAAAGAGATTTTTAAAGACTGAACTTTTAGTTCTATATAAAGGTTTACTGTTCGATAATCGACGCACCGGTTTTTAAATCGGTGCGTATTTTTTTGTCCGCAATATCAAGCTCGATTAAGTCGCCGGAAAAAACAGGCTTTCCTTTTTTTGGAATAAAAAGCACAAGACCTTTTCCGGAGCATGCGTAAAAGCCTGTTTTGTCATAAAGTCTTATCGGGTCACTTGCGATTCGGAGGCAGATTTTACCTGCATTTCGCGGCGTTTTTGAGCCGGCATCAACCGCACTTTCTGTTTGAGAACTGTGCGCACTTCCTGCAAAAATAAAGCTTAAGACAGCGCGCGTTTTTGTAAGCTTTGCATCAGTCGAAAGCTTTTTAAGTTTTGCCGGAGCATCTTCTGTGTTAAATGCAAAGTTACACCATTTGCCTGTTTTTGAATTTGGATTTTTAACGTGAGGACCTTTTAAAAGCCTTCCGTCCATAGGACAGCTTTCTTTATGACAGCACGGCGCCTTAATTTCCAGGCCTCCACGGATAAAGCAGTCTCTTAGGCAGCTTATAAATCTCGCAGAACGCGGAACTCCAGGCTCGATTACAAGATAGAACGAATCTTCTTTTGCGTAATGCTTTAAATCTGCAAAATATTTTTTTGCAAGAAACTCAAGCGGGTTTGTCTGTGACTGGAATGCTTCGTTAAACATGTTTGCGCATGTAACAAACTTTGCTTTTTCCTTTATCGAAGTTCCAAGGCTTCCTTTAACTTTAATTATCTTCCAGTTAATTTCTTCTTCTGTGTCAGACATTGTTCTTGCAGCAACAGAAAGAAAAAGATTTTCTCCAAGTGTAAGGGCTTCTTTTGAAATATCAAGACAATACCATGTAATTTTTTTTGACCTGAGCTCCGGGTGAGAAAGCCAGAGAGCCGTTACAACTGTTAAAGGACCGCTTCCAATATCCAGACATGAATCACCGTTTTGAAAATCTACATCAGAAAAACTTATATTCGAAAAAAGCTTAACAAGACGGATTAAATTCCACCACATAAAATAGCGCGCGTATGCAGAAAGAAAAATTTTACTGTTCATGTAAGACATTTTTCTTGTACTTCGTTCATCTGTTAACTGATGTGAAAGCTCCCTTATATCATCAGGAAGTTTCGAAAGCTGTTTGGAGTTTAAAGGAAGTATTCCCTGAATGATTGAATCAAATTCTTCAAGAACAGGTTTTGCGTCCTCAGGAATTTTTTTTGGATTAAAAAGAGATTCAAGAATTGTCATGTCCTGTAAATTCTGTTTTTTATTCTGCGGCATTTTTGTCTCTGTATTTTCTGAGTGTAAGGTACGCATCAGAAAGCTTTGTCCTTATATCCTGAATGCTCTGCATTAAATCTGCATTGTCACTTACTGCCTGTAAATCTGCAATAAGCTGGTCTCTTGCACCCTCTATCGTATATTTTTTTTCGTAGATTAAATATTTAAGACGGTTAATCATGTCAAATTCTTTTTGAGAATAAACTCTTCTTCCGCCAAAATCTTTTTTTGGTGCAAAGCCGGGAATTACTTCTTCCCAGTAGCGAAGTATATGAGATTTAATTCCAGTTAACTCTTCAACCTGTCCGATAGAATATGACATTTTTTATTCCCGGTCTTCCCACTTCTGACGGCTTGCCTTTAATTCAAGCTGAACAGGAATTTTATCAAAGCCCAAGTCTTCTCTGATGCGGTTTTTTAAGAATGTAATGTATGTCTGCGGAACAACTTCTGGTTTTGTTGCAAAAATTGTAAAGGCTGCAGGGTTTACGCTTGTCTGTGTCATGTAGCGGATTTTAAAATGTGCAGTGCGGCTTGCTGGTGGCGGATATCTGAAAAGCCAGTCTTTTAATGCGGTATTTAAAACAGAAGTAGAAACTTTTTTTGTAAGCTGCTCGTATAGTTCAAGAGCAGTGTCCATTAATAGTTTTATTCCGTTGCCTTCGAGAGCGCTGATGCACACGATTGGTGCATAACTCATCTGACCAAACATGATCCTTATGTTTTCTTCTGCCTTTTTTATTGGAGTGCGGCCCTTTTCCTGTGTGTCCCATTTATTGAGAATAAAAATAATTCCGCGTCCCTGCTCGTAAGCAAGTGAACAGATTTTTTTATCCTGTTCAGCAAGTCCTATTTCTGCATCAATCATAAGGAAAACAATGTCACATTCATCGATTGTTTTGATTGCGCGGTTTACTGAATAGTATTCAATGTTTTCTTTTACTTTTGCTTTTCTTCTGATTCCTGCTGTATCAAGAATTTTAAATTCACGTTCATTGTATCTGAACTGACCTTCGACTACATCGCGTGTAGTTCCGGCATAGTCAGAGACGATAGAAGCTTCTGTGTGTGTAAGTCTGTTTGAAAGTGTAGACTTTCCAGTGTTTGGTTTTCCGAGAAGTGCAATTCTTATAGGAACGTCAGAAGCAGTTCCTTCGGTTACGTTACTAAAGTCGATGTTGTTTATAAGCTTTTGCTGCAGCTCTGGAATCTTGTCTCCGTGCTCAGCAGAAATAAAAAGCAGTTCTTTAAAACCAAATTTCATGTAGTTAAGGGCATAGTCCTGGTTTTTACCGCCCTCTGTTTTATTAACTGCAGCGATTACTTTGTCCCAGTAAGGCCTTAACTGCTGGATAAACTCTTCGTCTTCAGGAGTAATCTGTCCTGCTTCAAGAAGAAGAAGGATTACATCTGCCTGCTTTAATTTTGAAAGGGTTTTTTCTACTACGAGGTCGTCCATTACAGCTTCCATCGTTCCAGTATCGCGTGTAAGCTTGTATCCGCCTGTGTCCATAAGATGTACGGGCTTTCCAAGAATAAATGCATCGCCTTCTACAGGGTCGCGTGTAACACCGGGCGTCGGATCTGTTATGGCAATTCTTTTATGCATGAATCTGTTGAATAAAGTAGACTTTCCTACATTAGGTCGTCCTGCAATTACAACAAGCGGAAGATTAAAATAAATTTTTGAACTGTCAAATTTATTCTCTTCTGCTGAATTATCTGCAGAGGAGAAAGATTTATTTTTTATTTCTTTAGGTTTAGAAAAATCCGGTTTTCGTTTTTTTGCCATAGATATACCCGTAGATTTTTATTTTAATAAATTTAATCTGTTAAAGATTATTTAAAGACTTTGCAGAAATTGCCTGCAACTCATCAATTGTAATATTAGACAGCTTTTCTTTGATAAAAGAAATTCGTTTTGGTCCCATACTCAAATTTCTTATACCCATTCCTGCCAGTACCATAACGCTGTCTGTTTTACTTGCCATTTCACCGCAGACAGAAATCTGAATGCTCTGTTCATTTGCAGCATCAATTGTTTTCTGAATAAGTCTTAAAACTGCAAGGTGAAATTCATTATAAAGAGGTGCAACGTTTACATTTTCACGGTCAACACCAAGTGTATACTGAGTTAAGTCGTTTGTACCGATTGAGAAAAAGTCAGAAACCTTTGCAAGACAGTCTGCTGTAATTCCGGCAGCGGCTGTTTCTACCATGATTCCAATCGGAACATCTTTATTAAATGGAATATTTTCTGATTCAAGCTCTTCCATTACCTGACTGGCAATTTCTTTTGCTTTAATAACCTGTTCAGGGCTTGTAATAAGCGGAAGCATGATTTTAAGGTTTCCGTAAATACTTGCGCGGTAAAGAGCCCTAAGCTGTGTCTTTAAAAGCTGAGTAAACTGCAGCGTAAGTCTTATCGCGCGAAGTCCCATCATCGGATTTTTTTCTTCTTCAAAAGTTAAATCCGATGCAGAAATTATTTTATCACCACCGGCATCGAGTGTTCTTATGATAACCGGTTTATCTTTCATTACTTCGAGAACAGATTTGTATGCTTCAAACTGTTCTTCTTCTGACATTGAACGAGTTCTTACCTGCGACTCTGAACTTTCTGACATGAAGAGGAACTCTGTTCTGAAAAGTCCGATTCCGTCTGCGCCTTCTTCTACTGCAAGTTTTGCTTCTTCAGGAGTTCCGATGTTTGCGTAGAGATTAAATTTTGTTCCGTCTTTAGTCTGTGCAGGTTTATCGCGGAATAAAAGTATTTTTTCTTTATACTGTTTTTCTGCTTCTATTTTTACAGTGTAGTCGTTTAAAGTCTGTTCATCAGGACCTACGATAATTTCACCGGCTGTACCGTCAACGATAAGGCGTTCGCCAGTGTGAACCTGTTTAGTAATACGTTCAAGTCCAAATACTGCAGGAATGTCGTAGTTTCTTGCAAGAATTGCAACGTGGCTTGAAACACCACCTTCGATAAGTGCAAGACCGGCAATCTTTCTTTTTGAAAGAATGATTGTGTCGGACGGATTCATTTTTTTAGCAACGATTACTGCTCCATCAGGAACCTGTTCGATGTTAAAAGGTCGGATGTTAAGAAGCTCATTGAGTACTCTGCCAAAAATATCGCAGATGTCCTGGGCTCTTTCTGTTAAGTAGTCGTTACCGGAATTTCTTAAACGACCGGCATATTCTTCTGTCTTGTTATCGAGAATGTATTCAATATTAAAGGGATTGCCTTCAAGTTCATCTTTAAGCTCGTTAAGGAAAACAGGGTCGTCGAGCATGAGAAGATAAGTTTCGAAAAGTTCACGCTGAATTTTATCCTGCTTGGAATCGTTACTGAGAGAATCGAGCTGTTTTTTAATTTTTTCTGAGATTTTTGCCTTGGCTTTTATAAAGCGAGACCATTCTTTTTCGATATCCTGTGACGATACCGGAAACTGAGGAATTATACGCTGTACCGGTTCTGGAATAACAAATGCTTTTCCAGTACTTATTCCCGCAGAAGCAGAAATACCAAGTAAAATATTCATTGCTTAATTATACTGATAGACTTGAACGCTGTCAAACGAGGACATTTTACTGATGGAACAAAAGTTACGTCAAATGGTAAATTTGTGACTACAAGCTTAGTGCGGTTTCCAAAGCGAGTTTCATCATCTGCGTAAATGAAGTCTGGCGCTGTTCTGCGGTGGTTTCTTCGTGTTTTACAAGTGAATCGCTTATTGTAAGGATGCAGGCTGCGTTTTTACCCAGAACCCTTGCGTTTGCAAAAAGCGCAAAGGATTCCATTTCGACACAGTCGCAGTTGTTGGCTTCGATTCCGCGTTTGTAATCAGAAGATTCTTCGTGGTAAAAAATGTCAGAAGAATGTACTCTTCCTGAATGAATCTCCATGCCGAGCTTGACCGCAGTTTCTTTTATTGCGTCGTTAAGCTTTTTTGAAGGCTGTAAAATTGATTCTTTTGAGCCGTCGAGTGTTTTTGCGAAGGTTGATTCGCTGTAGGCATCGTCTGCAACGAAAACGTCAAAGATGTTTAAGTCCTCTTTGTATGAGCCTGCTGAACCTATTCTAATGATGTTTTCGACTCCGTAGAATTTATAGAGTTCGTAAGAATAAATTCCGATTGAAGGCTGTCCCATTCCCGAAGCCATGACAGAAATCTGTTTACCCTTGTAGGTTCCGGTAAATCCAAACATGTTCCTTACTTGATTAAAGCAAGTTGAATTTTCTAAAAACGTTTCTGCAATGAATTTTGCACGAAGCGGATCGCCTGGCATTAAAACGGTTTTTGCGATGTCGCCTTCTTTGGCTTCGTTGTGTGGTGTCGGCATGATAATCTCCTTTGTCACAGATACATTATAATGATATTATTATAAACCATAATTTTAAGGGTGTCATATTTTTTTAATTGGAGTATAATTATGGAATGAAAAAAATGACAGGATACCCTTCAATAGATAAACCTTGGTTAAAGAATTATTCAGAAAATGATTTGAAAATTAAGATTCCTGAATGCAGTGTTTACAGATATGTTTTTGACAGGAATCAGGCTTATCCCAGAGATATTGCACTAAGTTATTTTGGGAAAAATATAAATTATGGAACTTTGTTTAAAAAAACAGAAGAGTGTGCAAAGTCTCTCCGCAAAATCGGAATAAAAAAGGGAGATTGTGTTTCTCTGTTTACAGCAGGGGTTCCAGAAGTGATTTACATTATACTTGCGTGCAGTAGAATCGGCGCGATTGCAAATTTTGTAAGTCCTCTGTTTACAAAACAGCAGATTATAGACCGTATTAACGATACAGAATGTGAATGGCTGTTTGTTTTGGATGGAGTATATTCATATATAGAAGATTCAATTAAAGAAACCTGTATAAAAAAGATAGTTGTAATTCCATCATCAAATTCCTTTCCATTTATCTTGTCAAAACTATTCTATTTAAAAAGCAGCGCAAAAAAGATTCTTTCAAAGAGAAACCAATATGGATTGGACTATTATCATTGGAATGAATTTCTTTTAATGGGAGAAAACTATACTGGAGAAATTGATGCTGATTATGAAAAAGATGTTCCTGTTATTATGGTTTATTCTTCAGGTACGACTGGGGCATCAAAAGGAATTCTCCTTACTAATGACGGAATAAATTCAATTATAATAAACTATCTTACAGATTTATTTTCATATAAAAGAGGGAGTTCCTTTTTGCAGATGATTCCGGTATGGACTTCAACAGGAGCTGTACTGTCGATTTTAATGCCGCTGGTTTTAGGTATCAAGGTAATTCTTGAACCAAGATATGGCTGTGAATCATTTGTTTCTGATCTTGTAAAATATAAACCGACTATAACATTGGCTTCTACAAGTTTATGGATGAATGCAGCTGATGAACTTTGTGATAAAAACGTGGATTTTTCCGGTTTGGAATATCCGGCTGCGGGTGGAGAAAAAGTTCTTCCTAAAGACGAAATAAGATTAAATCAGTTTCTTTTGGATCATGGCTGTAAAAAAATAATTGCAAAAGGTTATGGAATGTGTGAACTTGGAGGAACGGTTTCAACCTCCACAGGTGATAAAAATGCAAAAGTAAAGATGGGAAGTAACGGTTATCCGATTTTAAATTCCATTGTAGCTGCGTTTGATATTAAGACTGATAAAGAGCTTAAATTTGGAGAACATGGCGAGATAAGAGTTTGTACTCCAGCAAGAATGAAAGGATATTATAAACGTCCTGATGCTACTTCTGAATATTTTAAGACAGATTCAGAAGGACGAGTGTGGGGATGTACAGGTGATATCGGATATGTTGACGAAGATGGTGAACTTTTTATTTTAGGACGTGTATCGGATTCCTATAAAAATAAAGATGGTGAAACTATATACTTTTTTTATATTGAAGATCAGATTCTCAAAGAAGAATGTGTAAAGCAGTGTAAAGTTGTTGATATAGAAGAAAATGGACAGATTAAACTTGCCGCACATATTGTTTTCGGTGATAAATCTGTTCCGTTAAAAAAGATTCACGAAGAGTTAAAGGCAAATCTTCCAGATGCAATGATTCCTGATTATTATAAAATCAGAAAAACTATGCCAGTTGGGAAAATTGGAAAAAGAGATGCTCAGGCTTTAAAAAATGATCGTGAAGATTTGATAAGTGCAAAAGAAATTGAGGAAAAATAATATGGTGAAAATTCTATTTATATGTCACGGGAATATATGCCGGTCGCCGATGGCAGAGTTTGTAATGAAGGACATGGTTAAAAAAGCCGGATGCAAAGATGATTTTTTTATTGAATCGGCCGCGACCAGTACCGAAGAAATCGGAAACCCGATGCACTATGGCACGAGAACAAAGCTTCGCCAGATGAACATTCCGTTTACAGATCACAGGGCGCGTCAGATTACAATAGATGATTATAACGATTACGATTTATTAATCTGTATGGACAGATATAATTTAAGAAACATGCAGAGAATTCTTGGTGAAGATACTGATAATAAAATGCATTTTCTTCTTGAATATGCAGGATTAAACCGCGATATTGCAGACCCGTGGTACACAGATAATTTTGATGAAACTTATGATGATGTAGTAAAAGGCTGTACGGGGCTTTTAAACTTTATTCAGAAAAAACGCGGATGAGTTTCTAAAATTGCGACCGCGAAATTAAAAACCGTTTTAAGAAAATTAATATCCAATCCAGGCGTGAAGCAGTTTGTCATATTCTGCTTTAAATTTTTCATCATTGTTGCTCATTACGTTTGTTCCGCCCTGTGAAAACCAGATAAGAAAATAACTGTCTTTATCTGCATCAAGCGGGATATTAAACTTAAGGTGATTGGTTTTTGTATTAAGACTGTAATCTTTTCCTTCTACAGCTTTTTTGCCGTTAACAAAAATACCCGGTTTTGTATACGAATATGCTGCGTCCGTTAAAATAAATTCAGCAGGGAAAAGCGGAACCCCGGTAATTTTAAAAATATAATTGCTGCGGTTTTTTAAAATATCCTGAGGTAATGTAATTTCTAAAAGAGAAGTTTCTGGATTGTAAAAGCTGTCATCAAGAGAAATGTCAAATTTTCTGTTTCCGTTTATATCTGATGCAGTTACAGAAGTAATTTTTGAAAAAAGCATTGTCGTGTAAAGACTGTTGCCGATATATTTTGTGTTTACAAAAGTCGTGTTTTCTTTTTGAACTTCCTGCACTTCCTGCGAAGTTGATTCACATGAGAAAAGTGCTGCCGTAAAAATGAGTGCGGCAAAGAGAATAAATATAGAAGAAAGTTTAAAGCTTCTAATCTGTTTTTTATTAAATGTAATGTCGTATTTCATAATCTTACTCTCAAAATTGTTGAATTACACCGGGAACCGTGTTAACATTATTTTATCATATAATTGAATAATCGTGGAGTCTGTTTATGAAAAAAAGTTCTTTCTGTGTTCTGGTTTTATTGTTTATAAGTGCGTTCAGTTTTACTCAGGAAAAGATTAATGTCATCGGAAAATATTATACGGCAGAAAATTTAAATCTTAGAGCCGCGCCTTCTTTTCATGCTAAGAAAATAGTTACAGTTCCAAAGCATACTGCAGTTTATGTTATTGCAGAAGGCCCGTCAGAAACAATTGACGGTAAAACGGCTAAGTGGAAAAAGGTTGTCTGCGACCAGTTTACAAGTGGTCAGAAATATAAGGCCGGACAGACAGGCTGGATGTTTTCTGAATATCTTTCGGATGTCGATTTATTTACAGATGAAGAAATAGAAAAAATTCTTATTGAATGTAATTCTTTTGACAACAGAAGTTCGACAACGGAAATTCGCGGCTTTGGATTTAGCGATTATGAGGGTGGAAAAACAATTTATGCATTTAGAGATTCACTTGAAATGCCGGGCTGCTATGAAGCTGTTTCCTCGGTTTATCATGTAAAAGACGGGAAAATATTTTTGGATAAACCGTTTTGCGGTGTAGAGTGCGACAGCTGGAAGTGGGCCGATGATTATTTTACCAATGAGGATGGAAGCCAGAGATATCTTGTGCTGTTAAGGGGACATAGTACAGAAGGTGAATACTGTCTTGGGCTCTCGTGTGATGATTTTTATTCTGAATTAAAGTCAGAACCAGTTGAAGGTGCTTTGATTTATAGAAATGGAATTTTATTCAGTCTGGAGAAGGGTGTTCTTGTTTTACCTTGTGACTGTTTTTTTTATAAGAATCCCTCTTTTAATTCTTACAGATTAAGTTTTCCTGATTTTTATGGTTTTTATGATTTTAATAATGATGAGCGGTCGGTACTTGTTTATAACCTTGACAGGGCGTTTAAAGGCTGGAAAGTTTCGTATTCAAAATATATTGTAAACTCAGAAGCTCATGATGGAATAAAGGGCAGATGGTATTTAGTGGATGTTTGCAGAACAGCATCTAACGATGTGTGGATTTTTGTTCCGGATGAGCGTGATCCGGATGCAGAATCTGTTGAATTAACTGTTCAGTTTTTTCTTGATGCACAGAAAAAGGGAATCCTTAAATGCAGGGTTCTTTCAAAAAAAGAGATTGAACATATTTCAGACACTCATCATCACATGAATCCATGGATTAATTCGTGTCTGGATACGTTCCCGGAATAATTATTTTTTTAAAAGCGCTGCAAACGGATTATATGATTCGCCGTCATCATCCTGGCTTGACATATATTTTGCAGTTGTTTTGTCCTGTTCAATTGATGTAGTTGTCGTAAGAGAAATTCTTTTTGCCTTCTGATCAACAGATTTTACGATGACAGACATTTTATCCCCGGCATTAAATTTCTTTTTAAGATTTGTGTTTGCATCTACATCAAGTTCAGAAATGTGAACAAGACCGTCGATTCCTTCTTCGAGTGTTACAAAAAGACCAAAGTCTGCAACGCGTGCTATTACACCGTCTACCTTTGTGTTTTCAGGATAGCGCTGTGCTGCTGTATCCCATGGATCGTTTTCGAGTTCTTTTGTAGAAATGCTTATCCGTTCTCTGTCCCAGTCAGTGCGGATGATTTTTGCTTTAATTTCCTGTCCAACAGAAATTTTTTCTGATACAGTTTTTATGTGACCTCTTGTAATTTCAGAAATCGGTAAGAATGCCATAACGCCACCGATATCAACGACAGCACCTTTGTCCTTAAGCTCAACAACTTTTCCTTCTACGATGTCGCCTTCTTTATATTTTGCTTCAAGCTTTTTAAGGTTTTCTGCGTATTCAAGTTCACCTACAGCACGGTTGGAAACGATGAGGTTTTTGCCGCCTTCTTTAAATTCCTGAATTTTAAAAGTCATCACACGGCCGATGTAATACGAGCTTTCTTCTTTCTGTTTGTAACCCATCTGAGAGAAAGGACAGAATGCGCGAGTTGAACCGATTTTAATTTCAAAACCGCCTTTTATTTCCTTTTCAACTTTTCCCTGAACAGGAATGCCAGAATTGAATGCATTTTCGAGCATGTCAGAATCTGCGTTCTGCCCTGCGATTTTTGTTGTAAAATACGGAACGCCGTCTTTTGTATTAATATAGAAAGCTTTGATTTTGTCGCCTTCTTTTACGCTCACGTTTCCGTTGTCGTCTGTAAGTTCAGCTTTATCAAGAATGCCTTCTGTCTTCTGATTAAGATCTAAGAAAATTGTGTCTTTTGAAATCTGTACGATTGTGGTTTCTATTTCCTGTCCCGGTTCAAAAAAGTTCATGTTAAGTCCTCGTTATAAAAACCTATTGAAAAGCCCCTGGCTTTCTTACGGTTTTAGGTTGAATTATTTTAATAACGCCAACTATAACATAAATCGGGGAGTTTCACAATTAATTCTAGGAAAACTGAATGATATATTATGACTCAAGTTAATCCTTACTGAGCCTGTTTATCATCTCAAGGATGGCAGATTTTGTTTTAGGCTGAATTTTTTCCAAATCAAGAATTGTTCTTTTATATTTTCGGAAAAGTTCAATCTCTGAGTTTTTGTTATCTAGGTTGGATGGGTTATCGTCCTCGCCAAGAAGATATTCAATGGAAACGCCTAAGACTTTTGAGATTTTTAGCGCTGTATCTGCTCCTGGCATGCTGTCACGCTCAAGGCCAAGTCCAATACCTGTATAGGCAATATTTGCTTGATGAGCAAGTTCTTTTCTAGAGATACCCTTATACTGCAATTCATTTTCTACATTTTTCCAGAAACCCATATGTTAGTTATACTACTAAAGTAAAATAATTTTACTTGACTAAACACTATTGTAGAAATAAACTACTATAGTAGTATTTTGAAATAAAGGAGATTTTTCACTATGAAAAAGGTTGTTAAAATATTTACGTGTATTTTTTCTGTTTTTGGTTTTTCCTTAATGGTGACAAGTGCTTCGTTGCTTAATACTCCCAATTTTGACGCGGCGGAGAGAGTTTTGGCTTATGATGTTTCAGCTTATTGTGACTATTTTATAAGAGATTGCAAGTTTCCTGATGGTAAAATAGCTGATGCATATATTTTTAAAAATGTTTATGACCAGATAAAGTGGCAAAATGCGCAGGTGCGTGCATATAGTGAAAAATGGAAAAAAATTGCTGAAAAAGATATTGCGTTCTATGAAAAAATGGAGAAAGATACGTCAAAGTTTAAATGGGAGCCAGTCGGTCCTTTAACTCCTTTCTATAAAAGATGGGGAGAACTTGAAAAAGAATTTGGTACGGATGAAGCAAATAAAATATGTGTTGCATCCTCTCCTGTTACCTATTATAAAAGAGAGGATTTGGGACAATTGTCTGAATACATGAATACACTTGACTGTGCAGCGCAAGCTTGCTACGAAGATGAAAGAGGTGTTTATTTATTGACAATTGTAAAAACAAAATATATTCCGCAGAATTATATTGTTTCTAGTGAGATGAAAAAGAAACACAAAGATGAATTTGTTTATGAAATTGGATTCATTCCTAAAGAAATGTATAAAGATGAGCCTATAAAACTGGAACCTGCTAAGACACAACCGTTTGATCCATCAGTAATTCCAGACTCTGACAGAAATTTAGTTCCTGTTTCGACGACTGAAAAAAGCTTGTATTACTACGATAAAAACTTAGCTTATCAACTTCAGTGGCTTGCGGTAAAAATAGCTTGCAAAGGTGTTTATGACATGGCTTATACAGGGGATTTCAGAGCGTCTAATCCTGTTGATTATTACAAGACTAGCTTTATAAAAAATTATTTAGCTACGAATGATGGCAGGGCTTCAAAAGGAACAACTTTGTTTGAAGGCATATGTTTTGATTATGCTGATTTTGCATATCAAGAGTTGTCTTCTAGAAAGTCAGAATATCCTGGTATTGTAGGCTTTTGGATGGTTGGAACTACAAGTGATTCATCAGATATTATTGTTTATAAGATTGCAGATAGTGGTGAAAAATCCAATATGACAATTAATCAGACTCCTGTTGTTGTCTTTACACATAATAGAATTGCATCTCACGGAAATGTTAAAAATCATGCATGGGTTTGGGTACAGTCAACAGATGGTACAATGTATTGGGTTGATCCAACCTGGACAGATAATACAGGGAAACCGGTTTATGGAATTGTTCGTGGTGGACAGGAAATTCAGTTAGAATCAGATTCTCGGTTGTTTGCATATTAGAATAGATTTTATTTCCATAGTTATAACAAGTTTATATTTATAGGAGGTTTATTTATGGATAGAAAACAAATTGTAGAGCTATTAATTAGCCTAAAAAATTTAGATGATACCTATAGACTAAATATAAAGAAAAAATTGTTAGATTTTTTTATGGAAAGTAACGCTGGCGAAGTTGGAAATAATATTTATGATGAGGCAAACAGATTAGCAGATGAAATTTATATCATGATTCAAAAAATGAAAGAGGTATAAATCAATAAAGAAGAGCTAATTGAAAGGTGTTTTATTATTTTCATAGGATGAACTGTAACAAAAATTAAATTAAAATGGGAGTCCATAAACGAAATCCTTTCCTTTTACAGCAAGACAGTTATTATTTACTGCTTTTATTTTAACAGTGACTACAGTGATTGCTACAGTAATCACTGTTAAAATTATATGGTATGTTAATGATGATACACCATATGAAAGTAATCCATATAAAAACGATTCTTTTACAATTCAGTCTGGAATAAAAAACAATTATTCGAACGATTATTATGACGATTCAATAAAATCAAATGAATCACCAAAATGGAATATTTTGCCAGAAAATTCGGTTGTTGAGGCTGATAGTAATTATGATTATCATGGAATTTTAAAAAGAGTTATGACACATCTTGACCAGTATGGGCCGGATGATTGGTTTTATGACGGAACAATTGACTGTAAGGATTGGGCATGCAGTTTCCTTGATTTGTGGTATGACACTTACAATGGAGTTGACGGCAGTTGCATTCTTGTAAGGAATGTAAATCAGGAAATGAGAATGGATCATCTATTTGTTGCAGTCTGGTCTTCGGAGGATAAATGGATTTTTATTGAACCTCAGGCATGTCATATAACTGACTGGAGTTTAGAATCTTTCTGGGGGTATAAATATAACGAAGAATGTAATTGTTATAATGAAACAAGAAAATTTTTTGAACAGTGCGACAGGTTGGCGGACGACAGGGAAAAGTGTAATCATCTGATTGAAGTAACTAAAGTTGATAACACTTATAACCAAATCTGGTGGGATGACACCCATCCCATTCAGTATCATACAGATAAATGGTAATTAGAGATAGCCAATATGAAGTTATATTTCTCTTCTTTTGTGTTTCTTACATAACTTGTTCGAAGGTAAGGTTACTTGCTGTTGTGATGTCGAAGGATTTATCAGATAATTTTTGATTTGAGTTCAGCCTGCAGTTGCAATATTATTTATTTAATAATTGCAGGTTGGGCAGAAAGATACTTAGGATTCTTCTATAATTTTTGTAACTTCTTCTGGAGTCATGTTCAATGATTTTGCAATGATATCTGTAGAAACACCGTTAGCACTTAAGTTTCTGGCTGCTTCAATAGCTTTCTCGTTTCTACCTTCTTCCTTAGCTTCTTTTCGTATGTCTCTGTCATGTAAATTCATAGCAGAATATTGACTCCTGAATTCTTCATTTAATTTAATCTTTTCAACAAGTTCAGATACCTTGCTGGAAAACTCATCTTTTCCAGGATTGTTGGTGTTTACAAAGCAAAGAAAGTCTCTGATTTTTTCATCCTTTACTTCTCTATATGCACTTGAATTATAAATCACTTTGAGTGTTTTGTCATTCAGTTTTACTTCTGATTTTTCAAGGCATATGTTTCTGAAGGTATAACACGGAAGTCCATACCAGTTTTTATTTTCATCGCGGAACGGGTCATTTTTACAGATGAACAAAATATAACTTTCTTTTAATTCTGAATAATCCTGCCCCTTTATAAGGCTGTCAGCATCGATTAAACTCTGGTAAAATCTTGTTCGTTTTCCGATTGCATCCTGAGGATAAGACTGGCATTCTACGTCGATAATTTTATCAGAATCTTTTAAGTACACGTCAAGCCTTATGCTTTTTGTCGTGTAATATGGCTGAATGACTTTTTCAATCTGGGGATATTCTACCGTCTTTACTTTGACGTGCAGAAGCCTTTCGATTACTTCTGAGCATATTTCTGGATTATGCATAACAGCCTGAAACATTCCGTCGTCTGTAAAAGTTAATTCATCTACAGGTTTTGGCATCCATCTTTTTTCATTATTTTCCATATTTTTTGCCTCATAAAAGTGAGATTTGAGAATGGCCTGCATTCTTCTGGTTTTTCACCAGTTTGGCACAGTTCCCCCTGGCATATATATATTCATTTTTTGTTAAAATATTCACAAAAAAATAAAAAAAAGTAATTTTTTTTCGTCACCAGACAGAACACAAAAAGTGATTTATTTTGCCCGTCACCAGACAGACCCAAAATGATTCACGGCTCTTTACACTTCGAAGCACAGGCGAGTGTCATCATATTTGTGGGATGTCTGGAGACGGGAGAAGATGAGTTCTTTTCGGCGCTTCTGCGGCTTAATAATTAAACGAGCGCGGTATGTTTTGGAACGCCCACATGGTAAAGAGAAAGTGTTTTTTTTGTGGCTTTCTGCACTTCGAAGCACCAGCGAGTGTCATCATATTTGTGGGATGTCTGCTGGCGGAGAAGATACTTATTTTTGACGATTCTGTGGCTTTGACTGCAGAAGGCCCTTTTAGACCCCTTAACGTAGATATTGTCAATTCCACTTTCATAGGGTAAAATTACTGATAACGCTAATTTTATAGATTTTTAACGAGAAAAGAGTTTATTTGATGAATGAATTGACTGTTCTTGCAGGTAATCCGCAAAAGCCGGGGGCTACGGTTACTGAGCAGGGAATTAATTTTGCTATATTTTCAAGGGACGCTGTAAAGGTTCTGCTGTGCTTTTTTGAATGTTCAACTTCAAAGGTGCCTTATGCCGTTGCAGAACTGGATCCTGTAAATAATAAAACCGGTGATGTCTGGCATGCTTTTATTCCGGGTCTAAAAGAAGGGACTCTTTATCTTTACAGAATTGACGGGCCGCACGACATTCACAGGGGACTCAGGTTTGATTTCAGTAAATACATTATAGATCCGTACGCAAAAGCACTTTCGGAAGGTTCTGTTTATAAGCATCTTGCAAATCCTGATGTTCCTTCTTCGGATCAGATGTTTGTTCCAGGGCGTGAGCCTTGCGAAATTGAACTTTTTCCTAAATGCGTTGCAGTCAGTGATGATTTTGACTGGCAGGGTGATAAGCCCATTAACCGTCCGTTAAGTGAAACAATAATTTATGAAACACATTTAAAAGGCTTTACGGCCTCTTCAACTTCAAACGTAAATTATCCTGGAACATATAAAGGTTTTATAGAAAAAATTCCATATTTAAAACAGCTTGGAATTACTGCCGTAGAGCTTCTTCCGATTTTTGAATTTGATGAATTTGAAAATGGAAATGTAAATCCAAAAACCGGGAAGCGTCTGAGCAATTACTGGGGATACAGCACGATTGCTTTTTTTGCTCCTAAGACCGGTTATGCTTATGATAAAACTCCGGGCGGCTGTGTAAAAGAATTTAAAACTCTGGTTCGCGAGCTTCATAAAGCCGGAATCGAAGTAATCCTTGATGTCGTTTACAATCATACCGCAGAAGGAAATGAAAACGGTTCCACTTATGAGTTTAAAGGAATTCAGAACGACGTATACTATCAGCTTGTCGAAGGTGACATGCAGTATTATAAAAATTTTTCCGGATGCGGAAATACTTTTAACTGTAATCATCCTGTTGTCCGTGATTTTATAATTGACAGTCTTAAATACTGGGTAACTCAGATGCATGTCGACGGCTTTAGATTTGATCTTGCGTCAATTCTTTCAAGAGCACAGACCGGACAGCTTTTAACTTTTCCTCCATTAACAAATCAGATTGCAGAAGATCCTGTTTTACGCAATACAAAAATAATTGCAGAACCCTGGGACTGCGGTGGCGGTTATCAGGTAGGAAGATTTCCTGGTGGAAGATGGTGTGAATGGAATGACAGATTCCGTGATGACATAAGAAGATTTATCCGCGGTGATGAATTTTCTTCAACAGCTGCTGCAACACGCATGGCAGGAAGCTCTGACCTTTATCTTTATTCAGGAAGAAAACCTGTTCACTCGATTAACTTTGTAACTGCGCATGACGGATTTACTTTAAACGATCTTGTAAGCTACAACGGAAAGCACAACGAAGAAAACGGCGAGCAGAACCGTGACGGAAACGACAATAACAATTCTTACAATCACGGTTTCGAAGGTGAATGTGAAAATGCAAAAATTGAGCAGCTTAGAAAACAGCAGATAAAAAATTTCTTATGCTGTCTTCTTCTTTCACAGGGAACTCCGATGTTTGTTTCCGGTGATGAATATAGAAGAACGCAGAACGGAAATAACAACGCATACTGTCAGGACAATGAAATTTCATGGAACGACTGGACTCTTGAAGAAAAAAATGAAAGTCTTGTAAGATTTACTCAGGAGCTTATAAAATTTAGAAAGCGACATCCTGTTTTGCACAGAGAAGATTTTTTTGGAGAAACAGAAGAAGAAAAGCTCAACGGAACAGATTTAATCTGGTATGATTTTGACGGAAGGGTTCCGGATTGGAATAAGTTAAACAGATTTTTAGCATGTCAGATTTTCGGAAACAGATTTAAAAAGCCGGACGGCACTTTTGACGATTCAATTTATATAGCAGTAAATACGGACCGTCACGATTTAACGGTAATATTGCCTTCTTTGGAAAGCGGAATGGTCTGGGCGAGAGTGCTCGACACTTCTTATCCTGAAGGAGAAGACATAATGGAATATGGAAATGAGGAAATACTTCAGTCACAGAGGCGTTATGTTGTAACAACAAATTCGATTGCAGTATTGATAAGCAAAAAAGCCGAATAAAGGAGATGAATAAATGATTTTTGATTCTGAAAAATTTAAAGGAATGCTTGTTGAACGTCTTAAAAAGCAGTATGGAAAGGATATTGCACACGCAAACAGTCATGACCTGTACGATGCAGTTGCTGCAAGTACACGTGAAATGATCACAACAAACTGGATGGCAACACGTGCAGAATATGAAAAAAATCCTGTTAAACAGCTTTACTATTTTTCTGCTGAATTTTTGATGGGACGTGCACTCAGCAACAACCTTATCAACCTTGAAATTAAAAAGGCTGTTAAAGAAGTTCTTAACGGAATGAATATCGATTACAATCTTGTTGAAGATCAGGAGCCTGATGCAGGACTTGGAAATGGCGGTCTTGGACGACTTGCAAGCTGCTTCCTTGATTCTCTTGCAACACTTGATTATCCGGGACATGGATATGGTATCCGTTACGAATACGGAATGTTTGAACAGCACATCGAAGACGGCTATCAGGTTGAATATCCTGACAACTGGCTCCGTCACCGCGATCCTTGGGAAATCAAACGTTCAGACCTTGCTGTTACAGTAAAGTTTGGCGGAAACATTGCTTACGGAAAAACTCCTGATGGTCAGGACAGATTCTATCTTGAAAACGCAGAAGAAGTTATTGCAACTCCTTATGACATGCCGATTATCGGTTTTGATACAAACACAGTAAACACACTGCGTCTCTGGGAAGCAACAAGTGCAGATGGTTTTGACCTTCAGCTTTTTAACGACATGCAGTACAACCGCGCTGTAGAAAAACAGAACAGTGCAGAAAATATTTCCCGTGTTCTTTATCCTAACGACAACGGTCCTTCTGGAAAAGCGCTCCGTTTAAAACAGCAGTACTTTTTCTCAAGCGCAAGTCTTCAGGATTTAGTTCATCACTTTGTTGCAAACTTTGGACCGGATTTTAAAAAGTTCCCGGACTATCATGTAATTCAGCTTAACGACACACACCCTGTAGTTGCAATTCCGGAATTGATGAGAATCCTTATCGATGAATACAGTCTCGGATGGAACGAAGCGTGGGCAATTGTTCAGAAAACTTTTGCATACACAAACCATACAATTCTTGCAGAAGCTCTTGAAAAATGGCCGATTGAAATTTTCCAGGGACTTTTACCTCGTGTATATCAGATTGTAGAAGAAATTAACCGCCGCTTTGTAGAAGACTTGAGAAAAAAATATCCTAACGATTACGACAAGCACAACCGCATGTCAATCATCGGTGGTGGAAAAGTACGCATGGCATGGCTTGCAATTCATTCATGCTTTAGCGTAAATGGTGTTGCAGAGCTTCATACTGAACTTCTTAAAAAACAGGAGCTTAAAGACTGGTATGAGCTTTATCCTGAAAAATTTAACAACAAGACAAACGGTGTTACACAGCGCCGCTGGCTTTTAAATGCAAACCCTGCTCTTTCTGATTTCATTACAGAAAAAATCGGACGCGGCTGGGAAAAGGATTTAACAAAGCTTAAAGGTCTAGAAAAATTTGCAGATGATGATGCAGCGCTTGATCAGCTTATTAAAATCAAACAGGATAACAAACAGTTCCTCGCAGATTATCTTAAGCACAAACAGAATGAGTTTATTGATCCGGACAGCATTTTTGATGTTCAGGTTAAACGACTTCATGAATATAAGAGACAGCTTTTAAATGTTTTACACATCATGTATCTTTACAACAGACTTGTTGAAGAACCTGATTTTAATCCACCGGCAAGAACATTTATCTTTGGTGCAAAAGCTGCTTCCGGTTACCGCCGTGCAAAATCAATCATCAAATTGATCAACACAGTTGCAGACCGCGTAAACAATGACCGTCGTGTACGTGGAAAACTCAGAGTTGTATTTGTAGAAAACTACTGCGTAACTGCAGCAGAAAAGATTTTCCCTGCAGCAGATGTTTCAGAACAGATTTCTACAGCAGGATATGAAGCATCAGGAACTTCAAACATGAAGTTTATGATTAACGGTGCGCTCACTCTCGGAACTCTCGACGGTGCCAACATCGAAATCTTTGAAGAAGCTGGAAAAGAAAATGGATTTGTTTTTGGTCTTACAAGTGATCAGATTATCAAGATGGAACAGGAGCATTCTTACAATCCTTCTGAATATCTTGCAAGAAATCCACAGCTTGCAAAGGTTGTTGAACAGCTTGTAGACGGAACTTACGATCCGACACATCAGATTTTTAAAGAAATACATGACTCACTTGTTTACGGTGTTGAAGGTCAGAGACCTGACGTGTTCTACATTCTTGCAGACTTTAATGCATACTGTAAGGCACAGGAAGAAATTGCAAAGGCTTATGGCGACAGAAAAGCGTGGGCACGCAAAACTCTCATCAACATTGCAAACAGCGGCAAGTTCTCAAGTGACCGTACAATCGAAGATTATGTGCGCGACATCTGGCACTTGAAAAAACTTGAAGTTGGTAAAAAATAATTCTGACTTATCGGAGCAATGATGGAACCCTGGGAATTATGGAAGGAAATATATTTTAGTGAATATACTGTAAGCGGTGACTGCGTTGACTGGACTGTAAAAGTTTATGATGACGAAAAAACCGTACGCCTTCTTTTTCAGGGTTCTAACGATAAGCACGACTGGATAAACAATTTTAACTTTCCTGTTAAGCCCTATAAAAAACAGGAAAACACTTTATGGGTTGCAGGCGGCTGGGCAAATGCATACACAAGCTGTAACGAAATCATAATGGAAAAATTTATCGAAACGATAAATAAATATTCGGATAAAAATTATTCGACAGAAATATGCGGTTACAGTTATGGCGGCGCACTTGCTCTTCTTGCCGCAGAAGACCTTTGCTTTCGTACAAAGATAAAAGCGCATGTAACAACCTTTGGCGCTCCAAAACCTCTGTTTGGTAAAAAAACCTTTAACTATGTAAAATCCTGCGTACTTTCTGCAAAGCAGTATGCAAATGTAAACGATTTTATTCCATACCTTGTTCCTTTTTACGGTTACCGTATGCTGAACAAAATTAAAGTCGGAGATAAATTCTGCATTTTTAAATTATTCCACACAAATAAATATCACCTGGCTTATGGAGATCCTTCGATATATGAAGAAAGGTAAGCTCCATGCAAAAATAATTGCAGGCCGTTTAATCATTTTACTTACAGTCATTTTAAATATCTCTGCCTGCTCTAAAAAAAACAGCGATAAAGTTTTAAGAATCGGAACAGAAATCGGTTACCCGCCTTTTGAATATCTTGATGAGGACGGGAAAACTTTAATTGGCTTTGATGTTGATTTATGGACCGAGCTCTGTCATAGACTTGGAATGAAAGCTCAGGCCTGCGATACACAGTGGACAGGAATTCTTTCGGGACTTGATGCAGACCGTTATGACTGCATAATTTCTGCAATTACAATTACTAAAGAACGTCAGGAACGCTTTTTAGTAACTGAACCTTATGTTCAGAATTCGGAATGCTTTATAGTAAATGCAGACCGTGCGGATAAAAAAATTGATGGACCGGAAAAGTTGAACGGTCTTAAGGTTGCATATCAGGCAGAAACAGTAAGTGATGTGTTTGTAACAGACCTCATCGATAACGGCGCAGATTTTACCACATTTGAGTACGATAAGCTTCTGGATGCGTTTGATGATCTTGAGTTTGGAAGAGTAGATGTAGTCGTTGCAGAAAGTGCTGCGTCAGGAATTATCGTACGAAATCGAAAAAATCTGCGCATCGATTTTGTCGGGGAGCCGGATGCATTTTTCGGAATTATGGTTTCAAAAAATAATCCTGAGCTGTTTAATAAAATCCAGAGCGCTCTTGCACAGATGAAAGAAGACGGTTTTATAAATTCACTTGAAGAAAAATGGTTAAAGTAACTTAAAAAAATAAATGTGCAAAAAAATACCCGCACCGTTTTAGAAGTGCGGGTTTATTTTTTTAAAGTTATTTATGCGCGATGACGTTCGATTGTTTTTGTGTTGTTTGCTACGATGTAAGTTCCGAACATTGTCGTTGCTGCGTCAAAGAGTGCGGCAAATGAACCGATGATTGCTGCAGCAGGTTTTAAAAGAAGATATCCTGTTTCCATTCCGCGTCCATAGATTGTGCACAAAACTGTGAGCGCTACAAATGTTCCGCCTGTAGACATACCGCCTAAAAGGAACGAAAGGATAAATGCAGTTCCGGAAATCCAGAGCATTTCAGGAAATTCGATTGGCAGAGTTGAATAAGATCTCCAGATTACAACAAAGCTTATGATTACAACCAGAGTTGAACCGCCGCGTGCGAAAATAGAAAACAGTGGATAAACAAATCCGTTTGTTCTCTGACGGATTCCGAGTTTTTCTTTTCCGAGACGCATGTTGATTGGAAGAGTTAAGTTTGTATCGCCAGAGAAAAATGCTGTGAGAAATGGAACAACACATGCACTTAAAACTTTAAGAGGCTTTCCTCCGCGGCATAAAGAGCGCACGATTAATGGATAGATAACTCCGGCAACTAAAATAAAGTCAACGGTAAGCATGATGATTAATGGATTAAATACGCCTCTTAAAATCACTGCCCTGAACTGTACGGTCCAGTTACACATGATAGCAATCATTCCTATTGAAAGTAAATCTGTAACAACAGTTGAGATGTTAAAGAAAAGTTCAGAAAGTGAATCTGTTAACGAGAGAATCGGTTTTAAGTTTGAGTGTTCCATGCAGCATCCTGCACCTACGATGAGGGCAAAGATAAAGGCTGGAAGAAAGAATTCTCCGTCTATAAGTGAGTTTACACTTGAAAAAGGAATCATCTGTCTGATGAGGTCCTGGATATTGAGGGTTGTTACCTGAGAAACTTTTTCTGTGATGATTGGAATTCTCGGGAGTTTGATTAATACAATTGAAATAAAGCCAAGAACTGTAAGAAGCAGTGTAGAAGAGACGATTACGCTTACTGTCCATAGGGCTGTTTTTCCGACGATTTTTGCATCGTTAAGTCTGTAAACTGCCATAATTCCAGAGAAAAAGAGCAGTGGAATTATTGTATAACGGCCGATTCTTATTACAATTTCCGTAATAAAGGCTAAAACAGAAGAGCCAATCTGGGAATCCAAAGGCAGGATAAAGGCTGCCGCCAGTCCAAGTGCCACACCAATTAAATATTTAATCCAAATTTTCATAAAGAATATTATACCATATTTGTATAAGATTGGAAACCTGTGATATAATGTACTTATGGAAAAAACAATTTTAATTGCCGGTAAAGATATCCCTGACGGACTTGATTTTGCAGACGGCGCTTTAATGACAGGAAGAAACGTTGTAGCAACAGTTTCTGATAAGACAAATGCCAAACAGGCTGCTGACGGAGAAACAGTAACTGTTTTGTGGAATAAAACTTCTCCGGTTTCTGCACGCGCTCTTGTTCTTGAATGCGAAAATTATTTTAAGCGTCTGGACGAAGCTGTGCTTTATTTTGACGAAGCATATTTTGCAGAAAAGTTCAGCGGAATGAATTTAGAAACCTGTTCTCAGGTAATAGATGAAACTGTAATTGGTTTTCAGTATCTTGTTCAGGAAATCCTTTCGAGATTTGAAAAACGGTTTTCGTTTGAATATGTTCAGGATGAAAAAATCAAACCTGCTAAACTCGTGTTTGTTTTAAAAAGTTCACCGAGCGAAGCGGACATCATTAAAAACAGTTCAGCAAGAAACACTTCTACAAATCTTGCAGGACCTTTTGTTGCAGCAGCAGCTTCTGCGTTTGCTTCGTTTGCAGAAAACATTGCGGCAGTTTACGGCGGCCGTGATTATGTAAGTGTTGTCCTTGTTAAAGGAGATGTTTCAGTTGAACTGTGTAAAAGCGACAGAAACTTTACTTCATGGCTCTGCTCTTATATGGACGAAGTTGATAACCTTAAGCACAGGCTTAATGTTAAACAGAGTTCTTCATGGGTAAAAGCCGGAACAAAAACTCCTGGCGGTTTTGGATTTTTAAAATAGAATTTGCATAATGGATTCATGTTGAATTCATTTTTAAAAGAGGGTTTTTAGCAATGAATATTTATGAACTTGTTATGGGTAACTGGGACTTAAACAATGTCATCAATGCAGTAATAAGAATTGCAGTAAGCGGAGTAATCGGTGTCTGCATCGGATGGGAAAGAAAAAACCATCAGCAGATTGTCGGAATAAGAACTCTTCTTTTAATCTGTCTTTCTTCTACTCTGCTTGGAATCCTTTCTGAGTTTGCAGCCCTCTCAACTCCTGGAGCAAAAGGAGATCCTGGCCGAATTGCAGCAGCTGTAATTACCGGCATCGGATTTGTTGGCGGAGGTGCAATCATGCACCGCGGCTTTAACATCAAGGGTGTTACAACTGCAGCTTTAATCTGGGCAACTGCGGCAATCGGTCTTGCAATAGGCTACGGACTTTTTATTCCTGCAATTATAGTTTTTATTTTTATCCTGGTATCACTTCCACTTTTCCAGCGCGTAGAAATGAAATTTTTCCCTTCTGATAAAATAAGACTTCTGTCACTTTCATATTCAGCAGGCAAAGTAGATTTTGCAAAAGTAAAGGAATGTCTTAAAGAACGAGGAATATTACTCAAAGAAATAAGCATCAAGGATGACATCAAAAAGGAACTTCAAAAACTTGATATCTTTGTATTTGCTTCAAGTGACATAGACGTGTTTGAACTGAATAATTCGTTAAAAGTGACAGGCGAGTTACTTAAGTTCTCTTATTCGGATGCGTAAATAATGATCAGCTTAGCACGAATTTAAATCACAGGCGAATTATAATTTTCTTTGAGTTTTATTTCTATATCTTTGTATAAGTCTTTGTATTTTTCATAAAATGTAGTATGGTTTTCAGGTTCGCCCCATAATTCTCTCATTACTGTAATGTCAGATGTGTTTAAGTTTAATTTTTTATAGCCTATATCATTCCAATAGATTGGAAGCGTCTTGATAGTTGGAAATGCTTTTTCCATAATACGGAATGATGGACATTTAGCAATCTCTGAATATTGATTTTGAATAAAACTTTCTATTACAGCAAGATTGTATAACTTTTTAAGAATCTGTTCTTTTTGATTTTTTTTGTACAATTGTCTTAAACAGATTTTAGCATCAGAAAATGCAGCTGGAGTAGGGAGTGATTTTAATGCATTTTCATATCTTGCTTTTATTGCGGTAATATCAATTTCTTTTTTTTGTTTAACCGGTTTTTCTGGGGAGCTATTAATGTTAGGATTCGGTTTTTCACTAGTGTCATGGGTTTCTGATTTGTTCTCAAATTTTTCCTCTTGTTTGACTGCAATCTTTTTTTTATCGTCATTCCAATCAAGTTTTATAATTATTGATTTAAAATTTTCTAGTGCTTTGTAAAAAGCTTCTCCTTTGTAGACGTTACTTATATGATAACAGTAGCCTGATTTATTTGATACAACAATAGTTAACTCGTAGTAGTTTACAATTGGTATTTCAGGATTATATGCATAGCGCTTATCGGGTGAACCATTTTTATTTACATATTTCCAAGTACGTCCAACGATTTCAGAATCACTTGGTACGCCCTCTTCTTCATGAAAGGTAATGCTATTGCCAAGAATGGAGAGATCTTCCCATTTTGTAACATGTATGGAATTTTGTAAGAATTCGGGATTGTTGTAAATAATAACTAAAAAACCAGGGTATAATAAAAGGGTTCCGTCGTTTACAGTATTAAGAATAATAGGTTGATATGGTGTAATTATAAAATTGTTTTCAAAAGTTTTATATAAATTAACTTCATTTCGGTTAACTGAAAAAGCTGCTGATGTTCTTTTTTGGATTCGGTTGGTTATATATTCTTGGCTTGAGATATAAAAGGCTCTATTAGTTGTCTGCAAATCAGAGAAAATATTATTAAGTTCTTTAAATTTCATTTCAATTTGCTCATCCATTGAAACATCAATTCTTAGTGTAAGATTTTCTAAAATGGATTCATTTTTAGATTTTAGTATTTTTAGTATAATTGCTATTATGAGAGATAAGCCTGTCAATAAGCCAAAAAAAACAAAAATAGCATTGATGTAGTAGGAGTCAAAGTTTTTTAAACTTATGAATCCGAAAATAACCGATCCAATAATCAGCCATTTAAGTGTTTTTTTTATGGATGCAATTTCGTTCTGGATTGTGATTCTTTGATTGTAAGTTTCTACAATTTGTGTTTTTAATCCAAAAAGTTCTTCACTTGTCAAATCCTGCCTTGGCAATTTTTCTACTTGTTCATAAATTTTTGTATTTAAATTTCCAGTGTTGTTTTGATTATTAATATTCCCGATTTTTTGTCGTTGATATAAGCCTGTGCCTGGTATTCCAGTATTCAGATATAATCCATTTTGAGCTATATTTACGCTAAGTCCTTTTACACCTATTGTTGTGCTTATTCCTGACTTGGAAAGGTTTAAGGTTACGCCAGGAAGTATTCTTATTCTTTTTCTAAAATTCATATTTCTCCATAGTAATTTCTATAAATTAAAAACTTACAATCAATATTTTAGCATGCTCATGGTATTTTTTCACTAAAAAAGATACACACGTGTGTCTCACTGCCACTATTTTCACCTGTGCCACCTTATACTTTTTAATGGGATTCCTTCTTTTTATACTAATTCAGCACTATAGAACAAAATCACAAAAAATGTTATTTTAACATAATGAATACATTTGCAGCCCTTTGTGCAATCGGCGCAGAAAAAATCCTTGGAAATGAAATAAAGCATTTAGGCTACAGGCTTTTAGGAAATGCTCCAGGAAGAGTTATTTTTACCGGTGACGACGATGCTTTATACAGGGCAAATCTCTGCCTTCGCACTTCTGACAGAGTATATCTTCTCCTTGCCCGATACAACGCTTCTGATTTTGACGCTCTTTTTGACGGCGTTTATAACATTCAATGGCAGGATTATTATAAAAAGGATGTGCGCGTTGTCGTTGATAAAGTAAGGGTTTATAAAAGCAGGTTAAATTCTGAGCACAGCATTCAGGGAATGGTTCAGAAGGCAATTTATAAAAAGCTCGGTGACAAATGGAACATGCAGACACTGCCTGAATCGGGCGATGAAAGCGATGTCCGTGTTTACATCGACAACAACGAAGTTATGGTTCTGCTTGACCTTTCGGGACTTCCTCTTCATAAACGCGGTTACCGTACAGACGGCGGAACAGCACCTTTAAGGGAAACTACTGCAGCAGCCATGCTTCAGATGATGATGTGGAGAAGAAAAACTCCTCTGCATGATCCTTTCTGCGGAAGCGGAACTATTGCAATAGAAGCCTGCCTTTATGCTCATAATGTGGCACCTGGTTTTGGAAGAAGATTTGCTTTAGAAAATCTTGCAATCTATAACAGGGACCGTGCATTAAAAGTACGCAGGGCAGAAGCAGAAAATATAAGAACTGATGTTGAATGTCGAATTACAGGAAGTGATATAGATTCACAGGCAGTACAGCGTGCTAAGCTCAATGCTGAACATGCGTGCGTGGCAGCGGGACGGGCTTTGCAGGAAATCGGAAGTGATGCAAAAATCGAACGCCCTGATTTTGTTCAGTCGGATTTTGCTGAACTTGAAGCTCCTTACGATACAGGACTTCTTTTATGCAATCCACCTTACGGCGAGCGTCTGGGTGATGCAGAAGAAGCAGAAAAACTTTATAAAAAAATGAGCTGTCTGTTTACTAATTTTCCAAACTGGGAACTCGGTGTAATTACTTCACACGAAAAATTTCAGGAAGGAATCGGAAAACACGCAGTGATGACAAAAGATTTAAAAGCCGGAAACCTTGAAACTAAATTCTATATGTATTCTGATAATCTGGGTACTAAGAAACAGAAGAGGAAATAATAATGGCAATTGTTGTAGAACATGACAAAAGAAAACACGAGATTCTCGAAAAAGCACTCGAAGTTTTTATCGAAGAAGGTTACGAAGACGTTACCTTTCAGAAAATTGCTGACCGCTGCGGAATTACCAGAACAACTCTTTACATTTACTTTAAGAATAAAAGAGAAATCTTTTTATGGTCGATAAAGCAGCTTACATCAGGAATTGAAGTAGGTCTTGTTTCGTTTATCGAAGATAAAAAACTTACTGACGAACAGTGTCTTCGTTCAATGTTAAAGCTTATTGTTGATGCATGTGAAGAAAATAAAAAACTGTTCAGCATTCTTTTATCATATCTTCTTACTCTTCAGAAAACCGGAGGAGATCCGGGGCTTCGTGTAAGAAGAAGGCTTGTAAGGCTCCAGCATCTTTTGAGTACAGTTATAATCCGCGGAATAAAAAAAGGCGAGTTTAAACCAATTTCTGTAAAAACTGCAAATGAAATGCTTTACGGATTGATTCAGTCGGCAATCTTCAGACTGTCGGTGCTTGATGAAAAAACAATCGATGACATTCGTGATACATTAAATATGGCAGTAGATGGAATTTTGAAAGTTAATTAAGTTCAGCGTAAAAGCGCAGCTTTAAAATAAAAATTTATTATTAAGGAAAAATATTATGGCAGAAAAAAAATTATGTCCATGTGGTTCAGGAAAAGCTTATGATGAATGCTGTGAACCAATCATCAAAGGAAAAGTAAAGGCAGCAACAGCAGAAGCTCTCATGAGAGCACGTTACAGTGCTTATGAAAAACAGGAAATCGATTTTATCATCAATTCCTGCGAAAAGTCAGATGAAGTTGCAGAAATTGACAGACAGGCAACAGAAGACTGGGCAAAAAATTCTACATGGCACGGATTAAAAATCATTAACACAGAAAAAGGTACAGAAAAAGATGATGAAGGTGTTGTAGAATTTGAAGCAACTTATACAAGAAAGCAGATTCGTGACGTTCATCATGAAACCGGGTACTTTAAAAAAGTAAACGGTGAATGGTTTTATTCAGCTGGACAGATTAAAACAACAACAGTTGTCCGCGAAGGCGATAAAATTGGAAGAAACGATCCTTGTCCGTGCGGTTCAGGTAAAAAATATAAAAAGTGCTGCGGACGTTAGATTTATAATTTTTAAAAAAAGATATGGCAGAATTGATATTAACCGGGTTTCATTCAGTAGAAGAACGCGTAAGAATGGCATCAGCTCAAAAAGAACTGGTTGGCTCGCTTCACATTTTTTACAGCAAACCCGGACCACGTATTAAAAAAATTCTCGAACAGGCAAAAAAAACCGGAGTTGCAGTTTCGCAGGTTGATGATAAAGTTCTCGATGACATGACAAAAAATCTTGGAAACGCAGAACGTGATCACCGCGGAATTGTAATAAAAGTAACTGGAGAAAATGCCAGGTCAGAAAATATAGTTGATTTTGACAACTGGCTTTCTGATGTCGGTTCAAAGACAGAAGAAAGATGTACGGTTGTTGTCCTTGACTGCGTTACAGATCCGCACAATGTCGGAGCAATCATAAGAAGTGCAGATCAGTTTGGTTCATCTCTTGTAATCATGCCGGAACGCCACAGCGCAAACAATGTAAATGATAATGATGTAATTGCCCGTTCAAGTGCAGGAGCTTCTGCATGGGTTCCTGTGAGCGTTGTAAAAAATCTAGTGCGCACTGTAGAAAAATTAAAGGAAAACGGATTCTGGGTTTACGGCGCAGATGCCGGCGGCGTATCAGTAGAAGAAGGAAAGTTTTCTAAAAAATCAGTTCTCGTTATGGGAAGTGAAGGCACAGGAATCTCCCGCCTTTTAAAAGAGCAGTGCGACTCAATCGTTTCTATCCCAACCTGCGGAAAAATCGACAGCCTTAACGTATCCGTAGCAACCGGTGTTTTATTGTACGAAATATACAGACAGTCTAAGTAGAAAATAAAAATCGAGCACGAATAAAAATGCAACAGTGACAGAAAAAGCGCACGATTAAAAGTGCGCAAGATTAAGCGTTCAACAAAACGCGCCACTAAAAAATCCCGCGGTGTGGGGGGCACTTTAAATTGTGACTTTATAGCGCGGGTTTTATCAATTTAAAATCATTAAACATGAACTACATCTTTTACAAGTTCCTGCACCTGCTCTTGTGTCATGTTGAGGGATTTTGCAATTATGTCGATAGAAACACCGTTGGCACTTAAGTTTCTGGCAACTTCTATGGCTTTCTGCTGGGCGCCTTCTTCGTGACCTATCTCGCGTCCTTCTGCAATGCCCATTTCACGGCCTTCTTCCCGAATGTCACGCATAACTTCTTCTGCATCATATTCTGTAAGACTCATTGCAAGCACCTCCTCTTTCTGAACCTTAAAAAAGCCGTTTAAAAGATTTGCATGGACCGCCCAGTCCATCGCTTCGTCTACGGCATTCACCGCGCTCATTCCTTTCTTCTTGTTTTCAGATATGCGCGATACGTACTGAATGTAATTATATAACGGTTCGCACTTTTTTTGAAGTGATATGTTGTGATTCTGACTGATGTTTATAAGCTCTGCAGTCCATTCAAAGTTTCCGGTTTTGTCAGGTTTTTCAAAAGCGTCAGAAAGCTTTAGATCGAGTCTGTCGGGGGTTTCACGCTCTCCGTTGTAAAAGACAATGAACTTTGGATTTGGAATCTTTACAAGCGTGCTTCTGTGAAGTGTCTTACCAAGACGGCTTAAGTGCATCTGGTAAAGCTGTGAAAAATACATGAGGCCCCTGAGGGGAAGGTTCGGGTTGTAGGTCGACTGCTGTTCATAGAGTGTCATCTGCGAGTCAACGAGAAAGGACACATCGTTTCTCATCGTAAGATAGATTACGTTTTCGATTGTATTGACTTCCAGGGCATCGGGGTCGGTATAATTACTTCCGTTTAATGCATTATAAAGTTCAAGCCGCCACTTTTTACTTTCTTCTGTGTTCCTTCCGAAAATGGCTTTAAAAAGTCTGTCTTTGTATTCTCTGTGTGGAATTGTTGAAATATCCATGTGTTTCTCCTGTTTGATGATATCTGTCCGCGCACTTAAAAGCGCGGACTTGAGGGTTTTCATTATTCCCTGCATATAGATATTCTTTTTTTTAATAAAATCTCACAAAAAATATAAAAAGTGATTTATTTTTCCCCGTCAGCGGCAGAACACAAAATGATTCACGGCTTTTTTCACTTCGAAGCATAATCGAGTGTCATCATATTTGTGGGATGTCTGGTGGCGGGGGAAGGTGAGTTATTTTTGGTGCTTCTGCGGCTCTGACGCTGACGAAAGAAGTCAACAGATTCTCATAAAAAATCCTTGCGTAATATATATATGTATATATAATTGTAGGAGGTGAGAGATTTTAAAAAGTAGGAGAAGGATATGAAAAAGTTTGTAAATTTTTCTTTTTGCGCAGTTTTTGTTTTAGCTGCGTGTCTTTTGGTAACAGGTTGCAAAGCTCCGAGTGGTGGCAGCAGTGGAGGAAGTAGCGGCGGAGGTAGTGCAACTACACATGACATTGTAACCTTTGGAAGCTTTCCGCAGTCGCTAAAAGCTGCTGATGTTAATGTAGATGAGGCAGTCTCAAAAACTTCCGGCACTTATACTTATTACAAGGGAAGCGATGATGAATGGTATGCAAAAGTAGACTCAAAATACTACAAAGTGGAACCGATTAAATGGCGTGTGCTTACAACAAACTATGACCACGACGGCAATGCCTCTACCCCAGGAAAAAAGCTTTTGCTTGCAGAAAGTATTCTTATAAACTGTATGTATTATGATTACGATGACGTAAACAGAACTATTTGTGCTGCAACTATTTATCCGAATAACTATGAAAACAGCAGAATACGTGCATATTTAAATGGACTTTCTTACCAGAAAAAAGCAAATGACTCTGCAACTCAAGTAGCAGACAGTACCCTTGCAGGTAAAGGATTTTTGCAGACTGCATTTACACAGGAAGAACAGAACGAAATTGCAACTACAACAGTTATAAACAATGCAAGAAGTACAAAACCTGACGGTGACTTTGATGCATTTCTTTGGTTCCGCGACGTTAACCAGTGGGCAAGTGATACTCCAACCAGCGATAAAATTTTTTTATTGAGTCTACAGGAAGTAACAAAAGCAGAATATGGTTTTGCCGCATACAATGAGTACAAAGGTGACGGTACACATGATGACAGTACAAGAATCCGTATGACAACAGCTTTTGCAAAGGAAAGTGGAGCAGATCAGAATACTACAGAAGGCTACGGCGGTTGTTGGTGGCTGCGTTCTCCTAGCAATGACGGTGCTGATAGTTTTGCTGCACTCATGGTCGGTGAACCTGGCGGTGGTGGAGTTTGGATTGATTGCGACGGTGATGGCTGGGAGAACGACGGTTTCCAGGTGGATTACGCTGAAGCAGGAGTTGTGCCGGCTTTGTGCTTAAATTAAAATTGCCAACGGCCTTACTGACAGCATTAGCATCAGTGGAGCGCGATCTCGCAAAATAAAACTAATCTGAATGCATTATAAAAAAATCCCGCATCATGAAGTCCTCCTAATTTGAGAACTCATTCTGCGGGATATTTTTTTGCTCCAGAAGTTATGAGCCGGCATTTTAAAACCGGCGCAACAACTGGAGTTTAGTTTTTATTCACCGAATGCTTTTTTAATTAATTCTGGTGAAATCTTTTTAGTAAACAAGCTTACAACTGGTGTTACGATAAACGGAACTACGATTGCAATTGATGCTGCAAGAGGAGAGTTTGCAGGACCAAGACACATTGTAAGAATTACGGCAGATGCAGCTCCTGTATAAAGACCTGCGTATGCGCCGGCCTTTGTAATTTTCTTTGAGTAAATTCCGAGGATGTATGGAGCCATAAACGCACCTGACAAAACACCCCATGAAAGGCTCATCAAAGTTACGATAAAACCAATCTGCAGTCTTGAAATAAGATAAGTTGCAAGAATAAATATCGCACTCATTACACGCATTATCAAAACAGATTTCTGTTCAGGAACATCTTTGTTAAGATAACCTTTATAAAGGTCAATTGTAATTGCAGAAGAAGAAACTAAAATCATACTTGCAAGTGAAGACATCGAAGCTGCTAAAATTAAAAGCATCATCAAAGCCATCAAAAGTTCAGGAACATGTGTTGTAAAAAGTGTAGGCATGATTTTATCAAAATCAATTCCGCCTGATGCAAGACGAGGAAGAGTTTCTGCAGTAAAGAAGAGGTGACTTAATACACCAGGGAAGTAAGCACAGAAGCCGATGATTAATGCAAAGAAACCGCAGATTACAGTTGCCTTTGGAATTACTTTTTCATCTTTAACTGCGTAGAATTTCTGAACCATCTGCGGCATTCCCCATGTTCCGAAGCTTGTCATAAATACTAAAGATGCAATTGTCAAAACAGAAGGCTGCTGTGCAGGTGGAACATGCTGACTGTAGATTTCATTTACCCTTGTAATTGCTGTGTTGATTCCGCCTGCTTTAAAAGTAATTACTGAACATACTGCAACAGCACCTGCAATCATGATAAAGCCCTGAATGAAATCTGTAAGAGTTACAGCAGAATATCCTCCGAGAACAAGATAGATTCCGGTTACTGCAACGAGAATAATCAGAGAAAGATCATAAGAAATGTGGAATGTAGATTCAAAAAGATTTCCAAGTCCTTTAAATACAGATGCAGAATATGGAAGAAGGAAGATAAAAATTAAAACGGCTGCAATCATTTTCATGTGAGCACTTTCATATCTTGCTTCAAGAAATTCCGGCATTGTCATTGTGTTAAGGCGCTGAGTCATGTTGCGCGTTTTTTTACCAAGAACAATCCATGCAAGAGCTGCACCAAACACTGCGTTTCCGAGTGCAATCCAGAGACAGTCAAAACCAAAAAGCCATCCCTGCTTTCCTGCAAATCCGATAAAAACAACTGCAGAAAAATAAGTTGTTCCATAAGCAAAAGCACTTACCCATGGACCGCATGTTCTACCGCCAAGAAAGTAATCCTGCAAAGTAGTTGTGTTTCTGAGGCTCCATACCCCGACACAAATCATTACAAGAAGGTAGACCAGTAAAAGAATTAAACTAGACATATAGACCTCTATAAGTTGAATAAAAGCAGCGGCTCCACTCATTCCGTATTCCCGCTGCAATTATACATAGTATCACAAAAGTCAGATTAAATCCAAATTTTTCTTGAATTTTATGCAACTTTTCATTAAAAATAGTGTCTAATTGTATGACGAAAATGCAAAAAATGTCAAATTGGGGTTAAAAATGAACGTTTACAGAAACTACATCGCAGAGATTGATGAAAACGCTCCTTATGAGCAGCTCAAGGAAAAATTTAAAATAAACATCCCGCAGAATTTTAACTTTGCTTACGACGTCGTTGACTGGTATGCAGAAAATGCGCCTGATAAAAAGGCACTTGTATGGTGCAATGATGAAGGCGAAGAACATATTTATACATTTAAACAGATTTCAGATGAGTCAAAAAAAACAGCAGGCTTTTTAGCTTCGCAGGGAATAAAAAAAGGCGACAAGGTTCTTCTTCTTTTACGCCGCCGTTATGAGTTCTGGTATTTTATGCTTGCCCTTCACAGAATAGGAGCCATTGCCGTTCCTGGTACTGTTCAGCTTACGGCAAAAGACATCGAATACAGAATCAAAATGGCAAAAATAAAAATGATTGTTGCAATTGATGAGCCTGACTTGATGAAAGAAATCGAAGAAGGCAATCCGTCGGATTCAACTGTAGAAAAATTTGTAAAGGTAAAGTCACATTCGATTTTAAGTTTAAACACTTTGACTTCTCTTCCAAAAAATATTTTTAGAAAAAACAGCTGGATAGATTTTAATTCTGAATACAACAAAAAAGATAATGGCTTTGAAAAATATAATGAACAGCGTTGTACAGAAAATGATGATACGATGCTTCTGTATTTTACAAGTGGGACATCAGGTGAACCGAAAATGGTTGCACACAATTTTGTTTATCCGCTCGGACACATTGTCACAGCAAAGTTCTGGCAGAATGTAATTGATGACGGACTTCATCTTACGATTGCAGAAACCGGATGGGCAAAGGCTGTATGGGGAAAGCTTTACGGTCAGTGGTTATGCGGAAGTGCAGTATTTGCATACGACATGCTCGCATTTAAACCAAAAAATGTAATAGAAAAAATTCTTCATTACGGTGTTACTACATTCTGTGCTCCTCCAACTGTTTACAGATATTTAGTCCGCGCAGATCTTTCTAAATATGATTTATCAAATGTAAAATACTGGGTAACAGCAGGAGAAGCAGTAAGCCCTGAAATTATTCAACTGTTTCACGAACAGACTGGAAAAGAATTTCACGAAGCATACGGTCAGACAGAAGCAACTGTCATCATCGGAAACTTTCCGGGCATGCAGGAAAAACAGGGCTCTATGGGAAAACCAGCACCGGGATACGATGTAAGAATCGTTGATGAAAACGGAAACGACTGTAAGAGCGGCGAAAAAGGTGAAATCATAATAAATCTTTCAAAAGGAAAACCGTTCGGACTTTTTGCAGGCTATTACAATGATGATGAGAGAACAAAAAAAGTTTTCGCAAACGGAATTTATCACACAGGTGATACAGCTTACGTCGATGACGACGGATATTTTTTCTTTGTCGGAAGAAATGATGACATGATTAAAAGTGCGGGATTTAGAATTAGCCCGTTTGAAGTTGAATCTGTACTTCAGCTTCATCCTTCTGTTCTTGAATGTGCAGTTACCGGAGTTACAGATCCTAAACGCGGAATGGTTGTAAAAGCTTCGATTGTTTTAAATAAAGGATTTTCTGAAAGTCATGAACTTGCGCAGGAGCTGCAGGACTTTGTCCTTCACAGAATTGCGCTTTATAAAAAACCAAGAATCATTGAGTTTGTAAAGGAACTTCCAAAAACGATTTCCGGAAAGATAATTCACAGACAGGAAGAATAGAAACCGCAGTCATAAAAAGCCACGTGCAATCGAGTTTGACAAATTGACAAAAAATGTCAATATAGATATAATTACGGCGATTATGTAAATTCAGCATAAAAAGCAAAAAATATAAGGAGTGCAAAATGAGAAGAGTAGTAATTACAGGATTGGGAGCTATTACACCGCTTGGAAATACAGTTGATGAATTTTGGGCAGGAATTAAGGCAGGTAAAAGCGGAATCGGTCCGATAACACTTTTTGATGCTTCGATTAATAAAGTTCACTATGCGGCAGAAGTTAAAAACTTTGACCCTTCACAGTATATGGATTCTAAAGACGCACGCAAGATGGCACGCTTTACACAGTTTGGTGTTGCAGCTGCAAAACAGTGTCTTGAAGATTCTGGTCTTATGGGAAATGAAGAAGTTCTTGATAACACAGGAATTATTCTTGGTGTCGGAATCGGCGGTCTTGAAGTAACAGAAGCTTCGATTCTTTCGATGCAGAAAATGGGATTTGTAAAAACAAACCCTATGGCAATTCCAGAACTTATTCCAAATGAAGTAGGTGGAAACATTGCAATTAACTTTGGTCTTCATGGACCGGTTCAGTCAATTGCAACTGCATGTTCATCTGGTTCTGACGCTCTCGGTGTTGCATTTGATATGGTACGCTCTGGCCGTCTTGATACATGTCTTACAGGTGGAGCAGAATCTACAATCTGTCAGTTTGGTGTAGTTTCTTTTGAAGTGCTTCATGCTCTTTCTACTGGATTTGATGATGATCCTACAAAAGCTTCCCGTCCGTTTGATAAAAACAGAAACGGATTTGTAATGGGCGAAGGTGCCGGAATGCTTATGTTTGAAGAATACGAGCATGCAAAAGCACGCGGTGCTAAAATCTATGCAGAAGTTGCAGGCTATGGTGCTTCATGCGATGGATTCCACCTTACAGCTCCAAACCCGGACGGAGTATGCGGATCAAAATGTATGACACGCGCACTTAAAGATGCAGGAATGAAGCCTGAAGAAATTCAGTATTACAATGCACATGGAACTTCAACACATAAAAACGATTCATCAGAAACAAACATGATTAAAATGGCTTTTGGTGAAGAACAGGCAAAGAAGCTTAAGATTTCTTCTACAAAATCAATGCACGGACATTGTCTTGGTGCAACAGGTGCAATCGAAGGAATCGTCTGTGTAAAAGCAATTACAGACAGCTTCTATCCATGCACAAAGAATCTTGATGAACAGGATATCGAAGGCGGATGTGATCTTGATTATGTTCCAAACAAGGGAATCGAAGGAAACATCGATGCTGCAATGTCATGTACATTCGGATTCGGTGGACACAATGGTTGTGTAATCTTTAAGAAAGTTAAGGACTAAAATTTTTTAAGGAAAATAAAATGATAGTTGAACCAAAAATAAGAAGTAACATTTGTATCAATGCTCATCCAGCCGGCTGTGCAAAAGATACTGTTCGTCAGATTGAATATGTTAAGGCTCAGAAAGCAAAACGCGGAATTAAAACTTATGCAGAAGGCGGAAAAGGTCCTAAAACAGTTTTAGTTCTCGGATGCTCTACAGGTTACGGACTTGCAAGCCGTATTGCTGCAAGCTTTGAGTACGGGGCAGACACAATCGGCGTTTCATTTGAAAAAGAAGGAACAGAAACCCGCGGCGGAACTCCAGGATTTTATAATAACATGGCTTTTGATAAAGAAGCAAAGGCTGCAGGTTTAAAATCTGTTACGATTAACGGTGATGCTTATTCAAATGAAGTGCGCGAACAGGTAATTGCAGAAATTAAAAAGCTCGGCAAAAAAATAGATCTTCTTGTTTACAGTCTTGCAAGCCCTGTAAGAACAGACCCTGAAACAAAGGTGATGTACAAATCTGTAATTAAACCGATTGGAAAACCATACAGCGGAAAGTGTCTTGATATAATTCAGGAAAAACTTACAGAAGCAAGTGCTGAACCTGCTACAGAAGAAGAAATGGCAAACACAGTAAAAGTAATGGGCGGCGAGGACTGGAAACTCTGGATTGACGCCCTTACAAAAGCAGACTGCCTCGCAGAAGGAATCTGCACTGTTGCCTATTCATATATCGGACCGGAACTGAGTCATGCTATTTACCGCGACGGAACTATCGGCGGAGCAAAGAAGCATCTTGAAAAAACAGCACGTGAACTTGACGCACAGCTTAAGTCAGGTTTAGGAGGACGTGCTTATGTTTCTGAAAACAAGGGGCTTGTTACAAGAAGCTCTGCCGTAATTCCGGTTATCTCTCTTTATCTTGCAGTTCTCTTTAAGGTAATGAAAGAAATGAATCTTCATGAAGGTTGTATTGAACAGATGGAACGCCTTTTTGCAGAACGGCTCTATACAGGAGCTGATTCCCAGATGGCAGATGTTCCTGTTGATTCTGAAAACCGCATCCGTCTTGACGACTGGGAGCTTCGTGAAGATGTTCAGTCAAAGGCTGTTGCAAACATGAATGCAACAACAGATGACAACCTTGCACAGTACTGCGACCTTGCAGGTTACAAACATGACTTCCTTGCAGCAAACGGTTTTGATGTAGAAGGAATCGATTATTCAAAAGATGTCGAAAGATTTGATGTAATCTAGGGTTTTAGAAAAATGCAACTGGCGCGGGGTAAAAAAAACATCCCGCGCTTTTTTTTTGATTTAATAATCATACCAGCTGAATAATTTCTAAAACCAGTTTTTCCGCTGTGTGAATACTGCGTCATAATTATAAAGCAGTGAATAAAGTGTGATTTTTAAAAAAATGGTATATAATTGCTGGTAAAAGAAATTTCGGATAGAATGAATAATCAGATGTAGTCTCTTAGTCTGGGCTGGGCGATGATTAAAAAATTTGGAGACTTGTTATATGGCTGCATACAACATGAGGATTAAAAAAAATGCAAATAGTAAAATGTTCCACAAAAGATATTACGCTTTTGGCGGCTATGAACAAATGTCTTATTGAAGACGAACAAAGCTCAAACACGATGAATCTTAAGGAACTTGAAAAGAGAATGTCAGGCTTTCTTTCAGGCGAATATGATGCGTATTTCTTTGCAGATGATACCCTCGAAGCATCAGATAAAACAGTTGGTTATGCGCTTGTAAGGAATACAGCGTCTCCGTTATATTTAAGGCAGTTCTACATAAAGAAGGAATACCGCCGGAAACATTTGGGCAGTGAAGCTTTTAAGCTTTTGTTGGATTACTTAAAAGCGGACACAATCGACATCGATGTTCTGCCTTGGAATAAAACTGGCATGGCCTTTTGGAAAAGTATGGGTTTTGCCGAAATCTGTGTTTCCATGCGATATGGAGAGAAACACAAATGAAAGTTGCTGCGGATGTTTTAATGAAAATCTGTATTCGTTCGAAACGGTGAAAAACAATATCAAAAAGTTGATTGCTGTAGCGAGAGAAAATAATCATGAACAATAAAACTATGACAATAAAAGAAGAACGCCTCAGTGCAGAAGAGTATATTGATTTCTTAAAGCGCACGGATCTTGGTTCGCAATATCCGAAGGAGCGATTTGAGGACAGGATTCCAAAGCTTGTAAAGAATGTTTCAATCAGTCTGGTTGCAAGAAATGATGAAGGGCTTATTGTTGGTGTGCTATTCGGACTTACTGATTTCTGCTATTGGCTCTATGTTACAGACCTTGGCGTGGACAGGAATTATGAACGACAGGGAATTGCAACAAAACTGATGAAGCAGGCCCACGAACTTGCCGGCGGCGAAAAGGACATTGCAGTCTATCTGATTGCAAATGATAATGCCATTCCATTCTACGAAAAACTCGGAATGAAACATGCCGATGAAGTAATGAAATATAATCATATAGACTGGACCGAATGGACGGTGAAATAAAATGAATTTTAATCCAAGTGCAGAAAAAATGATAAAAACTGTAGATGAAAAAAATATCGATATAGCAGCCCGCATTCACAGTGAGGCCTGGCAGGAATCTCATAAATCATTCTGTAATCCAGAGTTTGTGGCAAGGCACACACAGGAACATCAGAAAGAATATCTGTTGGAGAAGCTCAAGAACGGTACTGCCCTGTATATGCTGTTTGACGAAGCTTCTGGAAAGGATGTGGGAATTGTTTCTGTAACAGAAAATCTGATTGAAGATTTATACATTCTTCCATCAGAGCAAAACAAAGGCTATGGTACGCTGTTGTTGAGGTTTGCCTGCAGTAAATGTATGGCAGCTCCGACACTTTGGATTTTGGAAAATAATATAAACGCGGCCCGCTTGTATAGAAGAGAAGGTTTTTCTGAAACAGGAAGACGTAATCAAATTGATAAAGATCTGGATGAAATTGAATTCATAAAAAAATGAGAGACGGAGATAAAGGATAATTATATGATTATAAGTAAAACAAAATACGATGCAACTGAAGCAGAAATTAAAGAATTGTTTTCATTTCACAAAATAGGAAATGTGACTGAAACAGCAGCTTTGGGTAATGGAGAATTTAATTCAGCATACAAAGTTACCTGCGATAATGGAATCAGTTATGTATTAAAGATTGCTCCTCCAGAGGATGCAAAAGTTCTTACTTATGAAAACAACATGATGAAATCAGAAGTGTTCTGGTATTCAAAGATGCATGAAAAAACAGATATTCTCTGTCCTAAAGTTTATGTTTCTGATTTTTCAAAAAATATAATTAAAAGCAACTGCTTTATCATGGAGCTGATGAAAGGAAAACCGGTGTGGGAAATGGGCTTATCCGAAAAGGAATTTGATGAAGTTCAGAAACAGAAAATAACCATGCTCACAAAAATCCATAAAATTACAAATGACGGATTTGGTTATATTCAGACTGGGCTTTATGCTTCATGGTACGAGGCTTTAAAAAACATGGCGCTTAATCTGGTTGCTGACTGCAAAAAGCTTGGCTATGACACTCCTTATGGAGAAAAATTTGTAAGTTTAATTGACAAATATAAAAACATCCTCAACGGCGCACCATGCAGAATGGTAAACTTTGACCTTTGGGACAGCAACGTTCTTTACAATGGTGAGACAAAAAAAATCTGCTGGATAGATCCTGAGCGCGGCTTCTGGGGTGACCCTGTTGCAGATTTTATAACACTCGGTCCAGGGCCTAGAGAGCCTCTATCGGCAAAACAGAAAGAGCTTGATATATATAATGAAACGGCTCAGGAAAAAATTCTTTTGACCCATGAAACAGAAATAAGATATGAGCTTGCGGTCTGCTATCTTTCGCTCATTGAAGAAGTAGAAAAATACGTACGATACGAACCGGATAACCCGACTTATATCAGAAATGCAGTTGATTCAAAAGAAATGTTTGAAATGGCATTTAAGTTTCTATAAATGAAAACCCGCAGCAAGCAGACCTTTGCGTCGTGCTCACTGCGGGATTCTAAACTAGCCTAACTGTCCTGGTAGAACCAGCTTTTCCTTGAATGGAAATTCTGCTTCATACTTGGCAAACTCCTCCGGGTTTTCGTCGGCGACGAAATAGCCTTTTGGTGGAGCGTAAGTTGCTTCAATTCCATTCAGGAAGCCTGGAATCAATTCCTGTGCCAGAAAGTACGGCACCTCTGAATTCTTCGGCTCTGCGTGGTAATGAATGTGCAGCTTACTTGCAAGATCAAAACCGGCGTGGCGGTAAAAGTTGATATTGCCTTCCATACAGATAAATCCGATTCCCATTGTCTTTGCTTTTTCAAGCGCAAACTTCAGAAGCTCAAGGCCGTAGCCCTGTCTCTTGAAATCAGGATGAATACTGATTGGACCAAATGTCCAGATTGGAAGTTTTTTGCCAGTCGGCTTTCCATCTTTCTCAATGTCCAGCTCTGCTTTTGAAAACATCACGTGTCCGATAATCTGTCCGTCCTTTTCCATTACGAGTGAAAGCTCGGGAATAAAATCGGGATTGTTTCTGTAGCAGCGGAGAACATAGTGCTCAGTGCAGCCAGGTCTGTAAACGTTCCAGAACGAATCTCTGGTAAGATTTTCAACAGTTCTAAAGTCGCGCGGCTCTTCCACGCGGATTGTAAAATTTGAGTTCATGTTTATCTCCAAGAAAATGTTTTATGAGCTAAAACAGCACCTTGAAAGACCGCCCAAAAGATTTTAGGAACTTCAAGAAGTTCCTGACGAGTTTTAACTCTTGAAATTGCAAGAGTTAAAACATCGCATTTTCAGAGAAACATTTAAAAACTGAAGCTTTTAAATGTTTTATCAAATCTTTCAAGGCCTTAAACAATGAACCAAGTTTTGCCAGATGTAAGCATCCAGCCTCCTGTGTAAGCCCGCCGGTCAGAGCGGGCGGTGTTTTATAGCAAAGCATTAAAAAAATTGCGATGCAGCAATTTTTTAGCTTTACCTACTAAAAATAGTGATTACATTTTATCACGAAACGAGACTTATTACAGTGTTCTAAGTGGAAATCTCTGATATAATAAAACTATGAATTTTAATCCAAGCGAAGAAGAAATCAATTTTGTAAATGATGCGCTGCAAAAGTTTAATGATGGGATGATCGGATGAGCTTTTTGGATGCGTGGATTGGAGGAGGATTATGAAAAACCTTATCGCCTATTGCGGTCTGGATTGTGAAAAATGTGATGCTTACATTGCGACTCAAAACAACGACCAGGCTTTGCGTGAAAAAGCTGCGAAATATTGGAGCGAACTGAACGGCGTTGAAATCACTGCGGAAATGATAAACTGTGACGGCTGCCGAACGGACGGGCGAAAAACTTATTATTGTGAAAGTCTGTGTCAGATTAAAAAATGCGCTGAATCAAAAAAAATGGAAACCTGCGGAAGCTGCGTGCAAATCAAGGAATGTCAGACTATCGGAATGATTGTGAAAAATAATCCTGATACGTTCAAGAATCTTGGAATGTGAGGAAAAGAATGTTAAGTGAAAATAATGAATCAATAAAAGCCATGCGACAGGCAATCAAAAATAATGATTTAGAGACCATAAAAAAACTGCTGAAAGAAAATCCGGATTTATTGCATGCGGAAATACTTCCAGGAAGCTGGATTAAAGCAGCAGTAAGTTATGAAAATTATGAGCTTACAGAATTTTTCATCAAGGAAGGCGTAGATGTAAATTTTGTGGGCGGTATTTCAGAATCAAATGCAATTTCTGATGCCAGTGAAAAAGGAAACCTGGAAATCGTAAAGCTGTTGTACGATAACGGTGCAAAACTTGAAACTTCAAACACTCTTTGCAATCCTCTTTTTGCGGCTATTCCTGACAGGCATGCGGATGTTGCTCTTTTTCTTATCGAAAAGGGAATTGATTACAGAGCCTTATATGCTGTTGGTTCAATAGAAAACTGTGATGCAATGGAATTTGCGCGGGAATGGGGGTGCATAGAAGTTTTTGATTTTTTGAAGAAAAAATATAAGCAGAATCCTCTTGTGGATAAAAATATAAAACCTAAAGATGAATTGCTGAATATATTGGAAACTGCCAAAAAGGACAATGAAATTTCAAATGCCTTCCATGATTTGTTTATTACTTTCCCGGAACTGTCTTATGAAGAAGGACTCAAAATTCTAAGGAATCTGGATGTTAAAGGCTGGACTAAAGTCGGGGTTTTTGAATACATCTATGACGAAAATTTTTCAGAAGTAATTCAGGCGATAATGGAAGGCGGAAAACTTTCTGCTGAATTATTGCGATTTGCAATTTCATTTATGACTGAGCACTACAAAGCTGAAGATATCCGCCAGATGGAAAACGGAAATGCATTCATTTCATTTCTTGAAGACGGATACAGCGCTTTAACGGCGTATTCAAAAAAGAAATACAAAAGTGACTATGAATCTTTTTTGAATTGGAAGCAGTGAGTGTAATGGCTTGCAAATGGCAAGTGTGTAATAATAATGATTTTAGTTTTAGGAGGAAAAGTTATGGATAGAGAAGAACTTACATCAAAAATTGTTTCGTATGTAAGGAATCAGCTGGAACAAAGATTTGCTCAGGCAACAATCAGAAAAATTTTCTTTGAGCTTGGCGAATTCTATTCCGAGAACGATGAACAATGCCTTGATTTTCACGCACTGATTGCAACCAAAGATGAAGCTGAAAACGTGATTAAGCGCTACATTGAAGACGGCTCTAGCGAAGAAGAAGCACAGAATGCCGCAGACAATCCCGGCGACTACATGTACGGAGACGACAGATTCTGCATACGGTTCCCCGGATTTGAGCCGCTGGAAAAATTCTGCAAGGATTATAACGAAGCACTTGAAATCTGCAACGAAGCCGTAAAAAGAATACAGTCACTTGATTTTTCCGGATTCAAAACAACCCCGGATTTTTCAGTTTGCGACATCAGCATTTATGGTTGAACTGCCATATACAGGCGTCCTTGAAATCAACAGGAAAACTGTTTGGCTCAAAACTAAAAAAAGGAGTTTATGAAAAAACTCTGCCCACTTCCGAACTCACGGATCTTCACGCAATAAAAGATGATTTTCTGGAATATGCAAAACAGGATTTTGATGAAGCGAATAAAAAAAACGAGAGAGAGCAAAATGAATAGAAAACAGGAAATGATAGAAAACTGGAGCTGGCGGCTTACTTCTGAAGGAAAGGATTTTTATCTGGAAGTAATGTGTGGAACTTCTGCCCTGTATGAAGTTTCTGTCAAATTGACAAAAGATGAAATAAAACTTTACCGGGAGTGCGGAAAAGAATTTTGTGAAAAGAAAGCGGCTGAAGTCCGGTATAATCCCAGAAAATTTGTACAGTAATTTTAGGATAAAAAGGAGCTGTTATTTTGAAAATTTATATGTTAGAAAGTGATATTGATAATTACAAAGGTTGTTTTTTACAAGACGAGAAGATTGATAATTTGTTGGTGAAAGTTTTTAATAAAGGGGTGGAATTGTCGGTTTCTCCTGAAGTAAAATTTGTATATGATAAAGAAACAAAAAATCCTGCTGGTGACATTTGCGAATGTTATAACTGCAGGGGTTATTTTATCAGCGGTAAATGCGAATCGGTTTTGAAAAATGTTTCTAAAATAAAGGCACAGTACATTCATATAAACGATGATTTTATTCTTTTTAATAATCTGATTGTTTTGGACAAATTAGATAACTCAAAAACTGATTTTAAATATTTTGAAAACTATATTATTGGCGTAAATAAATATTGTTTTGAAGATTTTGATTATCCGCCGGTTTTTCAGGTAACATTGCCGACGGGTTTTGTGCTACGCGATTATTTTGTGACTGATGAATTTGTAAAAATTATTGAGGATAACAATCTCAAAGGTTTTTCGTTCAAAGAAATATGAAAAATTTTGGAAATGGTGAGAAAGTGTTTTGAAGGAGAATTAGGGGATTTTATGAAAAACGGAAAGCACCCAGATCCGAATACAATTCATCCGATTGCGGGTTATGATAAAGAAATTTGGGGATGGTGCGATTATCGGTGCAAATGCCACTATAGCAAGTGATGTTCAGCCTTATTCGATTGTTGCGGGAAATCCTGCCCGTCTGATTCGTAAACGTTTTGATGACGAACTGATTGATTTGCTGGAAAAATTTGCCTGGTGGAACAAATCAATAGAAGAAATCAATGCGCTTATACCGATTCTGACGAGCAGTGATCTGGAGATGGTAAAACAAAAACTGAATTACAAATAAGAAACCAGTTCATCCATTGGGATTCTTGCTGTTGCGTGGCGGTTACTGTCAGCTGTTTCTTCAGTATAACCGAGGGCAAGAATATTTACCGGCACAAGGTTATCTGGAAGATTGAATTCTTCCTTAATAGCATCTGGCTTAAAATAGCAGATCCATACAGAACCAACTCCGTTATCAGCGGCACTGAGCATCATATGATCAGTTACGATTGAGGCATCGATATCAATTGTCTGATGCCCATCAAACGGACGTTTCCATGCTTTTGAAGCATCAGCACAAACAAGTAAGGCTACCGGTGCTTTGTAAATATTTGCAGCTTTTGCAAGCTTTTCTTTAGCTTCTGCAGATTTAATAACGATGATTCTGGCTGGCTGTAAATTAGCAGCTGTTGGGGCAACTCGGCCGGCTTCAAGGATTTCATCAAGAACATTCTATGGAGCGATAAGTGAAAGCATTTATCGTTTACTGTCATCCGTCTGAGGAATCTTTTACAAGTCACGTGCGCGACTCTTTTATCAAGGGAATTGTTGATTCTGGAAATGAGTATGTTATTTCTGATTTATACAAAATGGATTTTAAATCAGATATGACAGAGCAGGAATATCTTCGCGATGCAAATTACAGGACTGCGCCGGCAGTTACTGCAGGAAATCCAATTGAACGCCTTGAAGAGTTTGGACTACTGGACAGCATGAAAAAAGTGATGCTTGGTGACAGACTTTTTAATCGCGTAAAGCAGGCAGACTTTATTGTCTTTGACAGCACATCCA
>JAFZKN010000016.1 GCA_017553635.1 Treponema sp. | reverse complement strand
ACACCTGCTTTTAAAAGACATTCAAGAGCTTTATATTTTTTCTTCCCTACAGCCCAATGAAGAAGTTTTAGATTTAAATGACGGGAATCAGTCTCTTTAGACTCAACGGTATCAATCAAATCCCTGTACTTTGGTAATTCCTTTTGAATGGCTTTGCAATCCTCCTTATCTACGAGAAGTGCAAAGTCGTAAATTTCTGTACCTTCAAAAATCGTTACTGGAACATCACCAATTTTAGGATTATTACCTTTCATGATTAACCAGTTGGCAACCATAGCAAAGCATGAGGAACCTAAAAAGATTAAAACAAGTATAAGTACAATAAATTTATTAATATTTACCATAAAAAGCGCTTCTTACCCCCTTCATTTCATGATTCTTAATTGGATGGAATCCAGATAGTGTAGAAGATTCCCTATGCATATTGTTTTCATTTCCATGATACGGTGTAAGTATTCCACGTTGATTTCCAAATGTATCGAGAATTTCGCCTTTAACGATAAAATAATCTATATTTGCTTTAGATGTAAACATTGCAAACGGACGACCGTTAAATAACTGGGTTAACCCCGATATCCTTGCAGGATTAAATACCTTACCATCAGCACCCGTAGCAAGAGAACACATTTCTGCTTCTGCACCTCCCTTTGAGTGACCAGTAAATGTAACATTATCTGCGCCTTTTTCTTTTACAAAGGCTTTGGCATCACTTACAGTCATGTTCATATCTGGAGACAATCCTATTGGCTGAAGGAATATATTCTGAATCCAATCCCATGCAGTAGCACTTCCTCTAGACACAACAGCATACTCTTTTTCTCCTGTATCAGGATTAATTCTACTGAAGACATGCGTATTAGAAGCTCTAAATTTAGCACTTTCATCCTCGTCATATGTCCATCCATGAGTAATTAAAATCAAGTTTAGTATCACCTGTCTTTTCAACAAAAGGAACAAGATAAATTATCATTTCTGTTTCTGTAAGTGTTTCTGTCTTACTTGAAAATAAAAGACCAAGCAAAGGTATATAACCCAAAACAGGAACTTTCTTTTCAGAAACATCTTTTTCTTCCTGCAGCAAACCACCTATGATTACAGGTTCTCCAGACTTTGTGCGTACATTTGTCGTAACTTTTTTTTCTGAAGTTGAAGGCGGAATTGAATCGCTTGTTGCAGCTGATGATGATCCAGAAGAAGTATCTGTCGAACCCTGTTTTGACACAGAAGCATCAACATTAACTGTAATCATTTCATCACCACTCACCCATCCATTTATCGACAATGAAAGACCACTTGAAATTTCGCGAGCCGTACTTGTATAAACTCCATTTGAATCTTTTACAACATCACGATATCTGTAAACATTTATATTTGAAAAACTTATTGAATCTCCGCTTATTCCATTTAATGTAGTATCTGCAAGAACATGACTTACACCCTGACTTATTTCTGCACTTAACTTTGATGCAAACTTAAGTCCAAATTTTGAAACAACATCAAATTTTATATCAAGAAGATTATAAAGCGATGAAGAATGTGTTACTCCTTCAGAAAGTCCGGCAGTCTGATTAGAAATATTATCTATTCCGGAAGAAAATTTATCTCCAGAAGTCTTCTGATGCTGCAAAACCAATATCTGATAACGAATCTGCTGCTTAGGCTTATCAATCAATTCAAGATCTTTTAAAAATTTTTCATAAAGATCATCTGTTCCGATAAAAAATATCAGAGAAGAATCTCCTGTTTCACAGATATTCTCCTTATTGATTGATGGCGGAAGATATTTTAGTAAATCTTCACTTTTTATATATTTAAGTTTAGTAGGAAATGATGACTGTTTATTATCAATTAGATAAAGATATTCCCTTATTTCTTTTTCTTTTTGTTCTGTAACCTGTGTAACAAAAGATGTCGATTCCGGAACAACAACTACATCCGAAAGAAACATATTCTTTGGCATGGAAGCTAAAGCATCTTTTACACTAAGATGCTTTAGAGAAAATTTCTGATAATATCTTCCAGTCAATGGAACATCAACTGTTTTTATAAAATCTTCAATTGGGGCAATCTGTTCCTGGCTTCCTGATAAAATAATTGAATTAGATGATTTATCAATTTTAATCTGCGCATTACTGTTCAATTCTGCAGGTATAAGACTTAAAAGATTATCCCCGTTAATGTTTTCAAGTTTAATTACTTTAATATCCTTAAATTTTTTAAGAACATCATTTTTCTGAATTTCAAAAATGTAGTATATTCCATTCTTTACTGAATAATCACAACTTGCCGCTTCAAGAATCAATGCAAGCATTGTCGAAAAATCTTTTGAATCATAGTAAAGATTTTCAATGGTAACAGGTTTTGCATTTATTAATGAATATTCTTTGTTTTCTTTTTTGAACAATTCATCCAGTACATTAATAAAATTAGCCTTCTGAAGCTTTAATGTATATGATAATGTTACATCTCCATCTCTGTTTCTTGATAAAGTGTATGAATCTATCTTGATTTTGGCATTTGCACTGGCATTTTTGGAAATATAATAACCGGTACCGATTTTCTCAAGCGCATATCCGTTAAGTTTTACAAGAACAAGGTTTAAAACTTCGTCAAGTTTTACATTGCTGCACCTGATTGTAAGTTTTGTTTCAGGAAGCTTTTCATACATAATCGTAGTTTTAGTCTTTCTTGAAAGCAGAATCAAAAAAGGCTCTACAGGGACATCTTCTGCTTCTATTGAGATAAGCGCATTGTTAACCTGTATATTTGCCTTTGAAATAAAATAGACATTATCCTTTTTTTCAACATAAAGACCGGCAAATTCTGAAAATCTTTTAAGGGCGCCTTCAAAAGAGGCATCTTCAAAATGAAAGCTTATTCTTCCCGTTACAGTTTCATCTATATAAATAGATTCTGAACACATATCAGAAATGGCATACAGAACATCCGTTATGTTCTGATTCCTGAAATCTATGTTAATGGAAGAATTTTCTGTCTGAGCAAACGAAAAAAACGACATTCCGAGTATGCTGATTAAAATTAACAATGCCTTTTTCACTTAACAAGTCCTCTCAATATTAAATACACTATACATCCGACGGCTAAAAATGGGGCAAATGGAATTCGTTTTACCTTTTTTACGCCAATTACCCTGTTTACACCGAAAAACACTAACCCCATTATACTGGCTGCCAGGCACACATATATAGAAGAAATAAAGCCAAATGTATAAGTTATACATCCTATAAACTTTACATCTCCAAAGCCTAAGCCCCCGGAAAAATGGTAAATCAACCAAAAAATCAGAAACATTACCAATGCTTCTACAGCATGCCTGGGTATTGACTCTTTCCCTGTATAAAGGTCAAAAGCAAGCATTGTCATGAAAAAGATAATCAGGATTAAATCTGGAATTATGAATTTTTTACAGTCAATTATCGTTATTATGAGCAAAAAAATACAGGCTGTCGTAATTTTTAGTGTCATATTTCCATGATGTTATGCTTAAAACTTAAAGCAAATGCAGATCATACTCTTTTCAATAACTTTAATCATAAAAGGACATTAAAGTTATGTCAATAAAAAATAATCAATGTTCGGGTTTAATAATTCAACGTTAAAATATTGCTTTACAGTAATCAATAAAGGCTTTATAATATAACGTGCGTAAAATAATACATACAATTTGCGTCTCTGGAGGTTTATATGAACACTAAAAAAGGATTGATTTTTGCAGCTTTCTGTTTTTTGCTTGCTCTCCCTATGTTTGCACAGGAAAAAGAGAATAAATATAATGCTAATATTACTTATCAGTCTGCACCGATTTACAAAATCCTTGATTCAACAGACTATTATGTAGTTCTTTATGGAAAATATGGTGCTAAGCTCGGAATTGCTACAATTCCAAAAAAATGGGCTAAATGGCAGAAGGATACACCAAGAAAGCTTACTATCAGAGAACTTCCAAGAAAGATGTCTGCTTACATTACTATCGTAAAGAAAGATAATAAATTTCTTAAAGTAATGCTTACAATTCCAACAGCAAAAACAAATCCAATCTGGGGTATTGCTAATAACAAAAATATTAATCCGCCTGCTTCAGAAGATGAACTTGTTCTTGAATTAAGATAAGATTGAATTTTTTTCAATAACTGATGCATTATTTTAATGCAGAAATTCTTTTTGAGCGACCTCTAAAAATTTACTGTTTTTAGAGGTCTGTTTATTTTATTATGAAAGACATTACAGAAAAACAAATTTCAAATTTTAAAGAATTCATTTTAAAACATAACCGTTTTATAATCACAGGCCACAAAGATCCTGACGGTGACTGCGTTTCTTCAATTCTTGCAATCTCTTATATAATTGAATCTTTTAAAAAACCTTTTCTCCTTCTCAACAACGGACCTTTTAAAAGATCTGAAATTAAAGAATTTGAAAATAAATTTGTAACAGAAATTCCATTTATGTCTCAAGATGACATAAATGAAACAGGACTGATCATTACCGACTGTTCGGAACTTTCAAGACTTGGAGAAGTTGGTGATTTAAAAGATTTTGATACATTCATAATTGATCATCATAAAACTTCAAGCGGTCTGGATGAAAACTCTTCCATCGTTGATCCATCAAGTCCTGCAGCAAGTTGTATTGTTCAGATTCTTTATGAAAAAATTGCAGGCCCACTTACAAAAAAAGCTGCGGACACTTTATTTTTCGGTTTATGCACTGACACAGGTTTTTTCAGATTTCTCAGAGAAGATTCTTCAAACATATTTCTTCTTACATCACGCTTAGTTGCTGCCGGTGCAAACCCTAACAAAATGTATGACAGAATAACAGGTGGAAAACCTTATTCAACAAGAAAACTTCTTGGTTTAACTTTAGGTCATGCTGAACGCTATTGCAACGGGCGGCTTGTCATTGCATATGAAACCATGGAAGAAACAAAACGCTATGGCCAGGAAGGACGTGATTCTGATATGCTTTATCAGGCTCTTCTTTCTTCTGAAGGCGTTGATGTTGCAGTCTTTGTAAGGCAGGAAACAGAACATTCATGTACTGCAGGCTTTAGAAGCCGCGATGACATTGATGTAAGCGTCATCGCTTCTAAATTTGGAGGCGGTGGTCATAAAAATGCTTCCGGGATGAGCTGCGACGGAAAGATTGAAAAATTAATTCCGCAGATTGTACAGGAATTTTCAAAAATCCTGAAATAATTTTTAATTTGGCACACTTCTTGCACATAATATTTAAGTATTGTCTGGTACTTAAAAAATTATGGTGGGAGAAGGAGCTTATCATGGCTGAACTTATATTGGATGAAATTCCAGAATTAGTTAAGTCAAAAAAACTGTCTGTATCACAGGCATGTATAGAAATGTATAAAATAATTTATACAAACTATCCGAGATTCAATCTGAAAAACTTTGATGAAGATACAAGAAGTGATTTTCTTCTATACTTTCTTGAAAAAAAAGCAAAAACAATCATCGAAAGATTTAATCCAGAAATTGCTACGTTCGGTTCATACGTTTACTCTACCTTGCAGAGTGCACAGATTACATTTTTAAATAGTCTTACTCTTAAAAGTGATATTTCAAACAGTGTGTTACTGGATTCAATCTTAACATATGATGACAAAATGGAAGAAGAAGTTGAAAAAGTAACAGCAATCTCTGATGAAGAACCTGTATATAAATACAGCAGAAAAGCAAAAAAAGAAAAAATTCCTTCATTGGTATATAAACAGATTTTTAAAAAAGTAAATCATAGACTTCCAATGGCTTTATCCAAACAGAGAAAAATTCAGCAGGGACTTTTAATTCTTGCTCTAAAATCTGCATGGTATATAAATGATGAACAGATAAAAAAAGTAAGCAGAATCTGCGACATTTCACCTGAGATAATAACAAATTCTGTATGCGCATTAAAATCAAAACTAATTACAAAAGCTCTTAACAGACGTGAAATTGAAAAAAGCCGCAACCGTGCCTATTGTTTTGTTAACACATACAGACATGAACTTGAATTAACTGATCCGGATGAAAATAAATTTAAATATAAAGAAATAAAAAGGAAACTCGATTATCAGACAAGTGCATGGACAAATAAAAATCAACTTTTACTAAACGGAAGGTTTAAAATAGCTCCGACTAATTCAGAAATAGCAGATGTCATGGGGCTGCCTTACAGACTTATAAGTGCAAGCATAATGTATTTTAAAAAGGTAAAATCTTCTGTTGAAAGTGCTTGCATTTTTGATTAAAATGCATCTTATGAAGATATATTTAGCAAGCGGTAATCTTAATAAAAAACGTGAGATGTCAGAAATTTTTTCTGAGCATACTATTGTAATTCCAAAAGATGAAGGTATCGATTTTGATCCTGTAGAAACCGGAACTGACTTTTACCAGAACAGCATGATAAAAGTACGCGAACTCTGGAACATCGTGCACTGCCCTGTCATTGCTGATGACTCGGGTATCTGTGTTGATGCTTTAGGCGGAATTCCAGGCGTATGGTCAGCACGTTATGCAGGTCCCGATTTTCCACGCGGCAAAGATAACGGAAGTAAAATTTCGCAGGAAGAACAGAATGCATTTTTAATTGAATCTCTCAATAAAAAACTTGCTGAATGCCCTGATATTACGGATATTACGAAATTTATCGATAAAAGCAACCCGGATTATATTCCGGCATTTATAAACGGACCGCGCTCTGCACACTATTCATGCTCGATGGTTTTAATGCTAAATCCTTCGCGTTTTTTTATTGCGCAGGAAACAATGGAAGGCACAATTATCGAAGATATTAAAGATGCACGCGGCCAGTACGGCTTTGGCTATGACCCGATTTTCTTTTTACCGGAATACGGCAAAACCGACGCAGAGCTTCTTCCAGAGCAGAAAAATGCAGTTTCGCACCGCGGCAAGGCATGCAGGGTTTTACAGAAAATAATGGCCGGATTGTAAAATAACGAATAGCCTGCATGAGCTTTTTTAACAAAACGGAAAATACTCTCACAGAAAGCGGCCTGGCTGCAAACGCGACGCTTATAGGGTAAATCGATTAGGCGAACGCTTACGAAGTTTTCGCCAGTCCGCTTTCTGCTGCGTATTTTGCTTTTTTTTTGAAATTTTTGATTTTTTTTTTAAAAAAACTGTAAAGTTTTATAATAGTGTTGCCGATACCATAAGAGAGGAGTTATGGGCGCATAATCTTCTTTCGAAGTGACGTCCAAACGAGTCACTATAAAAATGTGTGGATGTAGCCTTGTAATACTGAAGCACATTTTTATAAACGGGCAAAAAGGATTTTGCCTTGCAATTTCCAAGGAGGAAATTATGGTTATCAATCACAACATGTCAGCTATGTTCGCCAATCGTCAGCTTGGTGTAACAGGTCTCTATCTTTCAAAAGATATGGAGAAACTCTCTTCAGGAGAAAAAATCAACCGCGCAGGTGATGATGCTTCAGGTCTTGCAGTATCTGAAAAGATGCGTGCTCAGATCCGTGGTCTTAACCAGGCATCTACAAATGCACAGAATGGTATCAGTTTCATTCAGACAACAGAAGGTTACTTACAGGAAACAACTGACATCATGCAGCGCATTCGTGAACTCGCAGTTCAGGCAGCTAACGGTATTTACTCAGATGAAGACCGTATGCAGATCCAGGTAGAAGTTTCTCAGCTTGTTGATGAAGTTGACCGTATCGCAAGTTCAGCTCAGTTCAATGGTATGAACATGCTTACAGGACGCTTCGCACTTGCAACCGGTGAAAACACTCCTACAGGTTCTATGTGGTTCCACATTGGTGCTAACATGGACCAGAGAATGTCTGTTTACATTGGAACAATGTCAGCAGTTGCTCTCGGAGTACGTGAAATCGGTACTGGAGATAAGATCACATTGGCAGGTCCAGATGATGCCAACCGCGCAATCGGTGTTATTGACACTGCTCTTATGAAAATTAACAAGCAGCGTGCAGACCTTGGTGCATACCAGAATCGTATGGAATATGCTGTTAAGGGCTTGGATATTTCAGCTGAAAACCTCCAGGCTTCAGAAAGCCGCATCCGCGATACTGATATGGCTAGCCAGATGGTAGAATTTACAAAGAACACAATTCTCCAGCAGGCTGGTACTGCAATGTTGGCTCAGGCTAACACTCAGTCACAGACAGTATTAAGCTTACTCAGATAGGCTTAAATTACTGTAGTGCCATAAGACAGGGCAAAAAATGTCTTGTCTTTGCATCAGGAACGGTATATAATATAAATAGTTTATGTTGTCCAAAAGACACATAAGCTATTTATAGTGCGGTATTCTATTCTACTCTTTTCTATTTTTCCCAAAACAATGCCGCGTACCGTAAAAATGATAATGCATTTTCAGATGCATTTTGTTCTTTGAAAACGAGTCTTTTATGTGAGTCTGTGGCAGCATGGATAATCGGTTTTAAGCTGAATAAATCAAAGACCTTTGAGTTTTGTTCAGCATACAAGACTGATTGTCCCTGCTGTAAGGGTCTGAAACTGTTAAATTTGGCGCAAAAATTTGACAGCCCGCACAGGCAGAGTGCAAAGCATGATGCTTTGTAGTTTAATCACATGGAGGGCTCAAAATGATTATTAATCACAACATGAGTTCAATGTATGCAAACCGTACACTTGGTATCTCTAACGATGCCATCATGGGCAACATTGAAAAACTCAGTTCAGGTCAGCGCATTAATCGTGCTGGAGACGATGCTTCTGGACTTGCAGTATCTGAAAAGATGCGCAGCCAGATCCGCGGCTTAAACCAGGCTAACAGAAATATCGAAAACGGTGTTTCTTTTATTCAGGCAACAGAAGGATACTTAGGAGAAACTACAGATATTCTTCAGCGTGTTCGTGAATTGGCAGTACAGTCAGCAAACGGTATTTACTCAGATGAAGACCGTATGCAGATTCAGGTAGAAGTATCACAGCTTGTATCTGAAGTAGACCGCATTGCAAGCCAGGCACAGTTCAACGGAATGAATCTTCTTACTGGAGCATTCGCTTCTGAATCTGTTTCAGGAAGAATCATGCAGTTCCAGATTGGTGCAAACATGGACCAGAACGCTCGTGTATACATTGGAACAATGTCTGCTCAGGCTCTTGGACTTAAAGGTGCTCAGGGAACTGATGAGCAGATCGGTATTTCTACACCGGAAACAGCTAACATGGCAATCGGATCAATTGATCACGCACTCATGATCGTTTCTAAACAGAGAGCAGATCTTGGTGCATATCAGAACCGCTTTGAAATGGCAGCTAATGGTGTAAACGTTGCAGCAGAAAATCTTCAGGCTGCAGAAAGCCTTATCCGCGATACAGATATGGCTAGCGAGATGGTAGAATATACTAGAAACCAGATTCTCACACAGTCTGGTACTGCAATGCTCGCACAGGCTAACTCACAGAGCCAGAATGTTCTTGCTTTGTTAAGATAGTCTAAATAAATCGTATTTGTTTTAAGAGACTTCTGGATGTCGTCTTTTTTAAATAATACGTAAGGAGGGAGAGGTGCGCCCCTCTCCTTTCTTTAACTTTCAGGAGGAAGTGCCTATGAATACTATTAGTAACATAGGATCAAGCATGGCCATGGAAGGCCTATATCACAGCTCCCCGGCTGTAAAAACTGTTAACAGTGATTTAAAGGCAGCGGTAGATGTACAGCAGCTTAACATTGCAGACGGAGCAAGAGTTGTTGACAACATAGTTCAGAACAATGCTCAGATTAAAGCTGATGCTCAGCAGCTTCAGAAGTTGTCTGACATGGTAATGGGCCGTAAACTCCAGTTCAATGTAAATGAAGAACTGGGATCCATAGTCGTAAAAGTTGTTGATCCGAGTACAAACCAGGTCATTAAAGAAATTCCATCTGCTGATATTCAGAGACTGAAAATCAGTATCAGAAAAGCAATTGGAGTTCTTTTCGACGAGATGATTTAATCTTGAGGAAATTAAGGGTGGCAGGATTATATGTCGGGACTTAATATACCTGGTGTTAATGATAAGTACAAAACAAATGAAATCGTAGAAGGCTTGATGAAGGTTGAGAGGATCCCTCTTACCCGTGAACAGCAGAATCTCGATTCGTACAAAAAACAACAGGAAGCATGGCGGACTGTAAATCAGAAAATGTCGTCATTGCGTGACAGTGTAAAATCTCTCTACTCTTTTGACAATCCGTTCAACAGTAAAATTGCGTCTTCAACAGAAGAATATGCAGTTACAGCTACTGCCGGACGCGAGGCCGCTTACGAATCTTTTAAAGTTGATGTAATTACTCCAGCCACAGCAGACCGTTTTCTTTCTAAAGAAATTGAAAAGGGACAATCTGTTCCTGCAGGTCTTTATACATACAAAACCGGTGAAAAAACAATTCAGATGAACTGGAAAGGCGGTAAAATCGAAGACTTTGTTACAAGTCTTAACAAACGTGGAAAAGATGTTATCAAAGCCAGCCTTATCGGTGTTAATAAAGGAAACAAAGCTCTCTTAATCGAAAGCCTCAAAACCGGAAATGATTCAAAATTAATTTTTAAAGATGCGGCTCTTACTTTTGCACTTGAAACTCAGATGATAAAAAAAGCAGATTCTGCAAAAGAAGTTTTCGGAAAAAACTTTTCAGAAATCAAACAGCCTGTAAACCTTATAGATGTTGAACAGGAAGGTCTTGTTCAAATTTCAAATGCAGGTGTTCAAATGACAGAAGAAGGAATTTCTGTTCCGCCAAGAGGTGGATTCAGTATTGAAATTCCAGCTGACATTGCAAAAGATGACACCAAGACAATTTCTTTTTCTGTGAAAGCTCATAATGTACATGACATAACAAGTTCAGATGCAGAAAATATTTCAGGACCGGATCTTCCAGATTCGGGAAACGTTACTTTTAAAAATATTACAATTGACAACAACCCTCTTTCGGTTGACTTACCTCAGGACTCAAAACCACAGGTAAAACTTAGTCCTGTAAAAAATGACAGCGTTTTATTTGCTCATTTTGAAGACGGAACAGAACGTGAACTTAAACTTAGTGATGATGTTTTTTCTGAGAACGGTTCAACTTTAAAGATAAATATAAAACAGTATCCAGGAATAAAATCCATCGTTTTAAGAAACCAGAACACCGGTGTTTCCTATACAGTTTCAAAAATTGAATCATATGATGAAAATATCGACACAGGTTATGCTCCTGTAAATCCTGTAAGCGTTGCAGGAGATGCAGTCATCAAATATGAAGGAATTACAATTACACGGCCTACTAACTCTATTGACGATGTAATTCCACACGTAACATTAAACCTTTCTGATAAAACAGAAAGGACAGCAACGATTAAAATTGAACCTGATGTAGAAGCTGCAAAAGATGCACTTATTACGTTTGTTGGAAAATACAATCAGGCTGTTGCAGAACTTAATATTCTTTCTCAAAACAAACCGGAAATCATTGCAGAACTTGACTATCTTTCTTCTGATGAAAAAAAAGAATATCAGGAAAAGCTTGGTCTTTTCTTTAATGATTTTTCTCTTTCAAATATAAAAAATTCAATGTCACAGGTAATAAGTGGAGTTTACAAGGCAACAGACAACTCAGAAATTACGATGTTGAGCCAGATTGGAATTTCTACAAATGCAACAAATTACTCCGGCTACAACCCGGGTAAAATGCGCGGTTATCTTGAAATAAATGAAAAGGTTCTTGATGAAAATTTAAAGAACAATCTCGATGCAATAAAGGTTCTCTTTGGATTTGATACAGACGGAGACTTAGTTATCGACAGCGGGATTGGATACAGACTCGACAGACAGATAACAGCTTATGTTCAGTCAGGTGGAATTTTTGCAAATAAAAATTCAACTTTAGACAAGCAGATAAAAGCAAGCGAACAGAAAATTGCAAAACTTGAAACTCAGCTTGACAGAAAAGAAGCAGAACTAAAGGCAAAATACGGACAGATGGAAAGTTCTTTAAACAGTCTTGAAAATCAATCTGAATCTATAAATAACTTTAGCAGACAGCATCAGAATAATAATAACAGATAAGGAAACTAAACTATGGAATTTTTTGTAAACTCACAGAAATTAGATGTAACACTTCAAAACGAAAAGACAATCGGCGATGTTCTCAAAGCTTTTGAATTAAGCTGCGAACAGAATAAACTCGCAACAATTGCAGTTACAATTAATGATAAAAACATCAGTGCAGAAGGTTTTGATAATGCAATGGCTCAGCCACTTGAAGACAATACAAAAATAGAAGTTTCCGTTATTTCTGAAAGTGCTGTTTGTGAAAGCTTTAAAAAATCTGCTCAGGAAATGACAGAATTGACAGAGCTTTTAAAAAACATTCCTGTTGAAATGCAGAGCGGAAAAGATGCAAAGGCAAAACAGACAATAATTAAACTTTCTGATGTAATGAATGCTTTCTGCAGCACAGTTACATGGTCAAGCCTTTTCCCGGAAAAATTTGCTGATATCAAAGTGGATGAAAAAAATCTCTCTGACTTTATTTCTGAATTTACACCGATTTTAAAAGATTTCAGTGAAGCATTGGAAAATTCTGATTCTGTTCTTTTAGGTGATCTGTCTGAATATGAAATTTGTCCACGCCTTGAATCACTTTCAAAGGCACTTGGGAGTTTATAGTTAATGAACGGTTCACCTTTAGCTGCAAGACAAAATCCTCACGTATACCTTGTAATCCTTTATCTTGCAATTTTTATCGGAATTATTTTTATATTCTGGCTTATAAACAAAATCATTAAAAAAAGACACGAAAGTCCGGAATACATCGAAGCGCAGAAACAGAAGCCGACAACAATCAAAGATGTTCAGATACTTGCAAAAAAAATTGAACTTACAAAAGAAGAAACACTTTTACTCTGGAAAATCTGTAAAAGTCAGGGTGCAAAAAATATTTTTTATTCATATACAGATGAAAAATATCTGGACACTATTTTTAAGGCAGAATTCCGCAGACTTGCGCAGATGAGAAGCAGCGATAAAGAGCTTTATGATCTTTTCAGATTAAGGTTTAGAATCGAAAAATACGTATCATTTGCAAGATCAATAACAAACTCAAAAAACATTCCGCTTGGAACAATCCTTTCATATCCGGCACCAAGTGGATTTCAATATCAGTTTAATCTTGTAAAAAATGAACCGAACGGACTTTATCTTTCCGTTCCTGATACACTTGAAGAATCAAACGAAGACCGTCCGGAAAATTTAAAAAAGCTCGTTCTTCTTTTCAGTATGTCAAAGCAGCAGTATGCAATCGTTACACGCGTAGTTCAGTTTTTAAATCAGCCTAATGGCGAAAAACAGGTTTTAATAACACATTCAAATACACTCTGCCCTCAGAGCCGCCGTGCATCAAAACGCTTTGTAATTAACAGGGAATGCCTTTTTTCTGCTGCAGCTGTTATTACAAAACCGGATGGAGAACTTAAATATACTCCTAAAGAAAACAAATACAATGGTACGGTTGTCGATCTTTCTGAAGGCGGTTGTAAAATGTACACAACACTTCCGATTAAGAAAAAACAGTATATTTACATAGAATTAACTATTCTCGGCAAAACTGAACCTTTATTCGGCCAGATTATGGATACAAGAACCGATGTTGATACCGGACTTTATTCCCTCCACATTGCATTTAAACATACGAGCCTCGAAACAAAGGTTAAAATGCTCACAGAACTGTATGACTGGTCTTAATAAACAAAATTCAATAAATATCGTATTTATACAGCTCATTTTGCTTATTGTTTATTAAATTCTGTATATAATTCCAAAAACTTGACCATTTAGGAACCTTATTTTATAATAATCATTAAGTCGATTTTTATGAACATAGTTGAACTTAAAAATATCGAATGCGAAGAGGGTCATATTTTCTATCTAAGGAAGTATACAGCAGACGCAGTTCTTGAATTACCTACAGAAACTTCTCTTATTCCAATTTCTTTCAGTATCGAAACTGGGCCTATGGGGAATAAGAATGTCAGCGTTAAAATTATTAAGGCCCCGAATTATCCTGTCCTTCCTTTACTTACAGCGCTTAAAAAATTTATTTTGACAAGCGATGAAGAAGGCAATTTACCACAATGAGAAATAATTACACATTTTACACCTCAAGTTCCGAAGAGACTATTGAACTTGGTAAGAAAATCGGAAATTTTTTGCACAAAGGTGATATTCTTGCGATGCAGGGAACTCTGGCAGCCGGGAAAACCACCATCACAAAAGGAATTGCCGAAAGCCTTGGCGTAGCAGAAACAATAACAAGCCCTACTTTCTGCCTTATTTCTGAATACGAAGGAAAAATGCCTCTTTATCATCTTGATGTGTACAGACTTGACGGTCCGGAAGATTTTATAAATCTCGGAACAGATGACCTTCTTTACGGGGATGGAGTTTCTATAATTGAGTGGAGTGAAAAAATCATGGAAGAACTTCCGGATTCAACCATAATAATTTCCCTTACCCCACAGGAAGACAATTCCCAAAAAAGAAAAATTGAAATTAAAAACTGGCCTTACGGAGAAATAAAATGAAAGCCCTTGCCGTAGACACTTCGCTTACAAGAATTACCATCGCCGCAAAAAATGACGATAAATATGCTTCTTTGATTTTGGACATCGGAATGAGGCAGTCTGAAAAACTTCTTCCGTCAATCGAATATATTCTTTCTCAAGTTGACCTTTCCGTAAAAGAACTTGATTACACAGTTCTTTGCAAGGGACCGGGAAGTTTTACCGGCCTTCGTCTTGCATTTTCTGCTTTAAAAGCTCTGGAGCTTTCACATGGAATTCCAGTTTATGGCGTTGATACACTAGAAGCGTATTCTTATGCTTACAAGTCACTCCCGATGCCGGTTCTCTGTGCAGTGGACGCTAAAAAAAACAGATTCTATGTCCGCTCTTTTTTTAATGACGGAATCATAATTCCTGACGGCGATTATGAAATGAACGATATCTCAGAAAAATTAAAAGATTTAAATGCAGAAAAAGTTTTTGTCTGCGGAAGTGATGCTGAACTTTTTATTGAAAGATTTAAATCAAATGATGAATGTGATAAAAAAATTTCTGAAAAATTTATATCACTGAAATCTAAACATGATGAAACAGAAAATCTTTTTACAATTGCAGAAGACATGATTGCAAATAAAAAACCGGCACTTCAGGATTTTGAAGGTCCGGTTTATATAAGAGCAAGCGAAGCAGAAACAAATCTTATTTCGTAAGCATCTTTCTGATTGCATCGATTCCTGCTGTATCAGGAATTTCTGATGCAAGTTTATTTTCTGACTGGATTGCGTTAAATACTTCCTGTCTGAATACTTTTACATTTTTTGGTGCTTCTACTCCAATTTTTACCTGATCTCCACGGATTTCGATAATTGTAAGGGTAATGTCTTCACCGATTTTAATTTTTTCATCTATTTTGCGCGAAAGAATCAGCATACGCTCTCCTTTTCTTTAAGCGCTTTTACGATGTCGTGTTTTGTTGTCCAGCGGTTGGAATTTAAAATTACCTGCAAGCACTGATTTGTATTTTTATTGATTATAACAGGTCCCTGAAGATTTGCTGTTACAGGACCTCCTTCCTGCGGAATTGTAACTATTGTCATTACAAAAACATCTGTAGGAGATGAGATTCCGATTTTTGCAAGACTTTTATCGTCTACATCAAGTTCATAATCATTTACGATTAAGAATGGATCTACAATTAAGAACGCAAGGTGCGGATCTTCTATTGACTGCATCCACATAAACGGAGAATATTCAGATTCATAAACTGCATAATTATGATACAGCTCAAATCCAAATAACCCTTCCGGAAAATTAAAAATGTGATCATTATCTACAGAAACTACTGTTCCCTGCTTTGTCTTAACATCCATGTCTTACCTCTGTTTATCTCATGTAATTTAATAATGAACTTGAATAAAGTTTTCCTGCTACACTTAATGTCGCCTGGTGAACATAATCAAGCATTCTCATATCTGTTACCGCTTTTGTAAAATCAAGATCGCCTTCTGTAGAAATCATCTGTGTTACATTGAGCGATGTCTGTGAGTTACGTGCAATATTTAATGTTGCTCTTTCATGTTCACTTCCAGCTTCTGCAATTCTTGTAACAAGGTTATCTACGCTCTGATCAATTGTTCCTAATACTCTTCCACCGATAGATTCGTGGTCGCCTGCAAGCATTGCATCACGAAGTGCTATCACAGAATCAAACATTGAGCCACCTGAAACTACTGCATCATTATTAAGATTATATGGCGGACGCTGTTCAGGACTTGAAATTACTCCAAGATCTGTAAACGTTGTTCCGCTTATATCTTCAAGCCATAGCTGACGCGGATCTGTTGTAATAAGGTTAAGGCCGTTAGAAACCGGGTCAATAGAAGCTTTGACAGCAGCACCACTGTCATTGATTTTTGAAATGAGAGAGTATACATTGTCACCGCGTTTAATTTCTATCTGATGTCCGTCTACAGCAATTACACTGTCGCGGTCTGCCTGCCAGCCTGAAGCGTCACGACCTGTAAAAAGCTGCTGGTGTTCTGCCCAGAATGTTCTGTTGCCCGAATTATCCACGTTAAGATACTGATTTTCATCAATTTCGATTCTGTTTGTATCCACGTTTCCATTGTATGTAACTGTTTCGATAAGAGGAACTGCACTTCCTGCTACGTTTCCGAGTTCTACGTCAAAAGCTGTAGACTTTGTATTTGTTCCTGCAAAAAGTGAATTGCCGTCCTGGTCAACAGCATTTGCATTCTGAATAAGCTGTTTTAAAAGTTCGTCTACTTCAGAAGCCATGTTTACAAGGTCTTCTTTTGTAAATGTTCCGTTTGCACCGGCTACAGCAAGTTCGCGTACACGCTGCATTATCTGAAGCGAGTCGTTCATATAGCCTTCGCGTACTGTAAGCTTTTCTGTAACAGTCTGAGCATTAGTTTCAAAAGTATCTATTCTTCCCTTGAATGACTGATAGCGCACAAGATGACCTGCAGCAATCGGGTCGTCACGAAGCTGCTGAATTCTGCGCTGGCTTCCAAGCTGGTTATTTACTGTATTCAGCTTTGACTCATGATTTCTAAGTCTGTACTGAACGTCGTTGTTATTCATGTTTGTGCTTATTCTTCTCATAGCTTAACTCCTTTTAAAACCCGGACTGACTAAACTTTAAGTCTGTTGATGACTGTATCAAGCATTGAATCAATTACAGTTACATATTTTGCAGCTGCATTGTATCCGTGCTGGAACTTCATGATGTCTGCAAGCTCTTCATCGATGTTTACACCGCTTATAGAATCGCGCAGAGAACGAAGGTCATCCATTACTGCATGCTGACTCATTGCATTTGTTTCTGCCTGTTCGCCCATAAGACCAACCTGTGTTACAGAATCTGCAAAGTAATCATCGAATGTTCTTTCATGACCGATCATGATTTTTGTATTTCTGATGGCTGCAATTTCTACAGCAGCTCTTCCGTCACCGTTACTTACAGCGCCGTTATGATCTGCAAAGCCTGCTGCAACATTTTTAACGTCGTTTCTGATTCTTTCGTTAATTTCTACATAAGTAGAAGGATTTTCTACAGGACTTACTGCAAACTGTGCAGCCTTTTCTGCTTCTGTTCCGATTCCGACAAGTGCATTAACTGCATCTGCCTGGTTGTAATCGTAAGCACCTTCTTCTCCGCTTGCTGCAAGAATTCCAGAATAACCTGCAAGGAAAAGACCTGAGTCTTCCACATGGCGTATTACAAAATCAGGATTGTAAATATCTTCTGCTGTTGTTGCCTTTAATACAAGCTTGCTGTTACGGTCAAGGTAAGCTTTTACTTCGCCGTTAGAATCGTTGATACGGTTAATTACATCTTCTACTCTGTCTGTAGGATGATATGCAACTGTTACATCACCTTTAGGACCTGAAAAAATCATCTGTCCTTCGATTCCAATCTGTTCCTGAGGATTTAAAGAATTAGTTCCTGTAAAGCGGAATATGTAAGACTTGTCTTCGATTCCATCACCGTCAGAGTCATAGTTTCCTACTGTATTTTCTACAAATGGACGCTGAACAAAGAAATCAAGTCCTGTTACATTATTTGAACCTACAGCGTTTCTGTGAACGTCGTTTACTAAATCTGCAAAGTTCATTGTCATTGTATTTAATGACTGAATTTCGTGTCTTATATCTACATCGCGAAGTTCAATTAATGCACCAAGTGAACCGCCTTTAACATCAATTTCATCTCTTGTATCTGCCCATACTACTCTTGAGTAACCGTAGTTGTCGAGAACACTTTCTACTGCAAATGAACGTGCGATATTTCCCTGAACGAGGATCTTTCCGTTTACATGAACTTCGTATTCATCAGGATCGCGGTATTCTGTTGTGATGTTTGCAATCTTAGAAAGCTTTTCTACGAGAAGATCACGACGGTCAAGAAGGTCATTAGGATTATCACCCATTGCCTTACTCTGAATGATTTCTTTATTTAATCCTGCAATCTGACGTGCAATGTCGTTAAACTGTTCAACTGTTGCTTCGATATCTGAATTGATTATATTTGCAACACCTACAAGTGCTGTATCACGGCTACGGATTGAGTTAACTAAAGATTTTCCGCGTTCTACAATTGCCTGGCGGTTTGCAGTGCTTTCTGGATTTAAAGAAAGCTCCTGCCAGCTTTCCCAGAATTTATCCATTGTAGTTCTGATTGAAATTTCATCAGGTTCATTATAAATCTGTTCAAGCATTACATAATATTTGCTTCTTGTATCCCAGTAAGATTCCTGGTTTGACTGTGCAACAATTCTTTTATCAAGCATTTCATCGCGTACACGGTTAATGCTTTCTACTGTTACACCCTGACCAATCTGTCCCGGAGTTTCTTCGCGTGAAAGGTCCGGACGGTAAAGAGGATCAAAAGGTTTAAGCTCTACTCTCTGTCTTGAATAGCCTTCTACTTCTGCATTTGAAATATTGTGACCGCTTGTGTGGATGGCCTGTGAATGAGCCATAAGGCTTCTTTTACCAAGTTCAATTGCACCAAAAGCACTTCCCATATTTTTACCTCTTATTAAAATACCCTGTTAAGAACAACACTCTGCGGCTGTTTTTTTACGATTGCTCCGTTTTTTGAATACAAAACATTTCTTCTCTGTGGAACAACGTTTTCAAGCACATTCTGAACAAAACCGTGAGAGATGTTTACATAATCGCTTAACGATGAATTTTCGATTTTTGATTTTATGAGTTTAGACTGAATTGACTTCATAAGTTCGTGTTCTTCTTCTGTAAAATCAGCTTTTTTGATTGAATCACGCTGATCATCAAGACAGATAAAATCAACGGTATATGACTGCATTTTTGTGATGTTTTTCTCAAGTTCCATCCAGTCACGCTGTTTTACTGCTTCACGGATTCTGCTCTGACAACCTAAGATTTCGTCCATTACAGAGCTTTCCTGTTTCAAAATATCAATAATTCCAGTCATAATAACCTCCGAAATTTGCACAAAAAATGCCGTATACTTAAAAAAATCAGAGTATACCGTTTAAATTGTCGGAATTTGAGAAATTGACTTTAGAGGAATTTTACGCTAAAAGATGCTGTTTTTAGTTCAAAAAAGCTTTAAAAAGTGCTTGAAGACAAAAAAAACTCCCATATTAAGGGAGTTTTTTGAGCCATGAAGGGTTCGAACCTTCGACCCACAGATTAAGAGTCTGTTGCTCTACCAGCTGAGCTAATGGCCCGTATTTTTAAGGAACGAAGTTCCGAAAAATACAAGTTAATAATTTCCTTGAGCCAAACCGAACACTTGGAGGTATGGCCCGTATTTTGCAGGAACTGAGTTCCGTAAATTGCGTCTGACAGGATTCGAACCTGCTACCTCCGGATTCGAAGTCCGAAGCTCTATCCAGATGAGCTACAGGCGCGTTACCGTAAATGCTCACCCGACCAGACTGCTTTTAGAAATGGGTGCCTGGTGGGGATTGAACCCACGACAACCAGATCCACAATCTGGCGCTCTACCACTGAACTACAGGCACCATTTACTGACGAAGGATAATATATCAAAAAGGTTTAGCTTGGTCAATACATTGTAAACTATTCGTTTTAATGCTATTATTAGAGTATGGTGAGAAAAAGATTTTTTTACAAGTTACCGCTCATTCAGATGAGTCTTACTCTTTTCATAACGTTCGCAACGGGGCTGACTTTTTATCTTATATACTGTAATAGAAAAAGTAATACAACTGTTACATTCATTCAGGAACCGGATAAACCTATAGATCCAAAATCTGACATATATATTGTTTTTTCAGTAGAAAATTCAAAACGCTGGGAATTGCAGAATCATACTTTCGGTGCACAATATGATGGAAAATTCATAAACAATACCAATCACAGATTTACAGACTGGACTGTTACTGCAGAAGTTCCGGAAAATTACTGGGTCGACAGTACATGGAACGCAGACTTTTCATTTTATTTTACAGGTGATAAACCGATTCCGATTGAGCACGTGGAAACCGCAGATTATATGCGCCAGTTTCAATCTGATAAAAATCAGCTTGTAATGAAAAAGGTTCCAAATTCACGCGGAACAGAAGTTTTAGGAAAAAATTCTAAAAGCTCTGATTCATTTATGATCGGTATGATTATGTATACGCCGCGGATTTATGAAATAACAAACATAAAAATTACGGGCAAATTCATATACGAACCGTCGGAATCTATAATTTATCATATTCTTTTAATAGGAATTACAATCTCTGTCGTTGCTTTTTTAATTCTCATAATAATCCGCATAGCTGTAATAAAACAGGTAAAATATTATGAAGTCAGACAGAAACTTGATTCTGATATAATCGTTCAGGCATTTAAGACTTTTGCAAACTTTGTAGATGCAAAAGATCCGTACACAAGAGGTCATTCACTTCGCGTCGCACACTACTCACGCGAAATTGCCAAAAGACTTAAACTTTCTGATCATGAACAGTCAGAAATATTCTGGCTTGCACTTATGCATGACGTAGGAAAAATTTCTGTAAGCGACTCTATCCTTAACAAACCTTCAAAGCTTTCTGAAGATGAATACAAAGAAATCCGTTCTCACGTAACAAAAGGTTATGAAATGCTGAAAGATTTTACAGCAATGCCTATGCTCAAAGAAGTTGCAAAGTCTCATCACGAACACTTTGACGGTAAAGGATATCCGGAAGGTCTTAAGGGAATTGCCATTCCGCTCGAAGCAAGAATCGTGTGCGTTTCTGATTCCTTTGATGCAATGAATTCTGACCGCTGCTACAGGAAAAAACTTTCAAAAGATGCTATAATAAGGGAACTCCAGATTGAAGAAGGAAAACATTTTGATCCAAGAATTGCAAGGATAATGCTTTCTATGATTGATGACAAGTTTATCAATGAAATTGAAAACCTGGATATTTCGGACGAGACAAATTACAAACCATAACAAGGGAACCAAATGAAAAAAAATTTATTTAAAATTATCGCATGCAGCATAATTGCTTTATCAACATTATCATGTACTCCAGGAAATTCTTCAAATGATGTTTTAAGAATTAACCTTCCATCAGAACCAGACAGTTTTTTCCCATGGAAAAATTCTGCAGCAGATACAAAGGCAATTCTTTATAATATTTTTGAAGGACTTATGACATTTGACAAAGACGGGAAAATTAAACCTTGTCTTGCAAAAGAATATTCTGTAAGTGTAGACGGTTTAATTTATTCATTTACAATCCGTGACGATGTTTACTTTCATAACGGCCAAAAACTTACAACAGAAGATGTCCTTTACACATATCAGAATCTTGCCGGCATAAACGGATACGAACCTAAAAGCGATGAACTTCAGATTATTAAAAATGCCTGGACAAAAGATGACAATATTTTTGAAGTTGAATTAAAAAAACCTTCAGCATCATTTCTTACATTCGCAATCTCTCCAATTCTCCAGAAAGGCTATGAAGAAAACGAAAAACAGCCTGTTGGGACAGGCCCTTACAAATTTGCAGAGTATTCAATTCATCAGCGTGTTGTCCTTGAAAAAAATGAAGCTTACTGGAATACAGAAAAAAAGCCTGTAATTAAAAGAATTGAACTCTATATCATTTCTGACGAAGCATCATGTCTTTCTGCCCTTCAGTCTGATCAGCTTGATGCAGTGCAGATGGTTATGGCTGGAAATGCAAAAACTCTTTCAAAAGAATTCAACATGATTATGTACCCACAGAACATGGTACAGATTTTTGCAATGAACAACAGTGTAAAGCCATTTGATGATCCTAGGGTAAGAAAAGCAATCTGTCTTGCAATCAATAAAAAAGAAATCATTGAAGGCGCTATGGACGGTGCCGGAACGGAACTTTATTCAAATTTTTCACCGGTTCTCAACATTTTCTATAACGACAGGCTTGAAAAAATTAACCCGTATGACATCAAGAAAGCTAAAAAACTGTTAAAAGAAGCAGGCTATGAAAACGGCTTTAACATCAAGATTACAGTTCCGGCAAACTATTCAGTTCACGTGGACACTGCTCAGATTATTGCAAAACAGCTTGAAAAAATAGGCATCACATGTCAGATTAACGGTATTGAATGGACAACATGGCTTTCTGATGTTTATACAAACAGGCAGTATGAAACGACCGTTATCGCTTTCGGTGGAAAACTTGAACCGAATGATATTTTAAAACGCTATACTTCATCATATAAAAAGAATTTCGTATGCTTTTATAACAGCGAATTTGACAGAAATTTTAACGATGCTCTAACAGAACTTGATGAAGCAAAACGTATTGAAATGTATAAAGAATGCCAGAAAATTCTTGCTGAAGACTGTCCATGTGCATTTATTTCTGATCCGAATAATACAGTTTTACTTAAGAAAAATCTCAAAGGATTTACATATTATCCAATCAGCTATTACGATTTTTCTTCGATGTATTTTGAGTAATTTAATTTAGCGGAGCAGCTTTAAGTTGAATTATTTTATCAGGAAAATCATTGATTTTTTGATTACAATTTTTCTAGTTACTCTTTTAACTTTTTTTACTTTTAACATCCTTCCTGGGAATCCTGCGACTGCAGTTTTAGGTCCGGATGCTGACGAAGCACAGATTAAAATTCTGGAAAAGGAATTTAACCTTGATAAACCACTTTATGCAAGGTACCTAAGCTGGCTTTTTAATGCCGCTCACGGAGATCTCGGGACCTCCTACAGATTTCATCAAAAAGTAAATTCTGTAATTGCAGATTCAATCGGCGTAACATTATCGCTGAGCATTTTTACGATTTTATTAACTGTCATTATTTCAATTCCACTTGGAATCATAATGGCAGTTTATAATAAAAACCCTGCAATCAAAGCATTGGAATTAACTGACCAGATATGGATTTCAACTCCATCATTCTGCACTGCCCTGCTTTTGATTTTTATTTTTACATTAAAACTAAAACTTTTCCCATCAATGGGATTTGTAAAATGGTCCTCTGATCCCGGACGATGTATAAAATGTCTTTTTCTTCCCTCCCTTTCTTTAGCATTGGGCTCAAGTGCAATTCTTGCACGTTATCTTAAAACAGATTTCCTAGAACAAAAAAACAAAAACTATGTAAAAACAGCAAGAAGTAAGGGACTTTCATCGTTTTATGTAAGCACTCATCATATTTTAAGAAATTCAATTATTTCTGTAGTAACAACCTTAGGTCTTATCTTAACAGAAATCCTTGGCGGAAGCATAATAATTGAAAATGTTTTTGCACTTCCTGGAATCGGAAAACTTATTGCAATCTCTATTTCTTCAAGAGATTTCCCTTTAATCCAGGGACTTGTTTTATATCTTGCACTGATTACAACAAGCTGTAATTTTTTAATCGACATAATTTACAGTCTTATTGATCCACGTATCAAAAGGAGGAATGTATGAAAAAATATTTTTCGAATCCTTCTTTTTTAACAGGAACAATAATTTTTGCATCGCTTCTTCTATTTTTACTCTCAGGTTCAATTTTTAATCGATGCGATTATGATGCAATTGATACTTTAAATAAGTTTGCCGCTTCTTCAAAAGAACATATTTTCGGAACAGATTATCTTGGACGCGATGTTTTTGCAAGAATACTTATGGCACTGAGAATTTCTTATTCCGTAGGCTTTATAGTAATGATTTCGGGTCTTATTACAGGAATTATCCTAGGAGCTTTAAGCGGGTATTTTGGAGGAATCCCAGACAGCATAATCACAAAAATAGTTAATACCCAGATGTCTTTTCCTGGAATACTTCTTTCACTTATGCTGATTGCCGTTTTTGGAAACGGAACTTTTATTACGATAACTGCTCTTTATATCATGACAATTCCAAAGTTTACCCGTATTGCTCGCGGCGGCTTTATAAAATACAAGAATTCACTTTTTGTAACTGCCGCAAAATCCAGGGGTGCAGGCCCGTTAAGACTTCTTTTCGTTCACATTCTTCCAAACATTGTTCCTGATTTAACGGTAACCGCAACATTGAATTTTTCACTTAGTATTTTAAGTGAATCAGGCTTAAGCTATCTTGGACTTGGGATACAGCCGCCTTTATCAAGTTTTGGAAGAATGCTTAATGAAGGCCAGAGATTTATTCTCCAGAGCCCTTCAAACGTACTTATACCGGCAGTATTTTTAATTCTTTCGGTATTATCACTTAATCTTATCGGAGACGGAATTTCTTCTGTAAATCAGAAGTAGAATGCATATGGAAAAAAATATTCTGGAAATAAACAATCTTTCGATTGCATTTGAAAAAAAAGAACTATTCTCGAAAAAAGAAACACTTTACGCCGTTGAAAATATTGATTTAAACATCAAAGAAAAAGAAATCGTTGCCCTTGTTGGAGAATCTGCCTGCGGGAAATCCCTTACTGCCTTAAGTATATTAAAGCTCCTTCCAGAAACAGCATCTGTTAAATCCGGAATAATAAAATTTGATTCAAAAGACATTTACTCTCTTTCAAGACAGGAGTTTCAAAAGCTCTCTGGTAATGAACTTAGTATAATTTTCCAAAATCCTATGAGCTGCCTCAATCCGCTTAAAAGAGTCGGAAAACAGATTGAAGAAGCAGCAATCGCACACGGAAAAACAAAAGAAGAAGCCAGAAAAATGGCACTCGAAATCCTTTCAATTACCGGCTTTTATGATGTAGAAGACATCTATAAAAGCTATCCGTCAGAACTTTCAGGCGGAATGATGCAGAGAGTCTTGATTGCAATGGCACTTATAAACGGGCCCAAACTCCTCATTGCCGATGAACCGACAACAGCTCTCGATGTAACAATAGAAGCACAGATTACAGACTTGATTTTAAAACTCAACAAGACACTGAAAACTTCAATTCTTTTGATAAGTCATTCTCTTACCCTTGTTTCAAATATATGCCACAGAATCTATGTAATGTATGCAGGCAAAATTATCGAGAGCGGTACAACATCAGAAATAATTACAAATCCCCTTCACCCATATACAAAGGCTCTTATTCAAACCTTGCCGGATTTAAACATAAGAAGCAAAAAACTTAATGTAATCTCTGGAACCGTTCCAACCTTAAAGGAAAGACAGAATTTTAAATGCCCTTTTTATGACAGATGCGATTTCAGAAAAGAAAAGAATATAAGCAGTAAGTGTAAAAACAAGATTCCGGATAAAACCTTTGTCAGCGAAACTCATTTTGTAAAATGCTGTTTTTACAAAGGAGGTCAGAATGGCACTGATTAAAACACAAGGCCTTGTAAAAAAATTCAACCACTCTGGAAACATAATAAACGCTGTAGACGGAATAAATCTTTCAATCGAAAAAGGAAAAACTTACGGACTTGCAGGCGAATCCGGCTGCGGAAAATCCACCCTTGCTTCAATGCTTTCTCTTCTTACAAAACCGGATGAGGGCCATATATTATTCAATTCAAAAGACATAAACACTCTTTCAAAGCATGAAGAAAAAGAATTCAGAAAAAAAGTTCAGATTGTTTTTCAAAATCCATACGAATCCCTTAATCCAAAGATGAAAATTTCATCAATTCTTGAAGAACCGCTTTTGATCCACAAAATAGGAAACAGCAGAGAAGAAAGGAAATGTCTTATAAACGAAATAAGAACGATGTGTGCTCTTGATTCTGCAGTTCTTGATAAATATCCTCTGGAACTTTCAGGCGGCCAGTGTCAGAGAATAAGCATAGCATCTGCAATGCTTTTAAAACCAGAGTTTCTCATTCTTGATGAACCTGTTTCGAGTCTTGATGTTTTAATCCAGGCACAGATTATAAACATATTAAAGCTCATGCAGAAATCAATGGAAATGACTTATCTGTTTATTTCCCACAACCTCAATGTCGTTTCATATATTTCTGATGTCATAGGAATTATGTACCTTGGAAATATCGTAGAAGAAGCTGATACAGAGGAAATCTTAAAAAATCCAGTTCATCCTTATACAAAAACATTATTCAGTGCTTCATACAATTCTTACAGTTCATACAAAGGGGAATCCATGGCATTTACAGGAAAACTTACACGCCCGGAAAGCAAAAGCTGTCCGTTCTGTCTTCGCTGCCCGCACTGCAAGGATATCTGCTTAAACAGAAGGCCAGAGTCAAAGGAACTCAAGCCGGGCCATAAAGTAAGCTGTCATCTTGTTTAATTAATCGAACCAGGAACTTCACTTTTGGCATTTCTTGCCGCACACCATATTCCTTTTTTGAGTGCTTTTTCAAAATTTCCTGTATTAGAATATTCAAAAAGAAAACCTGCCGAAAAAGAATCTCCGCATGCTGTCGTGTTAACAGCCTTTACTTTTTCTGATGGGACTTCGATAAAATTTCCTTTTTCTGCGCCAAATACCGGTTTTACTGATCTTGTAACTACAATTACGTTATCAAGCTCGCGGCTTTTTTCTGTAACCGCATTTTTTAATTCATCTTCGGAATCTGATTTTATATTGAATGTTGAAATAAATTCTTCTTCGTTGATTTTAATGATTGAAGGAGTACAGAGATTAAGTGTCTGTCTTAAATCCTCTCCCCAGTAATCAGCAAGCAGAATTTTATTTTTATCCATGCACATTTTAGAAATGGCTGCCATAAGGTTTTTCGAAAAATAAACAGGTCGGCTTCCTGCAATCAAGACTGCTTCTACACTTTCGAGAGCTTTTTGAACAAGAGATAACAGTTTTTCCTCTTCCTCTTTTAAAAGGATTTCCTTTCCATCTTTAGAGTTCAACTTTTCTCCAACAACAAGTTCTGTTGTTTCTTCTTTAGCAAAATCTAAAAGAGTCCAGCATTCTCTTGTAAAGCCCGGAATTGTAACATATTCAACTTCGAGACAATCATCTTCTGCAAGTTCAAGAAATATATCTTTATTTTTTTCACCAAGAGGACAGATGCATCTTACACAGCCTTTTTCAAGCATATTCAACACGCGTGCAGAATTTACTGCCTTACCCGATGCATCCTGTCTGTAGTGATCTGCTCTGTTTACTTCGGTTACATTAAGTGTTTTAAAACCTACAGTCCGTTGAATGGTTGAACTTAAACAGATACATAAAAACCGGCTCATACATTCCTCTTATTTCTTTTAGAAACTGCCAAGAATATTTTTAAAGAACGGATCGCACAATACAAATATAATTACAAAAATAATAGCAGGAAGATAATTTGCTGTCTTAATCTTTTTTAACCCAAGAAGATTTACACCAATCATCATAATCATCGCACCGCCGCATCCTGTAATTTCAGCAAGCATCTGTTCAGTAGCATATGGCTGTAAAAGACCAGAAAGAAGTGTAAGTGCACCCTGATAAACAAGAACCGTTACAAAAGAGAAAAGCGTTCCTATTCCCATCGAAGCGGCAAATGTAATTGCCATAAATCCGTCAAGAATTGACTTTGTAAAAATAACTGTGTAATTTCCACGAATTCCGGCATCAAAAGAACCGAGAATTGACATTGCTCCTACACAGAAAAGACATGATGCATTTAAAAAAGCGTGTCCAAAATCATTTCCTTCTTTTGGTTCAGATTCTGTTTTTCTGCCGATTTTTAAAAGTACCTTTTCAAAAGAATTTCCCAGCCCGAGGATTTTTCCATCTATATCAAGAACGCTTCCAATAATTCCGCCTAAAAGAAGAGATAGAGAAAGATATATGATATTCTGAAACTGAAAAGCCATCTGAAGTCCGAGAATTACAGTGATAATTCCTGCAGCATCCTGTATAACTACAGTCATTTTTCCCGATACTTTTTTAGAAAAAGCAATCCCTACAAGTGAACCAATTATAACGGCAATACAGTTTACAAATACAGCAACCATTTTAACAATCCTTACCCGTAATCCATACAGGCACAAAAAAAAGGACTGGCTGTCTGCCAATCCTTTTGCGGAGAACCTGACTTGAACAGGCACAGCTCTCGCCACTAGCACCTCAAGCTAGCGTGTCTACCAATTCCACCATCCCCGCGAAATATAAATGTATAATAATGATTTTGAATATTTTTGTCAACTACACATGTAATTTTTCCTTTAGTTTGCGTTGAATCTTTAAAATATGCTATAATGCTTAAATATGAACATCGTATTTTCAGACAGTAAAACTACAATTCTGGACACACAGTTAAATGAGGTTTCATTTTCTAAAATAGTAAACGGCTTAAATTTCAGTGAACAGGGGAAGCACATTTCTTTTACCCTTTTCAGCAATGATTTTAATTTCAGCAGCTGGTCCTTTGACGGAACCGGAGTTAATGATTCAACTTCCCGTGTCGTATATGAATATAAAGGTTTCGGCGGAAACACAGGCTTTGAAATTCTTACATCAAAAGACGAAGCCAGAGCAGCAAGATTTACTTATGCCCTTATTACAGCAATTTCAAAAGCCGTAGAAACCGGTCACTCACTTCCCTCTGTAGGTCTGGGTGGAATTTTATACAAGGAAAGACTGTCAAAATCAAATCCGTCTGAATATAAGATTGAATTTCTTTTTATGCCTGAAAATCTTTTTGAAAATTCAGCATTGAATTTAAGTCCTAAAGATTATTCAGAAAATCAGGGATATTTTCAAAATAAAGCATTGAGCGGCAATAATTCGCTCATATTTTTACAGAGTGTAACAGCATATTATGCACTTGCAAAGATTTTTCCGTTTATGAAAACTGAAACAGAAAAAAGACAGCAGGACATTACAGATTCAAATTTTATTCTGATAGAAAACCTCGTAAACGATATTGATCCTCAACTTGCAGCAAACATCAATATGGGTTTTCACATTGACAATCAGTACGAAAGAGAAAAAACCCTCATTTCTGCGGTACTGCTTAAAAAAGCACTCTGCCTTAACGACGATGGAACTTATACAAAAAAAGAAAAAAATGACATGATTTCTAAAGAAAATTTTGACCGTGTCGTTTTAGAAAAACAGAAAGCCACTGATGCAAAAGCAAAACGAAAACGTTTTTTTAAAAGAAATATGATGTCAATTGCCGTAACTGTTGTATGTATGGCAATCATAACAAACATCTGTTACAAAAACTATGCAGAAAGCCTTTCAAAACCTTCATTTAAAAACATCGATTCAAGACAGGCTATCGAAGCATTTTACACAGGCTTTCACCATCTGCATACAGATTTTATGATTCCACTTGCAAAAGGAAGTTCTTCTAAAAGTTATATTTCCATGATAAGCGGAATTTATGTAGCAAGCACAACACGCCAGGCGTATGAAGGGAAAAATTCCTGCCTGACACCGGAACTTTATCTTACACGCCCTGAACTGATGGATTACTGGATTTTCGGAATTACAGATTTTAAAATTGACGGAACAAATGCAACAGCATATTTTACCCCGGAAACAAAATACGAAATCAATCAGCTAAAAAAGGAAAACCGTTTGAAAAAATTTTCTCAAGGACAGATCGAACGTCATGAAGTAAGTTTTAGACAGATTTCTTCTTCCGGAATAAACTCTGATATAACAATTACAGATTACAGACAGACAGTAAAATGCACTTACATAAAAGATCAGTGGTATATTACTGACATCGATTCTGATGAAACACAATCAACAGTAAATCTTAAAGAACTTCTTGAAGATTATAAAAATGAATATCTTAAAAATCCTGATCCGATTGAAATAGTAAAAGCACTTCGTGAAAAATATGACTGGCTTCCTGATGATTCTGCAATGCAGTTTGCACACATCATTGCAGAAAATCAGAAAAACTATTTTAAATAAAAAAAAGGCCCATTGCTGTTCGCGCAGGGCCATTTTTCATTATAACGGGATATTTCCGTGTTTTTTAAGCGGTTTATCCATCGACGATTTTGCAAGAAGACATTCAAGGCTTTCTGCTACTCTCTTACGTGTATCTTCTGGATTAATTACTTCAGAAACATAACCGCGCTGAGCTGCAATTTTTGGAGTCATGATTTCTTTTTTATATTCTTCTGATTTTGCAGCAACCTCTGCGGCTTTAGAAGGATCGTTCAATTCTTTTGCATAAAGAATTCCGATTGCTCCTTCTGCACCCATTACAGCAATTTCTGATGCAGGCCATGCATAAACAAAGTCAGCACCAAGATGTTTAGAACACATTGCAATATAAGCACCGCCGTAAGCCTTGCGGATAATTACAGTAATTTTTGGAACAGAAGCTTCACTGTATGCATAAATTACTTTAGCACCGTGACGGATAATTCCCTTCTGTTCTTCCTGTGGACCTGGAATAAAGCCCGGAACATCAACAAATGTTACAAGCGGAATGTTAAATGAATCACAGTATCTTACAAAGCGTGCAATTTTATCAGATGCATCACAGTCAAGAACACCGCCGACACCTGCCGGGTTGTTTGCAACAATACCTACAGAGCGTCCTTCGATTTTTGCAAAACCTGTTACACAGTTGATTGCAAATTCCTTTGATGTTTCAAAGAAACTGTCATCGTCTGTTACGCTGTTGATTACTTCGCGTACATCGTATCCCTGGCGTGGATTTTCAGGGAGAATCTGTGTAATCTGCTTTTCTTTTTTATGAGCATCAAATTTAAACTTTTCGTTCTTTAAAAGTTCTTCACCATAATAGTGAGGAATATAGTCTAAAAGTTTTCTAACCTGTTCATAGCAGTCTTTTTCTGAATCGCATTTAAAATGTGCAACACCTGATTTTTTAGCATGAATTGCTGCCCCTCCAAGATCTTCTGCACTTATATCCATGAACATTACAGATTTAACAACTTTTGGCCCCGTAATAAAAAGCTGGGAGATTTTATCAACTGCAAAAATAAAGTCTGTAATTCCAGGAGAATAAACTGCTCCACCTGCACAAGGTCCTGCAATAATGGAAATCTGAGGAACACTTCCAGAAGCACGTACATTCTGGTAAAAAAGATCTCCGTAACCGCAGAGGGCATCTACACCTTCCTGAATTCTTGCTCCACCCGAATCGTTAATTCCGATTACAGGGCAGCGGAACTCAATTGCCTTGTCGATTAACTCTGCAATTTTTTCTCCGTGCATAAGTCCGAGTGATCCACCCTGAACTGTAAAATCCTGTGCATATACTGCAACTTTCTTTCCGTTGATTTTTCCAAAACCGGTAATTACGCCGTCATAAGGAATGTCTTTTTTATCCATTCCGAAGCTTGTACAGTTATGGCGTACTCCCGAATAAATTTCCATAAATGAATCTCTGTCACAGAGGGCATTGATTCTTTCAATGGCATGAAGTTTTCCCTTTTCATGCTGTTTCTCGATATTATATCCCATATTAACCCCATAAAGGCCGCAGTCTATGCGGCAGATTATCTTGTTGAATGAATAATATGCTATTTAGATATTTTGGTCAATATGACAAATTTAGTTTTTTTGTCATTTTCACCAGAACAAACCCCGTACTCTTTAGAACTCCATAACAACCCAGAACATGCCGCTTTCAGAAATCCTGTTATACTGACTTAAAAGCTCCTGCTCTGTTGCTCTCCTGATATAGTACGGACGTTTTATATATTCTTTTGCATCTGAACAGTAAACGCTGCATACCGCCATCTGGTCACATGTTTTAGAAGATGAAAGTTCTGACGACATTACAATTGCACTGTAGACCCTCTTGTAATAATCAAGCTTCTTCGAAAGTTCTTCAGGGATGACTGAATTTTTTATTGCGTCATTTACCGTCTGATTGACATTCTTTGCGCCTTCTTTTTCAGACTGAATGTTATAAATCGAAATTACTCCAAGCGGAACAGTTCCAGCCCTTATTCCGCATCCGGCCGAAGAAACAAAATTCTGTTTTTCCCTCAATTCTTTCTGAAGAACCTCATCTATATACATAGACAAAAGTGTATACTTTACATAATCCTGTCCGGCTATCTGCGGAATATTATAAAATGCAAGGGCACACGGTTTTTCACCTTCTTCCACCGGAATCTTTTTTATCTTTTCAGAAAAAGAATTAAAATCGACCGCATTTTTCGAAGGAACTTTTTTCTTATAAGAGCCTGCAGGAATTTTGCCAAATTCCGCATTTAATATTGTATAAAGGTGCTCAGCTTCCTGATCCGTAAAGTTTCCGGAAATCAAAATCCTTAATTTTCTGGCATTTAGAAGACCTTTCTGGTACGAAACAACATCCTGATATGAAAGTTTAGTATCCGCTGAACAATCTGTCTGGAAAAAATATCTGTCATACGAAGAAAGTTCAGCACAGGCGGCGTCTAAGAGCCGTTCCCCTGCAGTTTTTGTATCCTTTAAGGCAATCTGCTTTTCCTTTACAATCTCAGAAAAATCATCTGTGTCCATAAGCGGCGTTTTAAAAATCTTTGCAAATACAGACGTTATGTTTTCAAAACTCGAGGCCGGACATGTAAACCCAAGCTCAAGGTAGTCACTGTGTACCCGGCTCATAAAAACTGCCGAATCCGTGTATTTTAAGCTAGAGACATAAAGATCTGTGTATTCAGCACTGCCGCGCAGAATAAGGTCAAGCGTAACACCCTCTATTCCTGATTTGGTCTTAGGGTCGGAAAGGGCTTCACTATCTATCACCAGCCTTAAAGAGCAGTCCTTTTGATTCTGTGATTTTTTAATTACGAGCTGAATTCCATTCGAAAGCTTTTTTTCTATAAATGAAAACTGATTGAGCTTGTAAAAAGGCTCATCCTCCAGAGATTCTATAAAATCTGTCTTGATTTTTGTTGAGCCGCTTACATCAGAAGTTTTGCAGCCTGTAAAAGAAATGAGAAAAAGGAAGATTGCAGAAAAAACAATTTTTTCACCAATATTTAAATTCATTTTGTAACCTTTTTAGTCCAGCACGGTTAATATAGTATAACACAAAACCCAAAAGCTACCAATATTTTTAATCATACGGTAAGTTTTCTTGCAACCTCCTATTCCTTTTTTTGTTGTTCCCCCTTTGTACGTTGTACTAAAGGGGGTTTTTTTATCCCTTAAAGTTAATGGCAGAAACTACAGCTGCGATACCGGCGCGTCCTACATTGGAGCTTTTGCCGACACCCCATGTCTGGTCTCCGTTTTCCTTCGTAATCTGAACATACGCAATAGCCTTTGTATTTGAGCCTTCGCCGATAGAGTGTTCGTGGAACGAAGTAATGTTAAACTTAGGAACAGGTGTCTGCTTTAATGCAGTTACGAATGCATCAAGAGGACCGTTTCCCTGACCTGCAATGGCATACTGCTTTCCTTCCCAGGAAACTGTTGCCATTCCGGCTACCTGTTCATTATCTTCCATTCCGCGCTCTCCTTCAAGGTGGCGTTCAGAAATTTCAATAACGTTGAGAGGTTCTTTAGAAGCAAGCCATGTCTTTTCGAAAAGTTCATAAACTTCTTCAGGCTTAAGCTCACGCTGGAGTCTGTCTGCAGCTTTCTGAATTACACTTCCGATAGCAGGATGCATTGCCTTTGGCGCGCATACTCCAAAATCGTGTTCAAGAACATAAGCTGCTCCACCCTTACCGCTCTGGCTGTTGATGCGGATAATTCCTTCGTACTGGCGTCCGATATCATGCGGATCAAAAGTAAGATAAGGAACATCCCAGTAAGCATTTTCGTCCATCTTTACGCGTGCAGCCATTCCCTTTCGGATTGCGTCCTGGTGACTTCCGCTGAATGCAGTAAATACAAGCTCTCCTGAATAAGGAGTTCTCGGATGTATTTCCATTCCCGTAAGGCGTGTATAGCTTTCGATGAGCATCGGCATGTTTGAAAAATCAAGTTCAGGATCAACACCCTGTGTATACATGTTCATTCCGACATTTACGATGTCAAGGTTACCTGTTCGCTCACCGTTTCCAAAAAGACATCCTTCTACACGGTCAGCACCGGCTAAAAGTCCAAGCTCGCACTGAGCAACGCTTTCGCCTCTGTCGTTGTGGTTGTGAAGAGAAATGATGAGTTTGTCACGGTTTGAAATGTGCTTGCAGAAATATTCAATCTGATCTGCAAACTGGTTAGGTAAAGCACATTCAACAGTAGTAGGAAGATTTAAAATTACTTTGTGATTGTCATCACTTGCTGCATCTCCCCACTCTGCAACTACTGCTTCACATACTTCCAGTGCGTAATCGATTTCTGTAGTAGAAAAGCTTTCAGGACTGTATTCAAGACGGATATCAGTTCCTTCGCTCATAGAAAGACAGCTTTTTACACAGCGGATTCCATCAATTGCAATCTGCTTGATTTCTTCCTTTGATTTGTTAAAAGTATATTTTCTCTGAGCCGGGCTTGTTGAATTATACAAATGGAAAATTGCCTTTTTGCAGCCCTTGAGACTTTCGAATGTTCTTTTAATCAAGTGTTCACGTGCCTGACAGAGAACCTGGAGAGTTACATCATCAGGAACATGGTTTTCTTCGATAAGGCGTCTCATAAAAGAGAACTCTGTATCAGAAGCAGAAGGAAATCCTACTTCGATTTCCTTAAAACCGATTTTTACAAGAATATCAAAAAATTCGAGCTTCTGCTCAACTGTCATTGGGTTAACGAGAGCCTGGTTTCCGTCACGAAGGTCAACCGAACACCAGATCGGTGCCTTTGTAATTGTCTTTGACGGCCAGTCACGTGTTGTCATCGGAACAGCGTCGAATGGTCTGTACTTTCCATTAATTTTCATAAAAAAACCTCCAGATTATTAATTACCGGTTTGCCGCAAAAAATGTCCTGTTTTTAATCCTGACACCGTGGCAGTCATTTTTCTAATCAAACTTAAAAGTCCCGGAAACTTAAAAGCTTCAAAACAAAAAGGACTGCCGCCAAAGCAACAGTCCTGTAATTTTTAAGTCAAATATAACTTACCCGGCACCATCATCTCTGGCAAAAACATGAGTCGTCTGATAATAGTAGTAGTGCTTTTGAATAAGTCATATAAATATAATGCAGAAAAACGAAGGATTTGTCAAGGATGGGAAAAGCTCTGTAAGTTAAGCCCTAATCATCCGAATCGTCGTTGTTTCCAAACAGCGACCATCCTTTTTTTGAGTCAGAATCCTTTTTCCATGAAGATGTAAAATGAATGTCTCCGGTTTCCATGTCCATGGACATATTATCTCCCATGCGCATATGCATGTTGCCATCAAAATCCATACCCATGCTATTACCCATAGGCATGATAAAGTTTCCGTCTGAATAATCAAAAATCATAAAACACCTCCTTTTACATTAAGCAGAAAAAATTACAGCATAAAAATATATTAAAACAGGTTTATTCCCCGCTTAAAATCACTCTCAAATCCAGATTAAATTCTTCTGTCTGCTTTTTAAGGACATGAAGAAATTCGTTGTCGTCAATCGTGCCGAGGACTGCCGTCATTTCTTCCTGATTTTCGTAAGTCATTGCCCTGAACGGATCTGTATAATCCTTCTGGCGTGAATATATCGAATCCTTATACATGTCGGTTGCAACAACCGTTACGTCGTTTACAATGTCCTGCCAGATTTCTTTTGTAAAATCAAGGATAGGACGGCTGTAAAGGCGCTCAAGTATGTAAAGCGCGTAACGAGTTTTATAAAGTTCGTAATTGCGTTCGCATGAATCATAATATGCGTGAACATTATCCCAGCTGTTTATTATGCCGTTTTTAATTTTATCGCACATCTGATCAATCTTGATTTTTGGAATAATCTGTCCGCCCATGTTTAACCATTCTGTAAAGAGCGAAATCTTTTCCATCTTTTCAAGAACATCGCGTGAAAATTTTTCAAAGCCGTTTGACTTGCAGTAATCTACAATCGAACGTGCCGCAAAATATTTTAAAATCTTTCTGTATTCTTTATAAGCCTTTACAGGTTTTAAAATCGTAGCACCGTATTTTTTCTGAGCACTTTCATCAAAAAGAGTAAAGTCTGCATCAACATTCTGATGAAGATAATCCTTTGCCGCCTGAAGCTCGTCTTCGTCACTCTCTGCTTTCATTACACTTTCTTCGCCGATTTTCTTTAAATAATCGCGTGTAAGAAGAATAAGCCGGTCAAGTGCAACTAAAACTTCCTGCATTGCATCCGGTGCTAAAGGATCTGTTTCTATATGCTGAACTTTAATAACACGCTTATCTCTTTTTTTAAACTTGTAATTGTTTCTTGCAATTGCAAACATGTTGAACAGAAACCAGTAAGCAGGAATTATGTGAACCGGTTCCTGCTCTGCTTTAAAGGCTACAAGCGAAAACGGATATGTTATGTTAAGCTCATGCTGGTAAGAACCCTTTGACACAAGAACAAACGATGCAAATTTTGAATTATGCTTAAAATCAGAACAGAGTCCCGGCCAGAATCCGCGCCCTGCAATTATTTCTCCATCCGGGCTTCTTGAATTGTGATTGCTTCCAATTGTCGCGCCGGCTGCAATGTTTGACTGCCCCAGAACTGTTGTCGCAATAAGGAAAGAAGAATTGTGATGCTGTTCGTGAAACGGGAAAATAAGATTGTTTAAAATTTCACAGCACGAAACTGTAGAGTTGTCGCCGAGCACAGAGTTTAAAAGGCGCGCACCGTATTTTAACTGGCAGTTTCTTCCTATTACAAATCTAACTGCTACTGCCTGGTAAAAAATGCGGCTTCCATAACCCATGATTCCGTTTACAAGCTCAACACCTTCTCCAATCTGACTTTCTTCTTCTGGACTTGAAAGTACCGTTATATTCTTTAATTTAAATGCTCCCTTTATGTAAGCACACTTTCCGATTTTTGCATCCTTTAAGAGAGTTGTATTTTTAATTACTGCTTCTTCATCTACAAAGCCAAAGGTATCAAGCTTTTTTGTATTAGGCGCTTCTGTAAGTTCAATAAGGCGCTTCATGAGTTTTTCATCAGAACGTCTTCTTGACCACAGGTATGCGTCTGCCGTAATCATCGATTCGAAAGGAAGGATTGCACGGTTATCATTTTCATTCCCTACGCTTATCCAGACGCGCACGCTTTCTTCTTCGCCTTCCTTTAACCATCCGTTACCGAATTTACTGTGTTTGGTACAGCTCATTTCCTGGATGTTAAAGAGAATTACCCTGTTTGAAATCCTGTAATTGCACAAATATTTTACATTTTTAACGACAACATCATCACCTACCACAACGTCTTTTAGCGCAGAATTGTAAATTCCTGTGGCAAGCTCGAGATCATGATATTTTAATGTTGCATCAACCAGTTTTCCAATTATAACAAATCCGTCAAAAACAGAATCAAAAATCTGTTCCGGATTAAATTCACCAGGGACAGAACTTACAAGAACATTACTCCAGTCTTTATATTCTGATCTATTGTTATTTTTTATAAGGATTGAAATTTCTTCGGAAGTAAGGTTACGCCTGTTCTGGCAGCAGTCTTTCGGAAACTGTACGGCCTTATTTTTGCCGTTATTATAAGTTAAGTTCACCATTTATCTATATAATAAGCCAAAATGTTGAAAATTTCAATAAAATAAAGTATTCTGTACCTGCTATGACACAAGAAGAAAAAGAAAACGAACTTGAAAGCCTCATAAAAACAAAAAAAGGGTTTGACCTTGACAGATCACTCTGTGCAGGAGTTTTAATTCTTGTATGTTACATGACTTTTAGTAATGACGGAATTAAAACAACTCCATGGTACATACTTTTGATACTGGGAGCTGTTGCTGCCGGGGCAATCATAACATGTGTTTACCTCTGTTTTAAAATCAACAGTCTGAATAAAAAAATCAAAGAGTTAAATGATATCCAGCAATAATATTTTTACCTTTGATAATCCTTCTCAGACGGGAATCAACTGGCTTACAGATTCCATTGGCATTTTTCTCTCACCGACAAATGTTGGAATAGTTGCAGTTGATTCAAAAGAGAATTCAGGTCAAAAAGATATTTATCTTATCGACAGCGGTCCAGATGAAAACATCGCCTGTGCAATCTATGAATCCTTAAAAAAAGAATTCAACAGCTTTACAATCAAAGCAGTAATCGACACTCATTCTCACGCAGATCACTGCGGTGCAAATAAAAAAATCAAAGAACTTTCCGGCTGTAAAATAATTTCAACATGGATGGAAAAATCCGGAATTGAATGTCCATTAAATCAGAGTTCAATTGCATACGGAGGTTTTCCTCTTCCAGAATACAGAACATCTTATTATGAAGCACAAGCTTCCAAAGTAGACGAAACAATTCCGGCAGATTATGTATTTAAACTTAATGATGATGTAAAGCTTGAATGCATTTCTCTCCCCGGACACTATTTTGAAATGATTGGAATCCTTTGCACGGATAAAGAAAAAAAAGTATTCTTTACATCCGATGGAATTTTTACAAGATCAATGCTTTCCAGATTCTGGATTCCTTTTGTATACGATGTAAAAAAATTTAAAGAAAGCCTTTTAAAAATCAGCGAAACAAAAGCAGATTATTATGTTCCGAGTCACGGAGAAATCTATACAGAAATTAAAACGCTTTATGAATTTAACATGCTGAGCGTTCTTGAAAACGAAGACTGTATATTAGAATGCCTTAGAAAAAATTACAGTACACATGAAGATATTTTAAAATATGTAGCAGATACAAATAACATTCCGCTTCGTCTTTCTCAATTCATGCTTGTTGGAAGTACGCTGCGTTCTTATCTCACAAGTCTGTACGAAGATAAAAAAATTACATGGGTATTTAAAGACAACAAAATGTACTGGAAGATTAAAAGTTGAAGAATAAAAAAATCAACTTTCTGCATCCCAGCTTTCAACAATAAGAACTCCACTTGAAGTTCCAAGTCTTGTAGCTCCGGCATTAATCAAATCAATTGCAGTCCTTACAGAACGAATTCCGCCTGCTGCCTTAATCTGCATTGAGTCTCCTACAGTTTTTTTCATTAACGCAACATGATGAACACTTGCTCCGTTCGGTAAAACTGTTCCATCAAGCTCTTTTGGACTTCCAAAGCCTGTAGAAGTTTTTACAAAATCTGCCTTTGCATTTTTTGCAGCGATGCACGCATTTACAACTTCTTCATCAGTAAGATAACAGGTTTCAAGAATTACTTTTACAATAACTTTTCTGTCTTTTTCTTTTCCTGCTTTTTTAGAAGCGTCAACAACTGCTTTTATATCTTCTTCGACGCGGTCAAAATTCTGATTTTTTGCACTGGCAATGTTTATTACCATATCAATTTCGTCTGCACCGTTTTTAACTGCATCTTCTGCAGCAAAAGCTTTTACACTTGCAGTGTCAGCACCGAGTGGAAAACCGATTACAGTACAGACTTTTACATCAGTTCCGGTAAGATGATCTTTTGCATAAGCAACATAGTTGGGGTTTACACATACACTTGCAAAATGATAAAGTTTCGCTTCCTTGCAAAGTCTTCTTATGTCTTTTCTCTGTGCATAGGCTGTTAAAAGAGTATGATCTATCATTCCTGCAATTTCTGCTTTTGTCATTTTCTTTTCCATGATTAAGGTAAACTCCAGATTGCTTTAAACTGTGCTCTCTACTTAAATTACTATAACCAATTTTCTTGTAAAAATAAAGTTTTTTTATTGCTTTTTACCATTTTATGTGATATTTTTTAATTAACCAAATTACTGGTATTATTTTATGGTAATATCGGCATAGGAGACAATTATGGCTTACAAAATTACTGACCAGTGCGTTAACTGCGGTTCATGCGAAGGAGAATGCCCGGTAGGAGCTATTTCAGAAGCTAACGGAGCACGCACTATCGATGCTGGTAAATGTATCAGTTGTGGAACATGTGCAGGAACATGTCCTACAGGAGCAATTGTAGAAGGCTAATTTATATCTTTTACAAGAAAAAGGGCTTAGAGTTGTTTCTTTTACGGCTTTAAGTCCTTTTTTATTATAGAACTATGCTGAACAGATTTAAAAAACTATTTATATTTGCCCTTTTCTCAACTGCCTGTACCGTACTTTTTTCTCAGGAAAACGGTAATTATCAGGTTCAGTATATAAAGACAGACAGAGTTCCGGTAATCGAAAAGCTCGACATAAAAGACGTCCTTTTTAACCAGTATTCACAGGACCTCATGGAATTTTATAAAGACCTTGCAAAAGGAAAGCCCATTACAAACACTTTTTATGCATATGTTCCAAAAAAAGGAGAAACCCTTTTCTGGATTGCTGCAAGGTGCAATATTCCGGTCGAAACAATTGCAAGCCTTAACAACATTGCAAACGCCGACTATGTAATCGAAGGAAAGACTCTCCTTATTCCGACGGCATCCGGGCTTTTTATACCCGACACGGGAAAAATAAGGATAGAAAAACCGCTTAATTCACTTGAAGCATTAATTCAAAAAAATTGCATTGATAAGTTGGACGATAATGAATTTTTTTGCTATAATATAAACGAAAGATTTTTTTTACATCTTCCGGCAGAAAAGCTGGATGCGACAACGAGGGCTTTTTTTCTTGACGTAAAAATGAGGACCCCGCTTGATCACTACTGGCTTTCTTCGGATTACGGATTCAGACCCAGTCCCTTTAACGGCTCAAAACAGTTTCACAGAGGAATTGACATGGCAGCCCCGGAAGGAACTCCAGTCTTTGCATGTAAAGAAGGAACCGTTATTTCTATTGTAAGAATGGATCCTACTTTCGGAAACTACATAGTTATCAAGCACCCGAGCGGTTTGACAAGCATCTATGCACATCTTTCAAAAATTAAAGTAACAAAGAATGGAGAGAAAGTCGCAACCGGACAGGAAATAGGACTCGTCGGAAAAACAGGAAGGGTTACAGGAGCACACCTTCACTTTGAAATACGTCAGAACGGGCAGCCGGCAAATCCTAACGCGTACATCAGACATTAAAAATGCTAGGAAAAAAAGTTCTAAGAGTTTTAAGCTTCTCACTGTTATTTGCCTTTGCAGGCGCTGCTTCTTTGTCTGCAGAAAGCTTCCGCGTGCGTAAAACGGCCGTTCTTTCTCTTGAATCCATCAGAAACCAGGACGGAACAATAGATACAAATGCTTCTGCTACAGTCAATGCAGGAATAAACGATGCAATTTTCATCAAGCTTCCCGAAGACCTTTCTTTTATCCAGGGAATTGAACTTAACATAAAAATTCCGTCCATCGTAACAAAGTGCCCCAACACTATAATCTATTCAATTTATGAAAATGTAAGTCCTTTCCCGTCAGAAAAGACAATCGATTATACAGGAAAGGAACTCTACACTTCTGTTTACCCGGGACTTGTTTCGCTTACAGTACAGATTCCGCTTATAAGGGGAAACACAATCCAGAAAACACCTTACGCAGATAAAACGCTCATTCCGGAGCACTCACGCAATTTTGTGTTCATAAGAAACCAGCTTGCAATGAAGGGTGTTCCGCAGGAAATAAACAACGCTCAGTTTGTAATTACGGCAAAGCCGATTCTCATAAACAAGGGCCGCCTGGTGATAAGGACAAAAAACCACCCTTCTGACCTTACGGTTATCGTAGATGATAAACAGGTTGAACTGGACAAAAACAACAGCGTCTACTTAAAGCCCGGCGTAAGGAATATTACAATAAGCGCTGCTTCTGTAAGGACAGAAAACCGCTCATGCATCATCGAAGTCGGCAAAAACTCGTTCCTCGACATAGATTTACAGAGTACGGCTCCCCAGGTGTTCATTTCGATGCCTCAGGGAACCCACGTAACAGTCGACAACCAGGCTGCAGAGGTTAAAAACGGCTCTTTATCGCTTGCCCCGGGCGAGCATACCCTTAAATTTTCTCTTGGCGGCTACGAAATCATCAAGCAGGTAACCATCCAGGAAGGCAGAAACTACTCTATAAATGTACGGTTAGATGCTGACCTTACAGAAAACTGATAAATTTCTTAAAAATTATTAAAGAATTCGCATATTAAGGACGATAATATAAGTGTCAGGGGCATTTTCCCCTCCCACCCATGCTCCTGACTGCCTGATGGGCATGGCCGGACCTGATCCGGCCTTTTTTTTGGCTTTAACGCAATGGCATGTAACCGTGAAATCTCAAAACAGCTGGAAAATTCAGATCTTTCTTTAAGCCAGAACATAAAACGCCGCTATTTACAAAATCATCAATATTATCTACTATATAAGAATGAAAAATAAAAAATCTATTAATGTATTTATCTCACTCAATATCTTTTTTGCAGTAACATTAGGAACATTACTCGGACTCGGTATTGCCGAATCTTTTAACACCGCTAACATAGAACAGTTTCTGGATTTGTCTCAGGCTCTGCCGACAAAAATTCTTGATATAAACAGTGAATTGATTACAGAATTTACTTCTGATGAAAAACGCGAAGTAATTTCAATCTATGAACTTCCAAAACACATGGTCGATGCCCTCATCACCCGCGAAGACAGAATCTTTTATGAACACCACGGATTTAATACACTCGCAATCATAAGAGCTATGATCGGTCAGGTAACACATCTTTCTCTCGGTGGCGGTTCAACTTTAACACAGCAGATTGCAGGTACTCTGTACTGTAACCGAAAGGAGATGTCATTAAAACGAAAGTTAAGGGAATTATGGTGGGCTATCCAGATGGAGCGCCGCTATTCTAAAAAAGAAATTCTTGAACTTTATCTTAACCAGATTCCATTCGGTGGTGGTACCGGAGGTGTAAATGCAGCAAGTACTTATTATTTCGGACACAGTGCGCGTGAAATTACACCTGCAGAATCAGCTATTCTTGTAGTTCAGCTTTCCAACCCGACAAAATATAATCCGTTTGAACATCCAAACGCAGCAAAAGACAGACAGAAGTATGTTCTCGATTCAATGGTAAAAGAAGGTTATATTACTCAAAAAGAAAGTGATGAATCGTTTGACGATTACTGGTTAAACTTTGACTACACACGTATCAATACTTCTGCATACTATAACCGTGATGATAAAGCTCCATGGTTCAGTGAATATGTTCGTCGTGAACTTGCTGACATGATTTACGGTGATGATGATATTTACAAAAGCGGTTTTACTGTTAATACAACAGGAAACCTTGCACATCTCCGTCAGGCTCAGTTAATCATGGAACGCCAGATAGAAAATGCAAACAAACAGTATCAGGTTGAATCTGCATATAAACAGCGTTACGCAGTAGGAACTTATCTTCCGATGGCAGAAATGGCAATTCTTCTCTTTGACTTAAAAGATTTAAAGATGTCCGGTCAGAGGGCAAATTCAAAAACCATTTCAAACTTTACAGAAAACATAACTCCGATGATTGATATATTCTCTGTATTATGTGGTATTGAAAATCTTAAAGTCGGAATTATCAACAGATCAACTACAATGGCTCAGAATAAAGCAAAGGCTTCTACAATCGAAGGTGCACTCATAAATATTGAAAATGATACAGGATATATCACAGCTCTTATCGGTGGCAGTAAGTTTGATCAGAGTAACCAGTTGATTCGTGCTACACAGGCAAAGGTTCAGCCTGGATCTTCAATCAAACCTCTTTACTACTCTGCAGGACTTGATACAAAGAAAATTACCGCAGCAACAATGTTTGATGATGCACCATACAAGTTTACATCTCCAGATGGAACTCCATATCTTCCGAACAACTATGGCGGTGCATGGCATGGACCTACACTTATGTGGAAGGCACTTGCTCTTTCTCTTAACATTCCTGCGCTGAAACTTCTCGAACAGACCGGGTTTGATGCATCAATCAAACGAATGGTTGATCTTCTCGGAATTCCTGAAAAAGAACTTCCATCACGTGCATTTATTCCTGGCTTCCCGCTCGGACTTGGAACATGTTCTGTTCGTCCAATCGAAATGGCAAGAGCATATGCAATCTTTGCAAACGGCGGAAAAGCAATTCAGCCTACAGCAATCAGAACTGTAGAAGACAGAAAAGGAAACATAATCATCAACAACGACCAGAAAGTTCGTGAAGCAATATTAAAACCAAAACAGGTTATCTCTCCTGAGAATGCTTTTGTAATGACAAAGATTATGGAAAGTTCTGTAACAATCGGTACATTAAGATACGGTGCTGCAATGCGTTCAATCGATCCAAGTCTTACCGGTTCTAAATTTACATTCATTGACAAGCAGACAGGTAAGACTTTCAATATGCCTGTTTCTGGAAAAACAGGTACAACACAAAACTGGGGTGATGCATGGGCAATCGGATTTACTCCTTATTACACTTGTGCCGTTTGGTTTGGATTTGACACTCCGGGTAAATCAATGGGTATGGGAATGACAGGTGCAACCCTTGCAGGTCCACCTTGGGGTGACTTTATGATGTTTGCAAATAAAGATTTGCCGTTTAAAGAATTCCCTATGCCGGAAGGAAAAGTTCATAAAGCGACTGTCTGTGCAGAAACAGGTGAATGGCCTAGTGAAAACTGTAAGAATGTTGTAACACTGTGGTTTATGGACGGAACAAATCCGACAGAACACTGTCATATTCATTCAGAAGGAAGTTCTGGGGATATCTTTGTAATACGTGCTCAGGATGCAGAAATTTTCTCTGGACAGAAGATTGAAATTGACGACAACGGCGAGCTTGAACTTAATCTCGACTTCCTTGACGATTCAAAACCAAGTAAATCAAAAAAGCAGTCTGGAGATGATGATTCCAACCAGTTTATGGATTAAAATATTTATGGAGAAAAAATGCTTATAAATATTTCAGAGATAAAGGTTAAAAACAGAATCAGAAAGGATCTCGGAAATCTTGAACCGCTTAAAGACAGCTTACGACGATATGGTCTTTTAAACCCGATTACAATTGACGGTAAAAACAGACTTATCGCCGGCGAGCGGAGACTTCAGGCAGCAAAAGAAATAGGCTGGACAAATATTAATGCAATAATCATTAATAACATTTCTCCCGTTACAAAATTAGAACTTGAACTCGAAGAAAACAATCAGAGAAAAGAATTTACGGATGCAGAACTTCTTGAAGGCTACAAGCGTCTCGAAAAATTAAGAAATCCGAATTTCTTCAGAAGAATATTAAATGCATTTATAGAATTCTTTAAATGGATCTTTGAGTCAATCAGAAAGCTCTTTAAGTAAACCATGTTAAGCTACCGTCATTCATTTCACGCTGGAAACCATGCAGACATCTTAAAGCATTCTGTCTTAACTAATATCTTAGAAACACTCAATTTAAAAGATAAGCCCTACACTGTTTTTGATACACATGCAGGGAGTGGAATTTATTCTCTTACAGATCCCGGTAATTTAAAGACAGGTGAAGCACAGCTTGGAATAATATCTCTTCTGATGAAAATGAACGAAATAGATTTTCCAGAAAGCCTTTCAAATTATTACAAGATCTGCACTCTTTACAAAAATCACAATCTTTACCCGGGTTCAGTAGAAATAGAAAAAATTTTTACAGACAGTACATGCTGTCATATCATAAGCGAGCTTAACAATTCAGAAATCGATTTGCTTTCCCAGAATGCAGAAAAAGAACCTCTCATTCTTCTGGGCAAAAATAAAGTTCAAGTTAAAACACAGGTTCATCATACCGACGGATTAAAAGATGTAATTGCAATTTCTCCACCGATCATTAAACGTGGAATATGTCTGATAGATCCGAGTTATGAAGAAAAAGATGAATACAAACTTACAGGTGAAACAGTCTTAAAGCTTAACAGAAAATGGAATGTCGGAATAATAGCATTATGGTATCCACTTTTATCTCACCGCATCATAGAAATAAATGCAATGAAAAACAACATCATTGCAACAGTAAAAGCGCGGGATGAAAAAGTTCAGATAATGGATGCAGAGCTTTTAATAAACAGACCTGATTCTCACATAGAAACTTCTCTAAAAGATAATTCAGGACCACCACGCCTATACGGAAGCGGTATGCTTGTAATAAACATGCCGTGGAAACTTGATGAAAAAACAAAAGACAATCTTTCTTACATCGCAAAGAAGATTTATAAAAATGAATCAACCTCATGGAGTGTAGAAGTATTCTAAAACACAACGCAGATATGTCTCCCGACGGGAACCATGCGAAAAAAACACTTCTCCTACTCTACCTTTACACTCAGCGAATCTGTACCGTTTTCTTTATAAATCTTTAACCGGCTGTTTTCTAAAACCTTATCCGACAGCATGAGCTTCGCAAGAGGATTTTCAAGATAATTCTGAACCGCTCTCTTTACAGGACGCGCACCAAATGCCGGATCATAACCTTTTTCAACAAGAAAACTTACTGCAGACTGTTCAATGCATAAAGTTATGTGCTTATCTTCAAGTCTCGACTGAACCCTGTCAAGCTGTGCCCTTACAATTTTTTCGATGCAGTCTTTATCAAGACGTGAGAACATTACAGTTTCATCGATACGGTTTAAAAACTCGGGACGGAATTTTGACTTTAAGAGATTTTCAATCGGTTCTTTTAACGCATCAAGTTTTTCCTTTGTATCGGCTTCGAGAATCATGTCGCTTCCAAGATTGCTTGTCATGATTATAATTGTATTCTTAAAGTCAACAAGTCTTCCCTGAGAATCTGTAAGACGCCCGTCATCAAGTACCTGAAGAAGAATGTTAAATACATCCGGGTGAGCTT
>JAFZKN010000015.1 GCA_017553635.1 Treponema sp. | reverse complement strand
GTTGCACAAAATCGCTCCGCGCGGCGCTGCCGGCATTGCCGCGTGGTATGACAATGAAACAGCTACACATCTCAGATGCACATGCGCGAGAGCGCAAACTTAAATAATTTCCTTAACGCAAACGGCGCGTCAGCTACGACCGCGGGTTCTCACTATTAAATATTTTTTGACCCGCAAGTCGCGTGAGCGGTAGATTCAAATTTATCCAAATAATGCTTTTTTTTGATAAATTATTTCAACTTTTTTATGTTTTTTTTGATTTTTTTATGATTTTTAATTTTTTTTTATGTTGATAACTTAGAATTCATTTTATAAAATTAAGCTTAAGAGGTGAAAAATGAATTTTATTTCAATTGCTGTTTATGTTTTACTATTGCTTTCTTTTGTCCCTGGACTTAAGCTGGCCCCTCGGAGAGGTTTTAACGAAGATTCTCTATCATTGGATGCAATGACGTCATTAAAGGGTGTTCTTGCAATTTTTGTTTTGTGCCATCATCTTTCGCAGAAGCCTGCTTTTCAGCAGACTCATACGATAGGAATTTTTGAGCACATCGGTTTTCTGTTTGTAGGAGTTTTCTTTTTATGTTCAGGTTATGGACTTTATAAAAGTTATCTTAAAAAGCCAGATTATCTTAAAAGTTTTTTAAAACGCCGTGTTCTTCCGATTGTAATTTTTTACTATGTGATGATTGCAATTTATGCAGTTTATCATTTAATTCAGGGTTCGGCTTTTACTCCTGTTGAATGGGCTTTAAAGCTTTCTGGGCTTGTTATGATTAACAGCCAGTGCTGGTATGTAATTGTAATCCTTATTTTTTATCTTGCATTCTATTTTATTTATAAAAGTGAAAGACTTCGTAAATATGGTATTCCGCTTTTTATAGTTATTTCACTTTTCTTTGGAATTCTTTTCTGCATAATAGGACATTTCCCATGGTATGCTTCTCCAAAGAACTGGTGGATGAATCCAAAAAAATTCGCTTCAATTCCATGGTGGAAAGGACCATGTGCACTTCCTTTTGAAGGTGAGTGGTGGGTTAATTCTATGTTTGGTTTTGTTGCAGGTCTTTTTATTGCAAAATACGAAGATAAATTTATTGAATGGTCTTCAAAAAATTATGGACTTAAACTTGCCGTAACGTTTTTAATTCTTCTTGCAGTTTCTGCTGCCGGATTTTTCTGTTTGTTTTGTATAAGTTTCTGGTCTGAATTTGCATTTAATGGAAAGCTCGGTATTCTGAATAAGTTTATCTGTTATGCAGCCCAGTGTATTCAGGTTGTTGTTACAGATTTTTTTGTTGTCCTTGTTATGCGAAAGGTTTATGTTAAGAATACATTCTATAACTTTTTTGGAAAACGCAGTCTTGAAGTATATCTCATGCAGGAACTGGCTCTGTTCAGCTGGCTTTACCTCATTCAAAGCGGGGAAAAGGCAATATTTAAGGCTCACAACTGGAACATTGCACTTTATGCCGTTTTAGTAACACTTACAGTGTTTGTTTCTGCAATAATTTATCATTGGATTAATGTTCAGCTTACTAAAAAATTAAAGAAATCCTAGTTGAACTTTTGTTCACTGTAGAATAAACCCCTTTTTTTTGGTAAAATATTACGATATTTTTCAAAAAAAGGGGTATGTTTTTATGAAAAAATCTATTTTTGCTTTAACTGCACTGGCTCTCGCTTTTGCTCTTTCAAGCTGCGGCGCAGACAAAGATGTAGTGAAAATCGGTGTTTATGAACCTGCTTCCGGAGATAATGGTGCCGGTGGAAAACAGGAAACTCTTGGTGTTCAGTATGCAAACACAGTTACACCAACTGTAACAATCGATGGAAAAGAATATAAAGTTCAGCTTGAAATCGTAGATAACGAATCTTCAAACGATAAAGCAGTAACTGCTGCAAGTGCACTTGTTTCTAAAAACGTTTCACTTGTATTAGGTTCTTATGGTTCGGGTGTTTCTATTGCTGCAAGCGATACTTTTGCTTCTGCAGAAATTCCTGCAATCGGAATTACATGTACAAATCCACAGGTTACTCTCGGAAACAATCATTACTTCCGTATCTGCTTCCTTGATCCATTCCAGGGAACAGTTCTTGCAAATTTTGCTGCAGAAAGATTCAATGCAAAAACAGCTTACTGTCTTGCAAAACTTGGTGATGACTATTCTGTAGGTCTTTGTAATTACTTTATAAAGGCTTTCGAAGCTCTTGGCGGAGAAGTTGTTTATGACACATTCCCGGAAGGAACTTCTGATTTTGCAGCTTATGTTGCAAAGGCAAAGAATGCTGGTGCACATGTATTCTTCTCACCGGTTTCTATCGAAGCTGCTGCTCTTATTATTGAACAGGCAAGTACACAGCATATTAATATGCCTATTCTTGCAGGTGATACATGGGACTCTAACGTAGTTCTTGCAGCTGCAAAAGGAACAGATGTAAGCATTAACGTTACAACATTCTTTGTTGAAGGTTCAACAAATGAAAATGTTGTTTCTTTCGTAGATGGTTTCAGAAACTATATCAATACAAATGCAGTTGCAAAAACAAACAACGGTGGTGATGATGAAATCTCTGCTGTTTCTGCAATGGGATTTGATGCATATTATGTTGCACTTGAAGCTCTTAAAAAAGCTGGCAGCACAAAAGGAACAGATCTTATTAAAGTTCTTCCTTCTGTAACATATTCTGGTGTTTCCGGAGAAATCGCTTTCGATGAAAACGGAGATGCAAAACGCGATGTTGCTTACGTAAAGAGAGTAAACAACGAAACAGGTAAATGGGAATTCGTTGCCATTCAGACTGTAAATAAATAATGTCTAAAAGACATTATTTATTAAATCTTTAACATACAGCTTCCGTCGGGAACACGCCACAAAAAACGGCTGTGCTCGCGGGCGCGCCTCAGAAGAGGTACTGCGCGCAGAATTTTTTTTGTGTCGCGTCCCGACTCCGCTGTATGTTGTAAAATAATAGTTCAAAATATTTAGATATTATTTTTTTTCAGGATTAGATAAATGGAATTTATTCAGACTAATCTTCCGTATTTCCTCGCAGGTATTTCAACCGGCGGACAGTACGCTTTAATCGCAATCGGTTATACGATGGTTTACGGAATCTTACGATTAATTAACTTTGCACATGGTGATGTTTTTATGGCTGCCGGGCTCATCATGATTTATTCTTATACTATAATGCCGTTATGGATTTCAATTCCATTTACCATTATTCTTACGGTATTACTCGGCTTTTCGATTGAATGTGTTGCTTACAAACCTTTAAGAACTGCGCCACGTATGTCAATCATGATAAGTGCAATCGGTATGAGTTACCTTTTGCAGAATTTTGCTCTGTATATTACAGGTGGACTTACAAAATTCTTTCCTTCAATTCCATGGATAAGTGATTCAATTACAATCTTTGGAGCTGTTACAAAAAGAGTTACAGTAATTACACCTTTTTTAACTATATTTCTTGTTATTTCTCTTGTTTATCTTATTAAACATACAAAAATCGGAATGGCAATGCGTGCTGTTTCTAAAGATTTTGAAACTTCCGAACTTATGGGGATTAAAGTTGATACTGTAATCAGTTCAACATTTATTATTGGATCTTTCCTTGCTGCAGTCGGTTCACTTCTATTCTTTTCAAATTATTCAGGAGTAACACCGACAGTAGGTGCAATGCCGGGTCTTAAAGCTTTTGTTGCAGCTGTTTTTGGCGGAATAGGCTCAATTCCCGGTGCTGTTATCGGAGCATTTTTAATTGGTATCTGCGAAAACATTATAAAGGGCTTGGGCTGGACTACATTCAGCGATGCCTTTACTTTTGTTTTACTCATTGCAGTTTTGATGTTTATGCCGACGGGAATCTTCGGTGAAAAACAGACGGATAAGGTGTAGACTATGAATACAGCAATTAATTCTAAAAAACATAAAGATTATATAATAGGTTTTGGTCTTCTCATACTTCTTCTCGGTACAATTACAGTGCTCGAACAGATTCTCCCAAGAACAAGCATGATTTTTACAGTCCTTAAAAAGGGTGCAATCTATGCTCTCGTTGCTGTTTCGATGAACCTTTTAAACGGTTTTACAGGTCTTTTCTCACTTGGTCAGGCTGGATTCATGCTTTTAGGTGCATATACTTATGCAATTTTTACGATTCCTGTAGCGGCACGTCCTCAGGTTTATCAGTACTTTGACGGAGGAATCATTCAGTTTACGATACCTGTTGCAGCAGCTCTTATCCTTTCAGGACTTGTAGCGGCGTTTTTTGCATATTTAATCGGGCTTCCTGTCCTTCACTTAAAGTCAGACTATCTTGCAATTGCAACTTTAGGCTTTGCAGAAATTTTACGTGCGATTTTCCAGTGGGATAAAATCGGTGTTATTACAAACGGTTCAAATCTTTTAAAAAAATACCCTGTATTTAAATCGTGCCTCTTTTATTTTGCAGTCGCGATTATATGTATAACGCTTATAGTTCTTTTGATAAATTCTACTTATGGAAGGGCGTTTAAAGCAATCCGTGATGACGAAGTTGCAGCAGAGGCAATGGGAATTAATCTTGCAAAACACAAGCAGCTTTCATTTGTAATTTCATCATTCTTTGCAGGAATTTCTGGCGCGCTTCTTGCGATTTTTCAGACGACGATTCAGGCAAAGCAGTTTACTTCTGCAATGACTTATGAAATTCTTTTAATCGTTGTAATCGGTGGAATCGGTTCAATTACAGGAAGCTGCATTTCTTCTTTCCTGTTTATCGCATGTTCTGAATGGTTGCTCCGATTCCTTGATGACGCAAAATTAAATTTCAGTTCAGTGCAGATTTTCAGACCGGGATTTAGAAAAGTTGTTTTTGCAATTGTAATTATGGCAATCGTTCTTTTTTATCAGAAAGGAATTATGGGCGATAAAGAATTCAGTTTTTCAAGATTTACGCAGTCGTTTAAAAAGCTCTTTCCCGGTTTTAAAAAGGCAAAGGTTATTAAATCTAAATCAGAGGGAGCTGCAGAATGAGTACAAACGTTTTGATGATGAAAGACGTGACGATGCAGTTTGGCGGCGTTGTCGCAGTTGATAATCTTTCGCTTGAAGTTAATAAAGGAGAAATTGTTTCTCTTATCGGGCCAAATGGAGCAGGTAAGACAACTGCATTTAATGTCGTAACAGGTGTTTACGCTCCGACAAACGGTGCTGTTTATTTTAATGGAAACAAAATTGTTGAAAATTATCCGTCTGGAAAAATGAAAAAAAATTATGCCGGAAAGGAAAACGGTAAATATACAAAACGCATTGAGCCGACTCCGGATAAAATTACAGCTCTTGGTGTTGCAAGAACCTTTCAGAATATACGTCTCTGGAAAAGTCAGGATGTATTTACAAATGTTTTAATTGCAAAGCATCTTCGCCGCACAAGTAATGTCTTTACTGCGACATTCCGTTTAAACCGTGCAGAAGAAAACAGACAGCGTAAAGAAGTTGAGGAGCTTTTAAAGATGCTTGACCTGTGGGAAGTCCGCAATGAACTTTGTACATCACTTCCTTACGGACTCCAGCGCCGTCTTGAAATTGCACGTGCTCTTGCAACAGAACCGACACTTCTTCTTCTTGACGAGCCTGCTGCCGGAATGAACCCTCAGGAAACTGCAGAGCTTACAGCGTTCATAGAAAAAATCAGGACAGATTTTAATCTTACGATTCTTATGATTGAACATCATATGGATCTTGTTATGGATATTTCAGACAGAATTTATGTTTTAAATTTTGGTGCTTTAATTGCCAGTGGAACTCCTGGAGAAATTCAGAATAATCCGGAAGTAATTGCTGCTTATCTTGGTGAAAAGGAAGAGTAAAATATGCTTACGATTAAAGATTTATATGTTTCTTATGGCGGAATTAAAGCATTACGCGGAATTGATATTGAAGTACCAGACGGCAAAATAGTAACTCTTATCGGTGCAAACGGTGCCGGAAAATCCACTCTTTTAAGAACGATTACAGGTCTTGTTAAAGCCGAAAGCGGTTCAATTAATTTTGACGGCAAAGAGCTTGTGTCCCTTCCGATTAATAAAATATGTTCAGAAGGAATTGCGCTCTGCCCTGAAGGACGCCGTGTATTTACAGATCTTTCTGTTCAGGAAAATCTTCGCGTTGGAGCATATCTTAGAAAGGACAAGGCAGAAATTCAAAAGGATATGGAAAGAGTTTACGAGCTTTTTCCACGTCTTAAAGAACGCTCATGGCAGTATGCGGGAACTCTTTCCGGCGGTGAGCAGCAGATGCTTGCTGTAGGAAGGGCGCTTATGTCAAAGCCAAAAATCATAATGCTCGATGAACCGTCCCTTGGTCTTGCTCCTTTAGTTGTTCAGCAGATATTTGAAATCATCCGGGAAATCAACAGGCAGGGTGTTACTGTCTTACTTATTGAACAGAATGCAAACATGGCGTTAAAGGTTGCAGATATAGCTTATGTAATCGAGACAGGTGCAATCGTATTAAAGGGTAGTGGAAAAGAACTTCTTGAAAACGATACAGTTAAAGAAGCCTATCTTGGAAAGAAAAAATAAGATTAATAAGGAGAGATATGAATCTGCCTTCCGGACTGCATGAATTTTTAGATCCGCAATGTAACCGAGCTGAATTTATCCAGAAATATCTTTTAGACCTTGGATTAAAATCAACTGCGGTTGTTCTTGAAGGCAGAAGTCATATTTACGTTGACCTTCCCAAAGACTGCTACGATTCAAAATACAAAATCAAAACTCTCGTTGCTCATTATGACAGAGTACACAAAAGTCCCGGAGCAAATGACAACAGCTCAGGGGTGTTTGCGCTTCTTAATGCCGCAAAATATTTTACAGAAAATCACGGCATTTATAACATACGCATGATTTTTACGGATGCAGAAGAAGAGGGAAGGTTTGGTGTAACCTCTCAGGGAGCCTTTGCGCTTGCAAAAAAGTTTAAGGACTTGGGAACGATGGACGGCGAAGTTTTTGTCTTTGACTGTGTAGGTCGCGGTGATGTTCCTGTTTTGTGCGCACTTGAGCTTCCTTCTAACGCTGAACCGATTTTAAAAAGAAATTACGCCATGCTCCAGAATCAGATAAGGGGAATCCTTTCGTCTTACAGTTCTTCAAGTCCTGTAGAAGTTCCTGCATCCTTTAGTGATAACGCAGGCTTTCTTGCAAACGGAATTGCAGCATGTGCTATTACAATGCTTCCACGTGATGAAGTCTCAAATTACATGAGTAATCTTTCAAGAATCCCGGGCCTTGCAGAATCTGTCATGAACCGCCGGCTTGAAGACGTGCCGGATAAAATCGCACCGGAATACAAACTCAGGGAAAGCATTCCTCTTACATGGAGGTATTTTCATACCTGTTATGACACAGAAACGACACTCACGCCTGTTTCGTTCAGTATAATCCAGAAAGTCATAATCGACATAGCCAGGACAAATTTCATAAAATAAGACTTTACTCTGTTATTGTTACAAAGTGGAATTTATGGTAATCTGTAATAAAGATTAACAACAGTAGGGGACTTTAATGAAACTTTGGGAAAAAGGTGCTTACCTTGTAAACGGAAAACTCGAACCAGCATGCCAGACAGGAGAAGAAGAAGGCCGCAAAAAGACAATGGCTTATTCAATTCTTCAGAAGCATAATACAAGCGGTGATGAAAAAAAGCTTAAGATAAAATTTGATAAAATTACTTCTCATGATATTACTTATGTCGGAATCATCCAGACAGCAAGAGCATCTGGACTTGAAAAGTTTCCGATTCCTTATGTCCTTACAAACTGCCACAACTCACTTTGTGCAGTAGGCGGAACAATCAACGAAGACGATCACATGTTCGGTTTGACATGTGCACAGAAATACGGCGGAATTTATGTACCGCCACATCAGGCTGTAATTCATCAGTTTGCACGCGAAATGTTAAGTGCATGCGGTGACATGATTTTAGGCTCTGACAGCCATACTCGTTACGGTGCCCTTGGAACAATGGCAATCGGTGAAGGCGGTGGAGAACTTGCAAAACAGCTTTTAAATAAAACTTATGATGTTGCATATCCTGGAGTAGTTGCAGTTTACCTTACAGGCTCTCCTGTGCCTGGCGTTGGACCTCAGGACGTAGCCCTTGCAATCATCAAGGCAGTTTTTGACAACGGTTATGTTAAAAATAAGGTAATGGAATTTGTAGGACCTGGCGTTAAAAATTTAAGTTCAGATTTTAGAATCGGAATTGATGTTATGACAACAGAAACGACATGTCTTTCTTCAATCTGGAAAACAGATGAAAATACAAGAGAATGGTATGAGATTCACGGAAGACCTGATGCATATAAAGAATTAAATCCTGGAGAAGGAGCTTTCTATGACGGTGCAATCGAAATTGATCTTGGAGAAATAAGACCGATGATTGCCCTTCCGTTCCATCCAAGCTGCGCATATACAATCGATGAAGTTAATAAAAACTTAATGGACATTCTTGATGAAACAGAAAAGCGTGCAAAAGTTTCTTTTGGTGATAAAGTAAACTTTACACTTAAAAATAAAGTAACCGGCGGAAAGCTTTATGTTGATCAGGGTGTAATTGCAGGATGCGCAGGCGGCGGCTTTGAAAACATCTGTGCTGCAGCAGACATTCTTAAAGGAAAGGATACTGGAAACGGAAAATTCCTTTTAAATGTTTATCCTGCTTCTATGCCTGTTTATCAGGAGCTTATGAAAAACGGAGCATTCAGTGCTTTAGTTGATGCAGGTGCAATAATCAAGACTGCATTCTGCGGACCTTGTTTTGGAGCAGGCGACACTCCTGCAAACGGAGCATTCTCTATCCGCCACTCGACAAGAAACTTTCCTAACCGCGAGGGTTCTAAAATCCAGAACGGACAGCTTGCATCAGTTGCACTTATGGATGCACGTTCAATTGCAGCAACAGCAGCAAACAAAGGCTTCCTTACAGCAGCAACAGAATATGACACAGAATTCAGCGGTAAAAAATATTTCTTTGATAAGGGAATTTACGAAAAGCGCGTTTATGATTCAAAAGGAATTGCACATCCTGAAGTTGAAATTCAGTTTGGTCCTAACATCAAGGACTGGCCGGAACAGAAGGCGCTCGGAGATGATCTCCTTGTTAAAATCGTAAGCGAAATTCATGATCCTGTAACTACAACTGATGAACTTATTCCGTCTGGTGAAACTTCTTCATTCCGCTCAAATCCACTCGGACTTGCAGAATTTACTTTAAGCCGAAAGGATCCTGCTTATGTAGGTCGGGCAAAGGCTGTGCGTGATTTGACAGAGGAAGTAAAGTCAGAAATAAAAGCTGCAGTCGATGCTCTTACTAAAAAGGATGCTGCTCTTGGAAAAGCTGCTTCTAATGCACAGACCGGTTCAACTATCTTTGCCGTAAAACCTGGAGACGGTTCGGCACGTGAACAGGCTGCAAGCTGCCAGAGAGTTCTGGGTGCAAGTGCAAACATTGCAAATGAATATGCTACAAAACGCTACCGTTCAAATCTCATTAACTGGGGAATGCTGCCATTCATTTACAGGGACGGTGATAAAAACCTTCCTTTTGCAAATGATGATTATGTATTCCTTCCTGGTGTAAAAAAGATGATTCAGGATAAGCTTCCTTCAATTAAGGCTTATGCAGTAAAGAAGAACGGAACGGTTAACGAGTTTGAACTTTCAGTAGGCGATTTAACGGACGACGAAAGAAAGATTATTCTTTCCGGCTGTCTCATTAATTTTTATCGCGGATAGATAGTTTTAAACCGTCCGTGAAAAGGGTAAATCAAGTCTTTAAGCGAAGCCTTTAAGCGGAGCGTGACTTGACCGCCTGTATAGAAACCAGACAATACCGTGAGGTTTAATTGTTGAAGAAAATTTTTATTCTGTTTATTTTTCTATCGTGTGCCTCAGCTTTTGCAGACAGTCCGTTCAGAGTGCCTTTAAAGACAGACGGACTTATGCTTGTCTTTACAAATGCAAATTATAACGATGAGAATTATTTTACTGATGACGTTGAACTTATAAAAGAAATTGCAAAGGACTGGAAGTTCTATATTCCTTCATTTTATAATAAAGAAACTTATGATTATAACGGATATCTGATTCAAAACGGGGAAGTTTTATCAAGTGTTCTTATAAATCTTGAAGCCGGTGAAATTACTACAGATAAAGGAACTTATGCTTTCAGTACAGGTAAATTCGAAAAAATTCAGTCACGCTTTAAAAAAGTAAAGCTTAAGAGTTATTCGTTCAAGACAGTTGAAGAAGCAAACGAAACCTATGCAGGTGTTTTAAAAAATCCAAAAATAATTCTTGTTGAATATGAACGCTGGCAGGAATTTGATGGATATTTTTACATCTTTATTGCTGACGATAATTTTTCAAAATCATCAAAGATTGAAAAAGAAATTATAAGTTTTATAAAAAAAGAGTATCCTGAATATAATGTTGATGTCCGTCTTTCTGTATATAATTCAGAAACCGGATTTACTTTTTCGATAGAGTGTAATCAGGATTTTTATAACGTTTTTGATGCCTATGCTAAGAGTGAGTTTAAGTTTTATGATAGACTTACTATGAAAGCATTTTTTAAGGAATAAATTATTCTTCTTTATTCTGATTTTCCCAGTCTTTATACATCTTTGAAAGGGTGGATGAATCTGTTTTGCCTTCGAGTGTCTGTTTGAGATAAGGGATTATTACATCTCTTTTAATTTCTACCCACTGTGGCGGATATGGTGCCGGGGCTGTAATTGAAGAGCTTGCAGGAACTTTTGCTAAGAGACATTTGTAATAAACTGGGAAAATATGTTCGTTTACAGAAATTAGAGAAGAAAATCCGTTTGCAATCCCGAAAGTGTTGGAATCAAGATTCATGTCAATTTTTCTTTTGAGCATTGCGCTCTGGGCTTCTTCTGTCATAAACCAGGAAATAAACATCTGACAGGCTTTTTTTGATTTTGATTTTTTGTAAATGCCTATCATTGTATTGTTTTCTTCAGTTAAAATATTTGTGTCTTTTTCGAACCAGCAGAAGTCAATTTTATCAAGCTGTTCTTCTGTAAGAGAAAGAAGTCTGTCGCTTGTTGTATATGCAAAAAGTGATTTTTGCTGCAAAACCTGTTTGTTATATGGTGTATAAAGATATTTAAATGCAAAGTCTTTTTCGTCGTTGCACGAAGTATTTGTTGTTTTTGTCCAATCGATTAAGAACTCGCAGTTTTTTTCAACAAGCGGGATATTATACTTAATTTCATTTTTCTGTGCACTGAATTTTACATCGTCTGCGGCAAGAACTTTATAAAGAAAATCAGGATTCCATTGTGGTGCAAAAGCCATTTTAGTATAAAGATTATCTGCTGATTTTGCATTAAACTCTTTTGAGGCTTTTTTTATCTGTTCATAATTAATTGTTCCGGTTCCTTCTATCAAATCAGAATTGTTTACGTCAAAAACAAATGCACCTGCATTAAAGTTTACCGGCAGAAGATACTGAGTGTTCCCTTTTTTTCCTGCTTCAAGGAGTCCCGGATAAAAAGCTTCCTTTGTAAAACGGTCAGAAAAGATTCCGTTGAGTGGAGAAAAATAATGCTTTGCAATTCCAGGGGTAAGGTATCCGGCAGCGATTAAATCTGGATTTGTACCGCCTTTTTCTACAGGAAGATGATCAAGAGTTTCAGCTTTATAAACTACTGCAACTTTTACAGAATTCTGCGAAGCATTGAAAAGCTCAGCATATGAAGCAAATTCAATATTATCTGTCCATAAAATAAGAACTTCTTCCCTTTGCTTTGAGCAGCTTTGTATAAATAAAATGCACAATGCGATTAAGAAAGATTTTAGACAGATGTTTTTTTTCATAATTCCTCTGCTGCTTTATAAATCGTCTCGTAAACCGACACAAGTTTATCTTTTTCGATGCTGCTGAAAGCAACGCGGAGTGTCTTTGAGTCGATAGAAACAGTTCCGATACCGTATTTGTTTAATAGTTTTACTCTGAGTTCTTCTGATTTGTTGTCCTTAACATTAAAACTCATAAAGTATCCTGAGTTAAAAGGAAGTGCGGTCAAAATTGAACATTTATGTGTGTTTACAAAATCCCTTACAATTCTATATCTCTCTTCGAGAACTTTTCTTAATTCAAGTTTCTGTTCATCAATTGCAGGATCTTTAATTGCCTTTAGGAGCATGCTCTGACCCGGAGTAGAAGAACATGAAACAGATGAACGGATTATACCCATGAGCTTTGTGATAAGCGCTGTGTACTGTTCTTCTGTCATCTGTGGATTTGCAAATGTTAAAAATCCGCTTCTAAAACCCCAGACAAAGTCTTCTTTTGTAGGACCGTCAATTTTTACTGCGAGAATATTTTTATGAAGATCTGCTGTTTTTGCAAAGAGAGATTCCGGATTTATGTTGTCTTCGTAATTAAGTCCAAAGTATGCATCATCACTTATTGCGAGAATCTTTGTTCCTTTTTCTGCCTGTGCCTTTAAGATGGAACAGATTTTTTCTGCTTCTTCAACTGTCGGACTGTAACCGGATGGATTTTGAGGAAAATTGAGAATTACATGAATAAAGCCTTTTTCTGCTTCTTCATTAATTGTTTTTTCAAATTCTTCCATATTAAATCCATTTTCATTGAACAGCTTGAACATGCGGAGAGTTGCCCCTCGTCTTGTTTCACAGATAAGTGAATAGTTATCCCATGATGGATCTGCAGCAATAAGAGTATCTTCTTCGTTTAAAAATAAATCGGCAATGTAAGAAATTCCTGCTGTAAGGCCCGGAACAAGTACAGGAAGTGAAAATTTCTTGTTTTTAAGGGAAGGATTCTTTTTAATGAGCTTTTCTTTCCATATTTCCCTTAATTCTACGTTTCCTGCAGTCGGAGCATAAGCTACAAGTTCGGCATCAGAAAGGCCTGGAGCCTGTTTTTTTATAACTTCGAGAGTAACAGGATGGCCCTGTATTACGGTCATGCCTATAGTTCCGTTAGCGGTTTTCCCCAGTTTTTTAGCCTCTCCGCTCTGGGCAATGATTCCGTTTGGGAAAAAAATACGTTTTCCGAGGTCGGAAAAGAGTTCTGGTGCAATAGAACCAGATAAAACATCGTTTAATTCTTGTGCTAAAGGGTTTAACATGATAAAGTGAATTATACAAAAAATGGCAGACTGTTGCAATCAAAAAACAACAGAAAGTCAGGAGGTAAAAAATCCGATATGGAAAAGTTTAACAACATTACAGAAGAAGACTTAAATGAGTGCCGTGCTCTTGCTGACCGCTGCAGGGAAGAAGCTGCAAAACGACTTGTAGGACAGACACAGGTTATAGATGGAATTTTAACAGCTCTGGTAGCTGGTGGACATGTTCTTCTTGAAGGTGTTCCAGGACTTGCAAAGACTCTCGCTGTGAGAACTTTTGCTGAAATTTCAGGACTGGACTTTAAAAGAATTCAGTTTACCCCGGATCTTTTGCCGGCAGATCTTACTGGTACTTTGATTTATGAGCAGTCAAGCGGAAAGTTCAGTGTAAGGAAAGGGCCTGTGTTTACGAATGTTGTTTTTGCAGATGAAATTAACAGAGCGCCTGCAAAAGTTCAGTCTGCATTACTCGAAGCAATGGCAGAGCGTCAGGTTACAATCGGGGAAAACTCTTATAAACTTCCAGAACCATTTTTTGTTCTTGCAACGCAGAACCCGATTGAACAGGAAGGAACATATAATCTTCCAGAAGCAGAACTTGACCGTTTTCTTATGAAGATTGTCGTTCCGTATCCGACACCGAAAGAAGAAGTAGAAATTGTTAAGACATGTGGTTATGCAGATCAGGTAAAAGTTAATCAGGTTTTTGATGAACGTTCTTTAAATAAATGCAGAGTACTTCTTGATAAAATTGTATGCGATGAAAAAATCATCGAATACATTGTTTCAATTGTAAATGTAACTCGTCCAATAGAAAAAAGTGCAGCAGAACTTAAGAGTCCTGTCAGTTTTACAAAAGCTGGTGATGATATTACAAGATACATCACATATGGTGCATCTCCTCGTGCAGGAATTGCACTTCTTAACTGTGCAAAAGTTAATGCACTTTTCCAGGGAAGAAGTTTTGTATTACCGGAAGATATCAAGGCTGTTGCTCCGTCTGTTCTTCGTCACAGACTTATTCTTTCCTATGAAGCAAGTGCATCAGGTGTTACAGCTGATGACATCATTGCAAAGATTCTTGATTTTATGCCGCTTCCATAAAAAGTAAAAAGTGTTGAAAGAAAGCAGACTATGGCAGAATCATTAGTAGGAAATAAAGAATCATTAATTCAAAAAGCAGCCTTGTTGAGAATTACGACAAAGGTTTTGGCTTCTTCTCTTCAAAACGGTTCATTTAAATCTTTGTATCATGGACAGGGAATTGAATTTAGTGGTGTCCGTGAATATTTAAGAGGTGATGATGTTCGTTCCATCGACTGGAACGTTACTGCTCGAAGTGGTAAACCTTATGTAAAAATATTTGAAGAAGAAAGAGAACTGCAGATATTTTTAGTAATTGACAGATCACTTTCGATGCAGACAGGTTCAAAAGGAAAATCACGGCTTCAGACAGCGATGGAAATTTCTACGCTGTTAACTTTTGCGGCAGAAAATAATGGAAATCCTGTTGGTGCGGTTTTGTTCAGCGGAGATATTGAATTTGTATGTTCTCCGAAAAATGGTCAGAACCAGACTATGATTTTATTAAGTCACTTTGATAGAAAACCTGAGAACAATAAAAGAGGTTCTGTTCTTTCGAATGCACTTACCGGTGCGGGGAAAATATTAAAGAAAAGATCTCTTGTTTTTGTAATTTCAGATTTTAGAATGAAAGGTTGGGAAGATCCGCTTGTTCATCTTGCAAGTCGTCACGATGTTGTATGTGTACGGATTGGAGACCCTTCAGACTACAGTCTTCCTGAGATGGGTGCAATTCCATTTACAGATCCTGAAAACGGAATTAAAAAACTTCTTCCGACTAATTCACGCATGTTCCGTGCAAGTTGGAGAGAAGACGGAAGAATGCGACAGCAGCGGTGGGTAGACAATTGTCTTAAACATGGTGGCTATCCGCTTAAAATTTCGACAACGGAAGATCCGCTTGCAGTATTAACATCGTTTTTTACAACGAGGGAACAGGTATGAAAAAACTTTTCTTAACCTTTGTGGCTTTCATTTCTGTTTTTGCCTTTAATATTGCAGCTCAGGATTCTGAGGGTGCAAGCCAGGTTTTGCTTCCACTTGATGTTTATGTCGGAGATCATGCAGAAATACGTTATACATTCAGATCGGCAATTGATTTTTTTCCAGGTGAAAAAAATCTTGAAAAGAAAGAACTTTTAAATCCTTTTGTAGGATTGGAAGATAATTTTAGTGTCGTTACCGGTGAACTATATAGAAATGAAATGGAATATACTGTCCGTTTTGTAATTATTCCATGGAAAGTGGGAAACATTACTTTCCCTTCATTTGATCTTAACAAGGCTGTCGGAATAAGTACAGAAAGTGTTAAGACAGAAGGTGATGAGAATGTCCAGGAAGTTCTTCAGCCTGAATTTTTCATTTCGCTTTATCCTATTCAGATAAAATCAATTGTCGAAAAAACAAACAATCATCAGATGATGCCGCCTGTTCCACCGATTATAATTCCTGGAACAACTTATGTTATTTTTTTAATGGTAGTTGCAGGCATTGTATTTTTGATTTTATTCTTTAGATTTCTTTTGAAGTTCCAGACTATTAAACGCAAGTGGAATGAATATTTAAGAAGAAGAGCATTTAAAAAGAATGCAGAAGAAACTCTTAAGAAAATTAAAAAGCTTTATAAAAACACAAAACTTTCTGATATCGAATTCTGTTCAATTCTGCAGAATGTAACGAGAAAATATCTTGATTTTAGATTTGATCAGAGGTTTAGTGCTGTATCATCAAGTAGAATCAGACAGACGTTTGAAAAAATATGCTTTGGAGATATTCCGTCAAGTATTGCATTTTCAATAGAAGATCTTGTTGCAATGTTTGTAAGAACAGACTATATACGTTATGCACATGATTCAATTGACTCACAGCTTTATCCGCCGTCTGAACATCAGGCTGCGTTAGTAAAAACAGAAAGGAAGTCTTTGACTGATATGGTAATAAAAGCAATTGACTGTTTTGAAAATAATGATCTCCAGGAGGAAGAGTAATGTCTGTAGATTATACAAATCCGTCAAGTTTTTTACTTTTGCTTTTAATTCCGCTTTTGTATGCGTTAAGAAAAATAAAAGTATTTAATAAAATTTCTCTCCCATTAACTTTTTCCGACTGGAATGGTTATGTTTTTACATGGAATGATAAATTAAGAAAAGTTATTTCAAATATATGTGAATTTTTCTGCGTAGCAGGATTTGTCCTTGTTGTAATTGCCTTTGCTGAACCTGTTGTTCATCATCAGGAAAAAGTTTATACATCGCGTGGAACAGATGTTCTTTTCGTGCTTGATGTAAGCTATTCGATGGCTGCAAAAGATATCAATGGAATGTCGCGTCTTGAGGCTGCAATTTCTACTATTGAAAAACTTGTTAACCAGAATCCTGGTGCATCTTATGGACTTATTCAGATGGGGCAGGAAGCTGCGGTTACAGTCCCTATTACAAATGATATTGAAACATTTAAAAGCAGAATTTCATCTTTATCTGTTGGAATGATGGGAGATGGTTCTGCAATTGGAACAGGATTGAGCTCTGCTGTATATCATATCAAAGATACTGATTCAAAAAGAAAGTGCATCATTCTTTTAACAGATGGAGAAAATAATGCCGGAGAAATTCATCCGGAAACAGCTGCTTCTCTTGCAAAAAAAACTGGTGTAATTCTTTATGTTGTTGGTATCGGAACAAAAGGAACTGTTTTACTTGAATATGTTGATCCTGTAACAGGAAAGTTCTGTTCAGGTTATTATGATTCGTATTTTGATTCTACAGTTCTTGAAAAAATCGCAATTATGGCAGAGGGACGTTATTATTCTGTTGAATCCCTTTCTGCAATGAGTATGGCATTGTCTGCAATTATCAAACGTCAGGATGTTGTTCAGAGTTATTACATAAGGACAATTGATGAATATTATTACGATAAGATTCTTGTATTTGCACTTTTCTGTATTGCGGCCGGATGGCTTATCAAACGAGTCTACTTAAAGGAGTTTATCTGATATGAATTTCAGTTTTTCACGACCTCAGTTTTTATGGCTCCTCATTACAGAAATCTTTTTAATTGCATATCTCGTAATCAATTTAAAAAAGATTTATAAAATTGCAAGATCATTTATAAACAGAAATAATAAAGACCTTGCTGTTTATACGCCTAATCAGATTTACGTAAGACTTTTGATTAAGGGAATCTGCAGGTGTCTTGCATGGATGTGTCTTGTATTTGCTTTGGCAGGAATCTCATGGGGAAGTGTTTCTGTTCCTGTTCAGAAGAATGGAAAAGCATGTGCGTTTGTTTTTGACATTTCTTACAGCATGACGGTTCCTGATGCACCGGATTCTCTTACACGTCTTAAGGCAAGTTCAGAATATGCAAAAATGCTGATGGATTACATGGAAGGGGTTTCTATTTCATGTATTCTTGCAAAAGGGGATGGAACTATTGCAATTCCACAGACAGAAGATTTTGCAAGCATTTATTCTCTTCTGGAAGTTCTTTCTCCTTCAATGGTTAGTTCACCGGGATCAAGTCTCGGAAAAGGTGTGGAAACAGCCCTCAGATCTTTCCCTTCTTCTTCTTCAAAAGCACCGGTAATTTTTCTTTTTACGGATGGCGATGAGACAGATACGAGTCTTGCGGGTGCATTGAATAAAGCTGTAAGACAGGGTGTAAGTGTTGTAATAATCGGCTTTGGAGCTGAGCGTGAAACAGAAATTACTGCAGGCGATGGAAAGACTCAGGTTAAGACTGCATTGAGATCTGAAAAACTTAAGGCAATATGCCGTGATGTAAACAGTAAAAATCAGTCTGGAAAGAATTTTTCATTCATTAAAACTGCAAATGCAAAATTTGTAGATGCTTCAGAGGTTGGCTCTGCTGTAAAAGTAATTTACAGCCTTAGGAATATTCCTCAGGAAAGGAAACAGATCACTTCCGAAGATATCCTTAAAGGTTTTCAGGAGCAGGAAGAATCTGTTACTGTTGCATATGAAATGCAGAGTGTTGATCGCCACGGAATGTTTATAATTCTGGCAGTAATCTTTTTTATGTTCAGTCTTATTGTGTCTGAATTTTCTGTTAAGAATTTAAAACTTATGAGTACGGCTGGACTTGTTGTTGTAATGATGACATTCAGTTCTTGTAATACAAATTTTAAGGATGCAAAAAGAATTCTTGAAAGTACATGGAACTGGTATCAAAAAGATTATAACAAGGCGATAAGCGGATATACAGAAACAATTGCCAGCGCAGAAGAGAATAACGATGAAATAACAAAACAGTATGCGCTTTATGGATTGAGTGTAACTTATCTTATGCAGAATGAAAAAAATGCGAGTCTTGAGAGACTTGAACAGATAAGCCCTGATGCACCTATAAAAATTAAATTTGCTTCTTATTACAACGCTGGAATTATCGCACAGCGTGAGGGTGAATATGAAAAAGCAGTTGAATATTTTAAGCTCGCACTTTTAGTCTCTCCTGATAATGTAAATGCAAAAATTAATCTTGAGCTTTCAGAAGTTCAGGAAAATCAGAAGGCAAAAGAAGGGCAGCAGGAAATGACACCTTCTGTCGAAGATAAAACAAATTCAACAGATATAGAAAAATCAATCTTTAGCAGAATGCGGGAGAATGATCAGAAACAATGGAAAAATCGAGAATCATCGGAAAAGAACAGTTCTGTAATAGATTATTAAAAATTTTTTTATTTATTACATTACTTTTTATACAGAATGCATATTCAATAACTCCTCAGGAAATAAAGAATCTTGTAATTCGTCCGGAAGAAAATGTTTTCTTTACGAATCAGGAATTGAAATATGTTCTTGAAATTCCTGGAGTAGATCTTTCTGATGTTCAGACACAGCTTCAGCCTATGAAAGAAGGTGTTACCTGTATTTCTTCCCGCCGTCTTGATTATTTTACGAATGATGAATCAACTGGAGCACGAATAGAATTCTGGTTTACATTTAAAAATACCGGTGTAGGAGAAATTCCTCCGTTAATTACAAGAATTAAAGGCTATGTTTATTATCTTCCATTTGAAAAAATTCAGGTTTATGAAAACCCAAAGACAATTGCACCACGAATTGTAGTTGAACTTAATAAAGAAAAAGTTTTATATTCGCAGACAGAAAATTCTAAAAAAACTGAGTATTCTTTAACTTCTGAAGTTGCTGAACCGATTGAGATTTTAATTTCAATTCAGTATACGACACAGATAAAACAGTTTGGTTATGAAATTCCGAAGGATTCACTTTTTCAGGAAGTGGAAAAATATGAAATCCTTACACAGAAAATTAAGCTGAATGATTTTTCACATGACAGGATTCCTGTTGCAAAATTTATCTGGACTCCGCTCAAAGAGGGAAAATTTGTTTTGCCGAATATACGAGTATATGCAGTTGCATACAGTGGACGTACTGTTGAACTTTTTATTCCTGAATGTCAAGTTACGATTACAAAAAATTCAACAGCTGATGTAGAACTTGATTCAGAAAAATCTCCTGTGTTTGCTTATGCGCTTACAGATCCGCTCGAAGAAGATTTTCTAAAGAAAAGTGTTGAGATTTCATCAGAAACGTATAATAAGATTGCAAAGCTCAGATCAAAAGAAAAACATTCTTTCGGTCCGCTTCCTTCAATCAGAAAAGAGAGAATACTCCTTGAACAGAGTGCAGGTATTACAGACTCAATTGATGAATCAAGTATTCCTTTATGGACTGTCGTATTTATTCTTTTTATTCTTCTTTCTGCTGTTTCTATTCTTCTTTTTATGTGCAGAAAAAAAGTTTCTTCAATAATTGTTTTGTGTTTTGCAATTGTTTTTGCTTTCTTAAGTTTAATTCTCGGTTTATTCATTACAGAAAAACATGGAGTTGTTAAAGGCGGTTCAATAAGTCCTGTTCCGGAAGATTCTGCTTTATCAAGTACTTCTGTTACAGCTGGAATTTGCGTAAAGATAAGAGAACAGACAGAAAAATGGTATTACATTGAATACAACGAAAATGGTGGATGGATTAAAAAAGAAAACATTCTTCTTGTTGAATAGGAGATCTTATGGATTTTGGAGAGATACTTTCACAATTTGAAAAAAAACATAAGATCCAGGTTGTTGATAAAGACAGTGAATACGAAAAACAGATTCAAAAACAGAAATTAAATTCAACTTCACATATAAAAAATCTTCCGATAGATGCAACGATAGATCTTCATGGACTTACTCAAGACGAAGCATGGAATACACTTAATGTTTTTGTAGAAAACTGTAAAAGAAAAGGCTGTAAAAAAATTCTGATTATTCATGGAAAGGGTAATCACAGTCAGAATCCCGTTCTTGGAAATCTTGTCAAACTCTTCATTGAAAAAAATCCTTTGCTTGGAAAAAGCGGTCACCCTGATGCAAAACTCGGCTCGAGCGGTGCAACATGGGTAATCATAAAATAATCAGCTATACAAAACGAATGTATAGTCAAAAAAAAGAAAATATTATAAATAATATCAAAAGACTACCAGATTTTGTATTAATAAATGTAGAAAAAGTGGATATAATGGAGTAATGGACAATTTAAAAGAGAGTAAAAAGAAGATAAAGTATTCTATTGGATTTAAACTTGTTTTAATCATTTCTATCCTTGTAGTTCTTTCGCTTGGTTCTATTACAGCATTGGTAAGTTTCTTTCTGGGTAACAGTGTAAGAACAAAATCAAATGTAACTTATTATGACATTGCGATAAGTAAGGGAAGATCAGCAGAAAGAGAGCTTTCAACAGTTCGTTCCGATGTTTTTCTTATGCTTGATATGCTTAATGCAACTGGTGGTTCCGGGGTTTTAAGCAGACAGACTTCAACTTACTTTTTTGAGCGTAATGCTAATATTGCTGCAATCATAATTCCGGACAGCAGGGAACTTGTTAATAACAGATTTTTTATTTCGAATGAAGTTGAACCTGCTGTTATAAATGATTTTCTTGCAACATGTCAGGAAGAAATTTCTGGTGCAGTACAGGGAGAAACATTCTTCCTTAATGCAACACCTGTATTCAATGTTCCGATGATTGCATGTCTTTATCCATACAAGGAAGCAGGTTTTGATCAGTCAGTTATAATTTTTTATTCACCTGATACTCTTTTGGAATTGTTCGGATCTGGAAACTCTTCTTGTGAAGCGTTTATGATTAATCATAAGGGTGACCAGTTGATTCATTCTGATTTCAATTTAGTAAAGGCCGGATCAAATATTGCAAAAAATGTTTTTGTTAAAATGGTTCAGGAAGATACACAGACAAACGGTCAGATGCCTTATGTCTCAGAAGATAAAGTGAAATACTTCGGAGCATTTTCAAAACTTGGTATAGGCGGTTCGTTAGTTGTTATTACTACAATTCCTGAAAAGAAAATCCTTGAAGACGTAACACAGACAACGTTGAATAATATTTATCTTACACTTTCTGTTCTGTTTATTTCTGTTTTATTCATTTTCCTTTATTCAAAAACAATCAGTAATCCACTTAAAGCTCTTACAGCAGTCGCTAACGAAATTAAACAGGGTAATTTTAATACAGATCTTTTTGATGAACTTAAAGGTAAAAGAAAAAAAGAACGCAACGATGAAATCGGTGTCTTGATTCAGAGTACACAGGATGAGCGTGAAATTCTTAATACAGTTTCTCGTCTTACAAACAAAGGTGTTGCAAAAGCCGTTGTAAGAAAAGAGATTGACTTTGAACCTCACTTAAAAGATATTACAATATTCTTCTCGGACATCAGAGGATTTACTGCAATTTCTGATGGCTTTAATAAAAGATTTGGTGAAAAATCTGCTGCAGAAATCATCAGCTTCTTAAATGATTACATGAGCCGCATGGTTAACTGTATTACAATTTCCGGCGGTAACGTAGATAAATTTGAAGGAGATGCAATCATGGCATGTTGGGGTGTTCTTCGAGATGACAGCCTCGAGTTTGAAAAAATGCCTGATTCAGATCCACAGAAAAAAATTCTTGCTGATAAACACGCTGAACATGTTAAGGGTGATGCAATCAATGCATTGCGCGGTGTTCTTGCCATGCGTTATGCGCTCATGGTTTATAACAAAGCAGCAGAAGCATTTACAAAAGCCCATGAAGGTGAGCCGATGGCTAAATATAAGCCGCACATCAGGATAGGTTCTGGTCTTAACTCAGGTCGTGCAACTGTAGGCTTTATGGGTTCTTATGACAAAATGGAATTTACTTCTATCGGTGATGCAGTAAACCTTGCAAGCCGTACCGAAAGTTCAAATAAACCTTGTGGTACTGACATGCTTATCACAGAGGATACATATAATCTTATTAAATATGACTTTATTAAGTGTCAGGAAAATAACTTTACAATCAAACCGGAAAATCAGAAGAATGAAGTTGTTGTTGAAGTTATTCCTGTAACATTTGAAGTTAAAGGCAAAGGAAAGCAGCACTTCTACGGTGTAGTTAATATGCCGCAGTTCAATATAGAAGAGTTCTTTAAAACAACTGATCCAGAGTTTAAAGTTGATCCTGATTGCGAAAGAGCAATCGGTCCTAAAGGTCCAAAGACTTTGGCAGATGTAAGAACATTGCTTGGAATACCAACACCTGATTTCGGCGGAGTGAACCTGGATGCAGAAGAAAACAAAGTTACAGCTAGCTGATGTACTTTTTGTTCTTACCTGTCTTATTGGTTCAACAATAAGTATCTGGTGTTTCGAACAGAGTCTCAATAGGGTTTTAACTAAGAACGAAAAACCAATTGCAAAAATCTCATATAAAGAAAAGATTGCTCAGCGTCAGTTTCTCGATGAAATTATGTGGGACCGTTTAAGGGAAAATTCTGTCATCTATGAAGGCGACCTTATTTCGACAATGCCTGGAGCTGTTGCTACAGTTTTATTCCTTGAAACAAACGATGAGTTTACGCTTAATGAAAATACACTTGTAAGAATTCATGTAAGGGATGACGGTTCAAAGGGAATCGATCTTGAACAGGGTAATATCTCTGCAAACAGTATTGATGGAGAATTTTCTATCAAGGCAGGTTCTTCTGTAATTACACTTGACCGTGGATCTTCTCTTAACGCCGGGATGGGACAGAATAAGTCTTTCAGTATTCAGGTTCGTAATGGTAATGCAACTTACTTTGATGGTGAAGGAAATATTCAGATTGGTGATGGAAATGGAATTACTGTTGATGAAGATGGAAATGTAAAACAGGGTGCTCTTTCTGTTAACCGACCGTCTATGTCAGAACGTTATCTTAATTTTACTGATGAGCTTTATCCTGTTGACTTCAGATGGTCTGCTGGAAGAGATGATGCAATAATCGAATTATCAGATTCAAAGAACTTTAATGAGATTCGAGAGTCTTATCATATTAAAGGAACGTTTGAAACAACTCTTTTACTTGGAAAGGGTGTTCATTATTGGAGAATCAGTGTTGATACTGATCAGGAAGGAGTTTCTGAAGTTTCACTTGGTAAAATTGAAATCTGTCAGACACATGTTCCGGATCTTATCGCACCTGTAGAAAATTATCAGGTTTCTTACAGAACTAAAAAACCTACAATGCGTTTTATCTGGAAAGAAAGTGAATATGCTACTGCATATCAGTTTGAAATTTCCAGATCACCAGAAATGACTTCTCCGGTTTATTCAAAAAGAATTTCAAACAATTCAATTTTTGTTTCAGAGCTTCCTTTTGGTAATTATTACTGGCGTGTAACTCCGTATTATACAATTAATAGAACTGGATTTACAGGCCCATCAGAAGTTTCTTCATTTGCAATTAATCAGAGTGGAGAACTTGAAAAACCGTCACTTATTCTTCCTGCACAGACGGGAATTGTTAATACAAGAATTCCGCTTTCAAACGGTGCATCTTCTCCATGTAAAGTAAACTTCTCTTGGAAAGATTGTGCAGAAGCTCAGAACTATGAAATCCAGATTTCTAAAACACAGAATTTTGGAAATGCTGCATTCAGAGGAAATACATACAACAACTATTTTGTTGTTAATACAGAAAATGTTACTTTTGAAAATGGTAAATGGTATTGGCGTGTAATTGCAAAAGATTCAGAAGGTAATACTTCCATTTCTGAAGTAAGAGACTTTATTGCAATTGATGCAAATATTGAACAGAGAACTTTGTTCCCTGTTGATGGTTACAGAACTGCCGATTCACGTATGCAGGATACACGATTTGTATGGAAATCAAATATCCCGGGTGATACTATATTCGAAATTGCGCGTGATAAGAACTTTGAAAATGTTATTTATTCTCAGACAACGATAAATAATTCTGTTCAAGGTCGATACCTTGTTCCAAATACATATTACTGGCGTATCAGATCTAAGATAGAAGAATTGACATTTGCAACTCCTGCTAAACAGATTGTTGTTGAACCTCCAATGCCGGCTCCTGTATTTACAGTTCCTGGTGACAGAGGACTGGCAGTTGTAAGACCTAAAACTCCATTTACATTTAAATGGAATACAGTTCCTGGTGCAGATTATTATCAGATTAAGATTTTCAATAGAATTGACAAGCAGCAGGTAATTTTTGAAAGAAACTTTATAGAATCATATGATGGTGCAACAGTTTCATTTGAAATGGATCTTGAAAATTATGCAGAGACAACATATGGACTTTCTTTACAGGCATTTAGAGAGGAAACTCCTGTACAGTCTCGTGTATCCAGCTATTTAGGTGATTACATATTTACTCTGGTAAAGATTAAACCGATTGATCTTATCAGTCCTGAAGATAAAATTTCTATCGGTGGTGTTGATGCAGTTAAAAAGCCTGGAACAGTAAGATGGTCTTACGTTGGAACTCCATATAAAACTGCACTTGTTGTTTATAAAGATAAGATTGATGATGAACATCTGTTCAGACGTGTTGAAAATCCTGAAAGAACCGTTCAGATGCCTCGACTCTATGAAGGTAAGTATTACTGGACTGTAATCGGTTTTACAGAGGATGACTTTGATATTTCTGCAGACGGTTATAGAACGATTGATGTTGGACCGATTGAAAAACTTGCGGCTCCTCAGATTGTTGAACCAAAAAATAGAGAAACTCTTGATAAAAATTATTTCCAGAACAGAAGACATATCAATTTTGAATGGAAATCTGTTTCTGGTGCTGATAGATACGAAGTTACAATTCTTAATCCATCTAAAGAGGTTATCTTTAAGCAGATATTCCCTAAGAATGTTACTAAGTTTGTATTTGAGGATCTTTCAAAGTTATCTGGCGGCACATTTACTTGGACTGTTGAAGCACAGTCATTGTGGGAAGGGGATTTGTTCCAGAATGGTAAAATAGACAAGAATTCGTTTAAAATTAATCTTCCTAATCTTGCTAAGCCTAAGACTTATGATAATGGAGTTCGATATGGTAGATAAGATTAAGAAGTTTAGATTAGTTCCTTTTTTCTTTATTATGATGCTTTTTTCTTCATTTGCATTTGCTCAGGTTTATTATATTGAAGAAGATGAAAAAGGTAATCAGACAATCAAACAGACTTTCAGCTGGGAACAGGACGAAAATGTATTTAAATATGAATTTATAATGGAACACTTTGTTAAAGGAAAGTGGGTTGAAATTGAACATGTTGAACTACAGACAAACAAAGTTGATCTTTCACTTCCAAGTGGTACATACCGCTATAAAATTCTTCTCTACAATTATTTAGGATTTTTGGAAACAGAGACAGATTGGATTCCTGTAGATATCATAAAAGCTTATCAACCAAAAATTTCTGCAATTTCTCCGGGTAACATCTATCTTGATGAAATGCAGGATGGTATTTTTGAAATAGATGGTTCTGAACTTCGTCCTGAAACAGAATTTTCTCTTTCAAAAAGTAAAAAGGGTGAAGAAGGTACGATTAAGGGTAAAATTATAGAAGAGGATAAACGTAATAAACATGTTAAAATTTATTTCGATCCTGAGCTCATAGATACTGCAAAATACAAACTTGTTGCAAAGAATCCTGGTGGCTTAAAGGATGCTTTTGATGGACCTCTTGTACGATATAAAAAACCTATGGACTTTGACGTAAGTCTTTCATATGTTATTCCGGTTGTATTGTTTGATGAAACTATACCTAATTATCTTGGACAGAATGTATTCCCTTTAACATTAAATTCAAGGGCTTCATTCTTACCTGTAAAATCTAAATATGGTTATCTTGGTGCGCAGATAAACGGATATTATATGCGAATGGATCATGATTTTTCTAATTATGAAGTTGGCGGAAACCTTATAATGGGTTTTGCAAATTTTGTTTACCAGTTTCCTATTAGAAAATTAAATTCAGACCAGAAAACATACAGGCTCCTTGCGACACTTGAAGCGCATGTTGGAGCAGGTGTGGTTCAATTTATGAATTATAGATATATATTCCCGGGTGGTATTCAGTCTAAACCATTGAACAGTATTAATCTTAGTGCTGATATTGGAGTTGGCGGACAGATTTATGTTTACAAAAGAATGTTTGTTGATATAAATGTAGATTTTGTAGCCGGCTTTGGTAAAGATATGGTAATTGGAATGGTATTGCCATCTGTTGGTGCAGGATGGCAGTTCTAAAAAGAATGTCTTAAAAAGAATCCCGTGCAATGAATGAAGTGCACGGGATTTTTTTATATAGTTGCTGCAATTACAGCTTTAATTGTATGCATTCTGTTTTCTGCTTCGTCAAAAACAACTGACTGCGAAGATTCAAACACCTCGTCGGTGACTTCCATTTCTGTAATGCCGAATTTTTTGGAAATTTCTTTTCCGATTGTAGTATCAAGGTTGTGGAATGATGGAAGATCGTGCATGAAAATTGCTGTTGGCTTTGCCTTTTTCATTACATCAGAAGTTACCTGATACGGCTTTAAGTCTTTAATGCGTTCTGCCCAAACTTCATCAGGTTCTCCCATAGAAACCCAGACGTCTGTATAAATAATGTCTGCATCCTTTACGGCACTTTCGATGTCTTCTGTAAAAGTTGTCGAACCGCCTGATTCTTTGTTCCAGACAGCGCATTCGTCAACAAGTGACTGTGCAGGAAAATATTTTTTATTTGTACATGCAGTAAAGTTAAGCCCGAGTTTTGAACATACGATGCAGAGTGAGTTTCCGATGTTGTATCTTGCATCACCAAAATACACGAGTTTTTTGCCCTTAAGGCTTCCCAAATGCTCACGGATTGTAAGCATGTCTGCGAGCATCTGTGTAGGGTGGTACTCGTTTGTAAGTCCGTTCCATACAGGAACTCCTGAGTATTTAGCAAGATCCTCAACGATTTTCTGTTCAAAACCGCGGTATTCAATACCGTCATACATTCTTCCGAGAACTCTTGCCGTGTCTGCAATACTTTCTTTTTTGCCTATCTGAGACCCCTCTGCAAGATATGTGGTCATAATTCCAAGATCATGGGCAGCTACTTCAAATGAGCACCTTGTTCTTGTACTTGTTTTTTCAAAGATAAGTGCAATGTTCTTTCCGCGGTGTTTATCGACTTTAACGTGTTTTTTCTTTTTGTTTTTGAAATCCTGGGCAAGATCCAGGAGATAAGTAATCTCTTCCGGTGTAAAGTCTTTGAGTGTCAGAAAGTTTCTTCCCTTTAAGTTAATTTTCATAATTTTATTCCTCGATATTTGATACTTTCCATTACTTTCTCCAGCAAATAATATTCTATATTATTATATCGTAAAATGAATACTTTGTAAAATGTAGAGTAGTTGGAAATGCAGGGTAAAGGGTGCTTATATTTACAGGCTTTGTGGACAGATTGAATAAATTGGAGAAATTTAATTTTCTTTACTATTATGGATAGTTGATATATAATTATAATGATATTAGATTGCAATAAAGAGAGGTTTTAAATGAGCGAAATATATATCAGTTATAGTGGAGCTAATGGATTTAAGAGAGCTGATGATAAGGGAGCTCTTAGCGGAAAAGTTGTAAGCTATGCAGATTTTAAAGGTTTAAGCGGTGATATTAAACCGGGTTCATCAGACGAGTACGGCATTATCCTTGATTCGAAAGATGTACAGGAATTTATTGCAAACTACGAAGAAGAAAGCATCTTTACCGATGCTGAAAAAGCATAGATTTTTTTTAACTAAAACGGTATCATTCCATTCTATATGGAAATTAAGATAAAAAATCTCGTCCGTTCATATGTTCAGAATGAACAGAAAGTAGAAGCTGTAAAAGATATTTCAATAGATATCCCGTCTAATGTAATCTACGGAATCATTGGAAAAAGTGGTGCCGGTAAGTCGACTCTTGTCAGACTTATCAGCCTTCTTGAAAAACCAGATTCCGGTGAAGTTTATTACAATAATAATCGTGTTGATAATCTTGATAAAAAGCAAATGATTATGCAGCACAGAAAAATCGGAATGATTTTTCAGAATTTTAATCTTTTTTATTCACGTACAGCTGCAAAAAATATTGCATATCCTCTTGAAATATGTCATGTTTCAGAATCAATAATCAAACAGAGAGTTAAAGAGCTTCTGGAACTTGTAGGTCTTTCTGACCGTGCAGATGCTCCTATAAGCACACTGTCCGGCGGACAGAAGCAGCGTGTTGCAATCGCGCGCGCACTTGCAAATAACCCTGACATTCTTTTCTGCGACGAAGCAACAAGTGCACTGGATCCTCAGACAACGCGTTCTATTCTTGAACTTATAAGAAGCATTCAGAAAAAGATGAATCTTACTGTTGTAATGATTACTCATCAGATGGAAGTAGTGCGCGATGCCTGCGAATATGTTTCTGTTTTAAATGACGGAATGGTTGTTGAAAGCGGAACTGTAAAAGAAATTTTTTCTAATCCAAAATCAGAAGTTACAAAAGATTTTTTAAGCCACCTTACTTCTAATGAAGATGAATCAAATAAATTTGTGCGCTGGAGTGATAACGGCGGAAAATACATCATGCGCTTTGTTGGAAACAAAACCGGCGAGCCTGTAATAAGTGACGTAAGTAAAAAATTTGATGTCGAAATAAATATTCTTGCAGGCGGAATTCAGCGTCTTCGCGAAACAGATGATGTAGGAACTTTAATTGTTGATATTACAGGAAAAGAAGACGAAGTAAAACGTGCCCTTGAGTACATTAAAGAAAAGGGTGTTACAGTTGAACTTGCAGAAACAGCAGGAGAAGAAAAATGTTAGAGATGCTCGGTGACTTTTTTAGAATGCTTGCAGAAAATTTTGGTGAACTTCTTGGAAGTTTAATGGAAAAAATAATTCCTGCAATTCCGTCGCAGGCTTATGTCTTAGTTTCTGTTGCAAATTTAGAAACTCTTTCGATGGTTCTTTTTTCTACACTGTTTTCTGTTTTAATGGGTCTTCCACTTGGAGTACTGCTTTGTGTAACAGACCCTGTAAACGGAATTATTCCAAAGCGTGTTCTTAACGGTGTATTAAACCGCATGGTTGATGTTTTGCGTTCATTTCCGTTTTTGATTTTAATGGTTTTACTTTTGCCGCTTGCAAGATTTATAATCGGAACTGCAATTGGAACGGCTGCAACGATTGTTCCACTGTCAATTGCCGCCGCTCCGTTTGTGGCCCGCGTAATCGAAACTGCATTAAAGGAAATTGATCCGGGTGTCATACAGGCAGCGCGTTCAATGGGTTCTACATCATGGCAGATTATTTATAAAGTGATGATTCCAGAAAGTCTTCCGAGCCTTGTAGATGGAATAACCCTTACGATTATTAACCTTATCGGATATTCTGCTATGGCCGGTACAATAGGCGGCGGTGGACTTGGTGCTCTTGCAATCATGTACGGTTACAACAGATTCCGTGCGGACGTGCTTGTAGTTTCTGTTGTGTTTATCCTCATTATGGTAGGACTCGTGCAGATTGTCGGAACATTAATTTCGTCAAAAATAATGAAAAAAAGATAAATAAATTAAATCTAATATATTACCTAAGATGCTCCCGCAGAAAAAACTATATAAGGTTTTCAGCGGGAGCACTTTAAATGATTTCTTTGCTCCGCATATATTTAGTTTTTTTTTATTCCGCATATTGTTACTTCTCACACTTTTACGATGTTTTTTATATAGTTGACATTAACCGTAAAAAGGTATAATTTATTACCAATAATAACATACTAAACAGGTAGGTATTGCGTATGAAAAAAATTACTTCTATCATCGCTGCACTTTCATGTGGTGCAGCATTGTTTGCCGCAAATCCAAAAGACAAAAAGGCAAATGTAATTACAGTTGGAGCTACTCCAGAGCCACATGCAGAAATGCTTAATCTCGTAAAAGAAGATATGAAAGCTTTAGGCTATGAACTTAAAGTTGTTGAATTTACAGATTATGTAACACCAAACGAAGCATTGGAAAGTGGAGAAATTGATGCTAACTTTTTCCAGCATCTTCCATATATGAATTCATTCAATAAAGAAAAGGGCTTTCATCTTGTTAACGCAGGCGGAATCCATATCGAACCTATTGCATTGTATTCAAAGAAAGTAACTAAGCTTGCTGACCTTAAAAAAGGTGCTGTAATTGCAATTCCAAACGATCCTACAAACGAAGGAAGAGCATTGCTTTTACTTCAGGAAGCAGGACTTATTACTCTTAATCCAAAAGCAGGAATCGAAGCTACACCACTTGATATTGTAAAAAATCCTAAAGGATTAAAGTTTAAGGAAATCGAAGCTGCAACACTTCCACGTGTACTTGTTGATGTTGATGCAGCAGTAATTAACGGAAACTATGCCATCCCTGCAGGTCTTGTTGCAACAAAGGACGGACTTTTTGTAGAAGGAAGCAAGTCTCCTTATGTAAACATCATCACTGTTAAAAAAGGAAACGAAAACAATCCAGCAGTTAAAGCTCTTGTTAAAGTTTTACAGAGCAAAAAAGTTAGAGACTGGGTTGCCACAAGATATCCTAACGGCGAAGTTGTAGTAGTATTCTAATGTCTTTCTTTAAGGCTGTTTTTATAGAACAGCCTTAAAGAATTATTTATTTACAGAAGCCATGGCTTCTTCTTCTGTGACATCAGACCAGTTATCAGAATTAAAGATGTCATCATGTACACATCGCCAGTGTTTAATTATAAATTTTGTCTTATTGTGTTTTTCCGGTGTCCATGAAGCATCCGTAGAAATATAAACCTTATCTTTTTTTACCGCATCTTTCATAGATTTTTTAGTAAATGGATTTATAGGATTTTCGATAAGTCCATCCATAGCAAGAAGCGGAGTATCTGCATTTGTCATGAAAGTTTCATCAACTCTTATTTCTCCATGAGCATTAAAGTCTTTAACTAAAAGAAGCGGATTATATGAACGTGGACAGTCTTTTTCTTCAAATTTAGAAATCATAGTTGCACCACCATGGTCAGAAACTAATATGATTCTTGTATTGTCGTAAACACCGATTTCTTTAAGGTAATCCATAAATTCACCAAGCTTTAAGAAAGCAGCCATATTGCCCTGATACGGGATATCTCCATAAAAAGGAGCAGGAGAATCATTAAGCGTTGTAAGGTTATAGTCTGGGGATCCTGTTTTTACAGGTTCATGGGTTGCTTCATTTACGATTATTGTAAATGTCGGTTTGTCACCTGAGTTATCTGAAAGTTCAGGTAAAAGATCAAGTGCTGAGTAACAGTTGATAAAGTTTGAAAGATGATGAGTACCGGTACGCGGTTTCCACCAGTGTCCGTCTTCATAAATGAACTCTCGTGTTACAGGCGGCATGATTTTAAAGAAACTTAACCAGAGAAAATTTCTTTTAAGCTGATTGCTCTGTTTCTGATATCCGACAACATTTGGATTCTTTTTTAACCAGACTCCGTCATATACACGCATTGTAGGGCAGCATCTGATGGAAGGATAATCTTTATAGATTCTTAAATCTGAAACCCATTTGTAGTTTGCCCATGACATGTCAGTTACTGTAGATGTATACCCGTTCTGATCAAACAATACAGGAAGGACTTTGAGACATTCATTATGCTTATCAACCAATGCTTCCTGATCTCTTGCATTAATCTGGGCAGGTGTGTATTCATAACCACCATATAATGGTGGGGCACCAAGAAGTGTGTTTCCTGAATAGGATACTGTATTTTCATATCTGACAAATCCGTCGAACTGCTGTTTAAGAATTGGTTTTTCTTCAAACATATATGGAACAAGTCCGTTAATGGCTCTGTCCAGCATGAATATAATTACATTTTTATTTTCTTTAGAAAAATGGAATACAGAAGAAAAATCTGCAGACTTTAAGTTTTCATTATTTGCTCTGATTTCCCTTACTTCTGCATATCCTTTTGAAATTGGAATTGAATTTGCAATAGAAACTGCTGTAAGAGAAAAAGCAAGAACTGCAAAAAGTGTAGTTATAACTTTAAATAATCTGAATTTTATAATTAGGAAAAGTCCTGTAATTACTGCAAAACAACTCAACAGACTTATGAGTGCAAACTTAAATGAAGGCTGGATCATTCCGGAGTTTTCAAAAGTAAGAATATTTGAAATGGCACCATATTCTCCGCCAAAAATGAATGTATTTACAATACCGCATAGTGCAAGCGAACTTAAAAGAATCGTGATTACAGTTTTAATTCTTTTTCCAAAGAGGTAGTAAAGACAGCATGGCCAGAAAATACATATTCCAATACACTGAAATAAAGAATTTCTTAAGAAAAAGAACGGCGAAGCAAATTCATCTACAAAAGAAAATTCCATAGGAGAAGATGAAACAACGAATGATGGTATTACATAACCACAGAGAACTGTAAGTGTAATTCCCGAAAGGAAGAATACAGTGTCACGGATTTTATCATTGTTTTTAAAATCTGCAAATGTTTTATCAAGAAGATGTTTTATACCTTTAAGAATGACTGGTGTAAGCGGGATTAATGTAAGAACCCCGATTACTAAAAGTCTTCTGTACATAAATCCTGAGTGTTTGAATAAAAGGAACCAGACTGCCGCGATATAGACAGCACAGAGACATATGTATAATGCTCTTGCCGGTTTTTTTAATTTATAGAAAACATTTTTTGCAAGGCTGAAAAGGTTATTCATTGTCCAGTAAAGAACAAGACCGCTTGGAGAATCATAAAGGAAAATCAGGAAGAACGCTGCCATTAAATAAATCTGAAGTTTTTCTTTTAATGCATGTCCTTTAGAATAAATTGCACCGGCTATTACGTTGATGAGCGTCATTGCAACAGGCAGGACGTTTACTGGAAAATTTCCGATATGAAAAAGTGCATCAGGTGAGCCCATGTCTTTAATAAAAAGGAAAGGTTGCCCTTTGATAGCCTGGAATGTGCTTAGATACTGATATGCTGCAATGAAAAAAGGAATCTGAATAAGAAGGCTTATTGAAGAACGCAATGCCATCATTGGATGATAGTGATTCTGCCTGTAATAAGTCGAAAGAATCATATATTGTTCATCACCTTTAAAAGCTTTTTTGATTCTGTCAATTCCCGGTTTTAATTTAACCTGTGTCTGGCGTTCAATGTCCTGCCATTTTTCTGCAATGATGTACATGGGAAGACAAAGAAAAGAAATTCCGAGGCTTACGCCGATTACAGCAAGACCTGGGTTTGAAAGAATAGCATCTGCCAGTGAATAGAAAAATTCAACTATCTGATACAAAGGATAAATAATTATTGTATATAAGGCGTTAATCATAATTATCTATTATAATGGTTTTTGTCTTGTTTTGCCATAGTGAAAGAGTATACATAAGTAGAGATTTTTTTATTTCTTCCATATAAGCAGATAATCTGATAAAATAGAATGTATGCAGAACAGACCGATTTATATTGTTTCGCTCAACGGAATTGAGAATGCTGGTGGAGTTGAACGTGTCAGTTATTACTTTAATGAAATTTTATCAGAAACTTACGCTACAAAAATAATTTCAGCACCATTAAAAAAAGCCGGTAAACTTGGTCTGCTTTTAAATCCTTTCCTCATAAGCTTAAAGCTTATGTTCATACCGGAAAAATTTGTACTGTGCAATTCATGGCATGCATTTTTATGCAGGGCAGATATTTCAGTTCATCATGGAACTACTTATGGAATTAATGCGCATCTTCCGGAAACCGTTTCTTTTGGATCTAAGCTTATTGCGTGGATGGAAAAGGTAAGTGCTGAAAAAGCGAAAAATGTTCTTTCTGTAAGTAAAAACTGCTCTAAAGAACTTATTGAAAACTATAAAATAAACCCGGAAAAAATAACACTTCTTAATAATTTTGTTGATGATAAAATTTTTATTCCAGAAAAAAAAGCAGGGACCGATTCGGTAACGAGAATACTTTTTTCTGGAGCGCTTGTAGACAGAAAGGGGCTTTCTGAATTAATAAGGCTTGCTGCGTATATTGAAAACAAAAAAGACTATAAACTTCTTATTGCAACAAATACAGGATTTAATACAGAGAAGTTTAAAAATCTTAAAAACACAGAGATTAAAATCGGATTGAATATAAATCAGATGGCTTCATTTTATGCTCAAGGTGATGTTTTGTTTTTCCCGACACGTTATGAAGGGTTCAGTATGAGCACGCTCGAAGCATTGTCATGCGGTATTCCTGTTGCAGGATCTTCTTTTGCAGTTACGGATGAACTTATTAATTATAAATTCTGTAAACGTCTTGATAACTTTAATCCTGAAAAAGTTTTGGAACATATTTCTGAACTTAAGAAAAACTGGAAAGATAAAAAAGATGAAATTCATGAACAGATAAAAAAAGAATTTGGAAAAGAAATTTATAGAAAAAAGCTTTTCGACTATATACAAAAAATAATGAATGATCACGATGAAAAGCAGAGTAAATAGCGATGCTGGGTTTTAAGGAGATATAGATGCCGACAAAAGTGCCAAAGTATTCACTGATAATTCCGACAATTGGTAGAGATGTTCAAGTTGATGATTTACTTACATCGATTGAAAAATCCGGTATAAAGGATTTTGAAACTATTCTTGTTGACCAGAATGATGACGACCGCCTTGTTTCTGTTGTAAAAAAGCATAAGGTATTAAAGATAAAACATTTAAGGGCAGATTTTAAATCTGCAACTCAGGCGCGCAATTTTGGTTTTGAAAAATCTAAAGGCGAGTATATTATTTTTCCTGATGATGACAGTGAGTTTTTACCGGATACAGTTTTAAAAGTTGAATCTCTTTTTAAGGAGTTTAATCCGGATGTTTTAACAGGCCGTGCAATAGACCGAAACGAGGGCGATGCAGTATGTAATTTTAAAAAAACTTCTGCATGGCTTGATATGTCAAATTATGACGGACGTTATGTTGAATTTACAGAAGTCTATAAACGCGAAATCTTTGAAAAATATCCTTTTGATACAGAAATCGGTGTAGGAAGGTTTTACGGTTCCGGCGAGGCACAGGACCAGATGATACGCATGCTGCGTGACGGTGTTAAAGTCTATTATTCTGCAGATTTAAAGTTTTTTCATCCTGTAAAAGTTAACATGCACGAAAGCAAATCCGAAATAAAGCGTTCTTTCTTTTATTCATGCGGCTACTCTTATGTCTGCAGGAAGAACAAAGTAAAGGACGCAGACATAAGGTTAAAAAAGCTTCTTTTATACATTCCTTACTGTATGATTTTTAAGCGGAAGTATTTACGCTATTACCTTGCAGAGCTTGCAGGACTTATCGCAGGAAAATACATAGACCTTAAATAGTGCCTTCTATACAGTAATTTGCAAATTACTTGCAATTTGTTGGCGCTTGTTATAATATATTCAGCATGGCTCAGATAATCTGCAGAGATCTTGCCGTAGGTTATAACGGAATTGCGGCAGCGACCGGCATTAATTTTAAAATCGAAAAGGGCGACTATCTTTGTGTAATCGGTGAAAACGGTTCGGGAAAGAGTACGCTCATTAAAACACTTCTCAATCTTTTAAAGCCGGTGTCGGGCTCGCTTGAGTTTGGCGACGGTCTTACGCAGAATTCCATCGGCTATCTTCCGCAGAATGCAGTTTTTCAAAATGATTTTCCGGCAAGCGTTAAAGAAATTGTTTTAAGCGGTTTTCTCGGAAAGAAAAAAGTTAATGCGTTTTATTCACGAAAGGAAAAAGAAGAAGTCTCACGCATTCTTGATTTACTTGGAATTAAAGAATTGGAAAACGAATCTTTTTCTAAATTATCTGGCGGGCAGGTTCAGCGGGTGATGCTTGCGCGTGCACTCTGTGCCTGCGGAGGGCTTCTTGTTCTTGATGAACCTGTAACGGGTCTTGATCCTGATGCAATGGATGAAATGTATTCATCTGTAGAAAAATTAAACCGTGAGCAGAATATAAGTGTCATCATGGTCAGTCATGACATGGATGCTGTTAATAAATATGCAAAGCAGATTTTAAAAATAGGAAGATAAAATGAATGTAATTGCAGATTTATTTTTAACGTTAAAAGATTATTTTAGCTATGATAATGTACGTTATGCTCTTATCGTTACTGTTTTAATTTCCATCTCATCTTCTTTACTTGGAGTAACTCTTGTTTTAAAACGTTTTTCTTTTATCGGTGACGGCCTCTCGCATACAGCGTTTGGTGCAATGGCGATTGCAACTGTTTTAAAATTAACAAATACAAATCTTCTTGTAATGCCGCTTACTGTAATCTGTGCTGTAATTCTTCTTGCGCTTTCTAATAATTCAAAGATAAAAGGGGATGCAAGCCTTGCGCTTATAAGCGTTACGAGTATGGCGCTCGGTTATTTTTTAATGAATGTTTTTTCTGCAGCTGCAAATGTTTCGGGCGATGTGTGTTCGACTCTGTTTGGTTCAACTGCGATTTTAACTTTAACGCTCGGTGATGTGTGGCTCTGTGTGATTGCATCCCTTGTTGTCGTCGTGCTTTATATTTTTTATTATCACAATATTTTTGCGGTAACTTTTGATGAACAGTTTGCTCAGGCAAGCGGAATAAATGTAGTGCTCTACAATTTTATGATAGCAATAATCACTGCTATCGTAATTGTTCTTGCAATGAATCTTGTCGGTTCACTTTTGATTACAGCTCTCATTGTTTTTCCGGCTCTCGCTGCGATGAAAATTTTTAAGAGCTTTAAAAAAGTAATTATCGGAGCAGCTGTCTTTTCTATTGTAACTTCTGTTTCGGGAGTTCTGTTTTCGATTCTTCGCTCGACTCCTGTCGGTGCGACAATCGTTATCTCGCAGGCAATATTTTATATCGTTATATTTTTATGTTCATTAAAAACCGCAAAATAATCTCTGTAATTTTTTTATCGTTTTCTCTTTCGCTTCTGTCTGCTGCTCCGGCAAAAAATCAGAAGGTTATAGATCTTACCAAGTTGAACAAAATTATGCTCTACACGCAGGTTTATAATATGGCATGGACTCCGGATGAGTTTCGCGGAACTTACGTAAAAATCAAAGGCAGATTTTATTCTGCCGTAAATCCAGAAAACGGAAAGACTTTTTATGCGGTTGTCGTATCCGACATGGCCGGCTGCTGCATGGCAGGTCTTGATTTTATCTTAGGCCCGGAACTAAACGGCAAAAAGCTTCCTGATAAAGAATGCGACATCGAAGTTCACGGCACTTATGTCATCACGATTATGGACGGGTTTGAGTATCCGCATATCGAAGCGGACTTTCTGGCATATTAAAAATCCGGCAACTCAAGAATATAATAAAATCATTCAACAAATTTTAGCTCTCGGCAATGCCGCCTGAATGGCTAACGGCTTCCGCGCTCCGCTTGTGCAGATGTTAGCCATCAGTCGCCGTATGCCTGCGCTAAAATTTGTTTAAGTGATATGTCTGTATATTCCAACGCCGGATTTTTAATATGCCAGATTATGTCGGTCGGGGTCGGGTCCTGATGAAAAAAAAGTTTAACTGTGCAGGGGGATTGGTCAAAACAATCAAGAGACGCGGAGCAGAAACAAACTAAACTGTTATAGAAGTGGCTGGTAAAACGGGAAAAAAAGCAGGCGACCGCAGAGCCATTCTGCAGGTTCGCAAGTGGCTGTAGCCACGCGTCGGATACCACTTACCTGCAGTCATGGCTAAGCTGGTCGTGCTTTTTTGGTAGTTTTGCTGGCTAGTTGCAGGGTGTATTCCTTTCGCGCAGTTGTACTTTTTTCTAGTTTTGTGATATTATAAACTAACTAAATAACCAGGCCGGGAACGGCTCTTGATGGGGGATTTTTATGAAATTTGGTCATTTTGATGATGTAAACCGTGAATATGTCATTACAACTCCAAGAACTCCTTATCCGTGGATTAACTACCTCGGAACTCAGGGTTTCTTTTCGTTGATTTCTAATACAGCAGGCGGATATTGTTTTTACAAAGATGCACGTTTAAGACGCATCACACGTTACCGCTACAATAATGTTCCGATTGATATGGGTGGAAGATATTTCTACATTAACGACAACGGAACAATCTGGAACCCTGGATGGTCTCCTGTTAAAACAGAGCTTGATTCTTACGAATGCCGCCACGGTATGGGTTATACAATCATTACAGGTAAGAAAAACAACCTTAAAGCAGAAGTTACTTTTTTTGTTCCGCAGAATTATGACGGAGAAGTTCAGCAGGTTGTATTTACTAATGAGGGAACAGACTCTAAGACTTTTAAATTCTGGTCATTTGCAGAATGGTGTCTCTGGGATGCACAGGACGACTGTACAAACTTTCAGCGTAACTTTTCTACAGGCCGCGTAGAAATTAAAGATTCTACAATCTATCACAAAACAGAATACCGCGACCGCCGCAATCATTTTGCATTCTACACAGTAAACGATAAAATTGACGGATACGATACAGACCGCGATACATTCATCGGGCTTTACAATGGATTCCACAATCCGCAGGCTGTTCTTGACGGAAAATGCGGGAACTCTCTTGCAGACGGATGGTCTCCAATTGCTTCTCACTACAAGGAAATTACTCTTGCTGCAGGTGAATCAAAGACATTGGTATTTGTTCTCGGTTATGTAGAAATGCCGCAGGATAAAAAATTTGAATCTGACGGAAAGACAATTAACAAAGAAAAAGCCCTTGCGATGATTGATAAATTCAACTCGCCTGAAAAAGTTGCAGAAGGTATGAAAGAGCTTCGTGCATACTGGGATAAACTTCTTGGCATTCTTAATGTCAACACACCGGAAGACAAAGTTAACCGCATGGTTAATATCTGGAACCAGTATCAGTGTATGGTTACGTTCAACCTGTCACGCTCTGCTTCTTACTTTGAAAGTGGAATCGGCCGTGGAATGGGATTCCGCGATTCTAACCAGGATATTCTTGGATTTGTTCATCAGATTCCTGACCGTGCACGCGAAAGATTAATTGACATTGCATCGACACAGCTTCCTGACGGCGGATGTTATCACCAGTATCAGCCGCTTACAAAAAAAGGAAATGCAGATATCGGCGGTGACTTCTCTGATGATCCGCTCTGGATGATTCTTTCTGTTTCTGCATACATTAAAGAAACTGGAGACTGGTCAATTCTTGATGCAAAAGTTCCTTATGATAATGATGAATCAAAAGCAAAGACAATGCTTGATCACCTTACTGTAAGCTTCTATCACATCGTAAAAAATCTTGGACCACACGGACTTCCTCTTGCAATGAGAGCAGACTGGAATGACTGTATCAACCTTTCATGCTTCTCTGACACACCGGGAGAAAGCTTCCAGACATATACAAATCCAAAATTCAAAAAAGAAGGCGGATATTCTAAAGTTGCAGAATCTGTTTTTGTTGCAACGCTCTTTACTTATGTCGGACCAAACTTTGTAGGAATTTTAAATCATCTTGGAAAGAAAAAGGATGCAGAAAAAGCTCAGAAAGAAATTAACAAGATGAAAAAAGTAATGATGGCTTCTGCATGGGACGGAAACTGGTTTATGCGTGCATACGATGCAAACGGCCAGAAGATGGGTTCTAAAGAATGCGAAGAAGGACAGATCTTTATTGAACCTCAGGGCTTTGCAATCATGTCTGACATCGACAAGGATGCAGCTAAGAAAACTCTTGCAGCAATCGATGAACGCCTTAACACACAGCACGGTCTTGTTCTTAACAACCCTGCATTCTCTAAGTACTACATTCAGTATGGAGAAATCTCTACATATCCGGGCGGATACAAAGAAAATGCCGGTATCTTTACTCACAACAATGCATGGATTATCTGTGCTGCAGCTTATGCAGGTGAAGGAAACCAGGCATTCAAGTACTACTCAGAAATTGCACCGGCATTTACAGAAGAAACTTCTGATCTTCACAAGACAGAACCTTATGTATATGGTCAGATGATAGGCGGAAAGGACGCAGGAAGCGACATCGGTCAGACTGGAAAGAATTTTGGTCAGGGTAAAAACTCATGGCTTACAGGAACTGCCGCATGGAACATGGTTGCAATTTCGCAGTACATTCTCGGAATCATGCCGGACTTTGACGGATTAAAGGTTGACCCTTCAATTCCTTCTCAGTGGGATGGCTTTACAGCAACAAGAAAATTCCGTGGAGCTACATATAAGATTACGATTAAAAATCCAAATCATGTATGCAAGGGAGTTAAGTCTCTCGTAGTTGACGGACAGCAGATTGACGGCTGTGTCATTCCTTATGTAGAAGGAAAAACAGAAGTCAATGTTGAGGTTGTATTAGGTTAGTAATTTACAGACAATGCGCTGCCTGCGCATTGTCTAAAAAATTATAAAACCTATTGACACTTTTTTTAATATTATATATTATAACTAATCATGCGGGTGTAGCGAAGCTGGTTATCGCGCTGGCCTGTCACGCCGGAGATCACGGGTTCGAGCCCCGTCACTCGCGCATTTAGCCTTCCTGCAAATGGAAGGCTTTTTTATTGCCGTAAACCAAACTGCAACAGTTTGAAATTATTACAAAGACTGTAGAATGAAAAATCTGATTGACGCTCTTGAAAAAAATTCAGCTCTCACAAAAGAAGAATTTACCTTTCTTATAAAAAATCACGACGAAGAAACAGACCGTTATGCTGCCTTAAAGGCAAGAAAAATTGCAGACGATATTTACGGAAAAGATATTTATATACGCGGTCTTATCGAGTTTACAAATTACTGTAAGAACGGCTGTTATTACTGCGGAATAAACTGTACTAACCGTGATGCAGAGCGCTATCGTCTTTCGGACGAAGAAATTCTTTTATGCTGTGAAAAAGGTTATGAGCTTGGATACAGAACCTTTGTGCTTCAGGGTGGAGAAGATCCTTTTTATACAGATGATAAAATCGCCGCTATAGTAAATTCAATTAAGAAAAAATATTCTGACTGCGCTGTAACGCTTTCTATCGGCGAAAAGGAATACGACAGCTACAAAAAATTTTTTGATGCGGGAGCCGACAGATATCTTTTGCGTCACGAAACGGCAGACGACGCGCATTACAGAAAGCTTCATCCAGAAAGCATGTCGCTTGAACACAGAAAAAAATGTCTTTACGATTTAAAGGAAATCGGCTACCAGGTTGGCTGCGGCTTTATGGTTGGAAGCCCTTTTCAGACGGCAGAAAATCTTGCAGATGATTTTTTATTTATTCACGCATTAAAGCCGCATATGGTTGGAATAGGGCCTTTTATTCCGCATGAAAAGACGGTTTTTGCAGATAAAAAGGCCGGAACGTTAAAAGAGACATTGTTTTTTTTAAGTTTATTGAGGATAATGGAAAAGAGAGTTCTTTTGCCGGCAACAACTGCGCTTGCTACGATAGATTCAACTGGAAGAGAAAAGGGAATACTTGCAGGAGCGAATGTCGTAATGCCAAACCTTTCACCGGTTGGAGTTAGAAAAAAGTACAAACTCTATGACGGCAAAGTGTGTACGGGAGAAGATGCCGCAGAGTGCAGGTTCTGTCTTGAGCGCAGAATTGAATCTGTCGGTTATCATGTTGTTGTAAGCCGCGGAGATTACAAAGCTTAAGGAGTTTAAATGATAGTTTCTACAAGAGGAAGATATGCTCTTAGAGTTATGATTGATCTGGCAGAACACAGAGGCAGTGAAAGAATTGCGCTCAAGGAAATTGCAGAGCGTCAGGGCATATCACAAAAATATATCGAAAGCATAATGACTCTTCTTTCTAAAAACGGAGTCGTAGACGGAATGCACGGTAAAGGCGGCGGCTACAAGCTTACACGCAGCCCTGAAGATTATAAAGTAATAGAAATTTTAAAACTCACAGAAGGAACTCTTGCCCCTGTTGCATGTCTTGAAGAAGACTGTGAACCTTGTCCAAGAAGAAAAACATGCAGGACAGTAAAGATGTGGGAAAAATTATACAAAACCATTACGGATTTCTTTGATGGAGTTACAATCGCAGATTTGTGCGAGAAAAAATAATTGTTTTTTGGAGAATTAAAAAATGCTTCTGATTGGAGTTAAAAAAGAAGATGGATGGCTTTGTTCTCAGTGGAAATTAACATATCCGACCGGATGGGAAAATATCTGCAGGGGCATAGCGGCAGTTTATGATTATTATGACGGAACAGAAATCCTTTCAAGCAGGTTTCCAGCTCCTGAGGGTGAAGTACTCGAAATAAAATCTAAAGATGATATCATGAAGATAGAAGAGGGAAGCTTTTTGACAATTAGAGGAATGTCAAAAATACTTAAAGTTCCCCTGATGATGTCGATTTATAATCAGACTCAGGTTGTAAATGTTTCGACCATTGCTGCCGGCGACGAATTTAGTGAAGCCGATTACGAAAAATTTAATAAATCATTGTGCCAATATCTTGATAGTGTAGAACTTTATATGCACGGCCTTGGAAAATAAGATATGGGAATATACAGAAAAATCCTTTTAATACTATTTTTGTTTATATAACGGGTTTCTGCCAAATGTCCGTTTTGTAACTCAAGACTGCAGGATTATTGGAATTGGAAAAGGCGAAGCTTCTGACAAGGACAGATAATCAGCTTTGTCTATGGGGAATTGTAATCATAGGGGTATGGAAGTTTTTTAACTGATAATTTAACTGATAAGGAGTTAAATATGAAAAAAATCTTCGTTTCATTACTGGTTCTTCTGTTATCTATAAATGTGTATTCTCAAGATATAAGCAGAATAAATATAAACGAATATAAACTTGATTCAAATATAACGTCGCTTTTAGTTGAAAAAACTAAGAGAAATAATAAATTAAATATTTACCAGGAAAATAATAATATTTATGTGCTCGGCTGGTCAAAGGACGGAAAGCTTGCGTATGTTCAGGATAAAAAAGTAGAAGGCCGTGGTGGAAGCGATTTATATTTTACGATTCAAGATATGGTAAGCGGTAAAAATGTTTATTACAAAAAAATTGAATGGTATGACAGGGACAATGATAATTCTGATTTACAGGCATTTTATAAATGTATTAAAACTAATTCAGCTGAGTTTAACAAAAATTTAAAGGCTAATAAAATAATTATCAAGCCTGTAAAAACAGAACTCCTTTCTCCTGCTGGTAAAAATGATGTAAATGTTGAATTTGAAATTCTCAATGAGACTGCTGTTACCGGTGAGTTTGGAGTAGAATATTCAGATTATGAAATAGCAGCCTTTAAAGGAGATAAATATAAAGTAATCTGTGAAATAAAAAAGAAACAGTGCAGTTATGTAATGGCTACTTCATATATAAGAAGCCCGTATGAAGACAGGATAGCCCTTATTGTTGCAGATGCGGAATATGTATACGAAGGCGAGGAAGTTTTTGTAAATTTCTTGGGAGTTGATTTAAGTAAAGGTTTTTTAGAGGATAATTTAAAAGGCCTGTATGATTTTAAAAAATTACCGGTTAAGGAAATTAAAGCAGAATATAGATTTCTTGTGCCAGAGCATATAGAAGATAAAGATTACCAAGACTGCCGGACTTTTAATTTGGATGATCATAAAGAGATAAAATCATTTTTACTTTATCCTTATTACAGTCATAAAATCAAAGACCAGAAGAATAAAATTGTAATAAACAGTCAGGAATTTGTTTTTGACGGTTATCTTGGGGACACTCCGCACTTAAAATTTTATTCATTCAGTTATAAAAATAAATCATATTTAATTTTTACAAGCCCTTTAGGAAAATATTTTGATTATGAAGCTTATATTTTTGACATAACAGATCCAGAAAAAATTATTTTTTATCCAGCTCAAGACAGATATGTAGAAGCAGATTTTAACACTAATTTTATTGGAATATATAATAACGAACTGTGCTTTTTCTTTTCGACAAGGCGGTTTGACTGGAACGGACAGTATTCACTTTCGCCATATTACATCAACGGTGATTCTTTTAAAAAGTTGTGTGATAAAAACGGAAATCCATACTTTGTAAACTATGCATACAAGTATAAATATGAAAGAGGCTTGATAATCGAAGATAGCAGTATTAAAGAATAAATTTAATGAAAAATTCCTCAATCGATTATATAATCTAAACATAATCTGCCTTTTTAAAGGATATAAAAATGAAATACTACAGAGTTCACACAAAAGACATTGCTTATATAACACAGCAGCCGCGGGGAATTTTTACCGCAATCGGAAAGCTTGTTGATTCAAAAACGATGAACGAAGACGAGATTAAAGAGTACTGGAAAAACCGCGAGTACTTCGAAAAGGTGCTGCCTGTTCCGCCGTTTTATGAAGGCGGTAATCAGGAAAAGGCGATTACATGGTTTAAAGATACGCCACAGGGTAATGACATTTATGCGCAGATGACTTTTTACCGCGCGATGGCAAAAAAGTACGGCCTTGACCTTTTTATTTCTGAGTGCGATTTTGTTCCGGGTAAGATAATTTACGAAGACGATTTTCAGATTGCTGTTGTGGACTGTGTTTCTGATGGCATAAAAACTTCTCCGGTTAAATAATTAAAGGGAACTTCTAAAAACTACAGTTTTTAGAAGTTCCCTTTAATATCGGGTTTGTGTATAGAAATGTCAGATTTATTTAAGTCTAAACTTTAAACAGATTTACTTCGTTTCCAATCTGTTCGATTGATTCTTTAAGTTTAGAAGAAATTTCATTTAATCCTGTGCCAGTCATGTTGATTCTTTCAGCGCCAATGGACATTTCTTCCATACTCTGTTTCATAAGGTAAGTACTGTCCTGAAGGTTTTTAACTTCTGAAAGAATATGCTGGTTTCCTTCTGCCATTTCATGACCTGCAGTCTTTACTTCTGCCGTACTGTCGTTCATTTCATGCAGAGCCTGGTTAATCTGTTGAGAACCAAGTGTCTGTTCTTCCATTGCTATCTTGATAAGGCGGACGATTTCGTCTGTATCTTTGATTGCATCTGATACAGAAATAAATGCGCTGTTTGAATCATGAGAAGCAATTACAACTTCCTCGATTGATTTTCTAATACTGTTAAGCTGTTCTTTGATTGTTTTTGACTGTGTTGTAGAAGTTTCTGAAAGTTTTCTGATTTCATCTGCAACAACCGAGAAGCCTTTTCCAGCTTCCCCTGCATGTGCAGCTTCGATTGCTGCATTCATTGCAAGAAGGTTTGTCTGGCTTGCGATGTTGGAAATAACCTGGTTGGCTTCCTGAAGCATCTTAGACTGAGTTACAATCTGTTCAACTTTCTTGGTTACATCTGCCTGTTTTGAAGAACCTGTCTGTGTATCAAGAAGCAGTCTGTCAAAAGAAGATGCCATTTTATCTACAGAATTATTTACTGCCTGAATGTTACCCATCATTTCTTCAACTGCAGAAGAAGCACTTGTAACTCCGTTTGATTGATTTATGATAAGGCGTTCAAGAGATGAAATGTTTGCTGCAATTTCGTTTACAGCTGTTGCAGTCTGCTGAACACTTTCACTCTGATTAATAATCTGTTTGTGAACGCTTTCAATGTTTGCAATGATTTCTGTGATAGATGCACTTGTGTCCTGTGTACTTGAATCCATTGCGCGTCCGACATTTTCAAGATTTGTCTGAGAACTCTTGATGTTTTTTAGAATATCCTGAAGTTTGTTTGTAAAGTTATTGAATCCCTGCACTACAAGACCAACTTCATCTTTAGATTTAACCGCAATTCTCTGTGTTAAGTCTGCGTTACCGCTTGCAATCTGATTGATAGATTTACTTACGACGTTAAGTGGTCTGACGATTGCATGAATCAGTGGAATTATGACAAAACATGCTGCAAGAGTTGATACTACAAGAATAAGAATGTCTACACGGACAAGATCCGTTAAGTGTCCGAAATAATATGAATATGGAACGGCAGACATGAGAGTCCATGTAGTTCCAGGAACAGGGTTATAGCTTATAATTGTTTTTTTGTTTATTCCAGGATAATTTATGTTGAGGCGTTTTTGATTTCCTGCAAGCATATCATCTCTTATAGGTTTAAACTCTTCATTTTCAAAAAGTTCCGGTATGTTTACATATGTCTGTTTCTGGTTTTTTGCAATTCCGAAAATGGTTGCTGTTGTTCTTGCGATGATTGCAGGATGAATTCCATCTCCCATATCAATATTTTTTACAATATCACGGAAACACGCACCATTAATTATTGCTACGATAGAACCGACAACCTTTCTGAATTTTCCATAAACAGGAACTGCGTAGAAAATAAGGATCTGTACATCTGTTTCCATGTCTGCAACAGAGCCGTCTTTTGAACGTCCTTCGAGATCCGCAGCAGAAAAGAAAATCGGATCAGTAGTAACTTCCTGCCCTGCAAGAGAGCGTTTTACATAATCCATGTCACTAAAATTTACTCTGGCGCCGCCACCATAAATTGTATAACCATCTGCATCATAGAACGCAACATTTACATAAGTTGAAGGATCTAGGGTTGTAAGGGCATTAAGCTGGGCACATTTTTCTTCAAGGGTTATGTTAGGGTCTGCATAATACGGAATGTGTGCAAGGGCCCTGATCATAGTAAAGTGTCTGTTATTTAAGTCGGCAATTTCTTTTTCAGCTTTGGAAGAAACAATATCAAGAGTTTGTTTTACGGTATTCTCCAGGGATTTTTTAGCTTCCTGAAGTGAAAAATAGCTCAGAAATCCAGTTGTAATCAAAAGGATTGCTATAACAGCAGATAAAATTTTAACACGGATGCTCTTCAAAATGACTCTCCTTAACAAGTAAGTATATCGTTAGAATTTTAGCACCATTCAGCCTAAATGTCTATTTTTTTATGCTGAATTTACGTAATATGGGTAAGAATTACCCCATTCTCTTGATTATTTCTTCTGCAACGGCTGTCTTTTTAAGTCCGCGGTCCATGGCTTCTTTTTCAATTGAACGGTGGGCTTCCTGTTCAGTCATATTCATGGTCTGCATTAAAAGCATTTTAGCACGGTTAACAAGTCTGATTTCTTCCATTTTTACTTTAAGCTGTGTTGCCTTGCTTGATAAAACCTGAACTTTATACTGCATTGCAATTGCAGCTTTAATCATGTTGTAAAAATAGAACTGATCAAATGGATTTGGGATAGTAATTATTCCATAGCCTTCAACACGATAGCTGACTTCTTCAAAAAGCTGTGGGGGTGTTAATAAAAGAATTGTGCTTAATGATTCTGAAGCATCGACAGAAAAATCAATTCCATCGCCTTCAGCATAATCAACAATAATAATATTATAAACACGTTCCGCTGCACGGCGTCTTGCTTCGTTAAAATCATTTATAACTTCGGTTTCAAAAACCGGAGAAGGAAGCATAACTCCAATTGTTGAGGAAAGTTTTGAATCTTTAGTAACAATTAAAACGCTGTGAGTGTCTTCTGTCATTTTAGAATCCGAGTGCTTCCTTTATGAAAGAACTTTTTTCTGCAATAATTCTGGCAGAATCCAAAGTGTCGGGAAGTGTACTGTATTTTCCACCTGCAGATTTTTCGAAAAGATTGTCTTTAACAGGCTCAGGTGGAGCGAGTTTGTTTTTTATTCCATCGAGTGCAGCGTTAATCAAAAGAGTAAATACGATGTAAACATTGCATTCGCTGTCCGGTGTTCTTATTTCAATACGGCTTGCATCTTCGTTTGTTGTTGCAGGAACTCGTATAAAGGTTGAACGGTTTTCGTAACCCCATGCGATTGTGCGTGGAGCCTTGCTTGAACCGAGGCGTTCATAAGAATCTTCTGTATTATTCATGTAGTATGTAAGTTCTTCTGCGTGCTTTAAAATTCCGGCAATCACATTTTCTTTTTTAGAACTGTCCGAGCATGAGATGTTGATGTGAAAACCGCTTCCGGCTTTGTCAGAAAGTGGTTTTGGTGAAAAGTCTGCATAAAGACCTGCGCTGTTTGCTCTTGTCCGTACAATCCATTTAAATGTTGCGGCATTGTCTGCTGCTGTAACTGCATCAGAGTAGTGAAAGTCGATTTCGTTTTGACCGGGACCTTCTTCGTGATGACTTGCTTCAGGCATCATTCCCATCTGTTCAAGAGTAAAACAGATTTCGCGACGGATGTTTTCACCCTTGTCTTCTGGAGCAATGTCCATATAGCCTGCATTGTCAAACGGAATTTTTGTAGGTGAACCTTTTTCGTCAAGTTTGAATAAATAAAATTCGATTTCAGTTCCGAAACGGAATTCAATACCGAAATCTTTTTTTGCTTTTTCTACTGCATTGATAAGAAGGCTTCTGCAATCTTTTTTATAAGGTGTTCCGTCCGGGTAGGAAATTGTACAGAACATTCTGACAACTTTTCCTGTGTTAGGGCGCCATGGAAGAACCGAGAGTGTAGTAGGATCCGGGTGTAAAAAGAGATCTGATTTTTCCGGTGTTTCAAAACCGTATATGGCTGAAGCATCAAAGCTTACACCGTTAGTGAATGCGCTTTTGAGTTGTCCTGCCATGATTGAAATGTTTTTCTGAATACCACGTAAATCAAAAAATGCCAGTCGTATGAACTTTACATCTTCCTCTGTTACATAGTCTAAAACATCGTTTTCTGTGTACATAAAAAACCTCTTATCAAATATAACTTACTTTTTGGATGCATGCAAGAATTCTGTTTTATCGTTATTTAGAACATGCACGTAAAAATTCTACAAAGAGCGGACCTGCGTTGTTAGGACGGCTTTTAAATTCCGGGTGGAACTGAACACCGACATGGAACTGGTCTTTTACTTCTACAGCCTCTACGAGTGTTCCGTCCGGGGAAGTACCGCTTAATGTAAGGCCTGCCTTTGTCATTTCTTCGCGGTAATCATTGTTAAACTCATAGCGGTGTCGGTGTCTTTCGTCTATATGAGTTTTACCGTATGCCTTTTCGAGAATTGTTCCAGGTGTGACTGTGCAAGGATAACTTCCAAGACGCATTGTTCCGCCTTTAATTACGCCTTCCTGGTTTTTCATAAGGTCGATTACAGGATGCTCGCAAAGTTCATCAAACTCGCGGCTGTTTGCATCTTTATATCCTAAAACTGAACGAGCAAATTCGATTACTGCAATCTGCATTCCAAGGCAGATTCCAAAATATGGAAGCTTGTGAGTGCGTGCGTAGCGGCATGCACAGACCATTCCTTCGATTCCCCTGTGACCGAATCCACCAGGAAGAATTATGCCTGAACAGTCTGCAAAAACTTCTGGCGCAGTTTCATCTGTTACACTGTCACTGTCTACCCATTTTATCTTTACATTTTTCCCTATTACAAAGCTTGCGTGATTTAATGATTCAACGATACTTAAATATGAATCATGAAGCTTAACATATTTTCCGACAAGTGCAATTACAACTTCTCCCTTACGCGCATGAATGGTATCTACCATTTTCTGCCAGTGTGAGATGTCACATTTTGTGCTGTTGATTCCAAGTTCGCGGCATACAACTTCGTCCATCTTCTGTTCGTGAAGCATAAGTGGAACTTCATAAAGACTGCCTAAGGTTCTGTTGTCGATTACACAGTCTTCTGAAACGTTGCAGAAAAGGGAAATCTTTTTTCTGATTTCTTCTGGGACCTGTCCGTCACTTCGTGTAACGATTATGTCTGGATGAATTCCTACAGCCATTATTTCTTTTACGGAATGCTGGGTAGGTTTTGATTTAAATTCATCACTTCCTGAAATATAAGGAACAAGACATACATGAATGAAAAGGCAGTTTTTGCGGCCGACTTCGATTGCAAGCTGTCTTATTGCTTCTAAGAAGGGCTGGCTTTCGATATCACCGATTGTTCCGCCTATTTCTACAATGCTTACATCTGCTTTTTTACCGTCGGCATCTTCGACTTCTGCATTCTTTAATATAAAATCTTTTATTTCATTTGTTACATGAGGAATAATCTGAACTGTCTGTCCAAGATATTCTCCCTGGCGTTCTTTGTTTAAAACATTCCAGTAAACGCGGCCGCTTGTAAGGTTGGAATACTTGCTTAAGTTTTCATCGATAAAGCGCTCGTAGTGTCCCAGATCAAGGTCTGTTTCTGCGCCGTCATCGGTAACAAAAACTTCTCCGTGCTGGAAAGGGCTCATGGTGCCGGGGTCAACATTCATATACGGGTCAAGCTTTTGACTTGTTACTTTAAGTCCACGGCATTTTAAAAGACGACCAAGACTTGCCGCTGTAATTCCTTTTCCAAGACCAGAAACAACACCACCAGTTACAAAAATAAACTTTGTCATAAAAACCCCTCATTTTCTATAATCCGGCTTCATCCGGAATTTTTAAACAAAAAAAGGCGCTCATCCCATATGGCGATATTAAGACCGTCAAATCGAATGAGCGCCTTTGCTCTATTTTTTTATTTTATTTCATACCTCTTTTGATGTCAAGGGCTTAAAACTTTACGGATTTTAAAACCTGTGTTATTATTTTGCTATGGTTGAAATCGTATATATTTCAGTGTGGGTTTTTGTAACTTTTGGAGCTGTTTTTTCAATTATTAAACACAGAAAAACTTCGAAAGAAGAACGTGGAAAGCGGACAGCATGGCTTGTTTTTTCAATTTTGTTTGGAATTATGGCTTTACCGTTTATACTTGTTTTGCTGTTTGTTATAGGAATTTGTACTGGAATTGTTCCTATTATGTGATCAGGTTTGTATGAAAAATAAAACTTTTGTAATTATAGCTTCTATTCTTTTTTCTATCGGAATGATTATAACCATTTCGCTTTTAGCATATACATATAAACTTAAAGATAAAGCTTCTTTAACTGGAGTTATTTCTACAGAGAGGGTAAAGTAAGCTTATTATTGAATTAAATAATCTATATGAAAAAAATTACGACTGAAGATTTTATAAAATATTTTCTCATTTTATTTATTCCGCTTTTTTTTATTTTATTAAATTTATCCATATATAATGGAATTACAAGACGTCTTAAAAATCCGTACGGAGAAAAGGTAAGTGCAAAATCAATTGAGCTTGATGCATATCTTCCGTTTGATGAAAACTCAAGAATTGTAAAAATTGATGCAGATGAAAAGTATAAATTTAATGATGGAGATGTAATGCCGGTTCTTGACGGTGCTACTGCTCTTCTTCCTGTGTATTCAGCTGTTTTTAACTCGATGTATCCTGAAAGCGCTTTTGGTTTTAATGGAACTGATTTTACAAAGGAAAGTTACCTGCAGAAAAGAAATACAGCCGGAGCTTTTAAAGCTATCGTAGACGGAAGCTCTGATATAGTTTTCTGTGCAGAGCCTTCAAAAAAACAGCTTGATTTTGCAAAGGAACATAATGTTGAACTTACTTTAGTTCCTATAGGCTATGAAGCTTTTGTCTTTATCGTAAATAAAAACAATCCTGTAGATTCTCTTACAGTTGAACAGGTAAAAAGAATTTTTTCTGGTGAATACAAATACTGGAATGAAGCAGGCGGCGATAATTACAGAATTTCTCCTGTTTTAAGGGTAGAAGGAAGCGGAAGTCAGACTGCAATGCATGCATTTATGGGAGACAGAAAACTTTTAACTAAGTCAAATATTTTTTCAGGACGCGCTATCGGTTATTCTTTCAGGTATTATGTAGAAGGAATTGTTTCTGATACTAATATTAAAATGCTTGCTTTAAACGGAATTGAACCTACAAAAGAGAATATAAAAAACAAATCTTATCCGATTTTTTCCAACTTTTATGCAATCTACAGATCTTCTGATTCTGACAGAGAGGACATTAAAAAAGTTATAGACTTTGTTCTTTCTGAGAAGGGACAGGAGATTGTTGAAAAAAGCGGTTATGTCGGTCTGTAAAATTATAACTTTGTAATATCAACAAGACTTGTGTTTTCAAGTGTAAAAGGAGATTCAAGGCACATTGCAAGTGCATTTGCAGTATCGAGCGCCGTAAGGCATTCAATGTCTCTTTCTACTGCGTGCCGGCGGAACTTAACGCTTTCGGCATCCGGATTGCGTCCTTTTGCAGATGTAGAAACGACATATGCAATTACTCCAGAATCAAGAAGGGTAATTATGTTATCCTGATGATTTTCATGTACTTTTGCAACATGTGTTACAGGAAGACCGCTTCTCTCGATTGTGTCGGCATTTCCACTTGTTCCGTAAAGCTTAAATCCAAGATTATAAAATCTTTTTGCCAGTGCCGGTAATTCCGGTAAATCCATTTTCTTTACGCTGAATAAAACTCCCCGTACATCATTTTTACCAGATTCATTGTTGGATGAAGCAGATATGCGTGGTCTTTTTTCTGGTCTTATGATTTTTATCCCTGCTGCCACCATACCCTTAAAAACAGCTTCTTCCACAGTAGGAGCAATTCCTAAAACTTCACCTGTGGATTTCATTTCCGGGCCTAAAGCTGTATCAACATCCATGAGTTTTTCAAAGCTGAAAACTGGAACTTTAACGGCAAAATAATCCGGTGTTCTGTAAAGACCTGTTCCAAATCCCATGTCTTTAATTTTTTCTCCCATCATTGCGCGTGTTGCAAGATCTACCATCGGGATTCCTGTAACTTTACTGAGATATGGAACTGTTCTGCTTGAACGGGGATTTGCTTCGATAATGTAAAGATCGGGTTTTTCTCCAGGTGCTGCGTAGATTAAATACTGAATGTTTACAAGACCTTTTGTTCCAAGTGCGAGAGCAAGATCTGTAGACTGCTTTACAATTTTTTCTTTAAGTTCATCTGTTATAGACCAGCTTGGATAAACTGCAATTGAGTCTCCCGAGTGAATGCCGGTTCTTTCTATATGCTGCATTATTCCCGGGAGAAGGACATCTTTTCCGTCACAGATTACATCAACTTCAAGCTCTGTTCCTTCCATATATTTATCGATTAAAACAGGGTTTTCAATTTTCTGACGTAGAATTATGGCCATGTATTCTTTTACATCGGCAGGAGTATTTGCAATAATCATGTTCTGTCCGCCAAGGACATAACTTGGACGAAGTAAAACAGGGTAGGTAATACGGGCCGCAGCTTCAAGAGCCTCTGCTTCTGTAAATACTGTTACGCCACGCGGACGCTTTATTCCGAGTTTGTCACAGAGTTCTTCGAACCGTTCGCGGTCTTCTGCAAGGTCAATTGAATCTGCGCTTGTTCCCAAAATAGGAACTCCCTGACTGTCAAGATATTTTGTAAGGTTAATGGCGGTCTGACCGCCAAAAGCTGCAACAACACCAAGCGGTTTTTCTGTCTTTATTACGTTCATAACATCCTGACCTGTAAGAGGCTCAAAATAAAGCCTGTCTGCAGTATCAAAATCTGTAGAAACAGTCTCCGGGTTGTTGTTTATGATTGCAACCTGATAACCCATGTTCTTTAGTGAACGCACGCACTGAACACTTGCATAATCAAATTCTATTCCCTGACCGATTCGGATCGGGCCTGAGCCAAGTACAATAATAGTGTGGTTTTGTGTATCTGACATATATGTTCCCCTATAACTGTGAAAAGCCAAAAAAAGGCGACACCACTTCTAAAAAATGATGTCGCCCTTGACTTACAGATAATATATCACTTTTGAATGAGTGTGTGAAGTAGGGAGATTTTTATTCACTAAATGTTAAATAAATATAAAATTGTATATGTTCATCTGGAAATTGATTACAATATGGATTTTCAGAAATTATAAATACGTTATTAGAAGATCGAAGTTGATTTATTATCGTAGATAATTGGAATGGACTATAAAAAGATTCATAAATTTCATTTTCTGTTCCTTCGTCAGAATCATCTTCTTCAAGGTTATCACAAGAACAAATTAATCTTGAATATGGTGAATCCATTGTTAAAGAATAATCTGTTGCAGAAAAAATTTTTGGATAGCGAGGGTCGACTTTATTAAAAACAGGAATTGTTAATTTATTAAAACTTTTTAGAATTTTTTGTCCTTTACCATCTATGTAAAGATATAAATCTCCATTTATTTCACATAAATCATCACTACTGTCTGAAAGATAACAGTCTAGGGAATAAATTGATACTGTCGCTATAATCGGTTTTATTCTAACTTTTACAGTTTTAGTTGTTATTCTGGATTTACAGTGTGGTTTGGTTTGTTTTATAACAATAGTTTTATCTTTCGTAAAAGCATCTGTTTTATAAAGGTGTGAATTATTGTTTGGGAGTGTAGTGTTATTTACTTTTACTTCAGAAATTGTATTTCCATTATTTCCAGGAGTTACTTCAAAACTTACATCGTCTGTTTTTAAATAACTGTATGTCCAGAGTGGAATATTATTTTCAACAGTTTCTGTTGCTCCATTTTGTGATACTTGTACTACACTTAATGTGGCATCATTAAGTACACCCTGAACATATATGTATTTAGTAAATGTTCTTGGTTGATAATACTGTCTTTGAACTTTGATGTTCAGGATATGATAACCAAGTTGTAAAAATTTTTTGGTATATTCCTTATTTGGTTTATAAAGTGTAACTGTATCTGCATCATTTCGCTTTGTATAATTGAAATATAGTTTTTCGGTTTCAATTAATCTTATATTGTAATAATCGTAATCACTGTAGCCTGGAACTTCTTCATAATCTGTTGATTTTTCAATTATATTTGTGAAGGTTTCTTCTTTATAAAATTCAAAACTTGGTTCCTGTAACTGCTGGACAACTTTTATTTTTCTTATGACTTTTACATTCTGACAGCCGTCCTGTTTTATGGTTATATCAAGGGTATTGTTTCCTTCGGTAAGATTTTTAGTATAAGTGTTAGCTTCTGCAGAAACAGGAGAACCGTTAATCTGTCCGGTAACTTTACTTCCCTGTTCAGAAGTGATTGTTACATCAACAGTGTCATTTAATGATTCTACTTCCAGATATTCAAAACCGTCGTTATCTTTTTGAGAATTAGGTGTGATTTGATTTCCGTTTGAAGTAAAAACAATAACTGGCGGTTTAAGGATTTTTTCTCCAAGAGCACTGTTTGTTGAAACAATGGAACTTTTTAAACCGTTTTTGCCTTTTACCTGAACAGTGTAGTTGTAATAAAGATTATCTTCTTGTTCATCAAAAGCATAAGAAAAAGTTGAAGTTGTTACGTTTAAATAGGATGAAAGCTCGCTTAAAGGTTTTTCGATTTTTGCAATCAGACTATTATTGGTTTTTGAGTAACAGCATATTTCATAAACTGCATCCTTATTCCATTCTTTACTCTGATCAGGAATTGTAAATGAAATAAAATGCTTTTCCGTCTGTTGAAAGTAACTATGTGATTCTTCCTGATTATCAAGATCAGTTACCTGATCTGGCGGAGTATTTTGAATAAATGTAGTTGAATAGCATAATTCAGGATTTGCTCTTTTTAATTCTTCAATATCAGCATAGCCTGTACGGTTATCAGGCCAGAGGCATCCTGAAAGAGTTATTGTTTTCCCTTCATCGGCATAATTAAGAGCTGCTATAATTTCTATTGTGTTGAAATCTTTTTGTATCAGACTTTTTATTTGTCCTCGTGATGACAGACTAAATAAATCCCCTGGATTGTGAACTGCTAAAGTATTATGCTGCTGAGGATTTATAAGTTTTAAGTAAATAACTACGTCATTGTTTGAATCCCCGCATGCAGAAACATTTGGCTTGCCGCCTATCATTACGTGAGGCGTTGCGTATTCAACTCCACTTATCTGACACGTAGATGACCAGTATTCAAAATATTCCCTTACAGGTTCTTTACATGAGAATAAAAAAAGACTTGATATAAAGAAAACATTAAAAAACTTTATTAATTTCAAAGCGCAATCCTACATTTTTATTGTATGAAAATCACAGGATGCTTCTCTCTCTGATTTGAATTATATATCATAAATTTTTGAAAATCCAGTATTTTTTTTCTAAAATCTCTATTTTTATGCTGAATTTTACTGATTATGAATTTCTTTAAGGTAAAAATCAGCTTCATTCTCTGCATTTGTTCCGTCAGGTAATGCGCTTATTGAATAGAAATATGGTGTTTCTGCGTTAAATTCTCCGGCACAGGTATCAACCATTTTAAATGAGTTTGGCGGGTATAAGAGAGTGCCGCACGAATTGGAAGAAGCCGCTTGTTTTTCTGCTTCTGCGATATTTTTAAGTTTATACAGAAACCAGTTGTCTATTTTAGTGATGTCGTGAATTTCTTCTACAGACATGAGGCTGCGTTTGATTGCCTGATAAATTGCAAAAATTCTCTGGTCGGTGCACTGATTAACTCTTGTAATTATTTTATCATCACTTTCGCGTGCAAAGGCTGGAAGATCAAGAGAATCAGTTTTAAGTTCAGCGCCGCGGACAGCCTTTAAAATTGCTTCTTCAAAATTCTGTCCGATTGCCATGACTTCTCCGGTGGCCTTCATCTGTGTTCCGAGCTTTCGTGCCGCATAAACAAATTTGTCAAACGGGAACTTAGGCATTTTTACGACAACATAATCGAGAACAGGTTCAAAGCATGCAGAAGTTTTTTTAGTAACAAAGTTTGGAATTTCATCAAGCGTAAAGCCTACTGCAATTAATGCTGCAACTTTTGCAATCGGATAACCTGTTGCTTTACTTGCAAGGGCTGATGAGCGCGATACACGCGGGTTTACTTCGATTACTGCATATTCAAAGCTGTCAGGATTTAAAGCAAACTGACAGTTGCATCCGCCTTCGATTTTAAGTTCACTTATTATATTTAATGCCGCAGAACGCAGCATCTGATATTCTTTATCTGCAAGTGTTACAGTCGGCGCAATTACTATTGAGTCTCCGGTATGAACTCCGACTGGATCAAAGTTTTCCATAGAACAGACTGTAATTACATTTCCATTTGAATCACGCATTACTTCAAATTCAACTTCTTTCCAGCCTGCAATGCATTTTTCAACAAGAATCTGATGAATAGGAGAGCGGTGAAGTCCGTTGTGTGCAATTTCATCAAGCTCGCGTTCGTTGTTTACGATTCCGCCTCCGGTCCCGCCAAGTGTAAATGCCGGACGGATTATTGCAGGAAAACCGATTACATCATGAACAAAAGCTGCTGCATCTTCGTAAGTTGTAACAACCTTTGATGGAATGCAGGGCTCACCGATTGCTTCCATCGTATCTTTAAAAAGCTGTCTGTCTTCTGCTTTATCAATTGTTTCAGGAACAGCACCGAGTAACTGAACATTATGTGATTTTAAAAAACCTGATTTTGCAAGCTCCATGCTTAATGTAAGACCAGTCTGACCACCGAGTGTCGAAAGAAGTGAATCCGGTTTTTCTTTTTCTATTATTCGCTGCAAAGTTGTAAGTGTAAGAGGTTCAAGATAAATTTCATCTGCCATTGATTTGTCAGTCATGAGGGTAGCAGGATTTGAATTAACAAGGCATACTTCAAGACCGAGGCTCTTGAGTGCTCTGCAAGCCTGGTTTCCTGCGTAGTCAAATTCTGCAGCCTGTCCAATTACAATAGGACCTGAACCTATTATCATTACTTTGTGAATATCCGGATTAAGTGGCAAAATATGCCTCCTTTTTTATATGCTGAACTTAAAAAAAAAGCGACACCGCTCCTAAAAAACGATGTCGCCTTTGACTAAAAATAATATAGCGAAATTTATCGGCTATGGGAAGTACCCTGAGGGGTTTAATTTTGCTCAGTTACGACAAGTTCAATCCAATGTTCCACTTTATCTGTACCTGAAGTACCGGTATTTGCGACATAAAAATATGGATTTCTTGTTTCAGGACTTAAATTATAATTATTTCTTACACATGCAACAATATAATCAATCGACAGACAGGAAAGAACATCAGGGATTGGATCGTTATCTGCTGGATCATCTTCATACATTCCATTTGATCTGTAATATATATAATCTGAACGATTAGCTGAAGCAAACCATACAGTATCATGAGTAAAGGTTGTCCAAGCTTTTTCATTAAAAGAGCTTTCTTTAGTAAGTGTTACAAGTTCATTCCACGGATTATCATTAAGTTTAAGAGAAAGTTGTCCGCATAACTCTGATTTACCACCCGCATCATCTGTATCACTCCATAACTTGCAGATACCTACAGTAACAACAACCGTTTTAAATTGAATCCAAATCGTTTTTCTAGTTACAACGTCGTTACAGTACTGCCTTTTTACGGTTGTAGTAATTGTATGAGCACCGTCAACTAATGCAAGATTTGAGATGTTCCCTTCTGCAGAAGTATTATCAATTTCAACAGTCATTGTTGCATTCTCACTTTCTGCATTTGTAACAGAAATTTTTAAATATTCATTCGAAAGGAGACTATACTTAACAATATCTGCCTGCTCATTACCTACAGTAGTTGTACCGGTTACAAAACCATTATCAAATGTAATACGAGGAGCAGATGGAGTTTTAACTACATAGACATATTTCGTATCTGTTTTATCATTACAACCATCTTTTGTAAACTTTACAGAAATTATATTAAATCCATCATTCAGAGTATACGGACCATTTTTATTTTTCTCAGTTCCGTTAATCGAAACATTAATATTGCAATCTGAATTTGAGTTTGTATAATTTACCATTGCATACGAACTGGTATATTCATAAACATTATACTCAGTTGAATTCTTAGTTGCCTTTTTATTGTTAGCCGTACAGTTTGATCCCAAAGATATTACTGGTTTTACAAGAGACTTTACAACATAAACCCTTTTTGAAATTACAGAAGAATTGCAGTTATCCTTTGAAATTGTTACATCAATCGTATTATATCCATCTGCCAGAGTATAACTGTTTGAAATATTCTGGTCAACGTTATTTATCTTTATCTGCATTTGAGAATCAGAATTTGAATTTGAAACAGACATTGACAAAGAAGTTCCGGTATACTCAATCGCATCATATGTGTATCCGCCCTTAGATAAAGTCTTTTCATTTTGAGTTCCATTTGAACCGAATTTAACAGAAGCATCCTTCAATGCAGTTATTACCGCAACTTTTTTTGTAACAGATACGGAACGACTTCCATCACGTCTAATCGTTGCATTAATCGTGTACTTTCCTGTTCCAAGCTGCTGTTCATATTTATTAGTTGAACTTGCTATTGTAGTTCCGTTTATATCGCCTTCAATCGTACTTCCATTTTCTGCAGAAATCGTACAGGTAACTTTATCATTTGCAGAATCAACTTCGATGTACTCATAATTTTCAGAATCTTTTTTACCGTTATAATCCAGAGAGAAAGTTATTCCAGGCTCATTAAGAATCTGAACACCGAGCGCACCGTTTGTAGAAACGATTTCACTTTTTAAACCGTGCTTTCCTATTACCTGTACAGTAAAATCGTAATAAAGATTTTCTGCCTGAATTGACTCAAAACAATAACTTATCGAATTACCGCTTTGCGGCATCGGCACAATCTGCTTTCCTAAAAAACTTCCGTCTTCTTTTGAATAACAGCATATTTCAAACTGTGCATCTTTATTTTTATTCTTACTTCTGTCAGGAATATCAAAAGAAACATGATGCTTTTTAGTATTCTGATAAACCTTGTGAGAACTTTCCTGGTTGCTAAGATTCTTAATATTCTCAGGCGGTGTATTCTGAATAAATGAAGTTGAATAAAATAATTCCGGGTTTGATTTTTTTAATGCAGCAACATCAGCATAGCCTGTACGGTTATCCGGCCAGAGACATCCGGAAAGAATTATTGTTTCTCCTTCATATGCATCATCAAGCTTTGCCTTAATTTTTATTGTGTCAGGATTAATATGTTCCTGACTTATTATTGTTCCGCATGAAAGAGTAAATAAATCCTCTTGATTTTGAGATGCTAAAGTATTATGCCGTTCAGGATTTATAAGATTTAAATAAATGATTACTTCGTTATTGGAGTCTCCCTGCGCAGAAACATTGGGCTTACCGTTAATGACAGTGCACGGAGAAATATATTCAACACCGGCAACCTGACAGGTAGATGACCAGTATTCAAAATAGCCTCTTACCGGTTCTTTACACGAAAAGAAAATGACAGAGAAATTTATTACTGTCAGAAAGATAAAACACTTTTTTAATTTCAATTAAATATCCCTCAGGTTACAAACCTGCTTCCCACACTCTCTTGGCTAAATTATAATATGAAAAAATTCAGTTGTCTACAAAATTTATCCAAAAACTCCAGTTTTTTTTACAGAATTAAATAAAAAGGCGACACGTTCCTAAAAAAAACGATATCGCCTTTGGTTTAAATTAATAATAATCGAAATTTATATTACAAGTTGAATTTAATTAATTAAGTATAATCCCTTTGGATTAAATTATAAGACATTCGTTATAACGCATCATCATGACTTTTTTTTGCATCGTCATAATTTAAAAACTCATATTCGATCCAGATATATCCGCTTGATGAATATTGCGCACTTATTCCCATGATTATCCCAAAAAGACCATCATAATTCTGATAGTTATCAGTATTTACAAACCATGAAGCAGAATATGATCTAGCCCCCTGTACTATTGAATACATCCAGTTTTTTTCATCTTTAAAATAAAAATCTTGTTTTACACGATTTTCTATATAAAACCCACCATATTTGGCTTCCAGTGGTTTTAGGACACTGTCAAATCGAGATTTTATTTCTGTTCCATACTCTGATGTTTTTATTTCACCACTTATTGCTTTAACATAATAAAGACCAACAGAATCACTTATCCAAACAATATAATTTTCAAAAACTGGATGTGTTTTTTTAGGTTTTACATAATATCTATCATCAGCTATATGCTCAGGCTCCCTACCTCCACAAGCTGCCTTTACCTGATCATATGTCATACCAATATCAAAGCCAAAAGGACCAGAACCTTTTCCAGATTTATTCATAGCAGGATAATTTTTTGGTTTTTCAGTAAGAGTAATCTCATAACATGAGAAGATATCTATTTCATTATCAGCTGTTATATTAAAGCAATATGTTGTCATTGATTTTTTTGTACTTATCGAAAATGGAACAACAGATAAAAAATGCTCTTTTTGAAGTTTTGTAATCTGATTATAGCAATCTATTGAATCATTAAAATCACATTTTTTTACATTAGCAGAATATTTATCATTCCAATCAATAGGTGCGATTTTTGAATCTAATGCATATTTACTAAGCATACTGTAATCGCAGAAATTAATTGATAAATAGGTTTCATCATTTAAATTATAATATCCTTCATCATTAAATTTAATAAAAGTATATTTTACAGGCTTTTTTGATGACAACCTGTAAACGAACTTCTCGACAGGCTTTTCATCTTTATCAAATGTTGTCTTGGATTTCAAAGAACCATCTTTATTATAAATTTGTTCTTCTACAAGTTTATCAATGGAAGGATTAAATTTAGCTATACTGAGAAGATTATCATCAGAATCATAAATATGTTTTTCTAGGATATTTTTTGTCTTTTTATCATAAAAACAAGTCAAATAAGTTATTAGCTCATTTTTTGAATTATACTCAGTTACTTTTTCCAAAACAGAACCGTTGTATTGAAAAAGACTATACTTAACAATCTTTTTATCTTCAACATTTGTCTGCTTTTGAATTAAACCGGTGTCATAATCAAAATCCAATTTAATTTCCTGATTATCATTATAAATTGACATTGTTAAAAGATACCCATTACTTTTGTTATATTCACTGTGTTGCCCAACCGTTTTCTCATCATAATATAAATCAATCATAATGAGAGTTGTAGTTTCTTTAATAGTTCCAACAAATGCATGATCTTTCGCAGAAAAGAGCTTACCTTCGTTAATTAAGAAAGTTTCATCGCCTTTTGTATCATACATCTTATTACTTTCAATAGTCATATATGGTTTTGCATTATGAAAAAGAGAAATATCAGAAATCGCAAAACCCCTTACCGTAAATAAAACAAAAATAGAAAATAAAAAAAATCTTTTCATAGTTACTCCTCTCTGTATATATTTATACGATAGCTTTAGCTATTCGTTTCTTAAAAGAATTATATTTATCTATATATACCGACTTACCTTCAGAAGTAGACGCTTGTAAAATATAATTATGTATCATTTTTAGCCCTCCTTATTTTCGGTTTCTGCCGGCGATATCAGACCATTCACCATATTCTTCACCATCATAAGCTCTTACCCAATAATATTTGTGAGTTTTTCTATTTCCTCTATAAGTATACTTAATTGGTGAAAACATGCCTTCGGCCAATGGTTTTGCTGTAGAGATATCATCATTATCTGAGTAATAAACCATATAAGATTCTGCATATTCCACTGAATCAAAAGAAAATTCCACATTAATACCAAAAACACCATTTGGCAGTATCAATGCATAAGGATTCTGTGGTGCTGGGAGTAATTGATTATTCCGGGTAATTTTATATCCAGACTTGTCAAATTGCCGATGAGAGGTAATTAAATCATCCGAAGAAGATGATATTAAATCTTTCCAATTATTAAATCCTGCAAGTTTAGATATTACATGCTGGGCATTCATGAGTGTAAAAGAAAAATCTTCTTTTTCATCAGGAAAGCCAAAATCTTCAAAAATGGCAGAAATATCAAAGAACAAAGGTTTATACAAATATTTTTGTTCTTTTTCATTAAATGTGCGGGATTTAAAATCTTTTAAGAGATTTTTTGATTGTAATTTAAAATATTCAATATGATCCATAATTTTTCTCCTTATGGTTTATGCAAGAGTTTTGTCTTTTTTTTGGCTCGTATCCCTGTGTTGCAAAACTTTTGCACATAGGAAAAAAATTATTTTTTGACATGGTATGATAAAATCTTTGCACGAGCGGCCAGTTCTACCATAGAACTACTCATATGATACGTGGGAATTTTTGAAATGTCAATAGACAAAATAAGGAGAAAATAATATATATTTACTACCCTTCAATCATTTTAATAAATTCATCAAACAGAAAGTTCGTGTCATGTGGGCCGCCGCATGCTTCGGGGTGGAACTGCACGCTGAATGCAGGAATGTCGCTGTATGTTATTCCTTCACAGGTGCTGTCGTTTACGTTTACAAAACTTAAGCGCGCAAAGTCTGGAAGTGATGAAGTTTCTACTGCGTAGCCGTGATTCTGGCTTGTAATGTAGACTCGGCCGGTCTTTGTATCTTTACACGGATGGTTTCCGCCACGGTGTCCGTATTTTAATTTTGCTGTCTTTGCTCCGCGTGCGAGGGCAAGCATCTGATGCCCAAGACAGATTCCAAAAATCGGAAGCTTTCCGTATTCGCAGAGCTTTTTTATTTCTTCGATGATGCCGGTATTTTCTGCAGGATCTCCAGGTCCGTTGGAAAGCATGATTCCATCCGGGTTAAGCTCTAAAATCTGTTCAGCTTTTGTATCACCCGGAACGACTGTTACATGACATCCTCTTTTTTCGAGTTCTCTCTGAATGTTTTTCTTTGCACCGAAATCCCAGAGTATGATGTGGTGTGATTTTTCTGAATCAGAAGATTTTAATGAGTCTTTTGAATTGATTTCTATTTCGCTGCACGTTACTGTTTCTACTGCCTTTTCAATTCTGTATTCTTTGATTTCATTAAGGAGACTGTCTGTTATGTCGGGCCTTTGGTCAGTTCCGCTTATAATCATACCGTTCATAACTCCGGCTTCGCGAAGACGCTTTGTAAGTGAGCGCGTGTCAATTCCACAGATTCCGATTATATTCTGCTCTTTTAGAAAATCTCCGAGACTTTTTTCTTTTCGAAAGTTTGAAGGCTTTTCGCAAAGCTCACGAACGATGTAACCGCGTACCCATGACTTTTTACTTTCATAGTCTTCGCTCATCACACCGTAATTTCCAATCAGTGGAAAAGTCTGAGTTACAATCTGTCCGTAGTAACTGGGGTCAGTCAAAGTTTCTACATAACCTGTCATTCCGGTTGTAAAAACAGTTTCACCGACTGCCTTCCCCTCTGCACCGATTGACTTTCCTTCAAAAACTGTTCCGTCTGCAAGTACTAGATACGCTCTGCTCATTTTTTAAAACTCCAGATAAACAGGGAGATCGGGATTAAAGCATGGAAGCTGAATAATATCAAGTTTAAATTTATTCTTCTTCCACCGTTCAATTATTTTATCATAATGAATTCCCTTTTTATTTTCCCTTATCAGTTCATTTACTTCGTGATATGTCCAGCCGAGATTGTCTTCGTCTGTTTTTCCGCACATTCCGTCACTTGGTGCTTTGTGAACGATTTCTTTCGGAAGCCCTGCATAATCGCCAAGTGCTACAACTTCATCTGTTGTAAGCTTACTTATCGGAGCAAAGCTTCCTGCACTGTCTCCGTAAAATGTGCTGTATCCCATTGCGTCTTCACTTAAATTGCATGTATTTGCAACCATTGCGTTACCCAAAACCGCAGCAATTCCGTAAAGAGTCGTCATGCGAAGCCGCGCCGGTGTGTTTGTTTTATAATTTGAATAGTTAAAGTTTTCTTCGTTGAACTTTTCCTGCATTCTGTCAGTAAGTCCTTTGTATGCGTCTTCAATATTTATCGTCGCATGTTTTATTCCCAAAAAATCACAGAGTTTCCTACTGTCTTCGATGTCACTTTGAATTCCGTTTGGAAGCATTACACCGAAAACCCTTTCTTTTCCGAGTGCGTCTGTTAAAAGCTTTGCTGTAAGTGCAGAATCCTTTCCGCCTGAAATTCCTATTACAGCCATGGCACCGCTTCCTGCATTGGAAGAAAACCAGTTTTTAATCCATTCAACACAGGAATTGTAAATAAATTCCGCATTAAAATCATAAACTTTATCAGACATACAGCCTCCAGAAAAAAAAGACGCTCACTCCATCTGCCGAAACTAATCCGGTAAATCGAATGAACGTCTTTGTTCTTAATTGTTATACAGCGAATGAAGATTATCGTCAATACTATTTCTTGACAAACAGTCGTGTTTTGATGTAAAACAAGACTAACGGCAAAGAGGCCGTAGATATTTTTCTTATGTATCTTACTTTATGTATTTTACATGCGGAATATGTCTACGGCCTCTTTTTTTATTGACGGAGGCGTTATGAATTTTACAAAAATGCATGGCTGCGGAAATGATTACATTTATTTTGACTGCACCGGATTAAGTGCAGGTGTTCCACAGGATTTTCCGGGTGGGGCAGAAGGTGAAAAAAAGGCAGCCATAAAGTTTTCTGACAGACATTTTGGAGCCGGCGGTGACGGAATCATAATCATAAAAAAAGGAAAGACTGCTCAGTTTGAAATGGTTATGTATAACGCCGACGGAAGCAGAAGTCAGATGTGCGGTAACGGAATCCGCTGTGTCGGAAAATTTGTTTATGATGCAGGATACACAAAGGATTTTAATAATCCGCGTGAGTTTACAGTTGAATCCATGGGCGCCGTAAAAAAACTTACTGTAGTAAAGGGAAATCCCGGTGATAAAGAAACATATCTTACAGTTGATATGGGAAAGCCGGTTTTAGAAGCTAAAAGAATTCCTGTAAAGACTTCTGACCTTCCTTCGGGAAATTCTGAGTCGCGCTTAATCATGCATCCTCTTACTATAGGCGGAACTGAATACAAAATAACCTGCGTTTCCATGGGAAATCCACATGCAGTAATTTTTATAAATAAAAAGCCTTCAGAATTTGATGTATGCAAAATAGGGCCTCTTTTTGAAAACGATTCATTTTTTCCGGAGCGTACAAATACAGAGTTTGCTTATGTCGAAGACAGAAGGACAATATGGATGCGTGTATGGGAACGCGGAACCGGAGAAACTTTAGCATGCGGAACGGGCACGTGCGCGACTGTTGTTGCAGCAATTTTAAACGGACTTGTTGATGCAGGAGAAAAGATTACAGTTCATCTTCTGGGCGGCGACCTTGAAATTCAATGGAGCGGTAATGAAAACGACAGCGTCATTATGACAGGCCCTGCAGAAAAAGTATTTACAGGAGAAATTAATCTCTAGGAGACAACGATGAATATAAATAAAAACTTTTTAGATTTAGAAGAATCTTATCTTTTTTCGACAGTAAACAGAAAGACACGTGAGTTTGCACAGAAAAATCCTGACGCAGACATTATAAAGCTTTCTATCGGCGATGTTACAAAACCGCTTTGTCCTGCTGTAATTGATGCAATGCACAGGGCAGTTGATGAAATGGCAGATGAAAAGACATTCCGCGGCTATCCGCCTGAACAGGGATATGATTTTATCCTCGAAAAAATTCTTGAGCATGATTATATTAAACGCGGAATAAATCTTACGAAAGATGAAATATTTCTTTCTGACGGAGCAAAATCTGACTGCGGAAATATCGGAGACATTTTTGCAACCGGTAATACAGTTGCAATCTGTGACCCGGTTTATCCTGTTTACATCGACACAAACATAATGAACGGCAGAAAAAATAATATCATCATCATGAACTGCTCTGCAGAAACCGGATTTTTGCCAAAGCTTCCGTCAGATGGCGATAGAATTGCAGATATAATTTATCTTTGCTTTCCTAATAACCCGACAGGAGCTGTAGCATCAAAAGATTATCTTAAACAATGGGTTGATTATGCAAACAAAAATCACAGCGTCATTTTGTATGATTCAGCGTATGAAGCATTTATAACAACACCTGGAATTCCAAAATCGATTTATGAAATAGAAGGAGCAAAATCGTGCGCAATCGAACTCCGCTCTTTTTCTAAAACTGCAGGTTTTACCGGATTAAGATGCGGTTATACAGTTGTTCCGCATGAATTAGTTTTTGACAAAGTTGAACTTAACGCATTGTGGAGACGAAGACAGAGTACAAAATTTAACGGCGTTTCATACATAACACAGAGAGCAGCCGAAGCAGTTTACTCAGAAGAAGGACAGAAGCAGATAGAAGAAAATCTTTCGTTCTACCGCGAAAACGCAAGACTCATTTATGAAGGAGTTACTCAGGCAGGATTTAAAGCATTCGGCGGAAAAGATTCGCCTTATGTATGGATGCAGATTCCACAAGGCTTTACAAGCTGGAGTTTCTTTGATGAGCTTCTTTTAAAATGCAATGTTGTCGGAACCCCGGGAAGCGGCTTTGGAAAAATGGGCGAAGGATATTTACGCCTTACAGGCTTTGGAAGCCGTGAGCGCACTATCGAAGCAATTGAACGCATAAAAACCCGGCTTTAATTATTCTGTCAAACCGCGGCTTTAGTCACGATGTTAAAACGCGACAAATGCCTCGCAAAAAAATATAATTTTAAAATAAAAAGACTGCCGGAATTGAATGGCCTACTGTTCGAAACCGGCAGTCTTTTTCTAAACTTTTTAAATTGCAGCAAATCCTTTTTCGAGATCTGCTATGATGTCGTCGATGTGTTCTGTTCCGATTGAAAGTCTTATAGTACTCTGAGAAATTCCCTGGTCTTTAAGCTCTTCATCACTGAGCTGTGAATGAGTTGTAGTAGCAGGATGAATTACAAGTGATTTTACATCTGCTACATTTGCAAGAAGAGAGAAAATCTTTAAGTTGTCGATAAACTTCCATGCTTCATCTTTTCCACCTTTAATTTCAAAAGTAAAAATAGAAGCTCCACCGTTTGGAAAATATTTTTCATAAAGGGCATGGTCCGGATGATCTTTAAGCGAAGGATGATTGACTTTTGAAACCTTTGGATGGTTTTTCAAAAATTCAACTACCTTCTTAGTATTTTCTGCGTGACGATCAAGACGCAGAGAAAGTGTTTCTACACCCTGGAGGAGTAAGAATGCGTTGAATGGACTTATTGTTGCACCTGTATCTCGGAGTAAAATTGCACGGATGTAAGTTACAAAAGCAGCAGGTCCTACAGCATCATAGAATGACACACCGTGATAGCTTGGGTTTGGAGAAGCAATCTGAGGATAGTTTCCGCTTGTCTTCCAGTTAAACTTTCCGCTTTCTACGATGATTCCGCCTAAAGTAGTTCCGTGACCGCCGATAAATTTTGTTGCCGAGTGAACAACAATGTCTGCACCGTGTTCAATCGGACGGATAAGATATGGAGTTCCGAATGTGTTGTCAATTACAAGCGGAAGTCCGTGCTTGTGAGCGATTTCTGCAATTGCATCGATATCCGGAATATCGCTGTTAGGATTTCCGAGAGTTTCAAGATAAATTGCGCGTGTATTTTCTTTAATTGCGCTTTCCACTTCCTTTAAGTTGTGGGCATCAACAAAAGTTGTTGTAATTCCATACTGTGGAAGTGTGTGTGCAAGAAGGTTGTAGCTTCCGCCGTAAATTGTTTTCTGCGCTACGATGTGTCCGCCGTTTGCAGCCAGGGCTTCGATTGTATAAGTAATTGCTGCAGCTCCTGATGCAAGTGCGAGGGCTGCCGATCCGCCTTCGAGTGCTGCAATTCTTTTTTCCAATACGTCCTGAGTTGAATTTGTCAAACGTCCGTAAATGTTTCCAGCATCTGCAAGACCAAAGCGGTCAGCTGCATGCTTTGAATTGTGGAATACATAAGATGTTGTCTGATAAATCGGTACTGCGCGTGCATCTGTTGCAGGATCAGCACTTTCCTGTCCAACGTGTAACTGTAATGTTTCAAATTTATAATCTGCCATAGTTATCTCCTTAAAATCGTTCAGGATAGATTTATCCTGCAAAGTTAAAAAATTGAATTTGTTAAAAAAAGATTTTTGATTCCAGAAAACTGGACTTAAGCGGAAAGAAGGCAGGTACGCATGACTCCATTACGGAAATTTTCACGAACAAGCTTTTCAAAATAAAATTTCATTGCGCACCTCCTTTTTTATTAAAACCACGAGCGGTTTACAGATTTTAGTTTGTTATTAGGATAGTTAATTTATACACTGTATTACCTACTTTGTCAATAGGTTTTTGAAAAAAAATGTGGGAAATTTTTATAAGTTGAATTGACCTGAGAAAACTTGGTGAATTATTGAAAAATCAATGATATAATTAAAAAAAGAGAAATTTAGTCTTGTAAATATAAGGAATTTTTTGAATGTCGGTGTTTAACAGACTGTTGGGGAATAACCAGGATAAAGATGGAAAAACGGATTTTAAGAAAAAAGCCGTAAATTCCAATCTTAAAAATATATATGATCTCGACAGTTTATTTGAAAAACTCTTTAATTCGGACAGTTATATTGCTAAAAGCGATTATCTTAAAAGTATAGAAGCATGTAAGGATTCTGTTGAATACTTTAAACAGCTTGAAAAAGACGATCTTCTTTCTGATTTCTGTAAAAAAAATAAAGTATCATCTTCGATAATTTATCCAGTTCTGGACAAATTTGATAACATAAAAAAACTTGTCGAAACACATAATAAAGATTACATACAAAAACATCTTCAAACAGAAAAAGACTATCTGGATACGATTTTAAAAGAAATTGATCCTGTAATCATGCTGGACGACGACCAGAGAAAAGTAGTTTTAACTGATGAAGATTACTGTCTTGTTATTGCCGGAGCAGGAGCTGGAAAGACAACAACAGTAGCTGCTAAAGTAAAATATCTTGTAGAAAAGAAAGACATTAAGCCCCAGGAAATACTTGTTGTTTCATTTACGAATAAAGCAGTAGGCGAATTAAAAGAAAAAATCAATAAAGACCTTGGAATCGATTGTCCAATCACTACTTTCCATTCAACCGGAAATGCAATTTTAAACAAAGGCCAGGAAGAAAAATTAAACATAGTTCAGAATGATAAATTATATTTTGTTCTTGAAGACTACTTTAGAGATACAGTACTTCAAAACCAAAGGCTTGTAGATGATCTTGTAAAATTCTTTTCGACCTATTTTGATCCACCTATTAATACTAAAGATAAAACAATTCTCTATGATAAACTTACTTCTTCAAATTTATATACGCTTAAAAGTGAAATTGGTGGTATTAATTATAAAGTTGAATTGAAAAATGAACGCAGTAAAGAATATCGCACAATTCAGGATGAAGTACTTCGTTCATATGAAGAAGTACAGATTGCAAACTTTTTATATCTTAACAATATCGATTATGAATACGAACCTCGATATAAATATAATATTGATGGTGCTAAAAAACCCTACACTCCTGATTTTATTATTCATCAGGATGATAAAGAAGCATATATTGAACATTTCGGAATAACTCAATCTGGAGCTTCTAATCGCTATTCTGATGAAGAACTAAAAAAATATAGAAAGGCTGTACACGATAAAGTAGATTTACATAAAAAACATGGAACAACATTACTTTATACATTTTCTGAATTTGATGATGGCTTACCCCTCCTTGAACATTTGAAGAAACAGCTTGAATGGGCAGGATTTGTATTAAAACCACGCGATAACAAAGAAGTAATGCAGAAAATTACAAATCTGGATGGAAACAGATATACAAGAAAACTAATATTCCTTATAGACAGGTTTATATCTAATTTTAAAACCAACGGTTATTCTGTTGAAAAATTTGATGAATGGAGCATCCAATCTAATAATGTCAGAACTAAACTGTTTCTTGAAATCTGTAAAGAATGTTATCTTGAATATGAACGCTTCCTTCTAAAAAGCAATTCAATTGATTTTTCTGATATGATAAATAAATCTGCAAAATTGCTCAGAGAATCAAAGGCAGTCAGTGACCAGATTAGTTTTAAATACATTATTGTTGATGAATATCAGGATATTTCAAAACAGAGATTTGATCTTGTCGGCGCTTTGCATGATGTAACATCTGCAAAAATAATAGCGGTTGGTGACGACTGGCAGTCAATCTATGCATTCAGTGGTTCGGATATCACTTTGTTTACTAAGTTTTCTGAGATAATGGGCTATGCTGAACTGCTTAAAATAACAAAAACTTACCGGAATTCTCAGGAAGTAATAGATATAGCAGGTAATTTCATACAAAAAAACACTTCACAAATTAAAAAAACATTAAAATCGCCAAAAACCATAAAAGATCCTGTAATTATTTATACTTATGATTCAAAAACTAAGAAATTTGGTGGTAATGCAAATTTTAATCTTGCAAAAGCAATAGAAACTGCACTAGAACACATTATTGAATCAAGTAAGAAAGAAAAAAAAGATCCGAAAAAACAAGAAGTTTTATTATTGGGACGTTTTGGTTTTGATGGAAGAAATTTAGAGAAATCAGGCTTGTTTGAAGTTACGGATTTTGGTAATAAAGTAAAAAGTCTGAATTATCCATTTTTAAAAATCACATTTATGACAGCACATGCTTCTAAGGGTCTGGGGTATGACAATGTAATAGTTATAAATGGGAAAAATGGAGTATATGGTTTTCCATGTAAAATCGAAAATGATCCTGTTTTAAACTATGTAATTAAACAGGACAATGCTATAGAAGCAGCAGAAGAACGTCGCCTGTTTTATGTTGCAATGACACGAACAAAAAACAGAGTTTACTTTGTTGCGCCAAATCAAAATCCATCAGAATTCCTTCTTGAAATAAAGCAGGATTATAAAAATGTAGTTCTAAATGGTGAATGGAATGAAGAAATAATTGATAATGAAAATTATAAAAAGATTTGCCCAATGTGTGGATATCCACTTCAGTATAAAATAAAGGTTTCTTATGGATTAAGCCTATGGATTTGTATGAATGATCCGGAAGTATGTGATTTTATGACAAATTCTATTCAAGCAGGAAAGCTTTCAATCCAAAAATGTGATAAATGTGACGGATATTTAATAGCAAAACCAAACAAAGAAAAAACAGATTATTTTTTAGGTTGCACGAATTATTTAGCAAATGGGAAAGGTTGTGAAAACAAGATTTGGAAAAATGATTATTACCGCATGAATGGTTTATCTTTAGAACCTGCGCCAAAAGTAGAAATACCTAAAGGCTATATTCCTAATAAACCTTAATCCTTTTTGGAAAAAAATACTGCTGGCATGTATTCAGAATCAGAAATAATGTCGGAATTTTGATTGATAAAGGCATCACCCATCAATTCTTTTAACTTTTTATAATTTATTTCAATGCAGGAAGAAAAATCTAAAGGATTCTCAAAGAGCTTTAATAGACGTGCAAACATTTCCTCTGGATTATCTATCTTATATTTATGAAAAGGAGGAGCAACTCTAAAGAACTGTTTTACTGTAGGGTTATCAGAATTTTTACGGATAGCAAATTTGATAACTTCATCAATTCGCTTTTGAATATCGTCCTTTTTCTTCATTTCATTCTTAATTTTAAAAAGCGTATCCATTACTTCACATACATATCTTGCGTTCTGTTCACTTGGATTTCTTTCAAATTCAAGAGCTCTAAGAATTGCTTCTCTTTGTTCCTGTGGAAGTGATGAAGCTAAGTCAAAATCACTATAATTATTATCCTTATTCATACTGAAATTATACCATGATAACTTTAAAAGATAAAACGAAATTATTTTAATAGTTTCAATTCATTACATTCATATGATGCTATAAAAAATGCCGGATTACAGACACTTCAGCCAACAAAAAATAGTTAATTTTTTTCAAAAATTTCTATTGACAAAAATATTTTTTCGCTGTATAAAAAAAACATCAAACGACAATGAGGTCGCAGGAAGTACATTCTTGCGACCTTTTTGTTTTTTCAGTTGAATTCAATTCAACTGAAAAATACTTTAGTAAATTTTGGCAAAGGCGCTGTTTGTTTTTTGGGGGACGCTCCGAAAAATATACAGCGCTTTTTTGTTTTAATTTGAAATTAAAGGAGATTAATATGGACGAAGTTACACCAATTTTTGGCGAGAACGTTTTTAACGAAACGGTTATGAAAGCAAGGCTGCCTAAAGAAACTTACAAGCAGCTTATGAAAACAATCGAAGGTGGAGAAAAGCTTGACGCTTCGGTTGCTACTGTTGTTGCAAATGCAATGAAAGACTGGGCTATCGAAAAAGGTGCAACACACTTTACTCACTGGTTCCAGCCTCTTACAGGAATTACTGCAGAAAAACACGACAGCTTCATTACACCAACAAGTGACGGAAAAGTCATCATGGAGTTCAGCGGTAAGGAACTTGTACAGGGTGAACCTGACGCTTCTTCTTTCCCAAGTGGTGGAATCCGCGCTACATTTGAAGCACGCGGTTATACAGCATGGGACCCGACTTCATACGCATTCATTAAAGACGGAACACTCTGCATTCCTACTGCATTCTGTTCATACACAGGAGAAGCTTTGGATAAAAAAACTCCGCTCCTTCGCTCTATGCAGGCAATTTCAAAACAGGCTGTCAGAGTGCTTAAGCTTTTTGACGGAAACGAAGCTGTAACTTCTGTAAAAACTACAGTAGGTCCGGAACAGGAATACTTCCTCATCGATAAATCTGTTTATGACAAACGTGAAGACCTTATTTACACAGGACGTACACTCTTTGGTGCAAAAGCTCCTAAAGGTCAGGAACTCGAAGATCATTACTTTGGTATGATTAAACCACGTGTTCAGGATTTTATGAAGGATTTAAACCGCGAACTCTGGAAGCTCGGAATCCTTGCAAAAACTGAACATAACGAAGTTGCGCCAGCTCAGCATGAGCTTGCTCCAATCTTTTCTACAACAAACCTTGCCTGCGACCACAACCAGCTCACAATGGAAATGATGAGAAAGGTTGCTGCCCGCCACGGAATGGTATGTCTCTTGCACGAAAAGCCATTTGCAGGTGTAAACGGAAGCGGTAAGCACAACAACTGGTCAATCAGTACAAATACAGGAAAGAACCTTCTTGATCCTGGAGCAACTCCAGATCAGAACGCACAGTTCCTTCTTTTCCTCTGCGCAATCATCAAAGCCGTAGATGAATACCAGGACCTTTTACGTATCTCTGTTGCAAGTGCCGGAAACGATCACCGTCTCGGTGCAAACGAAGCTCCTCCTGCAATTATTTCAATCTTCCTTGGTGATGAACTTTCAGAAATACTTGAATGCATTGAACAGGGAAAACCTTACGGAAAACACGAAAAAGAAAAGATGCAGATTGGTGTTACAGTTCTTCCTGACTTTAACAAGGATACAACAGACCGTAACAGAACATCACCGTTTGCGTTTACCGGAAATAAATTTGAGTTCCGTATGCTCGGTTCAAATGAATCAATTGCATGTGCAAACGTATTCTTAAATACAGTAGTTGCAGAAGAATTAAGCCAGTTTGCTGACCTTCTTGAAAAATCAAAGGATTTCAAGGGCGATCTTCATGACTTGATCTTAAAGACAATCAAGGAACACAAGAGAATTATTTTTAACGGAAACGGTTATGATGATTCATGGGTTAAAGAGGCAGAAAAACGCGGACTTTATAACCTCAGATCAACACCTGAAGCACTTACACACATTCTTGATGACAAGAACGTTAAAGTATTTGAAAAGTTCGGTGTTTACAGCAGGGTAGAGCTTACAAGCCGCTTTGAGATTCATAATGAAAATTACTCAAAGATCATCAACATCGAAGCAGAAACAATGCTTGAAATGGCAAAGAAAGACATTCTTCCTGCAGCAAGCAAATATGCAAATAAACTTGCAGAAACAATAAGCATAAAAAAGACTGCATGTGCTGAATGTGATGTTACATATGAAAGCGCAATGCTCAAAAAAGTTTCATGCCTTACATCATGTATCTACAACAAGACAGAACAGCTTGAAAAAGCAGTTATGGATGCAAAATCAGTATGCGACGGCGGAGACTCAAGCAAGACTGCTTTCTTCTACCGTGAAAATGTATTCTCTGCAATGAATGAGCTTCGTCTGTGCGCAGATGAACTTGAAACGATCACACCAAAAGAATTGTGGCCGTTCCCAAGCTACGGTGATTTACTGTTCAGCGTAAGATAATTTGTAATAAAAAAAATATAAAATAAATATTAAAGGCAAAGGCGCTACGTTCGCTTCGCTCACTACCGGGTTTGCTTTGCAAACTCGCGTATGAGGAAGAATGGTTCGTAGCGTTTTTTTTAAATTAAAAGATTTCTGACTATCACAGGAGGTTATTATGAGTGAAGTTTGGAGTGTATGGTTTTTAATTGGAGCAGCGCTTGTATTTTTCATGCAGTGCGGATTTGCAATGGTAGAAACAGGTTTTACAAGAGCAAAAAATGCAGGAAACATCATCATGAAAAACCTGATGGATTTCTGTATTGGAACTCCTATGTTCATGCTTCTTGGTTTTGGTTTAATGATGAGCGAAAACTATTTCTTTGGCTTAATCGGAAAACCAAACATGCAGCTGTTTACAAAATTTGCAGAACTTGACTGGTCAAGCTTTGTATTCAACTTAGTATTCTGTGCAACTGCAGCAACAATCGTTTCTGGATCTATGGCAGAAAGAACAAAGTTCTCTGCTTACTGTATTTATTCAGCAGTAATATCTGCAATCGTATATCCAATCGAAGCAGGATGGGTATGGAATCCACAGGGCTGGTTAGTACAGCTTGGCTTTGTTGACTTTGCAGGTGGAGCTGCAATTCACTCTGTAGGTGGAACAGCAGCATTAATAGGTGCTATTTTCCTTGGACCTCGAATTGGAAAGTACGATTATGATAAAAATGGTAAGGTAACAAAGGTTCATGCAATTCCGGGACACTCTTTAACTCTCGGTGCACTCGGAACTTTCATCCTCTGGTTCGGATGGTATGGATTTAACGGTGCTGCATGTACACAGCTTGGTGGTGTCGGTGGTCTTGCAGCTGTTTTCACAACAACAACAATCGCACCTGCAGTAGCATGTGTAACAACAATGTTATTTACATGGATCAAAAACGGAAAGCCAGATGTTTCCATGACACTCAACGCTTCCCTTGCAGGTCTTGTAGCAATTACACCAACCTGTGCAACAGTTGATGCACTCGGTGCAAGTATAATCGGTATCGTTTCTGGAATCATCGTAGTTCTTGTAGTTGAGTTCCTCGACTTAAAGCTTCATATTGATGACCCTGTTGGTGCTGTTGCTGTTCACCTTGCAAACGGTATCTGGGGAACTTTATCTGACGGTCTTTTTAACGTTGAAAGCGGTGTGTTCTACGGTGGCGGTTTTAAACACCTGGGAGTTCAGTGTCTCGGTGAATTTACAATCGTATTCTGGACAACAGTGTGCATGATTATTACATTCACTTTGATTAAAAAGCTTCATGGACTGCGCGCCAGCCGCGAAGAAGAAGTTGTTGGTCTTGATAAGCTTGAACACGGAATTGACTCAAGTTACGCAGGCTTTATCATGGCTCCACAGGTTATGACAGATGGCGAAGCTGGACTCGGCGGAGCAAGTGCCGTAACTGGAACAGTTCCAATCGAAAAAGCAGTTCCTGTTGCAAAGGCTACAAAGAAGCCTGGTGCAAAATTCCATATGGTTACAATCATTACACGTCAGAGCAAGTTTGATGAACTTAAACATGCGATGAACGATATTAACGTAACAGGTATGACTGTAACAAACGTTCTCGGCTGCGGTGTTCAGCATGGAAACGTTCAGAAGTATCGTGGTGTAGAAATGGATATGACTTTACTTCCAAAGATTAAAGTTGATATCGTTGTAAGTGAAGTTCCTGTTGACCTTGTAGTAACTGCAGCAAAAGAAGTTCTTTACACCGGAAACATCGGTGACGGAAAGATTTTCGTATACGATGTTCAGAACGTTGTTAAGGTTCGTACCGGTGAAGAAGGTTACGAAGCATTACAGGATTAATTAAGTCCGGTTAATTCTTCGGCTTTAGTTTTTACGGCAGTGTATAATGCGCCCTGGTCATTTTGATTCTCGGTGATCAGGCGCACGAATACGCTGCCTGCAACTACAGCTTCTACATAGTCTGCAAGTTTTTTAGACTGTATTCCGTTTGAAATACCAAAACCACCATAAATATTACTTCCACCAGAGGCTGCATTTTTTAGAAAATCAAGAGTATTCTGGTTGATCTGCGTATCGGTTCCAGTAATTCCTGTGCGTAATGCAGCATAAATAAATTTAAATCCTGATGATGCAAGTTTTTTTAATCTTTCAGGTTTCATTCCCGGAGCAGCAACGGGAATATTTTCCATATCATTTTTTTTACATGCATCAGTTAATCCTTCATCATTGTCAAAAGGAAAATCAGGAATTATCATTCCACTTACGCCAGCTTTTTTTGCACTTTCGCAGAATTTTTCAACGCCAGGTGTATAAATAAGAGAACCGTAACTCATAAGATAAATTTTTACATGAGGAAATTCCTTATGAAGCCGTGCAATAAATGAAAGTCCGTCATCAGTCCTGTATCCTCTTTGAAGGACTTTTGTACATGCACTCTGAATTGCCGGACCGTCTGCACTTGGATCAGAAAATGGAAGCTGAATTTCTAAAATGTCTGCACCTCCGTCAACAAGTGCACGTGCAGCTGTAAAAGCAATTTCATCAGTAGGGTAACCTGCAACAAGGTGACTCATAAGTTTTATTTTATTCATTTTGTTCCTCCCATAATTTCTGACTGGTGTACATCTTTTCCGCTCTCGAGCCTTTCAATTTCAGCGTGGAGGAAGTTTAACCACTGTTCTTTTCTGAAAACCGGACAGGTAATAAAAACATCTTTGTCTCCGCGTCCGCTCATGTTTATGATAATCGCTTTATTTTTCGGAAGCTTTGGTGCAAGTTTAATCGCTTCTGCACCTGCATGTGCACTTTCCATAGCAAAAAGAACGCCTTCATTTTTTGCAAAGAATTTTACTGCTTCGAGTGCTTCGCTGTCTCGGGCATAAGTAAATTCAATTCTTCCCTGGCGGCCAAGTGTTGCAAGCTGTGGTCCGATTCCGCAGTAATCAAGCCCGGCAGAAATCGAGCGTGTCGGAAGTGCCTGGCCGTCCTCGTCCAGAAGAAAACGAGATTTATAGCCGTGCATTATTCCGTCCCTTGCTGCTTTTCCTGTCATTCTGACAGCATTCTCTCCGATGCCGTCTCCGATTCCGCCTGCTTCAACACCGATAAGGCGTGGATGTTTTTCATCGATAAAGGGTGAGAAAAATCCGATTGAATTTGATCCGCCACCGACACATGCAATCATTGCTTCGATATCAAGATTCTTTTCTTGTGCCTGGCGCTTTACTTCACGTCCGATTACACTCTGAAATTCACGGACCATATCAGGGAAGGGCGAAGGACCCAATGCACTTCCGAGAACATAATGAGTTGTATCAGGATTTGCAGCCCAGTCTCTCATAGCCTCATTTACTGCATCCTTTAGTGTTCTGCTTCCAGAAGTTACAGCATGAACTTTTGCGCCGTAAAGTTCCATTGCTGCGACATTAGGCTGCTGTCTTTTAACATCAACTTCACCCATGTAAACCGTACAGTCAAGTCCAAGTTTTGCACATGCAGCGGCGGTCGCTACACCGTGCTGACCTGCTCCTGTTTCTGCAATGATTCTTTTTTTACCCATTCTCTTTGCAAGAAGACACTGCCCGATTGCGTTGTTTATTTTATGTGCACCGGTATTTGCAAGGCCTTCAAGCTTTATGTAAATCTGTGCACCTCCTAAGATTTCTGTTGCCGTTTTTGCAAAGAGGAGGGGAGTTTCTCTTCCGATGTAATCTCTCTGAATAGTTTCCAGCTCGTCTATAAAATCCGGGTCTTTAATTGCTTTATTAAATTCTTCTTCAAGTTCATCAAGAGGTCGTCTTAAAACTTCAGCTACATATTTTCCGCCAAACTTATCAAAAAATCCGTTTTCTGAATGTATCATTTTTTTCTCCTGCTGTATTTTCAAATGCTGTTAATTTTTTTAAACAGCGCATCAAGTTTTTTATGTGATTTGATTCCGATATTTTCCTGTTCTTCAACTCCGCTTGAAATATCAATCAGTTCCGGTGAATATTTTTTGTACAGTTCAAGAACGTTATCAGGATTAACTCCTCCGGCAAGCCAGAGATTTAAATTATTATCTGATGCTTCATTTTTTTCAGAACTGTATTTTATATATTCATTTGATTTTATGTCCTGTAAAAATCTCGGTTCTCCATTTAAGAATAAATCATTTGAAACTTTTAAAGCATCTCCTGATTTTTCTGTAATAGCAAAGTAGTGTGGAATTTCAAAAAACTTTTCCGGAATGCTTTCATATCTGATTCCGTGAAACTGAATGCAGTCTAAAATTCCTTTTTTTATGTATTCATAAGCTTTTTGTGTTTCTTGTGATTCAATGTCAGTAACAACAGCAATTTTTTTTGCCTTTATATCGTTTAATACAGGAATTATTTTTTCAAATCTTCCATCCATGACATTTCTTTTAAATCCATCAGCAAAAATAAATCCGATAAAATCTGAACCGAGTTTATCTGCATAAACAGCATCTTCCGGATTTGTAATTCCACAGATTTTTATAAGCGGTCTTTTCCTCAGACTTATTATTGAAGAAATTTCATTCCAGAAATCTGCGTTTAATGTTTTTTTCGTATATACGAATGAACTTACGATTTCCTTTCTAAGTTCTGAATTTCGTGCAGCAGCTTCTCCCGATAGAAGTCCTGTAAAACCAAGACTTCCTGCAAATGAAGCGCCTTTTCCTGTTCTGATTCCGCTTTCAAATATAACTTTGGCATTTTTACCAAGAATTTCTTTTATTTTTTTTAGCATTGAACATGGTTTTAATAAATCAATTTTAAAATCGGAAAGGTCTCTGCTGTTTACGCCGCATACAATTAAATTTTTCTCTCTATCAGTCAGCATTGCAGAAAGTTTTGAAAGTTTTTTTAAATCTTCATCACTTCTGACTTCTACAAGTGAAGTCATATTAAGATTTGCTGCAGTTTTTGCCATTTTGACAAGTTTATCCGTTTCAAGAATTCTTGCAATCAATAAAACGGCATCAGCTCCAGCTCTATAAGAAACCTCTACTTCCTGTTCATCAATCAAAAAATCTTTTCTCAAAACAGACGGTGCCATTCTTCCATAAGCAGAAGAAAATTTGTCAACTGCTTTGCAGACAGCCATAAGATCTAAAAGGGTTCCCTTAAAATAATTCGATTCTGTAAGACAGGAAACAGCTCCAGCTCCTGCGGTTGCATAAGAAAATGCCGTTTCTCCTGCTTCGAGTAAAGGTGCAATATCTCCCTTGCTCGGAGATGCACGCTTTATCTCAAGAATCACACCTTTTGAATTAAGAAAAGAATGAACCTGTCTTGACCTTTTTTTCGGAATCATACAGCCGAATTCAAAACCTGACTTTTTGATGTCTTCTTTTCTTCTTTCTACGATTTCTGTAAGAATATCAGACATTATGCGCTGAGCTCCCTGTCAAGATTAAGACTTACTTCCTGGATTTCTTTAAGTTTTTTGAGGGCTGAACCGTTCTCAATCGCAGTCACGGCCATCTGATAACCTTCCTTTAGAGAACCTGCTTTTCCACAGAGATAAAGAACTGCACCGGCATTAAGTCCTACAGCAGCTTTAATGGTTTTTCTTCCGCCACCTGTAAGAACATCCATCGCAAGTCCTGCGTTATCACTTCCATTTCCTCCGAAAAGTTCTTCTTCAGAAGCATCTGTAATTCCAAAGTTTTCAGGCTTTATAACATATCTGTTTTCATTTCCCTTTTCATCAATCTGATAAACATCAGTCGGTGCACAAGGAGAAATTTCGTCATAACCGTCACGGCTGTGAATAACCATAACTCTTTTTGCACCGAGCGATTTTGCTGCGTGTGCATAATCTTCCATTAAATCAGTACTGTAAACACCTAGAACTTCATATTCAGCTCCAGCCGGATTTAAAAGAGGACCGAGTACATTAAAGATTGTTTTAATACCGAGTGCTTTTCTTACAGGGGCTGCAAATCGCATGGCCGAGTGATATACAGGTGCCATTAAAAATCCGAAGCCCGTTTTTTCAACAAGTTCTGCAGTCTTTTTTGGTTCTGACATTATTTTAACTCCGAGATTTTCAAAGAAGTCAGCAGCACCGCTTTTTGAAGAAACAGCCCTGTTTCCATGTTTTGCAACCGGCTGTCCACAGCTGGAAGCAACGATTGCTGAAAGGGAAGAGATGTTAAAACTTCCTTTTCCGTCACCTCCAGTTCCAACTATTTCTGCAAGACCAGTTGAATTTGTATAAGGGAATGGAGTCTTTTTCTTTAATAAAGCAGATGCACATCCTGCCATCTCTTCTGCAGTCGGAAGTCCACGCGATGCCATAGCGGAAAGAATTGCAGCAGTAACTTTCTCATCCATCGTTCCATCAGTAAGATTTTCCATAAAGAAAGAAGCCTGGTCAAATCTTAATGGTTTTTTCTCATCAATAAGCTGACTCAAATATTCAGAAACCGGAAGATTATCCCTTCTGTAATTTAGAAATGATTTAAATAACTCCTGGCAGTAACTGCTTGCAATACTTTCCGGATGAAACTGAACACCTTCAATCGGCATTGTCTTGTGACGTATTCCCATTATGTCACCATCTTTTGCTCTTGCCGTAACTTCGAAATCTTTACTTAAAGTTGTTTCATCAATTACAAGCGAATGATATCTTGTAAACTTTGCAGTTTTTCCGATTGTACGGAAAATTCCTCTTCCGTCTAAATCGATGTCTTCAACAATTCCGTGTTTTATAAATTTTGCCTGAACTATTTTTGCACCAAATGCTTCTCCTATTGCCTGATGGCCGAGACATATTCCGAGGATAGGAATCTTTCCTGCAAAATGTTTAATCGCTTCGATGCTTATTCCGGCACTGGATGGATTTCCAGGTCCTGGTGAAACAATCAGACTTGAAGGATTAAACTGATCGAGCTGTTCAACCGTACACTGATCATTTCTTAAAACTTTTATCTCTTCCGATGTTGAACTCTCGAGAGCCTGCACAACATTAAATGTAAAACTGTCATAGTTATCAATTACTAAAATCATATATACCTCACTTTGTAAGCGTATCTATTAACGCTCCTAATTTTTCACAAGTTTCCGTAAACTCTCTTTCCGGTGTTGAATCAAATACAATACCTCCTCCTGCCTGGAGGTTCCATACTTTTCCCTGACGCAGAGCGCACCTTATGGAAATACAGAAATCCAGATCACCGTTACTCTGTATATAACCTACAGCACCCGCATAGAATCTCCGCTTAACTGTTTCAAGTCCGCTTAATATCTGCATTGCATTTATTTTTGGAGCACCACTTACAGTACCTGCAGGAAACGATGCTCTTAAAACCTGAATAGGTTTTACTCCATCTTTTACAATTCCTTCTGTAGTACTTACAAGATGAATTACATGACTGAAAAGTTCACATTCCATATACTGAGAAACTTTTACGCTGTCACTTTCACAGACACGTCCAAGATCATTTCTTGCAAGATCAACAAGCATAAGATGTTCTGCCTGTTCTTTAGGATTGTTTTTAAGCTGCTGTTTTAATTTTTCATCTTCTTCATCATTTTTTCCGCGGTGAATTGTTCCCGCAATCGGATGAATTATTGCTTTACCTCTTCTCACTCTGACAAGACTTTCAGGAGATGCACCTGTGAAGGCAAAGTCTCCAAAGTCAATGTAAAAAAGATATGGAGATGGATTTACTTTTCTTAGTTTTCCATAAACAGCCATTGCCGGTGCATCACATTCAATCTGAACTCTTCTGCTCGGAACAGCCTGAATGATATCTCCTGCTGTGATGTGTTTTTTTAATGTGTTTACTTTTGCAATATATTCTTTTTTTGATGCTTCAATGTCAGTGAGCATTTTATAATTGAATGTCTGATTTTCTTCTTCCAGATAAGAAAAGTCCATATTGTTCATCTGTTTTAAAAGACGTTCAAGAGCTGCGTTAAGATCTATCTGGTGTTCATTATAATTCAATCCAAAAATATGAATTTCTTCAGTAAAGTGATCAAAAATAATGTAGAGATGTCCTGCGATAAAAAGGCTTTCAGGAATATTAAGTTCATCTGTCTGCTCATAAAAACGTATGTTATCGCAGTGTTTTGCAAATTCGTAACTTAAATAACCAAGGCCGGATGCAGGAAGGGGAAGTTCGCTTAAAGGTCCTTCAGGAGACTTGTTCTGTTCTGCTACATACATGAGTGCATCGAGAATATCAGGATTTTTTTTCCTTCCAAGAGCATCATAACTTTTTTTACCGTTTAAAAGGGCTGTATCAAAAGCTTTTTCTTTTCCTTCTATTATGAAAGTAATTTCTTCACCATCCTGTTTAATTTTAAAAGCCTCTTCTGTCATAAGAATTGAATAGCGTTCGCGGCCTTTTGCAAAACTTGCAGATTCGAGAATTCCCCGTGCCCCGATTTTTTTTGCCAGAAGATAGGGTGTATATCTTGAGTTTGAAATGCATTTATAAACAAAATCCTGTTTTTTTTCTGTGTCTGTCATATGTACTCCAATTTCTATAAATAGTAACATTCTATACACAGTAACATATCACGCAAAAGAGATTCTGTCAATAGAAACACAAAAAAAATTTTATTTTTTCCCCAAAAACCTCTCCGAAGGAGATGCATCTGCATGAATGTGTGTTTAATTAATTCTTGACAATTATATTTAATTTTATTAAGATAATTTAAATCACGACAAAGAGGTCGTAGATGGAATTCTGCTGTAAAAAGCGGAGTTTTATCTACGGCCTCTTTTGTTTTTTATGGAGCTGAACATGAAAATGAAGACACTTTACGAACCTGGTTTTGAACATGATAACTGTGGAATCGGAGCTGTTGTTAACATAGACGGTAGTAAAAGTCATAAAATCGTTGATAATGCACTTAGTATCGTAGAAAAACTTGAACACCGTGCGGGTAAGGATGCCAGTGGAGAAACAGGAGACGGTGTTGGAATCCTTGTTCAGATAAGCCATGACTTTTATAAAAAAGAAGCTGCAAATCTTGTAGGAAGCCTTGATGAACGTGAATACGGAATAGGACAGTTCTTTTTTCCGGCAAATGGTGATAAAGAAGAAAAAGCACGCTTTGAAAAATGTTGTAAAGAAGAAGGACTTAAGCTTTTGGGATGGCGTGAAGTTCCTGTAAATGCTGATGTTCTTGGTAAAAAAGCACGCGACTGCATGCCTGGTATCTGGCAGGCATTTATTGAAAAACCAAAGGATTGTGATAAAGGTCTTGATTTTGACCGTAAGTTATATATTTTGAGAAGGGAGTTTGAAAAAGGACCTTCGGCAGACTCAGAAACTGTTGGGACCGCAAATCCAACATATGTATGTTCTTTGAGCAGCAGAACTATTGTTTATAAGGGAATGTTCCTTGTTCATGAGCTTCGTACTTTCTACAAGGACCTTCAGTCAGAAGAATATAAATCAGCACTTGCAATTGTGCATTCGCGCTTTTCTACAAACACTCAGCCAAGCTGGCAGCGCGCTCATCCAAACCGTTTTATCGCACACAACGGAGAAATCAATACAATCCGCGGAAACGTTGACCGTATGTTAGCCCGCGAAGAAACTGTTCATTCAACAAAGCTTACAGCCGATCAGATGAAAAAGGTTTTACCTGCAGTTGATACAACAGGTTCTGATTCTGCAATGCTTGATAACACACTTGAATTCCTTTTGATGAACGGTGTGTCTCTTCCTTTAGCAGTTATGATGTGTATTCCTGAACCCTGGAAACACGACGACAATATGCCTGGTTTTAAAAAAGATTTCTATCACTACTGGGCAACTATGATGGAAAGCTGGGATGGTCCTGCTGCAATCTTATTCAGTGATGGAGATCTTCTTGGTGCAACACTTGACCGTAACGGACTTCGCCCAAGCCGATATTACATCACAAAAGACGGAATGCTTATTTTGAGTTCTGAAGTTGGTGTTCTTGATATCCCTGAAGAAAACATCAAAATTAAATCACGACTTCAGCCTGGAAGAATTCTTTTAGTTGATACAGTTCAGAAAAAAATTATCAGCGACGAAGAATGTAAAAATGAATATGCAAAGCAGTATCCTTACGGTGAATGGCTTGATATGAATCTTATTCATCTTGCAGATTTGAAAATTCCTAACAAAAAGATTCCTGTTCATACTCTTGAAGAACGGAATATCTTGTACCGTGCGTTCGGCTGGAATTATGAAGATGTAAACGAAATGGTTTTACCTCTTGCTAAAAACGGAGTTGAACCAACTGCAAGTATGGGTGTTGATACTCCTCTGGCAGTAATGAGTGAAAAACATCAGAGCCTTTTCAGTTATTTCAAACAGCTTATTGCTCAGGTTACAAACCCACCAATCGACAGTCTTCGTGAAAAAATTGTAACAGACACAACAGTCTATGTAGGAAAAGATGGAAACATTTTGGAACCTGTTGCTAAAAACTGCCGTGTTCTCGAAATCAATAATCCGATTTTGACCGGAACTGATTTGATTAAAATTGCAGCGTTGAATCAGCCGGGTCTAAAATCAAAAACTTTATCTTTGTTATTTGATTTGTCACACGGATTGGAAACAACTGACGTCGTTTCAGAAAAAAATAAAGATGATTTTGCGTCAGCAAAATCGAATCCGTGTGGCAATCTTAAATCTGCTTTGGAAAATCTCTTTGTACAGATTGACACTGCCTACTCCGAAGGCTGCAACATCATCATCCTTAGTGACCGTGGAGTAGATAAAACTCATGCTGCAATCCCTGCAATTTTAGCAGTAAGTGCAGTTGAACAGTATTTAATCAGAACTAAAAAACGAACAGCCGTTTCAATCATTCTTGAAAGTGCCGAAGTTCGCGATGTTCATCAGGCTGCAATGTGCTTAAGCTATGGTGCACGTGCCGTAAATCCTTATCTTGCACACGAAGCAATTGCAGAACTCATAGACCAGAAAATACTTGATAAAGATTATCACACTGCAATCGATGACTATAACAAAGGTATTATAAATGGAATTGTAAAAATTGCAGCTAAAATGGGAATCAGTACAATTCAGTCTTATCAGTCTGCACAGATTTTCGAAGCAGTTGGAATTGCTCAGGATGTAGTAGAAAAATATTTTACAAATACAGTCAGCCGTGTAGGTGGAGTAAGTCTTAAAGAAATAGAAGAAGATATCCGCTATCATCATGCGCAGGGCTTTGATCCGAATGGTCTTACAGTTAATCAGCATCTTGATTCAGTTGGAAATCATAAGCTCAGAATGGGACCAAATGCAGAAAGCCATCTTTATAATCCTCAGACTATCGTTGCTTTACAGCAGGCAACACGCAGTGGTGATTACGAAAGATTTAAAGAGTATACAGCGCTTGTAGATTCAAATGAACATCCTCACACATTACGTGCAATGCTCGATTTTGACTTTGCTGCAGGCTCTGGAGAAATCCCGCTTGATGAAGTTGAAAGTGTTGAATCAATTGTTCAGCGCTTTAAAACAGGTGCCATGTCTTACGGTTCAATCAGTGAAGAAGCACATAAATGTATGGCAGCTGCAATGAACCACTTGCACGGAAAATCAAACTCTGGTGAAGGTGGAGAAAAGCCTGAACGCCTTGGAACTGAATATAACAGTGCAATCAAGCAGGTTGCCTCAGGACGTTTTGGTGTAACAGAAGAATATCTTTTGAGCGCTAAAGAAATCCAGATTAAAATGGCACAGGGAGCAAAGCCTGGAGAAGGCGGACATCTTCCTGGTAAAAAAGTATATCCATGGATTGCAAAAACAAGATATGCAACTCCTGGTGTAGCACTCATTTCGCCACCACCACATCATGATATTTATTCTATCGAAGACCTTGCTCAGCTGATTTACGATTTAAAGAATGCAAACAGGGATGCAAGAATCAGTGTAAAGCTTGTAAGTGAAGCAGGAGTTGGAACAATTGCAGCAGGTGTTGCAAAAGCCGGAGCACAGGTAATTTTGATTAGTGGTCACGATGGTGGAACCGGTGCTGCTCCAATTTCATCTATTCATCATGCTGGTCTTCCTTGGGAACTTGGACTTGCTGAAACACATCAGACTTTAATTCAAAACGGACTTAGAGGCCGCGTAGTAATAGAAACAGACGGTAAGCTTATGAGTGGCCGCGATGTTGTAATTGCAGCTCTTCTTGGTGCTGAAGAATTTGGTTTTGCTACAGCACCTTTAATTACGATGGGATGCTCAATGATGCGTGTATGTCAGCTTGATACATGTCCGTTTGGTGTTGCAACTCAGAATGAAAAACTCAGGGCAAAGTTCCCTGGAAAACCTGAATATGTAGAAAACTTTATGAAGTTCATAGCACAGGAAATGCGCGAAATCATGGCTAAGTTTGGAATCCGCACAGTAGAAGAACTCTGCGGTAGAACAGATTTACTCAAGCTTAAAGATAAGCAGGGATTCAAGAGAGCCGGTTTAGTTGATATGAGCAGAGTGCTTGCTGCCGGCGCTGCTGATGATTGGAAGACTGATCGTTCTCTGTTCAACTTTGAATTAGAAAAGAAACTGGATCTTACAACTCTTATTCCTTCATATGAGAAGTTATCACACGGATTGGATTTTACTAACGTAAAATCTGAAAAAGAAAAAAAGGAAATGTCGTTAGACATTTCGAATCCGTGTGACACTCCAATCTCGATCCAGTCTACAGACCGTACAGTTGGTACAATTCTTGGAAGTGAAATTCAGAAGAAATTCGGTAACACTCTCGAAGACGATACATTCTGCGTAAACTTTAAGGGAGGGGCCGGACAGAGCTTTGGTGCATTTATTCCAAAGGGTCTTACACTCCGCCTTACAGGAGACGCAAACGATGCATTCGGTAAAGGTCTTAGCGGTGGAAAGCTTGTAATTAAGAAGGCGGCCGGATTTGAAGGTGAGGCAGATAAAAACATCATCGTTGGTAACGTAGCACTCTTTGGTGCAACAAGCGGAACTGCCTTTATAAACGGTGTTGCTGGAGAACGCTTCTGTGTCCGAAACTCTGGTGCTACAGTTGTTGCAGAAGGATGCGGAGACCATGGTCTTGAATATATGACAGGCGGAACTGCAGTAATTCTTGGTGGAACAGGTAAAAACCTTTGTGCCGGAATGAGTGGCGGTGTTGCCTATGTAATGGATGAAAATCATGACCTTTACAAACGCCTTAATCACGAGCTTGTAAAAATGTATGCACTTGATGATGAAGAAACAACTGTTCGTGATATGACAGACGAAGAAAAACTTCATTCACTTATTGAACAGCATGTTAAAGAAACAGACAGTCTTCTTGGTAAAAAAATCCTTTCTGACTGGAATAATTACCGCAGTTGCTTTAAGAAAGTCATTCCGAATGATTATCTTAGAATAATGAAAGAAATAGCGGCAGAAGAAAGAAATGGATTGGAGCATGAAGCAGCTGTTCTAAATGCATTCAAGAAGATTCTGGCATAGAAAAAACGGGGATTATATATTATAATATCCCCATGGACACAGAGCTTTTAGGCCCGGAAGAACTTCAGAAAAGAGTAAGTTCTTTTCTCAAAAATTATTATCTTAATGACATGCATAAGGACAGAGAATCTTTTTATGCCCTGACGCCTGTTGATATAAAACAATATCCTCTTGTTGCATGCGGAATTGTCTTAAACCTTATCATGGACGGCCAGCTTGCAAAGGCCGACAGGTTTATCGAAGCCCTTCCTAATACTGACATGTTTTATTTTATCAAAATCGGAATCCTTGTCGTACATCCTAAAACTACATGGAAAGAATTTATTGACCTTCTTAAATGCCTTCAGAAAAATAATATTTCTTTACAAAACGTTACGCTTACTGCTGGCCGTCCTTCTATTTTAAACGGCTTTAACGACTTTTCCAGAATAAGCCCCTTCTTACAGAAGCACCGTACAGAATTTATAGAATACCTTTCTTCGCTATATGAAAGAAATGTCTGTCCTGCAATTTACAGTCAGTGTCTTGCAGAATATTATTATCAGATTAACCGCATTATTGATGCAGAAGTTCTTGTAAGCCGCACGATAAAAGAATTTGATAAAGATTCAGAACACCGTCTTCTTTTTACAGCCCTTTACCTCCAGACAAAAATTCTTCTTGCATATGGAAAAACCGTAGACCCTGCAAGTTATATAAAATACATTCAACGATATATAGAAGAAACAGGTAAAGCAGAATTTACATACAATCTGGATTCTGCAGAAGTGATGACAGCCCTTTACGAAGGTGAGCGCGCAATAGTAAGCAGCTGGTATAAAAATAAAGCGCCTGATGAATTTGTTGACTTTAACATGCTTGATACATACCGCTATCTTGTAAAATTAAGGTGCTACATTATTTTTAACAACCATACAGCTTTGATTGCGCTTGTAGAAAAGCTACGCCCTCTTTTAGAATCTGGAAAACGTCACATGGATTTATGCGAAATAGATCTTCTTCTTTCGATAGCCCTTTACCGCGCAGAAAAAAAAGAACTTGCACTTGAAGCATTTGACCGCGCATTAAAAATTGCACGCAGAAGAAAATATTACCGCCTCATTGCAGATGAAGGCTGCGCAATTTTAAATGTTCTCATCGATTACATAAAAGAAAAAGGTGAATCAGAATTTTTAATGGAACTTCTGGAAATGACACGCAACATGGCAATAACTCATCCGCGTTATTTAAAAGCTGAATTAAAAAACAATGCAACATTTAATCAGAAAGAAATTGAAATTCTTAAACTTCTTGAACAGGGAAAATCGCGCGATGAAATTGCAGAATATTTTTTCATCAGCGAAAACACCGTAAACTTTCACATAAAAAAATTATATTCAAAACTCGAATCAACTTCTGTTACGCAGGCAGTCTGGAATGCGCGCGTTCTCGGAATAATCTGAATTTATTCAAAAAAACATCATTTTTTCAAATTTTAATGGAATCCGAACTTTACGAAAAACTTAAGTATTATTAAAGTTTTTAAGTGAATTTTGGTCAAAATTCGCAAAATTTATGCAGAAATTTGACTTTTTTTTTGTAATTTTTTTAAAAAACTACCATTTTAGGTAGTGTATCTGTCTATAGAAAGTGTTATGTTTCTATTAACAAAAAAGGTAGGTATATGAATAAGATGAAGAGAGTATGGAGTTTATTCAGCGTAATAACAGTAATGTTTGTTTTTTTGTCCTGTGATATTTCTTATAATGAACCTGTTAAAGAATATTTTGAATACTGGGCAAAGTCTGTTACGGTCGGAAGATATGATATTGCTTCTGAAACTACTGTTTTAGACGGAAGAAAAAATATTTCTGCAGTAGACCCGATTAAAATAAATATTATTCTTACAAATCCAAAGAATTATGAGATTGAACTTGGAAATGATGACGGTGCATATTTTGTAATTTACCAGAATAATGATGAAGCAAAGACTGAAATTGCATCTTCAAAATCTGCTGAGCTCTCTCCTGATAAAACAATAATTACATTAAGTGCAAACCTGCCTAACAATACAGAAAGAAAAGACCTTATGATAGAAGGTTACTTCATTTACTATAAAGAATCAGAACCATTTGAAATTCCATATTCATATAGTTTTAAGCAGCTCTCTGCTCCTGACAATCCAAAAAATTTAAAGAACCCGGAAAACCCGGATTCAAACGGATATCACTGCCTGCACTTTGAGATGCCAAATACAGGTTTAATCAGAAACAAAGATTTAACATATAGAATTGACTGTTACTCAAGAACAACATCTGAAGACTTTGAATTTTTAGCAACTGCAGATCTTAAAGCTGAACAGACTAAATCAACCGGAAAAGCAAACGAATTTATCTATTACTTTGATCAGCAGGAACCAAGCCTACAGTATGAATATGTTGTTACAGCAATAAGCCCTGAAGGTGTAAAAAGTAAAACTGTTTCTACATCTGATGCCCTCGGACTTTGCTATGTAACAGAACCGGAAATTATTTTTGCATCAAACGGTTCATTAAATAACCTTACTGCAGAAAAAGAAGGTGAATCAGAAACTTATAACGTTGTTGAATACACTGGAGACAGCTTCTCGGTAAATGTAGTAAAAACAGATTCAACTTCTGAGCTCAATGTAAAAGTAAACGGACAGACAGTTGATGCAGATACAGTCCTCGAAGATGGATTTAATAAGATTACGGCAACAGCATCAAAAAACCGTGCCCGCCCGGTAACTGTTACCAAAAATATTTATGTAACAAAAAAACTTGTTGAACCAAAGATTACAACTAATGCAAGCCTAAATGGAACGACTGCATCAAACAGTATAAATTATGATGTACTTCAGTACAGTTATCTTGCTTATGATAATTGTACTTACTCAATAGATAATAGTGCCAATAAAGATTCACAGATTACTTTTAAACTTGATAATTCTACTACTACAGAATTAAGTGGAACTTTAGCTGATGGCAAGCACAGCCTGGAAATAATTGTATCAAAAGACTATTGTAATCCTATTACTGTAAAGAAAAATTATAGTGTTGGAATAAAACAGATAAATCTTTGTGTTGGCGAAATCAAGATGAAACATGAAGGTGATGATAAAGAAGATGCTGTTGAACTTGATGGAACTATTTATGCCAAAACAACAAGATCATCAAAGATAGAAAAGAAATTTAATAGTTCTGCACTAAAAAAGGAACATTCTTATACTTTTTCAAGTAATCTTATTCTTAAAGAAAAAACAGATAAGTTTTATTTCTGGACAACAGAAATGATAGATCATGACGGATGGGGTGCCAAAGATAAACTTGGAGAAATAAAAGAAAATGATAGTGAGATGACCCGTACTCTAAAAGATCTTAAAAACAATAGATATTTCCATAAAAAACAACAGGGTGAGTCAGGCAAGTATTACAGTGAATATACTTTTACAGTAACACTTTCTGAATATGCTTTACCGTTATTAACATTTACACCTGATTTGAGTGGTTTAAGTAATGGCGGTTATGAATGTATAGAAGTTGCAGATTCAAATTCCAAAGCTAATTATTCTATTACATCACAAGAAACTGGAACTACTATATATGGTGCAATTGATGATGAAGAGTTTACAGGTGAGAAAACAGGTGAGCTTGCTGTTGGAAAACACAAAATAAAAATAGTCAGTACAAAATCAGGTTCAACACCTTATATAACATACAGATATATAAACGTCCTTACAACATTTGCAGAACCAAATATTTATTTCTATGCAAATAATACACCAAATAGAATTGATACAACCGAATCAGATTCACCTGTAAGTTCATACACAACCTATGACCTTGCTCTTACTACGAGTGGAACCGGTAATGCAACATTAGAAGTTGCTGCGGGTTCTGGTGAAACTGTAACAGTAGAAGATGGCAAAAATACACTTACTGCTAAAAATGGCAGATATGAACTTGCTCTTGGACCTCACAGTCTTTCTATTATAGTTTCAAAGACAGGATATTTACCAAAGATAATCAACAAAGATATTTATATTCAGGGTACTCTTTCTTACCCTGATATAGTAACGATTCATGACGAAGATACATCTAGTGGCTCTGGTAATAGTGAAGCAGATCCTAGAATTATTAACTACAGTTACATAGCTAATGAAACATTAAAATGCCGGGTAAAACCTGGAAACGATGGAAACACTGTTGTTGTTTATGAAAACCAGGAAAACGGTAATGTTATAAAAAATGCAACATCAAGTTTTGATGCAGGGTATGGCACAGTGAAAAAACTTGTAATTGTACAGACAAGACAGCACTGTAAAACTTTAACAAAAACAAAATACGTTAAAGGACTTATTAAGCCTGTTACACTGAGCTTTAACAATAATTCTGGAACTGGAAAACTTGAAGTATGGCTCGATGGTTTTAAGAACACTACTTTTAATTTAAAGGGAAATATTAATGTTAATAATAACTGCATGTATAATTATGAGAAATCAAAATACGAAGTAACTCAAAGACAATGGCAGACCTTAAATGATACTACTAAATATAATTTTACCATAATATGTTATACTCCTTCTGATAATATCAAACTTACAGTAGATCGCATAAGACGAGATGTTGGTTCGGGCGCAGATGAGCCACAAGATGGTTTTGGCGGTTGGTGCACTAGAACCCTTTCCGACTTAAGAAGTGAAGGCTCTGGTAGAAATTGGGTCTTTCTGTCAGATACCATTAGTTCCGGTAAGTATAGCATCCGTCCAAAAATTACTTTTACTGTTTCAGATTAAAAAAATAAATAGCCCCTGTTAAATCTGGGGCTTTCCCAGATAATATCCCTGCATTAATGTAACAGGATAATTATTTTTAAGGTAATCATATTCTTCCCGGGTTTCGACACCTTCGGCAAGAATTATGATTCCTTTTTGTTTCATGTAATTGCATATGTCAATCAGAGCCTTCTGATTGGCGGTGTTTTGGTCAATTCCGCTTATAAGCTTACGGTCAATCTTTACGATATCAGGTTTGTAAAACTCAATGCATTCTTCATCTATGTTTTTTCCTGTTCCATAATCGTCGATTGCAATCTCTTCATCTGTCTTTGATTTTTGAAACTGAGCAGATTTTGTTTTATGGGCATAATTATTAAATTCTGTATATTCAAGAATTTCAATTACAAGACGGCTTTTTAATCTGTGCTGAACCAGCTGATGAACTTTTTCGAGCATTTCATCAGAAACGTACGCTGCCGGAAAAGAATTTAAAAACAGCTTTCCCTCAAGATTTTTTTCAAGGAATTTCTTAGTCGCGTAATAAGTTGTAATGTCCTCGATTTCATTCAGCCTGTCAAGTCTCGCAAATTCGGCAATAACTTCCATCGGGGTATACGGCGAAGGCCTCATTAAAGCCTCATAGCCGTATATGGCCCCCGTCTCGACTTCAAAAATCGGCTGAAAGGCAAAGTCAATCTTCTCGGGTTGAGACATCAACTCTAATATAGAAACATCAAACTCTCTCATGCCACTAAGTATAGCATAGATGCTTTATTTGTCATTATTTTTTCAGGCAAAATTTAAAAAAAAGTCATTTTTTTCCTTATTGACACCCACTCTGTTTTTCGTGATAATTGAATGAGATTACGGCAAAGAGGTCGTAGATATAATCTTGTGTTATGCAATATTATGTCTGCGGCCTCTTTTTTTGCTTTACAGGAGTGAATATGGCACAGCCTACGGGATTTATGGATTACAGGAGAATGGAAAACGGAAATATTCCGCCATTAGTACGTATTACAAATTTCAAGGAATTTCATCCGAAACTTGACGAAAAAGAACGTCGTAAACAGGCAGCCCGCTGTATGAACTGCGGTGTTCCCATGTGCGGTTCAGCATTAAAATTAAAAGGAATGGTAACAGGTTGCCCTCTTCATAATTTTATTCCGGAATGGAACGATGCTCTTTATAACGGTCAGTTTGATATGGCTGCATGGAGGCTTTTAAAGACTTCAAGTTTTCCGGAATTTACAGGAAGGGTCTGTCCGGCTCTCTGTGAAAAAGCATGTAACTGCGGGAGTCCTGTCGTAACAGGTTCTCTTTCTGGTTCTGTCATCGAAGGCTCTGGTGCGGTGACCGTCCATGATAATGAACTGTTTATAATAGAAAAAGCATTTGAAACAGGGTACATGAAGCCGGAAAAACCACCTGTGCGAAGCGGAAAAAAAGTTGCTGTAATCGGGTCAGGTCCAAGCGGACTTGCAGTTGCAGACTGGCTTAACCGTCGTGGTCACAATGTAACTGTTTTTGAAAGGGAAGACAGAGCAGGCGGACTTTTGATGTACGGTATTCCTAATATGAAACTTGAAAAAAATATTATAGAGCGTCGTGTTAAGCTTATGAAAGATGAAGGAGTTGAATTTATTTTTAACGCCGATGTAGGCCGTTCGATTTCCGCAGAACATATTTTAAATGAATTTGATGCAGTTGCTCTCTGCTGTGGTGCAAAAAAAGCACGTGCTTTATCTGCCAGAGGAATAGATGAACTTAACGGAGAAAGCAGCGTGACATCTTCAAATACTATTCACAAAGATTCAGGATTGATGTTTGCAGTAGATTTTTTAACTTCCGTAACAAAATGCGTAATTTCTACAAGTGATGCTCTTGATAAGATTAAAATGCAGCCGACTAACGGTCAGATTGCAGAAATGCTTAATGAACGGTATGGAATAGAAGTTTCTGGAAAAAATGTTGTAATAGTCGGAGGCGGCGATACTGGAAATGACTGCTGCGGTTCTGCAATAAGACTGGGGGCATCAAGTGTTACACAGATAGAAATGATGCCTTGTCCACCTGAAAACCGTGCCTCAAATAACCCATGGCCTGAGTGGCCTAAAACTCTCAAGGTGGATTACGGGGCAGAAGAGTCAATTGCAAAGTTCGGACATGATCCGCGCATTTACGAAACAACAGTAAAAGAAATAATAAGTAAAGACGGACACATTACAGAGGTTCGGACAGTAGAAGTTGAATTTAAGATGATTGACGGAAAAAGACAGCTTGTTGAAAGACAGGGAACGGAAAAAACATTGCCTTGTGATCTTCTGCTTGTTGCCGCAGGATTTACAGGTTGCGAGGAATATACAGCAAATGCTTTCGGTGTAGAACTTGGAGAGCGGGGAACTGTAAAATCGGTTGGAGATCTTACTCCAGAATCTGCAAGTCCAAACGGGTATTCAACTACAAAAGCTAAGGTTTTTACGGCTGGAGACATGCACAGGGGGCAGTCACTTGTAGTCTGGGCCATTACAGAAGGTCGTGAATGTGCCAGACAGATAGACGGTTTTTTAATGGGAAAAAGGGATTGAAAACTTGACCGTTCAGTGTGATAATAGACATATCTCGAAGTAAGGACGGAGTATGGGAGAGTTATCAAAAAATCAGGTTTCTGACTTGTTATATGAAAAGGTTGACGCAATACTTATAGCAGATGCAGTAAGCGATTCATATAGAACAGTAAAAAAAACTGGACTTTTTGAAAAACTTCTGGATAACGAAGGCAGTTATAAAAACCTTGTAGAAAAGCTCTGGTTCCATTTAAGCGACAGTCCTGCAAAAATTGCAGATGATTACCATGTATTTATCCCTATGATAGGACAGTTTAAGGGAAAATATGTAGACCGCATTAAATTTCATATCAACGGAAAAAGTTATTTAATTCAGATTTCTATTTATCCTCTTGATGAAGAAGGAAAGCAGTACATGTTCATTCTTGATGAACTTGATAACAGCGAGTATCTTCGTGAATTCCTTACGGATAAAAAAATCGATACGATTCAAAGTTCATATCTTTTTTCTATGTACGTAGATTTGATAAAAGATATTGCGTACAGCATCAATGTAACAGAAATTTCAAGCAACCCTCAGAATTATGACGTTCAATATACAACATGGCGCAATATGATTGTAAATATGATATGGCCGGAAGATCAGAAACTTTTTCTTGAAAGAACAGATCCTGAATATCTTAAAAAGAATCTTTTTCCGGGGCGCACTGCTTCTTTTGATTGTCAGATGAAAAACCTTAAAGGAATATTTATCTGGGTTAAACTTATATTCAGCAGAACAAATACAACTAACGAAGATGATTTCAGATTTGTGTTTATGGTTCAGGATATTCATGAAAATTCAATTCAGCTCTTTGATACGCTGAAAAAATACGAAGAACTCGCTTCTAAAGATACCCTTACTTCAATTTTCAACCATGGAAGAATCGAAACAGAGATAGGTAACGCAATTGACAGTTTAAAATCAAAGGGAAGAAAATGTTTTCTGATGATGCTTGATCTGGATTTTTTTAAAAAGGTAAATGACCAGTTTGGACATTCTGTCGGTGATATTGTCCTCAAGCAGTTTGTAAAGGTTGTTGATGATTTTATAAAGCCTTATGAATTCATAATAGGAAGATGGGGTGGAGAAGAATTTGTCTGTGTATGCTATGATACTGAAATAAAAAAGCTTAAGGATATTGCAGATCAGCTCAGGATTAAAATATCAGAAGCAAGTTTTGAAAAAATTGGAAAACTGACATGCAGTATTGGTCTTACAGAAGTAAAGGTTGATGATACTGTAACCGGTGTATTTGACCGCGTAGATAAGGCTATGTACGAAGCAAAATCAAACGGACGAAATAATATTGTTGCATTCTGATATTTAATTGAGATACATAATCGGTGAGAATTTATTCAGATGAAAGAAAGTATTTTAAATTGCATCTTTTACGGCGGGATTTCAAAAGAAGAATACAAAAGAGTTGAAAAGGAAATTTTTTCAGCTAACCTTAAAAATGCCCTTGTTTTTTCATGTCTTGCTTTTGTTGCCTACATAATTCTTCTTATCCAGGTGTCATTTTCTTCAATTCTATCAATCATGGCAAGAATCTATAAAATAAGCGCAGTTTATTATTTTATACTTGTCGTTTTAACGACTGTAAATATTAAATTAAAGAGAGATTTCCGTTTAATTCCTTATATCGGAATCTGCGGTTCGCTTATTCTTGGAGCAATAATAGGAATTTTTGTAAACAGTGAAGCACAGACAACTACTTTTATAGTTTTTCTTTTTGCAGTTCCTCTTCTTTTTACAATCAGACCTATTGCTGTTTCTCTGGTTATAATTATTTCTGATTTTATTTACATTTATCTTGTGGTTACTCATCAAAGCGGAGCTATTTATGCAAACAATCTTTCAAATGCAGTTGTATACGGTATTATGAGCGTTTTGTTTTCAAGCTATATGATGAATTTGAAAATCCGTGCATTGGCTCATGCGAAAAATTATAAATTCCTTATGGGAAATGACCAGCTTACCGGATTGAATAATCGTTTAAGCTTTGACAGATATCTTGAAAAATTAAAGGAAAAGAAAATAAGCTGTCTGATTATGAATTTTGACATAAACGGTTTAAAGCGTGTAAATGATACAAAAGGACATAAAGCCGGCGATGAATTGATTGTTGCAGCCGCTCAATGTATTTTAAAAACCTTTTCTCCGTATGGCAGCTGCTTTAGAATCGGTGGTGATGAATTTGTTGCAATTCTCGATGGTTATGTTCCGTCAAAAAAGGATCTTTGTGAGCAGTTCGAGGAAAACCTTAAATCCTGGAAAATTGATGTTGTTGAACAACTTTCCGTGGCTTATGGAATTGTGCGCATGGATGATTATGTTAACTCTACTCTGGAAGAAAAACTTCTCGAAGTAGATTCACTTATGTACAAAAATAAAGAAGAATATTATTCAAGTAATGACAGAATGCGGTGAAGGTCTGATGAGGAGAGTATTGACTGACTGACGTAATTTCATGATAATGTTGAACATAGGCAAAGACGCCGTGGATATTATCCTGACCTGGAGCAGGATTGTGTCTGCGGTGTCTTTTTTTATTTTAAATATTCCGGGGTTAGATATGGGCTTTAAAGATGAGTGTGGCGTTGCAGGGATTTTTGGGGTTGAAAATGCTGCAGGGCTTTCTTATTTTGCTCTTACTTCGCTTCAGCATCGCGGTCAGGAAAGTGCTGGAATTGCTGTCAGTAATTTAAATGCAGGTGAGAATGAGAAAAAAATCAGTCTTCACAAAGGTAAAGGACTTGTCGGCGAAGTTTTTAAGCAGTCAGATTTTGAAAAACTAAAAGGTTCGATTGCAGTGGCTCACGTGCGTTATGCGACAGCTGGCGGAAGGACAATCGAAAATGCACAGCCGTTTTTAAATACATTTAAAAACGGTTCAATTGCACTGGCACATAATGGTCAGCTTGTAAATCATTCTGAACTTCGCGAAATACTCGAAGATAATGGGAGTACTTTTTCAAGTTCAAGTGACAGTGAAGTAATTTTAAAACTCATCGTAAGAAAATTTATCGAAAACGGCGGACGGCTTGGAAGTACACCCGAAGATACTTTAAAAGACAGACACTTTATTGATTCAGTAATACAGACTGCAAAACTGATTAAAGGATCTTTTGCATTATGTATTATGACAGAAAATATGCTTATTGGAGTTCGTGATCCAAGTGGAATAAGGCCTCTGTGTCTTGGAAAGGTTGAAAACGGTTATATTCTTGCATCAGAGTCATGTGCGGTTGATGCTGTAAACGGATGTTTTATCCGTGATATTATTCCTGGTGAAGTAATAGTAATTTCTGACAAAGGAATAAATTCAATCGAATATTTAAAAGAAAAAAAACAGACTTGTGTTTTTGAATATGTCTATTTTGCCCGGCCTGATTCTGTTATTGATGGAATTGCAGTACAGGAAGCCCGTTACAAAATGGGAGAAATTCTTGCAAAAGAATCCGGTGTAGAAGCAGATGTTGTAATAGGAGTTCCTGACAGTGGAATAGGTGCAGCACTTGGATATTCAAAGGCAAGTAAAATTCCTTATGTAACAGGAATCATAAAAAATAAATATATCGGAAGAACTTTTATCGCTCCTACTCAGGCAGAAAGAGAAGCAATGGTTTTTGTAAAACTCAATGCAATAAAGAGTGACCTTTCCGGTAAACGTGTTGTCGTAATTGATGATTCAATCGTTCGTGGAACTACAAGCCGCCGTCTCGTTGAAATATTGAGAAGGGCAGGTGCGAAAGAAGTTCACTTTAGAGTAAGTTCACCACCTGTAAAATATCCATGTCATCTCGGAATTGATACACCTAGTAAAAATGAATTGATTTCCAGTACGCATGAACTTGAAGAAATAAGAAAAGAAATAGGTTCTGATTCACTTGCATTTATTTCTCTGGAAGGAATGATAAGTGCACTGCGTTCATGTATAAATGAAGATGAAAAAAAATGCGAAGGATGGTGCCGCGGATGCTTCGAAGGAATTTATCCGGCGTAAAAAACGCCCTTGATGAAAATTTCAATTCCAATACCAATAAGAATAATTCCACCGATGATGGAAGCATTTTTCCCGATATGTGAACCTGCTTTTCTGCCGATTAGCAGTCCGAAAAGGCAGATTGCAAAAGTTACTGCTCCGATTATAAGTGATGATAAAACTGCAGTTGAAAGTGAATAATCTGCTATCGTAAAACCTGCAGAAAGTGCATCGATTGATGTTGCGATTCCCTGCAGTAAAAGAGTTGAAAAACTGAGGACAGTTTTATCATCGCTTTTTTCAACATCATTTTTTTTGAGTGATTCAATTATCATCTTTGTGCCGATGTAAAGCAGAATAATAAGTGCAATCCATGGTATGATTTTATGAAAATTTGAAAAAAATATAACGATAGTATGGACGCAAATCCATCCGATTAATGGCATTATAAATTGAAAAATACCGAATACACCGGCAATTTTGAGCATCGAAGATTTTTTCATTCCGGGTTCGTTAAGGGCATTCGCAAGCGAAATTGAAAATGCATCCATTGCAAGTCCTGTTCCGAGAAGTATGCTGTTTATGAAGAAAATTATATTGAGTGACATATGTTATATTTTTCCAATAGTACAATATTGACTATAGAATTGTCAATATTGTACTTGCAATATAGTGCCCTTATGTTATAATAAAAGAAATGCATTGATTATCAGTCAATATGAGCGTCTGAAAATCGATGAAGAGAGGTATAAATGAAAAAAGTTTCTTTAACGCTTGTATGCTTTCTAAGTTTATTTCTTTTTATGAACTGTGAAACAACATCTACTGTGTCAAAAGTTGAAGGAAGCTTAAATGAAGGAGTTGCTGCCCAGGACTATCAGGGGTTGAAAAGAGTTGTTGCTATTGCACGTTTCTCAAATGAAACTGAATATGGCAAAGGCGCTTTTTATGACAAAGAGAATGATCCGTTAGGAAAACAGGCTGTAGACATTCTTTCTGCAAAGCTTGCTGCCAGAGGAAAGTTTATTCTTCTTGAAAGAGCAGATGCAGATAAAATTCAGGCTGAAATCGATAAGCATGGAGCTGCTTCTATAAAAGTTCCTGCTGATTACCTTATCATTGGATCTGTTACAGAATTTGGCCGCAAGGTAACTGGTGAAGTTGGATTCTTATCAAGTGCAAAAAAGCAGGTTGTTGAAGCTGGCGTAAATATTCGTCTTGTTGATGTTCATACAGGACAGATTATTTATTCTGAAGAAGGAAAAGGTGAAGCAGAAAGTTCATCTAAAACTGTACTCGGAATGGGTAGTGTTCAGGGATATGATGCAACATTGAGTGATAAAGCTATTTCTGCTGCTATCGAAATGCTTGTAGATAACATTGAACAGACTTGTATGGACAGACCATGGAAATCTTATTTCCTTTCTTATGACAGCGAAGGAATTATCATTGCCGGTGGTGCAAAACAGGGACTTAAAAAAGGTTCTGTTTTATCAGTATATGAAGCTGGTAAAAAAGTTAAGAATCCTCAGACAGGTATGTTGGTTACTCTTCCTGGAAAACAGGTTGGAAAGGTAAAAGTTCTTTCTGTGGGTGGAACCACAGTGGCAGATGAATATGCATATGTTGAACTTGTCGAGGGAGCAGTTGACGCAGCTCGTTTAGCTAAATACGAAATTCAAGGAGAATAGGAATGAAAAAATCTGTCGGAAGATTTGTAAAAATTGCTTTAATTTCATTTATTGCTTTTTTTGCATTTTCTTGTGCAACAAGTAAACCATTGTATTCATGGTATGATTATCAGAAAGATTATTATAATTATATAAAAAAGGCTGATAATAAATCATTGGATGAACTTATCAAGACTTATGAAAAAATTATTGAAAAACAGAAGGCAACTCGTGGAACAGTTCCACCAGGAGTCTATGCTGACTATGGTTATATCCTTATGAAAAAAGGAAAGACGGCAGAAGCAAAAGCTATGTTTGCTAAGGAAGTAGAATTATATCCTGAATCTGAAGTATTTGTAGGAAGCATTTTGAAGAGGTTAGCAAAATGAAAAAATTTATAACACACATTTCAGCAGTTCTTTTGACTTTCTTAGTAATGTCATGTACTTCATTAACAAAGGAAGTTGCATTCCCGAAGATGTATGAAGAGAAGCCGGTAATTTTCCTCATCATGCCACCAATTAATAATTCTAATAATGCAGATGCAAAGGATTATTTCTATACAACATTAAATGTTCCAATGGCAGAAGCAGGATATTATGTTCTTCCACCAGTAATGACAATGGAAACACTTCAGCGTGAAAGTGCATACGATTCAGAAAGATTTGTTAATGGTGATCTTAAAAAATTCAGACAGATGTTTGGTGCTGATGTTGCAGTATTTACTGTAATCAAAGACTGGAGAAAAGCTCCAATCGGTGCAAAGATTATCATTGAAATTGATTACATTTTCAGATCTACAAAGACAAACGAAATTATTTATCGTCGTGATGGAAAGATTGTATGTGATACATCTACCGGTTTCAATTCAAGTGGAAGCCTTTTGGGTTCACTTGTAAAACTTACAGCAGATGCAGTTAAAACGGCTGTAACTGATTATTGGTCTATTGCAGTTTCTTGTAACCAGGTTGCTCTTAGTGATATGCCTTACGGAAAATATCACCCTCAGTATGGAGCAGATGGAAAGATGACTGCTATGCCGACAAAAGTTGATATGACTTCTTCTAAATAAGCAGAAGGATAATATTAATTATTTTTTCTGATACGAAGAATTATCAGAAGCGGAGAACTGTATTTTGAATATGGTTCTCCGTTTTTTTTATCATAAAGATATTTAAGTTTATGAGTTTAGTGAAAGTTCTACTCCGCATTCAATCGACTCACCAGTCAGTAAGCGATATCCTGCATCGCATGAAATATTATTGTGCGTAAAGAGATCCCGCACAGAAAACGATAAAAATGGAAATGGACATAAAAAAATCGGGTAAGGGAGATTCGAACCCCCGACCTCAACGTCCCGAACGTTGCGCGCTACCAACTGCGCTATTACCCGTAATCAATAACAATAATTTATCGACATTTTAGACGACTGTCAATCACTTACTGATTGTTGACATTTTTGGCTCAGTATCTTAGTTTTAATTTATAAGCTTTATGAACGCTTTTTTTTATGAATCACTTGTTTCGATTTTTTCTCAAAATTCTGTCTGCTCAAAGCGGAGCGAAAAAACTTTTTTTAAAAATAATTCAATCTGTGTAAACGGCAAAGAAGTAAAAGATTTTAAAATTAATGTAAACCGCTTGACTGATGTAATTACTGTAAACGGAACAAAGCTGAAAATTACTCCTCACATCTACATCATGATGAACAAACCCAAAGACGCAGTATGTTCAACTGTATCAGACCGGCATAAAACAGTGTTTGATTTTCTTCCAGAGGATTTTAAAGGCTTAAAATGCGGCGGCCGCTTGGATTCTGACACGACAGGGCTTCTGCTTTTTTCTACAAACGGCGCTTTCCTTCATAACATTACTTCTCCCGAAAATAAAATTACAAAAACATATCATGTAATTCTTCGCGATAAAGTTTCTGACTCTGATATGACAGAATACAAAAACGCGGCCGCCGGTGGCATTACAATTCCTGCTCAGAAAAAATCTCCTTTACAGAAATGCGCTCCAGCCTTTATAGATTTTATAAACGAAAGCGAGTGTAATATTACAGTTACCGAAGGAAAGTTTCATGAAGTTCGCCGCATTTTTCTTGCACTTAAAAACGAAGTAGTTTTTCTTAAACGGATTGCAGTCGGCTCTCTTGTACTTGATGAAAATTTACAGGAAGGGCAGTGCCGCCTTATTTCTCAGAAAGAAGCAGAAAAGATATTTAAAAATAAGTAACAGCCGCTATTATAAAATTCAGCATGATAAAAAAAACGCCGTCTTAAAAAAGACGGCGTCATTTACTTAAGAAGTATGCCTTGCGGCAAACTGGTACACTACTTTACTTACTAAGACGTGCTTCCAAGTCATTGAGGCAGTCATTAAGTTCTTTTGGAAGGTGAGAACCGAATTTTGGATAGTGGTTCTCACGAATGTCTTTAACTTCCTTTAACCAGCCTTCTGTGTCAACCTTAAGGATTTCTGGAAGAGTTTCTTTGTAGTAGTCTGCAAGACCGTCTGTAATGATGCTTCCATCTTTTGGCATAAATCCGATAGGAGTATCAACTGCATTGTCTTTTCCGTCACAGCGGTCAAAGATCCATGCGAGAACGCGTGAGTTGTCACCGTATCCTGGCCACATAAATCCACCAGGAAGTTTGTCATTGTTGTCGTCTTTGCGGAACCAGTTAACGTAGAAAATCTTTGGAAGCTTGTCCTGATCTTTTGCTGCTTTTCCAACGTTTACCCAGTGCTGGAAGTAGTCACCCATGTTGTAACCGCAGAATGGGAGAATAGCAAACGGGTCGCGGCGGATTTTTCCAACTTCTGCTGCATTGATTGTAGAAGCTGCTGTAATTTCTGAACCTACGATAGATCCGAGGAATACACCGTGGTTCCAGTTGCGTGCCTGATGTACGAGAGGTACAGTAGAAGGGCGGCGTCCACCAAAGAGAATAGCAGAAATAGGAACACCTTTTGGATCTTCCCATTCCGGTGCGATACATGGACACTGTTTAGCAGGTGCTGTAAAGCGTGCATTTGGATGAGCAAATTCTTCACCCTTAGGAGATTTGTCTTTTGGAAGTGCATCACGAGTCTGTCCTTTCCAGTCAACAAGCTTTCCTTTTGCAGGATATCCGATTCCTTCCCACCAAACGTCTCCGTCTTCTGTAAGAGCACAGTTTGTAAAGATTGTATTTGAAGAAGCAGAAATAAGAGCGTTCTTGTTTGATTCATCAGATGTACCAGGAGCAACACCAAAGAATCCTGCTTCCGGGTTAATTGCATAAAGACGTCCGTCTTCGCCGTATTTCATCCATGCAATGTCATCACCGATTGTTTCAACTTTCCAACCAGGAATTGTAGGAATAAGCATTGCAAGGTTTGTCTTTCCACATGCAGAAGGGAAAGCACCTGTAACGTATTTAACTTCGCCCTGTGGGTTAGTAAGTTTAAGAATAAGCATGTGTTCTGCAAGCCATCCTTCTTCGCGTGCAAGAACAGTTGCGATACGGAGTGCAAAACATTTTTTTCCGAGAAGAGCGTTTCCACCGTAACCAGATCCATAAGACCAGATGAGGTGTTCTTCCGGGAACTGTGAAATATATTTGTGTTCAACATCAGCACATGGCCAGATACCGCCGTCTGTTTCGCCGTTGTTGAGTGGTTTACCAACTGAGTGAAGACATGGAACAAAGTCACCGTCTGTACCGATTACATCAAGAACCTGTTTTCCGGCTCTTGTCATGATGTCCATGTTAAGTACAACGTATTCAGAGTCTGTAATTTCAATTCCGTTTTTAGAAATAGGAGATCCGAGTGGTCCCATGCAGAATGGAATTACATACATTGTTCTTCCGTGCATACAGCCTGTGTACAAGCCTTTCATTGTTGCTTTAAGTTCAACAGGATCAATCCAATGGTTTGTAGGACCTGCATCTTCTTCTTTTACAGAAGAAATAAAAGTACGTCCTTCAACACGGGCTACATCGCTTGGAAGTGAACGGAACAAAAAGCTGTTTGGTTTTTTTGCCAATGGAGTTGCCAGCCCTGCGTCAACACACTTTTTCATCAAGCGGTCGTATTCTTCTTTTGAACCATCACAAACGTAAACATCGTCTGGTTCACACATCTTAACAATTTCTTCAACCCATGATTTAATCTTCGGGTTTTTAATGTCATTGATTGTCATATAGACTCCTTATAAAACCTCTGAACAGGGCAGAATCTGTATAAAAATTCAGCCTGGACAAAAGCAAATAATTTACATTCGGTTAGAGTAAATATATGAAATTTTCGAGTTATTTTCAATATATATGGGTTTGTTTTAAATGGTGATTGTCAGCAGGGCACCTTCGATTTTGTGGTCTTCTGTGTATGAATTTGAGGCTTTTATAGTACCGCCGAGGGCTTCTGTTATGGTTTTTGCTATGGAAAGCCCGAGTCCCGAGCCGCCTGCAGTTCTTGTGTGGGCATCATCACCCCTGTAAAAACGGTCAAAAACGAATGATACGTCTTTGTCAGAGAATCCCGGCCCGTTATCCAGAATTGAAACAGTAGTTTTATTGTCCTCATCCTGAGTAAGCGAGATTTTAAGTACGAGAGGTTTTGGACAGAATTTGATGCTGTTGGAAATACCTGTCATCATTACCTGATGCAAAAGCTCATAGTCTGTATTGAGGATAATATCTTCCGGATAACTCATTATTATTTTTGCTGAACTGTCTATGGACGTAATTTCAGTTGAAATCTGAGAAGCAAGTTCACTAAAGAGAAATTTTTCTATAGCCGGTTTTATCCTTCCACTTTGGATGCGGGACATCTGAAGAAGATTTTCAATGATAGCCTGCATGGTTTTTGTTTCGCTGATAATCATGTTTATTGATTTTTCAAGCTGTTCAGGGTCATTTTTACCCCAGCGTCTCAAAAGATTTGCCTGCCCCAGAATTACTGCGACAGGAGTTTTAAGTTCATGAGAAACATCACTGGTAAACTGTCTTTCTCTATCAAAATCTTTTTTTAATCTGATGAACAGATTGTTAAAAGTTATTGCAAGTGAATCAAGTTCATCGCCGTTATTCTTTAAAGGTAAAAGTGTATCAAGTGTGGAACTTGAAATCTGTTTTGCAGCTATCGTCATTTTTACGACAGGCTTAATCATTCTTCTGGCAATAAAATATGCAATGAGATAACAGATTAAGAAAATCGGGATGAAGGAAATTAAAAATATTCTCGGAAGCGATTCTTTACTTTGAAACATCGAGTCGTTTCCAAGATCAACCCAAATCTGAATAAAATAATTTTCATTCGCTACTTGAGTAATCTGCTGTGCTTTTATCGTATAGTAATAAATTCTCTGACCTACATTTTCACGGTCTTTTTTTACTGTGTATTGCTGCGATCTTCTTTTTGTCTGTTCAAGAAGGGGAAGTTCATTGCTGTTAGAAAGAATGATGGTAACATCCTTTCCGTCTGCCTTAAAAATTTCATAAAATAAAAATTTTGGAACACGAAGTTCTTTATCTGTTTCTGAATCGATGTGCTGCTGTGCAACTCTGTCGATAAATGAAGCCCATCTTTTTATTTCTGTATTTTTCTGATCAAGAAAATCGAGCATCTGAATCCTTGAAAAGAAAAGTGTCAGCCCGATTACGATAAATACAAGAATAAAAGTAAATCTAAAAGCAAGTTTTGCTGCGACAGAAAGTTTTATCGATTTCATTATGTAATACCTGTTTATTTTCCGAGCATTTTATAACCGACGCCACGGACTGTTTTGATGTATTCCTGTTTAATCGTGTTATCGATTTTAGAACGCAGATAACCGATGTACACATCAACAGTGTTGATATCGATATAATGTCCTACACCCCAGATTGCTTCAATCAATTCATCACGGGAAAAAACTGTATCCGGATTTTCCATGAATTTCTTTAACATAAAAAATTCAGTCTTAGAAAGATTAAGAGGTTCTCCGTTAAGTTTCACAGACATTTCCTGTGGAATCATTTCCAGATCTCTTATTTTTATAATTGAATTTGTTCCAGGCTCTTTTGCCGTTCTTCTTAAAACTGCACGCATTCGTGCAAGAAGTTCTTCGATTTCAAACGGTTTAGGAATATAATCATCAGCACCGGCGTCAAGTCCGTTTACTCTGTCGTATGTATCACCACGTGCAGTCACCATGATAACCGGAACGTCAGAAGTTTTTCTGATTCTTCTTAAAACTTCCAGTCCGCTTATTTCCGGGAGCATGATGTCAAGCAGTATGAGTGACGGATTGAATTTTTCAAAATCGTCAAGCGCTTTACGGCCGGTATTTGAAACCTTAGTTTCAAATCCTTCGTGCTTGAGTTCAAGATCGATAAAATCGCTTATTCCAGGGTCATCTTCTACGATAAGTACTTTTTCTACATTCTGTTCCATAATTTTGTCTCTTTAATTGATATATTCATTATAAACTATAAAAAAACATTTGTAACTATATAAATATAAGAGAATTCTTAACTTTCTTTTATGAACTTTTAATGACATTTGCTTGTTGTAAGTGTATATTATGATTAACCACTTAAATGAAGGGGGACGAAAATGAAAAGAATTACAAAGATTACAGCTTTTCTGACTATAGCCTTTAGCCTTGGTTCATCACCACTTTTTGCAAGATCTATGGCAGACAGGGCTTTGGATAGAGCAGAGAGAAGAGCTGAAAGAGAAGACAGGGAAGAACGAAAAGAAAAAGCAAGACCGGAACCAAAAGAGACTCCGGCACCAAGACATAAAGATCATGCCGGGCCGAAACATGATGCTCCGTCTCCGAGATCAAGGGTAACACCTGCTCCGACGCCAAAAGCACCACCACCAAAGCCGGCACCATCTTCAAGACTTGGTGTAAAGCCTGGCGTAAAACCTGGATTAAAACCGGCTCCACGTCATGCTCCGCCACCACCACCGGCTCCAAAACCAAAGGCAAAACCGGCTCCGCGCCATGCTCCGCCACCGCCACCACCTCCAGCTCCAAGACCGAAGGTACAGCCGGCTCCGCGTCACGATCCGCTTCCGCCGCCACCACCTGGAAAATCAAGAAGAAGGAGAAGAGGTGCTAAAATTGTGGTAGTTCCGCTTCCTGTAGAACCTGTTATTGAAGTTACCGAAGTAATTGTTCAGAAAACAGAAGAAGCACAGCCTGTTGTAACAGAAGAAATAGATGAAAACGGCAACACAGTGGAAAAAACTGTTACTACTACAACAACAACTGTTACTAAAAAGAAGTCAAGAAGACAGCGTAACGCAGAAGTATTTAAATAGTTTATTTTTTGAGACGTAAGTTTCGGAGGATGTCACAAGAGGCTCCAACGGGTAATTTGTGATAGAATAGGCTTACGTCTCTTTTTTTTGCCGGAACTTTAAAAATATTTAATTTTTTTTATTGAATTAAATAGAACTAAGGTTTATAATATCAGTGTTATGACTGCCAATGATGGTTTAGACAGGCTTTTGTCTGCTTTTGAACGGTATTACACTGTAAATAGGGAGAATCTGCATGGTCCTTTTGATGCAGAGGCAGAATTCCGTTCGCAAAATGAAAAGTATGTTCTTATAAAATCTGCCCAGATCGGCAGGGTTGATTCAAACGAATACGTTTATTTTTCCGTTAAACAGAATTTAGATTTTTTTCTCGCATCCGAGCTCTCAAAAATTGCATGGGAAACAGGGCTTAAAAAAGTTCAACCGTATAATGGACATAAAAACTCAGATATTGTTCTTGTAATTATAGCTGACTCATTTTCTGAAGGTTTTGAAAGACAGGCACGGAAAATTAAATTTTCAAAAAGTTATAAATTAGGACTTTTCGGTTACAGTAATTTCCGTTTTGCTGCGGTTTCTATGTCAGACAAAAAGGTTGCGGTAAATTTTCACGGAAGAGATTTAAAAAAGATGATTATTAAAAACGGAATCATCGATTGATGGTTTAAATTGAATTTTTTTAAATAACTTTGGCCTTATGTTGCGTAAGTGACTTAGACATATATGTAAATTAATGCTTTCTAATATGGAGGAAAAAAATGACAGCATTATTGATTATCATCGCTGCTGTAATTCTGCTTATTGCCGGATATGTTTTTTACGGTTCATGGCTTGCTAAGCAGTGGGGGATCGATCCTACAAGAAAAACACCTGCCTATGAAAAAGAAGACGGTGTAGACTATTGTGCAGCAAAACCTGCAGTTTTGATGGGACATCACTTCTCATCAATCGCCGGAGCAGGTCCTATTAACGGTCCTATTATGGCAGCAGTTTTTGGTTGGGTTCCTGTATTTTTGTGGTGTATCATCGGAGGAATTTTCTTCGGTGGACTTCAGGATTTCGGTTCTCTTTTTGCTTCTATCCGTCACGATGGAAAATCTGTTGGAGAAATCATCAAAGATTCAATGGGTTCAAAAGCAAAGAAACTTTTCATCATTTTTGCATTACTTGTTCTTATTCTTGTAATTGCTTCTTTTGTTAATGTAGTAGCTTCTACATTCCTTACAGCTGTTCCTACAGCAGAACAGATTGCAGAAGGTGCTGTTATGCCAAAGACTTTTGGTTTTGTAACAAAGGCTGATGGTCTTACAGGTAATCAGACAACTGCAATGATTTCCATTCTCTTTATCATACTTGCTGTAGTTTATGGTTTTGTTACAAATAAATGTGGTGTAAAAACTCTTCCTGCTACAATTGCCGGAATTATTGGAATTGTTTTAATTGTTATGCTCGGCCTTAATGTTGGTTTTGCAATGACAAGAACTGCCTGGATTATCTTTATCGGTGTTTATATTGCTGTTGCTTCTTTAATCCCTGTATGGATTATGCTTCAGCCACGTGATTATCTTTCTTCATTCCTTTTGTATGCAATGATGCTTATAGCAATAGCAGGTATTGTAATCTGTGCATTTACAGGATCTGCACGTAATGTTGCATTTAATCTTCCTGCATTTACAGGATGGAAACAGGTAACAGGACCTATTTTCCCTGCATTGTTCATTACAGTTGCATGTGGTGCATGTTCTGGATTCCACTCACTTATTTCTACAGGAACTTCTTCTAAACAGCTTGATAACGAAAAGAATGCTAAGGCAATCGGATACGGTTCAATGCTTATCGAATCTGCACTTGGAATTATTTCGTTGATTGCTATCGGTATGGTTTCTGCAAAGTTCCTCACACAGAATCCTGAAAACGGAATGTGGGCATTTAAGGGATCTCCTGCAACTGCATTCGGTTCCGGTATTGCTTTAATGTTTGCAGAAGAAGGTTCTGTTGGATATGAAACTGTAAAGGCTCTTTTGACACTTGCTGTTTCTGTATTTGCATTGACATCTCTTGACTCTGCAACACGTCTTTCACGCTTTATGTTCTCTGAACTTTTCTTAAAGGATGGAGAAGCTTCCTGGAAAGATGCTTCCGGTATCAGAAAAGTTTTAGCTAATCCGTTCTTCTCTACAGCTGTAATGGTAATTATCGGATGTGTTCTTGGTGGTCTTTCTCTTACAGCTATCTGGGGACTCTTTGGTGCAGCAAACCAGCTTCTTGCAGGTATTGCACTTATGGCAGTAGCCGCATGGCTTGGACAGGTTGGAAAGAACAACAAGATGTTCTTTATTCCTATGATCTTTATGCTTGCTGCTACATTAACTTCTCTTGTGATTACAATAGTTGGAAAAATTGGTGCCATGACTGCAGGTGCAAAAAATGCATTCGTGTGGGGTAACTGGTTCCAGTTGATTTTTGCTGCTGCAATGGCTGTCCTTGCGGTAATTCTTGTTATCGAAGGCGTACAGACCTTTGCGAAACAGATAAAGAAATAATCTGAAAATTCTTTAATAACGAAGAATACTTTCCCACCGAAGAACTGTGGATAAACGGCTGGCTTGAAGCTTTGCTGCTAATACCGCGCTGCTCTTGTGCAGAATGTTTATCCGCAGTTGCCTTCGGTTCTAAGTATTCTTCTTTTTTTTGTCTTATTTCGTTATCTGTCATGCCTTGCTGCACGCACGTTCGATTATCGAAACTAATTCCGGATAGGACTTCAGTTTTTCTTCTTCACTCAAACTCTGAATGTAATCATATTCTTCATGAAAAAGTCTGTCTTTGCCGCTGATCGGCATATATGAAACTTCGTTCTGGGTATAGTAATGTTCAATACATCCCTTTGGGAGTATGTAAACTCTTGCAGCTTCTGCTGCGGCAAGAGTAATGTAAAGAAGGTTTTTTATATTTGAAATGACAGAAGCATCTTCGTTTAATGCAAACTTTGTTATGTAATCTCCTATGTTAAATATTCCCTGTAAGATTACCGCTTTGTAAGTATCAAGACTTTCGACATCTTCTCTATCAAGCTTGAATTTTTCAAGTCTGCTTTTAAATTCCTGCAGCTGATGTGGGGGTGTAATCGTTATGTCTAGAATTTTCTGTGAAACTTCAAGAAGATATTTTTCAAGACGAACTGCAAGTTTTAAAAAACTTACATGCTCACTTTTATTAAGAATTTTTTCAAAGAATGGTTTTTGCTTTTCATACTGTCTGTCTATCCATTCTTGAACTCTATGATCTTTACAAATTCCGTCTCTGAGTTTTCCGCAGAAAAGGGAATCAAGATCTGTGATAATTCTTGCGTTTGTTCCGAGAAGTGAACAGACTTTAAAGAATACACCAAGTTCATCTTTCCCACCTACGTCAATTACTCCTGTTCCTGTGGTATACATGTCATTATCAAGGCTTAAAAGCAGCGAAGAAAAAATTGCATGATCTGTATAACCTTCAACGAAAATCTGGTTGTCGGAAAAGAAAAACTGTTTATGATAGGTATTAAATCGTGGAAGGAATCTTTTAAATAGTGAGTAATCATTTTCAGACAGATCATCGATGGAAGTTGCAACACGATTTATGTGGCAGGCAACAACACCTATTAATTCTTCCGGTGTTTTTAAATCAATGAAAAAAGGTGAGTGAGAAATCAAAAAAAAGATGTGCGTAGGATTTTTCTTTGCAGCGCGCCTTATTTCGTTCATAAAGAAAAGCTGGAACTGAGGATGAAGGTGAAGTTCTGGTTCATCAATCATAAGACAGCTTGCTTCTCCGTCTTCGCCGTAAAGGGCTGCAAGAAGTGCTATGATTTTTTTTAAACCATGACATTCATTTTTTGTCATGGAGTATTCAAGATTCTGTGCTTTATTTACTACAATCGGAGTTACGCTTCCGTCATTTGAAATGTCGAAACGTATTGTTTTTGAAAACATGTTTGAAAGGATTGTTTCTATTCTGTTCGTAAGTTCTTTGTTTTTGCTGAGCGTGTAATATATTTCGTTGTCGTCAACTAATTCTGTGTTGAAAATGCGCACAGAATATCCTGAATCTGCAAACTGCTGAGCAAGACTTTGAGAAATGAGGGTTTTACCAGAACCATTTGGTCCGACGATAAGGTTTATCTGAGACCAGTTCTGCTTTTTAAATGATGCTTTCCCCCATAAAAATGGAAATTTAACTCTAACCGGTACGTTTATCATTCTTTATATTATATCACAAATTCAGTTATACGCATAATTTTTTAGATTTATCTGATTCATGTTGCGGGTAGAGGCTGTTTGTCGTATAATACAGAATATGTTCAATATTAAATTTATAGTGCTTGCGCTTGCGCTTTTAATGTATCTTCTCGTAATTATTTTTCAGGATAAAAAAGTCTGGTTTACATCTTTTGCTGCGCTTGCTGTTATCATTCTTGGAGTTTTATTTAACGAAGGAAATACAATAGGTGTTGTTACAGGCAATGTCTTCGGAACACACCGCTTTCAGAATGACTGGTGTTTACTGAATCATATTTTCTTCGAGCTTATAAACTGGAATGTTCTTTTTATATACATCGGTTCAATGATAATAGCCGCTCTTTTTATTTATTCAAAAGTTCCTGCACGCATTGCAGATGCGCTTGTTGAACTTTCTCCAAGTACAGGGATTGCTGTTGTGCTCATTCTTGCCATGACGGGAATTATTTCAATATTTGTAGAAAATGTTGCTACAGTTTTGGTTATGGCTCCCATTGCACTGGCTCTTTCAAAAAAATTGAAATTTAATCCTGTTCCGTTTATGATAGGTCTTGCCGTAATGTCAAATCTCGAAGGAACTGCAACTCTTGTAGGAGATCCTCCGAGTATGATTTTTGCAAGTTACGCAGGATATACATTCAACGACTTTTTCTTTAAGTTTTCAAAACCTTCCATTTTTTTTGTTATCCAGACAGGAATGCTTGCAGGATGTGTTTTCTTTTATGCAATCTTCGGTCGTGTAAAGGAAAAACCTCAGGTAGAAAGGGAAAATGTAATTTCATATGTTCCTCTTTACCTTCTTCTCTCCATGATTGCGGGACTTGCAGTAATTTCTTTTTTCTCAACTGAACTTGGTTACAGTTCTGGATTCTTTGTACTTGCGCTCGGACTTCTTGGTTTAATCTGGTATAAATTCAGCCAGAAAAAAAATAAAACTGAGATCTGGATTTTAGTTAAAGAGCTTGACTGGGAAACTATTTTCTTTTTAATCGGAATTTTTGTAATTGTCGGCGCTATTTCAGGGACAGGCCTTCTTGATGATTTTGCAGTATTCCTTGCAAACATCACACGCGGAAATAAATTTCTTGGCTTTTTCCTCATCCTGCTTTTTTCGGTTCTTATTTCTGGTTTTGTAGATAATGTTCCATATATAATCGTAATGCTTCCTGTAGCCGGAACTCTTGCAGCCAACATAGGGGTTCAAAAAGAACTTTATATGTTTGCTCTCCTTATCGGTTCCTGTCTCGGTGGAAATTTAACTCCTTTCGGTGCTTCTGCAAATGTTGTTGCTATGGGAATTCTTAAAAAAGAAGGGAAGCCCATCAATTTCGGTAATTTCCTTAAAATCAGTGCACCTTTTACGGTTTTAACTACAGCCGCAGCTGCAGCCGTACTCTGGATTGTCTGGCATTAAGCTTTGATTTCTGGAGAAAATTCATTTTTTTGCTGTATAATTGTTATTTATCCGCTTATCCGTTATAATGGAATAATAATATACATTTAAGGATAGCCGGTTTGTTTACGCTGAATTTTGCCTTTAGAAATATAACCTCACGAAAAAGTTCTATCGTTATAATTCTGTTTATCGCTTTTTCTATTGCCGTAATGGTAATGGCAAATGCTGTTTTTGATGGAACGGGTAATGGTATTGAAAAAACTTTTTCTTCAAGTTTTACAGGCGATATTGTTGTAAAACCAAAGACAGATTTTCCGATGAGCCTTTTTGGAGATGAAACTCCTGTAACCGGAGAACTGTCTGAACTTCCTCGTTTAATTCCGTATAATATCATAAATGATTACGTAAAATCACTTTCAGAAATTCAATATATGACTCCACAGCTTACAGGTCAGGCAGTTTTAAAAATTGAATCAAAAAATAAACTTGCTGTCCTCTTTGGTGTAGAAACAAATTCATATCTTAAAATAATGACGGCTATAAAAATTCTTGAGGGTAAGCCATTTGAACTCGGTGAAAAAGGTGTAATGCTTTCTGACAGAATGAAAGAGTCTCTCGAAAAAAGTACTGGTAAACAGTTGAGTGTAGGAGATGAACTTCAGTTTATTTCAAGTAACGGTTCTTCATATACATTGCGTGCAGTTCCATTGACTGCTGTTTATAAATACGAAGTTCATAATGATCTTCAGGATAATATCGTTCTTATTGATCCTGATACTCTGCGTTCTCTTTTAGGAATTGAATCAATGTCTTCTGCGGAAATTCAAATTGATGAAGATAAAACGACTTTGATTGAAAATTCAGCAGCAGAAGATATCGACAGTCTTTTTTCTGATGATTTGTTTGGCGAAGATTCTGGAATGGAAGAATCAGCGGAAGAAGTTCCTGCTGTTATAGTAACAGAGCAGATTGTAGAAAAGAATTTATCAGAAATTGAAGAATCAGAACAGACAACATGGAATTATATAATCTGTAAAGTTGTAGATGGTGCAAATCCTGATTCGATTGTAAAAAAAATGAATAAGTACTTTAAAGAAAAAGAATTTGAAGTTACAGCGTCATCGTGGCGTGCTGCAGCAGGAATGTCTGCTCAGTATATTTACTGGATGCGCCTTATCTTTAACGTCGGACTTATTCTTCTTATCGGGACAGGCTTTATTGTTGTAAATAATACTTTGATTATTGCAGCAATGGACAGAACAAAAGAAACAGGTGCTCTCCGTGCAATTGGTGCCGGTAGAAAATTTATTGCAGTTGAATATCTTTTAGAAACATTAATGCTTACGATAACTGCAGGTATTCTCGGGTGTATACTTGGAATTATCGGTAATCAGATTTTAGTTTTAATGCATATAACTTTTTCAAATACATATTTAGTTCAACTTTTTGGCGGTACAGAATTAGAAACTACGGTTACTTTTTCTAATATCTGCAGTGGTATGATCCTGTCACTTTTGCTTGCAGTTATCGGCTGGCTTTATCCCGTGCATATTGCACTTGATACAAGTCCTGTAGTTGCAATGGAACATATTTAGGAGTAATGAAATATGTTTTATTTTAATATTGCAGTAAAATCAATTATAGAACGGAAACGTCAGTATAAATCTTTATTTGCTGTATGCGCAGTGGGTGTTTGCCTTATGCTCTGCGCAATTATGGTTACTGATGGAATGATTTCTTCTATGAACGAAAAAGCAAGACAATATTATGGTGGAGACGTTTTGTTTTTGGGTGGTCATAGTATTACAAAACCTTTGACAGATGCTCTCGAAGAAGCTCAAATGCTTAAAGAGAGTGTTGGTGATAGAAAAGATGTAAAAGTTTTTTTAAGATATAACCATGACCCTGAAGAACATGGGGAGTCATATTACTACGAGGGTACAACTGTAAGGCAGCGTGCCATCATCGGTGTTGATTTTGAAAATGAAAAAGATCTTTTCGATAAATTCACTTTTGTTGAAGGAACATATCATAAAGGTGAATATGAGGATACCGTTTTAATTTCTGAACCGATTGCAAAAAAGCTTGGATGTCATGTAGGTGATTCTATAACTTATTTTGCTGTAACTTATAATAATTATGCAAATACAATTGATCTTGTAGTAACAGGAATCTTCCTTGATGCCAGTGTTTTTGGAATGTATACCTCTTATGTTAATTACGATTCTCTGATCAAAGCCATTGATTATGATCCACTTGTTGACAGAATAAGTCTTTATTATGTCAATGGAAAACCATCCGGCAAAGATATTGAAAAAGTTCATAGTGAAATGTCAAAGAAAATCCAGATGTATCCGCTTGATATGGAAAAAAAGGATTTCTATAAGGATTTCAGAAGCTCTGATACTACCAAAGTAAGAAAGGGATATCTTGTGTCGCTCGATTCAACTGTTTCGGATTTAAAACTTCTTGTTCAGGCCTTAAGGCTTATTGTTGCGGCTATTGTACTGCTTCTTGTAATCATCATTTCTGTAGGTATTTCAAGTACGTACAGGGTTATCGTTATAAAGCGGAGTCTTGAGAGCGGAACATTAAGGGCTATCGGTATGATGAGTTCCGGAATTATGAAACTTTTTATTTCAGAAGCATTTGTACTTCTTTTATCGGGCTGTTTTACAGGATTTGTCTTTTCCCTTATAATTACAAAGATAGGCTCGGTTTTTGATCTGTCATTTATTTCTGGATTTGACCTCTTTTTGACCGGAGGACACCTTGATCCGCATATTGATATAGTAAAAATTGCAGCTTTTATATCTGTTATTATAGTAACTACGCTGTTATCAGTGTTGTTTACATTACGTAAGTTAGTTCGTGTAAGTCCTGTAGGGGCTATTACGGCAACTACATAAAAACCTTATTCGGGGGAAATTTATGAAAAAAACATTTAATAATATTCTTTTGACTCTTTTATTAGGTGCTGGACTTTTAAGTCCTTTAAGTGCACAGGTAACAAAAGGTAAGGCACTTGAATTGTTGAAACAGGCCGATAAAAATACCAATTATTCTGGAACAGATTTTAAGGCAGACTATACAATTGTTACGGATAAACCGGGCTCAGGTAAGTCTGTTACAAGCGCAGTAATGTATCGCCGTGATTCTGCAAGTATGTTTACAATTGTAATTACTGGACCTGATTCAGATAAGGGTAAAGGATACGTTCAGTTTGATAAAAACATTTGGTTTTATGATCCAAGAGACAGACAGTTTACGTATACTTCTGCAAGAAACAGGTTTCAGAACAGTGCACTTAATAACAGCGATCTTATTCCGCAGACAATAGCAGATGATTATGAGATAAAAGATTATAAAGAAGTTAAACTTGGAAAATTTGACTGCGTTTATTATGAACTTTCTGCCGTGAAAAAAACTGTTGACTATGCAACTGTAAAACTCTGGGTAAGCATCGATGACGGTCTCATCCGAAAGAAAGAAGATTATAGTCTTTCAGGACAGCTTTTACGTACAACTGCAATTCCTAGTTATCAGAAAGTAGATAACCGTTTTGTTCCAAGTGGAATGCTTGTAGTTGATAATCTTCGGGGAACAAAGATTGATGGAAAGATGCAGTATGAGAAGACTCAAATTACTATTGCTAATGTGTCTTTTCAAAAGCAGTCCAATGTTGTATACTCAAAGAAATTCCTTGAAGAAATGAGTGACTAGTCGATAAATGAAAAATTTTTTCTGCAAATTTGTATTTTTTTCTGTATGTTCAGTTTTTACATTTAACTGCTTGTTTGCAGAAGAACCGGAAGTAAATTTAACAGACAATATAGAACAGAATGAACATGTTGATCTTTTAGAAGAAGAGACTATGTTTGATGATATCGATTCAGTGTTTTCTCAGGAAGAGGACACTGAACCGGTTATAACACAGGAAAATCCGGAACAGACATCTATTCCAGCAGAAAGAAAAGGAATAATCCTTTCTGGTGATTTAATGGCACGTCTTGGTGGTGCAGTTTATTATCCTGCAGAAGCATCTCCGGGTGCTGTTTTTGAAAGTAAAGTTTCATTTATATCAAAACCAACTGATTTTTTTTCATTTAAAGGTACTATTCTTGTTAAGTTCCCGGAAATGGAACTTGGTCTCTATGAGCTTTATATAAATTATGCTTTGTGGGATGTTGCATATCTCATGGTTGGTAAAAAAGAGCTTACATGGGGAAATGCAAAAATCTTTGATACAAATATTCTTGATGACAGATCGGATGATGTTTTTGATCCAGAAGAACTTCTTTACGATAAAAAAATGAAAATGCAGAATTCCAAATTTGCAGTTTCTCTTGATATTCCTTTTTCAAAATTTAATTTTACAGGTCTTGTTTATTACGAAGAGTTTGATAAAACATCAAATGCTTATCAGGATGTTAATGCGAGTATGGGAAACCTTGCGTATGCTGCAAAACTTGAAGCCAATATATGGAATTTTGCAATGGACGTCTTTTTCCGTACATGGGCAACTAATGACCCTAATGCATATCCGATTGCAGTTGGTGGAGACATAAATTTCCAGATTCGGGATTTCCATATATACGCACAGTATTTTACTCACTTCGAAATGAATGATAAAGATGAAATGACATATCCACGTCAGAAAGTAACTGCTTCTGTCTGGTGGGCAACAAGAGAAAAAGTTAATCTTGGTTTTGTCTTCGAATATCAGGCAATTCTTGACTGGTATGGTTTGGATAAACCTGTTACGACTGGCGATTATTTAAGACAGTATCTTACTTTTGAAGGTGTATGGGGAAGAATAGGGGGCAGTAAATGTACTGCGGCTTTAAAATGGTTCCATGATGTTTCTGAAGAGTATGGTACAATTATTCCGGGATGTAAAATCCACGGATTTGTTCCATGCGCAGATTTGGACATAGGCTTCCCGATTTATTATGGATCAAAAAGTAAAGTTGGTGTTGTTGCTCAGTTAAAGTTAAGCGTTGCGTTTTAAACTGTCTGAATCTCTGATTTATTTTCTTTCTTCACCGAGAACAGTTCCATCTTTGATTTTAATTACATGGTCAGACATTTCAACAATCTTTGAATCGTGTGTAGAAAATACGAATGTCGTTTTTAATTCATGATTAAGTTTTTTCATTAAGGCAAGAATTGCATCTCCGTTTTTTGAATCGAGGTTTGCAGTAGGTTCATCGGCCATGATTACAGGTGCTTTTGTTGCAAGTGCACGGGCAATGGCAACCCTCTGTCGCTGACCACCGGAAAGCTCTGATGGTTTGTGATTCTTCCAGTCTGTAAGTCCTACAGTTTCGATTAAGAAGTCAACCCATTCAGCTTCCTGTTGTCTGCTCATTCTGCGTTCTTCTGGAAGAGCACCAAGTTTTAAAGGAAGTTCAACATTTTCATAAACATTGAGAACCTGAATAAGATTGAAGTTCTGGAAAATAAAACCGAGATTCTGACGGCGAAGGAGTGTAATGTGATTATCTAAAGCAGGAGGCATGGATTTTAAAGATTCAAGATCCTGTCCTGCATAAACATCAATTCCATTCAAGATGATTTTTCCTGATGCAGGAAGGTCAATCAAGCCCATAAGATTAAGTAAAGTAGATTTACCACTTCCAGATGGACCTGATATAGAAGCAAATTCACCCTGCTCAATAGAAAAATTTGCATTGTCAACTGCATGAACCGTGATTTTTCCCATCTGGTAGTTTTTACATAAGCTCTGAACTTCAATAATTGCCATATTCATAATATATCATTCAAAAATAGTAGTGTCTATACACTGTCATTCTTTTATGGTAATATAATTTTTACTATCCTGAAATATTCACACCGGAACATCCAGGATAAAAAAAATCAAAAACGGCCCACGCCAGAGTCGTAAAGTGAGGTATTAAAAATGGCAAATTCAGAAACAAAGAAAGCTCAGTCGCTTGATCCGCACGCATGTACACTTGATAAAATCATCAGTTTATGTAAAAGAAGAGGTTTTGTTTATCAGGCTTCAGAAATTTATGGTGGACAGGCAGGTGCCTGGGATTACGGCCCGCTGGGTGTAGAATTTAAAAGAAATATTCAGAATGAATGGTGGCATTACATGACTCAGCTTCACGATGATGTAGTTGGTCTTGATTCTGCAATCTTTCAGCATCACACAACATGGAAGGCTTCTGGCCACGTTGATCACTTTTCTGACCCAATGGTTGACTGTATTGAATGTAATGCACGTCACCGCGCAGACAAATTGATCGAAGACTTTGTTGCAGCTAATCCTGATGTAAACCCGGGAAAACCTGTTGATACAATGACTCACGATGAAATGAAAGCGTTCATCGACGCAAACATCAACTGTCCTACTTGTGGTTCTAAAAACCGTAAATATACTGCAGTCCGCGAATTCAACCTTATGTTCAAGACATATCAGGGACCAATTGCAGACGACAGCCATTTGATTTATCTTCGTCCTGAAACATGTCAGGGTATTTTCACAGACTTTAAGAATATCGTTCAGTCTAACCGTATGAAAGTACCTTTTGGTGTAGCTCAGGTAGGTAAATCATTCCGTAACGAAATTATCTTTAAGAACTTTATTTTCCGTACCTGTGAATTTGAACAGATGGAAATGGAATACTTCTGTAAACCAGGAACTGAAGATGAAACATTTGACCGCTGGAGAAAAGACCGCTGGCAGTTCTATTTGAAGTACGGTATTCCTGAAAAGCAGCTCAAGTGGCACCACCACGACAAGCTCGCACACTATGCAAAAGATGCATACGACATTACATACAACTTCCCAATCGGTTTTGAAGAGATTGAAGGTATTCACAGCCGTACAGACTTTGACCTTTCACAGCATCAGACATACTCTAAGAAGGATATGTCTTATATCGATCAGGAAGACGGAAACAAGAAGTACGTTCCATACGTAATCGAAACTTCTGCTGGTTTGAACAGAAACTTCCTTATGTTCTTGTGCGAAGGTTACGAAGAGCAGAATGTTGCAGCACCTGGAGAACCAGAAGACTACAGAACAGTTCTTCACCTTGACCCACGCCTTGCACCTATTACAGTTGCAGTTCTTCCACTTATGAAGAAGGATGGTCTTGCAGAAAAGGCAAAAGAAATCCAGCACATGCTTAAGGAAGACTTTGTAACAGACTACGATACTTCAGGAACAGTAGGTAAGCGCTACCGCCGCCAGGACGAAGTTGGTACTCCTTTCTGTGTAACTGTAGACTACGACACAATTCAGGAAAAGAAAGACGACGGAACTCCAAACGAATTGTTCAACACAGTAACAGTACGTTACCGCGATTCAATGGAACAGGAAAGAGTAGCTTTGGATGACCTTGTAACTTTCATACAGAAGGCTATTAAGAACTACAAACCTGTGGTTAGGGAATAGGGGATAGTAAATAGGGAATAGTTATCATAAGCAGGCGGGGTTTTTAAGGGGCGCAGCGCCCTTAGGCGAAGGGGTAGGTCGCAACGAAGTGCGGCCGAGGGGAAGGCTTTCCCCTTATCACTATCCCCTATCCCCTGTTTACTATTCCCTTGAATTATTATGGAATACGTTCGTTTAGGAAAGACAGACTTATTAATTTCCCGTGTGGCTTTTGGTGCAATGCGCCTTGCAGATGCTTCAAGTGATGAAGAGGCTGCAAAAATTGTGCGCACTGCCTACGATGCGGGAATTAATTTTTTTGATGTTTCGCATCAGACTCCCGTGAGCGAAAAGCTTTTGGGAGAAGCTTTGTTTGACATTAAGCGCAACGTATTCCTTTCTACTGCTACAAGCGCAAAAACTTCGGCCGAAATAAAAGCAGATCTTGAAGAAAGCCTTATGACTCTTCATTGCGATACTGTAGATTTGTATCAGCTCGAAGTTAATAAATTTCTTCCGTTGCAGGGTGGGGCAGACAAAATCTACGAAACCCTGCAGGAACTTAAAGAACAGAAAAAAATAAATCACTTTGGAATTGTTACTACAAATTTTGAAGTTGCTGTAAAAGCTGTTGAATCTGAACAGTATGAAACGCTTCAGTTTCCGTTCAGTATGATAAGCTCTCCGCATACAATAGAACTTGTAAAACTTTGCGAAGAACACGATGTTGGCTTTATTGCAATGCAGCCGCTTGGTGGCGGACTTGTAGATAATATTCCGCTTGCCTTTGGTTTTTTAAGTCAATATGAAAACGTTATTCCAATCTGGGGTGCACATACTCTGGAACAAATGAAACAAATACTTTTCTTTAATGAGCATCCGCCTGTTATTGACGAAAAGTTTCATGAGGATGTTGAAAGAATAAGGAATTTCTTTAATTAAGCAAACTCGCTTATATCTACGTCTTCTGTAGATGCCATGTTTGGTCTGTTGGCGTCGGTAACAGTAATCTGAGGCTTTGGTTCCTGTGGAGCTGCTGCTGCTTCGGCCTGTGCCTCTTCAATATCCTTATACTTATCTTTTACAAGTGCAAGAATATCTTTTTCCTCATCCTTAGAAAGAATGCGCACAATGTTTATGCCGTTGCTTCCTGTAGGACTAACCTTTGGCGAACCGTCTGCTTCTTTTTCTGTAAGATATTGAATAATCGGAGTTTTTGGATTGTCCGGATTTGTATCAATAACCTGAGCAATCTTTCTGTTAGAAAGATATACATAAGAGCCAATAGGGAAGAGCGAAACTGTATAAAGCAATCCGCGGATAATACTGTCATCGTAAGAGCGTTCTTTGTTCTGCAAAAGTTCAACAATTGCTTCAAATGTAGAACGACCAGTCTTGTAAGAACGTGGAGAAGAAATTGCTTCATAAGAACATGCAACAGAAATAATCTTTGCGTTGTTAGAAATCTTATCGCCAGACTTTTTCTGAGGATATCCTGTTCCGTTTTCTTTTTCGTGATGTTCAAGTACACCAAGCTGAATATTCAACGGGAAGTTCAAATCTTTTACAATTGTATATCCAAGAACCGGATGTTTTAAAATCTGTGAGCGTTCACCTGGAGTAAGCTTTTTGTCTGTCATGTAAATCTGTGGTGGCAGACGGAGCATACCAATTTCGTGAAGAATACTTGTAACACCCAAATCTACCATCTTAGAAAGAGGCATATGAAGCTGAAGTGCAATTGCAATTGCTAAAACAGTTGTACGCATAGAGTGAGTAACAAGGAAGTTCTTTTTTGTTGCACTTTCTGCAGGGTTTACACGTAAAATAAAGCGTTTGTTTTCCTTAATGAATACACAAAGCTCTTTTACAGTTTCAGACAAATCATCCTGGTCAATTTCTTTATGAGTTGCATAGTGAGTAAATACACTTTCGATATAGTTCATGTATTCTTCATACACTTTTTCAACCATATCCATTCGTGCTTTATCACTGTTATCGAGCTGAATATTTTTAGAGCGCTCAATTGCTGCCTTAAGGGATTCACCCATTTTAGGAGCATTTGAATCATCCTTATGGTCATCTGCACCAGTGCTTACAGAAATACCAATATCGCCGCCAAGACTAAGATTTCCTTCGCAATAGAAAGAATCAAATTCCCATTCTTTAAGCGCTTTAATGAGTTCATTAGTTACAGGGGCGGTCTGTGGTAAAAGTACAAATGTACCGTCTATCATCAAATCGCCGGTAAAGGTGAGGTTTTCATGTAAAGAATCAGCTGTGATAGTATCCATGTTTTCTCCGCTAATTGCGCTCCATTACTATTTTAATTACCTTTTAATAATTCTGCAATATCTGGACGCTTCCATCTTACAGCAACTGTATATGGTGTGTCACCAGCAACATTTTTAACATTTGTTGCTATACCATATGATAACAGAAGTTTTACAGTTTCGATAGAGGAAGTTTTTGCTGCATAGTGCAGAATGGTATTTCCCTGAATATCGCTCAAGCCTGCTGCATATTTTACGATATTCTCAATCATCTTTTTATTATTCTTTTCAAGTGCAATTGTTACACCATTTGTGCCTTTTTTATCAATTGTCTGGAATGGATTAGCACCTTTTTCCAGAAGGATTTCTGCCATTGCTACATCGTTTGCTTCTATTGCATAATTAAGCGGTGTGTAGCCGTCTGCATTACGTGTATCTAATGGATATCCTTTATCAATAAGAGTTCTTAAAAGCTTTGTGCTTCCTTTGTTTTTAACAACTATATGCAGTGGAGAGTTACCGTCGCTGTCTGTAATGTTGTATGAGTTTCCAAGAACCTCGTTGATTATTGAAATATCTTTGTTCAGTACAATAGAGAATGGAGTATTTCCTTCCTTGTCGCGTGAAAGTGGATTTCCACCTGCATTGCGAATAAGTGCAATGATTTCTGTATTACCCATGTATGCTGCTTCGTGGTAAGCGTTCTGACCGTTGATCTGCTGAAGGTTTGGATTTGCACCATAGCTCAAAAGAAGTTTTACAATCTGAGCATTCTGAGCCCGGATTGTATCCATAAGGATTGTTATACCGTTAGCATCGCAGCTGTTAGGGTCGGCTCCGTTTTCAAGAAGATATTTTGTAACTTCATATTTGTTTGCAATTACAGCTTCTGCAAGCGGAGATTTTCCGGCACTGTTCTGTGCGTTGATATTAATTCCAAGCTTAATTAATTTTTCTGCAGATTTCTGAGCACCCCAGCGTACAGCAATATGGAGTGGTGTGCTTCCAAGATTGTCGCGGTCTTTTACAGAAGCGCCTCCATCTACCAGCAGCTGGATTATATTAGGATTGTTGCTCTTTGCAGCGTTGAAAAGACATGTTTCGCCGTTTGCATTTTTAGCGTTAATGTCTGCGCCTTTTTCAAGAAGAGTTTTTATAGCACCGGCATATTCCCAGTCTGCAGCGTAGTGAAGTACAGTGTTGCCGCTACCGTCTGTAGAAACAATTGTTCTGGAAGTAATAAGCCAGTTCTGAAGCTTTCCGCCTTCTTTAAGGGCAAGTCTGAGCGGTGAATTGTTATCCTTATTTGTAGAGAAAATATCTGCACCTTTTTCGAGCAGCAGCATGCCAATCTGTTCCATGTTTTTTGTACATGCAAGGAAGAGTGGTGAATCACCGTTTTTATTTCTTATATTAACATCCTGTGTAAGTCCGATTATATGCTGGATTTTAGCCATAGGAGCGTTATTTATAAGTGCAATATGAAGCGGTGTGTTTCCTTCTGAATCCTGTGTGTTGCAGTTGCTTTCGTTTAAGGTTGCTTCAAAAACATCATTGCTCATTTCAAAAGCCATGCTAAGTGGTGATTTTCCGTGAGTATCCTGAGTATGAATGCTTGCACCGTTAGCAGTAAGATATTTGATTGTCTGAATATCTTCTGACTGAATTGCAATTGCAAGAGGAGTTACACCTTCTTTGTTGCGTGCGTTTATGTCTGCACCGTTTGAAGTGAGTGTGCGGATTACTGATGAACCTGCGTGGAGCATTGTTGCAGTGTGAAGAACTGTGTCTCCGTATGTGTCTGCCTGATTCAAATCTGCTCTGTAGCGGATAAGAAGCTCATAAGTTTGTGCAAGCTTATTCTGTGGAATTATAAGCATTATAGGAGTTTTTCCAAGATTATCTTTTGCGTTGATGTTTGCACCTGCGTCAAGCAGCATCTGGGCAATTTCAAGATTTCCATAGCGTACTGCTTCGTGGAGCGGAGTTGCACCGGAACTGTCCTGAACGCTTGTGTTTGCATTGTTTTCCAGAAGATATGCTGCAATTGCCTTGTGAGCCATAATTGAACTTAAATGAAGCGGAGTCTGACCGTCATCTAATCGAAGGTTTAAATTACGTGCGGCAACTGCATCCTGGAAGTATGAAAAGTCTGTTTCTACAGGGTCTGCGCCTGCCTGAATTAAAACTGCAGCAATTTCTACAGAATCTGTATTATTTATATCTTCAAAAGCAAGATCAAGAGGAGCTTTTCCGTCTTCGTCTTTTACAGAAATTGGAAGCCCTGCCTTTATACAGGCATTTACACCACGAAGATTTTTTGCAAGAACAAAGTAGTGAACTAAAGTTTTACCGTTGTCATAACGTATAGCGGCTGCATCTTCGTTTATAAATACATCGTAGTAACGTGGATCGCGTTCGAGTGCAAGATCAAGTGCAGTCTGACCTTTTCCGTTTCTGGCAAAAAGATTTTCACCTACTTTTGCAAGGATTTTAGCTGCACTGTAGGCATCGTTTTCAATGGCAACATGAAGGGGAGTGTCGCCGCTTTTATTTTTGATTTCTGAATCTGCACCCTTGAACAAAAAGTATTCAATAGAACCAGAATCATCAAGTGCCGCACAAAGGTGAAGCAATGTGTTTCCGTCTGAGTCTCGTGCATTAATATCTGTGTCAATCTGGAATAAGCTGCGTGCTTTGTCTGTCTGGCCTTCTTTTATAAGGTCAAGCGCCGACTTTGGTTTTTCTTCGACTGGTTTTGAAACACAGCCAGCACAAAAAATTAAAATTGCAGCCGCAAAAAATGATGTTAAAGTAAATTTTTTCATGTTTCCCCTCTATAAACATCGTGTCATTGTCGGGCTAGACCCGGCAATCTACTTCTCTATCGTTTATATCGGAGGGAATTGGAACTAATGTTAGGAATTTTTTTCGTCATTGCGAGGAGCATAGCGACGTGGCAATCCATGTATTTGAATGCTTTTTTGTATGTGGATTGCCACGCTTCGCTCGCAATGACGCCTGCGGTCCCTGAGCCTGTCGAAGGGCTATTTACTACACTCGTTACATATCCCCCAGAGATTAGTCTGGATTTTTGACAGCGAGAACCCCTGTGGCATAAGGCCTGTGTAGCTGTCCTGGGATGGAACTTTGTCGTCATCAAGGAAAATATCAAAAATCTTGCCGCATTTTGTGCACTTAAAATGGTAGTGATTACGCATTTCGGCATCAAAACGAAGCTTGTCATCTTCTATTTTAATTGACTGAACAATATGTTTTTCTTCAAAGAGCTTGAGTGTATTATAAACTGTTGTTTTAGAAAGAGTAGGGTAAATTGGATTGAGCGCGTCGTAAACTGTTTCTACATCGGGGTGAACCGGGTGCTCACATAAATAGGCGTAAATTGCTGTACGTTGAATCGAAGGCCGTATTCCCGCATCCTGTAATGTTGTGTGATACTGCTTTGTCATCTGCATATATTATCCTCATCATAAAATACAAAATTGTAATGATTATAATAATGGATTAAGTGTAAAATGTCAAATAAAAAAGGTATACATATGTAGAAAAAACTGGCTCCCGCGCCAGTTTTTTCTAAAAGGCCTTCTCTTATAATTTGCCTTTTTAACATTATTTCATTATATTAAATTATATGGCTAGTATTTTTGATGATGATGTAAACGCGGGGTCTATAATCCCGACTGAAAATATGCTTCCGGATAAGCTGTTGATTATTCCTTTGCAGTCGCGGCCGATTTTTCCGGGGATTTTTACGCCTCTTATGATTAATGCGCCTGAAGATGTTAAGGTTGTTGAAAAGGCGTACGAGGAAGGTGGATTTTTGGGAATTATTATGCTCAAAAACGAAACCGAAACTCCAACTGCGGCCGATATGTACAAGGTTGGTACTGCAGCCCGCATTCTTAAAAAGGTAAATCTTCCAGACGGCGGAATTAATATTTTTATTTCTACAGTAAAGCGATTTAAGGTTCGCAAAGTACTTCATTCTTCGGCTCCGGTTGCTGTGGCTGTTGAATATCTTGAAGAAGAAGAGGCCGACACTTTTGAAGTTAAGGCTTTGACCCGTGCATTGCTCAGCGAAATGAAGGAGGTTAGTGAAAACAATCCTTTATTCAGCGAAGAGATGCGCCTTAATATGGTAAATATTGATAACCCCGGAAAGATTGCAGACTTTATTGCTTCTATATTAAATGTAGATAAAGTTGAACAGCAGAAGATTCTTGAAACTTTGAATGTTCGTGCCCGCATGGAGCAGGTTTTGATTTTCATTAAAAAGGAACAGGAACTGCTGCGCGTTCAAAAGAAAATCCAGCGCGAGCTTAATGACCGTGTTGAAAAAAATCAGCGTGAATATTTTTTGCGTGAAGAATTAAAGTCTATTCAGGAAGAGCTTGGCGAAACTATAGGCGGCGACGCAACCGACTACCAGAAATTCAAAAAGGCAATTGAAGAGCTTAAGCTTACCGGCGAAGTTTTAGAAACAGCCAGAAACGAGCTTGAAAAACTGCGCATGATGGAGCCTGGTTCTTCTGAATATATGGTTACCCGAAATTACCTTGATCTTATCTGTAATCTTCCTTGGGACACAGAAGGTAGTTCTAAAATGGACGACTTTTCTCTGGCCGAGGCACAGAAGGTTTTGGAAAAAGATCACTTTGGACTTGATGATGTAAAGAAGCGAATTGTTGAATATCTTGCAGTTCGTAAAATGAAGAATGATAGCAAGGGTTCAATCCTGCTGCTTGTAGGCCCTCCTGGTGTTGGTAAGACAAGCGTTGGTCGTTCAATTGCAACTGCCATGAAAAAGCCTTTCTTTAGATTCAGTGTTGGCGGTATGCGCGATGAAGCAGAGATTAAAGGTCACCGCAGAACATATATTGGCGCTATGCCAGGAAAAATTATTCAGGGACTCAAAATTACAAAGAGCGCAAGTCCTGTCTTTATGATTGACGAAGTTGATAAGATGGGTTCAAGCCATAACGGAGACCCTGCAAGTGCTTTGCTTGAAGTTCTTGATCCTGAACAGAATGTTTCTTTCCGCGATGATTATCTTGATTTGCCGTTTGATGTTTCTAACGTGTTCTTTATTTTGACTGCGAATACCTTGGATAGTATTCCGTCTCCGTTACTCGACCGTGCCGAAATTATTCAGCTTAGCGGTTACATCGACCAGGAAAAATTTGAAATTGCAAAGAAATATCTTATTCCAAAGAACCTCGAAAAGAACGGTTTGAAGAAGGGGCAGGTAAAATATACAAAGAGCGCCCTCATGACGATTGCAGAAGAGTATGCACGTGAGGCGGGTGTAAGACATTTTGAAAAGTGCCTGGATAAGATTCACAGAAAGATTGTTACAGAAATAGTACAGGAATCTGATATGCCTTCATCAGGGGGCCTTCGAGAGCCTCAGGCACCCCAGAAGAAATCAGGCTCTGTCGGCGACACGGGGTCCCTGAGCAAAGTTTGTCCTGAGCGTGTCGAAGGAAAGGGCCCAATCACCATCGACTCCCCCGACTTGGCAAAATACCTCGGCAAACCCGACTTCGACGAAAGCCAGATAAAAACCGCAAAGGTCCCTGGAACTGCAATTGGTCTTGCCTGGACAAGTATGGGCGGTGACACCCTGCTGCTCGAAGCCGTAAGCTTTGCCGGAAAAGGCGCGCTTGTTCTTACAGGTCAGATGGGCGACGTAATGAAAGAATCAAGCCAGATAGCATTCAACTGGGCACGCAAGTACGCAATCCAAAAGGAAATAAAAGACGCCAAATGGTTTGAAGATAATATTGTGCATCTGCATATTCCAGAGGGTGCAACTCCAAAGGATGGTCCGAGCGCTGGCATCACAATGGCAACAACTTTTGTTTCGTTACTAACCGGCAAAAAAATAAAGCCTCATCTTGCAATGACAGGCGAGCTCAGCCTTACAGGACAGGTATTGCCAATTGGAGGCCTCCGCGAAAAAACAGTTGCCGCCAAACGCAACAAAATCAAAACAATAATAATTCCAAAAGCCAACGAACGCGACCTTGAAGAAATCCCGGCCTATGTAAAAGAAGGCCTTAAGTTTATTCCAGTAACCGACGTTATGCAGGTTATAGAAAATGCGTTTTAGCCCCGGGGTCACTGAGCCTGTTGAAGGGTCACATTAATATGTCATTGTCGGGCTTGACCCGACAATCTTTTACAAATAGGAATAAAAAATGTCAGTCAACGTCACATACACCACCGAGCGAAAAATCTCATCTGCATACCTGGACTCATCAGTAAGGCTTGGCATTTCCCACGCCGCCAAAATGATTCAGGACAACGTAACCGAATGCTTCGGAAGCTTTTCCTGCGACGGCGTAACTTACAAGCAGAAATACAATGCCTTCTGGGTTTTCACAAAAGCCAAGTTCAGCTTTGCAGATTTTCCTGTCTGGAAAGAAACAGTTACAACAACAAGCTTCCCTGTAGACAATGGTGGCCTCAGAACTCACATAAATACAGTCATCAAAGACAAAGAGGGCAGAGCAGTCATAACCGCAAACCAGGAGGCGTGTGTATTAAGTTTCGAAACTCATAGACCTGTAAAGCTGGATCAGGTAGGCTTTCCTTCAGAGAATCTTCCACAAGCAGTTTTCCAAGCTCCCTTCGAACGCTTTGCCATAGCCCCCGCCGAATACGAGTTTGTCTACGAGCAGAAGGTCCGCTACAGCCTCATAGACATGTCTCACCATGTAAACAACACAGAGTACATAAACTTAGCGCTGGACGTTTTCACAGAAGAGTATCTCCTGACAAACCCAATCAAAGAGTTAGAAGTCCACTACACCGGCGAAACAAAAGAAGGCGAAACCCTCATAGTTTACAAGTGCACAAAAGACACCCGCACTTACGTTCAGATCAAAGCAGAAGACCGCCTTGTTTTTGAGTGTTATTTTTTGTTTTGATAATATGAAAAAGCTTTTATCTGAGAAGTATTTAATTCGTATCCGGTAGTTTTTTCGCAAAACACCATAAAAAAGAGTCTATTATTCTGAAATTTATGGTAGATTTTTAAAGTATTATGAAAAAAGCCATAAATTTCGCGAAAAATCTATGAAATTTATGGTTCACTGACCTTTTTATAAGCCTTTTTGTCTCAAAAAACATGATTTTTCTGTAAAATACCATAAAAAATACGAAAAAACTGGATAATTTATGGCAAAAAGCCAAAAAAACACTCAAAAAACCAAAATTTTACTTGCCGTTTTACCATTTCTTATATAAATTTAAATCGTACCCAAGGAGAATATTTGAATATCAATAAATTTGACTTATTATTTGACACGGTACAAGCATATCTGACACAATTCCGCCAGCAATTTGACTTAGTTTCCAAGCGGCTCAAAACGGCACCCCAAGGCAGCATAAAAATAGTTCGAAAAGGGCGTCGTATAGAGTTATATCACCGCACCTCCAAATCCGACCGCGAAGGAACTTATATCAACAAAGCGCGTCTTACACTTGCAAAGAACCTGGCACAAAAAGACTACGACTTACGCGCCGCAAAAATCATTAGTAAAAAAATAAAGTTGCTGACACCGCTTGAAAAAGCTTACCCGAATAATGAACTGGAACAATTATATGAGCGTTACCCGCAAAAAGTACAACAGCTTATAAAGCCTCTCACACTTTCAAAACAAGAATACTGCCGCCAATGGGAAAGCGTTTCTTACAAAGGCCGCCCCTTTGACGAAAAAGCTCCTCCATATATTACAGACAAAGGAGAGCGCGTGCGTTCCAAATCTGAGCTCATAATTGCAAATGCACTTTTTCATTCAAAGGTTCCGTACCGCTACGAGTACCCGATTCTCATAAAAGGGGCAGGCGAATTTCATCCCGACTTCTTGTGCTTAAACCCGCACACAGGCAACGAAATACTTTGGGAACATTTTGGCATTATGGACGATGTAACATACCGCAACAACGCTATTTCAAAGCTTGCAAAATATTCAGAAGCAGGCTTTGTTCCGGGAAAGAATTTTATCTATACAATGGAAACGAATACAACACCGCTCAACTCACGGTTTGTAAAAAAGATTATTCTGGAAAATTTTGCGTGATTTAAAAGAGAGATTCCCGTGTCAAGCACGGGAATGACAAGATTCATTTGGGGCCCTTCGAGAGCCTCAGGGACCCCACGTCTTCTTATTCAGCCTTTGCTTCTTCAGCAGCTTCTTCGTCCTTTTCTTTTGAAAGCATTACATTTGTAAGAATACCCAAAATCAAGGCACAGGCAACTGTACGGATCTGAATTGCACCAAAGGTAACAATCATGCCGCCTACACCTGTAATGAAGATGATAGATGCAACAAAGAGGTTGCGGTTCTTGTTCAAATCTACAGTCTGGAAAATCTTGAAGCCTGAAACTGCAATAAAGCCGTAGAGAGCAATACAAACACCACCCATTACACAAGATGGAATTGTTTCAAGGAATGCTACGAGTGGGCTGAGCATAGAGAAGATAATACATGCAAATGCACATCCCCAGATAGAAACTGTAGAAGCGTTTCGTGTAATAGCTACACAGGCAATTGATTCACCGTATGTTGTGTTTGGACAACCACCGAAGAATGCACCGGCAATAGAACCAACACCATCACCAAGCAATGTGCGTGTAAGACCTGGATCCTGCAGCAAATCCTGACCTACGATTGTAGAAAGGTTTTTGTGGTCTGCAAGGTGCTCTGCAAATACTACAAAGGCAACCGGAACATAAGCTGCAAACAATGCAATCAGGTACTTGCCTGTTATTGCTTTAAGGCCGCCACCGCTGCCAAGTAAGAATGTAAAATCTGGAAGTGCAAAGAAACCGCAGTTCTTGAATGCACTGTAATCAATTACTGTGAGTTCTCCAGAGTTTGTTGCTTTTCCAATAAGAGCAAAGAATGTTGCTACAAGGTAGCCTGCAAGAATACCAATGATAAACGGAATGAGCTTGCCCATCTTTTTGCCGTAGGTTGCGCAGAGCATTGTTACTCCAAGTGTTACAAGTCCGCATACAAGGCAGATGTACTGACTTCCGCCGGCGATGTTTGATTTCATAAGGTCGCCTACTGCGTTTCCGGAAAGGCTAAGACCAATAATTGCAACTGTAGGTCCAATGATTACCGGAGGCATGAGCTTGTTTATCCAGTTTACGCCGCAGAACTTAACAACGATTGCAATGATTACATAAACCAGACCTGCCATAAGGGCACCGATTATAAGACCCCAGTAGCCTGCCTGCATAGAAAGGCCAAGAGTTGCTGCTCCTGCAAAGGCACTGAACATTGAAGGAAGGAATGCGAAAGAGCTTCCCAAGAATACAGGGCTTCTTCCCTTTGTGAAAAGCAGATATACGATTGAGCCAATACCTGCACCAAACAATGCAGCCGAAGCTGTAAGCGCTGTACCGCAATTGCTGTTTACAACTGCAGGAACTGCAATTGTTGCCGCCATGATTGCCAGAAGCTGCTGCAAAGCAAAAAGAATTACCTTACCAACCTTTGGCTTGTCCTTGATACCATAAATTAGGTCCATTTTGTTACTCCTTATAATCTATATACGGTTCCATCTTTGATCATAGAAATCAAATATGGCACTATATCCGGGTCAAACTGTTTGCCGCGACAGCGATCCAGCTCCGAAATAATTCGTTCTTCCGAAAACTTGAGCCTGTAGCAGCGGTTTGTGTTCATAGCATCGTAGGCATCTGCAATTCCAACAATGCGTGCAACAAGCGGAATATCTTTTCCGCTCATACGGTTCATGTAGCCTGTTCCGTCAAAGCGTTCATGGTGGTACAAAACCGCGTCGTTTATTTCTGGTAAAATAGTAAAGTTTTTAAGCAGCATTGCGCCGTTTGTTGTATGCTGCTGAATCAAACTCCATTCTTCTGTAGAAAGCCTGCTTGTTTTATTCAAAACATCATCTGCAATTGTAAGCTTACCAATATCGTGCATGAGTCCTGCGTAGTAAATAGTGAGCTGAGCCTGCTGGTCCAGTCCCATTCGTTTTGCCATTTCGCGGGCATATGCAGCAACACGGGTAGAATGTCCCTGTGTGTAAGTATCTTTGTTATCAATAAAGTTAGAGAATGTTTTCATTGTCTGTTCAATAATCTGATTGTCATGTTCCTGGCGCTGCTTTGTAAGAGTTGCCTGATTTTTAATAATTCCCTGAATAACAATACCGTAAATTGCTGCAATAAGCGAAATTACAGCCATAATGCAGCAGAAAATGAACAGAGTATTAGAAGAAAGCTTTTTACAAAGTCGTCCGGTAATGATTGCAGAACGGAAAGTCAAATCATTTTCAGAAATCAGTAAAATTCCAAAATGAGTTTCGCTTTTTGAACAGAGTTTTTCGTTTACAAGCTCATCTGCCTTTATATAAAGGTAGTTATCATCTATATAAGCTGTACAATCCCACGTATTTTCTACAGAAGTTTCATCCGGAACCTTTAGTTTTATGCACCAGTCCTTAAGATCCTTGTCTGTTGTATTTGCAAGGATTGCTTCGTACGAAAAAAGGTTCATATCGTTTGATTCTGTCCAGTTATTTGATTTTGTGATTGCAAAATATGTTCTGTTAAGACGGTCAACAGGCGGTTTTGTAGAAAGTTGTGTTATAGAAGAAACCTTTTTGTTGTTTCTTTGGTTTTGATAAATAGAAAAAGCAGCAATTAAAATCCAGATGAGCAAAGATGATAAAAAGCAAATCATAAGTATTTTTAACTTGCCGAACTTTTTCCGCATGGTTAAATTATAAGATAGGAAGTTATATTAGTCAAATGAAACAGAAATATTTTACCATTATGGATTACTTCACAATGCGCGGAGACCTTACTTTTGCACAAAGTGATTTTAACAGCGTAGATGCCCTTATTTTAAGCCAGTTTGTGTATAACAACATGGATGGTCTTGTTTCAGCCGATTTTAAAGAAAAAATCACCCTTGAAGAGCTTTCTGAACGCTTTACTTCTGCCAAAGATTACGAAACACGCTGCAATATGGGCGCAATGATTAATAAATTAACTCCGGAACTTATTACAACTGCCGCAAAAACACGCCGTTTTGGCAAAATGAAGCTGAGCGGTTTTGTAAATAATATAAATGAAAAAAAAGTAGAACAATTCAGTGCAATTACCTGCCAGATTGAAAAAGACAGATATGTTGTAATTTATAGAGGAACAGACGACACAATTACAGGCTGGTATGAAGATTTTAATCTTGTATGCTTAGACGAAATTCCTTCACAAAAATCGGCCTGCGACTATCTTAGTAAGGCAATGGGCGCTTTAAAAGGAAAGTTTATACTTACAGGCCATTCAAAAGGCGGAAACCTTGCTGTAAAGGCAGGCATGTCTATTCCTTCAAAGTCTGTTGGAAGGCTGGAAGCCATTTACAATTACGATGGTCCCGGATTCCCTGCTCAAGTTTTCAAAACACCCGGATTTCTTCAGATAAAAGACCGCGTTTTTTCATTTTTCCCGCATTTTTGCGTAGTAGGCATGTTATTTGCGCATACAAATAAATATAAAATTGTAGATGTTGCCGCAGATGGAATCTTACAGCATGATCCATTTGCCTGGAAAGTACTTGGCCCGGAATTCCAGCTTATGCAGGACTTTGACGAAATGTCTTCTTTTGTAGCTTCTTCCTTTAATGCCTGGATGACAAGGCTTCCTGTAGAAGACCGTAAAAAGTTCATAGACACATTTTTTGACGTAATGTTTGCAAGCGGAGTAAAGACAAACTATGAAATTGACCAGAATAAAATAGTTTGCGGTGGAAAAATGATTGCAAAGCTTGCAGAATTCAGCGAAAGTGAAAGAAAATCATTTAAGCATGCCCTTAAGGTGTTTGTAAAAGTAGCAAAAGACAATATCCCAATGTTCAGTGTATTTAAATAAATTGCGAATCCGGCATTTTCATTATATACTATAGTATATGAGTAACGAAACAATTCAAACAGTATCACCGGTAGGTCAGCAGCTTAAATCTTACGGCGAAACAAAGCCTGCTTCTTATCTTATGTTCAATAATAAGAAGGTTAGTCTTGTTGCAAAAATCACAATCGGCCGCGAATACGATAATGATGTTGTCGTAGACAATAAGCTTGCAAGCCGCCATCACGCAGTAATCCAGAAAATCAAAAATGCCTATTTTTTGAAGGATGAAAACAGCACAAACGGAACTTATCTTAACGGAGTAAAAATTCCGCCTGATAAATATGTTAAGCTTAATCCAGGTGACAAAGTTACTATTGGCAATATGAGCCTTGTAATTTCATAATTTATGTCTGATTTTAAGCTTGATGTTGAAGAGTGCCTTGCACTGCAGGAGCTTCCTTCTTATGAGTTTATTAGTTCTCTTGTACAAAAGGTCTGCTATACACTTGCAAACGAAGATGAATCTTATCGTCCGTTGAATTGTGTGGGGCAGCCTGGTTCTTTGCTCAAGCTTTATGAAGAAGATGCGCGTTGTCTTCCGGTTGTAATTGTACCTGACATTCATTCGCGCCCTGATTTTATACAAAACATTTTAAACTGTACTTTGCCAAAGTTAAAGCTTACTGTAAAGCAGGCACTTGAACAGAAAAAAATTGATCTTGTGTGCGTAGGAGACGCAGTTCACACAGAGCTTTCTTCTTTGCGCTGGAAGCTTATTTCTGCAGAATTCGACGGCGGTATTCATACAGGCCATTACATGCAGGACGAAATGATTGCAACACTTTCAACCTTGTGTGCAGTCATGAGCCTTAAAATAATGTATCCGGAAAACTTTCACTTTCTAAAAGGAAATCACGAAAACATTTTGAACAGCAGTCTTGGCGGCGATTACGCTTTTTATAAATATGCAGACGAAGGCGAAATGGTAAAATGCTTTATTGTTGAATATTATGATGAAAAGCTTTTGAACCTTATTTCGCAATATGAAAATCTTCTGCCGCTTATGGCTTACGGAAAAAACTATGTTGTTTCGCATGCAGAACCAGCAGAAGCATTTACAACAGAACAGCTTATAGATGCAAGGTTTGAAGACAGTGTAGTAGAAGGACTTATCTGGACACGCAACGGTCAGGTAAAAAAATCTACAGTCGTTCCTATTATGAATGAGCTGCTTGGAAAAAAGGCTGCAAAAAAATCATTTTATTTTTCGGGGCACAGACCTGTAAAAGAAAGTTATGCCTTGCGCCAGGACGGAAAGCTTGTTCAGATTCATAATCCGCATAAACAGAATATTGTGTTAGTTGAACCAGACTCTAATTTTGATTTTGAAAAAGATATTATAAATACTAAGGGGGCAAAGAAAAATGCCTAATGATTTTCCACCAATGATTGGTAAATATAAAATTGCAGGCGTTATTGCAAAAGGAGGAATGGGTGTTGTTTATAAAGCAATTCATCCTTCACTCAAGCGCTATGTTGTAATTAAAAAAATGACTTCGCGCGGAAATGCTCAGAATGCAGAACGCTTTAAAAAAGAAGCGCAGATTTTAATGGACATGCACAGTCCATATATTGTTCAGGTTTTTGATTATTTTACAGAAATAGGGTCGCGCTACATGGTCGAAGAACTTGTAGACGGTATTGCTCTTGATAAGCTCATAAAAAAACAGACAGTATTGCCGCCTCCTGTTGCAATGCTTATTTTACAAGACAGCTGTCTTGCCTTAAAGCATGCGCATTCCAAAAATATAATTCACCGCGACATAAAGCCCGGAAACATTTTGATTTCGCGCCGTGGAGAAATTAAGCTTGCCGATTTTGGAATTGCAAGTGACCAGGAAGACCGCGAAAATAACATAACACTTTCTGGAATGAGTCTTGGAACTCCTGCATATATGTCGCCGGAACAGTTCGAAGACAGTGCTTCTGTAGATGCCCGTGCCGACATATATTCACTTGGAATTATGCTTTACGAAATGGTAACAGGTTCAAAACCATATCCTGGTGAATTCAGCATGGAAAACTTTAAGATTATTAAAAAGGGCCGTTACATCCATGCCAGAAAAATTGACAAGAAAATTCCAAAAGATATAGAAGAACTTATTCATAAGATGATTCGCCCTAATCCAAAGAAGCGATTCCAGTCAATTGATCAGGTTCTTCGTGCAGTAAAAAAATATCTTCGTCATTTTAACGTTCATGATATTCGTGTTCATATTGCAAAGGCAGTAATTCTTCAGGACAAGCCTTATCCGTTCCCGTTCTTTAATCCAAAAGATAAGCTTTTCCGCATTATAAAGAATGTTGTTCTTAGCGTTGCCGCTGCAGCTGCAGTTTTTGTTTTCTGCTGGAAGGCCGGCCTGATTCACAAAACAATCCTAAAAGCCTGGTATACTCCGGTGCAGATTCAAATGGATGTGCCTCGTTCACTTTCTGCGGATCTTGACCTTCCTATTAAAGCGTTCTTCTTTGAAAACGACGGTAAAGATATTCCTGAAGTAAAAGGTACACGCCGGGAGTTTGCAGTTAAGGGTTCACGTTTTTTTGAAAAGTGGTTTACAATTCAGACAACTGTAGAAGTTTCACGGCTTGCTTCTAAAAACCGCACCTACAATATTCAGCCTGTTTATCTTAAGAAGGGCGACTACCGTGTTAAGGTTGTAGTTGGACCATATGTATGGTGGAAGTCATTCAGCGTTGATGATAAATCTGTTTTAATCGAAAGCGACTTTTTAAAAGGAATTACGCGCGAGCTTAATATTTCAACTTACGTATATGATGCAGTTTCTGGTAAAAATATTACAGACAAAGCAAAGGTTGAAATTCTTTTCAAGAATAACTGGAAGGAAATAAACGCAATCCAGCCGGATGAATTAAAGTCTGCAACAGTCTGGAAAATAAGGGTAACCGCTCCAGGCTACGAAGATGAAACCTTCTCGCTTTTGATTGACTGGTATCAGGACAAACTTTTCATAAGCTCAGAGCTAAAACCTAAAAAGTAGATTGCCACGCCTTCGGCTCGCAATGACCGTCATTGCGAGGAGCGCAGCGACGTGGCAATCCATTCAGGAGACAATATGATAAAGGCAATTATATTCGACATGGATGGTGTCATCCTCGACTCCGAAACTATAAGCGACAAAACCTGGAAAATTGCTCAGGACGAAATGGATGTAACAACTGACCAGGATTATATCAACATGTGTCGTGGCTCAAACAGAAACGACACGCTCCAGATTCTGCGTAAAGTATTCGGCCAGGATTTTGATTCCGAAGCATTCCTTAATCGTGCAACAGTGCTTTTTAAAATGTACGAAGAAACAGACGGAATTCCGCTTATGCCATATGCCCGTCAGATTCTTGAATATCTTAAACCACAATACAGGCTTGCCCTTGCTTCTTCAACAAACGGAGGGGCAGTGGAGCGTCAGCTTACAAATGCAGGTGTAATAGATTTTTTTGAAACACGCACAACAGGTGAAATGGTAGAACACAGTAAACCAGACCCGGAAATTTATCTTATGGCCTGTCGTTCTCTTGGACTTGAACCGGAACAATGTGTTGCAGTAGAAGACAGCGCTAATGGAATTAAAAGTGCAGCTGCCGCAGGTCTTAAGGTTATTATGGTGCCAGACAAAATTGCGCCAACCCCGGAAATTGAAGCACTCTGCTGGAAAATCTGTACAACGCTTAAAAATCTTGAAGAATTCTTGTAGTTCATTTATAATTATAATATTAGGGAAATTTAGAGGGGAAAAATGGCATACGTAAAAAATCTGTTCGATTCTAATTTTATTCAATACGCAAGTTATGTAATCCGCGACCGTGCAATTCCAGAAATTACAGATGGACTTAAACCAGTTCAGCGCCGAATCATCCATACACTTTTAAAAACAGATGACGGACGTTTTACAAAGGTAGCAAATGTCTGCGGTAAGGTAATGGCTTATCATCCGCACGGAGATTCTTCTATATATACAGCACTTGTAAACCTTGCAAACAAAGATCTTTTTATAGACAAGCAGGGAAACTTTGGTAACATGTACACCGGCGATGGTGCTTCTGCTCCCCGATACATTGAATGCCGCCTTCGTCCGATTACAAAAGAAATCTTAAATACAAATCCAAAAATCACACAGTATGTAGATACTTACGACAGCCGCGATACAGAACCGGTTGCATTCCAGGCAAAGCTTCCGCTCGTACTCATTATGGGTGCAGAAGGAATTGCAGTAGGTATGAGCACATATATCATGAGTCACAATATTCATGAAGTAATTGATGCAGAACGAAAATGCCTTCGCGGTGAAAAGTTTGAGCTTTATCCTGATTTCCCAACTGGTGGTTTAATTGATGTTTCAGGTTACGAAGACGGACTTGGAAAAATCATTACCCGTGCAAAAATGGACACAAGCGATGATAAAAAAATTGTCATCACAGAATTGCCATATGGTTCAACTACAGAAAGCCTTTGTAACTCAATTGAAAAAGCTGTAAAGAACGGAAAAATCAAGGCAACTTCAATTCAGGATTATACTTCTGATTCTGTAAATATTGAAATAAGACTTCAGCGCGGTGTTTATACAAAAGATGTTGTAGATGCTCTTTATGCCTTTACAGACTGTGAACAGACAATCTACTGTAATCTTCGCGTAATCAAAGATAACATGCCTGTGCAGATGACCTGTACTCAGGTAATTGAATATCATTCAAAGCAGCTTGTTGGCATTCTTAAGCAGGAGCTCGAACTTGAAAAAGCTTCGCTCATGGAAAAGCTTCACCTTCGCACACTTGAACGAATCTTTGTAGAAGAGCGCATTTATAAGAAAATCGAAAATCAGAAAACAGAAGAAGGCGTAATCAAGGCTGTAATGGACGGCTTCAAACCATTCAAGGCAGAACTTATCCGCCCGATTACTGTTGATGATGTTGATCACCTGCTCAAGATTCCAATCCGCAGAATCTCTCTTTATGATATGAACAAGAACAAGCAGGAAGTTCAGGCAATCAATGACCGCATCAAGGAAATCAACCGCCTGCTCAAGCATCTTGTTGAATATGCAATTTCATGGCTCGACGGCATTGAAGCAAAGCTCGACGGAATTACAACACGCCGCCGCACTAAGATTACAAACATTAATGCTGTTGACGTTAAGGCTGTTTCTAAACGCGACAAGCCTCTTAAATATGATGAAAAATCAGGAAACCTTGGAACAGAAGTCAGCGGTGGAGAAGAGCTGCTTAAAATTACTTCATTCGATAAGGTTATCTACGTTCGTAAGAGCGGAATCTATTCAGTTTCGGAAGCACCAAAGAAAATATTCGTTGGACCAGAGCTTCGTTACTGCGGACTTGCCGACAAAGAAAGCCTTTCAAAGGTTTTGTTCACAATTTTGTACCGCGACCCTGCAACACAAATGGTTTACATCAAGCGCTGTAAGATTGCCGGCTACATCATGAACCGCGACTACTTCTTTGCTCCGGATGGAATGGAAGTTCTTCACGTAGATACACGCAAAACTTTTGAGTTCACTCTTAACTATGTTCCAAAGGCGCGCGTAAAAAAATTGAGCGACACCTTCAAGGCAAACAACTACGAGGAAAAATCACTTAAGGCAAAGGGTGTAAGAGTCTCTCCGCGCGAAGTTAAAGATATTTCTATTGCAAAGTAATGGACTGTCTGAAAGCCCCGTGTACATTCGAAGAAGTCATTAAAGGTTCCCGTTTTCTCTCTGAACTTTTCCCATGCGAAAGTCAGTCAATGGCCCGTGACCTTGTAAAAGCCCAGAAATCAAAATATGCAGATGCCACTCATGTTGTACACGCTTTTGTAATTGGAAGCGGCGCCGAAGTTCTTGGTATGAGCGACGACGGAGAACCAAGCGGAACAGCAGGCCGCCCGACTCTTGATGTTCTTAAAGGCCGCGGCTGTACAAACACTCTTATTACAATTACCCGCTGGTTTGGAGGAACACTTCTTGGAACAGGCGGTCTTGTAAAAGCATACTCAGACGGTGCAAAACAGGTAATCCAAAAGGCAGATGAACTTGGCCTTTTTGAAGAGCTCGTAGAAAAAAAAGATTTTTCATTTGAAGCAGACTATTCGCTTTATAAATTAATCAAACTGAACATGGAGCAGTTCAACCTTTATGACGTAAAGGAAGAATTCACTGAGGCGGTGAAGGTGAGTGGAAAAATAAGAGCTGATCAGTTTGAAGTATTTGCTGCAAAATTAAAAGACTTGTCTAATGGTAAAATTGCATTTTGATATCTGGATTGCCACGCTTCGCTCGCAATGACGGAGACTGCGCATCAATGACGGAGACCACACTAACGTCATTGCGAGGAGCGCTAGCGACGTGGCAATCCACTACTTGATGGCCTTTACTGAATCCCTGACAATAATCTTCCCGGTGGCAAGGTGTCTTCCTTTAATATACGGCTTGCCTGTAATCTTATTAATAATCAGTTCTGCAGCCATGGAGCAAAGAATTTGTGGCTCTACACCAATTGTTGTAAGCGGAACAGTTTTTTCTTCTTCAGAAAGAAAGTTGTCATAGCCTGTTACCGAAACATCCTCCGGCACCTTGTAGCCTTCTTCGGTAAGCTGGTGAATCAATCTTGAAGCAATCATATCGCAGTTGCACACAAAGGCTGTAGGCATCTGATCTTTTGGAGGCAGCTTCATTTTTATAAGCTCGGCAGGAGCATTCCGGTCATCAATGATTTTATCAAAAGGGCAGTCCAGTCCGTTTTCGTGCATGGCTTTTTCAAAACCCATGTAGCGGTCCTGAATCGAAGTAGTTGCATTAAACTTTCCTACATACTGAATTTTCTTGTGCCCCATAGAAATCAGATAAGAAGTAATAAGATACGAATTGTAATAATCGTCGTTTACAATACAGTCAATTTCAGGGTCAGGAATATAATAATCCATGAGCACAAAATTAGAATAAGTTTTTGCAAGATTTTTTATATATTCAAAAGAAAGCTGACCAAGAAAAATAACTCCGTCTGTTTTTTTATCTGTAATCAGGCGTGGTAGAATCAAAGCCTTTTCGTCTTCATCGGAAACAAGTTCCATTATTGAATACCAGCCTTTTTCGAGCAGCGCCTTTGAAAGATGGTTAAAAATGTACCAGTAAAACGAAGCGTCAGGAGAAAAGAATCGTGCAGGAATTATAATTCCAACGTTGCTTGTTGAACCTTCGGCCCCGGCTGTAGATTTGAACTTGTAGCCCATCTGAACTGCAAGCTCTTTAATCTGTTCGCGTAATTCATCTCCAACGCCTTCCTTATTAGAAAGAGCCTTAGAAACAGTTACCGTACTTATTCCAAGTTTTTCCGCTATATCTGAAAGACGGACTTCTTTTTTCTGTGCCATAATGAAAGTTTAACAGAATTTAAGTAAAAAATAAAGTAAAAAAATAATGAGCTTCTCTTAACGCTTCATATTCACAAAAGCATTTTTATCAATTGCAGGACTGTATAAATATCCCTGGTAAAGTTTTACACCTATAGATTCAAGGGCATTTTTCTGCTCGTTAGTTTCAACAAATTCGGCAAGAACTTTAAATCCAAGCGACTGCGAAAGATAAACAATTGAATTAATGATTTCTTTTGTGCGCTCGTTTTCCAGAATTGAACGTACAAGATTTCCGTCAAGCTTAACCATATCAAACTGATTGTACTGAAGATACTGAAGGCTTGTGTGACCCATGCTGAAATCATCAAGTGCAAAAGTAAAGCCAAGTGCCTTAATCTGATTTATAAGCTCGGTTGTTTCCTGATTTGATTCAAGTGCAGTTTCTTCTGTAATTTCAATGCACACTGAGCCTGGTTTGAAAGTATACTTCTGACTGATTTCCTTAAAGAAGGGAAGAATCCTTTTATCATTTAAGGTAGAAACTGTAATATTCACACTAAGTTTAAAATCTTCGCCGTACACTTTTTTAAGCTCAACAGAATCACTCACAGATTTTTCAATAATCAAAGTTTCAAGCTCATAAAGACGGTCGCTTTCTTTTGCAATATGAACTACAAGCGGCGGATACACAATTCCATATTTAGAATGGTTCCATCGTAAAAGAGACTCACAACCAATGCATTTTCCCATATTATTAAACTGCGGCTGGTACTTCATCAAAAGTGAATTTTCATTCAAAGCAGCGGCTTCTTTAAATCCTGCGGCAAGACTTTCTTCAAGGTCATTTACCAGATGCTTTGCAAGCCGGCCTTCGTTTCCTTCGCATTCGGTTAAGGTTACAGGCTCTGTAGTTTCTTCGCTGTGCTTTAAAATCTTCACAAGAGAATCCATTGTGTTTGTGAGCTTATTCATGTATTTCTTTTCATAAAGAATTACAAAGGGAGCATAAATTGCAACAGAAATTGCAAGGTTTATAAGTTGAACAAAAACAGCTCTGACAGATCCGGTTGCAATGTAGCCGCTTAAGAAAACAGGGACAGTCCAGTTTACCTGATTAAGTACAGGCGGCAGGAAATTTACTTTTGCCATAAGATAGGTAAAGGTATAACAAACTTCCGGTGCAAGTATAAATGGAATAATCAGGTATGGGTTATAAATAATAGGGTAACCAAAAATCAAAGGCTCGCTTATGTTAAAAAGGGCAGGGCCTGCAGACATCTTTGCAAGCTTCTTTGAATTACTTGTTTTACCAAAAATCAGCATTGCAATTACAAGTCCAAGCATGCTTCCGGTTCCACCCATGTGAACAAAAGTGTCAAGAAAAGTTTTAGAAACAATCTGAGACGGAATTATTGTTTCAAACATATCAACTGCAACCATGTCCAGAACCTTGTTTCCATGAATGCCAAAGCACCACAAAACAGAAACAATAAGAGTGAACAAAAATCCGCTGAAATATGAACGCTGCATCTTAGAAAAAAGCAGATTGAATGCTTTTATAAAAAGTTCCTGCAGACAGGTAACGTCAAAAATCACAATTATTAAAGAGTTGACAATTAAAAAGACAAGAACAACACAAAAATAAGGAAGCACCATCAAAATTGCAGAATTAAAAACAGAGTCGGCGCTTTCAAAGAACATGCTTTTGTCTTTGCCAAAAAGTTTTTCAAATTTCTGAAAAAGCATCGAAGCAAATATTCCTGAAATGAGTGCACTGAATAATCCAAGACTGCTCAATTCCTTTAATTCAAAACTACTTGTAAAAAGTCCCGATAAAATTACAAAGCTTGTAAGTGCAGCCAGAAGACTTGTAAGCTTGCTCAAAAGCTTAGGTCCTTCCTGAGTTGCGTTTGTATAACTAAGATTTATGGAAGCGGTCATATAAACCGGAAGAAGACCGAGTGTAGAAAGCTGGATTAAAAATAAAAGAGATTGTATTGCACCGCCGGCAAAAGTAGAAATAAATTTTTGATAAGCCGGGATAGGAAAGTTAACGACGAGTACGGCAAAGCTTCCTATAAAAATTACAGGAAGCACCATTACCATACCGTCCATAATAGTCTTAAAAATAAAAGCCCAGAAATTCGATACCCTTTGTTTCATAAGACTATTATACTATAGATTTTTTATTTAACAAATTCCTTCTTCAAGAATTCAAGATCAAGTTCAGGATAAAGCACGTGAGCTCCCAAAAGCTTGTTTACGCGCTCGCGGGCAGCAGCAACTGCATCATCAGAAATCTCAATCTTACCCTTAGCAGGTTTTCCTTCTTTTGTAAGGCCAGGCTTTGTATTCTTAAGAACAAAGTCAATAATGTCTGCAACTTCTTTCATGTCTGCTTCGTTCATGCCAAGAGTTGTAAGACCTGGAGTACCAATACGAATACCGCTTGTCCACCAAGCACCGTTCTTGTCATAAGGAAGAGCGTTGGCATTTGCAGTAACACCGCACTTGAACAAAGCAGCTTCTGCCTGTTTACCTGTCAAACCATAAACTGTAACATCGCAGAGCATAAGGTGATTGTCTGTACCGCCAGTCTGCAATGGAATGTTGTGACTCTTACAGCCTTCTGCCAAAGCCTGAGCATTCTTAACAACCTGAGCAGCCCATGCCTGATAAGCCGGAGTATTAGCTTCTTTCAAAGCAATTGCCTTTGCAGCCATGATGTGACCAAGAGGACCACCAAGTACCATAGGACAACCCTTGTTTACGTAATCAGCAAATTCCTGCTTACACAAAATCAAAGCACCACGAGGACCGCGCAAAGTTTTATGAGTTGTAGTTGTAACAATATCTGCCCATTTTACTGGATCATAGTCGCCTGTCAAAACTTTACCTGCAACAAGACCTGCAAAGTGAGCCATATCTACCATAAGAACTGCTCCACACTTGTCTGCAATTTCGCGGAAGCGCTTAAAGTTAATCTTGCGTGGGTAAGCACTGAATCCAGTCAACAAAATCAAAGGCTTAACTTCCATAGCCTGCTTTTCAATAGCATCATAGTCGAGTAAGCCGGTTTCGCGATCAACACCATAAGGATGAGATTCAAACATGCGGGCAGAAACGTTCATTCTGTAACCATGTGTAAGGTGACCACCGCAGCTGTAATCCAATCCCATCAATTTCTGATTACCAAACTTCTTGCGAAGAGCGTCAAACTGTTCGTCTGTAAGGTCGTTCAAAGACTTAACGCCAAGTTCTTCCAAAGTTGGAGTTTCAACCTTAGCACTCAAGATTGCCCAGTAAGCAACAAGGTTAGTATCTGCACCAGAGTGTGGCTGAACATATGCATAGTCAGCACCAAAAAGTTTTTCTGCCTCGCGTGCTGCAACATTTTCTACAGCATCAATATTTACACAACCACCGTAGTAGCGATGCTCCGGATATCCTTCTGCATATTTATCTGTAAGAAGGTTTCCCATAGCAGCCTGAACATTGAGCGAACAGTAGTTTTCACTAGCAACAAGCTTCAAGTGACTGCGCTGATTTTCAAGTTCGTTTACGATTGATGCAGCAATATCAGGTCCCACAGTGGCAACCTGCTGAAGATTTGCAACATAAGCACACATAGCGGCATTAGGTTTTCCGTTAGTGGCAGCAAGATAATTTTCCAATGGTGTTGACATTTTTATACCTCAAATAATGATATTATATATGGAAACAATATATCGGATTTTGCTGAAATAGGGAATAGGAGGGGGAAGCCCCCTGCGCTCCAAAGTCCTCGTTCTTTCGCTAGCCTGCGGCTCGCTCATTCCCTGCGGTCTTTTCCGCTACCCCCTGAGCGGGCAATGCCTCCTGACTCAGGCCCGCAACGCCCAAGTGCCTTCTGTTTACGTGCAAAAATGAATGGAAAGACAAATTTGCACGTAAATATGTTAATACTAATTTATTGATTACGTGCGAATCATGTTAAATTGTAAATTTTACACGTAAACATATTAATGTCATTTTATTAGTTACGTGCAAAACAGTTGAAAAGGTCAATCATGCACGTAAGTATATTGATGCAATTTTAATGATTACGTGCTTTATGATAAAATTCTAAAAAAACGCACGTAATATAATTCAAAACTTTTATTTATTTACGTGCCTTTTTTTTAAAATTTTCAAAACGCATGTAATCCGACTAAAAATTTTAAAAAACTTGACGAATCACTTATAATCACTTAACATTTTAATAAGGAGATTAAAAAGATATGAAAAAACTGTTAGTTTCTTTTTTGTTTTTAGAAATAATTTTTCTTTGTATTGGCTGCAGTCATAATAATGCAGATAAAACTCCATTTATAGACGATTTTGATAAAGCTTCATGGGAAGCAGATGTAACAGAATCTGCAATTTATGCCGATTTTACGACAGGAATTTGGTGGTACAGAGAAGAACATATTAGTTCAGTGTATCAGTATAATGAAACAGGTGAAATAAGTGTTACTTCCGATATTATTGGTTCAGATTATGATCATCCAGAATACGAAGATTATTTGAATTTTACAAAAATTATTAGATTTTATACTGATGGCGATTACGAAGAATATAGTCAAGAACAAATAAATAGAAGAAACTCATCAACTACTAGTAAACTATATTTAATCAACAGATTTGCCTATGGCACTATTGATGAAACTAAAGAAGAATGGCAGAAGAGTACTGTTATAACAACAAATAGCGAAAAAACAAAAATTAAATCTTATACAGAAGAATGGGCTAAGTCTGATGGAGTAACCTGGGCAAGAGTTCCAACGATATATTATTTTGAAAAAAAATAATAATTGATTATTTACTATATATATGATTAATATAGAATTTCCTCAGGCCTTCAAAGACTTCATCTCACCAACCTGCGACCGTGCCCGTTTTATACAGGACTACCTTAAGGCTGGTGGACTTGACTCTACAATAATCCCGCTCGAAGGTAAAAATCACATATACGTAAAATTTCCCAAAACCCAATACAACCCAATGTTCCGCATAAAAACAGTAATTGCTCATTACGACCGCATAGGCATTGGCGCCAACGACAACTCTGCAGCAGTTTTCTGCTTAATGGAATGGGCCCTTCGACAGGCTCAGGGACCCCATGCCTCTG
>JAFZKN010000014.1 GCA_017553635.1 Treponema sp. | reverse complement strand
TCAGAATCACAACATATCACTTCAAAAAAAGTGCGAACCGTTATATAATTACATTCAGTACGTATCGCGTATTTCTCAAAATAAGAAGATGGGAATGAGCGCGGTGGCTGCCGTTGACGAAGCCATGAACTGGGCCATCCACAAAAAGTTACTGGACGGCTTTTTTAAGGTTCAGAAAGAAGAGGTGCTTGCAATGAGTCTTACAGAATATGACGAAGAAGAAGTCCGACGCGACTTTATCGAAGAAGGCCGTGAAATAGGCATTGCAGAAGGCGCCCAGCAGAAAGCAGTTGAAGCTGCTTCTAATCTCTACGCTAACGGCGTTTCTGTCGACATAATTGCAAAATCATTGAACATGACTGTCGATAACGTTATGGAAATTGTTAACTCATAACCTGCTGCAGTAGAAAAACTCAAAGAATAACTTTTAAAATCTTGAACCACTTTAAATCATATAGTAGTATTTATTTATGAACTCAATAATAATTTATAACAGCCAGACAGGCTTTACAAAAAAATACGCAGACTGGATCAGTGAAGCAGCAGGATGTGATTGTGTAGAATTTAAAAAAGGTTCTAAATCAAATCTTTCTGGTTATGACACAATTGTTTTTGGCGGATGGTTTATGACAGGAACCATTACAAACCTTAAATGGTTTAAAAAGCAGATTGCCCCGCTTGCACAGGAAGGTAAAAAGCTTATTGTATTCTGCGTAGGCGCAACTCCTGCAGAAAGCCCTGACATTTCAGAAGTGATAAAAAGAAATTTTACTCAGGAAGAATTATCTAAAGTAAAAGTTTTCTACTGCCCTGGCGGACTTGATTACAGCAAAATGAATTTCCTTTCAAAGTTTGCGATGAAGATGCTTTTAAAAAGTCTTACTTCTAAGAAAAATCCGACAGAAGCAGAAATCGCACAGGCAAAGCTCATTTCTTCTTCTTACGATCTTTCAAATAAAAAATACATCGAGCCTATTGTCGACGAGTTAAAATAATTTTTCCAGGCCGCTAGCATCTCACGCCTCAAAATCTGGTTATATAAATCTTATTCAATTTTGACTATATTCTTAATACCAGAATTCTGCTAACATCCTTTTATAAAATCAAGCAGAGAAAACACTCTGCAAAACTCACTCAATAAGAGGTGACACAATGGACAAGAGACTTTTAACGATTCAGGATGTTTCATGCGTAGGACAGTGCTCGCTTACTGTTGCACTTCCAGTTATTTCTGCATGTGGAATCGAAACAGGTATTTTACCCAGTTCAGTTTTATCAAACCACACAGCAGGTTTTTCGGGATGGACTTTTCACGATCTTACAGAGGACATGCCAAAGATTTTAGACCGCTGGCTTACAGAAAAAGTTACATTTGACGCTTTTTACACAGGCTATGTTTCTAAGGCGCAGATTCCATACATTCTCGACATCATGGAAAAAACCGCACGCCCTGGAGCATTGCGCATTGTTGACCCTGTAATGGCCGACAACGGAAAATTATACGCAGGCTTTGACGATGACTTTCCACAGGAAATGAAAAAACTCTGCAAGGGTGCTGACGTAATTATGCCAAACTTAACAGAAGCTGCTTTCCTTTTGGGACAGCCTTATGTTGCAGAAGGATATGACAAAGCTTTCATCGAAAAAATGGCCCGCGACCTTGCTGCTCTTGGAGCAAAAAATGTTGTCGTTACCGGTGTAAGCTTTGAAAAAGATAAACTCGGCGTTGCAGTTTATTCAGCTAAAGACGATAAAGTTGAATATTACTTTAACGAAAAACAGGCTGTAAGCTCTCACGGAACAGGTGATCTTTACGCATCTGTTGTTGCAGGCGCACTTCTCCGCGGAAAAACTCTTCTCGAAGCTGCAAGCCTTGGTGCAGATGTTGTTGTCGAAGCAATTAAAATTACAAACGGCGACAAAGACCACTGGTACGGCGTTAAATTTGAAAAAGCGCTTCCATATTTAATCAAGAGACTGGAAAAATAAACCTGCTTTCAAAACATTTATGTAATAAATTTAACCTGCAGCAGAACGTAAATTAATACTTTTTACTGCGGGTTTTCTTTTTTATTGACATAAAACAAAAAAATGTCAGCATATATTATTTGCCTATCTTTCCGATTGATGATAAAATCTTAAGTACACATCTATTTAAAAAAATTGAATTTTTTTACTTTTGATTCAGGAGAGAATTCACATGAAAAAAACTTCAAAATTTTTTGTTACCTTCCTTACTTGCCTTGTAATTGCAGCTTTTGAATTATTCATTGTTCAAAAACTTGCAAGACACTCATTTAAATCAGAAATGAGAAAAGAGATGAACCTCAATTCTCAATTAAGAACGAAAGAATTTGTTGCGAGCATGAACGAGCAGCTCACTCTTGTAAGACAGATGGTAAAAACTCCTTCCATTATAAAATATCTGGAAGATCCATCTAATTCCAAATATGAGTCAGAAGCTCTTGAAAACTTTGAGGCTTTTAGAAATTCGTTTTTAAGTAAAGGTGTATTCTGGGTAAGTGACAAAGATCACAGATTCTGGAATGACATGAAATATGCATATGATGTTGACCCTGACAATCCTGCAGAATACTGGTACAACATGACTCTGTATGAAACAGACGAATACAACTTTAACATTAACTATAATGAAGCATTAAACATGACAATGCTCTGGGTTAATGCAGTTGTTCGTGATGAAATGGGTAAGCCAATCGGAATTGCAGGCACAGGTGTTCCAATCCAGCACTTTGTTGATTCTATGTATGATGGATTGAACAAAAAAATTACGATGTATCTTTATAATGATAAAGATGAAGTAACAGGTGCACTTGATTCTGCAATCATTAAAGAAAAATTAAGTATTTACGATGTATTTCCTTTCTTAAAATCATTTGATGCAAAGCCAAAAGAAATTGTTTTAAAATCTACAAGAACTGGTGAATATCTTTTAGCTCCGATGACGCTTGTAAACTGGCATATGGTTCTGTACTCTCCGTATACACCTCAGGAAGCTTTAAGACATGCCGTTATTCCTTTTGCAGTAACAGTCGGAATTGTTGTCACTATCTTTCTTCTTGTTGTTGCAATTGTCAGTATTATCAGCCAGGTAACAATTTTAAAGAATGCAGTTGCTGAACTTTCAAGTGGTAATGCCGACCTGACAAAACGTGTTAACATGAAAGGACATTCTGTATTTAAAGTTTTTGAACAGCTTGTTGCAGAAGTAAATAACTTTATCATTAAATTCCAGGGAATAATCGGAACAATTAAAGAATCAGAAAAAAAACTTACTTCTGCCGGTAACGACATGTCTTTCTCGATGGATAATACTGCAAATTCAATTTCAAAAATTATATCAAACATCGACAGTGTTCACTCACAGATTGAACAGCAGACATTCAGTGTAAAAGAAACTGCAGAAGCAGTAAAAGAAATTACAAATGATATTGAAAGTCTCGAACAGATGATTAAGGGACAGTCAGAAGGTGTTACCAGCGCTTCTAGTGCAGTTGAGGAAATGGTTTCGAACATCAGAAATGTAAATGCTTCTGTAGATAACATGGCTTCTTCTTTTACTTCTCTCGAAACGGAAGCTCAGTCTGGTCAGACAAAGCAGAGTGCTGTAAATGAAAAAATCAAGCAGATTGAAGATAAATCTAAAATGCTTCAGGAAGCAAACTCTGCAATTGCAAACATTGCAAGTCAGACAAACCTTCTTGCCATGAACGCGGCAATCGAAGCTGCACACGCAGGTGAAGCAGGAAAAGGTTTCGCAGTTGTAGCAGATGAAATCCGTAAGCTTTCTGAAACATCTTCTGCACAGTCAAAGACAATCGGTGAACAGCTTAATAACATTCAGGAATCTATTATAGAAGTAGTAAACGCATCTCAGGAATCCAGCCGTTCATTCAATGCAGTATCTGATGAAATTGTCAGAACAAATCAGATTGTTAAACAGATTAAAATTTCAATGGAAGATCAGAACGAGGGTTCTAAACAGGTAATGGAAACTCTTCACACAATGAACACAAGTACACAAAACGTTACTATTGCCGCACAGAAAATGACAGAAGGAAACAAACATATCCTTAATAACATGAATGAACTCCAGAACTCAAGTAACCTGATGAAGACCAGTATGGACCAGATGGCTGCAGGTGCCGAACGCATTAATTCTGCCAGTGATGAACTTACGAAAGTTTCTTCTAAATTGAAGGATTCAATTAATGAAATAGATGGTCAGATGGCTCAGTTCACAGTTTAATCAGTTCAAACGACACAAGGGCATTCTGCTATCAGAAAAACCGGAGGATAAACATGACTATCATTGAAGCTATCAAAGAACGACATTCAGTAAGACAGTATAAGGAAATTCCTGTTAAAACTGAATCAAAGGAAATCCTGGAAAAATTGGTAAGCGAGTGTAATGCAGAAAGCGGATTAAACTTTCAGCTTATATGCAATGATTCAGAATGCTTTAATACTTTTCTTGCTCATTATGGAAAATTTAAAAATGCAAATAACTATATTGCTCTTGTCGGAAAAAAATCAATGAATAATCTTGACCAGCTTTGTGGATATTACGGTCAGAAAATTGTTCTGACTGCACAGACACTTGGATTAAACACATGCTGGGTCGCAGGAACTTTCGGAAGAAAAAAATGTAAGGCTGTTTTAAATGCCGATGAAAAAATTGTCTGCGTAATATCGCTGGGTTATGGAGAAAGCTGCGGAGTACCTCACAAATCAAAACCAGAAGAAAAATTGTGCAATATTCCAGAGTCACAAAGACCTGACTGGTTTAAAAAAGGACTCGAAGCTGCAATACTTGCTCCAACTGCACTCAATCAGCAGAAATTTTTTGTATCACTTGAAGGAGAAAACCCTGTTATTACAACCAAGGGTGGTGCTATGACACAGCTTGATCTTGGTATTGTCAAATTCAACTTTGAAGCTGCTTCCGGACATAAATGCAACTAAAAATAATTTCTAAAAAAACAGCGTTCAGTTTGCATAAAAACAAAAATTAAACTACAATTATCGAATTATTAATAGGGAAGACTTGTTCTCTCTTATGGAAAAAAATTACTGTAAAACCATCACAACTTTAGGAGGAAAACATGTTAGGATTTAAATTTATTTCTTTTGATTCAATGACTTATGCAATTCATTACAAAAAAGGCCGAATTAAACGCGAAGGGAAAGGTCTTTCTTTTTTCTATTACAAGCCTTCTTCTTCATTAACAGCTATTCCGCTTGGAACACGCGACGTTCCTTTTATCTTTAAAGAAACTTCTCTTGACTTTCAGGAAATTACAGTTCAGGGACAGATTACATACAACATCGAAGACCCTAAAACTCTTTCTGAAGCCCTGGACTTTACCCTTAACGGCAACAGAATCCGTTATGATAAATTTGAAGTTCTTGAACAGCGTCTTAATAACGAAGCTCAGACTGCAGTTTCTTCTTCCATTCAGAAGAAAAAGTTAAAGGAAGGTCTCCGCTGTGCAAAGGAAATCTCTTCCATAATCTTTGAAAGCCTCAAAAAATCAAATGCAGTAAAGCTTCTGGGCGTTCAGATTCTTTCGGTTGAAGTTTTGGGAATAAGTCCTTCTCCAGAAATGGCAAAGGCTCTCGAAACAGAAACTCATGAAGCATTGCAGAAAGAAGCAGACCAGGCGATTTACGAAAGAAGAAACTTTGCAGTTGAACAGGAAAGAAAGATCAGGGAAAGTGAATTAAACACAGAAATCGCTGTTAAAGAAAAGCAGAAGCAGATTGATAAAAAAACTGCAGAGCTTGCTTTAGAAAAAGCAGAATCACAGCGCAAGTTAAGAAACATGCAGGTTGCTTCTGACATCGAAATCGAAAACAAAAAGAAAGAACTTATCGAGATGCAGGCAGAAAACATCAAAAAACAGGCAGATGCAAAAGGCTACGAGCTCGAAAAAACTCTTTCTCCATACAAGAACCTCGACTGGCATACGCTCATGGCTTTAAACCGTGACGGAATTTCAGGTGCAGATAATATCGGTCTTGCATTCAGAGAACTGGCAGAACATTCCAACAAAATCGGAAACCTCAACATTACTCCGGATCTTTTAAAATCACTTCTCGACAGAGATGATGAATAGTTATGAAAACAGAAAACGCGGTAATCATAACAAATAAAACAAGGCTTGAGTCTTTAATCGAAAGATTCAATACAAAGGCTCAGGCTAAGTTTTATATCGAACATAGCGGAGGAAACTTTTCTGACTACGAGCAGGAGCATTTTGTCTTTAAAAATTCGCTTTCTGCAGTAGTCGAAAAGCTGTCTGTGCATTTTAAATGCAAGGTAATCGACAGAAGTTATCTTCCTAATTACATTTTTACAGAAAAGGATCTTCCTGTAGTTTTAGGTCAGGACGGACTTGTTGCAAACACTGCAAAATATGTAAACGGGCTTCCGATTTTTGCGATTAATCCTGATAATTCACGCTATGACGGAATTCTTCTTCCTCACAGCATAAATAATTTTGAAGATCAAATTACAAGAATCGTTCACGACCGATTTGTCTGTGATGACATTACAATGGCAAAGGCCACTCTAAATGACGGACAGACACTTTTAGCGTTTAACGATTTTTTTATCGGTCCTGCATCGCACATTTCTGCAAGATACAATATTAAAATTGGAGATGAAAATGAAAATCAGTCTTCAAGCGGAATAATTGTATCAACGGGTGCAGGTTCTACAGGATGGTTAAGCTCTGTCTGTAACCAGGTTTCAAAAATGTCTGACAGTGAAACAGAAATAGAAATGGACTGGGATGACGACCAGCTTTTCTTTGTAGTTCGTGAGCCTTTCGAAAGCAAGCATTCCAGCGCCAACATCGTTTCTGGTTATATAGATGATGCGCACCCTCTTATCGTAGAATCCTTTATGCCGCAAAAAGGCGTAATCTTTAGCGACGGAATCGAAAAAGATTTTCTAAATTTTAATTCCGGTGCCATTGTAAAAATAGGGCTTGCAGATTCAAAGGCGCACATCATCGTATAGGGTAAATTTAAATTACTTTTTGCTCTTGCAGTTCTTTTTATGGGCTTTGATTTTTTTCATAGCCCAGTCATAATGACTTGAAGTATTGCTTATGCAGAAGCTTCCAAGTGATGCATTTCCTGTCCATGGAAAATACGCTTTAGTAAATAATTCTTCATCTGAATATTTTTTAATAAGCTTCATAACGGCTGCATGGCTCGATGCAAACAATGCTCTTGCTGATTCAAGGCTGGTTTTCTGATGGCGTCTCCAGAACATCATGTTCATGTCGCCGTAGGTTTTCCATGAATACTCTACCGGCAAGAATGCAGTTGCAGTTTTTTTATCTTTAACCTTTGCATTGTTTTTTGGAAAGTTAAGAAGCAGCATGTGCCATTCATAAAGGTGAATCAAAATATCGCGTACATTTTTATCGCGCTTCCAGTGAGCTTCTTTTTTGTTGGGCTGTCCTGAAAAATCAAAAGGGGTGTTTAATTCCTTTTCTGACATTTCATCAATCATGTTTAATAAAGCTTTGTAATTTTCGTCTGAAGCTTTTATCAAGTCTTCTTTTGTCTTTGGTCTTGGCATTTTTTTCTCCTTATAAAATATATCAGATGGCTTTTTATCCAGTCTCCTGTTTTACGCCGCACAATTTTTGCGGCCAGCAGTTCTCCAGAAACCCGTCAAAAACCGTATAAGATTTCCCAGCGGATTTCTACAAAAATTATAACTTACTAAATATGACAGAAGAATGTCATATTTAAAAAAATATTTTAAAATAATTCAGGCTGTACAGGATCGCTCTCAGGAAACTCTTCCATCCACTTAAAAACAGAGTCAGTCCCAAGCATAATGCCGTTTTTAAAGCAGAGCTCTTTAAGATAAGATATGAGTTCCCTTTCTTTAGGGCTTGAAATGATGTATGAATAACCGAAAGTTTTCTGATAGCGCTCTTTAATTCCTGAAAACCTTGAATCTTTAAGCGAAGCACGCTCAAGCGAATCATAAAAATATTCCCTGTTTCCGTCTCGTAATGTTAAACCGATTCCAAAGCACAAAATGGCTTTAACGCCAGAGCGGGCACAGTAATCTACAATACCTTCGATATTTTCTTTTGTATCGTTAATAAAAGGCAGCATCGGACTGAACCAAACAACTGTCGGGATTTTCTCTTCCCTGCACGCCTTTAATACTTCAAAACGCCGGCTTGTAGGACACACGGCAGGTTCTATAATTTTACAGAGCTCATCATCGGCTGTAGTAAGCGTCATCTGAACGACTGCCTTTGTTTTACCGTTTATGCGCTTTAATAAATCAAGATCACGTAAAACAAGATCTGACTTTGTTAAAACCGCAGCCCCAAAATTATAGCGGTCAATTATTTCAAGACATCGCCGTGTAAGACCCAGTTGTTTTTCTGCTGGAATATACGGATCGCACATTGAACCTGTTCCAATCATGCAGCGCTTTCTTTTTTTTCGCAGGGCTTCTTCTAAAAGCTCAGGCGCGTTTTCCTTTACTTCGATGTCTTCAAAATCATGAGTAAACTGATAGCACTTACTTCTTGAGTCACAGTAAATGCAGCCATGAGAACATCCGCGGTAAATGTTCATTCCACAGGGGCGCGTAGTAAGAATTGTTTTTGCCTTTACAAAGTGCATCGTTTATTCCTTGTGATTTATTCCTTTATAACTTATGCTTTGTGCGCCGTAATTATTGTATAACTGTAAGCGTTTACAGTTATTATACATCCGTCATTTGTAATATACCAGTTTTTCCCTCTGCGCCCGATTTTAGAAGAGGACTTACATATTATTTCGCGGCAAAATTCTACAGCATCCTTAACATCACTTTCCAAAGAAAGATTTTTCCTTATGCGCTCATTCCCCATCGGTGTTGTATGAATTCTATCTATGTTTAATAATAGTTCGTTTTTGCAATCAAAACTCATATTCACACTCCTTTTATTTCATCTTTAAACTCTTTTAAAAGCTCAGATGTATATATTTTTTTACGGGCTGAATTTCGTACTATCGCCCACAGGGCGGCAGCTGTCTTTAATTTATTTTTATAATGTAAAGTTAAAGGATCAGCGCAGAAGTCATGTAAAAATTTATTCCACTGTAAGGAAACCCTGTCGTATTTTGCATAAGTCTTTTTACCGTAAAAAACATCAAGAAGATCACCAAGTGTAAAAGCCGTGTCGCCTGTTTCACGCACCTTTTTAACAGTTGCAACCATGTCTACATTAAATTTAAAGCGAGCAATTCCTGTCTGCATCGAAAAATACCCGCGGAATTTCTGACTGAAGCAGAAACCGCATTCAATTAAACCTGTATCCAATGAAAGCGGAATATCGGTTTTTGCCTGTACAGGCGCCATCTGTCTTTTCTTCGGTTTTGGAAGAATCTTATTTCCATGAAAGTATTCTCTGATATTATGATTTAACTGTGCTTTCATCCCGGAAGAATCTATACCGAGTGACCTGCATATTTTTATAAGCTCATCACGGTACCAGTAATATTTTGAGAACTCGTTAAAAGATTTTATCTTTTCAAAAGCAGGCCTTGCCATAACGGCTCTGGTTTCTGTAGTTTTCATGACTTAATTATAGCTTACAAAATATGACAGCTGAATGTCATATTTAAAGATCACTTTTTTAAATATCATTTTTTTCTGTACATACCGACAACGCCTTTTGCCATGTATTCAACCTTATTTTTAATTTCTGGCGGTGAAATAATTTTTAAATCTGTTGCGAAGCTTAAAAGCATACCCGAAAGCCATGGTTCATCAGGGGCATTAAAAGTAACATTTATACTTCCGTCTCTGGATGTGCGGATTTCTTTACATGCAAAGCTGTCAAGAAAATAAAAGGCAGACGGCGCCTTAACCTTTGCTTTTATCAAAATGAAGTTTGCTGTCTTTGGGTTTCTCCGGCCGGTTTTATTTTGAGCGCCATTTTTATTTTTGCCGCCAAGCTCCGCTTTTTCGACGTTTTTTTCTTTGTACAGTTTGCTCTGTGTAATATTAGCAGTCCGCGATGTTTCTTTTACATTTAACATGCGGCTAAGTTTAAAAAAACGCTGTTCTTTTCTTGACGTGCAGAAGCCGGACAGATACCACGCCTGACCTTTATACACAAGCTTCCACGGATGCACTGTACGTTTTTCACAGGAGCGGCCCGTTCCGTAATAATCAAAGGTTATCTGTTTATTTTTTAAAATTGAATCTTTTAAAAGCGCAAAAAGCTGTTTAACTCCCTGCCCTTCAGGACTCCACGGAGAAAAATCTACTTCAAGCCAGTCTGTATCTGCAGAGACAAGACGCGAAAGTTTTTCTCCCGCACTTTTTATTCCGCTTAAGCTGTTAAGGGCTTTAACGCTCGAAACAAGCTCAAGCTTTTCTTCTTCTGTAAGAAGGGTTTTATCAAGAACAAAATTTTCTGAGATTGCTATTCCGCCACCGCGACCTTTAAGAGAATAAACAGGAATTCCTGAAACACTCAAAGCCTCAAGCCACCGGTAAATCGTTCGCGTCGAAACCCCAAAGCGTTTAGCCATGTCTTTTGCCGTTACCTGCTTTTTATCAATGAGTATATAGACAAATTCAAAAAGCTGATCAATCTGCATGGTTTTATTATAGCATGAAAATATGACAAAGTAATGTCATATTTTTTATAAAATTTTTTTCCTAGTGAATTGAACAGGGTCGTGTTAGAATATCTTTTGTACACAAAATTCGAAAAATGCAGCGGCTTTTCTGAATGGATTGACGTCTGTATGTAAATTCAGCATAAAACAGAAGGAGAAAAATTATGTTTGATTTTAATTATTACACGCCGACAAAAGTTGTGTTTGGAAAAAACACAGAAGAAAAAGTCGCTGATCTCGTAAAAGAATTTGGCGGAAAGAAAGTTTTGATTCACTACGGCGGCGGAAGTGTCGTCCGCTCAGGGCTTTTAAAACGCGTTACAGATATTCTTGATAAAGCCGGAATAAGTCACATCGAACTTGGAGGCGCTGTTCCTAACCCGCATCTTGGTCTTGTCTATGAGGGAATTGAACTGTGTAAAAAAGAAAACATTGATTTTCTTCTTGCAGTCGGTGGAGGAAGTGCAATCGATTCAGCTAAAGCAATCGGATACGGTGTAACTAACGGCGGCGACGTCTGGGATTTTTACGATTACAAAAGAAAGGCAAATGCGTGCCTTCCGCTTGGAGTAATTCTTACGATTGCAGCAACCGGAAGTGAAATGAGTGATTCGTCTGTAATTACAAAAGAAGACGGTCTTGTTAAACGCGGTTACTCAAGTGATTTCTGCCGTCCCCGTTTTGCAATCATGAATCCGGAGCTTACAATGACACTCCCGGATTACCAGACTGCATGCGGATGCACAGACATCATGATGCACACAATGGAACGCTATTTTACAAACGGCGGAAACATGGAATTAACAGATTCACTTGCAGAAGGACTTTTACACACTGTAATGAACAATGCAAAGATTCTTGTAAAGGATCCGAAAAACTATGATGCACGTGCAGAAGTAATGTGGGCAGGAAGCCTTGCGCACAACGGACTTACAGGCTGCGGAAACGATGGCGGTGACTGGATGACTCACAAACTTGAACATGAGCTTGGCGGTCTTTATGATGTTGCACACGGAGCAGGACTTGCCGCAATCTGGGGAAGCTGGGCACGTTACGTTTATAAAAACTGCCTTGACCGTTTTAAAAAGTTTGCAGTTAACGTTATGGGGATTTCGTGTGATGCAGGTTCTGATGAAGAAATTGCCCTCAAGGGAATTGAAGCAATGGAAGATTTTTACCGTGAAATAAAAATGCCGACAAATCTTCGCGAGCTTGGAGTAAAAGCAACTGATGATGATTTAAAGCTTATGGCTCATAAATGCGCAGTCGGTGTTAACGGTGGAAAAGGTTCAGCACGATTCTTAAAGGAAGAAGACATGCTTGAAATTTATACGATGAGTAAATAAAGATTGTTTAATAATAAAGCCGGTCTGTAATAAAACAGCCGGCTTTTTTTTATTGGAAAAACAGATATTGCATTTAATAATCAAATTTAATGTGAACTGCCAGACCGACAATTCCAAAATTAAAACTGTCTGACTCTTTTCTAAAAGGAAAGATAAATGAATGCTTGTAATACACGCTTAAACCCATATTCACCTTCGTATGTTTTTATTTAAGCACTCTCCTTACAAATGCCGCAAATTCTTTTGGTGATTCGTACTGAAGCGGATGCCCACATCCTTCTAGAATAGTAAAACTTTTTTTAGGTGCAGAAATTTTATTCTTGTACTGTTCGATTAATTCTATCGGACAAATCCAGTCCTCAGATCCCGCAATAAAATAAACAGGAACTTTATAATCCATTTCCATATCAAATGCTCTAAAATGATCTGTGTAATCAAAAAGCGCTTGATTAAGATGAATATAATCTTTTATCGATATCTGTCTTAAAAACCAGGCTGCATCCATAATTCCAAAATATGGAGAACTGAGTCCCAGCCAGATTGTATTTGTTTCTTTAGGAACCGGATGATATTTAGCAACAGGAATACGAAGCGCAACCATATTTAAAAGAGATTTATCTTCCATATATTTCTTATAAGCTTTTTCCAGTTTTGTTGTATCGTCACCATGTATTTTTGCTTTTTTAAAAGCATCTTCATAACTTAACATATTTCCATCTCGAACAGAAACAACTTGACTAGCAGAAATAAATGCAGTTACTTTTTCCGGATGCCGGAGAACATACTGACTTCCAACTATCGTTCCGTAAGAATGCCCCATGATGATTATTTTTTCCTGGTTGAATCTGTTTCTGGCATAATCAACAAGTTCATCAAGATCTTTTAAAGACTGTTCAATTGTTACAAGTTTGTTTTTCGGATCTTTTTTTTCGTTCTTATAATAAGTTTTTCCTGAGCCTCTCTGTTCCCAGCCAATGATAGTATAATCACTCATAAGCTCATCAGTAAAAGCAGGCATCGCCATTATATCAGGAGTAGCCGGGCCACCATGAATATAAATGATTACAGGATTTGAAACATCTTCTCCAGTAATCAAAACATACTGCTGCTGACCGTCTAATGTAACATAAGTCTGCTCTTCAACTCCCTTTATAAAATTTTTGTAGTGTTTTACAAATCTTATGTTTCTAACACCAACAGTAAAACTTATTACAGCAAAAATCAAAAACAGAATTCCAAGTCCTGTCTTCTTTAAAATATTCATTAAAAATGAATTCTTTTCTTTTGAACCTTTAACTTCTTTTTCATGCGCAAGATGAATTCCGATATGACCGATTCCAAGAACTGTTACACCGATAATCATCAATATATTCACACCGTAAATTCCAAGGAACAAAAAAGCTATAACCGGAAGAGTAGCCCCTGCAACCGGAAAAAAAAGAAAATTTCTATATTGATCACCCATTGTTTTTTCGCTTCTAAAATAACGAATCCAATAGATTTCATAGAAAATCATTAATATAAACGAAGCAGCAAGCCAGAGACTCCATAAAGTCCATGGCTTAATGTTAAAATCAGAAAAAGTTACCGCTACAACGCTTACAAAAACCTCTCCCAAGCGTTCCAGTAAAACCAGAATCCTGTTTTCATTTCCTGCATATTTTTCATAATCTTTTGGTTTGTTTTTAGCCCAGATGATATTCGGAATCATCAGCATAATAAGATAGAAAAGTCCGACGTATGAAAAACCAAAAAGCATTCCACACTCCCTCCATTAACTATTTTAATTAATATATTTTATAATTATATCATCTCATCCCTTTTTCCGCTACTCTCTTTCAGGCCATTTTTCAATATTAGTAGCCGATTTCCTTGAACAGTGCATCAAGTACTTTTGCATTTTTTATAGAGAACTCTGACGTTATAAACGGTTTTTCACCTTTAAGGATGCAATTTGCAAGCTGTTCAATTTCAAGAGAATAGTTCTGAGGGACCTCAACGTTTCTTTCTGTTACCCCCTCAGGTGTAACAATCCGGTAACTTAAGCTTCCCTGCTGATTATACTCAATTTCGGATTTGATGCAGCCTTTTGTTCCATGGACATAAAGTCTGTCAAACCTTGAATTTGTATTCTTTCCTAAAATCATTCCTACATTAAAAGATGCACGTGCGCCATTTTTAAAACGAATAAAACCTGTTGTAATTTCATCTACACCAAGTTCAGTAAACTCTGCACACGCTTTTGCAGAAACAACTTCGTCATCAATTAAAGAAAGAATCATCGTAGTACAATAACATCCAAGATCATAAAGTGCACCTCCACCAAGTTCTTTGTAAAGACGAATGTCTTCCTTATAACCCTGAGTAACAAAGGCAGTGTCGATAAAATCTACGTCGCCGATAATTCCGCTTTTGATATCATCTTTTAAACTTTTAATGTAAGGACTGTGAAGATATGCGTAAGCTTCCATAAGATTTACGCCGTTATCTTTTGCAGTTTTAAACATTTCTTCCGCTTCTTTCGCATTAAGCGCAAGGGGTTTTTCACAAAGAACATGTTTTTTTGCCTTGAGTGCTTCGATTACCCATTTTTTGTGAAGATTGTTTGGAAGTGGAATGTAAATCGCCTGTACATCGTTGTCCAAAAGAAGTTCTTCATAACTTCCGTAATATTTTTTTATGCCGTATTCTTCTGCATAGCCTTTTGCTTTATCCAAATTTCTTCCTGCAACAGCATAAAGTTCGCTGTTTGTTGAAAGCCTTATTCCCGGAATGGTTGCCCAGCGAGCAATGTTTGCAGTTCCTAAAATACCCCATTTAATTTTATCCATATAAAAACTCCTTTTTTTATTATAACATTGCTATTTTATCAGTCAAATTAATTCAATTTAAAAAATTTACATCCGGGGCTCGACACCAATCGTTTTTAACTCTATCATATCAATATGCAAACAAAACTCCCTGCACATTTTGACTCACTTGCTTCATCTCTTGTTTCGATTTTCGGAAACTCAGTTAAAGTAATACAAACCGACAGAGTTTCTGGCGGTGACATAAACAGAGCCTACGCCCTTACACTTAATAACGGTGAAAAAGTTTTTATGAAGGCAAACGAAAAATCAAGAGAAGCTTTCTTTACCGCAGAAGTTGCAGGCCTAAATGCAATTGCAGAAACGAACACAATCGGAACCCCGGAAATTTTATGTACAGGAACAGATCCGGGAGAAGAAAATGGTTACAGTTTTTTACTTCTAAAATTCATCAAAAGTTCAAAACCAAAACAGGATTATTGGGAAACACTCGGCCACGAACTTGCAGAAATGCATAAAGCAGAAATTAAAATTAAAAACGAATCCGGTTTAATAAACTCAGGATTCTTTCAGGATAACTTTATCGGAGCGCGTCCTCAAAAAAACACTCCCTGTGAAAACTGGATAACTTTTTTCCGTGACCAGAGACTTCTTCCACAGTTTAAAGCTGCAGATTCATATTTTACATCACACGAGAGAGAACTGAATACAAAACTGTTAGACAACCTTGATAAATTTTTGATTGAACCAAAACTACCTAGCCTTTTACATGGAGACCTGTGGAACGGAAATGTAATGTGCGGCCCGGAGGGGAAAGGCATTTTAATAGATCCTGCCTGTTACATTGGAAACGCAGAAGTTGATCTTGCAATGACAGAACTCTTTGGTGGATTTTCCCCAGTTTTTTATAAAGCATACAAAGAAGTTTATCCTCTCGAACCTGAATATGAATCACGACGGGATCTTTACAACCTCTATCAGCTTTTAAATCATCTTAATCTTTTCGGAAGAAGTTATCTTGGTCCAGTAAACAGCATAGTCTCGGAATACACAGAATAAAAAATATATAAGGAACTTTATAAAATGCGAATTGTTTTTGTCCGACACGGAGATCCAAATTATGAACTTGACTGCCTTACACAAAAGGGTGTAAAGCAGGCAGAGATTGCAGCACAAAGACTTTTATGTGAAGAAATAGAAGAAATCTATTCATCACCACAGGGCCGTGCTCTAGAAACTGCTGAAGCATTTTCTAAAGCATCAGGAATTTCTAAAATAAATGTTATCGATTTTATGAAAGAAATTCGTTATGGACCAGAAGATGAACTTTATCAGGAACAGTGGAATCCGTGGATTGGGGCAGGCGCAATGGCTGAACGGGGAGAAGACATCAGAAATCCTCAATGGCGCAACCTTGATCTTTTTAAAACAAGCACGGCAGTTTATGATACTGATAAAATTGCCAAAGATGCTGATGAATGGCTTAAGACACTCGGTTATGTCCGTGAGGGTTTGTATTACAGAAATACAAGAAAAGATGACAGTCAGCACACTATCGCACTTTTTTCTCACGGCGGTTCATCAACAGCATTTATCTCTCATGCATTAAATCTTGAATTCCCATATATGTGCGCAACGCTTCACATTCAGCATACAGGAATAACAATTCTGAGATTTTCGAAAGAACCCGGTTCTCTTTCTATTCCAGTACTTGAACTTGCAAACGACTACAGACACATAAATACTGAACAGATGACAAAAAAGAAAATTCTGTGCGTTAAATATATATGCAAAGACGGAATGCGGGATGCATTTTACAACGCAATTAAAGATAACAGAATTGACGTTTTGAGCCAGGCTGAAGAAGGGAACCTCAAGTACGAGTATTCTTTTTCAGCAGAAGATAAAAATGCTCTTATCCTTACAGAGCTCTGGAAAAATGATGATGCAGTACGCTCTCATCGTGAAGAAGCACATTTTAAAAAACTCGGCGACCTTAAATCACAGTTCGTAGAAAGGACTGAAATCAAAAGATTCGATGGAGAAGAATCTTTTGATTGACGAAGCTTGGGAAAAAGGTCACTGCGATGAAGAGAAGAATTCAATTAGTTTTGTTTTTAATTTGTATACCCTGATTTTAAGTATAAATGTCAGGAATTTAAAAACCAGTTTTAAAATATCTGCCAATAGACCAAAAAAAATAAGCCTGCTCACATTATATTTAGGATGAATCAATTCATAGCTTTTACTTATATCATTCTTTATTTCTATAATCCAGTCATCATATTTCTTTATATTTTCTTCCCTCGAATTATAATCTATACATGCATCAATTTCATCAATGTTTATTATAATCCTAAAATATGCACACAAATAAGCCAATCGGCATGATTTCTGATTTACCTTATCATTATGCGCGTCATTTGAAAAAATGTTAATCAAATTATCAAACAATGTATGTTTTACTAAAAAATAATTTGCATATGCTTTACTTACTGTTGCAAAGTCCTTTTTCTGAACGTATGCCATCAGGACATTTGTTTTACTAAAAACAACTTCCGAAGTAACTGTTTTAAAATATGCATTTTCTGCTTCTGCAAAATCTTCATAAATTTTATATTTAGGTCTGTTGTTCTGTGGTACTTCAAACACATAAAAATTACCTGGCATTTCTTCCAGCTCGCACCAGTCTTTTCGTATTCGTGGATAATTCTTCTTAAATGTTTTTACGAGCTTTTGAATGAATTTTGTTTTCTCAAGAATTTCATTTATAGATTTTCTTTCTTCTTCGGTAAGCTGCTTGCCTTTTGAATACAATCTCAAAAAATCTTTTAAACCTGTATCAAAGTCATTATCCTGCTCTTTAATTTTTGTTCTGTAAATAGAATCTGTTATTTCAACTAATGTCGCCCATGCATGCTGCGAATCATCCCTTATCTGAATTTCAATGACTTTATTAAGGCATTTACATATTACGTGAATTGATTTATAGCCGTTTTTTTTCGGATTCATAATATAATCATATATATATTCTTTACTACTTCCATCGCTTTCTTTTTTTGTTACTATTTCCAGTACATTAGATGATTTGAGTTCATTAAGATATTGAAAAACTTTTTTCTCATTTTTTAATATACATCGGCAACCTGCAATATCATTACACCTGGACAATTGCATTGTCGGCTGTCTTTCAAGTTTGCTTAATATTGATTCAATTCTTTTTACACGATATGTTACAATTCCTTCAACATCAATTTTACCCATTATCCTTTGCAATTCCTCACTTGCAAGCCTTAAGGGCTCTCTAAATTCTTTGCGATATTGCTGAAGTTTAGACAAATCTTCCACAGAAGGTTCCATTTTATTAAAGAGAGACGCCCGTATATTTTCTCCTACTTTATTAATTTGTCCTTTTGATAATTCTGTTTCATTTGACTGCATAGTTTTTTACCTTTATTTTCTATTTTCAGAGCTTTAAGAATTCTTAATGCGCCTCTGCCGGGTAACCTCGTACATCATAATTGAAGCGGCGCATCCTACATTAAAAGAAGTTGCATAAGATTTTTCATCCATTGGAATTGTGCAGAGAACATCGCAGTATTCTTTAAACGCTTTGTTTAAACCCATTGTCTCGTTTCCAATCATCAAAACAAGAGGTCTCTTAAAATCTATTTCTTCAATAGATTTTTCTTTATGCGCAGTAGAACCCGCAACAAGCAGGTCAGGATATTTTTTGCGAAGAGAGTCTATATAAGCATACAAATCATTGTTATCTTCAATTCGGATTACAGGCATATTAAAAAAAGAACCCATTGCAGAAACAACAACATCCGGATCATAAAGATCAACTGCATGGCCTGTAATAATAAGCATATCTGCACCAAGAGAATCACATGAGCGTATGATAGTTCCAAGGTTACCCTTATTTGAAGGACGGTCAAAAAGAACAATAAACGGAATTGGCGAAAGCTCCACATTTTCAAGCTTATCTTCGCGCATTTCAATTATTGCCATAAGCTCAGATGTATCTTCCTTTCCGCTTAAATCCTTCATAAGCTCTGGAGTAAGCACAAAGTTTTCGATTGTCTTAACAGAATTAATAGTTTCGCGCGCCCAGTCAGAAAGATTGTTTTTATCGTATATAAAAGATTTGATGTTCCATCTGTTAGTGACAGCTTCTTTTAAGCTGCGCACTCCTTCCACCAGAAACTCATTGTATTTATAACGCTTGTTTCTGTTTGTCTTAAGAACTTCAAACTTTTGATACGTGCTGTCCTTTGCAACAATTTTTGTTTCTTTCATTCTTTCCGTCCTTCGGGAGCCCTGTTATCTTCTGATAACTGCGCAATCCCGGACATATTCACCAAACTTTTAAATAAAGTTGAATCCATGCATCAAGCTTTTTTTCCTGTGCATATTCTTTTGCTGATTCTAAAGTTGCACTATACTTTAACATATTAATTTCATTCCTTCTATTGTTTTTTAAATACCCCGATTCTGTTTGCGTTTAAATTTTCATTCCACATGCTTTTATTAGCAAATTGAATATAATGGCTTTTGTCTTTATCAGAAACCTGTAAATAAACATCATAATTACCGGAAACAAGATCAGGACAGTCAACATCAAAGCTTAAATCGCTCTGTCCTGTAAAAAAACTATTGGCTTCGACACATTTTATAGCCGTTGAATTCTGTTCAACTAAATAAATAAAAATATTTTTCTTTCTGTGAAACGGAATATTTGCAAAGCCATTGTTTGTTATTTGTAAATTGACTTTAAAAGCATTGTTGCCTTCATAATAATCAAACAAAGAATTTATTATCACATAACGGTAACCCATATGCCTGATTATTATCTTAAAAAATTTTTCTGCTTCACCGGTAAAAGGATTGATGCATTTATTTGGAGAACTTATAGTTTTTGTTTCACCCTTGCTGTTTTTCCAGGAATGTTCTGCATCATCTGAATCTGCCCAGGCAAGAACATGATTGTTCCATCCGATATTTAAAAACGAAAGATGAACTGTTTTCATTTCGTTAACTGCATCCTGAAGATTTGTCCTCCAGTAAGCCATATCATCTCTGACAGTAGTGTTACTGTCCCAGCAAAGTTCCCCGCCATACGGAATTCGCTCAGTATATTCATTTTTTATATCAGTGCGGTTTTTAAAAGTTCCCAAATCCCTTGCAGAACCAAGATAACCGTCATTATAAATTCCAAGCCGGGTATCATATCCATATTTGTCTGAATAATTTTCTATAAAGCGCGGCTTTCTTACAAGAAACGGAATATTTATTTTATTTTTATTAAATTCATCCATAAACTTTTTCATCACCATTACAACATATTTATCTTTGTCTGCTTCAGAAAAATAAGTTGAATGAATTTCACCGTAAGGCCCAAGCATTCCGCATTCAACAGCAGTAACAGCACCAGTATGTTTTTTTAAAACCCTGCAGATAACTTCTATATGTTTTAAAATTGTATCAAAATCTTTTGGCTCAACATTGTAATAAACATCTTTTCCATTTACCTTTACAGTTTTGCCATCATTTCCAGGATCATACGAAAATCTTATAACAGCAGTTTTCCCTTTAGAATAAATTTCACTAAGTAAATTACTTACACCGGACAAATCTGCTTCGGTTAAAAGAATGTCTTTTCCTAAATCTTCACTTCGGTCCTGACCTAAATTCCACCTGCCGTCTTTATCTTTAATCTTTTTAATTTCATCTTTCGTAAGAGAAAGATCATTTATATTTCCAGAGAGACTGCTTAAATCAACAATCACATGAATTAAATCAAATTTATAACTGTCACTTTTCCCATCTGAAGGATATACACCGTCTGTAAGATATTTTGTCTTATCCCATGAGGTGGTATTTAATTCGCACGTCGCAGTTTGACTTGCACTTGTTTTAGTTATTATCGGTTTTACAACGCTGTAAAATCCCATGTCGGGATTGTAAATTATTTTTCCAGAGTCTTGATAATTTATTTCCTGCTGAACAGACTCAACCACCGTAAAATTCTTTTTACTTCCCGCACTCCCCGGCGAAGTACAGCTTAAGAGAGATAAAAGTAAAGAACAGAATATAAACAAAATTTTTTTCATACAATTTTTTCCAATTGCGTGAATTCTGCATGGTATTTATGTAAAAGTCAAGGATGGGGGATGATTAAAGGCTATTAAAATCCTGATACAAAAAGAGAAGAATGTTTCGCATAATAACCGCATCTTTTGTTGGCAATTTGCTTTCCCTCATATAATCATTAATCTCTGATTCAATAAAGTGCATCACAGCGTAAAAGAACACTTTTAGTTGGCCCAAATCTGTTCTTGTTGAAACTGAAAAAGCCGAAGAATGAACAAAGCTGCTTGAAAACTTATACAAAGCAGTAAAATCTTCTTCCAGATTGCATACTTTTGCCAATGTTCCTATTTTTCTGTCCTTTTTATTTGGAATTTTACTTTTAGTCCATCCATAATTTTCTAAAAATTCTTTGCCATGTTTTTTTAGATAATTATCATGTATTTTATCCCATTCAGGAGTACTGTTTCCAACAACCTGTGTAAGATGATATCTTAAAAATTGCATATGTTCTTTATAAATTGGAACCAAATCTGGATTTTTTACTAAATACTGACCTATTACAAAACTTTCATAAAGTGAACGATATTCTACAATCACGCTATTAAAACATCCATTCATCGCAAGAAGAAGAATACTTTTATATTGATTCAAATCATTTTGTAATTGAATAGAAATATGTTCTGCAAGTTCAGAATTCTTTTTTGTCCTGGTTTTTCTTGCCGTATAATTATAAATTGAAACAGCGCAATCAAGAAAAATAAAACATCTTCTAAGCATTACAGAATTCTGCAATAAAGCGGCTTCTGATGAAATTACATTCTCATTCCATAACTGTTCTACTAATTGATTTTCATTTTTATAAAGAAAATCTGTAAATTTTTCCAGATAATCATCAAAGATTTTGTGTCGCTCTGCACTAGTTTCATCTTCTGTGAAATTGCTTAGAGGACATTCTGTAATAAGGCGTTTTAAGAATTTTTGATCCATAATATTATAAGGAATATAAAGATTTCAATATTCCAGCATCACGTTTAGCATTCGTTTTTCTTCTTAAATTGCTTAAAACGCGAACCTCAACTTCTGGAGACCAATAAATATATAATTTTTTTCTAGCCCGTGTAATTGCCGTATAAAAAATATTGTGTGTTATACGTTCTTCAACTTCATCAGAAATTATGATTTTTACGGAATTATATTCCAATCCTTGAGCTTTATGAATTGACACGGCATAAGCAATCTGAAAAGGTATCTCTGTTATTGCATTGTCATCATCCGTATTAATTTTTTTATTAACGGAAAAACGAATGATTGACTTTCCATTTTCAGAATTCCCAAGCAGTTCAAAACTGTAACCAAATGTATCAAGTTCATTTAAAACAGTATCTATTTCAATATCAAAAACGATACTTTCCTCTGTTTCTTCTATATTTTGAATTATTCCTTTTAAATTGTTATAAATAATGGGGCTAAATCTATTTGATTCATTAAATAATATAGGATCACCTACTTTGTAGGTATGAATACCATAAACGACAGATTTTCCAGGATTATTGTCTTGTAGAAATGAATTTACATTATTAATTCCATATAATCCATCATAATTCAAGCATAGAATAATTTCATCTTCATCATTTTTTTCAAAAATAGAATTGTCTAATCGTTTTGAATACCCAAATTTATCTATAGCTTCTTGCATACCTTCTTCAAGATTCCGTACTCTAGACCAAACAATTTTTAAATTTTCATCACTGCTTCTGAATGTATTTTCTAATTCAAAAATAGATGTTTCGGGTATAAATGCTTTTGAAATTGAAAACCAATTGCCGAATTGAATTGCTTCAATCTGATAAATATCACCTACTAAAATCAACAATTTGAATTGAGATTTTTCGAGAATTTTTCTCATATCTGAATTGCATAAAGTACTGCTTTCATCGACAAATATCATATCATATTCAGTTTTTGAATTTTTAGAAGATAAAAACTTGGCAACCGTCATATAATCACAATTTGCAACAGTGACTTTTCTTCTTAAGTTCTCTACTGCCGGGTTTGTATTTGCAAGATATAGTTTGCTTCGTGCTGCAAATAGTTCTGAAACATGTTTTATCAATGTAGATTTTCCTGTACCTGCAGAACCATAAATAAAAGCAACATGAGAATTTATGAACATCTGTAGGAGTGCATTTCTTTTTGTCTCATCATCAATTTTATCTGAGTTTTCTCGTAACCAAGATTCTACATAGACTTGGTATCCTCCTACTCCAGAAGCTGCAAGTTCCTTAAAACGCTTTATTATATATGAACAATCTTCTGCATATTCATTTATGTATATAGAATTGGAAAATTGTTTTAAGGAACGGTATTCGCGGTGCTTATAATAAATCTTCGAATTATAACAATTAATCAAATCATCTAAATTTGGAAAATTCGCCAATTCATCTATTTTCGTAAATAAAGCTTCTTTCTGTTCTGTATTTGTTTTTATATATCTAGCAAGAAATTCATGTTCTCTTCCTTGTGTAGAAATACACTCAAGTAAATCAAATATACGAGGATTATGATTTATCAATGATGTTACAAATGGCATCGATTCAAAAGGATTACAACCATATTTTAAATGCAAATTTGAAAGAATATTGCAAGTGCCATTCCAGTCGATTTGAGATTTTAGAATAGTATTGTCCATTGTATATAATAAATATCTGAGTATGTTTGTACCTGCCATATTATTTTTTATAATATTTCTGCACATATCAAATATATCAAATAAAACTGTATTTTTTGCACGTTGAGTTATTTGAGTTTTAATTGAGTTATAAAAAATATCATCAGAATCTAAAAAATCAAGGAGATTCATATTATATTTTGAAATAAAACCCATTAACCCATCATACACCAGGTTATTACTTTTTATTTCTGATTTACCTGTAAATATATAGCCAAAATTATTCAATTCACAAGGTCGTATGGATGCTTGCCAAGAATCTATAATGAGGATTTCCATCTTGCTGTTATTAACGATTATCATATCCTTATGCATGGAAAATTTAACAGCATAGTTTTCAAGGATATCCATCGCTGTAAACGCTATAACTCTATCAAATTTACTGACATTATCAGTTGCGATTGTAAAGGTTACTTCATAATAGACTTTTTCATTCACAAAAAAAGGCTTTATTTTTTGTATATATAATCGCTCGTTATAGTTTATTGTTTCCGATGATAATGAAAAATTATCTATTTTTTCAGCAATTTTCCGATGATATTCATTCATATCATTGTCTGTATCAATTGGAAAATCTTCTATATTTTTTAAGACTTGAAGATTACAATTTTGAGACAAATATGTTCTTATCTTTTGTAAATACTCATAATATTTCAGCATCAAGCGTTCAGATGCATTTTCATCTAAAGTATAATGTGAAGCTGACTTTTGTAAAAAATTATGAAGCTTATATAAAAAATGTAAATCGGTTCTAGAACCTAATTTTTTTAATATTTTTGTACGTTCAAAATATTCTATATTTGGATCAATATTTATATCTCCAGAACAAAGTTTTAAGCCAATATATTCAACAAAATTTCTTAATTGACTTAATAAGTTTTGACTCAAGAATCCTCGTTCATCTGGACTAAATTTACTGATATTCTTACATATATTTTCATTTGTATCTAATATAGCTTTATCAATTGCTGTCATTTATTTTATCCTCCAAGTTTTTCACATAATGGCATTAGTTTCTCTATTGTTTTAACAATGCGTTTTTGTTCTTCAAATGGTGGTAAAGGTATCAAAGTTTCTCTTAAATTATCTTGCGTAATTTGATTTATAGTCGTCGTATTTACACCTTCCAATTTTGCTCGATAGACAGGAGAATTAATAAAGTACCTTATATAAGGTGTAAAACGAGAACGTACAATTGCCATAAATGCACCGAATGCCATTCCATCTTCTTCAATCAATGCACATTTTCCAACTAGAGCTCTACTTCCATTTCTTGCACATATTAATAAATCGCCTTTATTAGCAAGACATTTTTCAGATACCTTTTTATTAACGTGAACAAGATCTTCATAAACAATTTTACCATTCTGGATATTATTGGAACGTAAAACACAAATACCATCTTTTTCTACTACATCTGACGGAGAGTAAGTTAAACCGATATTTGTATCAACGATTTCTCCCAACCTACACCAACACCAATTCTCCGGAATATCAAAAGGAATTTCATCTTCTGTAATCTCTGGTAATGGTTTTTCTTTTTTTAGTTTTCCTTCTTTAATGAGTTTGGCTTTTTCTTTTTTTATTTCTTCAAGTAAATCTTTTGCGTTGCCGTCGCTTGCAATTTGTGGGGCAAGTTTACCTTGAACTGCTTCCTGGAGAATTGCATTTTTGAGGGTTTTAGCGATGTCTGCATTGAGTGCGGTTAGTTCTACTTCTTTTTTGCCGTATTCTTCTATGAGTGGCATGAACTGTTCAATTGCAGCAACTATACGTTTTTGTTCTTCAAACGGTGGAAGAGGAACTAACATACCCGTTACTTGCGACAATTTTATAAATCTTGTTGTAGTACCTTGACTATTCTTCTTTAAATGAGGAAGCCAATATTTTATAACATATTCAAAATAATTGAGTATTTCTTCTTTTGCACCGCTAATTACATAAACTCGTTGATAAGCATTAAACTTTCCTTTGTATCGATGCATTTTATAATCACCTGAAGCATTATTTCCTCCAAGTAAAATCGCATCACAATCAAATGCATAAGTCTTTGTTTTAAAGACTTCTACGCCACAAGTAAAAAATGCATAATCACCCTTTGGATCTTGTGCATTAGCATCAAGTGAACCTGTAACTACATTTGCAAAATCTCCCAACCTACACCAACACCAATTCTCAGGTATATCAAAAGGAATCTCATCTTCAGTTATTTCAGGAAAAGGCTTTTCTTTTTTAAGTTTTCCTTCTTTAATGAGTTTGTCTTTTTCTTTTTTTATTTCTTCAAGCAAATCTTTTGCATTACCTTCGCTTGCAATTTGAGGAACTAATTTACCTTGTACAGCTTCCTGCAAAAGTGCGTTTTTTAAATCTTTTGCGGTCATTTTGATTTCCTGTTTAATATACTGATTATAATCTGGCGGAACATTTCCATATCTTCGGATTTGCTTTCTGCTATGAAAAGTGTTATAGCAAATAATGCGTCATCATCAATTCTTTTTGTACCATTTACATAAAGCATATTGTTCTTTTCCATAAAGTACAAAAAACAGCTTGCCGCAATACGCTTATTACCATCATGAAAACAATGATCTTTGGTAATTGAATAAAGCAACATTGCGGCCTTTTCTTCTAAGGTTGGATATAGTTCCTTACCACCAAATGTTTGATAAATGTTGTTTATTGCCCCGGAAAAACTGTTATCTTTTGGAACTGCAAAAACTCCACTGTCAAATTTATCTTTCATTGAATTAATTACTTTTAAATATTCTTCTTCGGTAATTCGAATTGATTTAGTTTTTGTTTTTCCTTTTTTATCCAGATTATCATGATCAAAATCATCCAGAAGAATAAGTCCTTTGGAATAATCTTCCAAAAAGTTTACAACCCTTTTTATATCATCAATGTCTTTCAATTTATTTGAATTTATATTTTGGGCCAGAGATGTTGTTAACTTTTGAAGAGCCATGAGTTTATCATGTTCTTTTTTTATCTTACGCTGATTAATTACATATCCGTCAACTACATATTTATGAAGAATATCTGTTGCCCATCTTCTGAAGCTTGTTGCTATTTTTGATGATACTCTGTATCCTACTGCCAGAATTACATCAAGATTATAATAAGGAATTTGACGGGTAACTGTTCGTTTTCCTTCTGTTTGAACTTGTGCAAAAAATGCACAAGTTGAATCTTTTGGAAGTTCTTCTTCATCATATATATGCTTTATATGGCGCTGAATGGTAGAACGGTCCTTATTATCAAACAATTCACCAATTTTATCTGCACTAAGCCATAATGAATTATCCTGCATTATAACTTCAACATGATTTGAGCCATTTTTTTGATATATTTTGATTTCACCTTTTGATAAATCGGTCATCACAGCTCCCCTTTCTGTGCTTTTTGATGAAGTTCTGTAAGCTGCTGTAAGATATTGTCTATATCTGCATTGAGTTTACTGCGTTTTTCTTCGTAGTTCTGAATTGTTTCTGCAACACTAAGAATTACTTCTTCTTCGTGAGGGTATCCGCAAAGGTCAAAGTTTAAGCCGTTGTCAAAAAGTTCCTGAGATGTATAACATTTTGCTTTTGGGTTGCCATCTTCGTCTGTGATTTCTTTTCTGTCATTCCACCAGGCAACACAGTCGTCAAAGTCGCTGAGTTTCATTGGTTTTGTTTTAGAAAAGTGCTTTACACCTTTTGGCATATCTACGCGGTAGAACCAGGTTTTTCCCTGACTTTCTTCGTTGTTGAAAAACAGAATATTTGTTGTAATGCTTGTGTATGGAGAGAATACACTCTGCGGCATTCTGACTACAGTATGAAGATTAAAATCTGTAAGAAGCTTTTTCTTAAGATTTGTTTTTGCATTATCGTTTCCGAATAAGAATCCGTCCGGAATAATTACTGCAGCTCGACCATCTTTTTTAAGACGATACATGATTACTGCAATAAAGAGATCTGCAGTTTCGCTTGATTTTAAGTCTGCCGGGAAGTTCTGTTTAATGTCTTCTTTTTCACTACCACCGTATGGTGGATTCATAAGAATTACATCAAAGGCATCTTTTTCTGTGTAGTCCAAAAGCTTTTTAGTAAGTGAGTTATCGTGGAAAACTTTTGGATTGTCAATTCCATGAAGGAGCATGTTTGTTACACAGAGCATATATGGAAACTGTTTCTTTTCTATTGCGTAAATTGAATTGTAAAGTTTTTCTGATTCTTCTTTTTTTATTGTTCCTTTTGCTTCTTTTTGTGCTTCAAGTTCTTTTATCCAGCTTGAGAGAAAACCACCAGTACCACAGGCAAAGTCTGCCATTGTTTCACCAATCTGCGGCTTAATCATTTTGGCCATAAACTCTGTTACTGCACGCGGTGTATAGAACTCACCTGCACTACCCGCACTTTGAAGTTCCTTTAAGATTGTTTCGTATATTTCACCAAAGGCGTGTGTTTCTTCATAACTTCCAAAATCAAGTTCATCTATAATGTTGATTATCTGACGGAGAAGAACTCCGTCTTTCATATAGTTATTTGCATCTTCAAATGTTGTACGAACTATACTCTGTCTTATTGGTGTATTTGGAGTAACATCAAGTTTCTTAAGTTTTGGAAAAAGTTCATTATTTACAAAGTTCAAAAGCTGGTCGCCTGTAAGCCCTTCATTCTGATTTTCTGCATGAGCCCAGTTTCTCCAGCGCAAGTTTTCAGGAATTATTGATTCATATTTTTCATCTTCAAATTCCCAGTCTTCTTCCTTTGCATCATAAACTTTTAAAAAGAGCATCCAGGCTAATTGTTCAATTCGTTGTGCGTCACCATTAATACCGGCATCATTGCGCATTACATCACGGATTCTCTTTACAAAACTACTTAAGTTACTCATTTATATTTCCTTATGCTACCTTATATAATTCATGTTCCAGCTCTCTAAGTGCTGCACGATATTTATCATTCCCTCCAAAGAGTGCTGCAATTCTAGAAGGCTTTCCATATTTTGTGAATGGATTTTGCTTCAAGATTTCTGTTGATTCAATATCATAAATACCCAGTTCTGCATATTTATCAAGCAAAGCATTTATTACTTCTTTTGCAGCTTCACCATACTTACCGAACAAATCTCGCTTCTTTACATTTTCTGCACGCTCGCGTCTTGTAAGTGGCTTTTGATTAAATGCGATATGACAGATAAAATCAAAATCATCTACATCTGTCATGTTCTGTTCTTTCTTAATAAGTTCAAGATCTATGCCTAGATCTTTAAGCATATTGCGGATAACTTCTTTTTTCTGTTCTTCGTTCCAGGTTTGAATAAAGTTTTCCAGAGTCTGATATGTCCCAAGAATACTTTCTTTTGTGTAATCTTCTATAGATTCTTGTTTCAAAAGCTTTCCGTCTGTATCATAGATACTTACAACACGTTGCAAAACTTTTACTGTAACTCCACCCTTTCCAATAATTGGTTTTATATGTGGTGTTGGCGGGTCAACAATAACTGGTCCATTTCCAACTGGATCATCTGGATCTGGATTTGGTTCGGGAATAGGTTCTGGCTGTGGATTTGGATTATAATCTTCATCCTGTTCAACTTCCCCATCCCATTCAGGATCAGCAAAAAGCCGGCTTACTCTGCGGAAATCCATAATTGTAAAATGAGTTTTTCCTTCATCATATCTAAGGCGGGTTCCACGACCAATTATCTGCTTAAACTCTGTCATTGAATTAATAAGTTCATCAATAACGATAAGTTTTACCATCTTGCAGTCGCTGCCGGTAGAAAGAAGTTTTGATGTTGTTGCAATTACAGGATATTTTTCTCCAACAGAAATAAAATAATCAAGTTTATCTTTACCATATTTATCACTTCCTGTTATACGTACAACATACTGTTCTTTAACATTTCCCTGATTATCACGAAGAATCATATCTGCATTAATATTGTTCAGTGCAATTCGCATACGCTCTGCAGCATCTTCTGTCGGGCAGAATACAATTGTCTTAGACATCCTGTCTGTTTCTTTTAGATACTTTGTAATCTCTTGAGCAACTTCATCAATTCTATCTTGAATGATGATGTTATAATCGTAATCAGAAAGATTATATTCTCTGTCTTCTATTTCACTTCCATAAAAATCTTTTTGACCTTTTTTTGGTCTCCAGCCCTCATCAATATTCGTATGTACATTTATAACTTTAAACGGTGCTAAAAATCCGTCTTCTATTCCCTGTTTTAAACTGTATGAATAAACAGGTTCTCCAAAATAATCGATATTAGAAACATATTTTGTTTCTTTTGGAGTTGCAGTCATCCCGATTTGTGTTGCGCCTTTAAAATAATCAAGAATTTTTCTCCATCTGGAATCTGCTTTTGCAGAACCTCGATGACACTCATCAACAATTATTAAATCAAAAAAATCCGGAGCAAAATATTCTTTGTATTTAGAAATTTCAAGTTCAATTTCTTCTTCTGTTTCTTCGACTTCTTCACCTTTGTGTCTTGCAGAATCCAGCTGCTGATACAAAGCAAAATAAACTTGATATGCGGAGATTTTTGATTTGTCTTCTTTTTGGAAATTTATTTTATGAATAACTTTTTCAAGTGGTTTAAAATCTCCGTTAATTGTCTGGTCTACAAGATTATTTCTGTCTGCAAGATATAAAACTTTCTTTTTTAAACCAGATTCTAAAAGTCGCCATACAATTTGAAAAGCTGTATAAGTTTTTCCCGTTCCAGTTGCCATTGCTATAAGAATTCTATCATGGTGTTTTGCAATTGCTTCGAGAGTTCTGTTTACTGCATTTCTTTGATAGTATCTTGGCGGATAAGTTCCTGCTCCAGAATAAAACTGTGTATTTAAAAGCTTTTCATCAAACCATAGCGGTACATCATAAACTTCTGACTTTCCGTCTTTATAATATTGCTTTTTATTTATTACTTCAAAGTTCTTATCGGCATCGTCGTTTTTCCATCTTTTATAAAGTTCTTCTGCTGTCGGAAACTCTGCAAGCGGTAATTCCCTTTCTAATCCTGTAATAAAATCATGTTCAAAAAAGCTGCTTCCGTTGGATGTATAAACAAACGGCACATTCATCATTACACCGTATGTAATGGCCTGCTGCATTCCAAATGAAGAAGAATGGTTATTGTCCTTAGCTTCTACAATGGCAAGCGGAGTTCCCTTATTATACCAGAGAACATAATCACATCTTTTACCTTTATCACGGCTTGGAACATTTCCCTTAATCCTAACCTTTCCATCTGTAAAATTATTTAGAGGTGACGTCTCCATTGTAATTTTCTTTACATCCCACTTTGATGTCAAAGCAGGTGTAATGTACTGGAGTTTTATGTCTTCTTCTGTCATCTGTTTTATATCAAGGATATCGCTCATATAAACATTCCGCTTATTAAATCTTTAAAAATTATATCATGACATTCAATTTTTACAAAATTAATTACGAAAAATTTCAACCCTACCAGATTTTGCTTCGGTTCTTTTTAATTTCACTTCGAATTTTCTTTAGCTTTAGTTTTCGCTCTTTGCTTGCGCTGGTAGGTTTTGTTTTGATTCTCTTTTTTGGAATTATAAGCGCCTGGGCAATTTTGTTTTCAAGACGCGAAACTGCAATCTCACGGTTTCTCTCCTGGTAGCGCTCGTCATCGACATCAATAAAAAGACAGTCTTCTTTATTAATGATTCCTGACAGTTTAGAACGGAGGCGCACAAATTCTGCTTCGGTAAGACCTTCAAGACATGCAACAGGAATTACAAGATGAACTTTTGTATTAACCTTGTTTACATTCTGACCGCCTTTACCACCACTTCGCGCAAACGTCATTTGAGAATTATTGATTATAGATTCATGAAGTTTTACCCGGTTCATATTTAATGTGTTATTTATAATCAGGACTTTCGTCTGCCGCTTTAAGAGCACCATAGTCATCATTCATAGAATATGATGTTTCATTTTCTCCTTCATCAAAATCTGCAACATTATCTGTCCAAAGTTCGCACTGACTGATAACTGTTTTAAGTGCATCTTCCTGACCTTCCGGCGGATAGCGGTATTTCTTAAGAAGCTTTTTTACAATCATGCGCATCTTTGCTCTGGCTGATTCTTTTTTCTGCCAGTCGATTGTTTTATTCTTGCGAAGGGTATCTGTAAGTTCTTTTGTAAGTGCTACGAGTTCTTCGTCACTATAAAAATCTTTTACAGCATCTGGTTTTGTAAGCGCATCGTAAAATGCAAGTTCTTCATCAGTAAGACCGAGTTTGTTTCCCTCTTCTTTTGCATGCATCATTTCTTTTGCAAGTTTCAGAAGTTCCTGAATAACTTCTTCATTTGTGAGCATGCCGTTAAGATAGCGGTTTAAAGTCTGCTGAATCAATTCGCTAAAACTTTGAGACTTTACAAGATTTGTACGTTTGTAAACTTTTACCTGTTCTTCTATTAATTTTTTAAGCATTTCAACAGCAAGATTCTTTTCTTTCATCTTGGCAATATTTTCCAAGAAGGTCGGATCAAACAGATTTACTTTTTCACCGACATCAGAGAACAGATTTATTACGCCATCAGATTTTACTGACTGTTTTAAAAGTTCATTTATACGTTCATTGATTTCTTTAAGAGAAAACTTCTTTCCTGCAGGATTATACAAAAGTCGCATTACAAGAACACGGACAGACTCAAAGAAAGCAGCTTCAAGTCTCATGTGCTCTTTTACCATAGAAGAACACAAAGAAAGAGCCTGCTTGAGCATAAGAGCTTCTTTGATGAATGACTGCTTCTGGACATCTTTGTCTGGTGCAACAATAAAGTTTACAGCTCCACTGATTGTCATACCGCGCTGTAAGTCTGAACCTTCATAGAAAGGTGTATAATCATAACCAAAGAAAAGGTCTCGGCAGATTTCAAGCTTTTCCTGGAACTTAGGATAAGCGCGTTTTGCAATATCCATGTCACCATAATGCTGTCGGTCGCGAACAGTGTAGTCGTTCATTGCCTGTTTGAGTGCACTTGCAATTCCAACATAATCAACTACAAGACCACCTTCCTTATCTTTGAAAACACGGTTTACACGGGCAATTGCCTGCATAAGGTTGTAGCTTTCCATTGGTTTATAAACATACATTGTTGCAAGCGAAGGAACATCAAAACCTGTAAGCCACATATCAACAACGATTGCAATTTTAAGAGGACTTGTGTCATCCTTAAAACGAGTGGCAAGTTCCTGTTTGCGGTGTTTATTTCCAATTATTGAACGCCATTCTTCCGGATCTTTATTGCTTTCTGTCATTACAACGGCAACGCGAGCATCGGCATCGCTTGTTCCAGCCCAGCCAGGACGTAGTTCAAGAATGCGTTTATAAATCTTCATTGCAATTGCTCGGTTATAAGCAACAATCATTGCCTTTCCGGTATAAAGATATTGTCGTTCGTTTTCGTAGTGATCAAGAATATCATCAACAAGAGAATTGATTGTCTTTTCATGACCAAGAATTTCTTCCATCTTGCCAAGTTCGTGCTTACTCTTTTCGATTACTTCTTCATCAGCATTATTGGCAAGAGCGCTGTATTCTGCATCAATTTGTGCAAGAACCTTATCATCAAGCTTAAGTTTGATAACACGGCTTTCGTAATAAACAGGACGGGTTGCGCCATCTTCTACAGCCTGTGTCATATCATAAATATCGATGTAATCACCAAATACTTCGATAGTGCTGCGGTCTTCGCGAGAAATTGGAGTGCCGGTAAAACCGATATAACTTGCATTAGGAAGACTGTCGCGGATAATGCGGGCAGTTCCGATTGTGCGATGTGCTATCAGATTTCCATTTTCATCTTTTGTGGTTTTGATTTTCTCTGTAAGCCCATACTGACCACGGTGAGCTTCATCAGCCATTACGATGATATTCTTTCTATCGCTTAAAACAGGAATCCCTGCGGTCCCTGAGCCTGTCGAAGGGTCGAACTTCTGCATTGTTGTAAAGATGATTCCGTTTGCCTTGCGCCCTTCAAGAAGAGATTTTAGATGCTCACGGCTTTCTGCCTGAACAGGTTCCTGACGCAAGAAATCTTTACAGTTACAGAATTGAGTATAAAGCTGATTATCAAGATCATTACGGTCTGTAATGACAACGATAGTCGGCGAATCAATTGCCTGCTGCAAAAGGTGTGCATAGAATACCATGGAAAGTGATTTACCAGATCCCTGAGTATGCCAGAATACACCGATTTTTCCATCACCGCCCACTGCAAGCTTAGTGCGTTCAACAGCCTTGCGAACAGCAAAATACTGATGGTATCCCGCAAGAATCTTATAAGAATTAATTCCGTCGTTATTAAAACAGATAAAGTTTTTAATGATATCAAGCAGACGATCTTTCTGGAAAATACCTTCAAAGAAAGTTGTAAAATCTGCAAAAGCATTTGATTCAAGATTACCGTCTTTTGTTTTCCATTCCATAAAGCGGTCTTCACCACTTGTTATGGTTCCGGCCTTACTTGTAAGCTGATCACTCATTACACAAATACAGTTGTAAATAAACATGGAAGGAATTTCCTGCATGTAGTTTCTGATTTGTGAATATGCTTCGCTTGCATCGGTCTGCTCACGGCTAGGAGATTTCAATTCAAAAAGACAGACAGGAAGTCCGTTTAAGAAAAGCAGGATATCAGGTCGTTTGTTTGAGTTTTCTATAAAAGTCCACTGATTTGCAACGATATAAGAATTCTTGTCGCCAGACTTTCCAGCATTTTCAAAATCTGCAATATAGATGATATCAGCTTTTGTTTCACCATTTGCGGAAAAGCTTACTTCAATACCATTCTGCAGGTATTCCATAAAAACGGCATTTTTCTTTTTGAGTTCAGCATTTTCAAAATTACGGAGTTTTAAGAGCGCTTCAGAAATTGCCTGCGGTGGAGCTTTAGGATTCAAGCGCCTGATAGAATCTTCAAGCACAGAATCATACAAAGGAGAGCGTACATCCCGTTCAACTTCCGGCCCATAAACATGCTGCCATCCCATATTCTGGAACAACTCAATCAGAGCATTTTCATAGGCTTCTTCGTTGTAATCGGCGGACATATAATCTAAACTCCTTAAAGTTTAATTATACATCCAAAATGTCAATTTAACAATTTCGCCAGGCTATTATGCGTTTTTCACATTCGTCTTTTGGCAGACGCATATTTATCTTCATAAGATTTTCAAGTAAATCTGCAGCGTCTTTTTCAGAAAGAATTCCATATTCAATAAGATTATCAAAAATATAAAGAATACCAGAAACTTTTACATTGTCATTTTCTGCAGCCTTTCTAAGTTTTCCATCGCCAGTTAATAACCTTCCGTTTGTCTGTTTTGCATAATACCAGACAGAACAATCTGTAAGAGAAGCATTATTAGAATTCATTACAAAAAGACTTGTGATATTAGAAAATTCAGAAGGGCTAAACTGAACAACATCCAGCTTTCGAGACTTAACAAATGAATCAATTATCTTTTGCTGAGCTTGCTGAACAATTTCATCAATTACCAAATCTGTAGTACAGATATCGCATGGCAAAGAGAAAAAGTCATCAAGCATATTCTGAGATAATAAATCGAGAAGAATATTTGTATCGCTGATAACTATTTTCTCTGTTATCATATAGGCATTAAATCTCCACGTACCTGTTCAACGCTTGTATGGAGAAGGCTTGCTGCTTTAGAAATTGTAATCAGTTCATTGCTCAGTGCATTGTAAACAAGACGATTAAAGCGGTTTGATTCTTCCTGTGGATAATATGACTGTTCAATTCGATCTTTGAATGCGGAGTTTCTGTTTTTTTGAATGCAATAAGATTTGTATCGAGGTTCTGAAATGATTCCACAAGTTTTGGCTTTATACATTAAGGCATCGCAGGAAATACCAAAATGAATCTGAACAGCACGAAGTTCCGGGAAAGTAATTTCACGACGGGAATCACCAACAATCCGTCTGAACATAGATTCCAGAATAAGCATTTCATTTGCAAAAAGATTGCAGAGAGTCTCTTCATCTTTTTCAGAAACTGAGTCATCAAAATTAAGAATAAGATGTCCAAGTTCGTGAAGAGCAGTAAAGCGTTTGCGTTCAGAAGGAAATGCTTTATTCAGAACGATAACAGGATACATATCATTAACCATAGAACTCAAACCATCAAAAGACTCAGGAGCATCAATTTCAATAACCTTAATGCCATGTTCTTCCAGAAGGTCAATTACATTTATAATTCCATCGCTTCCAATATTCCAGAAATCACGAAGTTTTAAAGCAGCTTCTTTTACCTGTGCTGCAGAAGAAAGCGTCTTTTTAAAAGGAGAAACAAATTTTACAGAAGCATTGCAAATCTCTTCGATAGTTATGTAGCGCTCAAACATATCAGAAATATTCTGCCTAATGCTTTCTTCCTGTTTTACCGCAAGCTTGCTTTTATGTTTTCTAAACTTTACAGATTCAATCTGCATAGTAAAAGGTCGAAAGAAATAATCTACCGGCTGCTCCAAAGCCTTGGAAAGAGAAATAAGAACCGTACTACTTGGAGAGAGCTGACATTTTTCATACTTAGAAATAGCCATCTTAGAAAGACTGTTCCCCATAGCAGAAACCAGTTCATCCATAGAATAACCTTTCATTACACGAGCATTCTTGAGCCGCTGAGCAAAAATTTCATTTTGAGTCACATGTTCCTCCTTGTTTACAAGTATAATGTTAAAAAGATAATTTGTAAACTAAAAAAGAACGCCTTATTTTACTTTCAGGCTTAAAAGTAAAATAAGAAAGATTGTTATTTTACTTTTGAAGAGAAAACTAAAAATACAGATTAGCAAAAAAAATGTCAGAATGTGGAAGAAATTTACTGAATTTACGCCAAATTTGTGTTGATTTTGCATGATTTGTGCAAAATCAACAATAATCTAGTCAAATTCAACATCCTGTTCAGCTTTATTGAAAACATCAATTTGGTTTTCAATGTTGATTCTATTAACGAGCCATCCGCGTAATGAACACAAATGTATAAATTCGGAAAGTCTGTTCTGGCCATTAAGTTCTTTTAATGTAATAACTAATCCAAAATTTATAGGACGTTTATCATAATTAAGACGTTCTTTAGTCTTTAAACTAATGCCCCAGCGGCCATCACCGTATACTTTTCTTGCTCTTGGAGAATCTTTTAATTCTTCTCCGACAAGTTTGATGTTATCCCATTTTCTATAAAGTTGGCGGGCTCGGCCTTCTTTTAAAAAATGCATACCTTCATCATTTTGAATATTATTATTGATTGGTTTTATTGAATCATCTTTTATTCGTCCAAAATGAAGATCCAGTTCTGTTTCTGTATAATCCACACCCTGATTTCTTGAGCATCTTGGAAAATAGCACAATGTTGCCTTTGCAATAAAAGGTTGTGTATCTTGGTAGACAGGTATTGGAATATTGAAATTATATGTATCAAACAATTCAGAAATATCTGAAATTACAAAACGGATTTCATCATCTTCAGATTGAATAATTTTTGTAATATCTTTTGGTACAATACCATAACCTGCAATTTTGGAAGCCAGTAAGTTTTTCTTCCATCCGGCTGCAGAGTCAATTAATAATGCTTTTGCAACTTCGCGAGTTTGTCCCATTTTATAAATCAAGAAAGCCATTTTTCTTGTTATCCATGGAGCGGCAAAAGAAGTTCCATAGGTTTTTGCTTTTCCGTATGGTGCATAAACAGTTATTCTGTCTTCATTTGTTCCGCCGTAATAACACAAATCGGGTTTATTAAAGAAGGACAAAACTGGACCAACCCTGGAATAGAGTGCAGGATTTCCCTCAAAATCTACAGAATTGACAACAATTGAATTAATTGAGTCCGCAGGAGACCCTAAACGTTTTTCAACAGTTTCTTCCTCTGATTTATTTGTTCCAGAAACAACAAATACAACATCATTTTCTACTTGAATCTGATCCAATATAGCTGCTTCAGGTGAAATAAAGTTCTTACTGATTTCAAGTTCAGACCCTAAGGAAAGATTCCATACTTTTATATCTTTATTTTCAGAAACAATCTTTTTTATTTCACGCATAATTGTAGAAGAGTTGTTTCTTCCTTTCTTTGCAACACCAAAATGACGTACTCTAAATCGTCCACAATTATCTTCCAGACGTGGATTCAAAGCCGGTCCATCTACAATTATCGATGTAACCATTGTTCCGTGATCATAATCTTGCACTTCTATAGGTATCTCTTTTGACATTGAGTTTACATATTCTACCCAATCAGAAAAATACACATTCTTATCAAAATGTGTATCTATTACACCAATAACCGGTTCATTTGTTGGTTCTGGAATAGGAAATTCAGAATCAATATACTTTTCTTTTTCAAAATTAACAGAAGGTATTTCTGTAATATCACTTACAGACATTGCAACAAGATACGGAACCTGTTCTCTTAAAATATCAAACTGATCCGGATTCATTACAAAAGTAATATCATCAAGCTGTTGAAGTTTTGTTTCCGAGATTCCTATTTTCCGCATTATTTCGATTGAACGAACATCTGTTCTGAACAAAGTAATTACTGAACGGTTTTCTATTGGATCAATGTCTTTTTCAATTCCGAAATATTCTACATAATGAGAATCAACGATTATCGAAACGAATTTTGTTTTAGGCATACCCTCAATAGAGATTATATTTTTGTTAATTTGTTCTATCGTTTCAACGGAGATTTTTCCGTCAAACTGAGAATTAAGAATATCAATACAAATATTCAGATCACTAATAGATTTTTTCAAAGTTTCCTGCTTAATACAATGTGTGATTATATGCCTTACAGTATCTTCTGTTTCTGAAAACTTAGCACCAACAATCGAATCGTTTGCCCCATTTACAGATTCAGATAATAAATCTTTTATTCGATTACTTTTGGCTACGACATCTGTATAATGAACAGAAACAAGAGCTTTAGAAAATAAAGTTTTATCTTTCCAGAAATCAACCAAATCAATAAGCTGATTACGCAAATCAATCAAATGAGAAACTTTTACAGTTTGTCCCGCAGGGAGATTTCTTGGGCCTGGTCTATTTGGATTTCTTCTTTGTTCAAAATGACCTTTTAATTGCAGAATATCATTCATGATTTAAGCCTCCTGCAAAGTGCGAGATACCTGACTTTTAGAAATACCTGATAGAATTTCTATTTCACGAACTGTAAATCCCTTCTCCTGCAATTCTTTAATATCAGGATGAAGATTATTTGTTACAGAAGCATAAAGTCTTTTAAGATAATCAAACTCATCATTTGGATTGCTAAATGCAATGGCTGTTTTTATAAGATTTTTAAGCTCGCCTGGATAAGGAATCGTATCCATCTGATCTAATATTTTTGTAAACAAACGAATATTTTTTCCTGCAAAATCAAATTTCTTAAGAAAGAATCCAAGAATAATCTGTGCAACATCAAGCAAATCATCTTTTGAGTATCTGTTAAAATCAATACAAGAATCAAAACGGCGAATTAAAGCCTTGTCAAAAGAGTCAAAAAGATTTGTTGTTGCAATTACAACCAGCTGTTCATTTAATCCATCCAAACCTTTTAATACAGCCGAAGTTGCACGTCCCATTTCTCTTAAATCATTTGAATTGGTTCTATCCAGTGCTATTGCATCAATTTCATCAAAAAGAATAACAAGTCTTTCTGGGTGAGCAACTGAATTTAATTGAGCAAAAAGATTTGCAATATTTTTAGTAGTCTGACCAAGCTTACTGTCTACAAGATTGTCGAAATCAACCATGTATAATTCACGATTCAAAATACGTGCAACCTGTTTTACAGTTTCTGTCTTACCAGTTCCAGGTGCTCCGTAAAAAAGATATTTATTAATTCCTGCATTATGACCAATAGCATTAACAACACCTAATATATCATTCTTAATTAATTCCGGAAGAGGCAAAGGTTCAGAAGAATAATCAATTTTATGAACAAAAGATATATCACTTTCGCTCATCTGAGGAACAAAAGTGTTTGCACTTGAAAGAAGAGCCATTACATATTCTGCAAGTTCTCTATCTCCAGAAGAATAAAAATCATTTGCAATTTCGTAAGCTTCATCTCTAAATGCAATATCATTGTGCTCTGTATAATATTTTATAAGATTAATGACATTCCGTTTTTTCATAATGGCCTCCAAAGAATAGTATAATATCATTAGGGACAAAAAGCAATATTTTTGGGACGTAATTGATTTTTTTTGGTTGACGGCTTTAATTTTTTTATATATCTTTATTATATAGTCCCATCAGACTTTTGGAACGTTGTTCCAATAAAAAAAGGACTAAAAACAGGTGGTGCTGTTAATAGTCCTTGAAAATTCATTTATAACTCTGAATGAGTCACAAATAGTTGATGCCTTAGAATAAATTTTTGAGGAATTTGTGTCAAGGAGTCATTCGGAGAGGAGACAGCCTATGATAAAAACAGGTGTACCTTATGGAAGTGATGTATCTGCAGGAAAATACAGATGTGATGACTGTGGATACATTTATACAAATCAGTCTAAAACCTCTTTACCACCATGTCCGCGGATTAATCAAATTCCACATTACCGGCATTCTTGGACGATATTAAATGGACAAGGTGATGCAGAAATTGATCCATATCCTTATGGCCGATAACTAATTTTTTAAGGATGGAAGATATAGACTCCTTGATATATCTTGCGTCCTTAACATTTCAGTTTTTTCAGCATCAGGAAAAATGTTGCTATAATTGAATGAGGAAATTATGTTTTGTGAAGATTATTTCGAATTAAAATTGCCAAAGCGAAAACTCCAGGAACTAAATGAAAGACTTACAGGTTGCGAATGTTGTAACTCTACTTATGATAGAGAAGATCATGAAACATACTTCTATGAGCCACATGAATCCTTTTATGATTTGCTAGAAGATATAGGATTCACAGATGAACAAAAGGAAATAATTTATCAGAATATATCATGTCCAAATTGCGGATGTGATTTAGATGCATATTCTGAAGTTACAGAAAATGAATACTTTCGAGAAGAAAGATATCATAAACAATTTATTGAAAAAATTGCAAATAATGCAGCAACAAAAATAAAAGAGTTTTATAATTATCTTATTAAATATCCATATTTAGGTTGTAAGCACTCTGTTGGAAAACAAATTATTAGAGGAATTGATTCTTTAGAGAAAATTAATTTTACAAACCAAGTATTCTACAGAGCAAGAGAACCTAAAGATTCTAGAATATTTGATAATAATGATATGTTACCCCCGAATCCTCAAGATGTACCAATTTCTGAAGGACGTTTTAATCATTTTGGACAAGGTCATTGGTATCTAGGAGATTCCATTGATTTGTGTGGAGCTGAATGTTCTCATAAAAAGAATTGTGTTCTGTGGTTTCAAAAAGTAGAAATTGAACAGGCAACTGATATTTTGGATTTAGCCAAAGATTATATTTATAATTATTTTAATCCTGATAATACAGATGGTTATTCTCTTCCGATAGCTGTAGCTGCATTGCTATGGTCGGGGATTCTTACAAAGGAACAGCAAATAAAAGGTTTTTGGAAACCAGAATATTTTATTACACGATATATTGCTGATATTTGTAAGGAAAAAGGAATAAATGGCATTATCTATCCTAGTTCTTTATATTCATCAGGAAGAAATCTTGTCATTTTTGATATAAATAAAATCAAATTCAAGTTTGATGGGAAACCCGAGCTAAAAGAATATAAATATGATGATGGATTGGATGATTTAGAATTTTAAATACCAATCTTACTTATTTGTACTGTGAAAAATATTCATCAAGCAAATCCTTTCTTGAAAAATGTGTATATAAAATTTGTATTAAAAATTCTGGTTTTCCATGGGTAAGAAAAGGGATTTCGGAATCATCAATTTTGAAAGTCTTTTGTCTCTTTAATACTTTTCCTTTTATCTTTATATTATAAAGACGCTTATCATATTCACCATAGGTATAAAAAAATACTTCATGATCAATATGTTCAATGTAAAAGTCATTATTTTTTCTGAAAAACTTAAGATGCACTGCTTGTGTCATAATATAATCATCAAATGTGTCAAAATCATATTTAAACTCTTCGAAAGTAATTTCGTTTCCAACAGGATTAATCCATAAAGAATCTGAGTCTAATGAAACAAGTTTTGTGGGAATAAAGTCGGTTAATTCAATGTCAAAAACTCTTCCGAATTCTACAGCTTCTAAAGCCATATCGGTTGTAAATTTCCCCGTATATGGTTCGAATAAACTTGGTTTAAATGAAATCTGTTTTATAATTCCAACATTGTACAACTCAATGAATTTCTTAAATAATTTATTATCTATTTTTCTTGAAAGTGGTAATGTAATATTTAATGATTTATTAAATATTCTACACTCAAGATGGTCTGTACAAATAGGTTTGTAGTCACTTGTTAGGGTTATAAGTCCATATTTTGTAAAATTCTTGTCAACAAGAAGAGATGTATTATGATTCTCAAAATATAGAAAAAGAGGAGATTCTTTTATATTCCTATCTTTCAAACTAAAATATTCGAAACAGAAAAAGTTATATATTGTTTCAAATACTCGATAATAGCAATAATTAACTTTGAAGAAATTAATATCAATTATCCAATTTGCCAAAGTATCAAAAGTGGAATTTTTTTTTGCCTCTGAGGAAAAATAATCAAAAAAGTCATTTATAGTAGATTTAGAAAACATTTCTTTTGCTTTATCTATTATTTTATTTTCAGTAGATATTAGGTTATTATAACAAAGACTATGGGAATCATTCCATTCCTTGTTTATTTTCAAGCATTTTATTTCATTATTTATTTTGTCTAAATGTTGTACAGACTCAGAGATTATTTTTTGAAAATAAAAACGTAGTGATAATGAAAAATATCGCAACAAATCTGGTTGCCTGTGATTTTTTATGATATCAAGAGCTTCAAGAATATATTTGTTTTTTAAATTGTATTCCCCTAAAAGGAAACCAAAAGTGTATTGAAAAGAAGGTCCCTCCTCTAAAACTTTTTTGTTGTAGGTTTCTTCTTTGTTTCTTAATACTTCAAGCATTGAAAATAATTTTTCTAATTCATCCATGATTTCATCCTAAAAAAAGGTTATAAATTATGATTTCTATCATAATGTGCATAATCCGTAGTTTTAATTATGAAGGTAAACTTGCACACCATTCTTTGATTCTATTTTCTGCATCTGTAATTCCTCTCAGATGTTTAGAAATATGAACAGGATTCAATAAATATAAGAAGCAAAGAATATCTTTTGCAATTCGATTTTTTTCATCAGGTGAAATTCCATTACAAAAGTCTTCCAAAGATTTTACCTTTTCTTCTGAATGACTTTCTCCATTAAGCAGTATTCTATACATTAAATTTGAGAAATATTCTTGTTGTTTTGTATTTTTAATTTGGGATATAATTTCTGCATCAAATGAAATGGCATCGATACCAACCTTATAAATAAAAGTTGAGTAAGCCTCAACTACTCGACGGATTGTATTTCCAATATATGGCTCAAATTCGGAATTCTCAGTTGGAGAAATTGCGAAATTATAAATCGTTGCAAGCAATTTTGAATATTCGTTAGATTTTTTAAAGCTGAAATCTTTGATACCTGTTTGAGCAAGCTCAATAAAATTATAACTACAGTTATTTTGTGCGCTTAATTCCTGTGCAATTTTCTCAATATCATAAAACGCCATCAAATCATGGGTCATAATTAAAACTTTTGTATAAGGATTTCCTGAAATAAAATGTTGTAATTCATATTTTAATAATGACAAAACTCCAACTCGATTTTCTTTATCAAAACTTGAAACAGGATCATCTATTATGAGTAGATTTGCATCTGAATAAATTTTGGCTTCTTCTTTACCTGCAAATAACTCTGTGAAATAGTAACATAAAGCCATTATATTTCTTTCCCCACAAGAAATTTGGTTAGGTTTTACTGGTAATCCACAAGATTTTATTTGATAAATACCATCATGCGACTCAATTGTAAGTTTATCCTTTGAAAAGAAGACATATTGTAATAAATAATTTATATGCTATTGCGCAATTTTTATACTTTTCTTTTGTTCATTCAAATTAGCTAATTCTAATTCTATTGCAGATTTTTCATTTTCTAGAGCTGAAAAATTTGTATTTTCTGTTTCTTGTTTTTCAAGTTGTTGTTTATATTTTGAATAGTTTTCTGATATTTGTTTATTTGCAATTTGTGAATTCAGATTTAATAATTCTTTTTTAAGAGTATTCTTATTATTTACAAGATTATTAAATTCTATTCTTTTTTCTTCAAGTCTTGCTAAAGCATCATTTAATGGTTTTATGGCATTCTCAATGTAAATGTTATATTCTTCTTCAGAAAATTCCTGATACACATTATTTTTTCTCTTCTCAATGATATTATTATAATTTTGAATAGTTCTATTTACTTTATCAAGTTCCAATTGTACTGTTTGTGTCACAGTCTGTTCGATTTGTGCATATGGAGTTAGATCAAAACTTAGATTTTTAATTTTTAGTGTATCTAACTCTTTTTGATAGTCTTCAACTTCCTTATTTAAAACTTTCTTAAATTCGTCCATCAAATTTGATTTGTAGTTTCTATCTATTTCTTGATAACAATAAGGGCAAAAATCAGATTTTTCATCAGCAAAGTATAATTTTGCTTTTGTTAGTAACTCCTGTCCGTTTTTTTCTATAAATGAAAAAATACGTTTTTCTCGTTCAGTTAATTCCGTTTGTTCTATTTTTCTTGTTAATAAAGTTTTTGCCTTTGAATCTGTTTCTTTAAAATTGAATAGGGTAACTTCTTGAGTAATTTCCGTAGAATCACTTGTAACAGAATCAAATAATTTTTTCTTTTCGGTATATTCTTGAATTAATTCCTCAAGATTTTTTTCTGTATTATATTGATTCATTATATTTGTTATTGTTGCCTGAGTAACAGATGAATTTACTCTTGCTGATTTCAGAACTCTTTCTTTCCCTGCCCATCCATTATCTCTTTTCAATTCAGAAATACATTGATTTAAATAATATGCAGGGGAATTAGAATTTGTTGCATCAAGAAAGTTAATAATAATACGATTTTGACTTTCAATTTCTGCTTTTTTTGTATTTAGGCGTTTTTCTGTTTCATTAATTTGATTGTCGATATCAACCTGTTTACCAAACATGACAATAGAATCTATACCATCTTCCTTGATTTTGATATTTGAATCTATAAATTTCTCATTAAATACATGAATACTTTGTTTATCATCTTCTAAAAGAGGACAACTATCAAATGTTATTTCATTAAGACAGGAAAAGTCTTCATTATCATTTTTTTTCAGACAAGAAAAGGCTTCACTTATGGTAGATTTTCCTGATCCATTTTTTCCATATACAAGAGATAATCTTATGTTCTCAGTAGTCCAAAAGCAAAAATCTACGGGATAAGACGAGAATTTTCTTCCTTGAAGTTGGATACCTTTCAAATTTGAAATCATAATATTATATCACCTTTTCTATTTATATATCTTTTTATTAAATATTGATTTCTCCATTCATCAACTTTGGCAACAAAGTATCTCGTATTGTTGAAAGAGTACTATTTTCATGTTGGTTTTCTCGAATCTTCTCAAATAAAGAATTGGTTGCTAAATTGAAATCGTTTATTGTTTTTTCATCTGGTAGAATAAATGGCATTGCCTTGATAATTTTTGAATTCACAGCAGTTGCTATTGATGATGTACTTCCCATTGTTTGGTAATTGAAGTTTTTCAAATATAGAAAAAGATATTCATTAATAGCTTTATTCTTTGTACCAAAATGGGCGATGGCTTCATTTGTACACATTTCATCATCTGTTATGGCGATACGTCCTACAGTTAATTTGAAACTGAGTAAGATTGTATTTGTAGGAACTACTTTGACATTAAATTTTGAGACAGCGTCTGTTGTCAAATACTCTGAAGAATCTGAAATAAATGTTCTACAACTTCCCATGTCAGAAATAGAAACCCATTTTATAGTTTGAGTTGTTTTTTTTTCAGAAAACCATTCTTGTTCTTTTCTTGGCGGTGTTTTTCCTATTGTGATTTCAAAATATTCTTCTGCTTTACATTTTTTCCACCCATCTGGCATTTTTCCGCCGAATGGTTCGAAGTCTACAAACCAGCTTTTGAAGAGAGCTTGGGCTTGTTGTTCAAGGTTTTCGTTTATCTTGTTGTTCAGTTCTATTTTGTCGTCTAATGATGAAAGTATTGCGGCGATTTTTTGTTGGGTGGGGAGAGGAGGAAGATTTATAGGTATTTGTTCTATCACATCTCTTTTTGCTATATTCACCTGAACAGAACCAGAGGATCTTGAGATAATTGCGTTATAACCTTTTTGTGAAGTAAAAAAGTATTTTAGATATTCTGGGAGTATTAATTTTGGATTTACTCGCAATGTTAATAATGCCTGACTTATTATTCCTTTTGGATCATCTTTTGAAATAATTGTGACTTTACCGACTGTTCCAGAGCAACTTATCAAAATATCATTTTCTTGTACTTGGAATCTTTTCATTTCATTGAATTTATTATCATCAATGAAGAAACGGAAATCTCTGGATTGATAAATTGCATGTTGTTGTTCATATACAGGAATACCAGAAGATTTCATATCGCCTCGTTTTAATGCAGAACCAAAAGGCCCACGAATATATCCTTTTTCAGCGAGTATTTCTCCTAACTTATATTCTTTCCACTCTTCCATATATTTCCTTTGATTCCGAAACAAGTTCGGAATGACGGTTAAACTATTTCTAATGCCCACCTGCGAGCTACCGGGTTTTAGGGGCTGTGCCCCTAGGTGAGAGGGTAGCACGCAACGAAGTGCGGGCGCAGGGGGAGACTTCCCCCTCCTATATCTTAAACCCAATGCCTTCCAGGTTTTTCTTTATCTGCTCTTCGAGGTCGTGGCTTTTTGCGAACATTGTGCCGAGTTCGGTTGTAAGACGTTTCATTTTGTCTTCGAAGGGTTCGTCGTCTGCGGGACCTTCTTCGATTCCGACGTAGCGGCCTGGGGTTAGGATGTAGTCCTGGGCGGCGATGTCTTTTGTGGTGACGGTGGCGCAGAAGCCTTTCTGGTCCTGGAGGGTGCCGTTCTGGAATGCGGTGAAGGTGTCGGCTAAGCGGGTGATGTCTTCTTCGGAAAAGTCGCGGTGCTTGCGGTCTACCATGTGGCCCATGTTGCGGGCGTCTATGAAGAGGGTTTTGCCTGTCTGCTTTTTGCCGCGGGTGATGAACCAGAGGGTTACCGGAATTGTTACGCTGTAGAAAAGCTGGGTTGGCAGGGCTACGATTCCTTCTATTAAATCTGCTTCGATTATCTTTTTGCGGATTTCTCCTTCGCCGCTTGTCTGGGTGCTGAGTGCGCCGTTTGCAAGGACAAGACCGATTTTTCCGTTTGGTGCAAGGTGATAAATCATGTGTTCAATCCAGGCGTAGTTGGCGTTGCCTGCCGGTGGAAGTCCGTATGCCCAGCGAGGGTCATTCTGTAATTTGTCCTGACCCCAGTTGGAAAGATTGAACGGTGGATTTGCCATGATGAAGTCGAACTTCTGGTTTGCATGCAGGTCGTGGAAGAAGGTGTCTTCGTGATGTTCGCCAAAGTTTGCGTCGATTCCGCGGATTGCCATGTTCATTTTGGCCATTTTCCAGGTGTCGGCATTGGCTTCCTGTCCGAATACGGAAATGTTGCTTCTGTTTCCGGCGTGTTCCTGTATGAACTTTACTGACTGCACGAACATTCCGCCTGAGCCACAGCATGGGTCGTATACGCGTTTGCCTTCTGTTGGCTTTAAGATGCTTACGATTGTTTTTACTACGCTGGCCGGGGTGTAGAATTCACCGCCTTTTACTCCTTCGTAGCTTGCAAACTGTGCGATGCAGTATTCGTAGGTGCGGCCGAGCAGGTCTTTACTTGCTTCAGTGTCGCTCATATCCATGTTGGTGAATACGTCTACTACGTTTCCAAGGACTCGTTTATCTAATTCCGGGCTGGCATAGTTTTTTGGAAGGACGCCTTTTAAGCTTTTGTTGTCGGCTTCTATGGCGAGCATGGCTTTGTCTAAGATTGTTCCGATTTCCGGGGTGTGGGCAGCTTTTGCAATTTCTGACCAGCGCGCTTCTGGTGGAACAAAGAAGATGTTTTCTGATTCGTATGCGTCGGGATCGTCTTCAAAGCCGTCTCCTTCTTCTACGAGTTCGTTATATTTCTTTTCGAATGCGGTTGAAATGTATTTTAAGAAGATAAGTCCTGTAAAGATTTTGCGGTAATCTGCAGCCGGGATGTGTCCCCAAAGTTCGCAGGCTGCATCCCAAATCTGCTGTTCAAAGCCGATGGTGGCTGTACTGTTTTTAGACGTTTTTGTTTTAGCCATGGATTGATTATAGCATAGATTTTAGAGTTTTTGTAATAATTTACTTGAGTTGTAGAACCGTTCGGCGTTCGTTCCGGAACGAGTCCTGTTCAGAGTTTTCTAGAATTATTCGTTAAACAAAAAAGCACTCGGAAATCTCCAAGTGCTTTCGTATAGCGGGGGTAGGACTCGGGGTTTCAAGCTGCGACTTCCCTGTCTGCGCTTTTCACCCCCGCCTCCTCTCACTGCCGGCGACATCGTGTCGCCTTTTCCTCACTATTCGTTCGGCGTTCGTTCCGGAACGAGTCCTTACATCCTCTTAACATAAAAAAAGAGCCTTCCGTTTGGGAAAGCTCTTTTTTCATGTATAGCGGGGGCAGGACTCGGAGTTACAAGCTGCGACCTCCCTGTCTGCGCTTTTCACCCCCGCCTGCGTTCGCTGACGCCACCATCCATGGCGGCTTTTCGCCTGACGGCGCGCTCACTTCGTTTCGAGTCCTGTTCAGAGTTTTCTAGAATTATTCGTTAAACAAAAAAGCACTCGGAAATCTCCAAGTGCTTTCATATAGCGGGGGCAGGACTCGAACCTGCGGCCTCCGGGTTATGAGCCCGACGAGCTGCCAGCTGCTCTACCCCGCGTCGTGTTGTGATAATATAACGATTTACACACTAATTGTCAAGATAGAAAAAAATTGCTATTATATATAGAAAATTGCGTTGCATTGCACTGTCTGCAGTACAGCGCATTATTTTTATTAAAGTTTAAGTTGCTGGAAAAACACTGGCCCTTAATTTTACACTTTTGTGTAATAATTTTCTTTTAGGAGGAAAGTCATGTTTAAAATTCTCGAAACTAAACAGCTTTCTAATGATGTTTTTTACATTAAGTTTGAAGCCCCTGATATTGCCCGCAATCGCAAAGCAGGTCAGTTTCTTTTAATTCAGCTTGACGTAGACTATGGCGAGCGCATTCCACTCACAATTGCAGATGCTAGTGCAGAAGAAGGATGGATTGCTATCGTATTCCAGGCAGTCGGCGCAACAACTTTAAAACTTTCAAAAAAGAAACCGGGAGATTGCCTTGCAGCAGTTCTCGGACCACTCGGAAACCCTTCTATCGTAGAAAAGCACGATGCCCCTGTTGTTATTGTTGGTGGCGGAATCGGTGTAGCGCCGTGTCATCCAATCGTACAGGCACACAAGGCAATCGGCAACAAAGTAATAGTTGTAATCGCAGCAAGAACAAAAGACCTTTTGATTTTCGTTGACGAAATGAAAAAAATCGCAGATGAAGTTATCATCATGACCGACGACGGTTCAGAAGGAAGAAAAGGTGTTGCAACAATTCCAGTTCAGGAAATGTGTGAATCACAGACTCCTCCTGCAGAAGTAATTGCAATCGGTCCACCTATCATGATGAAATTCGTATGCAAGACAACTGAACCATTTAAAGTTCCGACAACTGTTTCATTAAACACAATCATGATCGACGGAACTGGAATGTGTGGTGGCTGCCGCGTTTCTGTTGGTGGCGAAACAAAATTCGTTTGTGTAGATGGTCCGGAATTTGACGGTTCAAAAGTAGACTGGGACAACATGATGATGAGAATGAAATCATTCAAGAGCCGTGAACAGGAAGATTTACACAAGTGTAAGATGCAGGCTCAGGCCGATGCTCTTGCAAAATAATAGTGAGGATCAAAATGGCAGAACATATTTCTAGAGAACAGCTTCAGGCAAAAGCCAAAGCAGAATATGATAACCTTATCGGAAAAATTAAAGATTCAAGTTTAACACCAAAAGACAGAATGGCAATTCCTCAGCAGGAAATGCCTGCACAGGAACCAAAAACTCGTGCAAGACTCATGTCAGAAGTCTGCACAGGTTACACAGCAGAAATGGCTGTCGTAGAAGCAAACAGATGTCTTCAGTGTAAGAACATGCCTTGTGTATCTGGATGTCCGGTTAACGTTCAGATTCCACAGTTCATAGCAGAAATTGCAAAAGGTGAATTTAAAAAGGCCGTTGATATAATTAAACAGACAAGCTTACTTCCTGCAATCTGCGGACGCGTCTGTCCTCAGGAAAAACAGTGTCAGGGACAGTGTACTGTTGGTAAAACATACAAGAGTGCAGAAAAAGCAGTTTCTATCGGACGTCTTGAACGCTTTGTTGCAGACTGGGAAAGAGAAAACAATCAGGTTACAATGCCAGAGATTTCCAACAAGTCTGGAAAGAAAGTTGCAATCATCGGTTCTGGTCCTGCAGGTCTTACAGTTGCTGCAGACTGCGCAAGAGCCGGACACGACGTTACAGTTTTCGAAGCATTCCACAAAGCCGGCGGTGTAATGATGTATGGAATTCCAGAATTCCGTCTTCCAAAAGCTATTGTTCAGAATGAAGTAGAAAACCTTAAAAAGATGGGCGTTAAGTTTGAACTTAACTTCCTCGTAGGAAGAACAAATACTCTCGATCAGATTTTAAGTGAACGCGGATTTGACGCAGCATTTGTCGGAACAGGTGCAGGTCTTCCAAAATTCATGAATATTCCGGGCGAAAATTTAATCGGTGTATTCAGTGCAAACGAATATTTAACACGCGCAAACCTCATGAAAGGTTATGACAAAGAACATGCAGACACTCCAATCTACGATGCAAAACACGTTGTAGTATGTGGTGCCGGAAACGTTGCAATGGATGCTGCACGTATGGCATTCCGCCTTGGCGCAGAACAGGTAGACATCATTTACCGCCGTACAAGAAATGAAATGCCTGCACGTATCGAAGAAATTGCTCACGCAGAAGAAGAAGGCGTTAACTTTAGATTCCTCGAAAACCCTGTAGAAGTTCTTGGTAACGAAGAAGGAAAAGTTGTCGGCGTACGCTGCTTAAGTTATGAGCTTGGAGAACCGGATGCTTCTGGCCGCCGTTCACCTGTTGCAATCAAAGGAAGTGAACACGACATCGAATGTGATGCAATGATTGTTGCTTTAGGAAACGGTTCTAACCCGCTTCTCATTAAAACAACTCCGGGCCTTAACGCGGATGCAAAGGGTCACATCATTGTTGACGAAAAACAGGCAACAAGCCACGCAAAGGTTTGGGCAGGTGGTGACATCGTATTAGGTGCTGCAACAGTAATCCTTGCCATGGGCGAAGGAAGAAAAGCCGCAGCCGCAATTAACGAATATCTTGCTAAATAAACAGGAAAGATAATTATAACAAAAAACACACGAAGCCATCTTCGTGTGTTTTTTTTATTCCTACAAAAGTATATTCAGTTTTTCTTATTTCTTCGCTTTTTTCTGATAAGCCTCTTTTACCGCTTCTGCAAAAAGCTTATCCTGACTGTCGAGTTTTGGAACAGAGAACAACGGTGTTCCATCTGTCTCTGAAACTCTGAAAATTTTTCTAGGATCTGCCTTATATGCAGGACTTGACTTTGCGTTAATCCACCAGTTCAATACAGCAATAACACAGGTAATGTATTTTATTAAGTTAGCATTTGTTGCAGTTACATTATTTGTTCTCTGCTTTGCGTTCAATAAAACATCAAGACGCTTAGAAACAGGTGTTTCAATATCAAAATGATAACATTCCCATGGGTTATTTATTCCGTTTACCTTTCCATTTGGAGGATCAACAAGTCCCACCTGACGTGATAAATCAGAAAATCCAGAAAGAAGATAAGCAACCCGTGTCGAAAGCAGTGTATACTTGTTGTCGTTTACAGGGCGTTCAAGCAAAAGCTGTTCGAATGTAAAGTTCGGTAAGAAAAGATATTTTGTCTGCCAGTAGATATTTGTAATTGATTTTTTTCCTAACTGCGAACTCGGGAAATTTGGTTGAGTATATGTCTGATTAACGAGAATTTTTAAATCCTCTGAATATTTTTTATTAAAGTTGTCTTCCCTGTAAACCGGCCATTCATTAATTGCATTTGGAACAGAATCTCTCTTATCTGCAAGAAGAGGATTTGCTTCTACATTAAATTTAATGTTGTGACATGCAGTAAAGAAGTCTTCGAGAATTTTAATAAGTACAATTGTAATCTGCATCGGGTTATTTGGAGAAAGATATAAGAATGGTTCTCCAAGTTCATAAAGCGGTTCAAAGTATGGATAAAGATCAGGAAAGTTTTCAATATCAAGAAATCCTGCTTTAGGGAAAAGCTGATCAAGAAGTCTAAGTCCTGTCTTTACCATTTCTGTTTTTTCTTCAACAGGTTTTGCTGCAGCTTCTTTTGCCTTTTTTTCATCTTCTATCTTTTTTCTTTCTGCTGCAATTTCTTCTGCAGATTTCTTTTTTTCAGGAAGAAGGATGTCAAATTTTTTAAGTCCGACAAAATTTAAAATCGTATTCAATTCCTGAGTAAAGAATTTCGGATAATAACAGAATGGAGTTCCACACATTCTCATCAAAAGCGGATAAAGTCCTGCAGAGCACTGTCCATGGATATAAACCCATTCGCTTATTGCTTCGCGCGAAAGCATCTGAAATTTTTCTTTATTTGCTTTCGGATATTTTGTTATATCATTAAAAATATCTTTTATTATCTGTGTTATTACAGCATCACCAAGATAATAAACTGTCATCACCTGTTTATAGATTGCCTTTACAAATGGAACAAGTTCGCTTACAAGAATTGTTGTCTTAGTCGCGTTTTCAAATTCAACGTAAGCAAGTTTTATATCGCGTGTATTCCATGTTGCAACTTTTCTCAAAAAACGAAACTTCATTTCTGTTTCATTTGATATTTTTGCTTTGTAAGTATCCGGCGAATTTTGAATCATTGTTTTTATGACAGTAATAAAATTCTGGATGTGATCAATATGATTCTTACAGTTAATTTCTACAAATTCTGGAATTACTTTTTCTGTTCCGTCTTTCATAAGGGGACGCAGGAAATTTAAAAATCCATAATTCTTTTTGATATTGTATTCGCTCGACATCATAAGTCTGTCAATCATCTGATTATCTTTTGCAGAAATTACAGGAAGATCGGCAACTCGTTTTGCTTTCTTTGGTGCTGGCTTAGCTGCTTCCGTTGTTTTAGACGATGATGTAGATGTTGACGATGAAGAATTTGATGGTGAAGAATATGAGGAACTTGTCTGTCCGGTTGCACGAGAATGACTTCTGTGAGTAATTGCTTTTTTCGGCAATTTTGAATAATCGATTGGAACTGATTTTTCTACAAAGATTTCTCCACCTAAAACCTTTGTCATTTTTGCTGCTTCTTCAGGATCTAAAACTCCAATGTTCCTTCGTGTCTGTTCGAGTGTTCCAGGTTCAAAAACTGCTTTTGGCGGTGCCTTTGGTTTAAATTCGTAATCGTCTTCCATAAAATTTCCTCTCCTTCATTATCGGCAGAAATCTACAAAAATTTTACAACTGCCCTCTCCCGCGCCTACAATCTAAGTTTACTTCTCTTTAAGATTCCAGGAAAGTCTTTAAGTACAATTTTATTCCTTTTTCCATCAAGCAAAATTCCGTCAATGGTCCCGAAAATTGTACAGTAGTCCGTCTTTACCGCAATAAGATTTAAAGAGCGTGTAAGAAGATTTTTAGGCGTAAATGTAAGGTCTATCATGCTCTCCATATCCTGGATAATCCATTTTTGTGCAAGCCCGAAAGGATGCGTAATATTTACCGGTGGCATTGCAGTTGTCTCTCCATCAACAAATAAAATGTCATCGTTGTAAGAATCTGTGTCCACCGCATCAAGCGAAGTCATCGAAAAACGGAATCCTATTTTTTTACCGTCAACTATTCCTGTTGCAGTAATATTTGCTCCACTTGTAATGAACTTATAATAGGCCCTGTTTTCAAATAAAAAGCCAAGTCCTTCTGTGTCACCCCTAAAGGATTCCAGAAGATCTCCCGTTTTTAGAGTCAAATTCAACCTGCCTTTTATCGGAGTAAAAGCATACCATGTCGCAGAACAGCGCCGCATTGTCGGAGCCGGTTTTACACTTATTATTTCGCCGGATGCGGGATTAGAAAATCTTCCGATAAATGAAAGGTCGATATATGGCCGCAGGCTGTCGCCTTTACCTTTAAGCTTTATAGAAATACGGTCCTGGCTATGATCCCAGCCAATTCTTATGTACCGGGATTTTGCAGCACTTACGCAGACTGCTCTGTTAAGCTTTTGCGGAATAAGTCTTAAACGGATTCCCAGAAAACGTCTGTAAACATATTTTTGATTTGTTTTTTTATTCCAGAGTGTAATTTCGGCCATATTCAGGATTTTATTGTCAAAGAGATCAATTGAACCAAGATAATCAGCGAAATCAAACGTATAAATTAAACGTGCACGAATTCTAAAACGAGAAAACATTGCTGGAAGAGGAATTCCAAGATACGGAGCCCTTACTCCGCTTATATCTAATTTTTCTGGTAATGTATTCCACGTGCCGAAAACAGGCTTTCCGTTCTGAATAATCCTCTTCGGCGCAGTGGTTATTTCTCGCTTGTACATACTTTTTATTATAATTCCTAAATTCTGATTTTGCAAATTACCGACCACCGGCTGAATATATTATTTCCCGCATTTGCGCGTCCTTAGCAAACCTTTCTGCAAAAACAAGCGGTGTATAATTATCACTTTTCTTATTTACATCAGCGCCGTTTTTTATGAGGAATTTTACAAGCTCCGTATTTCCAGAACCTATTGCCCTCATTAAAGGTGTCATTCCCTGACTGTGCGGTTTGTTAATATCTGCTCCGTTATCAAGCAGAAGCTTTGTAATATCAATATTTCCGTTGTTGCATGCTTCACATAATGCAGTAATCTGTCCGTTACAATAATCTATTTCGGCACCGTTAGAAATAAGAATCTGTGTCGTTGCATATTGGTTTCCCATGACGGCGTAATAAAGCGGCGTTTCCTTATAGATATCTCCGTAGTTTACTTTACTTCCATCATGAATCAATTTTTCTACTTTTGATATATCTCCGATTGCAGAATAAAGCATCAGCTCCGTCATTCCGGAGTTATCAACAGGATCGAGAGATGCTCCTTTTTCAATCAGATATTCTGCAATTCTAGTGTATCCTTTTGTTGCTGCAATTCTTAAAAGCGAAGTCTGATAATAATCAACAGAGTTTACATTTCGTCCAGATTCAATCAGATAACGTACTTTGTTGTAATCATTTTTTTCTACTGCAACAATTAAATCATCATCAAATGGATAAATGTCCGAAAAAGGTTTTACATCTATTGTTTTTTCTGAAATAAGATTCTCATCTGAATAAATTTTTATCTGCCATCTGCCTGGTCTGTGTTTTAAAAAACTTATCCAGTTTGAAAAACATATATAAGAACGGTCTTCTTTGTTGATGGTTTCTTTTTCTTCAGAACAGATTAAATTTTCATCACCGTCATAAATTTCAAATTTGCACAAATGATTATTTACAAACGGTTCTCGCCATTCAGCATAGATTCCGATTTTAGGATATTTTATTGACAATTCGTAAAGTGAGTTTAAAGGTCTGTCATCGAGTGTAAAGCCTGTAGTAATTGTAACTTCCGGCTCTGTTACTTCTTCCTTACCGAAAAATTTTATATATGCATTTTGAATTGTTTTCGGAAGTTTTTCAAATTTTCTGTTAAAAAGTTTTTCTGAATTATTTTTATTTATTGATGTTTTAAAAGTTCCGCGCTTTCTTGAAAAATAATTATATACTTCTTCTTCATTTATAAATTCAATAAAGCGATATCTTCTGTTATCTGCTTTTACAGAAAGACATACATGATAATTTGCAAAACCTGTTAACGTTCTGCTTTGTCCGATATAAAGATTAAATTCTGTATCGCTGTTAAATGTAATTTCTTTTTTAAGATTATTAAATAGTCCGTATTCTTTTATTGACGATTCATATAATTCAAATCTGTTGATTGTTCCACTATATGCTACACATCCAGAATGAGAAGCTGCCCTCTTTTTTGAAATCATTTCCGGGACAAACAACAATGACAGCAGGAATACAATCATTCCTGCCGTTAAAAAACTTTTTTCTTTTTCTTTCATATTGTGTGCGTTTCTTATGCGTCGCGGCCAAGCTTAAATGCTTTTTTATTAATTTCAAGGAATGCAGGTTTAACAAGCTTTTCAATTGCCTTAAGCCATGACTCTTCGCTAAAGTCCATGTACTTAGAAAGACGTCCCATTAAAACAATGTTTACTGCCTTTACACTTCCTGCTTCTTCTGCAAGCTTAAGACAGTCAAGCGCATCAACCTTTGCACCTGTTGCTTTAAGCTTTTCAATTACGTTTTCAGGATAAACTGCTGCTCCTGTAATTACCGGCATCGGATCAATTGTCTGAGTATTTGTAACAACCTGTCCGTCCGGTGCAAGAAATTCAAGATAGCGTGCTGCCTCAAGCTGTTCAAACGAAACGATAAAATCTGCCTGACCTTTATCTACAATCGGACTGTAAACCTTTTCTCCGTAGCGTACATAAGTTACAACCGAACCACCTCTCTGGCTCATTCCGTGAACTTCGCTTACTTTAACATCAAAGCCTGCATCAAGAAGAACCTGTCCAAGTGTCTTACTTGCAAGTAAAGCGCCCTGTCCGCCAACTCCGACTATCATTATGTTTTTAGTTAAATTCATTTTAAACCACCTGCACTTTCAATTTTATTCTACGCATTGAATGCGTCAAACTTACACATCTGTGTACATACTTTACAGCCTACACAAAGTGTATCATCAACCTTTGCCTTTCCATCCTTCATGGAAATTGCAGGGCATCCAATCTTCATGCATGATTTGCATGACTTACATTTATCCGGATTAACAGAAATTGGTCCAGGATGTTTTACTTCTTTTAAAAGCGCACAAGGTCTGCGGCTTATGATTACGCTCGGTTCGTTTGCAGCTAGTTCTTCTTTAAGAGCCTGTTCACACTGCTCAATGTTGTATGGATCTACAACACGAACGCGGTTAATTCCCATTGACTTTACAAGAGCTTCAAGATTAACACGGCCTGCAGGATCTCCGTAAAGATTTTTTCCTGTTGTAGGATTCTGCTGGTGACCTGTCATACCTGTAATCGAGTTGTCTACGATTATTACAGTTGAATTAGACTGATTGTAGGCAATTGTTGCAAGCGATGTCATTCCAGAATGCATGAATGTTGAATCACCGATTACTGCAACTGTTTTTCCTTCGCTTTCTTCTTTTAATGCTTTGTTAAATCCGTGAAGGGAAGAAACAGAAGCTCCCATACACAATGTCATTTCCATTGCATTAAGAGGTGCGGCACTTCCTAAAGTGTAACATCCGATGTCACCGAGAACTGTAATTTTATTTTTGCTTAATGCATAGAACATTCCGCGGTGAGGACATCCTGCACACATTACAGGAGGTCTTACCGGAACATTTTCTGCAAGTTTAAATTTTGTTTCTCCACTGTAATTTTTTACAGCATCAGAAAGAGAAGCGATTCCGCTTTCTTTAAAGCATTTTACTATTAAGTTCTGACTGAATTCTCCGCAGATCGGAAGAATGTCTTTTCCATGAACATTAACTCCGATTGTCTTACAGTGATTTTCGATAATCGGATCAAGTTCTTCGACAACAACAACTGTTTCACAGCCCGATGCAAATTTTTTAATCAGTTCAACTGGAAGAGGATTTACCATTCCAAGCTTTAAAACATTTACACTGTCACCGAAAATTTCTTTTACATACTGATACGAAGTTGAATGTGTAATGATTCCGATTTTAGAATTATTGTTTTCTACTTTATTAACAGAAGAAGTTTCTGCCCACGCTGTAAGATCTTTAGTACGCTGTTCAACTACAGGATGCTTTTTAATTGCGTTTGCAGGAGACATTACATATTTTGCGATGTTTTTTTCATAAGTCTTAACGGCATTTTCTTTTCTTTCGCCGCAGTCAACAATGCTCTGACTGTGTGCAACGCGTGTGCACATTTTAATTAAAACAGGGGTGTCAAATTTTTCAGAAAGCTCGTAAGCAGTTTTTGCAAATTCAAGGCTTTCCTGAGAGTCACTCGGTTCAAGCATCGGAACTTTTGCAGCAATTGCATGATGGCGGCTGTCCTGTTCATTCTGGCTTGAATGCATTCCCGCATCATCGGCAACTCCGATAACCATTCCGGCATTAACGCCTGTGTAACTGCATGTATAAAGCGGATCTGACGCTACGTTTAAACCAACGTGCTTCATTGCGCAGAAAGAACGCTTTCCGGCAAGGCTTGCGCCAAAAGCGGTTTCCATTGCAACTTTTTCGTTAGGTGCCCATTCACAATAAATCTCTTTGTACTTTGCAGCTTCTTCTGTAATTTCTGTACTTGGCGTTCCAGGATAGCTGGATATAATTGAACATCCGGCTTCATAAAGTCCACGCGCAACAGCTGCGTTTCCTAACATAAGGCTTTTCATATAGACTCCAAAAATTAAATGTTTGTAAACTTTTAAATATTATACCGATTAAAGTGGAATATAACAATAAGAAATTCCACGGGTTTTAAAGCGTGTATGCATATATTCCACTTAAAAAACACTACATTGATTCGTATTGCTGAATTAATTCGATAAGTTCTATTTCTTTTTGTGAGAGGTTGATTGTCGAAGAATCTGAATATTCCGGATCATACCAGTCAAAGCTTGAAAAAAGCTTTTCCAGATCGGTGCTTTTAAATTTGTATCCGTTTTTTGCATAAATCAAATTTCGTGCAATCCGAAGCTCTTCTTTTTTTAAATGTGGAATATATTCATTTTTAACAACTTTTAGATTGTTATCAGAGTCTTTGTTATAAATATAATAATATAGCTGATTAACAATTGTCTTATATAATAAATCTTTATCAACATTATAAAAAACCTCTGTGCATTTAAATTTTACCTGCTCAATTGCTTCTTCTGTTATGTAGTCATAGTATGTTCTTAAAATTGAGTAGCTGATTGTAATTTTGTTTTTCCCGATTTTAGATGTGTAATCAGAAATTTCTCCCTGATCATCGCCGTCGATATCAAGAAGTATTTTATTACCTGATTTTGTAAAATTATAATACGTCTGATAATTTCCAGCATTTTCTACAAGCTCAACATTTCTTTCATTTTTGACTTTTTGTAAAAAATAGATTTGTATTGGAATATAAAAAGGAACAATTAATTCACAATCATTAATTCTTATATACGCATCATCTACTGAATCATAGAAAAGATAATAATGTCCGTTATTAAACAAAGTTCTTTTTACTGTATACGTTTGCCCTTTTTCATTTGTTTCTGTATGTGCCCAGGTGTTAAATCCAAAAAAGTTTCTCGAGCTTTCATAAACCTCATTATAAAATTCTGAACCATCTGATCCTTTTACATAAAGTAATTCATCATTGTCGTCATATAAAAGCCATTTTTCTAATTGTTGTGGATCTTTGTCATAAATAATATGCTTCTTAGAATTATATTTAAACCAGTGTGCATCTTCCCACTCATTTTTGTGATAAAACTGATTTCCGTTTAATTCATATCCGGAATAATACTTGGTTCCAAAATCCATCAGTTCACATTGAATTACACCCTCATCAAAGTGTTCATAATAAGTCCATGATTCTCCAAGATTATCCCACCTTTTCCAGTGAACCTGACGTCCTTCCTTATCATACCAGATATAGTGATTATATTCATCGTTGCCTTCCGACACAGCAGCGTCTTCACAAATTTTTTTAAATTCATCATTTGGTATATTTTGAATTTTATCTGTTAAAGCATTTACTTTGTTTATAAAATTTTCTTCAAATCTAAAAAGACTTGTTGGATCTTTTAATTTATCCTGGACTTTTTTGTGAATTTCAAGATTAATTCTTTCTGCTTCTTTTTCTGTTATAAATTTCTCATCAGAAGAATTGTTTGAATCATAATCGTAATCATAGTCATCATCTACTTCGAATGTTTTTTCTTCAGTTGTAGTTAAATTTATACAGCTCTCAACTTTATCTTGATTTTGAAATATGTTTTCATTTTGAGATTTTTTGTTTGTGCACCCGGCGATAATAAATAATATTGCAGAAAATAAAATAATGTATTTTTTAGAATTTTTCATAACAACTTTCCAATATAAGAATCTAAATATAATTTTATATTAGAAAGTTATTTTTTTAAAGTTTTTTAGTTGAACATGTGCAACTGTTACTGCGCTGCGTGTAGAAAGCAGTCAGGGAAAGCGCAATTGTGGTGGCCGGACGCGAACAGAAAGGGGTCTGCGTCAGGTGGCCGGTTTTTCTGCCAGGTTTACAACCCACTTTTCTTTTTTGAGCCAGAAGTGCGCGATGGCGATTTTTGGAAATTCGACCGCTTTGATTATTGCGTACATTGCAACAGGCCCGATCGACGTAAATTTTGCCATGATGAAAATTCCCGGAATTACGATAAAAAGGTTTCCGATGCCGTCGACTAAAATACCCATTATCGTATCTCCGCCGGCGCGGCTCACCGCAAACTGCCCGTTTATATAAACCCACAGAGGCATGTAAACTGCCATGACAAAAACCATTTCACGGCAGATTGTCTGAGAATGATCACTCAAATTTCTGAACACAACCGGAACCAGGAACATGCACACAAGCCCGACTCCCGTAAAGAAAAGCCCGAATATTTTTGCTCCATTTAAAAGCCAGACTTTTTCCTGCCGTGCCGTATCAAGTTCGCCGCGCCCGAGGCTTTTTCCGATAATAACTCCGGTTGCTGTAATTATTCCTCCAAACGCAACAAAGAAAAGATTTGAAATCGCAAAGCTTGCAGACATTCCAGAAACTACATCGGCACCACCGCGGCCATTGTATAAAGCAGTTGTAATCGTCTCTGCAATTGCCCAGACCATTTCAGAAAACATAATCATCCATGCTTTCTGGAAAATTTCACCAAAGAGTTTAAAGTTAACTTTAAACATATCGATAAGCGCAATCACAAACGGCGGCTTCTTTACTATCATATAACCTGCAAAAAGAACTGCCTCAACAGAACGCGCAATTACAGTTGCAATCGCAGCACCTTCTACTTCAAGACGTGGACAGCCGAGGTTTCCGTAAATTAAAAGCCAATTAAAAAATGTATTTACAAAAGTTGCAATGATAGAAATTACAAGCGGAACTTTTACTTCTCCGATTTCCCTTAACGAAGAAGAAACCATCGCGGCGATTATCCATGGAATTCCCATAAATCCCATGATGCGCATGTATTTAACGCCTTCATCAAGAATAATATCCGACTGAGAATTTCCTTTTACCATTAAACTTAAAATCTCGCGTGGAAATAATCTGCACGAAAAAATAAAAAAAGTAACAACAAAAATTCCTGCCCACATCTTAAAACAGAACGACTGCTTCATTCCGTTTTTATCATTTGCGCCGGAATACTGCGTCATGAAAATTCCGCCGGCCATACAGATGGTGTTTAAAAAAACCATAAAGACAAAAATAATCTGCCCTGTAATATTTACACCGGACATTTTTATATCGCCAAGACCGGCAACCATAAAATTGTCGATAAGAGAAACTAAATTCTGAATAAGCATCTGCGCCATTACTGGAAGCGCAATCTTTAAAGCCTTTGCATAAAACGAAGCAGGTCCAAATCCTTTAAAAAGTGTTTTCCTTAACATAATTTCATTAACAGAGTATACCCATTGCTGACAAAAATTCAAGTTGAAGTTAGTTTTATTTTTAGTTACTATTAATAAAAATGAATATTCTTAATAAACTAAAAGAAACAGCGGCCTCTGTTTTTCCAGTAATTGTAATTGTTCTCATTCTTGGACTTACCATTGTTCCTATAGAAAGAATTCTTCTTTTGCGTTTTGTTTTAAGCGGAATTTTTCTCATACTCGGTCTTACAATTTTTCTTGTCGGTGTCGATATCGGAATCGAACCAATGGGAGAAAGATGCGGTGCTGAACTTACAAAGAAAAAAAATCTTTCTCTCCTTCTCATTGCAGCTTTTATAATCGGTTTTATCGTTACTGCTGCAGAACCTGACATTCAGGTTTTTGCTTTACAGGTAAAAAATATTTTTTCTTTTTTAAATAAAAATACTTTTACTTTTGTTATCGCAGCTGGTGTAGGAATTTTTATTACTGTCGGACTTTTACGTTCTGTACTTGGTCTTTCTTTAAAATTGTCCCTTTTTATTTCGTATACAGTTCTTTTTATCGTATCCGCTTTTGTTCCGGATAATTTTATTGGAATTGCATTTGATTCTGGAGGGGCAACCACAGGACCAATGACCGTTCCTTTTATTATGGCTCTTGGTCTCGGTGTTTCTACAGTTCGTTCTGACAGTTCAAACTCATTTGGTCTTACAGGATTATGTTCTGTTGGTCCTGTTCTTGCAGTTTTAATTTATTCTGCTGTTTTAAAAACACATGGTTCTTTTGATGCAGGTTCAACTTTTAATGCTGTAAATCACGCCTCTTCTGTTTTTCACGATGCATTAATTTCTATTTTACCTTTGTTTGCCCTCTTTATATTTTTTCAGCTTACACTTTTAAAAATGACAGCTGTTCAGGTTTTAAAAATTGTAATTGGTTTTATTTACAGTTTTATCGGTCTTACAGTTTTTCTAATTGGTGTTAACAGTGGTTTTGCGCAGGCTGGGAGCGAACTTGGTAAAACCCTCGGTGAATTTGCAATAAACCGCGGCGGTTTCTGGTTTGTTCTTATGATCATTACAGGGGTTGTTTTTGGTGCAGTAATCGTCTGTGCAGAACCTGCTGTCTGGGTTTTAAGCGAACAGGTAGAAAGCGTTTCAGGTGGAACGATTAAAAGAAAATATCTTTTGATTTTCCTTTCTGTCGGAACATCTTTTGCAATTGGACTTGCATTACTGCGCGCCGTATTAGGGTTTAATTTAAAATTCATTCTTATTCCGGGATATATAATTTCAATGATTTTAATGATTTTCTGTCCATCGATGTTTTCAGGAATCGCATTTGACTCAGGTGGTGTTGCCTCTGGTCCACTTACTTCAACATTTGTTCTTTCTTTTACACTCGGTGCTTCTGCCTGTTCATCAAACGGAACAGATTCGTTCGGCGTCATAGCCCTTGTTGCAATGATGCCATTAATTGCAATTCAATTAATGGGAATTATTTTTAAGATAAAATCTTCAAAGCAGATCTCTGCTTTAGAAAATAATGGAGGTGCAGATGAATTATAAACTCATTGTAACCGTAGTTCCTCAGTATTCTGGTGAACTTATTACAAATGCTGCAAGAGATTCCGGATGCCCGGGCGGAACTGTTTTAATGGGAACAGAAACTTCTGCCAATGGATTTGTACAGCTTTTGGGATTTGGAGACGCACCAAAAGATATTACATACAATCTTGTTGAATCAGACAAAGCGCCGGCGATTATTTCGGCTATAAAAAAAGTAACATCCGAAAAGAAAAGAAATCTCGGAATTTTATTTTCAATCTGTGTCGACCAGTTTATTAAAGCCGGTGACAGTAAAGTAACATCTTCAGATAAAGGAGAAGAAAAAATGGCAGAAAATGATTATGAAATGATAAATGTAATTGTAAACAGCGGCTACGCAGAAGATGCAATGGTGGCTGCGAGAAAAGCCGGCGCGGGTGGCGGAACAATAATTAAGGCACATGGAACTGCACGTGAAGGAGATGCAAAATTTTTCGGTACAGAAATCGTTCCGGAAAAAGATATGCTTATGATTTTAGTTCCTGGAAGCAAAAAAGATGCAATCGTTAATGCAATCCAGGAATTAAACTGTTTTAAAAAAGCTGGATCCGGAATTATTTTCTGCAATGTCGTTAAAGATTTTACTGTTCTCGGAAAGAACTGATTTCTGTCGCCGAAAGTTTCTTTAACGAAATATAGAATGCAGGTGCTACCCAGAGCATTCCCAAAACCCAGATTAAAGGTTCTGCAAAACAAATTACGATAAACCCGAGCTTTGGAATTAACCACGATGTCGCTGCAATTTTTACAAAAAATTCTATTCCACTTGCAGCAAGAGGAAGTATTTTTTTATTTATTCCCTGTAAAGAACTTCTTATAATAACCAAAACATAAAGCGAATAATAAAATGGAACTCCCGCTTTTAAATACTGCAATCCTGCATTTATAATCTTTAAATCCGCATTCTGTCCTGTAATCGAAGTTACAAGATAATAACCTGCTGAATATGTTACAATGCATGACAGTGTTGCCCACGCCCACGAAATTAAAATTAAATATTTTAACCCGCGTTTAATTCTTGAATACTGTTTTGCCCCGTAATTCTGACTTACAAAAGTTCCGGCACTTGTTGCAAATGCTCCGCCAGGAAGCATCATAAGTTCAAGATATTTTCTTCCTGCTGTAAATCCTGCAATGAGTTCTTTTCCTAAAGAATTTATTCCAGCCTGCAAAACGACAGAACCGATATCAACAACTGTAAACATCAGAGCCATTGCAACTCCCTGACTGAAAAGCTGTTTAATGATTTCTTTTGGAACTTTAAAATCAGAAAGCTTTACATGCATCTCCGGTCTGAAAAATATTACAAAGATCAGACACAAAAGAGAAGAAACTGCCTGCGAAATTACAGTTGCAACTGCAGCTCCTTTAACTCCCTGTTTTAAACCGACGATAAAAAGAAAATCGAGCGCGATGTTCAGCACAACACTTATGATAAGAAAAATAAGCGGCATTAAACTGTCGCCAAGTGCACGCAAAATTCCTGAAAACATGTTGTAGCTTACAGTAAACACAACACCGATAATCAAAATCAAAAGATAGGATTTTGCACTTTCAAAAATTTCTGATGGAACCTGAATGAGTTTTAAAATCGGAGTGATAAAAATTATTCCAAAAAGCGAAAGTCCCAGCGCAATGAGAATTCCAAAAAGGTATGTACCTGCAATTGCTTTTTTTAAATTCTTTTCATCTTTAGCGCCGTAATGCTGTCCGATTACAATCTGAAATCCGTTTGTAAAACCGTGGCTTATCGTAAGTAAAAGCGTAAATACAATTCCGCTTGAACCGACTGCAGCAAGTGCCGACTGGCCGATGTATCTTCCGACAAGCATTGTGTCAAATAAGTTGTAAAGTCGCTGTAAAACAATTCCTAAAAGAATCGGCAGAGCAAAAAGTAAAAGTGGCCGAACAATTCTGCCTTGTGTCATGTCTTTCATGAGCTCAATTTTACAGTTTTGAATTGGCAAATAATAGTGTTTTTTTTAAAGTAATCGTTTAAAAAAATCAATAAAATCCGTTTTTTTGCTTATTTTTCACCAAATTGTTACTATTTATAGCGCCATTCAATTTGCAAAAAACATATTTCCCATTTATAATAAATATGGAGTTTACAGACAAATGAGTAATAGCGATATCGATCCATCAATTGCGGCGTTATTAAACGATTCCGCACCCGCTAATCCTTCCTTTGAAATGAATTTCGAGAAGATGATTCTCGAACAGGAAGAATCAAAGCGTCCTAAAAAAGACAGTTTTGTACCGGAAGTAGATTTAAGCATAAAAGAATTTCAGGAAGTAACACATTTATACAACGACATTCCTGCAGACTGGTTTGAAAATCCTAATTATTACAAAGTTGCCATCGCAGGAGAAGGTCAGACATCTCAGAGACTTCATCAAGTTCTTTCAAAATATTTAACCTGCAAAGACATCAAGGACAGAATGGTTTATCGTCAGCAGGTTATTATGGCTTACTGGGAATTTATTCATTCAATTGCACCAAAGATGGCAGACAAAAATGCGGACATTACAAAAAGAATGCTCGTAAGGTTTGCTGTTCTTCTTCCGTCACTTTTTAAACCTGAACAGAAAGAATTATTTGCAAAAACAATTCTTGATAATGAAACACATGAACCTGTTTTTTATCTTGATGAATGGTTCCGCGCAATTGCAACCGGCTTAATCAAATGTTCAACAACTGACGAAGTAAGACAGCCGAGAAAAGCTGCAAGCGCAGAAGATGCAGCAATGCAGGAACAGCAGAGACTCATGCAATTGCAGTCTAAAAATTCTGGAAAGGTTCAAAACGCAGAAGGAATTTTAAACGTAAAAGAAAGTGAACGTGCAATGCTCGAAGCTGAACTTAAATCCCGAATCGACAATCTTTGTGAACATCAGTCCATTCCTGGTTATGAACCGCACAAAGAAGGTTATACAGAAACTCAGAAAAAACTTTTTGCAGATATTCAGAATTATCTTCATCAGCTTTCTAAAAATGATAAAGAGCTTTCTAAAGCCCTCAGAGAATTCCAGGAATCTTCAGAAGCTTATAACTCTGTAACAGATAAAATTGCTCAGGGTCCTGAAGTAATTGCAGTTAATGCAGGTGACATCGATACAGAATATGAAACTGTAAGACAAATGGCAAAAATGACTTGTGGACGTCAGGGTAACCAGTTCCCTATTTTTACACGCGAGTTCTATCACTGTCTTCCACAGGGAACAGGTTTTAGAGAAAACGTTGTAAACATTTTAAAGTGGGTAGAATCAATTGACCCGGGTGCATTCTGTCGTATCCATAAAAATGTTCCGAACAGAATCGTTCCGTTTGTTGTTCTTCTTCCTACATACGGTGATTACGGTTTCTGCTGGGAACCGTTTGACCGTTACAATCGTGTAACAAGCCGCGGTCGTATCGTTGTTCCGATGTATCCGCGCGATCTTAAGATTGCTGTTTTAACTGCAGTTGCAGATTTAAGATGGCAGGTTGCAAAAGAAAAAGCTTCGTACTACTGGATGGAAGAAGGTCTTACAGGTCAGTATTATGAATGGATTGATAAACAGAAATTAAAGGGTGACTTAAAGCAGTACTTTATTCAGGACTATGTTCTCTGGATGACAAAAGAGTCAGATGGTGTTCAGCGACTGGATAAAGAAGTACGCGGTATTTTCTGGAGAAACATTCCGTTCCCGCAGGCACTCAAGGATACGCTTAAAACACGAAGTCTTGTATATGATGAACTTTGCAAGAAAGACCGCAACCGCGAAATGAGCGACGGATATTAAGCAAATGCGCAAGTTACTTTGGTATGTGCCAGGTGGCTTTGTTCGAGTTTGTTCGAGATTCGATACCGAATCTCTCAATCACTACAATTGCAGACCGTTTTTTACTTTTGTTAAAAAACGGTCTAATTTTTTGCCCGAAAGAGGATTTGTTTCACCGGAAAGAACTTTTCTTAACGCAACAATTTCTTCACCATTAAACGAAACAGATTTTAACATCACATTTTCAAACGATGCAGTCGCAACAGGGCAAACCTTTCTTACAATATTAAGAATTGTTTTTGCATATTCCCGCATTTCGAGCTGAGCATGCGTATCAAGACGAAGTTTAAGAAAATGGAACAGGTTATTAAGATCCATCTGCCAGTAAAACTCTGTGTATAAAGAAAGCGGAAGATTAATTCGGGCAATTTCACGTGCAAGTCCACTTTCAATCAGAGACTTGTAAGCTTCATAAGATTTTTTCTGTCCTTTTACAAATTCCTTTTGTATTTTTTCTGCTTCCTCAGGTTCAAGAGGTTCTAAAGCCCGCTCGAGCTTGTCTTTTTTCTGAGGGTCAATGTTCTTTATATCCGGAACATAGAACTCTTCTTTCATTACAGAAAGTCGTCCAGAGATTTCGTTAATACGACCCATACGGTGTCTTACCCACTGACGTGCAATAAAAATCGGCATTTTAAGATGAAATGTAAATACAACCTGTTCAAACGGAGAAGTATGCTGCTGGCGCATCAGATAATCAATAAGGGCTTCATCTTTTGTTACAGTCTGAGTTCCGTCCCCATAAGAAACTCTCGCCGCCTGAACAATCCTGTCATCACTTCCAAGATAATCAACCAGTCGAACAAATCCCTTATCTAAAACCTTAAATTCTTTCTCCAGAATCTCTTCTGCTTCCGGAACAATACAATGTGCCATACATTCCCCTCAGGCTTTGATGCCGATAAATTTCATAATATATTTGATTTTCGACAAAATCGGCCAATAAGTTTATCGGGCTGGCTTAATTTTTCACTGTCAGAAAGGTTAAACAGACTCCCAGATTTGGACAAGGTGTTCATCTATTCTGTCTAAGATTCCACGGATTTTTTTTACCGCTCCTTCTTTTTCTGCATACTGAATTTTTTTTATTTCATTTTGAGAAAGTTTTTCATAAATCGAAAACACTTCATTTATAAAAATTCCAGATTTTGAGTTGAATTTTATTTTTGAACTTACAAATATTTTGGAAAAGTACTGCAGTAATAATAAAATTCCGCTTTTAAAAAGCCCGGTTTCAATTGAACCCAGCGTAATGTTAAATCCCTTTATCGAACAAATAACTTTTCCGTTCGGTGTTAAAAGTGCAAAAAAAGTAATTGCAGCAACAAGAATTATGTTTGCTGCCGGATGAATTTTCTTTTTGAGAACGATGCAAACGATTGCAAAAAACAAAACAAGAACCCAGGTAATAATAAGCTTCATTCTGCACTCCTTACAATCGAAAACCATCTTGAGTTTCTAACAAAGTATTCAGCAATAAAACCTAAAATCAATCCAGTAACGAGGCTCGAAATTAATAAAAACGGAGCAATATACTTTGTATTTTCATTAAATATCATTAAATACGAAACAAGAATCTGTGCAAGGCTGTTAAAAAGACTTCCGGTAAGTGATATTCCAACATGAGAAATAAAATTTTTCGAATAAAGTATTTTATAAACCGCAAACATCATTATTCCCGATGAAACAGAGCCCGCAATAGAAAACAAAACCGTATACGAAAGAAGTGTTCCCGAAATGAGATTCTGAACAAAAATTTTTAAAACAATTAAAAGAAAAAATTCGGGAGCAGAAAGCAGATGAAGTGCAATAATTATTGGAAGATTTGCAAGTCCAAGTCTTAAAAATGGCATCGGTTTTGGAACCGCAAATTCAACTGCCGATAAAAACAGACACATTGCCGTCAAAAAAGCGAGTTTTTTCTGTGCTATACTTTTGTATCGGTTGCTATTATCGTTCATCTGTAAAAATATAACACACTTTTTATTTTATTGACATAAAAAACGGGGTATGGTGTAATTAAAATATGAATATTGTAATTGTAGGTGCAGGTTTTACAGGAATTCAGCTTGCGCGCCGTCTTATCAACGAAAAGAATGAAGTTACTGTCATCGACAATGATGAAGAAGTAGTTCGTCACGTATCAAACAGTCTTGACTGTACCGTCATGCATGCCGATGGAAACAATCTTGAAACACTCGAAGAAGCAGGTATTTCAAAAGCACAGGCTCTAGTATGTGTTACAAGTAAAGACGAAGTAAATATGATCACATGTTCACTCGTAGATGCCGTTTATCCGGATGTTTTAAAAATTGCACGCGTACGTAATTTTGCATACTACATGAACACAGAAAAAGTTCACAAAAAACACGCCGAAACTTTTTCCGGAAAACACCGTCCTCTTTACGGAATCGATTTTATGATTCATCCGGACGTAGAAGCAGCTCAGGCAATTGTTCAGGCGGTAGAAGGTGGTGCCGTAAGTAATGTAATCACTTTCGAAAATTCCGAATATGAATTAACACGTGTTATTATAGAAAAAAAATCAAAGTTTTCAGGTCTCACTCTTCAAAACCTCAGATCTCTTACAAAAATTCCTTTTCTTGTTGCTTATGTTGAATCCAACGGCACAACAAAACTCCCGAGCGGTTCTACAGAACTTCATGTCGGTGACAGCATCGGTGTTTTAACTAAAAAAGGTGACATTTCCAAAATCCTTGAACTTACAGGAACGGAAGTCGAAACTCTCGATAAAATTGCTCTTGTCGGTGCCGGAAAAATAGGAACTCTTATTGCAGAAAAGCTTCTTTCTGCTCCGAAAAAGAAATTTATTCTTTCAAGACTTTTCGGTAAAAGTACAAAACTAAATTCAAATTTTACAATCGTAGATCTCGATAAAGAGCTTGCTAAAGAAGCAGCAGAAAAATTTCCTACTGCAAAAGTTTTCTGTGGTGACATCACTGATGAAAATTTCCTTTACGAAGAAAATCTTACTACATACGATTTGGTTATCTGTGCAACTCACAACCACGAATTAAACATGGTAGGCGCTGCTTATCTTGAATCACTTGGTGTAGGAAAATCAGTAAGTCTTGTAGAAAATGCAGCTTTTGCAGAGATTGCAAGAAAACTCGGTGTTGATGTTCCTGTTCCACTTCGTGATGCAGTTGTAGACAGTATTTTAAGTCACTTACGTGGAAAGACAGTTACTGGAATTCATACATTGAGTTCTGGTTCACACGAAATCATTGAATTGACAATTTCGATTGATTCAAAAATCATCGGAAAGACTTTACCACAGATTGCAAATCCTGGAAAATTTCTTGTCATGCTCATCAAAAAAGCAGGTACAGAAAATTATCAGATTCCAACCGGAACCACTACTATTGAAGTAAATGATCAGGTTATTCTTATTGTTGATGCAGATCAGTCTAAAAAACTCCTTGCATCATTTGGAGTAAAATAAGATTTATGGGAATTAAAAATTTTCTAAAAATTATTTTTGCAATTCTTGCAATTGTTGCAACCACCTATATCATTCCTATTATCGTTGCACTTAACTGTAACGAAACAAATATGATTCTCCCGTTTGTAATTCCAATGTGTGCAGCATGGGTTTCGTTTTTATTTATATATTTATTTACAAAAAAAGAACCTGTCAGATTTACAATCAGAAGTTCTTTTGTTGTAGTTTCTTTTGCGTGGATTACATGTTCGCTTTTCGGCTCTGTTCCGTTTATCCTTTCCGGATATTTTAATTCGATAACAGATGCTATTTTCGAAAGCGTCTCTGGCTTTACGACAACTGGAGCGACAATCCTCGAAGAAATTGAACATCTTCCAAGAAGCTTGAATCTCTGGAGATGTGAAACTCACTGGCTCGGTGGAATGGGAATCGTTGCGTTAACGGTTGCTCTTCTTCCACTTTTGGGTGTCGGTGGTTTTCAACTTATCAAAGCAGAAACAACTGGTCCTGATAAAGGAAAAGTTACTTCAAAAATTACAAACACAGCAAAAGCTTTATGGCTTATTTATTTATCAATTACTTTACTTCTCTTTTTATTATTAAAAATTGCTGGAATGGATGTTATCGATGCTTTAAGCCATGCATTCTCAACATTGGGAACCGGAGGCTTTTCAACAAGAAACGAAAGTATTGCCTCGTTTAATTCGCCGGTAATTGAATGGATTATCACATTCTTTATGTTCCTTGCCGGAATTAACTTTAGTTTAATTTTCTATCTCGTTGTCGGAAAAATAAAAGAAGTAAGAGATAATTCTGAATTTAAAGTTTATGTCGCATTTACATTTATTGTAATTGCAGCTGTTACTGTTATTCTTCTTCCTACATTAAAAACATTTGAAACTTCTTTAAGAACAGCAGCTTTTCAAGTTTGTTCTATTTTGAGTACAACAGGATTTTCAACCACAGACTTTACTTTCTGGGTTCCTGCTGCCCAATTCCTTATCTTTATTCTGTTTTTTGTCGGCGGCTGTTCCGGCTCTACAAGTGGTGGTATTAAAGTTGTAAGGTGGATTGTTTTCCAAAAGCAGGTCAAAAATGAATTTTTAAGAATGCTGCATCCTCACGGAATTTTTACTGTCCGCTTAAATCAAAAACCCGGTAGAAAAGACATTGTTTTTAATGTTGCCGCATTTATGATGTGCTATGCAATTCTCGTAATAATTCTTACATTTTCAGGAACGCTTGCAAACCTTGATGTATTCTCTGCATTTACAGGAGCTCTTTCGATGGTAGGAAATGTCGGACCAGCATTTGGTCAACTTTGTCCGAGTAACAATCTTGAGTTTCTGCCATCCGCTTTAAAATGGATTTATATGTTTGCAATGCTTGCAGGCCGTCTTGAAATTTATACTATGATTGTTTTCTTCTTCCCAGATTTCTGGAAAAAATAAGCAAAGCAAATTTTCCTTCTTACACATAAGGATTTTGCTTTGCTTTAGGAAATCAATTTTAACAATTTAAGAAGCTGCGATTTTTCTATTAAGTCGATTGGACGACCGTCAATATATTTTCTTGCCTCTTCTGAAAAAGAACCAGATGTTATACAGAATCCTTTATCGCATTTTGTATCTTTGATTTTTGCATGAAAATCACGAATATACAATTCTCCAATAGAACCTGTGTTTCTGTAAAATCTGAATAATTCTTTGTCTTCCCATTTTGCATTTTCTACTTCACACAGAATTTCAATTGTATCAGTAATTACTGCAACATCAATAATTTTTACAAAAGAACTTCTGTGGAATATTTTTACAAGATTTCGACAAAGCGCAACAAAGTCACTTGTTCCCGAAGTAAGATAAATCTGAAGATTCGAGTTCTGATTTAATTCTTTATAACGTGTAATAAGCTGGTTAACATCTTTATAAACAGGAACTACAGCTTGAATTTTATTAAGACATTCAAGTCCTGCTGAAATTCTATTTAATCGGAAATAACATGCAGCAAGTCTGTAATTTAATTCAAGATATGTTTCCTGAGGGATATCTGGAAGGCGAAGACCTATTTCAAAGTCCTGAGCAGCTTTATCAATCTGCTGCATCTTTGTGTGAATGATTCCTGCAGAAAGACTCGACATTGCACCGTATTTCGGATCAGGTCTTAAATGAACGAAAATCTTAAGTGCCTTGTCACCAAATCCACATTCCTGCATTGAATCTGCAAGTGCAAAAAGAGCTTCTTTGTCTTCAGGGTTTTCATCCAGTGCACGACGAAGATATGCAACAGCTTCTTTAAAATGGTGTCCTTTGTAGCATGCCATTCCAATCGGCTGATAGATTCCCTGAGTTTCCGGATTAATTGAAAGTGCTTTTTTCAAAAGTGGAATTGCTTTATCGTATTCACCGGAATTAAAAAGTGCCTGTCCAAGATAAAAATTTCCTTCATAGCTGTCCGGATGAACTTTTAATGCTGTAATTAATAAAGGTGTTGCTTCCTGCGCCTTCATAAGTTTTACACAACAAACTCCCTGTCTTAAATTTACATCACCCAGATCAATTTCTGTATGACGTGCAGAAAGTGCATTTAACTGTTCATAAAGTGGTAAAGCTTTGTCCCAGACATGTTCACCGTAGTAGAGGTCTGCAAGCGGCAGCAATGCCTGAATGTTCTGTGGGTTATGAGCTAATTTTTTTGTACAATCCCTGATAAGGGCATTTCGGTTTCTCTGCTTCGGTCCACCCGAGCCACCGGAAAAACCCTTATGACTCGTAATTAAAAGAAGAAGACCCACAAAACCCAAAATTGCGATTACAGCGATTATGATAGGAAGTAACATATCGTCCATAAAATCTCACCTTTGTCCAATAATGTGTCATACCGCCGGAATCATTAGTATGACACATAATAGTATATACTATTATCGGAATTTTTAAATTACTTCTTTAATTCATTCACCATGCTGGCAATATGTTCTAAGGCTATCTTTATTTTGTCGATTGCTGTTGCATAACAGCAGCGGATGTGTCCTTCTCCACCAAGACCAAAAACACTTCCAGGAACAACTGCTACATTGTGCTCCTGAAACAGTTTAAGGGCAAATTCTTCGCTTGTGAGTCCGGTCGGTGTAATGTCCGGGAACATGTAAAATGCCCCTGCCGGTTCCGGAACCGTAAGTCCCATGTCGCAGAAAGCCTTGTACATGAGGTTCCGCCTCTGCTGGTAGCTTACGCGCATTTTTTCAACGTCCTTAAAACAGTTGCGTAAGCCCTCTGCAGCCCCATACTGCGAGAAAATCGGCGCACAGATAGTATTATAACCGTGAAGCTTAACAATCTGAGTAAGAAGCTCCGACGGTGCTGCAATATAACCGATACGCCATCCTGTCATTGCAAACGATTTTGAAAAACCGTTAAGGATAATCGCATAATCCTTCATTCCAGGGAACGAACCGATTGAAGCATGCTTTGCGTCCTCGTAAACAAGTTCACAGTAAATTTCATCAGAAATACACCAGATTTTGTTTTCTACGACAACCTTTGCTATTTTTTCAAGTTCTGCTGCCGGAATCATTGTTCCTGTAGGATTGTTAGGAGAACACATCATAATGGCCTTTGTCTTAGGTGTAATTAATTTTCTGATCTGTTCTGCTGTCGGATAGTAGCCGTTTATACTTGTGTCTATTGGAACTATTTTTGCCTGACAGAGCTGTGCAAGCGGTGTATAATTTACATAGCATGGCTGACATACGAGAATTTCGTCACCAGGATTTAAAACAGCACGTAAAACTGCATCTACGCCTTCTGACGCACCTACAGTAACGAGAATTTCGTTCTTTGGGTTATAAAAAAGACCGTAACGCTCCATGTATTTTGCAATTTCTTCACGAAGCTCTAAAATACCCCAGTTTGATGTATAAGATGTATGTCCTTTTTCGAGGTGATAGTAAGCTTCTTCACGAATCGTCCACGGTGTCGGAAAGTCCGGTTCACCGACAGAAAGAGAAATTACATCATCGTGACCGATAAGCATTTCAAAAAATTTACGGATTCCCGACGGAGGAATCTCTGTCATCAATTTAGAAAATTTGTCTTCTCTGGTATTCATTTAAGCCATTGCCCCTTCACGACGATCCCGTTCATTTTCTACATAAAGGATGTCGTTTTCCTTGTAAGTTTTGAGAATAAAGTGTGTTTTAGTTGAACGTACCCCGTCCAGTGTCGCAAGTTTACTCGATACGAAGAACGCCACTTCCTGAAGGCTGTCGCCTTCAATAATCACTTTAAGGTCATAACCTCCACTCATCAGGTAAAGGGACTTTACCTGTGGAAATCTATAAATTCTGTCTGCAATGGCATCAAATCCATGTTCTCTCTGTGGAGTAACCTGAATTTCAATTTCTGCACAGACTTTTCCTTTTGATTCTGCATCTTTTTCCGGATTAACAATGGCCGCGTATTTTAAGATAATTCCGTCCGCTTCTAATTTTGCAATGATAGACTTTACTTCCTCTGGTGTCTTTTTTGTCATTGCAGCAATGTCTTCTGGTGACAATCTTGCATTTTCGCGTAATAAATCGAGAATTTCTTCCATAAAAACCATCCTTTTTTGTTAATCTGTTTTCATACTAATGAATATCGGATTGTTATGCAATAAAGCAAAGGTTTAATTAATTATGGCGGTTTTTTACTCAGTTCAGTTTAAAAAATCTTGCCAAATCTACAAATTATTATTATTTTCTATAATATATGCTGAACAAAACTAAAAACAGCAGAATTTTTCGAGGTTAAAAATGGCTAAACATGAATTTCAGACAGAAGTAAATCAGCTTCTAAAATTAATCATCCATTCAATGTATTCTAACAAGGACATCTTTCTGCGCGAAATCGTTTCTAACGCGTCGGATGCTCTGGACAAATTAAAATATCTTACAGTTTCTGATGATGCTTACAAGGCAATCAAGTTTGAACCGAGAATCGACATTTCTTTTGATGACAAGGCAAATGTTCTCTGCGTTCAGGATTCGGGAATCGGTATGAACGAAGAAGACTTGAACAACAACCTTGGTACAATCGCACGTTCAGGAACAAAAGCATTTATGGAAAAGCTTTCAGAAGAAGCTTCTAAAGACAGTGCTTTAATCGGTCAGTTTGGTGTAGGTTTTTATTCTGCATTTATGGCCGCAAAAAAAATCGATGTTTATACACGCAAGGCTGCCGGTGATAAAAAAATAATGCACTGGTCTTCTGACGGAACAAACTCTTATGACATCGAAGAAATTGCTAAAGACAGCGACACAGCAAAAAAATACGGATTTGATGACGAAGAAAAATCCGGTTCTGCAATCGTAATGACATTAAATGATGATTCAAAAGATTATGCATCAAGATGGAAGATTGAAGAACTCATTAAAAAATATTCAGATCATATCGCATTCCCTATTTACCTTCACTACGAACAGAATAAATATGATGACAAAGGAAACATCACTTCTACAGAAAACAAAGTAGATCAGGTAAACAGCGCATCTGCATTATGGAAAAAATCTAAATCAGAGCTTAAAGAAACAGACTACAACGAATTTTATAAAACCTTCGGACACGACGGACAGGATCCGCTTCATTATATTCACACTCACGCAGAAGGAACACAGGAATACACAACACTGTTCTATGTTCCACAGACTGCACCGTTTGACATGTATCAGGCAGATTACCAGAGCGGCGTTAAGCTTTATGTAAAACGCGTTTTCATTACAGATGATGACAGAGAGCTTTTGCCTTCTTACTTAAGATTTGTCCGCGGAATTATTGACTCAGAAGATTTACCGTTAAACGTAAGCCGTGAAATTTTACAGCAGAACAGAATTCTTGATAACATCCGTTCAAGCTCAGTAAAAAAACTTTTGAGCGAATTTAAAAAGATGGGAGCAGATGCAGACAAAGCATTAAAGACAGAAGAAGCAAAACGCTCTGATGAAGAAAAGAAAGCAATCGAAAAATGGAATAAGTTTGTAAAGAACTTTAACCGTCCGATGAAAGAAGGACTTTATCAGGACTTTGCAAACCGCGATGAGATTGCAGAAATAATCAGATTTAAATCTACAGATCCAAGCGGAACCGGTGACGACAAATGGACAAGCTTTGCAGATTATGTTCAGCGTATGAAACCGGAACAGAAATCTATTTTCTATATCACGGGAACTGATGAAAAAAATCTCCGCGAAAATCCTCTTCTTAAAGCATACACAGCAAAGGGCTTTGAAGTTTTAATCATGGCAGACGACATCGATGATATCGTCATCCCTGGTTATGGAAAATACAAAGACTTTGAACTTAAAGCTGTAAACCGCGCAGGAAGTGATGAAGACCTCGGCGGCGATAAAGAAGAAGCAAAGAAAAAGGAAGAAGCTTTTAAACCGGTTGTAGAAAAGATTAAAAAAGCACTCGGTGATAAAGTTAAAGAAGTAAAACTTTCTAAAACTTTAACAGCGGAAAACCCATCATGTATCGTTGTTGACGAAAACGATCCTTCTTATCAGATGGAACGCATGATGAAGGCAATGGGACAGAATGTTCCGGAAGCAAAACCAATTCTCGAAGTAAACGGAGACCATCCGATTGTAACAAAGATTAAAGAAGCAAGTGATGAAAAATTAATTGCAGATATCTCAGAAGTTCTTTTGGATCAGGCTCTTTTAATTGCAGGAGTTGAACTTAAAAACCCTGCAGAGTTTATTAAGAGCATGAACAGCCTTTTAAGTTAAACTGTCCTTTTGCAAAAGTTGACCTGTGTCATAAACTCAAAAAAGGTGCCTTACGGCACCTTTTTTTTATAGAAAATTTTTCATAAATATTACTATATCATCTAGAATGAAAACCGGACTCCAATTCCTACTGTACAAATTGAAATGAGACCACAACCAAAGAGACCTGGTAAATTCGTTACATTTATAGATTGAAAACCGTCATCACCTTCCCATCCTATAAACAGAGGAAATCTTATTCTCCAGCAAAATGCAGCAAATCGCGTAATTTTAAAATCACCCCGGTAAAAAAGTGATATACCATGTATATTCGGATCTGTACCCATGTCATCAGAATCTATGACATCTCCAAGAGCCCTCATATAAGATGAAGATAAAAACATATACTCAAGTCCAAAGGTAGCCGAAACTCCATCTCCAAAAGGATCTGAATTATATGCAATACAAAAAGATGGAGCTACACCAATTCTATCACCGGTTACTCCTGTACTTATTGCACAAGCCGCTTCGAGTTCCAGGTTTAGAATATCAATTGCAAAAGTCGGTTCAATTCCCAAAAGAGAAAGTCTTACTCCAGGCGCAAATCCTATAACCTTCATATCATCTGGAGCAGAATTTACAGGTTTCTTTTTTTTGAGAGCATATTCAGCAGATGCTGTAGAAAAAACAGTTGCTATTAAAATCAATGTACAAAAAAATCTTTTCATAAAAACCTCCGATAAAAATTAATAATCTCCAATATCTCTTCTTAATTATATCACACAATTTTCCAAAATCCAGTATATTGACACATTCTTTCACTTCTGATAGATTACTATCTATGAAAACAAATACAACATTTTTCGCATTTTTCTTTTTCTCGTTTTTTGCTTTTTGGTTTAGTACGAAAAGGCAGTTAACTCGTAAAGAATAGAATGTGAAAAAGCTTATATAAAAAGCGGTTCTATCCTGACGGGTAGAGCCGTTTTTTTTTGCAGAATTTTTTTTAATGGAGGTTTTTTATGAAAATCGCATACAGCGGAATTGAAGGCGCTTTTGCATATATCGCCGCAAAGAAAATCTTTCCTGGAGAAGAATTATGTGCTTTTTCTGATTTCCGCACAGCTTATGAATCTGTAGAAAAAGGTGAATGTGACTATGCCGTTCTCCCTATTGAAAATTCATACGCTGGCGAAGTCGGACAGGTAACAGATTTAATGTTTCAGGGAAATCTTTTTGTAAACAGTGTTTATACACTGAATGTAGTTCAAAACCTTCTTGGTATAAAGGGGTCCGATATAAATTCAATAAAAAAAGTAATCAGCCATTCGCAGGCGCTCGATCAGTGTGCAGAATTTATTGCTGAACATAATTATGCAGCTGAAGAAGCTGTTAATACTGCACGTGCTGCAAAACAAGTTGCAGATTCAGGAGATAAGACAACGGCTGCAATTGCAAGTGAAGAAACTGCTTCTCTTTACGGTCTTGAAGTTCTCGCATCAGGAATCAACGGCCAGAGAGATAATTCAACACGATTTGCAATTCTTTCTAAAAACGAAAAACAGCTTTCTCCTGCTGCAGGAACATTTATACTGATGTTCGCTGTAAAAAATGAAGCAGGTGCACTTGTTAAAGTTTTAAACAAACTGGGAGAGTTCGGCTGCAACATGAGTGTTATTCACAGTCGTCCTTTAAAAGGTCTTGCCTGGTCATATTATTTTTATATTGAAGCAGATGGAGAATATGGAACACCGGCATACGAACAGATGCTTTCTGAAATGAGATACAGATGTGACAAATTAAAAGTATTAGGAACATTCTAACGGAGGAAAAATTATGAATATGGAATTTGAAAGAAGACTTGCGATACCAGCAGAAGTAAAGGAACAATTTCCTCTTACAGGAAAGGTAAGTAAAATTGTAGAAGAAAAACGCGCAGAATTAAATGCAGTTTTTGAAGGAAGACTTGATAAGCTTCTTCTGATTATAGGACCGTGTTCTGCAGACAGAGAAGATGCAGTTTTAGAATACATGAACCGCCTTGCACCTGTTCAGGAAAAGGTTAAAGATAAAATTTTAATGGTGCCGCGTATTTATACAAACAAGCCGCGCACCACCGGCGAAGGATATAAAGGAATGCTTCACCAGCCTGACCCAAATGCAAAACCAGACCTTTATAAAGGAATCGTTGCATGCCGTCACCTTCACATGAAGGCTGTTGAAGAAACCGGTTTTATTTTCGCAGATGAAATGCTCTACCCGGAAAACTATCAGTACCTTGATGATGTTTTAGGGTACGTAGCCGTTGGTGCGCGCTCTGTCGAAGACCAGCAGCACAGACTTACAGCAAGCGGCATTGAAGTTCCTGTAGGAATGAAAAATCCTACAAGCGGTGACTATGCCGTCATGATGAACGCAATACTTGCTGCACAGCATCCTCACACATTCATCTACCGCGGATGGGAAGTTCACTCAGAGGGCAACGAACACTGTCATGCAATTTTAAGAGGTTCAACCAACAAACACGGAAACAACCAGCAGAATTATCATTACGAAGATTTAATACGCCTGTGCGATGCATACGATGAAAGGGAATTAAAAAATCCTGCAGTCATAATCGATACAAACCATTCTAATTCCAAAAAGAATCCGTTTGAGCAGCCGCGAATCGTAATGGATGTTTTAAACTCTTGCAGACACAACGAACGCATCGGAAAGCTTGTAAAAGGCTTTATGATAGAAAGCTATCTTGAAGACGGCTGCCAGAAAGTTAGCGATGGCATTTACGGAAAATCCATTACAGACCCGTGTCTTGGCTGGGAAAAAACTGAGCGTCTTATTTACGATATAGCAGATGCACTTTAAAAAGCGTTCTACGGCAGAATCTCGATCTCGACTTCTGCATCCGTAAGGGTAAGGAATTCTTCTTTTCCAGTGTTACCCATGGAAATTTGAATTCCTCCGTTATCGGTGTTGTTATAGCGCTTTGAAGTTGTAAATTTCTGGGTTAATTCAAACGGTTCACCCGGCTTTATTCTCTTGTCTGCAAGATCGCAGCTTATAAAGTCCCACTGTCCCTGAGGCTTGATGTTTATAAGATGAAAATCAAACCAGGTAATCGGGACATCCATTGTTCCGCGGAACGTTACTTTAATTTTTGTTCCCTGCGGAACTGATTTTGAATATCCTAAAACAGATGGAGGGATATATAACTCAAAGCCGCTTTCTGTCTTTTTCCAGTACTTACGGATAATCTTTGCTTTTTCTATCTTAATGCTGTTTTTGTATCCAGGCTGAACGTTTGTAACTGTGTCAGCTTCATTTAATGAAACTACACGTCCTGTAAGCTTGTAATTTCTTATTTTAATATCCTGCTCGCCGTAGTCGGGCATGTAGCTTATTGCACAGCGGCTTTTGTTTGTGTTTTTTATGTCCCTTATTAAAACAACCCTGAACTTATCATGGAACGGAACTCCAGCCCTAAAGCCTTCACCGTTAGGCATCTTCCATACAAAATCATTTGCAGGAATCCAGTCTTTGTCTCCTGTCGAAAATTGAAAGCCGTATACAGGCATATCTTTATCCGGCACACCGCTAAAGTCAAATTCCAGAACCGTTCCTTTAGGAATACTTTTGTTTTCTCCAAAAATTTCCTGTGTTCCAAAATTATATTCATAATTGTAAGTACTTCCGTCCTCACTTACAAAGCCCTGCCAGAAATTGTATTTAATGTCAACATAAGGAAGTTCAGAAACGCCTTTATCTCCGATTACAACCTCTTCTGTTACAGGCTCTTCTTCTTTTAAAGCAGTTTCTGAGCTTGAATCTTCTGCTGCATCTGCCGTTTCTGATTTTTCGTCGTCCTTTCCAGAAGCTTTTTCATCAGATTTTTCTTCTTCGGTTTTTTCTTCCTTTACTTCTTCTTTAGAATTATCTCCTTTTGCGACTTCTTTAACCTCTTGTTTAGGAAGATTAAATTCTTCTTCGATTTTTACAACGAGAGTTTCACCTGTTTTAATTTTTTTAGCAGGCTTTTCTTTTTTCTGCTTTTTTTCTGAAGCCTTTTTAGAAGAAGGTGTGTCTGTAACTTCGATTTCTCCAGAAAGAACTTCGATTGTAGCTTCTGTTTGAATTTCTTTTAAATCTTCCTGTACTTCTTCTATTTTAGGAATCGTAATTTTAACATCAGCTTTTTGAGAAGAAGAAATTTCTTTAACACCGATTTTAATTACTGTATCATCATCTTCTGAAACTTTAGAAAGGAAAATTTCACCGCTTATAAAGTTTACAGACTTTTCCTTTTTTGTTTTAAAAATCTGAATGAGCGAATTTTCCTTTAACTGAATTTTAGTTCCTGAATCTTTAAATTCTGCATAAACTTCTGAATCTTTTGAAGTCCTGATTTTATCGCCATTGTAAACCGGACTTTCATCGTTCAGTCTTTCCCAGATATCATTATCAATATATTTTCTCTGAGCCGTGTTCTTTTTAAAATAAATTGTGGCAACTTCCTGTTCATTATTCTTTAATCTGAACGATGTTAAATCTTTATAATAAAGATAAAACATGCATAAAGCTCCGATAGAACAGACGATAAAAATTGCCCAGTCGAGTTTATTTAGACTCGATATTGTATTTCTTTTCTTCATCATCTGTATTTACCTTTGATAAATCCGGAGCGACAGTTCCGATAATTTTTCTTACTTCATCAATAGTAGAAGGCTTTTCTTTGCCTGCAAGATTTATAACTGCAAACATTTTTATTGCATCTGCTTTTCCTTTAACATGAACGCCTGGCATTTCTTCTACGATAATTTTGTCTTTAATGAGGTTATATGTATTTTCTGTAATCAGAATGTCAGTTGCAAAAGGTTTGTTTAAAGCTTCTGTTCTGCTTGCAAGGTTTACCGCATCGCCGATTACTGTATATTCCATTCTTTCATTAGAACCGATCTGACCTGCAACGACAGGACCGCTATTAATTCCGCAGCCGATTTTTACAGGAGCAAGTCCCTTTTCTTTTCTCTGCTTATTAAAGTTGAACAGAGAAACACGCATCATTAAAGCTGCAGTAACAGCATTCATCGCATCATGAGCAGGGCTTCCAGAAGATTCCGGTGCACCCCACACTGCCATGATTGCATCTCCAATGTATTTATCTACTACACCGTTTGTTTTATTAACACATTCAACCATGCGCGTCATATATTCGTTTAAGAATTCTACGACTTCATTTGGCTGCATTTTTTCTGACATTGCAGTAAAGGATCTTATGTCTGAGAAAAATATTGTTGCGTTACGGTTTTCTCCACCAAGGGCAAGCTCACCGCTGGCAGCTTTTTTTGCTATCGTCTTGTTTGTAAACTTGCTGAACGAAACCATTAACTTTTCTCTTTCTGCAAGCCCATGACCCATCTGTATGAACGAAGAAGTTAAAAGTCCTATTTCGTCCTGTGTACGAGGTTCAATATCAAGTTCAAATTCTCCCTGTTCAATTTTTGCAGAAGCATCAACAAGTTCTGTAATAGGATAAGTAATATTATTACTGAAAAGCCTTATTATGATTATCGCAATAAACATTACTGCAAGAGAAAAAAGAATGATTCGGTAAGTTGTTTTATTGATTACCGCAAATACAGATTTTTCTGAAATACTTGTAATTACATAGAGGTTATCTTTTGTTTTATGAACTGCAATAAATTTCTTTCCTTCGTCTGTTTCAATAAGATTCTGTGTGTTGTCAGAAACATTTTTAATGTCGTTTATGATTTTTTCGGCAATTTCGTATTTTGTTTCTTTACTTTCAAAATCAGGGTTTACAATAATGTTTGCTTCTTCATCTACAAGAAGAGTCGAGTTATTTGAACCTGTACTCATTAAAGAAGCGAGGGCTGTTGCATCAAGACCTACAGCGGCTGTTTTAACAGCATTTGACTGTCCGTAAGTATAAATTAAAATTACAGACGGATTTAACATTTCATTTGAATTTATTACATGAACTCCATCTGAATATCTTGATAAATTTAACTTTAAAACATAATCCGAAACTTTATTAGAATCATATGAAGGATTTACCTTTATGCCTGTATCCGGACTTAAAATAAAAACAATGTCTTTGTTTACATTAAAATAGTCTGTAATGAGTTTATTTACTGTCACTTTATTGGCAGCTGCTTTGTCAGGAATTGCATTCATTAAAGAAACTGCATCAAACAGCGCATAGGAATTGTTTTTAATTCCCGAAAATGTAAGCTGGACAGTTTCTGCGGTTCGCGCATTGATTGTGTAGTTGTTTTCTTCTGCTTTAAGCTTGTCATCTGAACGGACAAGAGTCGAAACCAGAAATGTTGATACACCCAGAACAAGAATGATAAGTGATGAAAAAAGAAGGATGTGCTTTAAACTGATAGGATGTTTAATTTTATACTTATTCACTTTTTAAACCTCTCCGCTTAATTTTATCATGCTGTTTGAACAAAAGTCAAAAATTTTATATACTATTCATCAGAAAGGCAGTTCGAAGTCCTTCCTGCCTGCAGCATTACAGCTGCAAATCAAAACCAGGTCAATTCTTTTATCAGAGGTCATTTTAAATGAATGAACTTTTTCTCATTATCACTTTGTTGATTTCTTTTGGCGGAACTCTGCTTTTCCTCAAAGCATTTGGAAAAGGCGGACTTTTTGCATGGATCGGTATTGCAACTGTATTTGCAAATATCGAAGTAACAATTGTCGTTCATGCTTTTGGGATGGATCAGACGCTCGGAAATACTCTCTTTGCTGCAACCTTTCTGGCAACAGACATTCTCAGTGAAGTTTACGGCAAAAAAGAAGCTTCTAAAGGTGTTCTTGCAGGTATTTTTACAAGCTTGACTTTTATAATCCTTTCATTTCTCTGGATTCATTACATCCCTGCCGAAAGTGACTGGGCATCGGGTTTTGTAAGAGGCCTTTTCACAAATACTCCCCGTATGCTTCTTTCAAGCCTTATTGCTTATGCTGTTTCAGAAAGCATAGATGTTTCTTTATATCATGCCTGGTGGAATTTAACAGAAAAGAAAACTGGAAGTCATACAAAGATGCTCTGGTTCAGAAATAATTTTTCAACACTTATTTCTCAGTTTGTAAACATTGTAATTTTTAACTTTGGAGCATTCTACGGAATTTATGCATTTAAAGAGCTTCTGGCTATCACAGGAGCATGCTACTTTATTTACATAATAACAAGTCTCCTGGATACACCATTTGTTTATCTTGCAAGAAAAATTGCAGATAATTCTTAAAATTTAACAGAACGTGGTGCTGAACTAAAACTTGCAAAAACAGCTTCTGCATTTTTAAAATAGAGAACTTCTGTATCCGCATCTTCTGCTGAATACATCTGTCTTAATTCAGGGTAGTTGGAAAGTAAAGATTCTTTTGCTTCTACCCTGTCATCCCTCACAAGTTCGCCGTTAAGTCTAAGCCATGTATCTCCATCAAAGCAGCAGATTTCTACATTCGGATTCTTCTGAATCTGCTTCGAAACATTTTTGCTTTTTCCAGTCTGTATGTAAAGCTTATCTTCAAAAATATTTATTGTTCCAAATGGTCTGTTTTTTGGTTTACCATCTTCAATTGTTGCAAGATAATAAACTCCACATTTTTTGATAAATTCATAAACTTCGTTCATATCACACCTCTTTATGTTTTCTTATGATAAAATCATTCAATACTTACCGATATCAAAAACCGCGGTATTTAAACTTATTCAGTCTATATACCGCGGATTATTTAAAACATTAATTCTGTTTAGAAATCTGTCTTTGCATTTTATTTCTATTCAACAATTAGAAATTTTCTGCAGAAATTTCGAAATAGCTTTTTGGATGTAAACAAACAGGACAAGCTTCTGGAGCTTTTGTTCCAACAATGATGTGTCCGCAGTTTCTGCATTCCCAAACTTTTACTTCGCTTCTTTCAAAAACCTGCTGCATTTCTACATTCTTAAGAAGTGCACGATATCTTTCTTCGTGGCGTTTTTCGATTGCAGCTACTGCACGGAATTTTGCAGCAAGAGGTTTAAATCCTTCTTCTTCTGCAGTTTTTGCAAAACCTTCGTACATGTCTGTCCATTCAAAGTTTTCGCCATCTGCAGCTGCCTTTAAGTTAGCTGCTGTATCGCCGATTCCGTCGAGTTCTTTGAACCACATCTTTGCGTGCTCTTTTTCATTATCAGCAGTCTTTAAAAATAATTCAGCAATCTGCTCAAATCCTTCTTTCTTTGCCTTTGATGCAAAATAAGTGTATTTGTTTCTTGCCTGACTTTCACCTGCAAATGCAGCTAAAAGATTTTTTTCTGTCTGTGTTCCTGAATACTTGCTCATAATTTTTGCTCCTTATGTTTTTTAAGTTGAATTTATTTAGATGCCCACAAGCCGTGAAGATTACAATAAGCGTATGCTTTTATAAATTTGTCATCAGCTGTTAATGCAAACTGTGCTTTTGGGCTTGTTCCAGGTTTTAAATATTTAATCTGGAATCCTTTTTCTGTTTCGATTAAAATCCATTCAATAAAATGTTTTTCTTCCATAGGATGCTCAACGGATCCGACGCTTACTTCTATAATATTTGAATTTACATTTACAACCGGAACATGTTTTTCTACTGCAGCATCTGTTGTTCCTGCAATAAGTTCTTTCATTGTTTCGTTACAGCAAACTGTTGGAATTGATTCATTATTCAGCAGAATAATTATTTTTCCACATACACTACATTTAAAGATTTTTACACTCATAAGCACTCCTATGCATAAAATAAGGGAACCTCTAAAAACCTCACATCTTTAGAGATTCCCTGCTATTATTCTATATTAAGAATGCTGTTTTGTGAATAGAAAAAATTCCATCCCGGCTTTCTTAGCGTATAATGATTTCTTCGCGTTCTGCACCTACAGAAACATATTTAATCTTACAACCGATTGCTTTTTCGATGTAAAGAACATAGTCTCTTGCTTCTTTTGGGAGCTTACTGAATTTACGTACTTTCGAAATATCACATTTCCATCCTGGAAGATATTCGATAACAGGTTTACAGTCTTTTAATGTTACAGGGAACGGGAATCTGTCGATTTTCTTGCCGTTCAGTTCATACTGAGTACAAACTGGAATTTTGTCCATATAACTTAAAACGTCCATCTTTGTAAGTGCAATGTCTGTCGCAGCCTGAACTTCTACACCATAGCGTGTTGCTACGATATCAAGCGGTCCTACGCGGCGTGGACGTCCTGTCTTTGCTCCATACTCATTTCCGGCTTTGCGAAGCTCTTCTGCTTCATCCCCGAACATTTCGCAAACAAAAGGGCCTTCTCCTACACAAGTTGAATATGCTTTAACAACTCCAACAACATCTGTGATTTTCGCAGACGGAAGTCCAGAACCAATTGGTGCATAAGCTGCAGTTGTATTTGAAGAAGTTGTATATGGATAGATTCCGTAATCAAGGTCACGCAGAGAACCAAGCTGTGCTTCAAAAAGAATGTTCTTTTTATTATCCTGTGCTTCCTTTAAGAAAAGTCCTGTATCACATACATATGGTTTGATTTTTTCACATGCGTTGTTGAGCCATTCATCAAGTTTTGCTTCTGTGTATGGTTCAGCTCCATAAACCTTTGTTAAAGTAAGGTTTTTCCATTCCATGATATCAAGAAGATGCTGCTTTAATTCTGCCGGGTGGAATAATTCTCCTGCGAGAATTGTTTTTTTCTGATATTTATCAGAGTAGAACGGAGCAATACCCTGTTTTGTTGAACCGTATTTTTTATCTGCAAGACGCTGCTCTTCAAGACAGTCAAGATCACGGTGCCAGGGAACAAGAACAGAAGCACGGTCACTGATTTTCAAATTATCTGGAGTAAGGCTTACTCCCTTCGAAACAACTTCCTGCATTTCTTTCCAGAGATTTTCAGGATCGAGAGCAACACCATTTCCAAGAATGTTTACAACTCCGCTTCTGAAAATTCCTGATGGAAGAAGATGTAATGCAAACTTTCCTTTTTCGTTAATTACAGTATGACCTGCATTTCCGCCACCCTGAAAACGAACAACAACATCAAAATCTTCTGTTAAAAGATCTACCATGCGACCTTTACCTTCGTCGCCCCAGTTAATTCCTACTATAGCAGTGCTTTTCATTTACATTACTCCGAAAATTAATGTACTTTCTTTATGGCGCTTTGTCAATTACGAAGGTCGTTTTAACCGGTTATTCATGCTGAATTTAGTATAAAAAACTGAATACCAATACAGAAACAGCAAAAAATGTAAAAACAAAATCAGCAAATCCAACTTTGTAATCTCTGTAACAGCTGTCAGGTTTTCTAAAATAAAATCCCCGAAGTTCTGTTGCTGTTGTAGTTGATTCAATCTTTCTTACAGAAGAAAGCAAAAGAGGAAAGCACAATGGCAAAATGAGTGAAAGTTTTTTAAACGGATTTTTTATTTCAAAATCTACACCGCGTGCTTTCTGTGAATCAATAATCAGACTCATTTCTGATGCAAAAATCGGAATGAACCTAATGGAAGTAATTACTGTGTAAGCATATTTGTACGGAATATGCAAACTCTTTACAAGTGTATTTGCAAGATCATTTAAATTTGTAACAGAGATCACAATTGCAAGTGGAAGAGTTGCTCCTGTAAGTCTTAAAACTAAAATTAATGCTGTATTAATTCCAGTATCTGTAATCCCAAAATTTTCTGTAATTTTAAAAACAACATTTCCATCTCTTATACACAATAATTGAATGATAAAAAGAAAAATTGAAATTTTTAAAAGTCCTTTTAAAATTCCAAGACTTCTTTTAAAAACTCCGCATTTGCTTTTTCCTTCTCCGATTAATGCAATTAAAAGATTTAAAACAATAAGTCCAATAAGAAAATAAAACTTATCAGAAATAAATGCAGCAAGGCAGATAAAAAATGATAATAATAATTTTGAAATCGGATGCATTTTATGTAAGATAGAATCACCCTGCAAATAGTCCAGTAATCCTTTCATTTTTTTAACTCCTTAATTTTATCTATCATTTCATCAACTGTAAAAATATCTTTAAACTTATTTCCTAAAAGCATACATGTCTGTGCAATTTGAGGCGCAATAATGTGTGCGTTACTTAAAAGTTCTTTATCCTGTAATACTTTTCTTGTCTCTCCTTCGCCAATTATCCTGCCCTCTGTCATTACAATCACTTTATCAGCAAAATCTAGAACTACTTCCATATCGTGACAGACCATTACGACAGTTGTTCCGTTTTTATTAAGCTCTCGTATTTTTTCCATGAGCTCCATACACTCTTTATAATCAAGCCCTGTCGTCGGTTCATCAAGGATCATTATTTCAGGATTAAGAGCAATAATGCAGGCAAGACAAAGTCTCTGTCTCTGACCGCGGCTCATATTAAATGGTTCTGCATCAGGATTAAAACCAAAGGTAGAAATTGTTTCTTCAACTCTTCTTTTTATTTCTTCTGGATTAATTCCATTATTTTTTAAACTAAATTCAATTTCTTCTTTTACAGTTTCACAGCATATCTGTCTATCTGGATTCTGAAATAAAAATCCTATGTGGCGGGCAAGATTACTCACTTTTTCTTTTTTAGTATTTTTTCCTAAAACAAAAACGTCACCTTCTGTTGGTTTTAATAAACCGTTACAGAGCTTTGAAAAAGTTGACTTTCCAGCTCCGTTAGAACCGATGAGGGCTACAAAATCACCTTTGTTTATCTTTGCTGTCAAATTATGAACTGTAGCTTCTACGCTGTATCCAAAAGTTACATTTTGAAGTTCAAGCATTGTCTGTTCCATATTACAAAATGCTCCTTACAAGTGATGCAGCTTCTTCTGCATTAATACATACAGATTTTTTCTTTTGACTGTTCTTTACTATTTTTTGTTTAAATAATTCATCGCTTAATGTCAAAACACGCGGACAGTTAATTCCGGCGTTTTCAAGTTCTGTTCTGTTACTTAAAACTTTTCTTACTTCATCATTAAAAAGAATTTTTCCCTGCTGCATTACACAAAGCTTTTTTGCAAATTCACAAAGAAGCATGATTTTCTGTTCTGCAACAATTATCGTAATCCCTTTTTCTTCATTCAATTTTTTTAAAAGTTCGAAAATCTGCAGGCTCGATGCAGGATCAAGTTCTCCAGTAGGTTCATCAAGAACAAGAATATCCGGTTCAAGAGCAACAATTGCTGCAATTGCAACTTTCTGTTTCTGTCCACCACTCAAACCAGATATTTCTCTATAACGAAGATTTTCAATTCCAACAGCTTTAAGAGCTTCAGTAATTCTTTCTTCAATTTTATCTTTTGGAACACCAAAGTTTTCAAGTCCAAAAAGAATTTCATCTTCAACAAAAAAACTAACGAGCTGACTTTCTACATCCTGAAAAACAGAACCAACACTTAATGCAAGTTCACCAGGTTTAATATCAAAAGTGTCTTTACCACAAACTTTTACACTCCCATAAAAATCTCCGGAATGTCTGTGTGGAATTATTCCGTTTATACATGAACACAGTGTGGATTTTCCTGCACCAGATTCACCGATAATTCCTATAAATTCACCTTTTTCAATTTTTAAATTTATATTCTCTAAGGAATTTTTCTTTCCTCTTGAATATTTAAATGTCAGATCGCTAATTTCTACCATTGCTGTCTCTTTATTTATTGATTGCTTTGTTAAGTGGAATATATAAAAGCTGAACAATTACGGCGTTGAACAATGCAGTACAAAGTACGATAGGTATATAAGCTGCAAGAGTTCCCTTTGCCATTTTGATAACTGTAATAAGAAGAACTGTATAAAGTCCACCAGATATAACTGTACTTATAAAAGTTGCAACTGCAGGTCCAAAGTTAAAACTCTTGATGTTAAAACTTACTTTAATAAGAAGACCCATTGCAATAGCACCAGCAAGTTCAGAAGCAAAATTAAGATACGGCTGACCAGGGAAGAACTGACAGATTGCACCGGCAAGAAGACCGATGATTGCACAGTAGATAAGTTTTGGTTTGATAAGTACAATTGCCATACAATACATTGCAATGATAAAGTTTGGTTTCATACCACCTATGTTGATGATTGATCCGACAAAGAATTTAAGAACTGCACCTGCAGCAAGTAATACTGCTGTAAGCAAAAGATCTCTCAAAGAAAGTCCTTTTTTTTCTTCCTGTTTTAATACACGTTTTTCCATAATAATGACTCCTTTAATTTTTCCGCTTATCAAAAATCTTTGCGCACAGATTTCTAAAGTCGGTGTTACTAATTACAGTAACCTTGTTACTGTAGATAATATCGGGATAAAATGTTTCTGTCAATAGAATTTATAAAAAAGTTTTATTTTTCTGAAAGCTACTTTATTGCAATATTGCGGACAGAAAGATCGCCTTGAAGACCTTTTTCGCCAACATCAAAAATAAGGCTGTGTACTCTTTTCCAGCTGAACAGACCTTCGCCGTTGTACCATTTGTTTTCTCTGTTAACCCACGCACCAATATCAGCAAAATCTTTAAGCGGAATTCTTACAATATGCCATTGTCCATCTGCAGGAACAGTATCATTTTTTATAGATTTTCTGCATCTCCATGGGAGTCCTGATTTTCCTGCATCTAAGATTTCTTTCTGTTCAAAATATACTTCCAGAGACAATTTTTTCTGGTTTGTACGGATTTCAAATTCAAGAAATTTTCCACTGTCAACAAACGAAGATAAATCCACATTATCTCCAAGAGGTATCTCTATTCTTTCATATGAATTTGTTTTACCAAAATAAATATATGAATCTTCTGTTCGATCATCTCTTTTATTCACTCTGACATAATTTGGATAATACTGCTCAAGAAGAATTCCCTTTACAAAACCATTTTTATAAATTGTATAATCTCCTGTTCTTTTTGCATTTTCAAGCCACGAAAGCCGGACACGCTTTTTTTCTTCAGGAACTTTAAATCCCAGAGCTTCGACAATTCCTTTATTTAAATCTTCAGGAAAATTCACTTTACCAGGCCAGATATTTTTATCATTGAATACACCAAAAGAATTTTTATAATCCCAGCTTAAACGGATAATATTTCTTTCATCCATCCACTTTGCTTTAAGACGATACCAGTTGATGCGGTCTTCTTCATCGGCAAAATTCATCTGAGTACCCCACTCGTTACACATCAAAGCGACTCCACGTTTGTTCGCAAGTTTTACTGCTTCGTTAAGAGGTTTTACAAGATTTGCTTCGCTGGCTTCTTTTTCGTAACTGCTGAATAAATATTCTATCCAATCCTGCTCTATCTGATTTTTAGGAAGCTGCGGCATTTTTTCTTTCGAATACGGAAAAGGTATGTGCCTTACATTTTCAAGACCATTTCCGCCCTTATCTCCTACCCAATTTGCACCCTGATGTGTAAATAAAAATGGAGTATAATCATGAAAATTTAAAATTATATTACTGTCTTTATAATCCGGTAACTGTAACATCGAATTAATTGAATGCCAGTCCGCTCCGCCTACAATCACAGTATGTGTTTTGTCTATCTGGCGGATTTTTTTTAATACATTACCCTGAATTTTATTCCACTTTGAAATATCAGAAGCCAGACTACTGCTTTTAAAATGCGGTTCATTCATTATTTCATAAAGAACATATTCTCCAGAATCTTTATAACGCTCTGCAATCTGTGTCCATATTTTTATAAGCATATCCTCAACGTCAGGCCTTGTCTTACTATTTCCGCCACAGTCATTGTGAAAATCAATAATCATGTACATTTTTAACTCTGTACACCATTCGACAGCATTATCAATTTTTTCCCAGAGCCAGTCTTCTATGATAAAATCCGGTTTGTCAGAACTCATTTCTTCAAAATGAATCGGAATACGGATGATTTCTACTCCAAGACTTTTTATATCTATAAAATCCTGTTTTCCAAAAAATTCTGATTCTATATTTGAATATTCCCGCCTGTGCAATTCAAGCCAGTTAGATAAATTAAGTCCTTTTGAAAACGGCATTGTAACGTTTACTCTAGGTATTTCTTTTCCGTCGTTTTTTTCCTGCGCAATTATAGCACTCATTCCCAAAACTAAAATTGCGAATGCTAAAAAAATGCATTTAATCTTTTTCATCAAAATCTCCCAAGAGCCATTTACCAGAAGATTTTCCTTTAATGCGGAACCGGTTTTAAACTCTCATCTTAAAATTATAACATGGATTTTACAAAAGAGAAAAAAAAGCCGTCCTCATTCCGCCCGGTTTCTTCCATAAAAGATGTGGACATACCCAAACAGCAAATATCCCTTGAAAAAATTCAACTTATATAATAAACTGTTACTACAAATAGGAACACGCGTTTATTAAGCCCGTAAATAAGGAAGTATTTATGCCAAAACAAATGATTATGGGAAACCAGGCCATTGCCCTTGGTGCTTTAAAAGCTGGAGTAAAACTCGTTGCAGGATACCCTGGAACCCCTTCCAGCGAAATAATTGAATTCATCTCAAAATACAAGGATAAAACCAAAACCTATGTCGAATGGTCAGTAAACGAAAAGGCTGCTGTCGAAGTTGCTGCCGGAGCAAGTTATGCCGGAGCGCGGACTCTCGTTACAATGAAGCAGGTCGGTTTAAACGTTGCAAGTGACCCTGTAATGTGCCTTTCTTATGTCGGCGTTAAAGGCGGAATGGTTATAATAAGCGCAGATGATCCGGGTCCTATTTCAAGTCAGACTGAACAGGACACAAGAAATTTTGCACAGTATTCCAAAATCCCGTGCCTTGATCCGTCAACTCCGCAGGAAGCTTACGAAATGATTCAGGAAGCCTTTGAGCTTTCAGAAAAATACAACACTCCTGTTTTTGTACGCCCGACAACACGAGTTGACCACGCCTACGAAAGCATGGAATTTCCTGAGCTTACAGAGGTTTCTTCCAATGCTGAATTTACCAAAGACACTCAGCGCTGGGTAATTTTCCCGAGAACTTCTTTTATGAACCACAAGCGTATTTTTGAACGCAACGAATCTGTTCTTCCAGGCCAGTTCAGTAAATCGCGCTTTAATATAGTAAAAAACAGCGAAGGCAGTAAATTAAATTTTATCGCCGGCGGAATTTCATACTGCTATTTAATGGAAGCGCTCGAAATTTTAAAAATTCCTGCATCAGTTTTAAAAATCGGAACTCCTTACCCGTTCCCAAAAGAGCTCGCCCTCGACTTTATTAAAGCCCACGGCGAAGTTACAGTATTTGAAGAACTGGATCCATTCTTAGAAGAAAATCTTTTTTTACTGGCAGGAGAAAAAAATCTTACAGTAAAAATTCACGGTAAAAAAGACAGGACTGTCCCAGAAGCGGGCGAGCTCTCTGTCGAAATCGTAAAAGCAATCATAGAAAAATTAAACGGCAGTTCAGGCTCAGAGGCTTCTAAAAATGCACAGAGTCAAAGCGCCGCACCTCTTTCAAACTCTGCAGAATCTCCAGAACTTCCTGTTCGTCCTCCTGTATTATGCGCAGGCTGTCCTCACCGCGGTTCATTCTATGCAGTAAAGCTTGCAACAAAAGATAAAAAGACAGCATACTGTGGCGACATCGGATGCTACACTCTCGGAAACGCAAAGCCGCTTGATATGTGCGACACATGTCTTTGTATGGGAGCCGACATCACAATGGCTCAGGGCTTTTACCACACAGAACCAGATCGCCTCTGCTTTAGTTTTATCGGTGACTCAACCTTCTTTGCAAGCGGAATTACAGGCGTTGTAAATGCAGTTTACAATCAGTCGCACCAGACTCTCTGTATTCTCGACAACTCTACAACTGCAATGACAGGCCACCAGCCGCATCCTGGAACCGGAGTTACAATGATGGGCCAGGCAGTCGATAAAATAAGCATTCCTAAAATTCTTGAAGCTGTCGGAGTAAAACCGATTATCGAAGTAAATCCATTCAACTTAGAAGAAGCTGTAAATGCGGTAAAAGAAGCAAGCAGTGCACCGGGAGTAAGTGCAGTAATTTTTAAATCCCCTTGTATAAGTGTTGCATCAAAGCTCGGCTATAAATTTCCTGGAACAAAAAAAGTTGATTCTGCAAAATGTATCGGCTGCCAGAAATGTATTAAAGAACTCGGATGTCCTGCATTAAGTATAAGCACTCAGACAAATGCAAATGGAAAACAGATAGTAAATATCGACAGTTCATTATGTACGGGATGCAGTTTATGTTCACAGGTATGTCCTGTTAAAGCAATTGATTAACGGAGATTTTTATATGAGTAAGAGTATTATAATTTGTGGAGTCGGCGGTCAGGGAACAGTACTCGCCGCAAAAGTTCTTTCTCAGGCAGCGCTTTCATGCGGACAGCATGTGCTTTCTGCAGAAACAATCGGAATGGCACAGCGCGGCGGTTCTGTAGTAAGTCATGTAAGAATCGGCGATGATGTTTTTTCACCGTTAATTCCAAAAGGACAGGCCGACATCATAATCGCATTCGAAGCAGCAGAAGCAGTGCGTAACATTGATTATCTTAAACCAGACGGAACAGTAATCATCAACAATAAAATTATTCAGCCTGTAACAGCAAGCTTAACCGGAAAATCTTTTTCGACACAGACAATGATTGATTTTTTAAAATCAAATTTTAAAAACGTAATCGTTGTAGACACCGATGAGCTTTGCAGTAAACTCGGTTCAACTAAAGTGGCAAACATAATCTTACTTGGAGCTGCATGCAAAACAGGGCTCATCGAAAAAGACCAGCTTAAAGACGCATTAAAGCTTCTTGTTAAACCGGAATTTTATGAGCTTAACATAAAGGCTCTCGAGGCAACTCTATGACGGAACTTGAGCAGGCAAGAGAATTTTTTATAAACGACCGCTACGCAATGGTGACAACCGGCATCCAGATAGAAGATGTCGGCACCCATTACGCAAAATGCTCACTCAAAATCGACGAAAGGCATCTTAACGCAAACAACCATGTAATGGGCGGCGTTTTCTTTACGCTTGCAGATTTTACATTTGCAGTAAGCTCAAACCGCGGCTCAGAAAAAACCGTCACGACAAACAGCACAATCACATACCTTGGCCGTTTAAAAGGCGACACCCTCATTTCAGAAAGTCGCCTCATCAAGTCCGGCGCAAAAATGTGCACTTACGAAATCTCAATAAAAGACAATCTCGATAACCCTATTGCCCTTATCGTCACAAGCGGAATGTACGTATAAAAATTACTGTTGACAGAATCCGCATTATGCATTACTATAAAAAGTATCAGTTACTATACAAAGAGGCAACACACATGAAAATGACAGATACACAGCTCGAACAGATCCGCTCACAGATTCGCCGCGTTAAGGCATGCGGAAACCCTTTTTATACCGAGCGCTTTAAGAACGTAAATCCAGATGACATTAAAACTCAGGCAGACTTTGAAAAACTCGTACCGTTCTGCTCAAAGCAGGATCTCCGCGATGCATATCCACTCGGACTTGCAGCAGTTCCGGAAGAAGAAATCGTCCGCATTCACTCTTCAAGCGGAACAACAGGTTCCCCGGTTATTATTCCATATACAAAAAAAGATGTAGAAGACTGGGCTATCATGTTTTCACGCTGCTACGAAATGGCAGGAATTACAAATAAAGACCGCATCCAGATTACACCGGGATATGGACTTTGGACAGCAGGTATCGGCTTCCAGGCAGGCTGTGAACGCCTCGGCGCAATGGCAATTCCAATGGGACCTGGAAACACAGAAAAGCAGCTTCAGATGATGCAGGACTTAAAGGCTTCTGTAATCTGCGCTACTTCTTCTTATGCTCTTTTACTTGCTGAACAGGTAGAAAAACGCGGCCTCATGGATAAAATTCATCTTAAAAAAGGCGTAATCGGTTCTGAACGTTGGGGCGAAAAAATGCGCAACAGAATTAAAAACATCCTCGGAATCGAGCTTTATGATATTTACGGACTTACAGAATGTTACGGTCCAGGAATCGGAATTAACTGTACAAACCAGACAGAAGGCATTCATATTTTTGATGATTACCTTTACATCGAAATTCTTGATCCTGTAACAGGAAATCCTGTACCGGAAGGAGAAATCGGAGAAATTACTTTGACAACACTTGTTAAAGAAGGCGCTCCGCTTTTCCGCTTTAGAACACATGACCTTGCAGCCTTTATTCCAGGTGAATGCCCTTGCGGTTCTAAATATCCGCGCATTTCTCACATCATGGGAAGAAGCGACGACATGGTTAAGGTTAAGGGAAACATTATTTTCCCAAGTACAATCGAAGACGTTATTAATTCTGTTCCGGGTGCATCAAGTGAATACCGTGCAGTAATTGAACACGTTGACGGTAAAGACCAGATGACTGTAATCGTAGAAGTAGAAGGCGGAACTGACCGCACAGAAGTTTCTTTACAGATTCAGTATACATTTAAACAGAAATACAACATGACTCCAGAAGTAAAAGTGGTGGGCATCGGAGAGCTTCCACGCAGCGAAAAGAAAACAAAACGTATCGAAGACAGAAGATTCAATTAATTATTCAGAAATTAATTTAATCTTGCATAAACAATTCTGCATTCAACAATAAGAAGCAGTATTGCTACATAAGAAAAGAGATTAATTGGAGACGGCATGATTGCAAAAAAATCATAAAGCCCGTGAAGCATTATTGCATAAACTAATGCGTTCCATTTAATCTCTTTTATTTTTACTGAATAAACAAACATTCCAAGCAAGCCAGCTGCAAATGTATGTATCGCAATTGAAGTAAATGAACGAAGATAAATCATGTGCAAAAGAATTTCTCCACCAGAAAGACTTGCTTTTTGAATTGAATTTATAGTATAAACAACAGATTCAAAACAACCTAAAAACAGTCCTGCTAAAAGTGAATATAAAAACATCTGCTTTAAATTAATATTCTTTTTTGGAAAGAGAAAAAGTGTCCCGCACTTTATTCCCTCTTCGATAAATCCATATAGAAGAACTGCCCTTAAAAGCAGCATAAAAAATGTCTGATTTTTTACAGAAAAATGATCTCCAACAAAAAACTGCAATACTGTTATCGGTATTAAAGCAATCAATCCGATGAGACATGCTGTCAATTCTTTTACGATAGAAATTCCATCTATAAGAATCTTAAAAAGGAGAAAAACTGTAATAAGCGGAATAAAACAAAGAATTATTGGTGCATAAATATTCATGCAATAAGTATAAAATATCAGTTGGACTTTTGCAATTAAGAAAGCTATAATTATAGTATGAATATTAATAAATCAATTATTCTTGTAGGAATAAAACACTGCGGAAAATCTACTCAGGGAAAAGCTCTGGCTTTAAAACTTGGTGTCGCTTTTTTTGATACAGACACAGTCATCGAAGAGCTTACAGGAAAATCAGCAAGAGAAATTTACAACACAGAAGGTAAAGATTCATTTTTATCTGCTGAACAGACCGCATGCCGTCATCTAAATTCAATTATAAAATCAAAGCCTTCTGTCATCGCAACCGGCGGCGGAATATGTGATAACGAAGAAGCATTGCGATTTTTAAATACAAATTCTGTTTTTGTGTATCTTTGCATCGACGAAGAAACTGCCGTTAAACGTATTTTAAATGAAGCCAAAACAGATGGCGAAAAAATTACGAATGTTAATTCTCTTCCGTCTTACATAGCTAAAAAAAATCCGTCCACCATTTCTGATGTCCGGACTTTCTTTCATTCGTTCTACACAGAGCGCACTAAAAAATATGAAATGCTTGCAGATTTTACAATCGAACAGGGCACGCTTTCTGCAGACGAAATAACAAAAAAGATAGAATCGCTTTTGCGTTAGTTACAGCCACCGCAACCGCTTCCACATCCGCCGTCACTTCCGCAGCCACCACAGCTTGAGCAGCCTCCACCACATCCACCGCAGCCATGCGAGTTCATCTGTGCAAGTTCTTCTTCGGTCAAATCTCTTACACTTACAATTTCTACATCAAAATGAAGTTTTTTACCTGCAAGTTCATGATTCGCATCAATTGTAATTTTATCGTCTTCTACTTTTGTTACTGTTACAATTGCAGGACCTGCTGGACTTGAACCCTGAAACTGCATTCCAACCTGAATGTCTACAGAAGTATCAAACTGAGTTCTTGGAACTTCTACGATGAGTTTTTCATCATATTCACCATAAGCATCCTTTGGTTCAACATCAACTGACAGTTTATCACCAGGTTCTTTACCTTCAAGTTCACGTTCAAGGCCTGTAATAAGATATCCGTTCCCGTGAACATACTGCAAAGGATCTCTTCCAACAGAAGAATCGATTTCCTTTCCTTCTGTATCTGTTAATGTGTAGTGAATTTGAACTACTTTATTGCTTTCAATTTTCATTTACATTTCCTGTACGATTTCTGTAATTTCAGGAATTGCATCTTTTACATAAGATTCAACGCCCATCTTTAATGTCATTGTAGCCATAGGACATGAACCACATGCACCAACTAATTTAACATGGACACGATTTTTATCATCAATTGAAACAAATTCCATGTCTCCACCATCTGCCTGAAGCTGAGGTCTGTATGCATCCAAAACTTCTATTACTTTTGCTTCGAGTTCTTTGTCTGCCATAATTTTTCTCCATTAAATAATCTAAATAAAATATACTAAAAAAAATCGTAATTTACAATTACTTTTCAAAATATGCAATCATATATTGTCCGCACGGAACAAATTTAAGGCTTTCATACAGTTTTCTTGCATTTTCATTATTAACTTTTACAAATAATACAGCTTTTTTTTTGTTCTGCTGAATGTAATTTAAAAGATTTCTCAATGCAAATTTCGTTATTCCCTTACTACGATAATCTTTTTTACAATAAACCCCACCAATCTGGTAATATTTTATTCCAATTCCGTTTGTCGCAACTTTAGCTACAGCTATATCAGAATCTTTTAAAAATGCGGCAAATACATTTTGAGTTGTTAAAGATCTGTTTAAAATAAAATTTATCAATTTTTCATTATCATCATGCTTCATAACCTGAACTTCTTCTATCTGATATCCCTGTTCAAGTACAAAAAGCTTTTGTAAATCATCTATGTTGCATTTTTTTACTGTAACATCGTCTCGTATTTCTATTTCTTTTGAATAAATTTCATCAGAAAAATCATTTTCCATCAGAATATATTCATTGGCCTTTATTTTCTTTTTTCCGATTTCTTCTAAGATTGAATTTATAAAAACACTTCCATCGTATTCACCGTAAACACAGCTTACTGGATGCTTACTAAGAAATTCTTTTATTAGTTTTATAATTTCGTTACTCTGATTTTCTGAATAATTTAAATTGTTTTTTACAAAAGGAATATAGTGAAGAAGTGTTGTACTGTTTTTTAAACAAAAAAAAGCACAGAATATATTTTCATCTGTTTTTTCAATGACAAAAACATTTTCTGCGTCCTGTATAATCTGTTCCATCAGAGCTGTACATTCCCTTTCATTATCTTCAAGAAAATGTACAGCCTGTTCCCTTTCGTTTTCCAAAAGGGAACGTATAATAAAATTAGTCCTCAAGCTTTTTATAAGCATCAAATGCTGCTTCAATTTCAGGATCGTTATCTTTTACAATAAGGCTTACTGCAATTGCAACAACAAGGTTCAAAATAAATGCCGGTAAAATTTCATAAATTCCAAAGATTGGACAAATAGTTGCCGGAAGTCTGTTCCATACAATTACTGCAATACCACCAGTAACAAGACCTGCAATTGCTCCAGTCTTTGTAATTTTTTTCCAGAAGATAGAAAGAAGAACAAGAGGTCCGAGTGTTGCACCAAATCCTGCCCATGCGTTAGAAACTAAATTAAATACAGAACTCTTTTCATCGATTGCAATTACAAGTGCGATAACAGCAACTGCAACTACTGCAAGACGACTTACAAGAAGAACTTCGTCATCCGATGCATTCTTTTTAATCCAGCATTTGTAAACGTCCTGACTGAATGAAGAAGAAGCAACAAGAAGCTGTGAATCTGCTGTACTCATAGCAGCAGCAAGAATAGCACAAAGGAAGATACCTGCAACAAATGCAGGGAACATTAATTTGATTGTTTCACTAAATACTGTTTCTGCTTTTGATGCATCAAGAACCTGTGGAAGATAAACTGTTCCGAGAGATCCAACTAATACAGCAACTGCAAGTGCAACGATTACCCAGATAATTGCAACTCTTCTTGAAGTTGTAATTTCTTTATTAGAACGGATTCCCATAAATCTGATGATAAAGTGTGGCATACCAAAATATCCCAGTCCCCATACAACTGCAGAAATTACAGATGTAATTCCGAATGACTGATTAGCAGAAAACTTTTCTTTCATGATATCACCAAACTCGCCGGACATAGCACGGTTTCCAAAAGAACTTACAGCAGAAAATGCTTCTGTTGGTCCTTTCAAAACAAAAAGCATTACACATCCCGTAATAATAAGTGCAATGAACATTAATGTTCCCTGAACAAAATCAGTTGAACATACAGCCATATAACCACCAGTTACTGTGTAAGCAAGAACTACAACAAAACCGATTATCAAACCAAGATGATAGTTAATTCCGAATACAGACTGAAAAAGCTTTGCGCAGGCAACAAGACCAGAAGCAACATAAATTGTAAAAAATAAAATATTAAAAATTACAAGAACGGTTGCAAGAATATGACTCTTGTCCTTAAATCTGTTTGTAAAAAATTCTGGAAGAGTAATTGCATCACCAAAAGCAATCGTACATTTTCTTAAAGGCTTTGCTACAATGAGCCAGCTTAAATAAGTTCCGACTGCAAGACCAACTGCTGTCCAGAATGCTTCTTTCATTCCACCAAGATAAGCAAGACCAGGAAGTCCCATCAAAAGCCATCCTGACATATCAGAAGCTTCAGCACTAAGAGCAGTTACCCAAGGACCCATTTTTCTTCCACCAAGAAAGAAGTCACTTGCTGAATTGTTTTTTTTCATAGTTCTTAATCCGATAAAAACCATGAATCCCAGATAAACGATAAATGCACAAATATGTGCGACCATCTGTGGTGTCATATGCCACTCCTAAAAATATTGAATAATGATTTAAATTATAAATTCCTATTCAAGATTCGGCAACAATAAATTTTAGTTTCTGAACGAATGTATTGGGGCAGGAATTCTTCCGCCGCGGTGTTACCCGCAAGCCGCTCGTGCGGCGTGTTAATAATTTCCTTGCAGAGCCAACCGCGGCAATTATTAACCAATGCTCTATCAATCACCCAGCCTAATTTCTAAAACTGTGTATTGGCGCTGGAATTCTTCCACCTCTATTAATGAAATCAGCACAGCCAAATTTACTTACAGGCATAACAGGACATCCACCAAGAAGTCCGCCAAACTCAACCCATTCCCCGGCTTTCTTTCCAGGAGCAGGAATCAAGCGGCATGCCGTAGTTTTGTTATTTACCATTCCGATCGCAAACTCATCAGCAAGAATTCCAGAAATAGTAGTTGCCGGAGTATCACCAGGAATTGCAATCATATCAAGCCCAACAGAACATACTGTCGTCATCGCTTCGAGCTTTTCAAGGCAGATTGAACCGTTCTTTGCAGCTTCTATCATTCCTTCATCTTCTGAAACAGGAATAAACGCACCGCTTAAACCACCGACATTTGTCGACGCCATAACACCGCCTTTTTTAACCATATCAGTAAGCATTGCAAGAGCAGCAGTAGTTCCAGGAGCACCGCAGCCGTCAAGACCAATTTCTTCAAGAATGCGTGCAACAGAATCTCCTACAGCAGGAGTAGGAGCCAGAGAAAGATCAAGAATACCAAAATCTACACCAAGGCGGCGAGCGGCTTCACTTCCAACAAGCTGACCCATTCTTGTAATCTTAAACGCCATCTTTTTAATTCCGTCTGCTAAAACATTAATCGGCTGACCTTTATATTCACGAGCTGCAGCAAGAATTACTCCAGGGCCTGATACACCGACATTAATTACACAGTCAGCTTCTCCCGGTCCATGAAAAGCACCTGCCATAAACGGATTGTCTTCAGGAGCGTTGCAGAAAACAACAAGCTTTGCACAGCCGTTTACTTCGCAGTTTTTAGAAACCTCTGCAGTCTTTACGATAGTTTCTCCCATCAGTTTAACTGCGTCCATATTGATGCCGGATTTTGTCGAACCGACATTTACCGAAGAGCATACAAAATCTGTTGAAGCAAGGGCTTCTGGAATTGAATCAATCAAAATACGGTCGGCTGGTGTTATTCCCTTTTGAACTAAAGCCGAAAAACCACCGATAAAGTTTACACCAAGCTCGTGGGCACAGCGGTCCAGAGTTTTAATATACGGAACATAATTCTTTGCCTCGCTTGCACCTGCAACAAGCGCAATCGGAGTAACAGAAATTCTTTTATTGATGATAGGAACGCCAAATTCTTTTTCGATGTCCTGCCCTGTTTTTACAAGATTCCCGGCTTTTTTCATAACCTTGTCATAAATCTTGTCGCAGGCTCTCTTACTGTCAGAATCTGCACAATCAAGAAGCGAAATACCCATCGTAATACAGCGGATATCCAGCTTCTGTCTCATAAACATATTAACTGTTTCCTGAATCTCAACTGGTGAAAAAATCATAAAATTCCTCTTATTATGCTGAATTTCAGTTTACAGAAAAAAGCGCTTTTTTACAATTCATTTTCCTTTAATTATGTCATATAATTTTACCATGAAAATTTTAGTTGTTAATAATCTGCTTGAACAGAACCATATCGACCTCATCAAATCCCAGGCCGATTCGCTTGGTGCAGAAGTTCATTTTTATAATAGCGACAGCGAAATACCGCAAAGTGATTACGATACCGACATAATTTACGGCTTTGCTCCTTCCATAGTGAACACAAGCAAAAACCTTAAATGGCTTTGTGTGCCATGGGCTGGTGTAGATTCAATTTTAAAACCAGGTTATTTTGCAAACGAATTTTGTCGAGCATAAACCGCTTCACTATGTTGTGGATAAAAAACTCGGATATTAATTTTATTTCGGATATTTTATTATGGATAAAAAGTTTAAAGTTAAAACAACAGAAACACATTGTCTCGGCTATATGATTTTATCAAAAAAAGAATTAAAGGAATTTCAATCACAGCAGGATGATACACAGACAACCGATGCAAGTCTTTATACGACAAATTTTTACAACCCGTACATCGACATTATCGATGAAATAGCCAACGGTAAATATCTTGTAATGCGTCATTTTTATTAATCTTTTTTCCTCCGATATTTTTTTTACCCGTATTTTATGTTATAATATTTTTATATTTCAAAAACGAAAGGATAAAAAATGATTTACGAATTAGAAGACACATCAAAAGTTCAAGACCTGTTTAAAGACTGGAATGAAACTCTTATTTACTCATGCCTTGAAAAAGTTATGGGAAAAGTTTTTGTTACAGATACTCAAAATCCAAAATCGGCATTTGCATTTGTCGGATGCTTCGGCTTTTACGCAGGAGTTCCGGAGCGCGAGCTTGTAATTAATAAACCTGATGGCTTTGTAATAATGGTTCCGCAAAACGAAGCCTGGTCTTCTCTAATCGAAGAATATTTTCCTACTGCAATCCGCACAACAAGATATGCAATCAAAAAAGATACAGAATTTGATACAGAACTTTTACAGAAAAATGTAGATTTACTTCCAGAAGGATATCAGTTAAAAGACATCGATTCTGATATTTATGATATGTGTCTTAAAGATCCTGTTACATTTGACTTTGTCTCTGCATTCGAAACAAAAGAAAGATATCTTAAGCTTGGCCGCGGAATTGTAATATTAAAAGACGGCAAATTTGTTTCTGGCGCATCATCTTATACACGCTACAAAAACGGAATCGAAATAGAAGTTGATACAATAGAATCAGAACGACAGAAGCATCTTGCAACTATAGTCAGTTCAGCTTTAATACTTCGCTGCTTAAAGGAAGGTTTATATCCAAGCTGGGATGCACAGAATTTAAATTCCGTGCATCTTGCAGAAAAACTCGGATATGAATTTGATCATGAATACATCGCCTATCAGGTAGCTGCTTCTGAGCGCACGCACTAGAGTGTATTCAGCCTGGCAAACTCCAGACCTGATAGTGCAATATAAATTTATTCTTCTACGCCAAGCTGTTTTGTGCCCGAAGTTTTATTTCCAATCCATTCCCAGACTGCGACATCTTCCTGTCCCATTCTCCAGAATGCAATCGTATTATATTTTTTTGATTTGTACATTTTCGCTCTTTCATAATTAGAATAAGCGTCTTCGTACCAGCCTGTTACAGTAACTTCGATTTTATATTCGTAGTGAGGAACACCTTTTTCACGTTCAATTTTAACGACATTATTTTCATGTGCCTGACGGTTCATTCCGTTAAATGCCCATGCCTGCTGAACAGGATCGCTCGACCATGTTCTTCCATAAAATGGAAGACCCATTATATATTTTTTTTCAGGCCATACAATTTTTGCATAATCAGCAACTTTTACACACCAGTCATATGAAGCAATTGATCCTGCCGGCCCTTTTGTCCAATGTTCATCGTAAGCCATTATCATAATGCGGTCAGCAATCTTTCCAATTTTCTGATAAGAATAAACATCTTTCTTTAAAGTTTTTGTTCTGGCTGGAACACATACAGTAAGAGGTTTTTTTCCGAGTCCTTTTTTAAGTTCCTTTAAAAACTCATAAAAATTTTCATCATCGCGTGCTGGAACTAATTCCCAGTCAACCTGCAGACCGTCAAAATCCTTTGCTGCATCAAGAAGCCCCTTTACAATTTTATCGCGGCACTTAAAATGCGGATCAAGACAGAAATGCGAAAGCGAAGTACTTTCACAAATCGTAACAAGATGAACTCTTCCCTTAAATTTATCACTTATGCATGTACGCATCGGGACATTTACAAGTTCACCATAACTGTTAATTTCTGCAGCAAAAAGTGCAACATCTGTAAGCGGAGTATCATATTTATAGTCTGCAAGGCGGGAAACCATTACATAGCCCCAGACTTCATCAAATAAAACAGGTTCACCTTTTATATCGCTGTTCCATTTGTAAGGATGTGAATAATCAGGATACATCACACCTTCTTCTGTGATTGTCTTTTCTGTTACTTTTGGATAAGTTTTTTTCTTCGTATCTGCCCCAATCAAAGCAGTACTAACGCAAAAACAAATTCCGACAGCAATAATTTTTCTTAAATCAAGTAATGAGGCTTTTTCCATAGTTTTTCTCCCAGTGTAATACTAATTTATCGGCAGATTATCCTGTACATTGGAGAGGCTTTTGGATAAAATTCGAGAATATTTTTTTCACAGTCAAGAACTTCTGAAGCATCATGAGTTACATGAAGTAAAGTTGTAGTTCCACTCTCTGCAACAATTTCAAGAAGATCAAGAATTTTCTGTCTGTAATTTTCATCAAGACCATGACAGGGCTCGTCCAAAATCAAAACCGGCGGACATTTTACAGCAGCTCTCAAAATTAAAATGGCTCGCTGTTCTCCATAACTTATCGAATTAAATGCTTCACTTTCGCGACCTTTAAATCCACCCAAAACCAGCCATCTTTTTGCAGCCGCCTTTTCTACATCCGTTGCCGCCTCATAAAGCCCGATTGAATCCCTAAAGCCCGAAATAATGACATTTTCCAAAGTCGTAGATCCAACCATTCTATATTCAACATGAAGCCTGTAAGAAACAATTCCAAGCTTTCGTTTTATATCCCAGATTGTTTCACCGCTTCCCCGGCGTGCTCCGAAAATTTTTATGTCGTTTGAAAAAACCTGCATATTGTCGCCTGTTATAAGTTCAAGAAATGTAGTTTTTCCAGAACCATTTGGACCTCTTATAAGCCAGTGCTGTCCTTTTTTTAAGCTCCAGTTTAAATCAACAAGAACGTGATTGTCACCCCAGCCGACATTTACACTGTTCATTTCGATGAGGGTTTCTGACTCATCTTTTTCTGTATGAAGTACCTGTGTTTCATGCTGAATTTGTTCTAAATCGTTTTCAAATTCATTGCGGTCTTTACTTCTGTTTTTATCTTTTTCTTCATTCCTTTTTTCGATAATTTTTTCATATTCGGTTCTGGTACCGGAAAAAGAAACTTTCCCTTGAGTAAATTCAATTACATTATTAATCGCATCAGGAATTTCATGATATCTTTCCATTCCCAGTATAATTCTTGGAAAATCCATCGAATCAGTTTCTTTTAACTGTTTTTTTGCAATCGTATCAAAAAAATCCAAAAGAATTTTACGGCTTTCGACATCAAGTCCTGCAAAAGGGTCACTTAAAATCAAAAGTTTTTTTCCGCTTATAAGTGCACGGGCAAGCAAAGTTCGCCTTATTTCACCTGTCGACATATATTTAAGCCCGCGGTCAAGTATTTTTTCTATTCCGCAAAGCTTTACCTGTGGATAAGTCTCAAGCCTCAAAGCCTCTTCCGGAAGCTTTGAGTTTTTCTTTACCTTTGTACCTAAAATAGCCTCTGCAAGAAAAACACGCCCTGTCCGGCCTATATCAACTCCACCTTCTACATATTCGCTTTCATCGTTAATTCTCTCTTCCTCGATAAGTCGGGCAGCCTTTTCGAGAGACACAATTTCTACCGAGCCCTCAAATATATTTGAATAAACTGAATCCAACGGGTTCAAAGGCACAATATTCATCTGACCGCAAAGGGCTTTCAAAAATTCAGCCTTACCGCCTCCATTTGGCCCGATTACAAGCCAGGCTTCTCCACTTTTGAAATTCCAGTTAACGTTCTCTATTTTTACAGACTTTAAATCTTCGACTCTGCAGTCTTTTATTGTAATTAAATCTTTTACCATAATAAATTTCTCTTTCTTAAAAATGTATGTTATAATTATATCATTAAACAGAATTTTTTTGGAGGTAGTATGAAAAAGGTTTTTTCATCATTATTTGTTCTTGGATTTAGTTTTTTTACATTTGCAGGAGAACCGGTTTTAACAACTGCACCAACAGGTGGTGTAAAATCTTATATCAAAACAGATTACGTTGTAGCATCAAAATTCGGTGAATATTTCAGAACACCAAGTGCTAAATACCAGCATGTTTTCAATGAATTTGGTCAGGAAATCGAAAATTCAAGTCTTACAGTAGACGGAAAAGTTCTCGATAAAATTACATATTCTTACGATTCAAAAGGAAATATCACAGCGCAGACTGGTGTAGACGATGCAGGAAATATTCTCTGGAAGATTGTAAACACATATGATAAAAAAGGTTTAAAAACTGAAGAATCTGAATATGACGCAAAAGATTATCTTTCGAGCAAGTCAATTTTCAAATATACAGGAAATAACTGTACAGAAGAAACCCTTTACAACGGTCTTGGAAAAATTATCTGGAAAAATGTTTACGAATATGATGAAAACGGAAATTGTAAAACTTCATATTCATATTATTCAAATGGTGAACTTGAATCTAAAAAAACTTTTAAATACAACGATCAGAAAAAGGTTCAGGAAATATATTACTTTAATGAAGACGGCTCTTTAGAGAAAAAAGAACTTTACCGCTATGATGCAAATGGTGTATTAACAGAAATTGCAACATACACACCACAGAACAAGCTTTATCTGCGCAAATTCTTTAAATATGATCCAAAAGGAAATGTTTCAAAAGTAACTACTTACAGCATCGCTCAGAAATTTGGAACAACAGTTAATGAACTTGCAGGTATGAGCGATTATACATATCAGTATTAATTGCGAATTTCTCAATAAAAAAACTGCGATTTCCTTTATTGAAAATCGCAGTTTTTTTCTCAGAATCTTATCTGATATCTACATCTCCAGAAAAAATCCAGCCTTCAATTATATAATTACCATAATAATCTTCTACTGGCTCAGCAAGTTTGACGCGGATCATAAAACCTTCAACACCGTTGTTCTTTACTATTTCAGGTTTAACATCTACAACCTCAACAACCTGTCCCTTTCCAATTACTGACATTTCCCTGGAATAAACAGATTCACTTTGCGTTGGTACTATATCTTTTTTTGCAATAACTTTTTTGGAACTAATTTGATTTATTGCATGTTTTTTAATCAGTTCCCTCGTTTTATAGTTGTCTGTAATTGAATAAGGACTTCGTTTTCTGTTATCCGTTACAAATATATCTGCACCATTTTGCAAAAGAAATCCCACAACTTCAACAGAAGAGCTGTTGCAGGCTTCCATAAAATCAGTTCCATTATAACTTCCGCCACGGGCATTTGGATCTGCTCCATACTTAATTAACAGCTTAATAATCTCAAAATCATCCTTTCCGCGATCAGAAAAACCAATATAAGATTCTGCAACATACAATGGACTTTCTGAACAATTAGAATAATCAAGAACACGTTCATTTGGATCTGCGCCTGCTTCAAGCAGAAGCTTTACAACCTCTACATTATGCTTTCTTACAGCAGTCAGTAAAACCGGATCATTTTTACCAGACTTATTTTTTTGTGAAGATTCCGGCTTCCTCTCAAGAACAAGTTTTATAAGCTCTGTATTTTGAGAAAGAACTGCACACATTAAAGGCCATCTACCTTCTTCATCCTGTGCATTAATATCCTTACATTCAACAAGAAGTCTTTTTGCAACAATCATATTTCCGGCTTCAAGTACATCCTGGAGTGAATAATTTTTCTTGCCGTCACTTTTTTCATCATATAAAATTCTTACTGATTCCGCACTTTTCTGGCCATGATAGTAAATTGCATGCTCCATGGCATAATCATATGCATTCTTTCCTTCTGTATTTACATAACTTTTATCAACGCCATTATTCAGTAAAACCTGAACTACTTTTGGATTACGCACAGAAATCATCAAAAGTGAATCTTTTTTTTCATCACCAAGAACCAAAGGATCTGCTCCGTTCTTAATAAGTATTTCAACATCATTTGGCAGATCAAATTTACTGGTACATGCAATCTGAATCGGTGTAAGGCCTTCAACATTTCTGGCATTAATATCTACACCTTTTTCAACCAGTAATTCTACAAGCTCATTATTCAGGCCGTCTCCTACAATCCAGCATCCACTATCACTAACTCCATGAACCTCATGCTGAAGGCTCCAATACATCATCATATGAAAAAAATTATTGCCATCTTTAGAGCAGACAGAAAAATCAGGATTATAGTCAAGAAAAAGTTTTACAGCATCAATTCTTGACAGGGCAGCAGCCATAGCTAATGACGTATAACCATAATCATCTTTAATGTTAATATCAGCCCCGTGTTCGACAAGAATTTTGTAAATACTTATATCTTCATCTGATAAGTTATGTAAAACAATTTCACCATATTTATTTTTAATATTTGGATTTGCGCCATGCTCAAGAAGATATTTTACAATTTCATAGTTATTCTCTTCAGCCGCTTCAAAAAGCGCAGTCTCTTTTGAATAATTGCTTAAAGCATTTACTTTGGCTCCTTTTTCTACAAGCAGTTTTACAAGCTCAAGATTTTTACTCTTTACCGCTAACATAAGCGTTGATTTATCTTCTTTTGGAAAAATATTTGGATTAGCCTTGTAGTTAAGAAGAAGTTTCTCATAAGAAAAAAATTCATCATCTGCCGCAGCATATAATGGTGTCTGACCTTTACTATCTAATATATCAACCTTTGCTCCACTTTTTAAAAGCTTTTCGGCAAAAACTAAAATTTCCTTTTCTTTATCCTTATTGCTGTAATAATAATCAATAATCGGATGAAGAAAATTACTGTCAGTAAGTTTTAATTCCAAAAAATCATCTGCCAGTTTTTCATCTGCAATAAGTTCATCTATTACAGGCCTCATATCGTCTTTTTTTTCAAATGACTTTTTAATATAAGGAACAACTGCCTTTATCATTCCGGAATCAGAATTTTGTTTTGCGGCTTTGAATAATTCAAATTCATCGAACTTCCAGTTATCTGCCTTTATTTTTACAGCAGCAATTAAATTAAACATTTTTGGAGTTCCTGCTTCTGCGCAAACTAACAGAATATCTTTACCTGACCTATAATAAAGAATATCTTCTCCAAAGTTTTTCAGCAAAAAGCTAACGACTGCGTCATTTTTTAATCTGATATATTTTTCAAGAAAAGTAATTTCGTCCTTTGTGTCATTAAAATAAGATCTTATATCTTCGTATTCTTCGTCAGACCAGGAATCGTACGCAACTGAATCCAGTCTTATCTCTTTTATTACAGAATTATCCAGCTTTACGATTCTTTCTTCAAAATCCCAGATTTCTCCTGCAGACATGCAAAAAGAAGCAGCAACAAATAATGTAACTGCAATGACTAAACGTTTTACCATAATTACTTCCTGATGATTAAAATTTTACTTTTACCTGATCTGCTTTTTTCTGCGTGTTCATCAGAAAATATAAAGCTTCCTGACCGGCAGTAAAGCGCGCTTCTATCATAAACTTTTTTCCCGGTATAAAAAAATCATACCAGCTTTTTTTATAATCAAGAATCGTAAAGTCTTTTAAATCAGAAAGACATACGCATTGTTCTTCAGGGAGTTCTCCGTGTTTTGCAACTCTTATCATCGCACTCATCATCGATTCTGACGGATGTGCATAAAAATAAGTTTTTTTATTTTCGCAAAAAACAAGAAGCCCCCATAAAGAATTAGTATTATTCTGCGGCTTAAGATTTAATTCTTTAAATGTTTTTTCGCCCGCTTCGATATTTATCATTTCGATATCAGATACTTGTGTACCAAAGCGTTCTTCAAAATCTTTAAAAAATTTTTCTCTTTCAGCTTCGTCTTTCATATTCTTCTCAGATATTATTCTGCACTTACAATGTAAACATCAAAACAGATATAATCAGTTCCAGAAATTCCAACCTGTGGAATACCACGTCTTCCATATCCAAGTTCTGGTGGAATAACAATCGTTCTTGTTTCTCCTACTTTCATATCAAGAACCATCTGTTCAAAACCCCTAATCATCTGGCCGGCACCAACTACAAAGTCGATAGGATCGTGAGACTCTGGAACAAATTTAGTAGAACCGTCAAAAATATTTCCATCTACGGAATATCCTTTGTATTCTACGACTACCTTGTTTCCGTTTTTTACTTCGGCTCCATTTCCTTCTGAAATTACTTTGTAGTAAATTCCGTTGTCGGTTTTTGAAAAATCAGAAACCATTTTTTTAAGAACAGGGCTTATAAAAGATTCTGACTGTTTCTGAGCATGTGGAACAAGTTTATTAAAATCTTCCTGTGTTGCTGTAAAAGCTTCTGCTTCTGCACCATTACGGATAATTTCGATATTAACGATTGTATCATTTCCCTGAATGCTGTCTACAACATCCTGTCCTGTTACAACCTTTCCGAAAATTGTGTGTTTATAGTTTAACCAGGGAGTTGGAACATGTGTAATAAAGAACTGGCTTCCATTTGTTCCAGGACCTGCGTTTGCCATAGCAAGCTTTCCAGGTTCATCAAAGATAAGTTCTTCAACCGGTTCATCCGGGAACTGATATCCAGGACCGCCTCTTCCACTTCCTTCCGGATCTCCACCCTGAATCATAAAATCTTTTATAACTCTGTGAAAAATCAACCCGTTATAAAATTTTTTTCCTTCTGCAGCATCAAGTGTTCCTTCAGAAAGACCAACAAAGTTTGTTACTGTAAGTGGTGCTGCTTTGTAAAAAAGTTCAACAATAATAATTCCTTTGTTTGTTTTAATCTCGGCAAATAAACCGTCTTTTCCTTCAATAACTTTTCTAGATTCCATACCTTTCTCCATTTTTTATATACACTTTATAATTGGTTTAAAATTAATTTACGACGCAGATGTCAAAACAGATATAATCTCCGCCCTTAATTCCAATCTGTGGAACACCGGCACTTCCATATCCCAATTCTGGTGGAATTACAATTTTTCTTATTTCGCCCGGCTTCATATCTGCAACCATTTGATCAAATCCTTTAATCATTCCACCGGAACCAGTTATAAATTCCAATGGATCGTGTCCCTGCGGATGAAACTGCCTTGATGCATCAAAAATTCTTCCATTTATCATATATCCGCGGTATTCAACTTTAACTTTTTTTCCGTTGCCGATTTTATTTCCAGTTCCCTGTTTAAGAATCTGATAATAGATTCCGTTTTCAGATTCTGAACATCCTGCAACAGCTTCGTTAAAAATAGCTTTTTCAAATTCTTTTTTTACCTGTTTTGCAAGCGGAATTCTTTTATCGAAATCTGCCTGTGTTGCTGTAAATGCTTCTGCTTCTGCACCATTACGATAAATTCTTACTGATTTAATTTTATCATTTTTCTGAATTGAATTAACTACATTCTGTCCTTCAATTACAGTTCCGAAAATCGTGTAATTATAATTTAAAGGTTCTGTAGGAACGTGTGTAATAAAAAACTGGCTTCCATTTGTGTCTGGACCGGAATTTGCCATAGCAAGTCTTCCAGCTACATCAAATTTAAGATCCTTTACAGGTTCATTTTCAAATCTATATCCTGGTCCACCATAACCTGTTCCTTCAGGATCACCACCCTGAATAACAAAGTTTGCTTCTACACGATGAAATTTAAGACCATCAAAAAACTTTTTTCCTTTTGCTGCAGTTAAAGTTCCTTCTGCTAAACCGACAAAGTTTGTTACAGTAAGTGGAGTCTGTTTATAAAATAATTCAACTACAATATCTCCCTTATCTGTTGCGATAACAGCAAACAAACCTTCTTTACCTTCAATAGCTGGAATACTTTTTTTTGACGACTGCGCACATCCCGAAGATAAAATTCCACAAATCAATATAATAGCGCTAAAAAATTTTTTCATATTAATCTCCCGATTAATTTAAAATTGACCAATAATATAATCTTTAATTGCCCTGATTCTTGCAGTAAAAGATTTATTCATTTTATTTTCTAAAAAACCCATCTGCATAAAATCTGCAGTCATGGCAACATAAACAAAATATCCGTCGCCATTATCATAAACTGTTACTGCCATTTTAAATTTTCCAGGTTTTACTGCCTTGATAAATTTATATGACAGTGGAGTCAAATTCTCCATCTGCATTGTTACACATTTTTCAGTTTCCTGATATTGAATTTTATAATTTGCCTTTCCAAATGTATGTTCATCAAGCATTGCATAAATTGTTTTTCCGTTTGATGAACCATCTAAATCATCAGCAATTTTCGCTGTATTTTTTCCATCAGCAATTCTATACGCATCCTTGTATAAAACTTCATAACGCTGCCTTGTATTAGAATAATACAGCATGCCCTTCATATCAGAAATTGAACGAACAATCTTTGATACAGTTTTTATACTTGTATCAACTTTTGATTTATCTTCTTTTTTGCTTTTATTAACAAGCTCCTCTTTCGTAACAAAGAATAAGGCTTCCGAAGCATATCCGGTTTTTTCAGACATATTTCCGAAAATAAATTTCTTTACACTTTCTTCATGTTCGGTTTTCGGAAGCAATCTTACTTCGTTATCACTTTCCGTAAAACGATGAAATTTTTCATCATTTTCCTGTGGATAAATAAAAGCACTGCCAGTGGCCAGAACCACGGCAAGAGAAAAAATCAATTTAGATGTTCTTATAAACAGTTTCATTAACATAATCCTTTATAGAATACGCGTACCTGTTTATATAAACCATCTCCTTCGCTTTTAGTTTCAATATCCGGGATATCATTTAAAGTTGTATGAATAAGTCTTCTTTCAAACGGATTCATCGGTTCAAGTAAGATAGAGTTCTTACTTGAACGTACTTTATCTGCTGTTGTATATGCAAGGCGTACAAGAGATTCTTCGCGTCTGATACGATAGTTTTCTGTATCAAGAATAATCCGAACATCTTCATGACCAAGTTTACCTGCATAAACATTAAGTAAAAGCTGAAGAGCATCAAGGTTTTTACCTTTGCGTCCAATCAAAATTGAAGAACTTGAAGATTCAAGTTTAATACCCATCTTCTTTTCTTCGCGGAACATAATATCAACTTTTACTTCATATCCCATTTTTTCAATTACATTCTTTATGAATGAAATGATTTTTTCTTCAAATTCTCCCTGTGGAACCGGGTCTACAGTCTTTTTTCTTGCAGCAGAATTTGTTTCTCCTGCTACTTTTACGTTGTCTTCTACATGAACTCTGATTTTAACAAATCCTTTTTTGAACAGAGAATTTTTCTGTGTTTCAAGAATTTCTACATCAAACATGTCCTGTTCAAGACCAAGTTCTGTTGCAGCTTTTTCAATTGCTTCTTTTTCTGTTTTTCCTTCGTATTCGTATACCATATTTTTCCCCTATCTTCTCTTTCCTTTTTTAGGAAATTTTTTTATCTCTGGATTAGCTTCGGCCTTTTTCTTAGCCATAACTTTATTTATTACAAGCTGCTGAACCATCTGGATTAAGTTACTGATTGTCCAGAATAACAGCAGTCCAGAAGGTGCATTATAGAACATGAATGAGAATAAAATCGGAAGACCATAAGTCATAAACTTCATTGTTCCAGGATTTGCTGCAGCACCTGCTCCTGCTCCACCCATCTGTGTAATCTTTCCATAGAATAACTGTGAGAAAAGATAAATGATAGGAAGAATGCGAAGACAGTTTCCTACAAACGGAAGATCTGTATTCCATGTTAAAATACAGTCTCCGCTTGATAAGTCATCTATCCAGCCTTTAATAAATCCTGCACCGCGGAATTCAAAATAGTTATTAAACAGGTTGAACACAGCAATTAACGCCATCATCTGGAAAACTAAAGGTAAACAGCCAGACATCGGATTGTATCCTGTTTCCTTGTAAAGCTTTGCAGTTTCTTCCTGAAGTTTCTGTGGATTGTCTTTATACTTTGTTTGAATTGCATTCATTCTAGGCTGAATTTCCTGCATCTTTAAAGTTCCCATAGACGATTTTAAAGTAAGCGGGAAGAGAACAATCTTTAAAAGTACAGTCATGATGATGATTGCAACACCCCAGTTAGGAACAAATTTATAAATTGTCTGAAGAACCCATTTAAAGAAATTTACAAGCCATGGAAGGAATGTACTTGACTGAAGTGCGTCAATAATTTTTGTATCCTTAAGTTTCCATCCATTCTGATCTGCAATACTGTAAACTTTTAAATCATTTTCGTTGCGTGGACCAACATAGACATAATAAACATCATTTGTTCTCTTTTCTGTAACAGCTTTTCTTTCTACAAAAATCTGCGCATTCGAAAGAGCAAAATTTGTTTTTGGTGTTGAATACCATACATCCTGAATATTTTCATAATTTGGAGCATAGATAAGTTCGCAGAAATATTTTCCTCCGATACCTGCCCATGAAATTTCCTTGCCGTATTTTTTATACTGTTTATCTGAAAGCTGAACTTTTTTAAATTTCTTTCCATCATGTGCTAAGAAAGTTCTGTTTTCATATCGGTCAACTTTTGGATCATATAAAGGCCCAATCTGTGGTGAAGATCTTAAAGTATATGCAACTTTGGTTCCTTCAATTCCATCAAAGCTTAAACCTTTAAATTCATCCTGACCGTCAATGATTACATCAAGTTTAAATGCATATTCATTCTCAAGAAATGAATACTGTTTAACAAGTGTAAACTCTTTATATTTTTTTGCAAAAGCGATTTTTGTAATTCCTTTTTCATCTTTAGGAAACTGCTTTACAATAAAATAGTCATCGATTGCATCTGCATTATTTGCACCAAAAGCTAAAGAGAATGCTCTGTTTTTATCAGAAACATTTTCTGCCATTTGTACAAAAGATTTTGTTTTATTATCCTTGTGATCAATCAATTCAATAGAAGTAATATCACCACCTTTGTTTGTAAAAGAAACCTTTAATTTTTCTGTGGTAATTTCAAATTTTTCTTCTACCTGTTCAATTACTTCTTCTTCAGAAGATTCAACTTCTTTGATTTCTGCTTCAGATTCATTTTCTACAACTGCTGCAGCCTGCTTTTCTTCTTCTGCTTTTTTTTCTGCTTCGAGTCTCTGTGCTTCCAGTTTTGGATTTACGAATTTCTCCTGATAGAAATAAAATCCACCGAAAACAACAACTGACAGAATCATAGCCAATATATAATTCTTTTTCATCCGTTAACCTCAGTTATTTTTTAGTTTTTTTCAGCTTTTACTTTAATGAATTTCCAGCCCGTCAATTTTTCCGGAACAGGATCATAACCGCCTTTACACAGCGGATTACAGCGGATAATTCTTTTTGCAGACAGATACGTTCCTTTTATAACACCATGTTTTTGCAAAGCTTCTAAAGCATAATTAGAACATGTCGGATAAAACCTGCAGCATGGGTTTTTAAAAGGAGAAATACAGACTTGATAAGCACGGATAAGCAGAGAGAAAAATTTTACGAAAAAATTTCTCATTTCTTTAATAAACCTGCCTTTTCACATAATGTACGAAATTGAACACACCTTGTGCTGAACGAATCATTTCCAGGGTACACTAAAAAAAGAATATCATACCCGGTGTTCAGGAATGTTTTTGTTAATCGATAAGCTTCACGGCTGTAACGCTTAGACCTGTTTCGTTCTATCGCGTTACCATAACCGTGCGGAAGCGGAAAAGCAATTCTGTTGTAGTCAAAATTATTTTCCAAAAAAAATAATTTTGCACCCGGAACACTTACCCGTCTTCCTGATTTAAACAGATTATGAAAAGCAATAGGATTTTTAATCATTTCCTTTCGAGGAAATTTTCCTACTGTTGCCAAGTCTGTTTCCATGGTATCTTCTACGTTTAAGAATTAATACTTCTTGTGTTCGTCAGCAACAGAGAGCTTTCTGCGGCCCTTAGCACGTCTTCTGGCAAGAACTTTGCGTCCTCCCTTTGTAGCCATTCTGGCGCGGAAACCGAATTTTCTATTGCGTTTTGTTTTACTTGGCTGATATGTCCTTAACATGGCATATACTCCTTATTATAAAGGGCCGAAGGCCCAAAAATTTTTTCAAAAAATAGTAATAGAATATAACACTATTTATTTGCTTTGGTCAACCGTATTATCCCGCTTTTTAGCCTCTTCAAAAATACCGTCAAACATCTTTTTAACCTCTTCCGGAACCTCTTCCTGGCTTTTCTGGTACTTAAATCCTTTCCTTTTAAGCTCCTCTTCATCTTTTTCTGTATTTTTAAGCATTTCTTCCCGTCTTTTGGCAAGATATGTATTATAGTCATCCCCAAGGCCTTTTGCGTCGCCTTTTACCCTGAAAACCAGATTTCTGATTTCTATATCCTTAACAAGCATTTTAAGCCCTTTCAAAATAAAAGCCTTGTTATTCTGCAGAATCTGAGTCCAGCCCGGATGATCTGTTTCTATAAGAAGAACTCCATTTTTTATATCAACAATATGAGAATGTCCGGCCAGTTTTGGTCCGTAGTTATAAATTTTTTCGACAGTCTTATTCCATGCATCGATTACCTCATTGCCCTTCTCAATATCGCTGCATTTTATATTGGAGAAAACTTTATTGATCATCGCACTTGTATCAATAATTTCCTGTTTACTCATTCCATGACCCGTCCTTTATATTTATGACTTTTGTCGTTGTATGCTTATATCTTTCATAAGGCTCGCCCGGCAAAAAAGTACAGAAAAGCTGATCATATTCCGGAAGCATCGATGTTAATCTCTGTCTTTTATCCGGATCAAGTTCGAGCATTACATCGTCCATTAAAAGAATCGGTTTTTCTTTTGTTACCTGACTAAAGAAAACCGCCTGCGAAATTCTAAGCAAAAGTGCAATAAGTCTTCTCTGCCCTGTCGACGCAACCGGAACAAAAAGCATTCCATCTTTGACATATTTTATTTTATCACGATGAGGTCCACTCATTGTTGTATTCATTACTTTATCGATTTCCCGTTTTTGAATTAAAATATCAAGAGCTTCATTTTCATTCGGAATTCTTTTTGAAACTCCATCTTCAATTTCTTTCCATGACGGCTCGTAAAAAATTCTTACATTTTCAATTCCAGTTATATCATAATAAAGCTTTGAAAATATTTCGTTGAATTTAAAAATTGCCGTTTTTCTTTTTCGCGAAATCTCAAGTCCACACTGAACAAGCTGTGTATCATAGACATCAAGCATTTCATATTTTTTTTCTTTTAAAATAAGATTTCTTGATTTTAAAATCTGACGGTACTTTCTTAATATATCTATATAATAAACATCATAAAGAGAAAGTGACTGATCAATAAAAAATCTTTTTCTTCCAGGTTCACCAGTTACAAAATCCATGTCATCATGACAGAATAAAATACATGGCATAGTATTTATTAATTCTTTTCTATCATGAACTGCTTTTCCATTTTTTTCTATTCTTTTTTTTCCATTCTGAAAATAAACATTGATGCTTTTTGTACTTTCATGCGAATCCTGATAAAGAGCTTTTATACTGAATTCTTTCTGACCATGAGTAATTATTTCTGAATCAAGATGAGTCCTAAACGAATTTCCGTACGCACAAAAATATAGAGATTCGAGAATGTTACTTTTTCCCTGTCCATTCTCACCAACAAAATAGACCTCCTTGGAAAGAAGGTCTATTTTATCGTTTTTAAGATTCCTGAAATTGTAAAACTGAATATTTAAAAACGGCATTAGTCCAGATTCATCGGCATGATAATATGGAAGTAATCACTTTCCGGTTCCGGTCTTAAAGTAATTGCTTTCATCGATTCTGTAAATTCAAAAGTAATTCTTTCTGTAGGAATAACTTTAATTGGTTCTTCAATGTAAATATAATTCAATGCCATTGTAATATCAGATCCATCATACTGACATGGAATTTCTTCATCTGCAGTTCCGAGATCACTTTCTGGAGAAATCAATGTCAAAACTCCTGACTGCAATTTAAAGATAACACGTGAAACCTTTTTATCAATCATGATCGTCATGCGTTTTAAAGCAGCTTCGAGATCTTTTTTATCAACCTGGAAACTTGATGACTGGCTTTCAGGAATTACTCTTGAGTAGTTAGGAAACTGTCCGTCAAGTAACAAAGAAGAATATTCATAATTTCCAAACTTAACAAAAATTAATTTATCAACTACTGCAACAAAAATATTTCCTTCATCCGGTGCATTCTTTAAAACACTGTTTAAAACTTTTGTAGGAATAATTGCAGGAGTAAAATCATTTATATTCTGTGCAATTTCTTTTTCTGCATATGAAAGACGGCGGCCGTCAGTTGCTACCATAAGAAGTTTATCTTCTTTCTTTTCAAAGTAAACCCCAGTCATAAAATATCTATTGCTGTCTTCTGAAACTGCAAAAATAGTTTGAGAAATCATTTCTTTAAATTCTTTTGAAGGAACTTCAAAGAACTGAACTCCATCGGTTGAAGCAATTTCAGGGAACTTATCGCTTGCCATGCTCTTAAGCTGGAATTTAATTTTTTTAGCAGATGGCTTAATTGTAACTGTAATATCTTTCTGATCAAATTCAATTTCACCTGCAGGAGAAGCAGAAAGAATGCTCATAAATTTATCACAATAAATTGTTGTCGTTCCTTCTTCCTGAATATCAACCGGTAGTTTTGTAATAAAGTTTACCGAAGCATCAGAAGCTTTAATTGTTAACGTATTATTTTCTGCTATTAAAAGAATGTTTGATAAAATAGAAATAGGACTTTTATTACTTATGATTTCCTGAGTAATTGAAATTTCCTTAATCATTGCATCGCGATCAAATGTAAACTTCATAATAATTTCTCCAGTTATTTAATTTATTTCCTGAATTTTTGTACTAAAAACAGGTTTTCCTTCTTTCTTATTAAATATTAAATTTATATTAAATTTAATAATAATAATAATAAGGGGTGTTTATAAGTGGAAAACTATGTTAATTCTATATAATATAAAGAATTAAAGTGTGTATAAATTCTTGAAAGTTATACACAGGTTTTCAACTTTTAAACAGGCAAAAAAGTTATCAACATGTTGTTAACAGCTTATTACCCTATTATCAACCATTTTGACAAATAATTCAATTAAATAATTTGCCAAAATAAGGTTAAATTTTCTTATATTCTTTTATTGAATTTATAATTCCCTTAATTTTTGCATCAAATCCAGGATCAGTTTTAATTCTGTCAGAAATGTTGTTGTAAGCTGAAAGAATGGTAGAATGATCTCTTCCTCCAAATTCGTTTCCTAATTCCGGATAAGAATACTCAAGTAATTCTCTGGCAATATAAATTGCAATATGTCTTGTTTCTGCGATTTTTTTATTTCGCTTTTTTCCTTTGATATCTGTTATTGAAGTATTTTCAATATCAGCAATTACTTTAAGAATAGTTTCCATTGAAACAGAATTTCCCGTTGCATTAGAAATCGTATCCTTTAAAATATCTTTTGCAATATCTACAGTAACTTTTTTTCCAATCAGGTCCTGATATCCGACAACAGTTTTAATTGCTGCTTCAAGATCTCTGACATTAAGCTGAATGTTTTTTGCTATAAAGTCTATTACATCTTCTTCAATATTTTTTCCAAGAAGTTCAAGTTTCTTTTTAATGATTGCACAGCGTACTTCATATCCAGGTGGCTGCATATCAATACATACACCAGAAGAGAATCTTGTTTTTAATCTTTCTTCTATTCCTTTTAATTCATTAATAGGTCGGTCACATGTAAAAACCATCTGGGCACCACGTTCATTTAATGCATTAAAAGTATGAAATGTTTCTTCCTGCAGAGATTCTTTTCCCTGTAAAAAGTGAATGTCATCAAGAAGAAGTACATCAAGATTTCTATATTTATTTTTAAATTTATTCGGTGTATTGTTTTTAAGAGCATCAGTAAATTCATTTAAAAAATTTTCAGCAGGAACACAACAGATTTTTAATTTTTCATCTGAATGCTGATAGATATAATTTCCGATTGACTGCATCAAATGAGTTTTACCAAGACCAACTCCTCCGTAAAGAAGAATCGGGTTAAAAGCCTTTCCAGGTTTTTTTGCTGCTGCAAGAGCTGCACTGTATGCAAAGTTATTGTTATCACCGGAAACGAAAGTATCAAAAGTATATCTTTCCAAAAGCTGCGGATGCTGCGGTTTAGAATTTTCAGTTTTTTCTGCAGATTCTGAATTTTTTTCAGATTTTTTTACGTTAGGAGGATTTTCCTGGGTTTTTGCTGAATTTTCTTTTTCACCAGCTTCTTTTGAAGAAGAAATCTGAGTATTCGTAATCTGTGTCTGAATTATAATTTCACTCTGACCTGTAATTTGAGAGAGTTTTGTACTGACCTGATCAAAGCAGCCCTTGTCTGACATCTGGTTAGACATAAATTCAGAAGGAACATTAACTTTAATAACATTACCTTCATCTTCTACATAGTCCATTTTGAACCAGAGATCAAATTCATCTTCTTTGCCGGTTGTCTTGTATTCTTCACGAAGCTGCTTTAATGCTTCGTCCCAGAATACCTTATAATTCTGATTGCCCATGAGTCAATTATAATTCACCTTTACTTTTTTTTTCAATACAAGTATAATTTTATATCTGATTTTTTCTATATATTGCATTTTTAAAAGGGAAAACTATGCCAGAAAACTATTCAGCAGGGAATATCCAGGTTTTAAAGGGCCTTGAGGCAGTTAGAAAAAGACCTGGTATGTATATAGGTTCAACCGGGCCTAAAGGTCTTCACCATCTTGTTTATGAAACAGTTGACAACTCAATTGACGAAGCAATGGCTGGATTTTGCGATAAAATCGTAGTTGCTCTGGAAAAAAATGATATTGTACGCGTAGATGATAATGGACGCGGAATTCCTGTAGATATCCATCCGACAGAGAAAATCAGCGCTTTGGAACTCGTTCTTACACGTCTTCATGCCGGCGGTAAATTTGACAAGGGTTCTTATAAGGTTTCAGGCGGTTTGCACGGTGTAGGTGTTTCCTGTGTAAATGCCCTTTCTGACTGGATGGAAGCAACTGTAAAGCGTGACGGACATGTTTACAGACAGAAATATGAGCGCGGTGTTCCAAAAACTAAGGTTGAACAGATTGGCGATACAGACGAACACGGTACATCAATCCGCTGGAAGGCTGATAAAACAATTTTCACAGAAACAACGACTTACAACTTTGATACACTGAGGGATAGACTTCGTGAGCTTGCATTCCTCAACAGTGGTATAGTAATTTATTTTAGGGATGAACGCCTCGAAACTCCAAAAGAAGAAATCCTTAAATTTGAAGGCGGTATCAATCAGTTTGTCAAAGATATAGACGAGGGAAAGCAGGTTGTTCCTGCAGAGCCAATTTACATTAACGATGAACGTGAAGATGTAATTACAGAAATCTCCCTTCACTATAATTCGGGATATTCTGAAAACGTACATACATTTGTAAATGACATTAATACACGTGACGGCGGAACTCACTATGAAGGATTTAAGAATGCAATCCGCTTTGTTTTAAATAAATTCCTCGAAGCAAACGATAAGCTTAAAAAGCAGATTGATAAAGACGAAAAGCTTACTTATGAAGATTTAAGCTCAGGTCTTACTGCAGTCATTTCGATGAAAGTTCCTGAACCGGAATTTGAAGGGCAGACAAAAGAAAAGCTTGGAAATACAGAAGTCCGAACAATCGTAGACCAGGTTGTAAAAGAAAAGCTTACTTTATATTTTGAACAGAATCCTCAGGTTCTCGAATCAATTCTTAAAAAATCGATTGATGAAGCAAAAGCCCGTATTGCAGCGCGCAAAGCAAAAGACAACATGCGCAAAAAAACAATGAGCGATGGCTTTGGTCTTCCGGAAAAACTTGCAGACTGTTCATTAAAAGATCCTGCTCAATGCGAAGTATACATTGTCGAGGGAGATTCTGCCGGCGGTTCAGCAAAGAAGGGTAGAGATCCAAAGACACAGGCAATTCTTCCTCTCTGGGGAAAGATGCTTAACGTAGAAAAAGTTCGTCCTGAAAAAGTTATGAACAACGATAAACTTGAACCTGTAATTGCATCATTAGGTGCAGGCTTCGGAAAAGATTTTAACATTGATAAGCTGCGTTATCATAAAATCATAATCATGGCCGATGCCGATGTCGATGGTTCGCACATCCGTACTCTGCTTTTAACATTCTTTTTCCGCTATATGCCGCAGATTATTGAACACGGTTATGTTTATCTTGCAATGCCTCCATTGTTTAAAGTTCAGCTTGGAAAAAAAGAACCTGTTTACTGTTATTCAGATCAGGAAAGGGATGAGGCGCTCGAAGCCCTTGGTGAAAACCGTTCAAAGGCAGATGTTCAGCGTTACAAAGGTCTCGGTGAAATGGACGGAAAACAGCTTTGGGAAACAACAATGGATCCTGAGCACAGAAAGATGCGCGTCGTAACAATTCCTGATGCAATTGCTGCAGATAAAATTTTCAGTGTATGTATGGGTGAAGAAGTAGAACCACGCCGCCGCTTTATTGAAGAAAATTCAAGTTATGCAAATCTTGATATTTAATACAGATTAGAATTTAAAAGTGGAGAAGGTAATGGAAGAAATAAAAACTGCCGAGGGTGGCTCTCTCATTAAAATTCCTATCGAAGACGAAGTAAAACAGGCCTACATTGACTACTCGATGTCTGTAATCGTTCAGCGTGCTCTGCCGGATGTTCGTGACGGACTTAAACCTGTTCACCGCAGAATCATGTATGCCATGGATACACTGCATCTTGCATCAGGCGGAAAGACTAAAAAATGTGCTACCATCGTCGGTGAAGTTTTGGGACACTATCATCCACACGGTGATGCTTCTGTTTACGATGCTTTGGTTCGTCTTGGACAGGATTTTGCACAGCGTTATACAACCGTTACTCCACAGGGAAACTTTGGTACTATAGCCGGCGACCCTCCTGCCGCTTACCGTTATACAGAAGCTAAGATGTCAAAAGTTACGGAAGAAATGGTTGACGATATAAATAAGAATACCGTCGATATGGTTCGTAACTTTGATGATACAACAGACGAACCTGCAGTTCTTCCTGCAAAGTTCCCGTTTCTTCTCTGTAACGGAACTACAGGTATTGCAGTCGGAATGGCAACAAACATGCCGACCCATAATATCCGCGAAGTTGCATCAGCGATCAGTGCATACATCGATAACAATGACATAACCATTGATGAATTGATGAAACACATCAAGGGTCCGGATTTCCCTACAGGCGGAATAATCTACGGCCGTGATGGAATTCGTAAAGCATATACAACAGGACGCGGAAAAATTGTTATCCGTTCAAAGTTCACTATAGAGACAGACAAGCACGGACGTGAGTCAATCGTATTTACAGAAGTTCCTTACGGGGTTAATACAACAAACATCATCCGCCGCATTAAGGAGCTTGTACGTGATAAATTAATCGAAGGCGTTGTAAATGCAAACGACGAATCTTCTGACCGTTCAGGAATGCGTCTCGTAGTTGATCTTAAAAAAGGTGCCATTACAAAACTTGTATTGAATCAGCTTTTTACAAAGACAGACTTACAGTCAAACTTTGGTGTAATAAATCTTGCACTTGTTCCACAGGAAAAAGAGGGCACAACAAGATATTCTGAACCAGAGCTTACTCTTCCAGAAACATATCTTAAACCGGAAGTTCTTACATTAAAGCAGCTCATTCAGCATTTTGTAAGCCATCGTGACGAAGTAATTACACGACGTACTATTTATGATTTAAAAGTTGCAAAACACAGAATGCACATTCTCGATGCTTTGATTACAGCTATTAACAACATAGATGAAGTAATCAAGATAATCAAAGAAAGCCGTGATACAGAAGATGCTAAGTTGAACCTTGAAAAGAGATTTAACTTTGATGATGAACAGGCACAGGCAATTGTTGACATGCAGCTTAAACGCCTTACACATCTTCAGATTGAAGATCTTCAGAAAGAAATTAAAGAACTCCAGGCATGGATTGATTATCTTACAGATCTTCTTGCACATCACGAAAAGATTTTACAGAAGATAAAAGATGAAACAAATGAGCTTGCTCAGAAATATGGTGATGACAGAAAGACTCAGATTGTTGCAGACGAAGTTGAAGAAATTAACGTTGAAGACATGATTAAAGAAGAAGATGTTGTAATCCTCATTTCTAAACTTGGTTATGTAAAACGTGTTTCATTAAGTCAGTATAAGCAGCAGGGTCGTGGTGGAAAAGGAAGCAACAGTACAACCCTTGTAGAAGATGACTACATCAGTCAGCTCTTTATTGCATCAACACATGATATTCTTCTTTTCATTACAAGTGAAGGAAAAGCATATTGGATTAAAGTTCATGAAATTCCAGAAGCAAGCAGATTAAGTCGTGGTTCACATATTAAGAGTCTTCTTGCTGTAAATGCAAACGAAGAAATTACGACAATCGTAAACTTTAAAGAATTTACAGAAGATGAATTCCTGTTTATGGCAACAGCGAACGGTGTAATCAAAAAGACATGCATCAAAGAATTTGCAAATGCAAAAATCCGTGGTATCGGAGCAATCAAACTTGATCCGGGAGACAAGCTTGTAAGTACAATTCTTACAACTGGTAATGATGAACTTGTTCTTATTTCAAGACGCGGAAAAGCTTTAAGAATAAAAGAAACAGATGTCCGCCCGATGGGAAGAGCCGGACACGGAAACAAAGGACTTAAACTTGGAGAAGGCGATGAACTTTCTGCAGCAATCCGCGTGGAAGATTCTTCGAGCATTTTAGTTCTCACAGAAAAAGGTTATGGAAAGAGAGCCCGTTTTGAAGATTATAAAGTTCACGGTCGTGGAACCGGCGGACAGAGAGTTTTCGGAAACGTAGACAACAAAGGCGAAATCATCGGAGCACTTTCTGTTTCTGATAAAGACGAAATTGTTCTTATGACAAGTCAGGGAAAAACTTTGCGCGTAAAAGTTTCGACAATAAATGTTCAGGGACCTTCATCATCTGGAGTAAGTGTAGTCAAAGTTGATGAACCGGATTATCTTGTTGGTCTTGATAAAATAGCAAACGAAGACTAAAGAAGTTTTTTGTTTTTTTAAGAACACTCTTGAAGAAAATTATTTTTTTCTTTGAGAGTGTTTTTTATTTTAAATTTAATTTAAGGCAGCTGCAAAAAAAATTTGAGAAAAGGGAGCAGAGAACACTAAAAAAAGAGACTAACGAAAGATAGTTAAATACTACCGAACGATAGGTAGCTATAAAAAATTAAATTTAAATTTTTTTGAAATTTTAAATTTTTTTGATGACAAAAAAAATAATAAGATGTATAATACGAGGTGTAAGAGGGGAACGCTATATTTAATAAGCGAACGAATCATCAGGCAACCGGGGACAACCCCGGTTATTTTTTTGTCCACAGCTTTTTCCACAGATGTGGATAACTTGTTGAATATGTGGAAAACTTTTTATAGCAGATAAAATGTTTCACATGAAACATTTTTAAAATCGCAGAGCTAAAAATCAAAAAATAAAATTTCAGAAAAAATCAAATTCTCAAATTTTTTCGATAAATATATCCAGAGTTTCTCTTGTTTAGTTGTGTGAAAAACTAAAGACTTTTTTATCGTATTTTTATACTTAATCAGCGCTTCAGACTTTAAGATATGAAAAGTTCAAACCTGGCTTTATGAAGAATGTGGTTTTTTGGATGTCTTTTTGTGAGGATCCTGGACAGGAAAGAGGAGTGTTTTTTTTGTCTGTGGAGGGTATCTTTTTGACAATTTTTTTGAAATGATTCGCTTTTGATATGTTGTGTTTCACGTGAAACGTTTTTCAGATAATTGCAGGATAATGACTTTTTTATATTTTTAAAAAGCTATTTTTTCTGGATAATGATTTTACAAAGGGATTTCTTTGATATGTTTTTTTTCGAGCGGTTTTGTGTTTCACGTGAAACAGGGATTTCTCAAATAAGCTTTAAACTAACAACCGTTCGTCAGACAAAATTCTAACTACCGTTAATAAATAATTTCTTTGGGAATTTGTAATTTAACCTTTTTTTAATTTATTCCGAAAATAAAGAAGATATGGAAAAAAGTGTATTTAAAACAGAACGCCTGATTTTGAGGCCTTTAAAACTTTCTGACTTTGATGATGTCTGGGAATATGATTCTGATTACGAAGTTGTAAAATATATGTATGAGCTTTCTGTAAGACCTGGCGAAGTTATGGAAAAACAGGAATCAAAAGATTATCTTAGTTCTGTGGAAGAAGAGTGGAAAAAAGAAAATCCTGATTTCTGTGAATTTGCGATCGAGCTTGCAGATTCCGTTTCGGGCGGGAATGACGAAAAAGGTAAAAACAAAGTAATTGGAAATATATGCCTTTTTATTGATAAAGACCGGGTTAACGGTGAGTTTGGCTGGATGCTGAATAGGAAGTATCAAAACAAAGGCTATGCTACAGAAGCAGCGGAGTGTCTTAAAAATATTGCTTTTAATGAACTTGGTTTTAAAAGTCTAAGGGCTCACTGTGATGAAAGAAATAAAGCTTCCCGTCGTGTGATGGAAAAACTAGGAATGTCACTTGTCTGGGAGCATGGTTATAGAAAATATCCCCGGACTGGGGAAGAATCGACAGAATTATTGATGGAGGTAAAGTCATTACAGGCACAAACGGATTAAAAATATTATGTAAGTTTTAATCCATTTGCGCGGCAATAATTTATTTATTGATAATAAAAAATGAATGACTTATAATAAAACTATGGGTGGAAAAAATAACAAACAGAAAACAGGTTTACTCTTATCTTGCTGGATATTACTGGCACTGCTGCTTGTAATATTTTTCTTTGTAAAAAAGGATGTCATTTTCTCTAATCTGAAACAGACAAACTTTTTGGAAAGAGTTACAGGGAAAAATCCTGAGTTTATTGAAAACTATCAGGAAGTAGAAAAACCTAAGAAAAACAAAAATTCTAACGGACTTCTCGAGGTTGAAGTTACTCCAGGTCCTGCAGAAATCGGGTCTATGACAGAAGTTAATGACGTTCAGCAGGAAAACGGTGTTCAGGAAATAGAAGTTGAAAAAAAGGTTGAACAGGAAGAAAAAAAGGCAGAACCTAAAAAGAACGAGCCTAAAACAAAGGTTAATCTCTGTTTTGTTTATGTAGATTCAGATGGAACTGTGGTTCGCAAAATTGTTCCACGTGAAATAGAAAAATCAGATGCTCCGTTAACAAATACAATAAAAACTCTGCTTAAGGGGCCGGAAGCCACAGATAAAAACTGTATGACTTTAATCCCTCAGGGAGCAAGGCTTTTGGGAGCTTCTGTTAAAAACGGAATAGCAACTCTTAACTTTAGCGAAGAGTTTGAATTTGGTGCAATAAGTGCGGACAGTTATAATGCTCAGCTTATGCAGGTCGTTTATACGGCAACTCAGTTTTCGACAGTAGAAAGCGTTCAGTTTTTAATTGAAGGTCAGAGAAAGGAATACATGGGAAGCGAAGAGCTTCAGATGTGGATTGGTTCACCATATTCAAGGAACAGTTTTAAATAATTATGAAAACAAAAGTCTCGGTAGTAAAAGAATTTACAATTGGAAAGTCAGAAGACACTTTATTCAGTTCATTTATAGAACAGCTTGGCCGTGCAGTTTATACAGGAATTTACGAGCCTGAACATCCGGAATCTGACGAGCTTGGTTTTAGAAAAGATGTAATAAAACTTGTAAAGGATCTCGGTGTAAATCTTGTGCGTTATCCGGGCGGTAATTTTGTTTCGGGTTATGACTGGAAGGACGGAATTGGTCCAAAGGACAAAAGACCTGTAAGACTTGACCGCGCATGGAAAACGATAGAAACGAATCAAGTTGGAATAGACGACTTTTACGACTGGACTTTAAAAAGCGGAACGCAGATTCTTGGCGCCGTAAATATGGGAACGGGAACTGTTCAGGATGCGGGTGATTTAGTTGAATACTGTAATTATCCGGGCGGAACTTACTGGTCTGACCTTCGCCGTAAAAACGGACACGAAAAGCCTTATGCAATTAAAACATGGTGTGTTGGAAACGAAATGGACGGTCCATGGCAGATCTGTCACCTCGATGCACACGAATATGGAAAGAAAGCTCTCGAAACCATCAAAATGATGAAGTGGACTGACGACACGATTAAATGCGTTGTCTGTGGAAGTGCTGCTTCTACCATGCCGACTTATCCAGAGTGGGACAGAATCGTTCTTGAGCATACTTATGATATGGCAGACTATATTTCTATACATAGATACTTTGAAAACTTTGGAAACGATGATGATTTTCTTGCAAGCTTCTATGACATGGAACAGTTTATAAAAACCAGCATTGCGACCTGTGACTATGTAAAGGCTGTTAAACGCAGCAACAGAACAATGATGCTTTCGTTTGACGAATGGAATATCTGGTATCAGAAAAATCAGACACCGCATGACTGGGTCAAAGCGCCGCGACTTTTAGAAGACAACTACAGTCTTCTTGATGCCCTCGCTTTTGGCGGAATGGTAATTACTCTTTTAAATCACTCTGACAGAATTAAAATTGCCTGCCTTGCACAGCTAGTAAATGTAATAGCTCCGATTTCGACAGAGCCGGGCGGCGGATCTTTTGTTCAGACAATTTATTATCCGTTTAAGGATATGTGCCAGTTTGGCCGTGGAACAGTTTTACAGCCTGTAGTTAAAACACAGAATAAAATTACAGACGCCTACGGTGAAGTTCCTGCAGTAATATTCAGCGTGATATATAATGAAGAAAAAAATACAGTTACGGTTTTTGCGCTTAACACTTCTAAAGACGAAGACAGCGAGACCGAAATTGATTTAGCTTCGTTTGAAAATACAAAGCTCTCTTTCTGGTCTGTTTTATGCGGAACAGACTTAAATGCAAAAAATTCTCTTTCCAAGCCCGACAATGTAAAGCCACAGATTTTAGATGATGCTGTGCTTTCTAAAGTTGAACAGAATAAGGGAGTTTATAAAATTCAGCTTAAAAAAGCATCATGGAATGTCTTGAGTTTTACAATACAATAGACGAGGTAAAATGAAAAAAGCTTTTGCTGCCGTATTTTTAATTTTATGTTTTATTTCCTGTAAAAAAAATAATGGACCGGAATCAATAAAAAAATTTGGTGCCGGTTATGAATTTATTAATCAGCAGGGTGAGATTAACGTTTATGATAATCCCATAGATGCTGAAAATCGCAATTCAAGCAGGGATGATTTAAGAATAGAAGACGGTGTTAAATGCCGTATTCTTTTTTATGATGAAAAACACAGATGTTTTTATATCGAGGCAAGAGATAAAAAAAGAACAAAAGGATATATAAATGATTTTTCTGTTTCTTATGGAATTGATTTTATTCCGAGATTAAAAGTTTTAGTAGATAATTCTGATAGTAATTTTTTAGCTATTTTAGAAAAAATAGAGTTTACGAAAATTTCTGAAGTAAATGACAGTCTTTTGGATTTAGTAAATAGTCCAGGTTTTGAAAATATTTATGATAAGTTTGATTTTTTTCCAATTGTTTCAAAAAAAATAAAAGATAATGATGTAGAAAATCTTGGTGACAGTGATTATTTATTTTTAAAAATTATAGATTATGAAATTTATAAATATTCTGATTATTTTTTAGAAGAAAAAGTTTATAACATGCGTTTTGGAAAAAATAAAGAAACGCCTTTAATATATGCAGTAAAAAATGGACAGCCTGAATTTTTTGAAACCTGCCTATATAAAAATTGTGATTTTTATATAAAAGATAAATTTGGAAAAACAGTATTTGATTATGCAAGAGAAAATGTCGGTAAACAAATTGATACAGAAGAATATTCAGAAAAACAGGCATATTATAAAAAAATCGTAGAAGCAGCAGCAGTAAAAGAAACAGAAACGCCCGGTGAGAAAACTTTTTCTCTTGATCTTGAAGATTACAGGGAAATTGTCGAAAACTGGACAAATTACTGCGACACTTCTAAATTTTCTATTTCAATAAATAAGGATTATAAATTTAAATTTGATAAGGTATTAAATTGTGTTTATGATACTCAAGAAATAAATGATAAATTTAATAAAGCTGTAAGTGAACTTTACAATCTGGGACAGCTTAAAGCAATAAGTACAAAAGAATTATTTCCAAAAAGATGCTGCTATGCAATAGGTGCTGATAATTTGATAACAAATCAAAAAGAAAAAATTCCTCTTTTCCCAGGAGAGCAACTTTTTGTTATAAAAAAATTTGATCAGGTTTATACTTTTAAAATGAATGAAATTGATGTAACAGTTCCATTTTATCTAGTACAGATGGAATCTGGTAAAATAGGCGTAATGGACGGTTTTTCTCTTGCCCATAAAGGCGAGAAATATTTTGATATGATGGAATGCTGTTTGTTTCCTGTTATTTTTTCCGGGACATTTGAAAACGGTAAAAGAGATTTCCTTGGTAAATTAATTTTTATGCGTGATAATAAGGATGAGAGGGAAATAAAAGAATTTAAGCTAAATGAATTAATTACATTTGATGAAGCAAAAATAAATGGCAGCTTAGATGATAGTTTTGACTTTATTGCCTATTTTGGCAAGTTTATAAATTTAATAACTTCGTTTTCTTATGATGATGGAGAAAAGGATGAGCGTACCCGTTTGGGTATTAGCAACTATTACCGGTTAAATGAGAATGACGAATTAGAAGCTATAGGCATCATAAAAACGATGGTTGGAACTGAGAAAATTGAAGACTATGATCATTGGGTTTACAAACTAAGTCCATATTGGTTAGGTACATGGATTCCTGGAATACAATATATAAAATGGGATAAATATAATAATGAAGAAATAAATGAGATTGAATATTGGAAATTTTCTGAAAATTTTTCTTCACTATTAGAACATAAAATAATTTCTAACAGAGATGTATACAGATTTGAACAAGAAGAATTTTGGCCGTGGTGGAGAAAATACAAAGAGGAAAACGAAAAAAGATATAAAGATGACTAAACAAGTATATAGTTAAAACAATTATACTTGCGCCAAAGCCTTTTTTTTCGTAATATTCCTTCATTATGGAATTTACACAGGAACAAATTGACGCACTCGTTGTTAACGAAGTTGAAATCATGAAAAAAATTGCGCTCGAGTTAAACATTCGTGTGCAGCAGGTTAGCGCTGTAATAAGTCTTTTTGATGAAGGCTGTACGGTTGCTTTTATCAGTCGTTATAGAAAAGAAAAAACAGATAATCTTGATGAAGTTGCTGTTACAAGCATTGACCATCTTTTTAAATCATATAAAAATCTTGAAGAACGCCGCCTCGAAATTGTAAAGGGAATTTTCAACCAGAACAAGCTTACAGAAACTCTTTACAATGCAGTAATGTCTGCAACAACTCTTTCTGCCCTCGAAGACTTGTGGGCTCCATTTAAAAAGAAAAAGAAAACACGCGGAATGGTTGCTCAGGAAAAAGGTCTTGAGCCGCTTGCAGAATTTATTCTTGATAAAAATAATGATGCAGCTGTGGAAAAGGAAGCAGAAAAATATATTAAGACAGATAACGAAGATCCTGCCCTTAACGTAGAAACTGCTTCGGATGCTTTAGCCGGAGCAAAAGACATTATAGCAGAACGCGTAAGTCAGGATACTGCAAACCGTGAAGCTGTTAAAAAGCTTTATATGTCTACAGGAAATATCATAACAAAAGGAATCGTTCCGGAAGGGCAGACAGAAGAGCAGGCGCAAAAGACGTCTACATACCAGATGTACTGGGATTACTCTGAGCCGCTTGATCAGGTTAAGCCGCACCGTATTCTTGCGATTAACCGTGCAGAACGCGAAGGCGCACTGGACGTTACAATTGATGTTGACGTTGATGCGGCTGTTGCAGAACTTTCTAAAAAGGCAGAGATTAACAACACTTATCATAAAGATGCAATCGAAGACGGCGTGGTACGTCTTTTGTCGCCTGCGGTTGTACGTGAAATTAGAAGTGATGAGGCTGACCAGGCAGATGATCACGGAATCGGTGTATTCAGTGAAAACCTCAAAAACCTTTTGATGACTCAGCCGATTAAAGGAAGCCGTGTTCTTGGTGTTGACCCTGGTTACAGAAACGGAACTAAATGTGCAGCCCTCGACGAAACCGGAAAATATCTTGGCTTCTTTAAAATATTCCAGGAGATAAATCCAAAGGAAGCTTACGATTTAATTAACGAAGCTGTTGATAAATATGACATTCAGGTTATTGCTGTCGGAAACGGAACAGGAAGCCATGAAGTTCAGGAAATTGTAAGTAAAGTAATTAGTGAAAATTATTCTGACTCTGATGTTAAGTACACTGTAGTAGATGAATCGGGTGCTTCTGTATATTCAGCTTCTCCAGTTGCAACAGAAGAATTTCCAGATCTTGATGTTATGGTTCGCGGTGCAATTTCGATGGGACGCCGTTTACAGGATCCGCTTGCAGAGCTTGTTAAAATTGATCCAAAGGCAATCGGTGTAGGATTGTATCAGCATGATGTTAACCAGAAAAAACTTGCAGACCAGCTTGATGAAGTTGTAAGTTCTGTTGTAAATAATGTCGGTGTAAATTTAAATACTGCTTCTTACATGCTTTTAAAATATGTATCCGGAATAACTACAACAACTGCAAAAAAAATTGTTGCATACCGCGACGTAAACGGAAAAATTAAAAACCGTGAAGAGCTTAAAAATGTTCCGGGACTTGGTCCAAAAGCATTTGAACAGTGTGCAGGATTTTTAAAGATTGCAGAAAGTGATGATCCTCTTGATAACACATGGGTTCATCCGGAAAATTATAATGCGGCACGTGAAGTTCTTCCGCTTATACAGAAGGGAGAAAAAGTTCCTGCATCCTTGATAAAAGAAATTGCAGAAAAATACAACATCGGTGAAACAACTGTTAATGATATTGTAAGTGAACTTCAAAAACCAAACCGCGATCCTCGTGATGGATATCCGGCACCGATTATGCAGAAGGGTGTAGTTCAGTTTGAAGACCTTAAAGAAGGAATGAAGGTAACCGGAAAGATTAAAAACGTTGTTGACTTTGGTGCTTTCGTAGACATCGGTTTACACGAAACAGGTCTTATTCATATAAGTGAATTGAGTGATACTTTTGTAACTGACCCGATGGAAGTTGTAAAGGTTGGAGACGTTCATGAGTTTACGATCATTGCTCTTGACCGCGACCGCCGCCGGATAAGTCTTTCGTTAAAGAGCGATGCGGCAAGCCGTATTGAGCATAACGGAATGGGTTCTGGCGCAGGTAATTCCGGTTCGACAGGGGCTAAAAAAATCGTAGTTGTAAGAAAAGGCGCTGCAGGTTCGACACCCGGACGTCCTGGGCTTGGAGCAAATGGTGCAGGAAATTCCCGTTTAGGTAATGGAGGCGCTGGCCGTACAGAAGGCGGTGCAAGCCGCGGCGGTCGCGTTGAAAGGCGCTCTCCACGTGAGAATCTTGGAAGCGATGACGGAATGAGTTATAATCCGTTTGCTGCCCTTCTTAAAAAATAATTTGTGGTGACAGATTCGAACTTTTCTGTTATAATTCTTACGAATATTTTATAAGAACTATGACAGGAAACGAATCAGAGATTGAAGAAGAACTTACTCAGTCAATGTACAATCAGCGCGAAGAAGGGATGGTGCATCTTCCTTACCGTCAGGAAATGAGTTTTTATGAACTTGTTAAAAACGGGAGCATTAAGGAACTTGAAGACATGCACTTTACGCTTATTGCAAAAGGCCAGGGTTCTTTGTCTGAAGATGAAATAAGAAACATACGTTATCACTTTGTTGTCGGAACAGCAATGATTACAAGATTCTGTATCGAAGGTGGTCTTGGAAAAGAAGACGGTTATACGATGAGTGATCTTTTTATCCGCAGAATGGATAAACTTTCTGACAAGGAAGAAATTGAAAAGCTTCACAGAGAAATGGTTTTTTCTTTCGCGAAGAAAATGCGTGATTTAAAAAAGAATTACGGTTCTTCAAGATATATACGCCAGGCAATAGATTACGTTTCACAGAATTTCAGTAAACCTATAAAGATTTCTCAGATTGCAAAGAATATCGGAATAAGTGAAAAATATTTGAGCACGCTTTTTAAAAAAGAAACAGGCATGTCGCTTGTTTCTTATATTGAACAGGTGAGACTTAAAGAAGCCTGCCGAATGCTAAATTATACAGAATTAACTTACAGTCAGATTGCAGATAATCTTTCATTCAGTTCGCAGAGCTATTTTATAAAGCAGTTTAAAAAGAGATATGGACTTACTCCTATGCAGTACAGAGTAAGCAATCACAATTTAATTCGAAGTACTTTAGAATTGCGCTGAGCAGACCACTTTGCTTTTCTTTCAGGTGGAATTGAATTTATTGAATCAGATTTAAATCCTATTTTTTCAAACCAGTCTGCTGTCTGTGTCGTTAAAACAAAAACACTTTTTATTTTTTTACCAGCTGCTTTTTTTAAAAGAAATTCAATCAGCTTAACACCAATTCCAATTTTACTGTAAGATTCGTCAACTGCAACTCCGGCAATTTCTGCCTGTGATGAATTGTAAATATGTAAAGCAGCGCATGCATGTATTCCGCCGTCAACCTGATAAACTGTATAATCAGAAAGTTTTTCTGTAAGTGTAGCTTTTGTTCTTGGTAAAAGAATTCCCCGTTTGATAAATGGATCCATAAGAGAAAGGACAGAAGAAATATCATTTAATGTCATATCTCTGAATCCTGAATATTCATCGTTGTAAACCATTGTTCCAGAACCGATAGAAGAATAAATTTCGCAAGGTAAAATTCCATCGACAGAACCATCAAGAATGTGAACTCGTGATACTCCATTTGAGCATGCTTCTTTTGCAAGTGAAAAAAGATGAAGCATTTTTTCCTTTTTTGAAATATCCTTAACTTTTTTTGTTGTCTTTGTTTTTGTTTTATTAAGTTTTATAAAAGAAGAAATTTCTTTTAAATTCATTGCGGGGATGTTGAACTCAGAAGTAAGATTTATATTTTTTGGAATTGTAAATTCTTTCGGATTTATTTGCGTGTCTGGAAGAATAAAAAATAATTTATCAGCTTCAAGATTAACAGCAATTTCTGTTGCAAGATTAATTGAAGAAATGTTATAAGGCTTTCCTGTTGCACTCCAGCCGATGCACGGTAAAATTGGAACAAATCCGTCTTTAAGAATTTCTTCTATCAAAACAGTATTTATACTTTCTATTTCACCAGTTGTTCCGTAATCAATTCCGTTTATTACACCTTTTGAATGTGCCTTTACCCAGTTTCCGATTACGGCAGGGATTTTCTCGCCGGAAAGTGAAGTCATTATTGTATTTGAAACATCAAAAGCAGCCATTTTAATTAAATCCATGGCATCGGATTTTGTAACTCTCTGACCGTTTTTTATTTCCCAGGAAATATTTGACTGTGTTAGAATCTGATTTATTCGTTTTCTACAGCCAGGAACGATTACGACTTTTATTCCGCTTTCGTGAATGAGACTTATATCATGAATTAAAGAGGGAAGCATTGATGAAGATATTATTTCATCATCAAGATAAACAACTGTTACGGCGTTTTTAAATACCTTTATGTATCTTATGACATCTCTGATCTGTCTGGCTTTTTCCGTTATTTCCTGCATAAATTAATTATCGACCTCATTCTTATTATTTGCCATATTTTGTTTTGAAAAAATACAGCCGCAATAATCCTGGCGGTAAAGACTGTATTCTTTACTAAGTTCAAGGCTGCGTTTAAACCCACCTTTCTTTTTAAAATCACTTGTCAAAAATAAAGGGTTTTTAGATATAACTTTATCATTTTCGCTTTTTTCTAAATAATTTAAATTTTCGAGTTCTTTTCCAATCTGATTTATTTTATCAGCATCTTTGTAGGGACTTATAGAAAGCGTTGTCGTAAACCAGTCAAATTTGTTTTCCACTGCATATTCATAAGCTTTTTTCAGTCTGAATTCATAACAGCGTCTGCACCGTTCTCCACGTTCTTTTTCTGTTTTAAGTTCCGGCTCTGAATCGGTTTTAACGGCATTAAAATAATCTTCTGTATTGTAAGGTTGTTCAACCAGTGTAAACTGGCGGTTTTTATCAAAGGCTTTTAGAAAGTTTTTAAGTTCATTTAATCTTCTTTCATATTCATTTTGAGGATAAATGTTAGGATTGTAATAGAAAATGGTGATTTTAAAAAATTCAGCCAGATATTCAAGAGTATATGAGGAACAAGGCGCACAACATGCGTGTAGCAAAAGAGAAGGCTTGTTGTTTTTATCAATAGATTCAAGAATCTTATCGAGCGTCTGCTGATAGTTGAGTTTCTTCATTATTGAACAGATTATAAAACTACATTGAGTTTATGTAAATAATTGTATAAAATGCTGAATATGATGGAAATGACAAGTGCAGTAAGAAAGGATTTAAGTGCCAGAGCTCACAATCTTCATCCGGTTGTAATAATCGGTCAGGGTGGATTGACAGATGGGGTTATCGGAAAAATCAGTGAATCTTTAAAGGCACATGAACTTATCAAGGTAAAATTCCTCGAGTTTAAAGACGAAAAGCAGGAATTAACTCAGGAAATTGTTGAAAAAACAGAATCTCAGCTGGTACGGATAATCGGAAATATTGCAATTTTATATAAAGAAAACGAAGAAAAAGAAGACAAAAAAAATTAAACAAATTTAAAAACCCGTGCTATAATATTTCTAATGAGTAATAATTCAGGATTCAAAAGATTTAAGAGATATCTTCAGTCGGGTGTTTCCCTTGAGGAAAAATTGCTGATGCTTTTTCTGGTGTCTGCGGCAATTTTTTCATTCTTATCTATTATAATTTCTTTTTTTCTTCATCTTGATAAAACTCTTGTAATGATTACTCTTGCTGCATTCTTTTGTATACCAATCTGTCTTTTTATTGCGCAGAATCTGCACAAACCAAAAACTGCAGCTGTAGTTGCAATTCTCATGGTATATATTTTCTTCCCGATTATGTTTTTTTGGTCAGGAGGAATTTCAAGCGGAATGCCGCTCTGGCTTTTACTTGGAATTGCGCTTCCATGGATTCTGGTAAGAGGTGCTGCAAGTGTCGTTCTTGAAATACTTGGTTTTTTAATTTTTGGAACTGTAATTTTACTTTCGGTTATGTATCCTGAGCTTGTTCATCCGATTGACGGCAAATATAGAATGGCATTTGATGTTATTCAGTCACTGTTTATCGTCGGCGGAATGGTAAGCTGTATTTATAAATATCAGAAAGTAACTTATGAAAAACAGAACAGTCAGATTAAGGAACTTCTTGAAAAAGCCGGAAAGGTTTCAAAAGCAAAAGGCGAGTTCTTAAACAATATGTCGCATGATATCAGAACTCCGATGAATGCGATTCTCGGTTTTTCGACTCTTGCAAAAAAGGATATCAATAACAAAGAAAATCTCAACGATTATCTTTCGAAAATTTTGACTTCCGGTGAATATCTTTTAAGTCTTATAAATGATGTTCTAGATATGTCGCAGATTGATTCAGGTCAGCTTGAGCTTGAACTTTCAAAAGTAAATATTTTAAAAATTTATCAGGATATTGTTTCTATTCTTGAATATCAAATTAAAAGTAAAAACATAGATATAATTACAGATGTTTCTAATGTAAAACATCCGTGGATAGAAAGTGATCTTATCAAGATAAGAAAAATTTTAATGAATCTTATTTCTAATGCTGTGAAATATTCTAAAGAAAGCGGCGGAAGAATTTACATTACGATAGAAGAACATGAAAAAGATATAAACACTTCTGACTTTGTAATTAAAATCGAGGATGAAGGAAAAGGAATTTCAGAGAATTTTATTGACAAAATTTTCCTTCCGTTTGAAAGAGAAAACAATACGACAAAGAGTAATGTAATGGGCTCTGGACTTGGACTTACAATTACAAAAAAATGTGTTGAATGTCTTGGCGGAACGATTGATGTTAAAAGCAGGGTAAATGTTGGAACAGAATTTACAATAAAGTTTAACGCAATTATTTTCGATAATGGTGAAAATGAAGCTCTTGCAAATCTTGATACAATTTCTTTTGATGGAAAACGAGTTCTTGTTGTAGAAGATAATGAACTTAATATTGAAATAGCAGCAAGACTTCTTTCTGATTTAGGCTTTGAAGTTGAAAAAGCAACTAACGGTAAAGAGGCATATGAAAAAGTTCTTAATAATAAAGACGGATATTACGATTTAGTGTACATGGATATCATGATGCCTGGAATAGACGGATATGAAGCTACGAGACAGATCAGGGCTATCGGTGATACTCAAAAAGCTTCTGTTCCGGTAATTGCAATGACAGCAAATGTATTTGATGAAGATGTAAAAAAATCTGTTGAATGCGGAATGAATGGTTATATTACAAAACCACTTGTTCCGGAAGATATCATAAAAGAAACAAAGCGCGTATTAATCTTTAATTAATTCTTTAATCGTTAATTGACTCAATAACAGCTCTCATATCATCAGAAAGATGTTTAGCCGCAATTGCCGGCTCCAGATTTTTGTATTTATCCATCGTTATCTGAGGAAGAACTGTAAATTTATAATGATATCTGTGTGTAGGATGGACTTTGTACCAAGGATCTTTTTTTCCAAGACCATATTTGTCTCCACCGCCAATATGTAATGGCTGAATATTGCAGCCTGTTCTTAATGCAATTCTTGCAGCACCTTTTTTGTAAGGATTAATTCCGTGGCGCGGGGTTCTCGTTCCTTCTGGGAAAATAATAAGGTTGTCACCGGCTTCGAGACTCTTCTGACATGAGGCAACCATTACATCAAAGTCGTTATCGTTTGCAATATAAAGAGGTCGTACAATTCCCGCAACCGGAGAGTTTCTTAATCCGGCACGGATAATGCAGTCAGCATTTCTAACGAGTGCAAAAGTATAAATTACATCAAGAAGAGACGGATGATTTGCAACGATGATGCATGAATGAAGATTTCTCAAAGCTTTAAGATCACTTACCTCATAAGTCGAGACCCTTAAAAAACTCATTACGTTGCATACAAAACCAAGTACACATGAAATAAAATAATGGCCGTTCTTTCTGAAAGTCTCTTTTTTAGGCCATATAATGTGAAGGAATGGAAAAACAAAAATACAGATAAGTAAAGTTCCTATTCCGAAGAAAATATAACAGAAAATTTTTGCGATTGTTCTGTAAATGTAAGAGAAAGGATTTTTTACTTTTGGTAAATCATCAGCGGCATATTTTGGATCAATTTTTTTACTCATAACTATTTCCTATAATTTATTATAACACTTTTTAAGATGAAATTGGATAAATTTATAAACATTTTTTTCGATGGACGAAATCTGATATTCTGCATAAAACGAATTGTCTAAAGGTTTTGAAGAAATGATAAAAGCAAAAGACAGTGGAAATCTTCCTTCTGGAGCAAAGTTTTTATATTCTTCCGGAATAAGCTCATCAGAATAAACAAAAATAATGCTTTCTTCTTTTCCCGAGAGAACAGGGCTTGCTCCACAGAGCAGGGCGTCAGAAAAGTTTTCATCAGAAGGGAAAACTGTTGTATAACCTGCTTTTAGTTTACAGGCAATTGTGGCAAGGGCTGCCGGTGTATTGAACACAGACAGTGAAAAGCCGGCCGGTAAAATCATCTGATCTTCGATTATGGATTTATTCAGCTTAAACTCACGTTCAATTTCTCCGCGGAATGATGCAAAAACAAGTTTTTTATCTAAAGAAATATTTGTTTTTTCTATTAAGTTATGAACGGATTCTACAGTCATTTTAGAAATCTGGCTTAAGCGTCTGCGAAAAAGTGGATCGGTATAACTTAATGATGGCGAAGTTTTTTCGAGAAGAATCTGTTTTTCATTTTGAGCAAATAGCTTCCAGTCATCGAGGCTTTCAAGACCTGGGGCTACGAGAGACGGTTCTGAAATAAAAAAGCTTTTCTGTTCCATTTTTTAACTCTATATTGTTTTACCGATAAAATCAGGATGTAAAATTATTTTTTCCTGAAAACCAGAAGGGAATAACAGTTTGAACCGAGATTGTGATGGGCTGTTTTAAGTTCAAAACCAGCCTGCTCAATTGCATCTACTAATTCTCCATAACGGTACATTTTGCTGTTTCCATTTGCAATGCATGTAAAATAAAGTGAGGTTGCCTGTAAAGAATAACTTTCGGCTTCAAATTTCTGCTTGTCCCAGAGCGGTTCAAGAACATATACATCTGTATCGGCTTTTGCTGCCAGATGAACTTTTGTAAGAATTTTTGTTATCTGATGAAGTGAAAAACAGTCAAGGAACTGACTCATCCATACAGCATCCGGTTCCGGGGGTAAAACTGTCGTTTCGGCAAGAATGTTTCCGCTGTAAGTTGAAATTCTGTTTTCAAATCCTGCTTCTCTGGCATTTTTTTCTGCAACTGCAGTCTGACCGGGCAGGTCTACGATTGTAACATGTACATCCGGGTCAAAACGGCAGCTTGCGACAGCCCATTTTGCCGTATTTCCGCCTATGTCTAAAAGTTTTTCAGGTTTATTTTTATATACAATTGGAAGTGCTTCCGGGAATGCTATATCACTGTAAAAGTGATCAAAATCAAACCAGCTCTTTTTTTCACGGTCAGGCAGGGAAGAAAGAGCCTCGTAAACCGTTGTCCACTGGCTGCCAAAAACTTTAAGGCCCTGAGGTTTTCCTGTTTTGACTGAATCTAAAAGGTCAAATGCACCTTTGTAACATATATCATTTGTAAAATTAAAATTTGCCTTTGTAAGGTTATCTTCAAGTAAAAACCAGCCTGTTTTACTGAGAGAAAGATATTCGATGCCATCTACAGTTTTTAAAAGAAGAACATGCATTCCGACTGCCATTTCGGTTAAAACATTGACTCCATATTCAGAAATTCCTGATTTTTTTGAAATGTCCAGTGCAGAAATTCCTTTTTCTCCACTTTCGTCAATAATGCGCATGATTCCTGTTTCTAGAAGTGCCCTTACAGCTTGAAAAGCAAGGGGTGCAAATGCTATTTTTTGAGCCTCAAATTTTGCATCAATTGCGTGCATGTCATCTCTGGAAAATTTTTCCATATCAAAAGCTGAATTTTTTCTCATAACAGAAACTTTACCACAATAAAATAATAATCGCAATCGAAAGACGGAAAGTATGTTCATAACTTGAATTATTGTTTTTCTTGTTGTATAATTTTTAAAAATGCACTAATAAAGTTAGTGCATTTATTTTTATGGGAGAATTCAGCTGACGATGGATGGACTTAAACAGGAAATTAAAGAATTAATCATCAATTCCCTAGAGCTTGAAGATGTAAAACCGGAGGATATTAAAGATGATGAGCCGATTTTTGGAACTGGGCTCGGTCTTGATTCCATTGATGCTCTGGAACTTGGTGTTGCCATAAAGAAAAAATTCGGTGTTAAGCTGTCTGCAGAAAGTGAAGACAGTAAAAAGCACTTTGCTTCAGTTAATGCACTTGCAGAATTTATTTCTGCAGGTAAAGCATAAAAAAAATAAGGAGATAAAGATGACAAAAGAAGAAATCTTTGCAAAAATTCAGGATGTACTTGAAAGCGAGTTTGAAGTAGAAAAGGCAAGCGTTTCTCTTGATTCAAAACTTTTTGAAGATTTGGATCTCGATTCAATCGATGCCGTTGACCTTGTTGTAAAGATGAAACCTTACATCAACGGAAACATTGATCCAGAAATGTTCAAAAGTGCAAAAACAATTCAGAATGTTGTAGACATTCTTGCACCACTTGCAAAATAATTAAAAAGAATGAAAACCTTTTTAAAGGTATTCGTTACGATCATATCGGTATTATATCCTGTACTGGTTTTTACGCTTTTAGTTGTATATAAACTTCCAGTCAGGATTGTATCGCTATGTATCGTTTTTCTTGCACTTGTATATTTTGTATCTTCTACAAGTGCTTCTTCAAAAGAAAAATTTTCTTTTAATGCACGGCCACTTGTTTCTTCAATATTTTTGCTTGCGGTTGGAATAATCTGTTATATTACAAATAGTTCGCTTTTTTTAAAATTGTACCCAATAGTAATAAGCATAATGCTTTTATTTATTTTTGGTTCAACATTATTTACAAAACCGAATATGATTTTTAGATTTGCTGCGCTGCAGGATAAATCTATCAAAGGTTCTGTAAACGAAAAACGTATTGAGCACTACTGTCTTAAAGTAACTTATGTATGGTGCACATTTTTTATTTTTAATACGTTTGCTGCAGCCCTTACAGTTTTTTTCTGTGATGAAAAAATATGGACTGTTTACAACTGTGGAATTTCTTATGCAATCATGGGAACTATTTTTGCAGTTGAATTTATAATAAGGATGGGAGTTAATAAAAAAATGCCTCAGTATTTTCCTATTTCAAAATTTAAAGCTGAATCTAGAAAAGACGATTTTGTAATCTGCTATGAAAACAAATGGATAGATAAAAAATATAAAACATGGAAAGATTTTTTAACTGATTCTGCAAAGATGAGAAATTTTCTTTTAAAACAGAATGCAGAAAAATTCATTCTTCACGTTAATGATTATTATTACTTTTTGTGCTGTTTTATTGCACTGCTTCAGTGTAAAAAAGAAGTTGCATTAACTGCAAATATTACAGAAGAGTTTATAAAGGAAATGCGTGAAGACGGCGACGGGTTTTTAACCGATGTAGAAAACCAGAAGGATTCTTTTTTTGTTCCACAGATAATCGAAAATGCGCCTGTTCCGTCAGAAGAAGAAATAAAAACGACTCCGGAAATTATTGCAGACGAAACTAAAATTCACATGTTTACATCTGGCAGTACCGGAAAACCGAAAGATGTTTTACAGCGTATGACAGAATTTGAGCTTGATAATGAATTTGTTTTTTCTAAATGGGGAGATGAATTTACTAAAAGAAAAAATGCCGCTACAGTAAGTCAGCATCACATCTACGGATTTTTATTTACTATAGCCTTACCTTTTGCCGCCGGAGTTCCGTTTAGAAGAACGAGAATCGAATTTCCGACAGAATTTGAAAAGCTTGATGATGAAAAATACATGATAATCGCTGTTCCTGCATTTTTAAAACGTACTGTCGAGTCAGAAGACAGGCTGCCTTTAAAGGAACCTTTTATATTTACAAGTGGCGGGGTTTTACTGCCGGAAGTTGCAGAAAAGACCGACAGGATTTTTGGTTTCTGGCCGGTAGAAGTTTATGGCAGTACAGAAACCAGCGGAATTGCATACAGACAGTCAAAGAACGGTCTTGAATGGACTCCGTTTGACAACGCGACGATTACCCAGGATGCAGACGGATGTCTTAATATAAAATCGCCTTATATTAAAGATCCGAAAGGATTCCAGACAGCTGACCTTGTCGAAATTCTGGACGACGGAAGATTTATTTTAAAGGGCAGAAAAGATTCAATTGTAAAAATAGAAGAAAAACGCGTTTCACTTACAGAAGTAGAAAACAGAATTCTTCTTACAAAGCTTGTTAAAGACGTATGCGTAGTTGCGATGAGCGACAGAAGGCAGTATCTTGCGGCAGCAATTGTGTTTAACGAAGACGGCCAGAAAAAGTTTGAAGGCTGGAAAAAGTTTGACATAAACATGTATTTTCATGATTTTCTTCTTAATTATTTTGAAAATGTAGTAATTCCTAAAAAATGGCGCTTTTTAAATGAGCTTCCTATGGACTTACAGGGCAAGAAAAAGAAGCTTGAAATACAGGCATTATTTACCAAAAATGAAGATGGTGATAATATAAAATAACATTAAGTCAGACTAACAGGAAATATAGATGGATTATTTGGCATTACACAATATTGCAGAGGAAAAAGCAGTAGTTAAGACAGAAAACGAAGTTGAACTTGAATATTATATTGGCGAAGAATGTGATTTTTTTAACGGACATTTTCCGGAAATTCATCTGGTTCCAGCTGTTGCTCAGATAGACATGGCCTCTTATTTTTCACAGAAGTATTTCGGGACAACGAGATTCATTCAGTCTGCAAAAAGATTAAAATTTACATGTCCTGTAAAACCAAATGTTTGGGTTAGAATGAGTTTAAAATATAGTGCGGAAAAAAACAGTGTAACATATAAATTAACATCTGCTGACGGCGAGAAAAGTTATTCTGGTGGAAGTTTTGTAATAAGCAGATAGACAGGATAGAAATGAAACAGGCTTTTGTAATTCCGGTTTATAATCATGGTAGTACTCTTCAGAATGTGGTTGGATCACTTTTAGATTTTAACCTTCCGATTATTGTAATTGATGACGGAAACAGAGGTCAGGACAAGATGTTCATCAATCTTGTGTGTCAGGAGCATCCGGAAATTATTTTAATAAGAAATAAATTCAACAGAGGAAAAGGATATTCAGTTTGTAAGGCTGTAAAAGAGGCACACAAACGTGGAATAACTCATTTGTTCCAGATTGATGCAGACGGGCAGCATGATACAGAAAGATGTGATTTGTTTTTAGAAAAATCAAATGAAAATCCGGATGCTTTAATTTGCGGTTGTCCGGAGTTTGATGAAACAATTCCTGAAAAAAGAAAAAGTGGAAGACAGATAAGCAATAATTATGCAGCATTTGTTACACAGACAGAAGATTATATAAAGGATGCGTTGTGTGGTTATAGAATTTATCCGGTTGAACCTTTTTATAAAATTTTAAAATTTTCTTATATCGACAGTCACATGGGTTTTGATGCAGAAATTCTTGTCCGCATGATTTGGAAAGGTGTTCCGGTAATATATCTTCCTGTAAATGTTTCTTATCCTGTTGGTGGAAAATCAAATTTCAGAATGGTTCGTGATAACATCAGAATCTCTTTTATGTTTGCAAGAATGACAGTTGGAATGTGGTTACGATATCCGATTCTTTTAAAAAGAAAAAAGAGAGCAGCAATTGAATCGCAAACCGCAAAAGACAAACAATAATCAGAATAATCTGGCTCAATGGGCAACGGAAAAAGAAGTTATTAAAACAAGTTTTCCGATTTATCTTACTCTTTTCTGTATAAGAGTTTTTCCTGGATTTATAAACAACGGGTTAATCGCAATAATTGGTTTTTTCTTCTTTATTTTCAGTAAACGTGCAAGAAAAGAATGTTTGAGATTTCAAAATCAATTAATCGAATATACAAAAAAAATCAAAGAAAAATGTATTAAAGAAAAAATTCCTAATGTATATAAGCAGATAGAAAGTTTTGCAATTACTTTTGTAGAAAAACTTGAATGCTGGGTAAGAACAAAATCAAGAATTAAAGTAAAGATTAATGATGATGACATAACAAAACTTATTGATCAGCTTAATGAAGGCAAAGGTGCTTTTGTTTTGGTTTCTCATCTTGGAAATTCTGAAGTGTTAAGAAATCTTGCAAATAAAAATCAGATTTTTTTAAAGAGAGAAGTTCCGGTTGCGGTTTTGATGGATTTAAGTTCAACAAGTAATTTTACAAATACGATAGAAAAAATAAATCCCGGATTTAAAGAAAATATAATCGATGTTAACAATATTACTCCTGCATCAATTGAAAAAATGCAGACTACAATTGAAAAGGGTGGAATGGTTGTTTCTGCAGGAGACAGAATTTCTAAGAAAGCGGATTCAAGATATTTTATATTTGACTTTCTTGGAAAAAAAGCAAGATGGTCGTATGGGGTTTATCTGATAGCAATGCTTTTGCGTGCTCCGGTTTATTTTTTGATGGGAACCAGAGAAAAAGATGTTTCATTTAACAGAAAATATAATGTTTCTGTAAAAAAAAGTACGGTAAATACAGATTGTTCTCGAAGTGAACGTGAAACAAATATGAAGCAGCTTTGTTTAGAATTTATAAATGAACTGGAAAAATGCTGTCTGGAGCATCCTTTTCAGTGGTATAATTTTTATGATTTCTGGACGGTGTAATATGAAAAAAATTGCTGCATTTATTACGGGATTATTTTTATGTGCAGGACTTTTTGCACAATCTGATGAGTTTAAGCAGTTCTGCCGGGAGAATGCGAAATCAAAAATGGTTCGCGGAGACTTTGAGCTTGTCCAATATAATGAAAAAAAGAAAGATACAAAACGAAATTCAGAGGGAACTTTTACATTAAGTGTAGATGACGGCATAATATGGTTTACAAAAAAGCCTGTTGAAGTAATTCAGATAATGACAGATACAAAAATTACACAGTATGTGCGCGGCAAAAAAAAGGTCATCGATGGAAAAGATAATCCGACTTTTTTAAGCATTGCAAAAATTACGGCATCTTTATTTTCTGGTGATTATGACGAAATAGAAAAGAATTTTGAAATAGAATGTGGTTATATATTGAACAGTGTATATAATGGTAAAACAGAATACGACGTAGTGTTAACTCCTAAAAAAGATTCTGCTGTCTCGTCTTATATAAAAAAAATTCAACTTATAATTTGTTTTGAGGATATGTCTCAGAACGATAAAGACTTTAAAGCATGTTATATTTCAGAACTTACAATAACGGATGCAGCCTGCAACGTTTCTTCATACATCTTGAAAAACCAGAGGGAAACTGATAGTTTAACTGGTGATGAGCAGAAATATTTTAAAGAATAAATTTTTTTTAAGCTGGGCGTTAATTCATTTTGTCAGTATTGCAGCTTTTTTAATACTTCTTTTAGGCGGAACTAAATTTAAAATAAATACAGGCCTTTTTGATATACTTCCTGATTCTTCAAGTACAAAAGAAATAAAAGATGCAGAAAGCATTTTAAGTTCCAGAACAGGAAGAATGTTTGTAATTCTTGTTAAAGATACAGAATTTTCTGCTGCAAAAGAAAAGGCTGTAAGACTTTATGTTCTCTTAAATGAAGATAAAAACAAAGATTGTTTTGAAAGTGTAGATTTATTTGTTGATGACAATATATATGAAGAAATAGCTTCATTTTATTACAGACATAGATATCATTTACTTGGAGAAGAAGAAGTTGAACTTCTTTCTACAAACGATGGTGTTGAACAGTTTGTAGCAGAGTCTCAGGCACAGCTTTTTATAGGGACAACATCTTCTGTAAATGTAATAGAAGATCCTTTTGTCCTTTCTGAAATTGCAATGCAAAACACTCTTTCAAAAATGATAAGCACAGGAACATCGATGCAGGTTTTAGGCGGAGTTTTGAGTGCAAGGTTTGATGATAAGGAATATGTAATGATTCGCGGTTCATTAAAACCAGAAAGCGTTGCAATTACAAATAAAAAAAGCGGTGTAAAAATAATTAAAGACTGCATTACTCAGTTAAATGAAGAAATTAAAAAAGATAATGGTGAAACAGAAATTCTTGTTTCAGGTGTGCCATTCCACAGTTATGAAAGTTCTTCTTCGGCACAAAAAGAGATAAGTATAATTGCGACTGTTTCAATTGTGATGATTGTTTTACTGTGTATTTATATTTTTAGAAATGTTGTACCGGTCGTTTTTTCTGTCGGGGCAATTTGTATTTCATCGCTTTGTGCTTTTTGTACGGTTCTTGTTGTATTTAAAGAGATTCACATACTGACATTTGTATTTGGTACGACTCTTATCGGAACGTGTCTTGATTACAGCATTCACTATTTTGTCAGATGGAAAGCGGATAACGGTTTTACAAATGGTGAAGAAATAAGAAAACATCTTTTAAAAGGTTTAACACTTTCTCTTGTTTCTACATTGATAAGTTATATTCTTCTTTTGTTTACACCATTTACACTTTTAAAACAGATTTCTGTATTCTGTGCTGCAGGAATTTTAAGCTCATATCTTTCTGTAATAGGATTTTATCCTTTTATGAAAATTCCTAAAGAGAAAAAAGAAATTAAAATGATAAAAATTCTTGAGAACTTTTCATACAAATTTAATGAAAAGTTAAAGATAAAGATTCTTTCAGGAATTATTTTATTAATCGTAGTTTTACTTTTTGTATTTAGAAATAATATCAGAATAGATAATAATTTAAAGACAATGTACTCGATGAAGGGAGAACTTTTAGAAAATGAACAGGAAGTAAATAAAGTTCTCAATTCAGGAAGCAACGGAAGCTATTTTATTGTAAAGGGAACAGATGCAGAAGATGTTCTTGAAAAAGAAGAAAGACTGTGTAAAAAACTTGATCAAATTAATGCCAGATATAATTGTGTGAGTAAATACATTCCTTCAGTGAAAAAACAAAAAAAATCTTACGAGTCTATAGAAAAAATAATGCCATACGCAAAAGAACAGTATGAGCTTATTTCATATGAAGGAATTGCAGCCGAACAGAAAGGTGAGCATCTTTTAGAAAAATACAGGGCAGCAAAAGAAGATTATGTTGTAATAGACGGATGGAATGTTATTACGGATAATGAAAACAGTAAGACAGACGGCGATATACCGGATTTTATAAAAAAAGCGGCAGGAAATTTCTGGCTCGGTAAAACAGGAGAAAGTTTTTATACATGTGTAATGCCCCTCCATTTTAATGACAAGGCAATGCTTAAAGAAATTTCAGAAATCGATGATAGTTTTTACTATGTTGATAAAACAGTAGAAATTGGAAATGAACTTAATAAACTTACTAAAGTTATTCTAATTCTTCTTTGTGCAGCATTCGTTATAATGACTGTAATTTTAAAATTCTTCTATAAAATAAAGGATACATTAAAAATAATGAGTATTCCTTTAATAACTGCAGGCGCCTGTATTGCGGCAATGGGATTTTGTAAAATTCCGCTTGGATTTTTTAGCGTAACAGGAATTGTTTTAGTATTTGGATTGAGCATAGATTACATAATTTATTCAGTTGAAAATATTTCTGCAGAAAATTTTCTTGCGGTTGTGCTTTCTGTTGTGACAAGTTTTTTGTCTTTTGGGCTTCTTGCATTAAGTTCATTTGCACCTGTATTTATGTTTGGTTTTACAGTGAGTGTTGGACTTCTGGTTGCTGCAATAAGTACATTTTTTATTAAAAATAGTTGTATGAATTCTTAAAAAGTTCCATTATAATAATGATGCACAGGAGATAAAGATGGACCCGAAAAAGACAAGAAGCGAAAAGCTTGGAAAACAGGTTGTAGAGGCATTAAAAAAAAGATATTTTGATGCACATTATGTAAGCACAAAAGAAGAAGTTCTTCCTTTGGTTTTAAAATTGATTCCGAAAGAGCATACAGTTTCATGGGGCGGAACTATGACTTATGAGGAGCTCGGAATTAAAGAGGAGTTAAAAAAACAGGGTTATTCTGTAATTGACAGATATACTGCAAAAACTCCGGAAGAAAAAGAGGAGATGCAAAGAGCTGCTTTGACATGTGGAACTTTTTTAATGAGCTCAAATGCAATTACAGAAAGTGGTGAACTTTTTAATATTGATGGCGCTGCAAACAGAGTAGCTGCTCTTTGTTATGGTCCAAAAAATGTTTTAATTGTAGCAGGAATTAATAAAATTGTTTATGATATGGAAGATGCATATAAAAAAGTAAGACATTATACTGCACCCATAAATGCCCAACGTTTTGATCTTTCTACGCCATGTTGTAAAACAGGTGAATGCGGAAACTGTATAAATCAGGACTGTATCTGTTCTCAATTGGTTATGACAAGACTTTCAAAACCTGCAGGCAGAATAAAAGTGATTATAGTTGGAGAAGAACTTGGTATCTAAAATGAAAGGCACACAGAAAATTACAATCACAAGAGAAAAAATGCTGCCGTTTATTCTTGGACTTGTGATTATCATCATCGATCAGATTACAAAAATCTGGGTAGCTAAAAACATTCCGTTTTATATTTATGCAAATGGAACGGGATATAATGTGTATAAATCTTTTTTCGATGGGTTTATCGAAATTATTCATGTAAGAAATCTTGGAGTTGCATTCAGTATTGGGTATACATGGCCTAGGGTAATACGTGTAATTATATTTTCGGGACTTCCTCTTATAGTAATGTGCTACATAATTTACTGGTGTTTGAAAAGCAACGATCTTTCAAAGCTTCAAAGATGGTGTATAAGTGCAGTTGTTGGTGGTGGAATTGGAAACATTATTGATAGAATTTTCCGTGAATACGGTGTTGTTGATTTTATCAGTGTTAAATGGTTTGGCTGGGAAAATGCATGGTTTGAATTTTTAAGATGGGACCGATGGCCGACATTTAATTTTGCCGATGCAATGATTGTAGTTTTTGGAATTATTTTTGTAATTTCACTAATAAAAATGCTTATAAAAGAATCAAAAGAAGGAAAAAAATAATGGATGAAGAGAAATTAAAAAACATAGAACCACCAAAAAAAGGTGAAATTACACCTTCAAAAAAAAGAATAAATACTTTTATTTTTATGTTTACTGGAGCTTTATTGAATCTTGCAGTTACATTTGGAATTGCAATCGCTTTAATGCTTGGAACATGGTATGTTGTAAACAGATCAGGTTATGCTGGAGTAAAAGAAAATCTTACAAATATAATAATGTGGAGTTCCGTAATTGTTGCAATTTTAATAAGCTTTGTACTTCAAAAAATATGCTTTAAATTTATTATTACAAAATTTAAAATGCAGGATAAACTTGAAAAAGATTTTGTTGAACGATACGTATAAAAAACAATTTGAACTCCGGGACAATAAACCGGAGTTTATTTTTTTCTAGAGATTGCAATTCCGTCGCCGAGTGTAAGAAATTCTGTTTCGAACTCGGTGTTTGTTTTTAAAAAGTCTATATACTTTCTGATTTTTTTAACAAGCTTTATTGTACTGTAATTATGTGTAAGGCTTAAGTCGTCTACCATTCCGTGGAACGAAAGATTGTCGCTTATAAAGACTCCGTTTTCGCTTAAGTTATTTTGAAAATGCTCAAAGAATTTTCTGTACTGAGCTTTAGGTCCGTCAATAAAAATTAAATCAAATTTTCTATCAAAGTTAAAGGTTACGGCGTCCCCCAGATAAACTAAAATTCTATCCATGAGGTCATTGTCTGCAACGTTCTTAACTGCTTCATGATAGCGTTCTATGTCAAATTCAATTGTAGAAACAAAAACATCTTCTTTAGTTTTTGCAAAGCGGATGGAAGAATAACCGATGCCTGTTCCGATTTCGAGAATGGTTTTTACATCGTGCTCGACAATGTAATTACAGATAAAGTCGATGCCTTCATCTTTCATGATAGGAACTGAGTGAGTTTTAGCAAATCTTTTTATCTGCGATATTTCTTCCATATTGATTATTGTATAAAAAAACCGCAGTCTTGAAAATAAGGCCGCGGTTTTTTAGAAATTATCTTAAGTATAATTTACTTTACAGCTTCGAAAATGATGTTTGCAAGGAAGATAACTGCAAGAACCCATGTAACAACCGGGATGTCTTTAATTTTCTTTCCAGCACATTTTGCGATAACGTAAGTGATGATACCGTAAGAGATACCTTTAGAAATTGAATATGCAAATGGCATTACAATGATTGTAATGAATGCAGGGATTCCTTCTGTAGGATCTTCGAAGTTAATTCCTGTTACTGACTTCATCATGAGATAGCCAACGAAGATTAAAGCTGGAGCTGTAGCAGCAGCCGGGATAAGGAAGAACAATGGGCTAAGGAAGAGAGAAAGGATAAAGAGGATTGCAGTTACAACAGATGTAAGACCTGTGCGTCCACCAGCTGCAACACCAGAAGAACTTTCTACGAAAGAAGTTACTGTTGATGTTCCAAGACAAGCACCTGCAACTGTTCCTACAGCATCTGCTAAAAGAGCACCCTTTGCGTTAAGAACGTTTCCATCTTTGTCTTTAAGATTTCCCTGTTCAGCAACTCCAAGGAGAGTACCGATTGTATCAAAGAGATCTGTAAAGAGGAATGTAAAGAATACTACAAAGAATTTTCCTGTTAATACCTGAGTAAAATCAAATTTGAAAAGATATGGCATTGCTGGAGCAGAGAATGGTTTAAAATTTTCTGGAATTGTTGTTACACCAAATGGAATACCAATGATTGTTGTAATGATGATTCCGAGTAAAACACTTCCTGGAACTTTAAGAGTATAAAGAACAACAGTAATGATAAGACCGATTACTGCTACTACTGCAGCACTGTTCTGCATGTTAAAGTTTACGAAACCAATTAATGTTCCTGTTTCTGTAGAAACAACACCTGCGTTTGCAAGTCCGATGATTGCGATGAACAATCCGATTCCGACAGCAACAGCTTTTTTAAGTCCTTCTGGAATTGATTTGATGATTGCTTCGCGGATTCCGCAGATAGAAAGGATGATGAATAAAATACCTTCAAGCAATACAGCTGTCAATGCAAACTGCCATGTACAGCCCATTCCAAGAACAACAGAGAAAGTGAAGAACGCATTAAGACCAAGTCCAGGTGCGAGAGCAACCGGGAGATTTGCAACAAATGCCATAACAAGAGTTGCGATTGCAGCAGAAATAGCTGTTGCAGTAAATAATGGTCCCCATTCCATTCCGGCAGCAGAAAGGATTCCCGGGTTTACAGCCAGAATGTAAGCCATTGCGAGGAATGTTGTAATACCGGCAATGATTTCGCGGCTTACTGTAGTTCCTCTTTCTTTAAGATGAAAAAATTTTTCCATTCTTATACTCCTTGAATAAGAAAATTATACTTAATTATACCACCATTTCGGCGATAACTAAAGGTCTTGAATAAACTCTTTTTAAAAATTATTATAAGACTATGGGGAATGATTCATCTAAATTAATTAATCAGTTTGTTGATAAAAACGTAACTGGGGCTATTTCTACACTTCTCGAATCTGATAATATCAAGCAGATAAACAAGTCTGCTGACGTTATAGCTAAAGGTTTCGGTTCGTCAACAGGATTATTTGAAAAAGAAGCAGCTGATTTTGAAGAAAAGCTTATTTCGAGCTTCCAGAAAAATCTGTCGCTTTTGATTCAAAAGACATGGGTGGAAGAATCTGATGCCGATTTAAAGGAACAGGTTCTTTATCAGCTTGCAGAATACTGTAAGGCAATTTCAAAAGGAAAATGGACAAATGCTTATGCTGAATTATTAAAAATAATCGGCGACGTTGTTTATCTTATGTTTGGAACTCAGACAAAGAGTGAAGACTTTTTGGAATATGCACTTCGTATTGATCCGGAGTTTGGAGTATTCTGGTTGTACGTTAAAAAATTGCCGGAAGAGCTTAAATGTGAAGTAGAAAAAGCGAGAGTAATTATGCTTCTTGGAATGTACTTCCTGGCTAATTATTAGTAAAGAAAAAAACAACAGTAGGAATAAAAATGGATTTTGAAAAGATTTATAAGTCACTTAGAAAAGCAGGGGAAAAACTTGCCGTTCAAAATTCAGATAAAAAAAATAAAGTGCTCCTTGCTGTTGCAGATGCTCTTGATAAAAACCGCAAAGAAATAATAGAAGCAAATCAAAAAGATATAGAAATAACAAGAAAGGCCGGCAAGTCTGAATCTATAATTGACCGTTTAATGCTTAACGATAAACGAATCGATGGAATTATCGAAAGCATTAAGCTTGTTGTAAGTCAGACAGATCCTGTTGGAGAAGAAACTGCAGGCTGGAAAACTCCAAATGGAATGAACATAAGACAGGTTCGTGTTCCGATGGGAGTTGTTGCAATCATTTATGAAAACCGTCCTAATGTAACAATCGATGCTTTTTCTCTGGCATATAAAAGCGGCAATGCAATATTATTGAGAGGCTCTTCTAATTCGTTCAACTCAAATAAAAAAATTGTAGAAGTAATAAAAAAAGCTCTCGATGAAAATAAAGATATCGGCGCGACTTCTGATGCAATTGAACTTGTGGAAGTAAAAGAAGGCGACCACAGCGATGTTGATGAAATTTTAAATGCAGTTGGAAAAATTGATGTAGTGCTTCCGCGCGGTGGAAAAAAGTTAATCGAAACAGTTGTAAGAAATGCAAAGGTTCCGGTAATCGAAACAGGAAGCGGTGTGTGTCATCTTTTTGTTGATGAGTCTGCAAAATTGGACAACGCTGCTCTTATTGCAGAAAATGCAAAGATTCAGAGACCGAGTGTATGTAATGCAATCGAGTGTGTTCTTGTTCACGAAAAAGTTGCAGAAAAATTTTTACCGATGATGGCAGATAAATTTGCAGGCCGCGTTAAAATGCATGCAGATAAAAAAGCGTTTGAAATTTTAAGCGGAACAAAATCTGCTCAGGGATTTCTTTTTGAAGCAACAGAAGAAGATTACGGAAACGAATATCTTGATTACGAATGCTGCGTAAAAGTTGTAAGCGATATTAACGAAGCAATTGAATATATAAATTCTCATAACACAAAACATTCAGAAAGCATAATTACAGAAAGCCGCGAAAACGCAAGACTTTTCCAGGCGATGGTAGATGCAAGCTGCGTTTATGTAAACTGTTCAACAAGATTTACAGACGGCGGCGAATTTGGTTTTGGCGCAGAACTTGGAATAAGCACACAGAAGCTTCATGTTCGAGGACCTATGGGAATTAAAGCCTTGACAACAACTAAATACCTCATTGACGGGGATGGACAGATAAGATGAGTACAATAAGTGAAAGTTTAAAAAACGCCCGCAAAATTGTTATAAAAATCGGAAGCAATACACTTTCTAAACCTGACGGAACACAGAATACAGAATTTATGGCAAGCTTTGCTGAACAGTGTTCTGAACTTATTAAAATGGGAAAGCAGGTAATCATAGTTTCTTCTGGAGCTCAGGTTGCTGGAGTTTCTACACTTAAAGAATGGGCAAGAAAAAAAGATGTTCATTACAGACAGGCTCTCTGTTCAATTGGACAGGTAGAGCTTATGCATCAGTGGAGAAAGGCTTTTCAAAAACAGGAGCTTCACATCGGACAGCTTCTTTTAACAAAAGATGATTTTGAAAATGAACACCGTTCACTTAACATACGAAATACTCTGTTTACTCTTGTAGATGAAGGTGTAATTCCTATCATTAACGAAAACGACAGCGTAAGCTTTGACGAAATTAAAATCGGTGATAACGACAACCTTTCTGCCCTTACTGCAATTTTGTGGAGTGCAGATCTTTTAATTCTGTTTGGTGATGAAGACGGAATTTTTACAGACAATCCTAAGACAAACAAAAACGCAGAATTTATTGAAACAGTTTCTTCTATCGAAGAATTAAGAAAGAAAATTAAAATCGGCGGAACAAGCTCTTTTGGAACCGGCGGTGTAGAAACAAAAATTCAGGCGGCAGAAAAAATTACAAAATACGGAATAGAAATGCTTTTGGCTAACGGAAAAAAAGAAAGCATTATCAGAAAGCTTTTATCTGCAGAAGAAAAAGGAACTTTATTTTTAGTAGAATAAAGCGTGACAGCGCAGACTGCCGGTTGTGCGGCATTTAGGAGGAGACGATGGATAAAGTCGTAACTTTTGGAGAACTTATGCTGCGGCTTATGCCAGAAGGACATCACCGTTTTGTTCAGGTGAATAACTTTAATGCAGAATTTGGCGGAGCAGAAGCAAATGTCGCAGTAAGTCTTGCGCAGTTTGGAATGGATTCTTATTACGTAAGCCGCCTTCCTCAAAACCAGATTGGTGAATCAGCAATTAACAGTATAAGACGCTTTGGTGTAAAGACAGATTTTATTGCACGCGGCGGTGACAGACTCGGAATTTATTTTCTGGAAAAAGGTGCATCCCAGCGCGGAAGCCTGTGTATTTATGACAGAAAAAATTCTGCATTTGCAGAAAGCGTAGAAACAGATTATGACTGGAAAAAAATATTTTCTGGTGCAAAATGGTTTCATATAACTGGAGTAACTCCAGCACTCGGAAAAAAAGTCTGTGCCCTTGCACTTACTGCATGTAAAGAAGCAAAAAAAGCAGGCTGCACTGTTTCGTGTGATTTAAATTACAGAAGCAAGCTTTGGACAAAAGCTCAGGCAAAAAAAACAATGAGTGAGCTTGCACAATATGTTGATGTGTGTATTGCAAACGAAGAAGATGCTTTAAATGTATTTGGAATTAAAACACATAAAACAAATGTTGATGCAGGTATTATCGATAAAGCAGCCTTTGTAAAAACTGCAGAACTTCTTTTGAGTAAATTCAATTTTAAAAAAGTTGCAATTACTCTGCGTCAGTCAATTAATGCAGATGTTAACAACTGGTGCGCACTTTTATACGATGGAAAAGAAGCAGTGTTCAGCAGGGAATATGCAATTCATGTTGTTGAACGCGTAGGTTCTGGAGATGCCTTTGCAGCAGCCTTGATTTTTGCCTTGATGAAAAAAATGAACAGTCATGATGCAATTGAATTTGCAAGTGCTGCAGGCTGTCTTAAACATTCTGTCGAAGGCGACTTTAATCTTGTTTCTGAACAGGAAGTTTTAAACCTTGTTGCTTCTGACGGAACAGGAAGAATTTTAAGATAAGCACTTAATAGATTTTCGTGAAATCTTTATAGTTTGTAGTCCAGCACGGGCTTAAGTAATCGCGTTTAATTCCGCAGGCTTTGGCTTCTTTGTTGAGTGCGATTATGACGGTACAGACGGCACTATGATGCAATGTTTGAAAACAGTAAATTCAGCATGGAGAAAAAATGAGTTTAAAAATTGAAAAAGGCGACATAACAAAATATGAAGTTGATGCGATTGTAAATGCGGCAAACAGCTCACTGCTCGGAGGCGGCGGAGTAGACGGTGCGATTCACAGGGCTGCAGGGAGAAGACTTTTAGAAGAATGCATGACACTCGGCGGCTGCAAAACCGGAGATGCAAAAATTACAAAGGGATATGATTTAAAGGCAAAGCATGTAATTCATACAGTGGGGCCGGTTTATTATAAACAGTCGAAAGAGCAAAGCAGAAAACTTTTGGAAAGCTGTTATGTAAATTCAATTAAAGCAGCTAAAGAAAATAAATTAAAATCGATGGCGTTTCCTTTGATAAGCGCAGGAGTTTACGGCTATCCTAAAAAAGAAGCTCTCGAAGTTGCAATAAGCGTGATAAAAAAAGAAGCAGAAGATTTAGACTGTGTCATCGTTCTGTTTGATATAGAAGCGTGGGAGATTGCAAAAAAAGAATTTAGTGAATTAATTTTTTAAATTTGCGGAATAAAAAAAATGACGGCAATGAGTTTTATAATTGTGTGTCCTATGCTTTTTCTTGCAGGCTTTGTTGATTCAATTGCGGGAGGCGGAGGACTTATTTCTCTTCCTGCATATTTATTTGCGGGCCTTCCAATTCATACTGCAATCGGAACAAATAAATTTTCTTCTGCGTTTGGAACGGGACTTTCTACTTTCAGGTATATAAAAGAAAAACTTGTAATTGTAAAGATTGCTGTTCCGTCTGTTGCATTTGGATTTTTAGGTTCTGCAATCGGTGCAAGACTTTCGTTACTTGTAACAGAAGAAATTTTAAAATCACTTTTGCTTGTGGTTTTACCAGTTGCAGCCTTCTGTGTTTTAAATAGAAAAATATTTAAGACAAATGAAGAAATAGAATTTAAAGTTACTGCAAAAACTTTTTTAATTGTAATGTGTGCCGCACTCATCATCGGAATGTACGACGGCCTTTACGGACCCGGCACCGGAACATTTTTAATAATTGCATTTACAGTTTTTGCCAGGATGAACATACGCCAGGCAAACGCCCACACAAAGGTAATAAATTTTACGACCAATATAGCAGCTTTAACTGTGTATCTTATTCACGGTCAGGTTATGTTTGCCCTGGGACTTGCGGCTGCAGCAAGCAACATGCTCGGTAACTACATCGGCTCCGGTCTTGTGCTTAAAAGTGATCCAAAGATTGTAAAGCCTCTGATAATTTTTGTGCTTGCGTTGTTGCTCGTTAAGATTGTGATGGGGGGTTAGTCATTTGAATAAATTCCAACTTTTTCCTTAATATAAAATATATTTGTCTTCTTAACATTCTTGCTGTATACTTATATTCGAGAGAGTTAAATTATATAAGTAAAAAAGTTTTCGTGATGCCATGGGGAAACTTTTTGCAGGAGACTGATATGACACCAGTTTTTATCGGTGCAGTTGCGCTTGTTCTTTTTATCTTCTTTTTAATTTCTTACAAGAAAGTTCCAAAAAACAGAATCGGTATTCGTGTAGGACCTTTTGGTTCAAAAACTGTAACAGGAAAGGCAATTTTTGTTATTCCGTTTTTACAGCGCATTGACTACATGACTCTTGAGAACATTCAGGTTGATTTTGTTTCTAAAGATTCAATTCCGACTCAGGATGCAATTAACATTAAAGTTGATGCTGTTGCAAACATTGCTGTATCGCAGGATCCAGAAACTATGAAGCGTGCTGCTGCAAAGTTTATCGGATATTCAACAAGTGATATTGCTCAGGTTGTTACTCCTGTTCTCGAAGGTAACATTCGTGAAATTATTTCGCAGATTAAGTTAAAGGATTTGATTCAGGGTGATAAAAAAGTTCTTTCTGAAAAAGTTGTAGAAAACGTTAAGCCAAATCTTTTTGATCTTGGTCTTGAACTTACTACATTCAATATTCAGAATTTTAAAGATGACAATGGTGTAATCAACAACCTCGGTATCGAAAATACTGTTGCAATTTCTAAAGATGCTGCAAAAGCAAAAGCAGCTGCAGAAGCAGAAGTAAAGATTGCTCAGGCACAGGCAGATAAAGATGCAAATGATGCTCGTGTTGCTGCTGAACTTGAAATCGCACAGAAGCAGAATGAACTTGCAATTAAAAAGGCTTCGCTCCAGTTACAGGCAGATACCGAAGCTGCTAAAGCAGAAGCTGCAAAGGGAATCGAAACAGAAAACCAGCGCAAGGTTCTCGAAATTAAAGCTGCAGAAGCAAACATTGCAAAACAGGAAAAGCAGATTGAAATTCAGGAAAAGGGAGTTTCGATTAAAGAAAAAGCTCTTGATGCAGAAGTAAAGAAAACTGCAGAAGCCGAAAAATATGCTGCACAGCAGAAAGCTGACGCTGAACTTTATGCACGCCAGAAACAGGCAGAAGCAGAAGCGTTTGAAATGCAGAGACAGGCAGAGGCAGAAGCATTCCAGAGACAGAAAAAAGCCGAAGCAGAAAAAGTTGCAATGGAAAATGAAGCTGCAGGTAAAAAGGCAATTGCAGAAGCAGTTCAGGCACAGGGAGAAGCAGAAGCAGCTGCCATTAAAGCAAAGCTCAGCGCAGAAGCAGACGGTATGCGCGAAAAAGCAGAAGCCCTCAAGCAGTACGGCGATGCAGCTAAACAGCAGATGCAGCTTGATGCACTTAAAGTTTACTTTGAACAGCTTCCAAAAATTGCAGAAGCTTCGGGCAAAGCATATCAGAATGTTGATAAGATTTACATGTACGGCGGAGAATCATCAAAGCTTACAAAAGACATCATGACAAATGTAACTCAGGTTTCTGAAAGCCTTGGTGAAACATTAGGAATCGATTTAAAATCTATTCTTGGAAAGCTCATTGATTCAAAACTTGAAGGAAAGAAAAAAGGCGATTCAGAAAAATAAATAAACGCCAGCAGTTAATCGAAAAATAAAAAACGGTAAAGTCTTTTGAGTGCATTGTGCACCGTCTGACTTTACCGTTTGTTTTTTATTGGTGGAAGATTAATTTCTTGCGTTAACTGCTGCTGTTATCATATCCGGGAAGTACCAGCTGCAGTTAGAACGATTGAAAAATCCAAAGCGTTCACTTGCGTTTTCATTATCTGTAGAACCGTTGTCCCAGAGAACTGCTGCGACTTTGTACTGCTTGCAGAGTCCGAGATAATATGTGAACCACTCTGTTCGCGCGCTGTCATTATCTTTGTTTGTTGCACCCATTTCACCGATTACAACAGGAATACCCTGTGAGATAAAGTTTGAATTTAAATCTACGAAGTGTTGTCTGAGTTCTGCTTTAATGTCATCGGTACATTCAGAAGTTGCATTGTTGTTTGTATCTGTATTCATCGCAAAGTTATATGGTGTATACATGTGAACAGAAAGTGCAAGTTTATTTTGAGCAGAATCAGTTGGAATTGTAAAAATGCCTGCATTCTTACCGTCGATTGCAGCATAAGGAGCAGCAACGTAGGCCGGGAACATTACAATACGGTTTGTGTTATTACCACCTGAATCACGGATAGCATCAAGGCACAATTTATTATATCTGTTAATAAGACTCATAGATTTTCTACAAGTTTCACAAGTAGAGTTCCAGTTCCATTCATGTGTATCACCAGGTAAACGAGGTTCATTAATAGTTTCAAAAATTAAATGTTCGTCATAACCAGTATTAAATGCGGTTGCAATTTGACACCATATGTTATAAAGAAATCTTTGAGATTCTTCCAAGTCTGCTTCATTTGGGCAATATCCTCTTGCGTATGCTAAAGTTCCTGGAGCAACATTATCGTGGTGTATATTGAGAATCACATAAAGATTTTTGCTTATTGCCCAGTCAACAATTGTTTTTACACGAGTCATCCATTGAGGATCAATAGTATAGCAATCATCAATTATATGATTACTCCATGAAACAGGTATACGAACGGAAGAAAAACCTTTAGCTTTTATAGCATCGAAAATGGCTTCAGTAGTTTTAGGCATGCTCCAGCAAGTTTCTGATGAAAGACCCGCATTGTGAGGTGTCGATGTTCTTCCAGTTTTTTCATCTCCATTTATGGCATCCAAAGTATTTCCAAGATTCCAGCCAAATTTCATATTATTAACAACAGTAGCTGCAGTTACATCATTAAATGTCTTGTTTCCATTATCTGTAATAACTTTTGTTTGATCATATAGTTTTTCTTTATTAAAAGGTAAACCCGCATAGGGGTCAGTGTATCCCCCGCTTCCGCCTGCATTTGCACAGCTTGTAATTAAAGCAGATATTAAAGTAACAGAGAAAAAAATACTAAAAAATGTTTTTAATTTTCTATTCATAAGGGGCTCTCCAGAAAGCTATGCGGGTTTTGTCCAGTTCAGCTTTGTAAATAAGGTTCTATAAAAATAATAACGCTATTTTTAGTAAATTCATACAAAAAAATAGAAAGTTTTATTAAAATTTCTTGAATTTGTGGCTTTGTTAATTTTCAAGCTATTTAGTGGTTAATTGTGTGCTTTCTGTAAATCCGAGATTAAAGCTTGAATATGCGCAATTTGCTTTTTTGAAAGGCCGTCAGTTTTTAGATAGTGTTCAGAAGAGAGGCCGAGCAGGAAATCTGTTGAAACAGAGAAAAAATTTGCGATTTTTACAAGCATCTCTATGGATGGCATAATATTGTCATTTTCCCAATTTGAAACGCTTTGCTTTGTTACTTTTAATGCCGAGGCAAGTTCAACCTGGCTTATTCCTGAATTTTGTCGCAATATTTTTATCTGTTCACTAAGCATAAAGGGCCCCTGAAAATGGACTAAAATTACTTGACTATGATATAAAAATAATTTGACAAATAAAAAATACTAAAGTATTGTAATATTAGACATATAAAAAGGTTTTTTTCACCTAAATAAGGAGACAGTTATGAAAAGATGGCTTTTATGTTTTTTATTTGTTATGTTCAGCATTCCAATTTTTGCAGATGGGTTGACAGGAGTACTTGGTGTTTCATTTGGAAAAAGTAAGGACGAAGTTATTTCTATTATGAAAGAAAAGGGATGGAAGGTTTCTAGCAAAAAGGAAGATAAATTAATATTTACAAAGGAAAAAGGAACATATGCTAGTCTGACCGTTAAGGAAATCGAATTTAGTTTTTATAAGGATAGATTTTATCATGCATATATTAATTTTCCATATAATATAAAGCTTGATGATATTACTTCTGCTGTGAAAACGATTAGGGAAAATTTTAAAATGGAACTAATAAATAGTGGAGATGCCGGCATTTCAAGGACATCAAAATCACTATATTATATTTATAGAGATTCATCTATGAATAAATTTACATTTTGTTTAATAGATGGTGGTTCAATTACTCAGGCACTTTTTTTCTTTGAAGATTATGCCATTTCTAGTGAAAAAGAAGCAGATGAGAAAATAAAAAAGGAAGAAGAGGAAAAAGAAAAATCTAAATCAATGTCAGCAGACTTATAAAACAAAAAACGTGGGATTTTGCAATTACGTTATATCTTAACTAAAATGCAACATTCCATGAATTTGAGATTTGAAAAACTCTGTGGACTTTCAAAGAGAAGATTTTTGTATGACTTCGAAAATGACTCAAGAAAATGTTCACATTTTTATTTCATACAAAGTTTCAAAAATCTGTAATTGTATCTGTCAGTGAGTATATTTATAATCCTATCTTAGGAAGCACTGACGAAATATTAAATATTTTTGTAAACCACTATTATTGAGGAGAGGTCAATGCGAAGAAAAAGTTATTTAATAAAAATTGTATATTTACTTTGCCTTCCCCTGTTATTCTTAAATTGCAAATCAGAAAAGTCTAAAGAAATGACATATCATGTGGGAGATCTTTTTGGTGAATTTTATTACTTTGAATGGCCTCTTGAGACAACCTTTTTTTTCTTTGAGTACAATGGGTTTCCTTGTATAATTATACAAGATATTAAAAAAAGTGGTCTATTTGGATATAATTTATATTTAGAAAATGTACTTGATGGAAGAACTACTAAAGTCCATTTACGAAAAGGTTCTATTCTCCAGGTCAAGTCAAGCATTCTTGATACAAGCTGTCGAAATCTTAAGGATCAAATTGATAACAGAGAAGGGTATATTCCTAGAAAAGTAAAAATAAAAGCAATATCCGAAGATGAATTAACAGTTTTGATATTTGAATAATTATATATGAAGAGTGAACATTATGAGTTTAATAAAGTTTTTCAAAAATAAAATAGTTTTATTTTTGATAATTTTTTCTTTTATTCTTTTTAGTTGTTCTAAGAATACAGATTATGATCCAAATGAAATACCGCTTACATTTGAGGCAATTAATAATGGAGAAATTTTTTTTAAAAATTTGCAACAAATCTCAAATCTAAAATATAAGAAAAACAAAGAGAAATTCAAAGAAATTAAATCAAATATTTCAATTAGATTGTCATCTGGAGATAAAGTTGTTTTCATCGCTGATGGAACAAACAATGATTATTTTAAATTCTTTTCCATCCAATGTACTTCAGATTGTTATATATACGGCAATGTAATGAGTTTGCTAAATTCAACAAAATACAGTGAATTAAATGAGCTTTCGCCTTTTGCATTTTATGGTTTATTTTGTAATAATAGATATATAAAAAATCACGAAAATAATGAATTGATCTTGCCCGCAACAATATTAAATGAAAATTGTTATGGTAGAATGTTCGAAGGGTGTTCTAAATTATCAAAAGCACCAAGCCTTCCTGCGATTTCCCTTGCAAATGGATGTTACGTTGAAATGTTTAGAGAATGCACCTCTATAACTATTGCTCCAAAACTTCCTGCAACACAATTGTCTGAATTTTGTTATGAATGTATGTTTGCAGGGTGTACTTCATTAAATGGAGCTCCAGAACTTAATTCAGTTGAATTAGCGAAATATTGTTACACCAATATGTTTAGAGGTTGTACTTCTCTTAATGTTGCTCCAAAACTTCCGGCAACTATTTTAAAAAATAATTGCTATGCTTATATGTTTGGTGAGTGCACCTCTCTTTTAACAGTCCCTGATTTACCAGCAAATGAATTAGCAGATTGTTGCTATAGGGGCATGTTTATGAATTGCATATCTCTTACTAAAGTTCCAAAAACACTGCTAGAATTACAAAACATATCATATAATGACGGTATGTTTTCTGGATGTACAAATATTGGAAAATAAATATTGCCAAGGGAATCTATTGCTGAAGTGTTTCAAGAGTGAAATACGTTGAATTATCCGTCAAATTTTTCATACCTTTCAAAAATTACTAACTGGAAGGTTTTACCCCTCGCAAAGCTTACAGAACTCTTCACAGCTCATTGAACCAGTGTCGGCTAAAAATATATTTGTCGCTTTGAAAGCGACCACTTCTAAATGTTCATACTGTATCCTTACTTTAACTAGAAGGAGGAATTTTTATGACTAAAAAAGAAACGACAGAAAATACGCAAGCTGAATTGTTTGAAAAATTTAAATCAGTTGAGCTTTCACCTTTGCCATACTTTTCACATGAATTGCTTTCTTTGCCCGATGACACGACAAAAGAATTGAGACAAATAGCTGACAGGCATAATTGCACGGTTAGTTATGTAATCGGCCATTTTTTTGAAGACCTTTTTTCTGAAATAAAAGATATTTCAGAAATTACGCAGGAATCACTTACGCAGATTTCAAAAGACAAACCATATCTATTTATCAAAAAAGATGGAAAACCGTTTGCCAGAGTTTCGTTCTTTGGGGAAAAATGGTCTAAAGATTATGAATTTAAAGAGAAAGAATCTAAATAACCTTTTCACCATAGTGATCAAGAATTTGGTTTACTGTTATTACATCAAAAATACGATGACTAAAACAATATCGTAAAATCAAATCTGATTGCAAACTTTTTGAAAGAGAATAACCGGCTGATTTTAACAGATCTTCTGTTTCGTCTGTATTGAGATTCATTGCAAGACAAAGTTTGAGTAGTGTATTTTTATTTGGGTGATAATCTGGCTGTGTTCGTATTTTGGAAAAAAGTTTGCGGTCTATATCGGCCTTTTTATAGACTTCAACTTCATCCAGTTGCTTGGAAAGAATTATTTTTCGGATGTTATCCTGAAGAATATCGTCCGATTTCTGAATGAAGTCAGTGATTGAACCATAATTTGGAGTTGGGCTTTTGATTTCCTGTATGCCTTCTTGAGAGGCGTATCGGAATTCTGTTTTGATGTAGGAGTCAATTTCTTCAAAGTTGATTTGAGATATATTCTGCATGATTAAATTATGTAGGAAATCTGTAATTTATTAAAGAGTGAGGATTGATTATGGATGAACAAAATAAATTACTTTTGAATGAAACGCAATTAAAAGATAAAATTTATATTATCCGCGGTGTTCAGGTTATGCTGGATTCGGACCTGGCGGATATTTATGGATATACGACAAAGCGATTAAACGAACAAGTTAAGAATAATATTGAAAAATTTGATGAAGAAGATTTAATGTTTCAATTAACTAAAGGGGAAAAGAATGTAATTCTAAGGTCGAAAATTTCAACCTTAGGAGATGAATATAACTTGAAGTCGAAAATTTCGACTTCAAGTTGGGGAGGTGTAAGAAAACTTCCTTACGCCTTCACCGAACAGGGCGTTTACATGCTCATGACAGTTCTAAAAGGCGAACTTGCTACAAAACAAAGCAAGGCTCTTGTTCGTCTGTTTAAGAAGATGAAAGACTATGTTATTGAAAATCAGGAAATCTTAAATCATCGTGATTTCTTACGACTTTCATTACAAACAGCCGATAATGCACAAAATATTGTGGAATTCCGACAACAACTCACAGAAATAGACGATAAGGTAGAAAATGTCGTAAGAAACCTAGGTGATATGGTAAGAAAATCTGAACTCTCGCCTATCATGTTGAATCTTGGAAAACCAGAAATTCCACCAGGATGGTTAGTTTTAAACGGGCAACCTGTAGAAAACGATTTAGCATATCAGCAGATTTATACTCTGGCAAACAAAACCATCACCATTATTGATAATTATATTTCGCTAAAAACACTCGTTCTTTTTAAGCATGCAAAACAAAATATTGCTGTTACGATTTTCACTGATAACACAAATAATGGATTACACAAAGTTGAGTTTAACGATTTTTGCAAAGAATACTCTGGTTTGAAAATCGCCATAAAAAAAGCGAATAATATCTTTCATGACAGGTATATCATTCTTGATTACAACACACCCGAAGAAAAAATATATCACTGCGGTTCATCTTCAAAAGACGGAGGCAGAAAAATCACGACAATAACAAAGATAGATGACTCATCACTTTACAAACCGCTACTGGCAAAATTACAGAATAATCAGAAGCTTCAACTTAAGTAAAAAGTTTTTTACCATTACACGTTATTTTATCCCTACCCCTCGCACAGCTTGCAAAACTCATCGATTTCTTTGACATACATGTCGATGCCGGTTTTCCAGAACTCTTTTGTGGTGATGTCAAAGCCGGCTTTGAGGCAGAGGTCTTCGCAGGTCATGGAGCCGGTGTCGGCTAAGAGGTCGCAGTAGACAGAGGCAAATGCGCTGCCTTCTTTTTTAAAGCGTGAATAAAGTCCTGCCGAAAACAGCTGGCCAAATGCGTAAGGGAAATTATAAAAATCAAGATCTACGCTGTAGTAATGGGATTTTACAGCCCACATGTATTCGTGGCGTTCGTCGTTTAAGCCGTCGCCGTAGGATTTTTGCTGGGCGTCGCGCATGAGGCGGCAGAAGTCTTCGGAACCAAGCTCGCCGCTTTTTCGTTCTTCAAATACTGAGCGTTCAAAATAAAAGCGGCTCAAGATGTCGACTAAGACAGCACATGTATCCTGAAGGTCAAGTTCAAGGAGTTTTATTTTATCCTGTTCGCATGCAGTTTTTAAAATGTCCTGCTTTACGATTGTTTCTGCAAAGGTGCTTGCAGTTTCGGCAAGTGTCATCGGGTAAACTGCGTTCTTATAATCTCTGTCTTTTATGCAGTTAAAGTGGAACGCATGTCCAAGTTCATGTGCGAGTGTTATTATGTCGCTGAATGCTCCTGTAAAATTTGTGAGGACACGTGATTCTTTTTGAACATAAAAATCCTGGCAGTAAGCGCCGCCGACTTTTCCAGGATAGATGGGTGCATCGATCCAGTTTTTCTCAAATGCCATGCGGGCAAAGTCGCCCATGCGCGGTGAGAACGAGTTGTATTCTTTTATGATGTAGTCGCGCGCTTCGTCAAAGGTCCATGATTTAGTAAATAGCGATGGTGCGCTTGTGTTTTTAGAAGGCACGTTGTTAGTCTGTGAACTGCTGGCGTTACAATTTGTGCCGTCAGCAGAACGCGCGTTGCCGGTCTTTGAAGCTGTGGCATCACAATCCGGAAGCGGCGCATACATATCGTAAAACGCGATGCCGCTGTTTATTCCACATGGTGTGCTTACAGTCGCATTATGTTTTTTGAGATATTCAGCTTTAGATTTTAAATAGCGTCTCCAGTCGGGGAGGCTTTCTTCGATTGCGCCGATTAATGCATCGAGTGTTTCTTTTTTCATTCTGGAAGAAAAGAGGGCTCGGTCGATTGCGCTGTTCCATTTTCTCTCGTTAAGAAGAGAAGTTGTTTCGCCTTTTAAATTATTTAAACATGCTGCAAATGCAATTTCGTTTTGTTTTAAAATAGCTGTTTCTTTTTGCCACGAAGTTTTTCTTAATTCTGCATCCGGCGAGTATGCGTCGTTTCTTAATTCATTAAAAAGTTTTTGAGTCTGTTCATCGCGTAAGTTGGAAATTAACTGTTCATGAAGACGGTCCCACGCTTTTCCTCCAGTCTGCTGAAGTGTCGAAGCAAGTTTTTCTTCTGCAGGTGAGAGTCTGTGTTTATGGTCAGCTAAAATTTCGTTAATGTAAAATTCATATTTTTTATATTGCGGAAACTTTTTGTAAAATTCTTCCAGGTACGAAGAAGAGTCAGAAAGTTTTTTTGAAAAAGTGTTTAACTGATTTTCATATTCTGTAATGAGGCTTTCGATTTTATTTAAGTTATCAAGATAATCTTTGTTTGTTGTGTCAGTTGAATAAACTGAATAAGAATAAGCTGCAAGTGTGTTTGCAAGAGGAGCTGTCGTTTCGTCAACTTTAAAAAAATCTGCGATGGACTGCAAGGCATCGCCATCATTTAAATTAATTTTTAAAAGCTGTTCAATCTGCTCTTCAAAATTTTTAACTGCGTCTGTAAATGCAGAAGAATTAATGTCCGGATAAATTGAATCTAAATTCCATTTTGGTAAATTGCTCATAAAAACATTATACCTCAACCTCTTCGCTTTCACTTCCACCAAGATAGGTAATGAGCGAAATGAATTTTGTAATCAACGTCTGTCCGACAGCATTTCCGATGATGTACATTAAAGGTCCAAATAAAGCCATAAAGATGTAAATTTCATCACCAGAAGTAAAGCAGTCAAATGCAGAAATAATTTCCTGATGAAACATAATAAGCATAATTGCAGTCCACACGATAATAAAACCAAGACCAAACGCATTCATTCTAAAAGTAACAGAAAGATGAGTTTTTGTTTCGCTTGATTTTGTTATAATTCCCTTACCGACATAATAAAGGCTGTTTCTTACAAGCAGTCTCGACACAAGACTTCTCTGTTTGCGAAAAGTAAAAGTGTCGCCTTCTGTTGTAACAATAAAATCCTGCTTGTTAAGTCCGGCAAAAAACTCTTCTTTTGAAACCGGAAGTGAAAAATGATATTTCTGCACAGGACAAAAAAGCTTTTGAAAAATGTTCATAAAGGGCTCCGTGATGGCCGTGGTAATCCTCTGGCCGTTGGTTTAATCTCTCTGCCTTTATGGATTTTACTGCATTAGTGGTAAGTGATTCAACAGATGTGCAGATTTATTCCATGCTGAATTGACACAAAAAAGGCCTTTCGTTTGGAAGACCTTTGTGATTAGCCCAAAGATTTGAAAAAACCGCATTCGTCACGCTTATCATAATCACTCGCAGCCCGCAAAAATAAAAACAAAATCATTTTTACCCTTATAAGTATTGTAAAATTTGTGATTTCATCTTTCATCTTAATACAGTAAGGACACCATGAAGCACCATAATTAAATTTTTTTACCATGACATTTTCTGAACATGAAATGAAAAGAGAGGAAAATAAAAAAAATAAACGAAAAAGTATGTCTCATTCTTAATTTGATGTACATGCCGGGGTAGAGGTGTCTATCATACAATTTCTGCAACAGGAGGTGTGTTGATGACCGTTATCACATTCCTCACCATCTTCAATAACTCCATTTCCACAAACAGGAAGGTTACAATCTGAAGGGCAGTTTTGCCAGGTTTCACCTTCTTCTTTTATGCCGTTACCACAAACAGGCATAGGTTTAACTTTTGATGAACTTGCTGCTCTGCATGCTGTAAAAAATACTGCAAGGATAAGAAGTGCGTATAGCACTGTGCGTGACAAAACTTTTTTCATATCTTTCTCCAAAACTTAAATTAAATCTCTCTCATAATTATTGTAAGGTGTGATAAGTCATTAGTAAAGAAAAAAAGCTGAATAAAAACAACGGCCTCCCCGTTTTGGAAAGGCCGCAAATGTTTGTGTTAAATTTTATTATTTATTCTGCATTGTCCATCCAGATGGGATGCCATTATATCCAGTTTTTACAGACCAGTCAGCGCCGGAAGCCTTGGTGAAAGTTCCAGAAGAAGCAACGCCAGAAAGCCAATTGGTAGTACACTCGGTAGCAGAAAGATTAGTTGCAAGGCAGGTAACTTTATTAAGTGATGTACAGCCAGAGAACATATAGTAGTAGCAGTCAGTTACAAGAGTGGTCGCAGGAAGGACTGGTGCCTGGGTAAGGGAGCTGCAGTTATAGAACATACCGGCGTAGCAGCTATTTGCAAGAGTGGTCGCAGGGAGAAGTTCCGGTGCCTGTGTAAGAGAAGTACAGCCATAGAACATACAGGCGTAGCAGCAATTTGCAAGAGTGGTCGCAGGAAGGACCGGTGCCTGGGTAAGGGAAGTACAGCAATAGAACATACCGTAGTAGCACCATTCTGCAAGAGCCTTCGCAGGAAGAGCCGGTGCCTGGGTAAGAGAAGTACAGCTAACGAACATACACTCATAGCAGTATCCTGCAAGAGTGGTCGCAGGAAGAGACGGTGCCTGGGTAAGCTTAGTACAGACATAGAACATATGGCTGTAGCAGCCATATGCAAGAGCCTTCGCAGGAAGAGTCGGTGCCTGAGTAAGGGAGCTGCAGTTATTGAACATATAGTAGTAGCAGCTAGATGCAAGAGTAGTCGCAGGAAGGACAATGTTTTTTGAAGGATGATTTTTAATGTGACTGTTATTATAAAAGAGCCAAGCGAATGCATAGTTTTGAGTAATTTCTGTTGCAGTCTGATAATCAGCTGTCAAAAGGCTCATTACATTACCGTATACATAGCAGTCTGACGAACAGTTAATGGTAAAGCTTTGATTAAAAGAACCCCCGCTTGAAGTGCCTTCTGCAAAGAGGTTTACAACATCACCTGCAGAAATTTGTATAACCTTTGAGCCAGAATTTTCTGTAATTTCAATAGGGGCATTATTATTTATTTTATATTTTAGCCCGGTTACTCTATCCAGGTTGTTAAAAGTAATTTCACCCGAGTCAATTGCTTCAAGTGTAAGTGGGATATTTTTTTCAGGTGGATTATAGGCAGATCCCCCGCCACTGCTCGGGGCTTTACATCCTGTAAAAAGTGTGGTGAGCGCAAGAACTGCGGCAAGTGCCATTTTGCAAAAAACTTTTTTCATATCTTTCTCCAAAACTTAAATTAAATCTCTCTCATAATTATTGTAAGGTGTGATAAGTCATTAGTAAAGAAAAAAAGCTGAATAAAACAACGGCCTCCCCGTTTTGGAAAGGCCGCAAATGTTTGTGTTAAATTTTTTTATTTATTCTGTGTTGTCCAGCCGTCTGGAATGCCATTATATCCAGTTTTTACAGACCAGTCAGCGCCGGAAGCCTTGGTAAAAGTTCCAGAAGAAGCAACGCCAGTAAGCCAATAGTCAGTACAGCCGATAGCAGAAAGATCAGTCGCAAGGCAGGTAACTTTATTAAGTGATGTGCAGCCATAGAACATACAGTAGTAGCAGTTTTTTGCAAGAGTGGTCGCAGGAAGAGCCGGTGCCTGTGTAAGAGAAGTACAGCCAGAGAACATATAGCCGTAGCAGATTGTAGCAAGAGTAGTCGCAGGAAGGACCGGTGCCTGTGTAAGAGAAGTGCAGTCTTCGAACATACCGTAGTAGCAGTAATCTGCAAGAGTGGTCGCAGGGAGAACCGGTGCCTGGGTAAGGGAGCTGCAGTTATAGAACATACCCATATAACAGTTATCTGCAAGAGTGGTCGCAGGAAGGACAATGTTTTTTGAAGGATGATTTTTAATGTGACTGTTGTTAAAAAAGAGTCCGGCGAATGCATAGTTTTGAGTAATTTCTGTCGCAGTCTGATAATCAGCTGTCAAAAGGCTCATTACATTACCGTATACATAACAGTCTGACGAACAGATTATTCTAAAGGCCTGATCTAAAGAATCCCCGTTTAAAGTGCCTTCTGCAAATAAGCTTATCTTATCACCTGCAGGAAGGGATATACCTGTGTCTGTAGCAGCTGTGACTTCCCCATCATTAATTCTGTATTTAAGATTGCTTATCTTATCAAATCTGTTAAAAGTAATCTGACCATCTGCTATAGCTTCAAGTGTAAGTGGGATATTTTTTTCAGGTGGATTATAGGCAGATCCCCCGCCACTGCTCGGGGCTTTACATCCTGTAAAAAGTGTAGTGAGTGCAAGAACTGCGGCAAGTGCCATTTTGCAAAAAACTTTTTTCATATCTTTCTCCAAAACTTAAATTAAATTTCTCTCGTAATTATTGTAAGGTGTGATAAATCATTAGTAAAGAAAAAAAAGCTGAATAAAAACAAGAGAGAATTTCGGATTTTAAATAAGGATTTGGGCATAAAAAAAAGGGCCGAGATAGGAGGAAGGAAATCGGCCCTTTTGAAAAATAAAATGCTTGCTGCTTGATGGTAGAATATACTATATTTTATTTATGTTCAAGTACTTTTAGTGAAAAAATATAACTTTTTTTGCTAAATTTGCGTAAATTCTTGATAATTTATGAAAATCTTACGGTTTCTTACGGTTTTTCGCGGTAAATATGGAAAAAAGGCATAGGTTAGTGCTGTAATCGGTAAAATTTAGAAAAACCGACAGAAAACATCGACATAGATAAGGTATGGATAAAAGCGCGGAGCAGAAACAAACATGGGAAGCACTTCTAAGCGAAGCGCAGCGTGCGGGCCCCATGGTTTTTCTGCGGGAGCGCTTTTATAATATGCATATATTATATGTCGGCGATGTTTTCTGCGTGTAGATATTTCCTGTATGTTTACCGCTTAAAGCCCTTGTCCTATGTCTTTTTTTCAAAAATTCACTATAATACTCGTATAGAGGATTAAGGATGAAAATCGGAATTTTGGGCGCGATGGAGCGCGAGGTTAAGTCGCTTTATGAACAGCTCGAAGGTATGGCTGTTAAAGAAATCGGAAAAGTAAAATATTACTGCGGAACTCTTTGTGGCAAAGAAGTCGTTGTGGTTAAGTGTGGGGTTGGAAAAGTTAGTGCCGCTGTCGGTGCGCAGAATCTTATAAATCATTTTGGAATAACTCATCTTATTAACAGCGGAATTGCCGGTGCTATGGGCGAGGGTCTTGGTGTTTTTGATTTTGTTGTTTCTGCGAAAACTGTTTATCACGATGTTGATGTAACGCAGTTTGGATATAAGCTCGGGCAGATTCCAGGAAGTGATGCAGAATTCTGTGCAGACTCTTATATGATAGAAAAAACTCAGGCGGCTTTTTTAAATTCAGCGTTAAGCAAAGAACATAAGCTTGTAAAAGGTCTTATCGCATCCGGGGACCAGTTTATTTCTGGCGGTGAAAAAAAAGAATTCATCAAAAAAAATTTTAATCCTGCATGCGTAGAAATGGAAGGCTGTGCAGTTGCACATACTGCATCGTTAAATAAAATTCCGTTTGTTGTAATAAGATGCATGTCGGATACTGCAGATGACAATGTAGAAACTGTTTACAAATTTACAGAAGACGAGGCTGCAAAGTTGAGTGCTGTTTTTGTTGAACAGATTGTAGGCCTTCTGTAATTTACGATTATCTTTTTTCGTATTATAATAAATAAAAATATGGCTGCATTAATGCGCCAAAAGGAAAATTTTTTATGCCAATTTTTAATTATCTTGAACGCAATGCAAAAGAATTTGGAGATGAAGTTGCATTAGTAGAATTAAATCCAGAAGTAAAAGACACACGTCGTGTTACATGGAAAGAATATGATCTTACTCAGCCAGAACCTTTTATGCCTTACCGCCGCGAAATTACATGGCATGTTTTTAACGAAAAGGCAAACCGTTTTGCACATCTTCTTCTTGAACGCGGTGTTAAAAAAGGTGACAAAGTCGGAATTCTTTTAATGAACTGTCTTGAGTGGCTTCCGATTTATTTTGGAATTTTAAAAACGGGAGCGCTTGCTGTTCCGTTAAATTTCAGATATGCATCTGATGAAATTGATTACTGTGTTAATCTTGCAGATATTTCTGTTTTAGTTTTCGGACCGGAATTTATCGGACGTATCGAAGAGATTGCAGATAAATTAATTTTGCACCGACTTCTTCTTTATGTCGGCAACGGAACATGTCCAACATTTGCAGAAGATTACACTCAGCTTGTAATGAACTGTTCAAGCCGCAACTTAGACATTCAGATAAATGATGATGACTTTGGAGCAATTTATTTTTCAAGCGGAACAACTGGATTTCCTAAAGCGATTTTACACAAGCACAGGGCTTTGATGCATTCTGCTGCAGTAGAACAGAAGCATCACGGTCAGACAAGAATGGATACATTCCTGTGCATTCCGCCACTTTATCACACAGGTGCAAAGATGCACTGGTTTGGTTCATTGATTTCTGGAAGTAAAGCAGTTTTACTCCGCGGAACAAAACCGGATATTATTTTAAAGGCTGTAAGTGACGAGCATTGTACAATCGTCTGGCTTTTAGTTCCTTGGGCGCAGGATATTCTTGATGCGCTTGACCGCGGCGATGTTAAGATGTCGGACTACAAGCTTGATCAGTGGCGTCTCATGCATATCGGTGCTCAGCCGGTTCCAAAAAAATTAATCGAAGACTGGAAAAAATATTTTCCTAATCATGATTACGATACTAACTACGGACTGTCAGAAAGTATCGGGCCTGGTTGTGTTCACCTTGGAGTAGAAAACACACACAAGATTGGAGCAATCGGTGTTGCAGGTTACGGATGGACACTTAAGATTGTTGACGAAAACAGAAACGAAGTTAAGTTTGGAGAAGTAGGAGAACTTGCTGTAAAAGGTCCTGGCGTTATGTATGAATATTACAAAAACCCGGAAGCAACAAAAGAAGTTCTTGATGACGAAGGCTGGCTTTACACAGGCGACATGGCTCAGCAGGACGAAGACGGCTTCTATTATCTTGTTGACCGCAAAAAAGATGTAATCATCACAGGCGGTGAAAACATTTATCCTGTTCAGATAGAAGATTTCTTACACAAGATGGAACAGATTAAAGACGTTGCAGTAATCGGTCTTGCCGATGAACGCCTTGGGGAAATTGCAGCTGCGATTATCGAAATAAAAGAAGGAATGACATGCACAGAAGAAGAAGTAAACGAATTCTGCATGGCACTTCCTAAATACAAACGTCCGCGCAAAATCATCTTTGCAAAGGTTCCGCGAAACCCTACGGGAAAAATCGAAAAGCCTAAGCTTCGCGAAATCTACAGAACGGTCGATCCGTTTGCAAGTATGAAAAAATAAAAAGTCGTGATATAATAATTAAACAGCGCAGTAAATAATCTGCGCGTTTAACGGGTATTAGTCAAAAGGAGGAATTTTATGGCTAAAAACACAAGTTTAAATTTATTCTATCTTATCGGAATGGCACTCGTAGTAGTTGGATTCTGCTGCCCGATGTTTTCTGGATTTTTAGGTTCTGCTAACGGATGGCAGTTCATCAACTTTAAAAATTCTGGATTTGTAACAATCGGTGCTCTTTTAATTATCGCAGGCGGAATCGCAGGTCTTGCTGCATGCTTCCTTCCACAGCTTTCTGGAATGAAATTCCTTTTATTGGTTATCAGCATTGTTGGTGGAATTATCCTCGTTATCGGATTTACAACTAACGGCGGTATCTACAAGGCAATCGGAAAAAGCCTCATCAAGCACGCAACATTCGGCTTCTATGCAATCATTGTTGGCTGGGTTCTTGCAATTCTTGGTGCTACAAAAAAATAAATTTTATCTTAAATAATCAGTTTATTTTTGTTCATTGCGGCGTTCTAAAAAGGATGCCGCATTTTTTTGAAAATTCATCACGCGCATATTTTCCTACAGCTTGAGCCCAGAGAAAATAGATTAAAAAATTCAACCCCGCATGGGTCACTGCAAAAGCAGGTGAACGGACTTGTTGAATTTACTCTAATGCCTGAATAGATGGATGTTAACGAGAAGAATTATTTTATTCTAAAAACATTATGTTCATAATCTAATTGTATTATATGATCTTTAAAACATGGATATCCAATGATGTTTTCATTAGCGATGATTTCCAATGCTTTTTTATTTGTTATTAATTTCCCGGTATGTCCAATTATCATATTTTCATAATTTACATCACCTATCTGTAATGAAACAGCCTTTTCTTTATTATAATTAGTTGATTGATTCTTTGTTTTATTGAAAAAAATAAATTTACAACCTGTATCAATAATTGCTCTTGCTTTTTCCTCGTTTACAGAAAAGAAATATTTTAAAAGATTTTATTTCTGAAATAGAAAAAATAAAATAGTTTTCCATCCCCTCCGCAACTAGATAATATTCAATTTTTCATGTAAAGTATAAGCATGGCAAAGACATTTGATGATAAGAAAATTATTTACACGATGAACGATGTTAGCCGTGCATACGGAACAAAGGTCGTTCTTAAAAACATTGGTATTTCATATTATTACGGCGCGAAAATCGGCGTTATCGGACCTAACGGTTCGGGTAAGTCGAGCCTTTTTAAGATTCTTGCTGGAATCGATAAGGACTTTACGGGCGAGACTTCGCTTGCGCCGGGCTATACGATTGGCTATCTTGAGCAGGAACCGCAGCTTGAGGCCGGCAAAACTGTAATGGAAATCGTTAAGGAAGGCGTTAAACCTATTACAGATCTTCTTGCTGAATTTGACAAAGTAAACGAAGCGTTTGGAGATCCCGACGCAGATTTTGATAAGCTCTGTGCACGCCAGGCAGAGATTCAGGAAAAGCTTGATTTGGCAGACGCATGGAATCTTGATAACAATCTTGAACTTGCAATGGACGCCCTGCGCTGTCCGCCTGCAGACCAGGTTGTAGATGTTTTATCCGGAGGTGAGCGCCGCCGTGTTGCTCTCTGCCGTCTTCTTTTACAGAAGCCTGATATTCTTTTACTTGACGAACCTACAAACCATCTTGATGCAGAAACTGTTGCATGGCTTGAAAAACATCTTCACGATTATCCTGGAACTGTAATTGCAATTACGCACGACCGTTACTTTCTTGATGATGTTGCAGGCTGGATTCTTGAGCTTGACCGTGGAGAAGGCTTCCCGTTCAAGGGAAATTATTCATCATGGCTTGAACAGAAGAATCAGCGTCTTGCTCTTGAAAACAAGCACGAGTCAGAGCGTCAGAAAGAAATTGCACGCGAGCTTGAGTGGATTCACATGGGAGCAAAAGGCCGTCAGGCAAAACACAAGGAACATATTACGCGCTACAACGAGCTTATGGCGCAGGAAAGCAAAAAGCAGTTAAAGGATACTCAGATTTCTATTCCGGCAGGTCCGAGACTTGGAAACCAGGTTATCGATTTTGAAGGGCTTTCTAAATCGTTTGGCGACAAGCTTCTTTTTGAAAACCTTAACGTGCATATTCCGGCCGGTGCTATTGTAGGCATTGTCGGCCCTAACGGCGCGGGAAAGACAACACTTTTTAAAATGATTGTTGATGCTGCAGGAATGGAAGGCGGCGAAAAACCGGACAGCGGTCAAATTAAAATCGGGCAGACTGTAAAACTCGTTTATGTAGATCAGATGCGCACCGGCCTCGATCCTGACAAGACTGTTTATGAAACACTCGGTGGCGGAGCAGATTTAGTAAAGCTTGGCGCCGTTGACGAAAAGGGACACGCGCTCGAAGGCGGTGTACGCGAGGTAAACGCGCACGCATACTGCGGCTGGTTTAACTTTGCAGGTCCTGACCAGAATAAAAAGGTAAGCGTATTATCCGGCGGTGAAAAAAACCGTCTTAATCTTGGAATGATGTTAAAGGAAAGCGGCAACGTCCTTCTTTTTGACGAACCTACAAACGACCTTGATGTTCAGACAGTGCGTGCGCTCGAAGAAGCCCTCGAAGACTTTGCAGGCTGCGCAATGGTTGTAAGCCACGACCGCTGGTTCCTCGACAGAATCTGTACGCATATTCTTGCATTTGAAAACAATTCAGAAGTGCGCTTCTTTGAAGGCAACTGGACAGAATATGCCGAGTGGAAGAAAGAACAGTTTGGCGAAGAAGCAGGCGTTCCAAAACGAACTGTGTACCGCAAAATGACAAGATAATTACCAATGACTAATTCAAAAAATCCATGGAAAGATATTCCGCTTTCTGATTATGAAAATCATATGAGCCTTGACAGTGTTAAGCAGCTTCAGGTGATGAATGAGATAATGAAAAATCAGTTTTTTGATTATCCTGTTAAAACCGCGATGGTGCTTGGAGTTGCAGGCGGTAACGGTCTTGAACATGTTGATTCTAAAAAATACAGCAAAGTTTTTGGCGTTGATATAAACGAAGCTTATCTTAAAGAAACTGCATTGCGTTATAAAAACCTCGCTGAGATTTTAGAATGTCTTTGCATCGATCTTATAACCGAGAAAGAAAAACTTCCATGCTCTGAACTTGTGATTGCAAATCTTTTAATTGAATACATAGGCTATGATGTTTTTTGCAATGCCTTAAAAATAATAAAACCGGATTACGTTTCCTGCGTCATTCAGATTAACGAAGGAGAAGGCTTTGTTTCTGATTCTCCGTACCTTCATTCTTTTGACAGACTTTCAGAAGTTCATCATCAGATGGCAGAAAAAGAATTGACAGATGCAATGACAAAAGCCGGCTACAAAAAAATTAAGTGCGAAGAATATTCTCTTCCAAATATGAAAAAACTTGTCCGCCTTGATTTTTCTAAGGCTGAATAAAACTATAGCGACATAAAATTATGGAAAAAAACATGAATAAAATCGAAGTAATGCGCGCAGAACAGGAGTGGCAGAGAGCCGGAGCATATTCTGTAAGAATCGAGGGGATGAACAGACAGTACAACATAAGTCTGCGTGAAGAATTTGATGAGCACGACTGTGACGGAACAAAATACATTGTGCTTCTTGACAGCGGCTATCCTGTTGCGACATGCAGGTTTTACGAAACTTCTCAAGGGCGGGTTATGCTTGGACGCGTTGTTGTCCTTCCTGAATACCGCGGAAAAAAACTTGGAGCCATGGTTGTAAGCGAAGCCGAGAAATGGGTAAGTGAACTTGGTTATAAAGAAATCGAAATAGACAGCCGGGTTGTTGCAACAGGTTTTTATGAAAAGCTTGGATATAAAAAAGAAGACAGCTCTGTAATTAAAAGCGGAAACTTTGACTGCATTAAAATGAAAAAGCAGTTAACTTGAAATAAAAAATAAAATTCAGTAATATACATTTGACACAATCAACGGGGAGCTGGTGCAAAGCCGGCTGAGAGTAGGAAGTTTTCCTTGACCCGAAGAACCTGTTTAGGGTAATGCCAGCGTAGGGAGAAAAGTATGTTTGAAAAAATTTTATCCAACCTTAAAACACAAAATCCATTGGTTCACAACATTACAAATTATGTAACAGTAAATGATGTTGCGAATATTCTTTTAGCTGCAGGTGCAAGTCCTGTCATGTCTGACGAAGCAGCTGATGTTAAGCAGATGTCTGCAATAAGCAGCGCAGTTAACATTAACATCGGAACATTAAACAAGCGAACAATTAAATCGATGTTCCTTGCAGGAAAAATTGCAAACGATAACGGTCGTGTTGTAATTCTTGATCCTGTCGGAGCAGGCGCAACAGATTTAAGAACAAAGACATGTCTTGATTTAATTAAAAAAATTAAATTTGATGTAATTAAAGGAAACATGTCAGAAATTAAAACACTCGCTTCGTTAATCTGCAAAAATTCAGCAGAAGAAAATAACGCAGTTAACCAGACAAAAGGTGTTGATGTAAATGCCAATGACAAAATCAGCGATAACAATCTTGCATCAAATATTGCGCTTGTAAAAAATTTTGCAAAGGAAGCAGGATGCATAATTGCAGTTACAGGTCAGATTGATCTTGTAAGCGACGGCGAAAAATGTTACGTAATTAAAAACGGTCATGCGCTTATGGAAAAAGTTTGCGGAACCGGCTGTATGATTTCTGGTCTTATGGGAGCTTTTGTTGCAGCTAATCCTGACAGCAGACTCGAAGCTGCAGCAGCATGCATCTGTTCAATGGGAATCTGCGGCGAGCGTGCTGTAGCTTCTTTAAAAGATGGCGAAGGAAACATGACTCTCCGTGATAAAATAATTGACGGCTTTATGAATATAAGCGACAATGATTTACAGAAAGAGGCAAAAGTTGAGCTTAAATAATGTTGAACTTAAAAAAAGCCTTTTGCTTTATGCAGTAACCGACAGGCACTGGTTAAAAAACCAGACTCTCGAACAGCAGGTCGAAGAAGCAATAAAAGGCGGAGCTACTTTTGTTCAGCTTAGAGAAAAAACTGCAGACGAAAAAGAATTTCTTGAGCTTGCATATAAAGTGCAGGCTGTCTGCAGAAAATACAATGTGCCTTTTATAATTAACGACAATGTTGAACTTGCAAAAAAAGTAAATGCAGATGGTGTTCATGTAGGACAGAGTGACATGAATGCAAATGACGTGCGCTCGATTATAGGGAATGATAAAATTCTTGGAGTGTCTGCGCAGACTGTTGAGCAGGCACTTCTTGCACAAAAGCAGGGAGCAGATTATCTTGGAGTAGGAGCTGTGTTTGCAACAAACTCTAAGGACGATGCAGATTATGTTCCGTATGAAACATTAAAAGAAATCTGCAGCGCAGTAAAAATTCCTGTTGTTGCAATCGGCGGAATAAGTTTAAATAACATGTCAGAGCTTAAAGGCTCCGGCATTGCAGGCATTTCTGTAATAAGTGCGATATTTGGAGCAGATGATATCGAAGACGCTTCTAAAAAACTGCATGCGAAGGCCGAAGAATTATTTTAAAACGCAATGTGAGGATGATATGAAAGTTGCAATGACAATTGCCGGAAGTGATTCAAGCGGCGGTGCTGGAATCCAGGCCGACATTAAAACAATGACTGCAAACGGTGTTTATGCGATGAGTGCTATTACTGCACTTACTGCACAGAACACGACAGGCGTTCAGGGAATAATGGGCGTTGATGCAGATTTTTTAAAACAGCAGATTGATTCATGCATTACCGACATTCGTCCTGACAGCGTTAAAATCGGAATGGTTGCCCAGAGCGAAATTATTAAAGTCATTGCAGAGCGGCTTCGTTTTTATGAAATTAAAAACATTGTTGTCGATCCTGTAATGGTTGCAACAAGCGGCGCAAAATTAATTGATGATGAGGCAATCGAAACTTTAAAGACAGAGCTTTTACCGATTGCAACTGTCTGCACTCCAAACATTCCTGAAGCAGAAATTTTAAGCGGAATGAAAATAGCAAGCGCAGATGATATGGTTACTGCCGCAAAAGCTGTAAGTGAAAAATTTAACTGTTCTGTTTTGTGTAAAGGCGGACACAATCTTAACGACGCAAATGATTTACTTTACTCTGCAGGTTCGTACAAATGGTTTAACGGAAAACGCATCGATAACCCAAACACACATGGAACAGGCTGCACTTTATCAAGCGCAATTGCCGCAAACCTTGCAAAAGGTTTTTCACTTGAAGAATCTGTAAAAAACGCAAAGGATTATATTTCCGGTGCGCTTGCTGCAATGCTCGATTTAGGAAAGGGAAGCGGTCCGATGAATCACGCTTTTGTTTTTAATCATTTAGATTAGTGCGGAATTCCCATTAAGTGAATTGTTCCATAATGGAAAAATCCATTTATACTTGTGACAAACTGTTCAGCCTGATCTTTTGGAATTTTATGTGATATCAATTCAGTAAATGCACTTATAAGACTCGTTGCAATAACATGCATAATAAGCGGGTCTATTTTTTTTGTTGCATATTTCTGTTCGTAAAGCCAGTCCATAGTTCTGAGGCAGTTTTTTGTATAAAGCTCGCACATATCGTCTATAAAATACTCGTGAGTGCTGCCGGAAGCTTTGGATATTAAAAGTGTAAACGCATCAAAATTATCGTAAATATAATTCAAAAACTGATAGAGAATTTCGTGTTCTTTTTCTTCATGTTCCTGGCTTATAGGACTCGGGTCATTCATGTGCATTACGACATCGGCGTTCATTATGACTTTAGTTGTGACATCTATTGCATCATCCACGAGGGCACAGAAAAGCGCATCTTTATCCTTAAAATGCCTGTACATTGCGCCGGTTGTAAGTCCTGCATTACATGCAATTTTACGCAGAGAGGCGTTCATAAAGCCTTTTTCGAGAAATTCCTTTTTTGCACTGTCTAGAATCTTCTGTTTTGTTACAGCCGAGGGTTCTGCCATAAATCTTCCTTTTTTACTCATTTTAAGTTGAATTTACGCAAAAATCAACAAATTTTGATAACAATGTTATTTTTTACTTGACAAGATAACGTTGTTATCTGTATGATAACAACGTTATTAGATAACGATGTTATCACTATTTGAATTCAACTTATAAAAAAACGCTTATAGGCGGATAGAAAACCTTGGAGGGTTTAAAAATGAGTGTTGAAAAGTTTAATAACTGGTTTAAAAGATTTGGAGAATTCCAGATTAAACACAGGGCTGCTTTTCTTATTATAATTGCGGCTCTTACAGTTTTTGGTGCTGCCGGGCTTATGAAATTTAAGACAGACAACAGTGACGACGGCTGGTTTGATGATTCAGAAGAGGTAAAAATCAACGAAGAACGTTTTAAAGACGTTTTTGGCGGCGATGATGCCATTATGGTTTTAGTCGAAGCTGATGATGTTTTTGATCCTGAAGTTCTTGATGCAATCGACAGGCTTGGAAAAAGACTCGAGCAGGAAGTTCCTTATGCAGATGAACTTACTTCTTTAACAAACCTTTCAATTTCTAAAGGAACAGAAGACGGTTTTGAAATCGTAAATCCTTTCGAAGATGGAATTCCGACTGATCCTGAAGAACTTAAAGAGAAAAAAGATTTTATTCTTTCGAGAAAATCAATCGTAAATCATCTTGTTTCTGATGATGCAAAAGAAACCTGGGTTGTTCTTGACCTTAATCACTATGAAACAGAAGAGCAGACTTACATCGGAAAGTTTGCTTATGACATTGTTAAAAGTGATGAATTTAAAAGTGACAGATACACTTTAAAGGGAACCGGAATGGCTTACACCGAATACGAAGAAGATATCGTAACCGGTAAAGAATGTGCGACAAGAATCATAATCGGTTTTATCGTAATGATTATCTGTCTCCTTCTTTTTGTAAGAAGCCTCCGCGGTCTTATAGTTCCGGTTATTGCAACTGTTGCAGGAATCATAAGTGTTCTCGGTTATTCTTCATGGTTTGGAGTTGCTGCAAACTCTACAATGCTTGCATTACCTGTTTTACTTGGAATGGCGCTTTCAGTCGGTTATTCAATTCACTATATAAATGAATTCCGCCTGCACTTCAGGACAACGGGAAAACGTTATGACAGTGTTGTAAAAGCAGTTCAGGAAACCGGATGGCCTATTTTGTTTACTGTAATTACTACAATGGCTTCGATGATTTCGTTTATGACTGTCGGAATCGGAGAATTAAAATGGGTCGGCGGAATCTGTGCTTCAATCGTTTTTGCAACTTATGCTTATGTAATTATTCTCATTCCGATTTTCATGAGCTTTGGAAAAGACAAAAAAATTGACAGAGCCGCTGTCGAAAAAATACGTTCAACTGATAATGCAGAATTTGTTCCGACTAAAGCAGACAGATTTTTTGAAAACTTTGGACTGTGGGTTGCAAAAAAAAGATGGTGGATTGTCGGAATAAGCTGTGCAGTAATTGTTGCAAGTGTTCCAGGAATCTTTAAGATGACGGTTAACATGGACTATATGGAAATGATGGGAAAAAGAATTCCTTATGTGCGCGAGCTTCAGTCGATTCTCGATGCAAAAATCGGAAGTCAGTACAACTACAACATCATGATTGAATTTGATGACGAAGACGCATTTAAAGATCCTGAGAATATGAAAAAGCTTGATGATCTTAAAAACGAAATTGGAAAGCTTAACCTTACACGCTGGACAAAAGATGAACCGCGAATTACTTCTGTAACAGACATCGTTAAAGAACTTAACTCGTGTCTTAACGAAGACGAAGAAGAATTCTACTGCATTCCGGATGATCAGGATTTGCTTACACAGGAATTATTCTTATACGAAATAAGCGGTGGTGACAATCTTTACAACTGGCTTAACCCGGATTACAGCACAAGCTTCATTCATGTTGAATTAAACGGCTATGATGCAAACTTAATTGTAGACGACATTGACAATGCAAAAGCTGCAGCTAAGAAAATCTTTCCTGATGCAAAATGCAGCATCATCGGAATCGTAGTAAATTATGCTGCTATGAATGAAAAGCTTGTAAAAGGTGAACTTAAATCGTTCCTGTTCAGCTTTGTAATAATTGCAGTAATGATGATTATCGCTTTCTCAAGTATTACAACTGGTCTTATCGGAATGATTCCAAACCTTGCACCGGTTTTATTTATCGGAGCTGTCATGGGCTACTTTAAGATGTCACTTGATATGATAACGATGACTGTAATGCCGATGATTCTTGGAATTGCGGTTGATGATACGATTCACTTTACAAACCGCACAAAGCTCGAGTTTGAACGCACAGGAAGCTACAGTGAGTCATTAAAAATCACATTCCGCGAAATCGGAAAAACTCTTGGAATGACAACGTTTATTCTGTGTTCGATGTTTGCTGTATTCTGCTTTAGTCCTATGGGAGCGCTCTGCCGCATCGGTTTTCTTACAATTGTCGGACTTGGCTCTGCGTTAATTGCAGACTACACGCTTACACCTGTTTTGATTTATATAACAAAGCCGTTTGGAAAAGAGCGGAATTAACTATAAAAAGCCTTCGCAAATGCGAAGGTAAATCTATAACTTAAGGAGAATAAAATGAAAAAATCTATTATTGCACTTACTGCACTTTTAACTGGAGCTGCTGCTTTTTCGCAGTCACTTACTGGCTATGAAATCATGAAAAAAGCAGATGAAGTTCCGACTGCAAAAACAAGTTCTTACACTGCGACAATGACTTTAACAGACAAAAAAGGTCAGACTCGCGTACGTGAAGTAATCGAAAAGGAAATGGAATTTCCCGGTTCAACAAAAACGATAATCGTATTTACAACACCAAAGGATGTTTCGGGCGTAGGATATCTTACAATAAGCTATGACGAAGACGCAAACGGAAATAAAAAAGATTCTGACAACTGGCTTTACATGCCTGCCATGAAAAAAGTACGCCGTATCAGTGGCTCAGACAGCGGCGGGGATTTTATGGGAACAGATTTTACTTACGATGATATGGGCGACCGTGGATTAAATAAAGATAATTACGAGCTTTTAGGCGAAGAAGATGTTGATGGTGTTGCATGCTACAAGGTTGAATGCCGCGCAAAAGATACGACAGAAAAAAATCCCCGCCGCGTTGTCTGGATTGGGAAAGATAATTTTATGCTTTATAAAGCACAGTTCTTTGACCGCCAGAATGAACTTCAGCGTGAATTAAAATGCAGTGACATCAAAAAAATTGACGGCTTCTGGACAACAGGAAAAATGCTTATGAAAAATGTTCAGAAAGAACACACAACTTTAATCGAAATGAAGGATGTAAAGTACGGTGTTGCTCTTGATGAAACACTCTTTTCTGTTTCTGCTCTCGAAAAAGGAAGGGTTCGCTAGAAAAGCTGGAAAATATGAAAAAATTATATGCTTTATTTTTAGCGCTTGGAGCTTTTGTTTCTTTGAGCGCTCAGGAAAAGGGAATTGATTTTTCTGGAAAGGTAGAAAGTCATTGGGGATTTTCTGTTCCATGGACAGATTCAGAAACTGATGCAGGTCGTGCAACAATCGGAAACACTTCTGTTACGGGAAAGCTTGATGCTTTTTGTGGAAACAGTTCTGCTTATATTGAAGGAACTGCAGGTTATGAAGCGTCTCAGGTTTTTGATACTGGATTTTATGCAAAGCTTAAAGAGGCTTGGGTAGATTATTCTTCCGGTTCATGGGGTTTTAGAATTGGACGGCAGAAAGTTGCGTGGGGAAAATCTGATGGAATTGATATTACAAATATTATCTGTCCTGATGACAAAAGCAGTGTGTCGGCTGTAGTAAGTGACGATAAAAAACTTGCAATCGATGCATGTAGAATTTCTTACAGCAAAGATTCTTTTACTGTTGATGCATACTGGATTCCTTTTTTTACACCGACAGCTCTTCCTTATAAAAACATTGACTTTAACAGACCGGAAACAGCCATATGGAACGGCGAATATGGTTTAAAAATTTCAGGTTATTTTTCGGCCTTTGATATTTCTGTTTACGGATTTTATGGGTGGGATTCCATCCCAATCATTAATTATACACCAGTGTATGCAGCAGCCATTCCTTCTGACCCTGCATCTCCTTCAGCTATTTATATAGACGGAATTTACAAAAGAGTTATGATGCTTGGAGTTGATGCAGCAGTTCCTGTTGGACAAACGGTTATCAGATTTGAAACAGCATTCTTTCCAGAACGTCACTTCCAGAAAAACTCATCGCTTATCGTGCAGGAAAAGATTACAGCACTTGCAACAGCGCTTTCAAGTGGAAGACAGCCGGAAGAGGTTGACTCTTCTTTGACTCGAAACGAACTATCATATCTTATCGGGCTTGACTGGATGCCCTCAGATTGGACTATTACAGTTCAGTATTTCGGAAAATATGTTTTTGGAAGTCTTGATGAACTTAAACGCAAAAACAATTATGTTCACGGCGCAACCTATAACGTATCAAAAAAATTCATGAATGAACTTCTTGAATTGTCTGTAAGCGGAATCATAGAATTTAACGAAATGGATGCAGTTGTAATGCCGGCGATAAGTTATAGTGTTTCTGATGAAATCAAAGTATCGGGCGGAGCATATCTTTTTATCCCAGGCCCGGCTGAAAACGGAACATACGGTGTTTATAAAAAATATTCATCTTTCTTTATAAAGGCTGAATATAACTTTTAAGAAAGAATTTTATATGGAAGAAGATTTAGAATACTGAAAACAAAATTGATTTTTGTACCGGGAAATAATCTTCCGTTTAGTCAAATTTTCTGCTATTATTGAAAAATGAATGTTGTAACTTTTAATGATGTAAGTTTTTCTTATCCTGGTATAGAAGGTGATGTTGACGAAAACGGAAAACAGATTCCCGGTGCAATGGTTTTTGACCATTTTTCTGCAGAATTTCCAAATGGTTTTGTAAATCTTGTAGGTCCTAATGCAAGTGGCAAATCTACTTTTATGCTTTTAGCAAGCGGAAGAATTTTGCCGTCCGAAGGAAAAATCTGGATTTTTGGAAAAGATACTTCACTTATGTCGGAACAAGAAAAAAACGAAACAGCTTCTTTTGTTTATCAGAATATGGAATTTGATACAGACGATAAAGTTTGTGATCTTTTAAATTATGTTTATTCAGGCGGGGCATTTAAAGGAAGAACAGATGCTGTTTGTGATAAGAAAATTGATCTGCTTGAAGAAATAAAAAATGTTTTCGAATTAGTTCAGTGTGGTGAAAAAAAATTAAATAATTTAAGCAAAGGAGAGATGCAGAGAGTTATTGCTGCGTTTTCACTTTTGTATGGTTCTAAATCTGTTTTTATGGACGAACCTTTTTTTGCGTGTGAAGATGTTCAAAAGGATAAATTTGTAAAGTATCTTCGTGATTATTGTAAGGTAAAGAATATAACTGTTTATGTTTCAATGCATGAACTTGAACTTACAAAAAAATATGCAGAAACAGTAATGTTGTTTTATCCAAATCACGACATTGATCTTGGAACACCGGAAGAAGTTATGAGTGACAAAGATCTTGAAAAAGCATACGGAATTCCTGTAAGCATGTTAAAGCATGCAGAATCGATGACACGTAATCAGATTAAGGAAGAAAGTGACATGATAAAAAAACTTTAGCATTTTTGCACCGCGCCGGGTACTGCACGGTGCAAAAAGCTAGATTTTAAGTTCTCCTTTTTCAAGTGCTTTAAATTCAGAACCATCTTTATATTTGATTACGATTGTTGGATTTTTTACAACACCATCAAGATGAATAAGGCTTGGTGCGTCTCCATCGTAATTTTGACCGATTGCAAAATGACATGTCCGGAAAGCTTTTTCATCTTCGAGCATATTGCCAGTGATTGTTGCAGAAGGATTTAAACCGATTCCAAGTTCACCGATATTTCGTGCATTACGCTTATAAATTTCGCCCATCCCTTTTGGAAGACCGCCTTCTTTTTCAAGTTTGACAGCTTTTGATTCTGCTTCGGAAATTGTTTTTAAAAGACGTTCAGCTTCTTGTCCACCTTTAACATCTTTTACAAAGCCGTTTTTTACAGTTACATTAATCGGAGTTTTGATAATTGAGTCTCCGTCACCGAATGTCATAGAGCCGTCGAAAACTATTGTTCCGTTACAACCACTTCCGTCTTTATCAGGTTTACCTACAACCGGGCTTATAAAAACTTCACCTGCGGGAATGTTTCCACCTGTTCCTGGTTTTGAAAAATCTCCGTTATCAGAAAATGGCTTTCTATTATCTACAGGAACTGTTAAATCAGTTCCGGCTGGCGAAGTTATATGAACGCTTAAAGCGTTTTCAAATTTCTGACCAAGCTTTTCACAGCGTTTTGCAAGAAGGGCATAATCGATATTTACTGTTCTGTTGAACATATCTTCTGTTATGCCAGGAGTCCACACTGCGCGCATTGTTTTTTTGCCGTTAAGAAGATAGTCAAAAGTATTGTCATATTTTTCACCGTTCAGTTCATAAGGATTTTTTACAGCTTCTTCATCTTTTCCGAGTTTGAGATGTGAGATGGAAAGAAAAACATCGGGTTCTGTTTTTAATGCAGCAACAACTGCAGGGTCTGAATAATCCATAGCCTTTTTTGCCGGTTGGAAAATCAAAACTGGTTTTGCTCCGATGTCCGAAGCTTCGGTATAAAGATCCTGAGCAATAACATTTGTTTCAGGATTTGCAACGATGATAATTCTTTCTGATTTTTTTAATTTGCAAACAGTATTGATAACTGTGTTTGATGGTGATTTAGTTTCTTTCATAAATATAATAATAATTATAAGTTGAAAAAAAGTGAAGTAAATTAATCCTGATATTGAGTAAGAATATTAATAATGGCTCTTCTGTTTTCGAGGAATATTTTTGTAAGAGTAGGATCAAAATGTGTACCGCTTGATTCACGGATAATTTCAAATGCATCTTCTATAGAGAATGCTTTTTTGTAACAGCGCTGTGTTACAAGGGCATCGAAAACATCTGCGATTGCCATTATTCTGGCACTTAAAGGAATTTCATCTGCTTTTAATTTTTTAGGATAACCTGTTCCATCCCAGTGCTCGTGGTGTGCAACTGCAATTTCTGCAGCAAGTGTAATATAGTCTGAATCTTCGGATGAGTCTAAGATATCGTGAATGATTTTTTCACCTGCAGTTGTATGTGTTTTGATTTGTTCATATTCTTCAAATGTAAGTTTGCCCGGCTTTTTAAGAATCAGATCAGAGACAACAATTTTTCCGATGTCGTGCATTGGTGCTGCCCTGTAAAGTAAATCAATATAGCGTTCTGAAAGAAGATCTTTGTAATAACCATTTGCTCTTGCAGCTTTTGCAAGAAGATAAACATAAGTACTTGTTCGGCGTACATGTTCACCTGTATCACTGTCACGGTTTTCGACAAGGTTTGAAAGGCTTAAAATTGTATTTTTCTGATATTTGATAATTCTTTCATTTTGTGTCTGAAGTTTTTCTGCCTGAAGCATAACTTCGTGTTCAAGATTAAATTCAACATTCTGCACAATGTGAGAGAAAAGAGAAATCATTACGCACAAAACAATGATTGCAAGAAAGATGTTTATTGTTCTGATTACAAATACAGTTGAATCCGAAATTTCGTATACAGGTTGAATTGTTTTACTGAAAATTTCAAGGAGACAGAAAAGCACAAGAGAAAGAAAACAGAAAATGAATGCAATGGAACGTTTTTTTGTAAAAATCAGGAATGGAAGAAATCCCATAATGAGCATAAAAAAATGAAACGAAGTATCAGCCCCCAGATAGTATTCAGCAAAAATCTGATGCAGGATAACTTCGAATGTAGTTATTATATAGAGTGGAGTAAAAGGTTTTCTTTTTACCAGAAGGAATGTGGATACAGAGAATACAAGGATACTTCCGATGTTAAAATAGAACATCTGGTAAATTCCCAGCGAAAGAAAAACAAAGAGAAAGCATATATGATATGTAAGCGCAAACAGAGACGTAAAGAGTGAGACTATAAACGGCCGCTGTTGCGGAAGATAAAAATCTCTTCTTATCATATATAAAATTATACCACAAACTTTAAAAAAACAGTATAATCTTTTTTATGAATATCTGCCTTTTTAGAGAAGATGAAATAAATAAAATTCTTGATGCAAAAGATGAACGCGCCATTCATTTAAATCGCGTTCTTCATAAAAAAACAGGCGATAGTTTCTCTGCCGGGATTATCGGAGGTCCTTCAGGAACGGCAGTTATTACAAATACAATAGAGAGAAAAAATGCAAAAACCGGAAAGCCAGAGTTCTCCTATGAATTTGCGTTTACTCCGACAGGGGATGGAAAACCTCTTTTTCCACTTGTTATGATTATAGGGTTTCCACGTCCGATTCAGCTTAAAAGACTGTTAAGGGATATTGCGGGACTTGGAGTTTGCGAGGTACATCTTACTGGAACGGAACTTGGTGAAAAATCTTACATGCAGTCCACTTTAGTTGAAAAGGGTGCAGCTTATCAGATGCTTTTAGATGGAACCGTTCAGGCAGCAGGAACTCATGTACCGGATTTATTTTTGCACCAAACATTAAAAGATTGCCTGACAGAAATTAATAAAAAATATTCAGAAAAAATAAATGCAGTCGGACTTGATAATATCCGCATGAAAAACAGCCTTCAGGAATGGATTGACGGTATAAAAGTTAAAGGTAACAAGCATGATGCCGTTTCTGAAATGGATGAACCGGTAATTGCGGCAATTGGAAGTGAGCGTGGATGGACTGATGCAGAAAGAGATATGCTTGAGCAGAATGGTTTTACATTATGTTCAATGGGGAAGAGGGTTTTAAGAACAGAAACAGCAGCTACTGTCAGTGCAAGTATCATACTTTCAAGTCTTGGATATTTGTGCTAAAATTATTTTATGGATAATGCACGAATAAAAGAAATGCTTTTAGATATTGCGGTAACAGATCTTGATTTTTCCGTTACGCAGAGTGGAAAGGAAAGCAAGAGAGTTAACGGATTATACAAGCCTGATACACATGAAATTATAATTCATAATAAAAATCTTAAGACAGATTCAGAATTAGTATACACCGCAGTTCACGAATATACCCATCATTTGATTACAGAAGAACAGCTTGCTTTAAATGGTTCAGCATATATACCAAATGCAAAGGTTCACACAGAAGCATTTTGGGCAAAGTTTCATTCACTCTTAAAAATTGCAGAAGAAAAAAAATATTATTCGATTGACATAGATTCAAATCCGGAATTAAAAGAGCTTACAGATAACATAAGAAAAAATTATATCGAAGCAAACGGAAAGATCATGCAGGAATTCGGAAAGCTTTTAGCTAAGGCACATGCATTATGTGAAAAAGCAAATATAAGATATGAAGATTATCTTGATCGTGTTTTAGGCCTTCCGAGAAATACTGCTCGTGATATTACACGCGTTGGTTCTACGACAGATATTGATCCATCAATTGGATTTGATAATATGAAAATGATTTCCACAATTAAGAAATCAGAAGAAAGAGCAAAAGCTCAGGAAAAAATAAAAGATGGTGAAAGTCCTGTAACAGTTCGTGCTATGATGAAACAGAAATCACAGGAACCAGTAGACCAAAGAACAAAACTCGAAAAAGAAAAAGACAGACTTTCAAAAACAATTATGCAGCTTCAACAAAGACTCGAGTTTGTGGAGGAAACACTTGCATCGTTGTAAAAAAATTATTTCGTTATCGATAACAGCTTTATTAATTGGAACCACAGTTTTATATGCGCAGAAAGCTCCGGTGGTTGAGCCGGTTCGTCCTGTTGAACCTGTAAAGCCGGTAGTTCCGTCTGTTAGAATGCCGACAGTTAAAACTCCAGAAATTAATTCTGTTAAATCGCCGAAAATTCCTGAAATAAGACAGAGTGATAATACACGTTATACACCTGGAATAAAAAAATCTACTGCAAATGCAAAGCCTGCAGAAGAAGGACAGACCCCCATAAATAAGGAAAAAGATTATGGAGAACAGATGAAAGCAGCAAGCGAAGAAATATTGAACAAGTTCGGTCCAGTAAGTGCTGCAGATCTTGCTTCTCTTTCTAGTCAGGGGCTTGTTCCTAATGTAGGTTCTCTTCTCGGAGGAAGTGTTTTAACAGGTCAGCAGTCAGGAAACAATGAAATTGTTCTTAATCAAATTCTCAGGGAGCTTAATGAAATTAAGGCAAATCAGAAAACGCTTATGGAAGCTGATTATTCAAAACTGAAACCTTCAACAGAGCCGCCGGCAATTTTAAGGTTTGTACTTAATAATTTTAATATTTTAAAATGCTGCAGTGCTGTATTTTTTAGTGATATTGAAAATGATGGAACGTTTCTTTTAACTGGTGACTGTAAGACACTTTATAATAACAAGCCTCTTTCAGAAACTTTTTATATGTTGTTTAAATCGAATGGAACAAACGAAGGAAAAAATCTTTATACAGTAGAAATTTCTGTTTCTCAAAGTTTTGAAGAAAAAAGATCAGTTCTTTATCTTTTTTCCATGCAGAAAGTTGAAGCGCAGAGAATAGGTAATTGTATTAAAATCAGCACGCAAAACCAGGAATGTAAAAGTGATGTGTTGATTGATATTGGAAAATAAAATGCCAGATTTATTAAAACTTGGATTGGAAAAACTTAAATTTTCTCAGGACGAAATTCAAAGATTGCTTCCAATTTATGAACAGTATATAAAGGAACTTGTTTTATTTAATTCTGCATATAATCTTGTTAATACCAATGATCATGATGAAATTGTAATCAAACATATTCTGGATAGTCTTTCTGCACAGCAGGTAATCAAAGACCTTGCAGAAAAACAAAAAGAAAAACAAAGCAGGCAGATAATAATCGGTGACATAGGTTCTGGTGGTGGCCTCCCAGGAATTCCGCTTGCTGCAAGCCTTCCTGAATTTGATTTTGTTTTAGTTGAACGAATGAGTAAACGATGTGCATTTTTAGAAAATGCAGCAGCTATTCTCGGATTAAAAAATGTGAATGTTCTTAACAGAGAAGCAGAAAAAGTTAAAAAGGAATCAATTGATATTGCCGTGTTCCGGGCGTTCCGTCCTCTTGATAAGACAATGATAAAAACGCTGCTTGATTTGATTCCATCTGACGGAGTACTTGCCGCGTACAAAGCAAGAAAAGAAAAGATAATAGAAGAAATGTCTGCAATCGGTTACGAAGAAAAAGATTACGAATTAAAAAAATTAGAAGTGCCGTTTTTAACCGACACTTCTTCTGATGAATCTCGCGAAAGAAACTTAGTAATCGTTTCCAAAAGTCTCGCTTAATTCTTTTAAATGTTTTTTAACGATCTTTCTGTCTTCTTCGTTTGAAAAAGGTTTGATTGTTGCAGTCGGATCAATACCCATTGCCTTTACTGCTTTTGCAGCTTCCGGATCTTTTGAAATTGTGTAATCGTAATATTCGATTGCATAACCATAAACGATAGCTCTAAATTTATCAAAAGGCTGTTTTCCAGAAATTCCGTATTTGTTAAGAATTTTTTCTGCTTTCTGAATCGTTGCAGCATCTACATTTAAAGATTCTGTTTCGTTTGCATTAATGCTTAACTTACTGAGTTCTTTATCAATCTGCTTGTAATTCTTGCAGAACGAAGTTACGTCGTCATCTGTAAGACCTGTAGATTTTGCCTGTGCCATTGCAGCAAAGGCAAGTAAAGAAACAAATAATAACGATAAAAGCTTTTTCATAACACTCTCCTGTAATTCTGCGATCATTAAATTTTTTTCTGCGCTTTAAATCATAAATTAATTATAAGAGAGTATAATAAAAGTCGTCAAGGCAAATTTTTTCGAAGCCGGTGTTTGAGGAGAATGAACTCAAAATATGTACCTGCAACCTATACAATAAATGGTATTTTTCTGTTATAGATGTAATCGCAGTTTTAACAGATAGCGTGAATCCTCGTGATTATTGGTTCAAGATGGAAAAATGCGAGAAACTGATGAGCATAGAACACTTGCAAAATCATCGCTTCTGTAATATAGTTTGTATACAAACTAATTATCCGAGGTGATGTATGAATATTAAGGATGTTGTAAAAGTAATTGAGGCTTCTGAATGTGCGCAGATTGCGACTTTTGGAAAAGGTGAAACAGAAGGCTTCCCCGAAATTCGTGCGCTATTAAATCTTGCAAATCCAAAGCAGTATCCAAAGCTTAAGAACAAGGCTATTTCTGTCGACGGCGAAACTGTTACGATTTATTTTTCGACAAATACTTCGTCTCGAAAAGTAAGTCAGATTCGAGAAAATAATAAAGTGTGCCTTTATTTTGTTCAGCCTAAAAAATTTAAAGGAGTTTCTGCAATCGGAACAATCGAAGAAGTTACTGACATGGATGTAAAAAAAGATTTCTGGCAGACTGGATGGCTTATGTATTATCATAAGGGACCGACAGATCCTGATTATACTCTTTTAAAATTTACTTCAAAATACATGCACTGCTGGGGAAATCTTGGGATTCATAATTTTGGTGAACCGGTAAATTCAAATTAAGGACGGATAATGAAAAACGGTCGGACAGAGGGCGGAACTCTTATTTCTCAGATTCATCAGATAAGCCAGCGTGTGTGGTATGATGTTTTAAGTCAGAACGGACTTGAAGATCTTGCAGGTGCGCGCGGCAGAGTAATTTTTGCGTTGTGGAATGAAGATAAGATTCCGATTAAAAAGCTTGTAGAAAAAACGAGTCTTGATAAAGCAACACTCACGGGAATCATTGACCGTCTTGAGCGCGACGGATATGTAAAAAGAATTCCAAGTCCTGATGACAAGCGTTCTATACTCATAACCCGAACCGGCAAGGATGAAATTTTTAAATCAAAAATTCCAAAAGCATCGGACCAGCAGAACTCTCTTTTTTACAAAGGATTTTCAAAAAGCGAAATAAAGGAATTTGAAAATTTTCTTAAACGCATTCTGGAAAACTGCAAAGAAGCTGAAGAAAGGATTTGAGTTAATTCAATTTACAAACTGCAGATTGTAAGATACAATATTTATTATATTCTTATTCCATGTTGAGTAAAAAAGGAGAAAAAAATGAAAAAATGTCTATTTATACTTTTTGCTTTATTAACAATTAATTTTGCGTTTGCGGATGAATGCGTAAATTTTTCTGAAGTAAAATTTGTATTTGCAGATAAAGCCAAGGGAAGTGAACTTTTAAAAACAGAAGACCACTTTACAGAAAGTCTTTCTGAGTTTGATATGTCAGCCAGATTAAAAACAAGCAAGAAAGTTTCAAAAAAAGAATATCTTAATTTTATCAGCCAGCAGGCGTTGGACTGGGATGATATGGAAGAATTTTATTTGAAAGTAGCTTTTACTGAAATAGGTGACCTTTTTAAAAAATATAAAATTTTACTGCCTAAAGAAATATATTTATTAAAAACTACAGGCGTGGAAGAAGGAAATTCTGCATATTGCAGGAATAAAAATATCATTGTTATTCCTCAAAAAATGATAAGACTGGATAATTTATATGCTATGGAAGCAATATTGATTCATGAAATTTTCCATATTTTTTCATCAAATAATCCGGATGTTAAAGAAAAGCTTTATAACAGCATTGGATTTTATAAAACAAAGGATTTGGTTTTTCCAGAGAGTCTTGCAAAAAAATATAAAATTACAAATCCAGATTCAATAGATAATAACTATTATTTTGAATCTACAATTGATGGTAACAAAGAAAAAGTTATGCCGATTTTACTTGCAAAAGAATACTATGACGAAAAAAAAGGTGGAGACTTCTTTGATTATTTATCAGTAGTCTTTTGCTGTATTGAGGAAAATGATAATAACTCGCAGATGAAATTTGTCGACGGTGAGTATCGTATTTATTCAGCAAAATACGTTCCAGATTATTTCACTTTAATAGGTGAAAATACAGATTATATAATTCATCCAGAAGAAGTTCTTGCAGACAATTTTGTTTTAATGGTGACAAACTCGAAGAATATCAAAACAAAATCTATAATTGCAAATATGAAAAAGATATTAAAAAGATAGACGGAATATAGATTTTGACAACTACATCAACACATCAATGGCAACAAAAGCCATCAAAATGTGTTGATCGAATGAGTAAACGATGTGCATTTTTAGAAAATGCAGCAGCTGCAAATATATTCTTAGAACGTCGTTTTTTCAAGTTCTATAGAACTGTCTGTTTTAGCTTTTATAAATTTCTCATTTATTATTCTGTATGCTCCAAGAACAATAAAGAGAAGACCAAGGCCCGTGTCACGTAAAACTGCACTTATAATTTCCGGTTCTTTAAATATAATCGGAGTTAAAAGAACAAAGGACAGAACATTCATTTCTGGTAATTCTTTTGCAAATACAATGTATAAACCTACATACTGTGCAAAGAAAAAGGCCAGGGCAATTGAAACTATTGTTATGATAACACCTGTTTTTGTGTATTTCGATTTTGAAAGGTCATAACCAACAAATGCACAGATAGAAATAGCAAAACCGGCTATTGAAGCAATGTATCCGAGAGCACCGATAAGAATCCATGCAATTGAACCAACGAGAGCTCCCAGTAAAGTGAATAAAAACAGCTTGATGTAATTATTCTTTTTATTCTTCTCTTCTTCAAACGCTGTTAAAACTTCTTTTCCACATTTTTCACAGAAAAGGAATGTTTTGTTTTTTGTAGTATAGAAAGAAAGGTAATCTGTATTAGAACAATTTGAACAAACACATTTTGCGTCAGCATTTTCTAATTTGGCAACAATCTGTTCGAGAACATCATATATAGATTCATCGTTAGTTTCCTGATAAGTAATCTTTAAAATTTTGTTTTCATAGTTATAATGTGAAATTTTTTTATCATTTACAAATTGATCAAGATTTTCAAAAAGCTGCTCTTTGTTAAAGTCTTCCGAAAGATTCATTAAAATAAGAAGCTGGGCTTCTGCAGCCTGAATGTCTTCAATGGTAAAATAATATTGATCTATTTTACCAATCCAGTTAAAGCCTTTCTGCTGAAAATTTAATTCTGTAAGTTTTTCTGTGTTTATTGAATTCATAAATTACCTCATGCAGTTAAAGTATATATGAATTATATTCATTCTGCAAATGAATTTAAATAAATAAAAAAGATGCAATAAAGACAGATAATCTGATATAATAAGAACACAAAGTAAAGGGAGAAAAAATGTCTGTTATTGCTGCGTTTATGGTTCCACACCCGCCAATGATTGTGCCGGATGTTGGACGTGGAAGTGAAAAGCAAATTCAAAAGACGATTAAAGCTTATGAAAAGGTTGCTGACGAAATTGCTGCCTTTAAGCCTGAGACTATTATTATCTCAAGTCCTCACAGCATAATGTATTCTGATTATTTTCATATTTCACCGGGTTCTGGAGCTGCAGGTTCTTTTGCAGAGTTCGGAGCGCCTCAGGTTAAATTTAATGTTGAATATGATGAAGAACTTGTAAATCTTATTTCTGATATGGCAGATGTTTCTGGGTTTCCAGCTGGCACTCTTGGTGAAAGAAATCCTTCACTTGACCACGGAACAATGGTTCCACTCTGGTTTATTTTAAAAAAATATAAAGATTTTAAACTTGTTCGCACGGGGCTTTCTGGACAGGATCTTTTAAAGCATTATGAATATGGAATGATGATAAACAGTGCGGTAGAAAAAACAGGACGAAAAGCTGTCTATGTTGCAAGCGGAGATTTGTCGCATAAACTTCAAGACTATGGACCGTATGGTTTTGCAGAAGAAGGCCCGGTTTATGATAATCGTATTATGGATGTATGTTCGGATGCTCGGTTTGGTGAACTTTTTGATTTTGATGAAAATTTCTGTGACAAGGCTGCTGAATGCGGTCACAGGTCATTTGTCATTATGGCAGGTGTTTTTGATGGAAAGGCAGTTGAGTCAGTTCAGTATTCACATGAAGATGTAACTGGAGTAGGTTATGGAATCTGTTCGTTTATTCCGAAGGACACAGATGAAGGCAGACACTTTCTTAAAGCCCGATTGAAGACAGTAGAAGATGAGCTTGAACAAAAAAAACAGAAGTCCGATGCGTATGTAAAGCTTGCACGTGCATCTGCAGAGTTTTATGTTAAAAACGGAAGTGTCATGCAGTTACCTGACTGGGTTCCGGATGAACTTTTAAAAAAGCGGGCAGGTGCATTTGTATCAATTCATAAATTCGGGGCACTTCGCGGCTGCATTGGAACGATAGAATCTACACAGAAAAATATTGCATCCGAAATAATTTATAATGCAGTGAGTGCAGTATCAAAAGATCCGCGTTTCGAACCGGTAAAAGAAAACGAATTAAAATATCTTGATATCAGCGTAGACATTCTGGGGGATGCAGAAAAAATTAATTCCATGTCAGAACTTGATGTAAAAAAATATGGAGTTATTGTGCAGAGTGGATTTAAACGGGGACTTCTTCTCCCTGATCTTGATGGCGTTGATACAGTTGAGCAGCAGGTTTCAATTGCAAGACGTAAAGGTGGCATTTCTCCAGATGAAAAAATTGAACTTTTCAGATTTGAAGTTGTGAGACATTGATGTTACAATAAATCATCTGGAGGACATATGAAATCTATTAATGTTGTAAACGGACCGTCAAATGCTTCGGCAATTGTTATGGGTTGTATGAGAATGCCTGCACTCTCGGTTGATCAGGCTGAAAAGATGATTCAAACTGCTGTAGAACTTGGAATTAATTTTTTTGATAATGCTACATGCTACGGTGAAAATGGTGAAGCAGAAAAACGTTTTGGTGATGCATTTAAACAGTCTGGACTTAAAAGAGAAGATGTGATTATTCAGAGTAAGTGTGGACTTCGTTTTGAACGCAACGAATTTGACTGGTCTAAAGAAAATATTCTTACAAGTGTTGATGAAAGTCTCTCCAGAATGAAAACTGATTATCTTGATGCGCTTCTTCTTCATCGTCCGGATTTGATTTTTGAACCGGAACAGGTTGCGGAAGCTTTTGATATTCTTGAAAAAAATGGGAAAGTCCGATACTTTGGTGTGAGCAATGTTCCACCTATGGAACTTGAACTTTTAAAGCGTTATGTAAAACAGCCTCTTGTTTTTAATCAGCTTCAGTTTTCTCTTGAACAGTCGCAGCTTATCGATCAGCCGCTTTATTTAAACAATCTTACAACAGAACGTTCTATAGACCGTGATAATGGAACTGTGGATTACTGCCGGTTGAATGATATTACGATTCAGGCATGGTCACCGCTTCAGCATGGATTTTTTAAAGGATGTTTTGTAGACAGTCCGGAATTTCCTGAAATAAATAAAGTTCTTTCAGAGCTTGCAGAAAAATACAGTGTTTCAAAGACGGCAATTGCCATTGCATGGATTTTACGCCACCCTGCAAAGATGCAGGCAATTGCAGGAACAATGAATCCAGTTCATTTAAAAGAAATCTGTGACGCAACAAAAGTTGAACTTACTCACAACGAATGGTATAAGCTCTATCTTTCTTCTGGAAAAAAACTTCCGTGATAAAAGGGAAAATTGCAGTTGATGATGCAATTTTACGTAAGCCCGGCCTAAACTCGAAGTGTATTATGAAGGATTATAAAATAAAAAAGCTCTGTATTTTATTACAGAGCTTTTTGTTTGGAAAACATTAAGCGTTAGCAGAAGCTTCTTTAAGGTTTTCGTAGAAATTAAAGAATGTTGCCTTCATATAAGGAGCTACATAAATAGCAGCAAGTCCAAATGTGATAGCGCAGAGTAAATACCACCAGAAGAAACTGAGGCAGAGAACAAAGAATTCCCACTTATGACCTTTCATCATTTCTTTTGACTTACAGATTGCAGCATATCCGTCCATTGTAGGATTGTCTGCAAGAATAAAGAAAGTCATCGAGTAGCGAATTGCTGCAATAACTCCAGGAATAATGAAAAGCAATGACCACAGGGTAATAAAAATGCATTTTAAAATGTATGCAACTAAAGAAGAAGTAAACTGATTGAACCCTTTAAATCCAGTTCCAAATTCACCTTTTCCGTCTCTTACAACCTGTCTGATAAAAAGGGCCTCACCCAAAACGAATGGTCCTCCAAGAACAAGTGGTCCTACAGCTACAGAACAAGAAATAGAAAGTATTATTGAAATTACAATACTTAAACCAAAGAACAGGAAAACATTACCTGTAATCTGCTGTCTAGCAGCAAGCTTAATACTTTTACGATCCAATGACATAAAGCCTCCGTATTAAAAAATTTATGACATTATAACAAAAAAAAGAAAATTTGCAATACAAATTGAATTATACAATTACACCTTTAGTACTTGGAACTTCGCCTTTTCTTCGTTCATCAATTTCTACAGCACTGCGTATAGCACGGGCAGCGGCTTTAAAAAGACCCTCAATTTTGTGGTGGTCACTTCTGCCACGGATAACATCGAGGTGCAGGTTGCATTTTGAATTTGCAACAAAGCCCTGCCAGAAATCTTCAAAGCAGTCTGTCTGGAAACTTGCTTCTTTTCCGTCTGGTCCTAAAGATACGAGAGGAATTCCTGTGAGTTGTGGTTCACATACAAGGAACGGCCGTCCACCAAAGTCTACAGAGGCACGGCAGAGAGCTTCGTCCATTGGATACAAAAAGCATCCGCTCCTAAAAATACCTCTGCAGTCTCCGAGAGCTTTCTCAAAGCACTGGCCGAGAACAATTCCTGTGTCTTCTATTAAATGGTGCTGGTCTACTTCAAGATCACCCTTAAGCGTTCCCTTAAGGTCAAAAAGTCCATGTTTACAGAAAGCCTGAAGCATGTGGTCAAAAAAGCCGATTGGGTTTTTAATATCACATTTTCCGGTTCCGTCGAGGTTCAATGTAAGTGAAATCTGAGTTTCTTTTGTATTACGTTCAATTGTAGCGGTACGCATCGGACGATTCCTCCTAACACATAACTTTTCTTAATTCGTATTCGAGAATATCTGTGGCTCCAAGACTCTTAAGCTGCGGAAGAAGAGTCGGAACTTCGCTTTTCTTAACTGCAATTTTTACTGCATAACCAGAGTCGCCAAAAAGAGGACTTACAGTTGGACTTTTCATGGAAGGAATTCCCTTTATAAGACCGTCAAAATTTTCCTTAGAAACGTTCATTTCGAGCATAACGCGTGATCTTGCGTTGAGAACGGCTTCGAAAAGCATTTTGAGTTCCATGATTTTCTGTTTTTTTTCAGGATCTTTCAGGGCTTCTTTAGAGGCATACATTCTGGTAGAAGATTCCATAAGAGTATCTACTATTTTAAGGCGGTTTGCCTTGAGAGAAGAGCCTGTAGAAGTATTATCGATGAGAATTTGGGCAAGAGCCTCGTCATTGTCCTGAACAAAACCTTCGCTTGTTCCCCATGTTCTGAATATAGTGCCATCAATTTTCTTATCTTCTACCCATTTGCGGCTTAAAGCCTGGTATTCAGTTGCAATAGTAACAGGATTCTTTAAAAGCCTGTCAAAATCCTTTGTTTCCGGGATTGCAGCCACAATTCTTACCGGATCAAAGCCCAGGTCCATGATTTCTTCGACTTTATCCTGAACTCCGTTTTCAAAAACCCAGTCTTTTCCGGAAAAACCTACATCGGCTTTATTCTGGGCAAGCAAAAGGCTTGTAATCTGAGGTTTTACTACCTGAAAAGCCAGGTCTTTCTGGTTTGTAGTAGGAAAATATGTTCTGTCAGGAAGATAAATAGAAATACCTACATCGTTAAGCAGTGAGTAAACAGATTCGTAAATTCTTCCTTTGGCTAAAAGTACTTTTAATTTGTCCATTTTTGATTCCTGTAAATAAAATATCTGATTAAATTGTCGGCAAATAACCGTTTCTTTATGATTTTGATTTTATAGTAGAATAGATTGAATTTCAATGTTTTCTACTATAAAATTATAGTAATACAGACTATGAAAAAAAGAGCGACATCGCCTTTAGGCATTGTATTAATTTTAATAGCTGCCGCATTAACGAGCATTGCTCAGTTTATATGGAAGCTGGGTGCTTTGTTTTCCGGACCTCAAAAGATAATTCTGATGTTTGTCGGGGTTGTTCTTTTTGTTGCCGATGGTTTTTTTATGGTTATTGCCTACAGATTCGGAGAGCTGTCTGTTCTCCAGCCTATTTTGAGTCTGGGGTTTGTATTTTCGCTTGTGCTCGGGAAATTTTTTTTGCATGAAGTTCATACAGTAACAAAATATCTTGGGATTGTACTTATATTAGCAGGAGTCTTCTATTTGTCGCAGTCTATAGTGAACTGGACTGATGAAATGCCTGTTGATGAGGAGTCTGTATGAAATATCTGATTCTTGTTCCAGGCGTATTATTCATGACAGCATTTAACGCATTCGGTTCTCTGTTGTTCAAGAAAACGATGATCCGCGTAAAAAAATTCAGTTTAAAACAGACATTTACGACACCAATTCTTTACATTGGTATTTTAAGTTATGCGCTTGGTTCTGTTTCAAACATCATGCTGATGCATTTTTTTGATTATTCAACAGTGTATCCTTTAACATCGATAACCTGCATATGGACGCTTTTGTTTTCGTGCTGCCTTTTAAAAGAAAAGATGACTGTAAATAAATTTATCGGAACTGCATTTATTATTATTGGTGCGTTTCTGTTATGTGTTTAGATAAAGCCGTTTTTTAAACAGGAGAGTTTTATGAAAAAGAGCTTTTTAACTTTTGTTTTTATTTTGCTTGCGTTTAAATGTTTTGCACAAAAGTATCAGGCAGATCCGTTTTTTGCAGATTATGTCATGCGTTCATGGAGTGCAGAAGACGGGCTTCCTGGAAATGCTATAACAGATATTGTACAGAATGATGACGGTTATATTTTTATCGGAACATATGGCGGTCTTGTTCGTTTTGATGGTGTTGAATTTATAACGCTCAACAAATTTACTGATGAAAAATATGATTTTCTTTCTGCACGTTCAATCATAGAAGATTCAAGAGGAAATCTCTGGATCGGTTCAAATGATGAAGGCGTTGTATGTATTTTAAAAGACGGCGGTTCAAAACATTTTTCAGTTGACGAAGGGCTTCCGAATAATTCAATCAGGGATATGTGTGAAGATTTTGATGGCAATATCTGGATAGGAACTGCATCTGGAATAGCATGTATTTCAAAGGATTATGAAGTTTTTAAACCTCGTGGTTTTGAAACGATTCCAGACGGAAATATGTTCATCGTATCTCAGCTTTATTGTGATACGGCAGGAAGAATCTGGATTGTTACAAGAAGAGAAAAAGGACTTTACGTTTATTCAGATCAGGAATTTTCTGTCTATGATGGAATTCACTGTATAGAAAATCCTGTTGTTACAACAGTAAGTCAGGAAGCAAGCGGTGCGTTTTGGTTTGGGCTTGCTCCTTATTATGCGGTTAAGATTTCTCCGACAGAAGAAAATCTTCATGTAATAGGACATGGTGAACAGAAAGGAACTGTTGTAACATGCATTTATCAGGATTCCGCAAAGAATTTATGGTTTGCGCTTGATAATGGAATTACGATTTTTCATGACGGAGTTTATTCCTATCTTGACAGGACAACAGGTCTTGTAGATCAGAGCATTATTTCAATCATCGAAGATAAAGAAAAAAATATCTGGATTGCAACTGACTGTGGTGGTGTAGAAAAAATAAGTTACAGCAAATTTCAGACGACTTCTATGTCTACTACTATCAATGCAATTGCACAGGATACTTTTAGAAATGTTGTCTGGCTTGCAGGTGATGACGGTTTATACTGTTATAGAAATGGATTGCTTGTAGAAAATTCAATTACAAGATTGTGTAAAAACATTCGTATCCGTCATGTCTCTTTGACAAAAGACGGAGCACTTCTTGTAAGTACTTATGCAAAATACGGGCAGTTAAAAATTGATCTTAATGGAAATGTAACTTCATGGACAAAAGAAAAAGGTCTTGCAGGAAACCGAGTAAGAGTTGCGGAAGAAATGTCTAACGGCGATATTTATGTCGGAACAACCAATGGTCTTTCTATAATTCATAAAAAAGACGGAACAATAACAAACATAACCAAAGGAGATAAACTTATAAACGATTACATCATGTGCCTTTACGAAGATGCAGAGGGAAGTGTCTGGGTCGGAACAGATGGTGGTGGTGTGTTTGTGATAAAAAATGAAAAAATAATTCTTACATTAAATAAAGAATCGGGACTTGCCGGAAATGTAATATTTAAAATTTCGCCACTTCGTAAAAATGAGCTGTGGATATGTACAGGCTCCGGGGCAAGCTGCATCAAGCAGGGAAAAATATATTCATTTGATTCTGCAAACGGTTTTGGTACAGACGGAATTTTTCAACTTCTTCCTGATTATACACAGAAGGTATGGGGAACTTCGAACAGCGGTCTTTTTAACATTACGGTTGAAGATATTGACGCAATTATCGAAGGAAAGAAAACTAAAATTAATGCAAAGTTTTACAACAAACTGGATGGAATTACATCAGGAGGTGTAACTTCAACTTCACTTTCGATGCGTGACGATCTTGGAAGAATGTGGTTCACACTTATTGATGGCTTTACGATTTTTGATCCTGTGAGAAATGCATCAAATTCATCTGCACCTGTAATTAAAATTCAGAAAGTTTTTGTAGACAGCGTTGATACAGAAATTAAAAATGACAAAATAATACTTGCTCCAAATGTAAAAAGGGTTTTGATTAAATACACGGGAATTAGTTTTATTTCTTCAGAACAGGTAAGATTTAAAACAAAGCTTGAAGGTTTTGAAAATGATTATTCTGAATGGACTGATACAAGATTTGTTTCTTATACAAACCTTAAGCCTGGAACATATACATTTTATGTAATTGCAGAAAATGGTGATGAAGTTATTAACGAGACACCTGCAATGATTACAATCGTAAAACGACCTTATGTATGGCAGGAATGGTGGTTTATAATACTGTGCGTACTTTTGATTTCAGGAATAATCACATCTATTACGTTACATAAGATTAACAGTTATAAAAAAGAGCAGGAAAAAACAGAAAGACTTTCTATCGAAATTACCCAGGCTCTTGCAGGAACAATTGACGCAAAGGATAAATATACAAACGGTCACTCATCGAGGGTTGCAATTTATGCAAGAATGCTGTCTGCAACGCTTGGGGATTCAGAAGAGTATCAGAAAAAAGTATATTATGCGGCTCTGCTGCACGACATCGGAAAAATCGGTGTTCCTGATAGAATTATCAATAAGCCAGGAAAACTTACAGAAAAAGAATACGACGTTGTAAAACAGCATCCTGTAATCGGAAGTCAGATTCTTTCTTCAATTTCCGGAATGGACGAAATTTCAGTTGGAGCGAGAAGTCATCACGAACATTACAATGGAAAAGGTTATCCGGATAAGTTGAAGGGAGAAAAGATTCCGCGCATTGCAAGACTTATAGGTGTTGCAGATGCATACGATGCGATGACATCAAACAGAAGCTACAGACATTACATGCAGCAATCAGAAGTCCGCGAAGAGTTTGTCAAAAACCGAGGCACCCAGTTTGACCCCGAAATCGCAGACTGCATGATTTCGATAATCGACAAGGATGTTACATACGCATTGCACGAATAGATTTTATACTCCGTTGTAAAAGGTAGCTGTTTTAACTTTTCCATCGGAGTATAATTCATATTTGCAGTAAACTTCAGATTCTATTTCTTTATTTCTAACTGTCTTGTAATAACGAAGATTTCCTTTTAAATCGTATTCATAAAAATTTTCACTGGTGTCACTAAATTTCTCGTATATGACGTTTCCTTTTTTATCATATTCAAACCAGGCTTCGAAACCTTTAGAAGATTTTCGATATATCTGGTTTCCATTTTCATCATATTCGTAAAAAAATTCTGTTCCGTCTTCCAGCTTTTCATAAATCTTGTTATTATTTGCGTCATACTTGTATGAAGATTCATAACCAAGGCTGTCACGCGTACTGGTTAAATTTCCTTTTTCATCATAGTAAAACCATTTTTCGTTATACTGAGGTTTTTTAGATTTTGAAAAACGTTTTAAACGTTTGTTATAAACTTTTTGCCCGGCAGAATTAAACTCTGTCCAGTGTTCATCGAGTGGACTTATATAATGCAGAATGCTTCCATTTGAGTTGTATTTTCTCTGGATTTTAACACCCAACGAATCTTTAAAAGAAATCATTCTGCCTTTTAAATCATATTTGTGCCATGATTCATATCCATTGCTTTTCTTAAGATAAATTTCATTTCCGTTTTTATCATATTTCATCCAGAATTCCATAGGTATTCTAAAATCCTTAAAGTGAATTCTGTTTCCGTTTTCATCATATTCAGTTATGCTGTTTAATTTTACTTTAACGATTACAGTTCTTCCGTTTATCAGAAAACTTTTGTTAAATTCCTTGCTGCCATCCTGAGGATAACAGAGAGTCATTGCTGCTAAAAACGAAGCCGCCAGCAGATTTTTTTTCATATGTGCAAATCCTTTTTTTTGTATACTGAATTTAACAAGATTCGTTTTATTGTTCAACATATTGCTAATATTATTCAAATAAACTTGGGATATCATATAAAGTTGGCTAAAATTTAATTTTTTTTCAGAAAAGCGAGAATTTTTAAAAAAAATTAGTACTCATATAGTGCATGGAAATTATTTCGTGTGCAGGAAATCTGATTTTCTGCAATAAGATTATTCGGAGGCACTATATGAGTACCCAGGTTAAGGAGCAGACGCTCGAAGAAAAGTGGCAAAACGTTACTATTGCAAACAACTTCATTTTTTACAAGGTTATGCATAATAATCCTGATGTCTGTAAAGAATTACTTGAGATCCTTCTTGAAATCAAAATTGACCATATTGTAATGCGGCAGGAAGAGGAAATTGCAATTGATTATGGAAAGAAGGGAGTCAGACTCGATGTTTATGCTGTAGGCGCGACACAAAGTTTTGATATTGAAATGCAGACTACCGATACCGGAGAACTCCCTGAGAGAGCACGATATTATCAAAGCATTCTTGATGTTGATGATTTAAACAGCGGCAAAAACTACAACGAGTTGAAAACAAGCTATGTAATTTTTATCTGCATTCCTGATATCTTTAAAAAGGGACTTGCAAAGTATACGTTTGAAAACTATTGCGTAGAAGATAATAAAATAAAGCTTAACGATCGTACCTATAAACTCTTTTTCATTGCAGAAAACTATGATAAAATATTAAATGCTGAACAAAAGGGGGTCTTAAAAATGGTTATGAATAATGAAAGCACGACTAAATTTTCTGACAAAGTTTCAGATCTCGTTGAAGACGCAAAGCACAATGCATATTGGAGAAAACAGTTTATAGAGTTTGAAATCCAGCAGCGCTATCAGTTCAGCGCCGGCAAAAAGGAAGGAGCTCAGGAAAAGGCTGTAGAATCCGCAAGGGAATTCCTTAAAGAAGGTATATCACCAGAAGTAATTGCCAGATGTGTAAAGCTCCCTCTTGAACAGGTTCTTGAGCTTAAGGAAAAGTAGATTAATAAATCCTTAAAAAAAGGCCTTTGAAAGAGCCCAGGTGATCTACGGCACATCCATCATCCGCATACCGTTGCTTCGTTCCCGATCTGGCGGGGTTTTGCGGCGACAAATTGCATAGGACCTGGACTCATCCAAAGACCCTTCTTGAAGTGATAGTAACAAAAATAGATTAAAATGTCTATGACTGGTCTTCGACATTATTTTTCATCACTTGAATTTACATGTACAGACCGTGAAAATTATATTTCGCGTCCGGCGATAAAAAGTTTTTTTACTTTTCCGGTAAGAGTTTTTCCTTCAAAAGGACTTGCCTTTCCTTTACTTGCAAAATCTTTTGCACAGACAGTCCAGTTTTCATCTGGATCAACAAGAACAAAGTCTGCATCATATTGAGCGTTAAGAAGACCTTTTTTAAGTCCGAGAATTTCTGCAGCGTTTGCCGACATAAGTTCAGAAAGACGCATTAAAGAAAAGCCTTCCTGTTTTACAAGAACAGTATTGCAGACAGCAAATGCAGTTTCACTTCCTGTAAAGCCCGGAGCTCCTGCTGCCTTATCGTCTGCAGTGTGCGGGGCATGGTCTGTAGAAATTGTATCGATTGTTCCGTCACGAAGTGCTGCAATTATACAGTCGTGGTCGGTCTGTGTTCTTAAAGGCGGATTTACAAGAGCAAGTATTTCTGGAATTTTTTCTCCGGTAAGTGCTATGTGATGCGGTGTTACTTCGCACGTGCAGCTCCATCCTTTTTGTTTTGCAAGCTGAACTGACTCAATCGCGCCTTTCGTACTTACATGACAGATATGGATTCTGCAATCTGCATCGTGTGCAAGCTGAATGTTTCGCTCTGTAAAAGTATCTTCTGCAGTACGCAAAAGCTCTTTTGCCTCAGAAAGATTTTTTGAAATCTCATCTAAAATATTTTGAGGAACTTTTACATCAGATGGAATTACACCCCATGCAGGAATTTTATATTCTTTCATTAACGCAAGGGCTTTCTGTCTATACCCGCGCGCGCGAACTGCGAGGTCAGGATCCTCGCAGTGACAGCTTACGATTATATTTTTAGAAGCGGCCTTTTTCATTCCGTCGAGCATAATGTCTGAGCTTAAAACATCGTGGCCGTCTTCTGTTATTACCGGTATTTCATTTTGATTAAGATTTAGAATGTGCGAAGTATCGCGGCCTTCGAAATTCTTTGTAATCGAAGCTGTCTGAAAAATGTTTGACATTTTTTTCGCGCGCGCTTCGTTAATTACCGACATTGCCTGGTCGTAAGAAGAGATGACGGGGTTTGTGTTTGGCATAAGGACAAGGGTTCCAAAGCCGCCGTTTTTTGCTGCTGCAAGCCCTGAGTCCAGGTCTTCTTTCTGCGGCTGTCCCGGGTAGCGGAAGTGTGCGTGCATGTCGATGAATGCAGGCATTAAAGTTAAGCCCTGTGCGTCATAATAAGTGATGTCAGATTTAGAAGGTGCGGCGCTGTCTGCCGTGTCACCGGTGGCGGATTTTCGCTCTGCACCAGTGATGACCGGGTCAACAGGTTTTTCGCCGTCGTTTTTGTTGACGCTTATAATCTTTCCTTCGTCACAGACAATATAACCTTTTTGAGAAATGTTTTTATCGACTAAATTTGCATTGTAAATTACGAGCAAGGCAAGCTTCCTTATAAAATATGCGCGGTTGTTTCAGTTTGTTCCGCTTAAATTTCACCTGTAATTTTATCCGGCGAAATTACAAAATTAATTTTCAAACAGATCTTCTACCTCTGCCTGAGGACCTGCCTTATAAAGTGAGTCACAGTATTCGCAGCGGTAAAGAGCTTTTTCTTTATCTACAAGAATAAATCTCTGCGGAACATAATGTTCTGTTGCAGTAATGCATCTTGGATTTTTACATGTGCGAACATTTTCTACGCACGATGGAAGTTCAGTTTTAATTTTCTTGATTATCTTTTCGTCTTTAACGATGTTAACCGTAATGTTTGGATCGATAAAACCTAAAACCGAAAAATCAAAGTTGATGATGTTGTCGACCTTGATGATGTCTTTTTTACCCATTGTCTTTGACGGAACATTCATTACAAGGGCTGCAGTAAACTTTGCTTTTTCAAGTCCAAGCCAGCTGAAAATTTTTGGTCCTGTTCCTGCACAGATGTGATCGATTACCAAACCGTTTTTAATTGTATCTACATTCAGCATTTTAATCTCCAAAAAATATTTCTAATTAAAGACAACCTGTAAGCTTTGCAATGAGTGCCATTCTTGCATACATTCCGTATTTAACCTGCTTAAAGTATGCAGCGCGCGGATCATCATCTACTTCCGGCTGGATTTCATTTACACGTGGAAGCGGGTGAAGGACTATCATATCTTTTTTTGCAAGGTTCATTTTTTCTGCATCAAGAATGTAACTGTCCTTTAACCTTATGTAATCCTGTTCGTTAAAGAATCTTTCTTTTTGAACTCGTGTCATGTAAAGAATGTCGAGATCGCCGATTACATCTTCAAGCCGTTCTGCTTCTGTATATTCAATGTTGTGTGGCTTTAAAATGTTTTCTATCATGTATTCAGGAATCTTTAATTCTTTAGGGCTTATGAAAACAAATTTGTTTTTAGGATAACGTGACATCGCCTGAGTAAGGGAGTGAACCGTACGTCCAAACTTTAAGTCGCCGCAGAAACCGATTGTCTGGCCTTCAAAGCTTCCGCGTAATGCACGGATTGTAAGCAGGTCTGTAAGTGTCTGTGTCGGATGAAAGTGTCCGCCGTCGCCTGCGTTAATAATCGGGCAGCTTGAATATTTTGAAGCAAGAAGTGCAGCTCCTTCCTTTGGATTTCTCATTGCGATGATGTCTGCATAAGACGAAACAACTCTTATCGTATCGGCAAGGCTTTCTCCCTTTGATGTCGAAGATGAAGTTGCATCTGCAAATCCTTCTACTGTTCCGCCCAAACGAAGCATCGCAGCCTCGAAGCTAAGACGCGTTCTGGTGCTCGGCTCAAAAAAAAGTGCCGCTAGAATTTTTCCGCGGCACACATCTCCAAATGATACTGGATCAACGATAATCTGTTCTGCTAAAGAACAAATTTCATCAATTTCCTGAATTGAAAGGTTTTCTGGTTCGATTAAATGGCGACCTTTTAACATGGTTTGCTGTTTACTCCATTACGATTTTTTCTATAATAACACGTCGCGCTGTTTTATTCAATTGACTAAAAAGGCCTCCCTGTAAACTTGTGCAATCAGGCCTTCGCTCTCTTTAGAGTTTTTTCAAAGCCGTGCGGCCTCTTTAGTTTTTTTGCGGAATTTATAAATTCCATGTTATAATTTTTAAAAAAGGGGGAAACATGTACTGTAAAGAATGTGGAAAAGAAATCTCTGCTGATGCAAAATGCTGTCCGTACTGTGGAGCGGTATTAGACAGCAGCTCTGGTGCGACTTCGCCAAAGAGTGCTCTGGTTGCCCTTCTGTTTGGTATTTTTTTAGGCGGAATTGGAATCAACAACTTTTATCTTGGTCATATCGGAAGGGGCATTACAAAAATTGTACTGCGTATCCTTGGTACAGCTTTTTACATTTTGGGCGTTGTTCATATTACCTTTAATTCCATCGGTGGAATAAGCGATTTTGTCGAGCACAATATTTTTTCGATTTCCGAAGCATCTGTGCTTGGTTCAATCGGATTAATATGCCTTGGCGGTGTTCTGCTTTTCATTGGCTCTACCTGGGCTTTTGTTGAATGGATTTTAATCGCCTGCGGCAAGGCAAAAGACTCCCACGGCCTTCCTGTCACAAACTGGAATTTTGCGTGAGGAAGCAAAATCTGCCTATATAAATAAAAAAACTGCTAACATTCGCTGCAAATCGGATGTCTTGGGTAGTCCTCTTTTTTTATTGACAAATATTCACTTTAGTTCATATAATTATTTTATGTGGAAGGTTGATTCATCAGATGAATATGATGCCTGGTTTCTGAGCTTGGACGAAGACTGTAAAGAAGCCGTATTACAAAGAGTTCTTTTACTCCAACAGTACGGTCCGAATCTTCCTCGCCCTTATGCAGATGTCCTTCATGGTTCAAAAAAATATAAGAACCTAAAAGAACTTCGAAATCAGACTCAACAACATCTTTTGAGAGTTTCCTATTATTTTGATTCCAAAAGGAAAGCTTTTTTACTTACCGGCGGAGATAAGAAAGGAAAAGATCAAGAAAAATTTTACAAGGATTTGATTACAGAATCCGAAGTAATCATCGAAAGACATGAGAAGGAGTTGGAAAATGAAAGACGTAATCAAAATGATGGAAAGTAGTATGTCTCCCGAAGCTGTAAGAAGAGCTCATATAAAAGCTGAACAGGATATTATGGCAATTCGTCTTGCCCAGCTCCGTGAAGAAAAGAATATAAAACAATCAGAAATGGCAAACTTTACTCAGTCGTCTGTTTCAAAAATAGAAAAAAGAAAAGACATGAAAATTTCTACTTTAATAGATTACCTAGATAGTCTTGGAATGGGATTAGAAATAATTACATATCCAAAGGTTGCCGTATCAAAGAAACAGGGAAAAGTTTTGTTGAAAGTATAAATTCACATAACAAAGGTTACGACCTTCGGTCGTTTGCATTTGAGGAAATTATTATCTAGTGCGCTCACGCGCACGATGCATCATAGCCGACAGCGGGTCTATTCGCAGCGCAGCTTCGAGCGAGCCGCGTGCGGTTTAACTCATTGTTATGCTGACACCCGCCCTGGGGTCACTTATGGAGTAAAAAAATGAATAAATTTTTTGTAAACAAGAGGTAAAAAAGTATGAAAAAAATAATTCTATCAATTTTTTTGTTGAATTTATTTATTGTATTATTTACCGGATGTAAAAAAACAAATTCTATTTCTATCAATGAAAATTGCAGTATTGAATATTCAATGAATGAAAAATCAAATACTATTCAGGCAGTTAAGATTTGTAATGGAAAGGATACGCTTATATTATCTATGGATGATTATGGTTCATGTTTCAAAATGGAAAATAATAATGGTCTGACTTGCAATATAAATTATTCACCAGAAGGCTTGCATGCATATCAGATTTTAAATGACAAAAAGCATTTTTCAACAGCCTTAAATTTGTATGAAGATGGTTCAACTTCGTACCAGATTAATACACCGGTTTTTTCTGAAGCTACGAACGTACTTTTCGATTTAGAAGGAAATATGTATTCTGACAAGAATATTTCGTTTCCTGAAAAAAAAGGGTACTATTTGCATTTACCTCAAGATGGTCATTATAAGATTGAATATGCAGATGAAAACATAATATCTATTCAGCTGGAATCAGAGAGGGAATGAAAAAAGCAATGATAAAATTGATGGAGATGTATAAAGAGGAGGAGAAATGAAAAAAGTAATTTTTATTATTCTTATTTTATTTGAAACGGTTTTTTGTTTCTCACAGGAAAACAAAGCTTTTATAGGTGATATTGTAAGAGAAGTTTTTATTAATGAAAAAAAAGCAAGCTCATATAATGCTGAACCAGAAATTTATTGGATTTTACATTGTGCTGATAACAAAAGAAGACAGCTGGTTTTTCGTGAAAAAAAAGATTATTCAAAATACAGTAAATATGTTAATGGTAAGGTAGTAGTATTAGGAAAGGTTATAAACAGCGAAACGGCTCATCATAAAACTGATGAACTTATAATTGTAAGTGATATTTATGAAATAAATGATGCTTCCGAAAAATATCAAATATCTGATATATCAAAAGATGATACAAGAATAAAAGAATTATTTATTCCTCAAAATCTTGATCCGGGAATTATTAAATACCTGGTGACTAATGAAACTGGAAGTTATGATTATCCTTTATTATCTCTTAAAGGTGATATTTCAAAAAAAGTATTATTAACTATACTGGATTATTATTATGTAAAAATTAAAGTATGTATAAATAATATATGTAATAGAGAAACAACGAAAGGGTTAGATGGCTTGCCATTTAAAAGAAGTTGGGTCGAAATTGCTGAAACTGGAAATATTGAAATCAAAAAGGATATGTCAGATTATTGTTATGTTTATGATCCAACTCATCCGGATGCCCTGCAAAGTGGTAAAGAAAAAGGTTATGTAAGATATCCAAATATAAATATTGAATCTGAAGTAGCTGAATTAAGAATTTTTGAAAACATTTATAATTTGTTTATTGAATATGGAAATAAAACGTATCCAGAACTTTTAATGACAAAAATCAACTATTCACTTGATGATATTCTGTGTAACAAGGATAAGAGTAATATCCAAAAAGAAACAAAGGAGAAATTGAATGAAATATTTAAATAGGTGAAATTCAAATTGAACAAACCCCGTCCCCATAATCTATAACGAATCCATAAAATTGTGTTATACTTGATTTATGAAAGTCGTTACTATAATTCCGCCGATAATACAGTTGAACTCGCCGTACCCGTCGGGCGCATACCTTACTTCGTTTTTTAAAGGCGAGGGGTTTGACGCGTGTCAGGCAGATTTTAGTATTGAACTTTTCTACGCCATTTTTTCGCATGATGGAATTAAAAGGCTTTTTGAGCTCTCCGAACAAAACGCACTGGCGCTCGCAGACAAAGCCGAAAAAAAGGGCGACGACAACACCGCCTTTAACCTCCGCCGCTATGTAAGCACAAAATCCAGCTGGATAGAATGGATAGACTTTATTACCTCTGTCCTAACAGGCGGCGGCGCCCGCGAAAAAGAACATCAGTTTTTATATTCTCCATTCGCGCCACGCGGCCAGCGTATGGAAAACTATCTTGCATCTCTTGCAGACGCTGGCCGCGATCCGTCGGTAGACGATGTGCGTTTTTTGTGTTCATACGCCCTGGAAGACCTTTCAGATTACATTACTGCTGTTTTTGATCCTGAGTTTTCACTCATCCGCTACGCAGAAAGTCTTACGGTTGATGAGAGAAGTTTTTTTGAACTCGAAAAGGGACTGGACTCTCCGGTTTTAAAGGAGTTTTACGAGCCGCTTCTTTCGCGTCTTGTTCCGGATCTTGTCGGAATGCCGCGCGTTGAATGTGTTAACAGTGATGCCGGTATTAACACCGATGATGGTCCGCGCGTTGAAGGTTCTAAAGATAGTGAATGCGGCGTAAAAACCATGATATGTATTTCGATTCCGTTTGCAGGAACTTTTATATCTGCGCTTTATACGGCGCGCTATCTTAAAAAGCATTATGGAAAAAATGTTTTTATCTGTATCGGTGGCGGATTTGTAAACACCGAGCTTCGTGACGCAGATGATGTGGCTTTAGCAAAATATATTGATGCGATTTCGTATGACAGAGGTTATGGTTCGTACCGCGAGCTTTTTAAGAGCGCGCCGGATTTAGACCGCGATGTTCTTTTTAACGCGGGTTCGCTTTATAAGATGAGATTGTTTTTTTCGCGCTGCGATGGCAACGTAATCATTCACGATCCAATATGGAATTCCGCAGAACTGGAAAAATACGAATCAGAAATTACGCCACAGATAATTCCCGATTATTCTGACATTGATTTTTCAAAATATCTTCGCGTGTGCGATGATAAAAACGCAATGCACAGACTGTGGACAGACGGTTCATGGATAAAAGCATATCTTGCGCACGGATGCTACTGGCACCGCTGTGCGTTCTGTGATACAAAGCTTGATTATGTCTGCGGTTACCGTCCTGTTGATACAGAAAAACTTTATGACGGGCTTTTAAAAACTGCGCGCGAAAAAAATATTTTTGGAATTCATTTTGTTGACGAAGCGATGCCGCCTGCGGTTTTAAAACAATTTGCACTTAAAAATGCGCGCGAAAATAATCCGCTTTATTTCTGGGGAAACATCCGCTTTGAAAAATCTTTTACAAAAGATCTTGCAGCCTTTTTAAGTTACTGCGGGCTCGGTGGTGTTTCTGCAGGTCTTGAAGTTGCAACAGGAAGCGGGCTCAAGTACATCAATAAAGGCACTGATATAAATTCAATTATAAACGCATGCGCAGCTTTTAAAGAAACAGGAATTTTAGTTCACGCGTACATGATTTACGGTTTCTGGTACGATACTGCGCAGTCGATCATCGATTCGATGGAAACCCTGCGCCAGTTTTTCGCTTCATCACTTCTTGACAGCTCTTTCTGGCACAAATTTGTTCTGACTCGAAACTCGACTGTGTACCGCGAGTGGCAGGAAGGAAGGCAGAATGATCTTTTCCCAGTTGAACAGAATTTAAGCGATGCGCATTCGCGCAGGGGCAGTTCAGCAAAATCAATTTTTGCAACCAATAACCTTCACTTTAAAAATGAAGCTTCGTATGACAAATTTGGGCCTCCGTTAGAAGCGGCGCTCGATTCGTGGATGCAGGGCGATGAAAACGCAATTCAAAGGAAAGTCCAGAAGTGGTTTGACTTTAAAGTGCCTGAGCCAACAGTTCCGCGTGATTTTGTCGAAAAGCAGATTGCGCGCTACGAACAGGATAACGCAAATCGCGCCTCTTTAATAACGGCCGAAAACGTAGACAACCTTTTCTGGCTTGGCGGAAATCCCGTAAAGGCAGGAAATGAGTACCGCTGGCTTTACCTTCTGGAAGAAGAGGCTTTCCCGGCAGGCAGCGCCCTCGAAAGGCTTGTAAAAAGCGGAATTTTAGCCTCTTTAAGCCCTCAAACCCCGGAAGATGAGCGTAAAAAGGCGGTCGAAAGCGTCAGAAAGGACGAAGCATCGCTCAAAGCCCTAAAATCGCTCCACGGCCGCGGCCTCGTCATTGTCTGACAGGCGAGCGTTGATTTAAATACAATAAATAGGTAGAATTGTTAAATATTTTACATAAAAGGGCAAAAGGTGAGCAAAAATCTTTATCTGTCACATCCGGGCGTGATTTGCGCTGCGGGTAAAAATCCGGAGGAGCTCTGGGAATCATGCCTTAACGGGTCACAGAACGGAATAAAAAAAGTAACTGCTGTTTCCGGAAAAGATTTTTACGCTGGTCGCATAGACGATCTGCTTTTGAGTCCAGTTCAACATGCAAAATATGACATGCGGATTATCAGAATCTTAAAAAACGCAGTTGACCAGATTATGCCACAAGTCAAAGGGGCTGTAGAAAAATACGGGCCTGAACGGGTTGGAGTCTGTCTTGGCTCGTGCGACAACGGTTCTGAATTTTCGCTTAAAGCACACAGAACTTTTTTTGAATCGGGAAAATTTCCCAAAGGCTATGAGCTTGAAGTTCAGGGTGCAGATTATCCAGCAAAATTTGTAAAAGAGTTTTGCGGTGTTAAAGGTCCGGCATTTGTTTTTAGTACTGCGTGTTCTTCAAGTGGAAGTGCAGTTTACAAAGCACGCGAGTTAATCGAAGCCGGGATTATCGATGCTGCTGTAACAGGCGGAGTTGATATTGCAAGTGATACTGTTTTGCTTGGGTTTGATTCACTCGAAGCAGTTTCTGATGAAATTACAAATCCGTTCAGCAGAAACAGAAACGGAATTACACTTGGTGAAGGAGCAGCGGTTTTTGTTTTGAGCCGCGATAAAATTTCTGGAGCAGATGATGAGTTTTCGTGTGTCTTAAAAGGCATAGGAGAAAGTGCAGATGCTTCACATATAACAGCTCCATTAGAAGATGGAAGCGGAGCCGCAGGTGCAATTAAAAGTGCATTGAGCGACGCAGGTCTTGTTCCGGATGAGATAGATTACATAAATCTTCATGGAACCGGAACGCATTTAAACGATGCGATGGAAGCTAAAGCTTTAGAAGCAGTTTTTGGAGCGCTTGCAGAAAAAATTCCTGCAAGTACGACAAAGCCTTTAACAGGTCACACGTTGGGAGCAGCCTCGAGCCTTGAGCTTGCAATCTGTTATATGGCTTTAAAAAATTCAGCGTGTAAAAAACTTCCTGTCCAGGTGTGGGACGGAGAGCGCGAAGAAAATATGCCGCACTTAAATTTTGTCGGCAGAGATTTTAAATTGAATAAAGAAATTAAAACTGTCATGAGCAATTCGTTTGGCTTTGGCGGTTGCAATATAAGTTTGATAATTGGAAAGGAATAAAAATGGAACCAAGAAAATTACCACAGAATGTTCCTGCAGAAGAACTCATTAATCTTTTGCCTCACAAAGGAAAAATGTTTCTTCTGGATCATCTTACACAGCATGATATTGTTGCAAGAACTCTCGAATCAGAATCTCTTGTAACAAAAAATCATATATTTTATGATGAAGCATTGGATGGAATTCCATCTCATGTTGCATTTGAATTGATTGCACAGAGTATTTCTGCTCTTTCTGGAGTTACAGGCTGTGAACGGGGAGAACCGCCGAAACCTGGATTTCTTTTAAGCATTCAGAATTACAAGGCAAATGTTGACCGCTTTAAAGCCGGCACTTCTGTTCATGTTGTAATCAAAAAAATTGATGAACTTGAAAGTATGCTCACTTATTCCGGGGCAGCATATTCAAGTGAGAATCCGGATGTTCCTGCAGTTGAAACTACAATTACTGTAATGGAAACTAATGATTTAAGAGTTTTAGGAGAAAAATAATGGATAAAAGAAGAGTTGTTGTTACTGGCGCTGGAGTTTGTTCAGCTCTTGGAGATAACTGGGAAGAAATTAAAAAGACACTTAAGGGTCTTGAAAACTGTGTTGTAAGAATGGATGAATGGGACCGCTATGGTGCCGGAATGAACACACGTCTTGCAGCTCCTTATACAAAAGAGCTCCGTAAGTACGACAGAAAAAAAATCCGTTCAATGGGACGCGTAAGCCGCCTTGCACTCCAGGCAACTGACGATGCTTTAAGAATGGCAGGCTACATCGATGCAGATGGAAACGTTTCTGAAGAAATTCACAACGGACGCTGCGGTATTTCTTACGGTTCGTGCATGGGTTCTATGGACGCTCAGATGGAATTCTGTGCAATGCTTGAAAACGCAGACTGCACAAGAATGAACGCTACAACTTATGTACGCGCAATGCCACAGACAGCAGCATCAAACCTTTCGGTTTACTTTCAGGTTCGCGGAAGAATCATTACAACAAACACAGCATGTACATCAGGAAGCCAGTCAATCGGATATTCTTATGAACAGATTGCTTACGGATTCCAGGACATCATGATTGCAGGCGGTGCAGAAGAATTAAGCGCTGCAGACTCAGATATTTTTGATACACTTTACGCTGCTTCTACAAAGAACGATACACCAAAGCTTTCTCCAAGTCCGTTCAGCAAAGAGCGCGACGGTCTTGTAATCGGAGAAGGCGGAGCAACTTTAATTCTCGAAGAATATGAACACGCAAAAGCACGCGGTGCAAAAATCTATGCAGAAATAATCGGCTTTGGAACAAACCAGGACGGAAACCACATCACAACTCCAAACCAGGAAACAATGGCAAAAGCATTACAGCTTGCAATTGACGATGCAGGAATTAGCCCAGACCAGATCGGTTATGTAAACGCACACGGAACTTCTACAGGACACGGAGACGTTGCAGAAACAAACGCAACAGAAAGCGTATTCCACAGAGCAGTTCCAATTTCTTCTACAAAAAGTTATACAGGTCACACACTCGGATGCTGCGGCTGTCTTGAAGCATGGGTAACAATTAACATGATGAACGACGGCTGGTTCCACCCGACATTAAACCTTACAAAAGAAAATCTCGATCCTGAATGCGGTAAGCTTGACTACATTATGGGAGACGGACGCGATATTAACACAGACATCGTAATGTCAAACAACTTTGCATTTGGTGGTGTAAACACTTCTTTGATTTTCAAAAAATGCAACTAGTTAAATATAGAGGAATAAAAAAATGCCAAAGATTGAAGTAAACGAAAAATTATTTTTCAAAATGGTCGGAAAAAAATATGACTACGACACATTAGAAAAAAAATTGACATGCGGTAAAGCTGAACTTGATGAAAAACCGGATATGTCTCAGAGCGAAGATCAGCGTGTAATTAAAATTGAATTAAACGATACAAACCGTCCTGACCTCTGGTCAACAAACGGTGTTGCACGCCAGCTTAGAGTTCACGAAGGCGGAAAGTCTGGTGACTATGATAAATTTCTTTCACGCAAGGGAGATTTTAAAGACAATCAGAACCGCGTCGTTAAAGTTGATTCAAACATAAAAGACATTCGTCCATACATGGTTGCTTTCATGATTGCAGGTAAACCGATCGATGAACCGATGCTCATTGACATCATTCAGACTCAGGAAAAGCTTGCATGGAACTTTGGCCGTAAGCGCCGTTCAATCTCTATGGGACTTTACCGCGTAGACCAGATTAAATGGCCTGTTCATTACAAGGCAGTAGATCCAGATAAAACTTCTTTTGTTCCTCTGCAGTGTGATGCACCGATGACCTGCCGCCAGATTTTAACAGATCATCCAAAGGGAAAAGATTTTGGCTGGATTCTCGAAGGTAAAAAAATGTTCCCGCTTTTGACAGATGATTCTGGCGAAGTAATGTCGATGGCTCCAATCATTAACAGTGCAACACTCGGTGCTGTTCAGGTTGGAGATAAAGACCTTATGGTAGAGCTTACAGGTGACAACATCGATAATCTTATTCTTGCTGCAAACATTGTTGCATGTGACTTTTCTGACTGCGGTTACGAAATTATTCCTATTAAAGTTGAACATCCTTATGATACAGGACGCGGAAAAGACATCTACGCTCCTTTCTATTTCCAGGAACCTACAAAGGCTCTTTTAAAGAATGTAAATAAGCTTTTAGGAAGTGAATTTACTAAAGACCAGGTTGTTGATGCTCTTAAGAGAATGGACAACAGGGTAGAAACAAAAGATGTTGACGGTGATGTTGAATTTACTGTATGGCCTGCACCTTACCGCAATGACTTCTTACACGAGGTTGATGTAATCGAAGATGTAATGATTGGTGTAGGACTTGATAACTTTAATCCTGAAAAACCAAACGACTTTACAATCGGACGTCTCATGCCTCTTACACTTTTTAGCCGCAAGGCAAAGAATGTAATGGTAGGTCTTGGATATCAGGAAATGATATTTAACTACCTCGGAAGCAAAAAAGATTACATCGAAAGAATGAACATCGATGACTCAGAAATTATCGAAGTTGCAAACCCTATGAGCGAAAACTATCAGTTTGTACGTCCGTCGATTATTGCATCTTTACTCCGCGCAGAAGCAGGAAGTGCAAACGCAATTTTCCCTCACAAGATTTTCGAAATCGGAAAGGTTGCATTCCTTGATGATAAAGAAAACACTGGGACAAAAACAATCCAGAGCCTTGGCTTTATGACAGCTGCAGGCAATGCAAACTTTAACAGCGCTGCAAGTGAAGTTTCTTCTCTCCTTTACTTCCTCGATCACGAGTACAAAGTAGAAGAATGCGAAGACCCGCGCTTTATTCCTGGACGTCAGGCAGCAGTTATGGTTAACGGCAAAAAAGTCGGAGTCTTTGGAGAAGTTCATCCACAGGTTCTCGAAAACTGGTCAATCACAGTTCCATGTGTTGCAGGCGAGTTTAACCTCGAAGAACTGATGTAAAACTTACTAAAGATAATTGCAAAAGATAAAAATTAAGGCGCACATTAACGTGCGCCTTTTTTTATAACAAATTATCTTTAATCCAGTTTGCAACGCCGTCATTCTCGTTAGAAAGCGTTACTTCATCTGCAATCTCTTTTACTTCTTTGATTGCGTTCTGCATCGCAATTCCCTTTCCGCAAAGCTTTAACATTCCGATGTCGTTAAAGTCATCGCCAAACGAAGCAATGTTTGAAGGAAGAATGTTTAAGTGTTTACACAGCGCTTCGATTGCCTTTTCTTTTACGGCAGCCTTTTTACTTATCTTGTACCACGGAATGTCAGAGAACGGAAGAAAATCTGTTTTGTCTTCTCCAACTGCCTTTACAATCTGTTTTATTTTTTCTTCGTCGAGAGTTTTTACACAGATTTTCATCGAAGGCTCGTTAAAGCTTTTAAAGTCAGAGTAAGTCCAGAATTTGTCGCCGAGTTCTTCTTTTGAATTTGAATAAAGCCCATGCTCATTGTCGATTGTAATGACCATGTCCTCACCGTAAAGATCAAAAACAGTTTTAATTATAGCCTGTGTTTCTTCGACAGAAAATTCACAGTTATAAATTTTTTCATTTCTAAACGAAGCAAGACCGCCACCGTTAGAAATAAATACATCAGGAGAAATTCCTTCAAGAAATTTTACTGCATTGATTTTTGCGCGTGCAGTACAGATTCCAAAAAGAATTCCTTTTTCCTGAGCCTGCTTAATGATTTGTTTTGAAAAGTCCGAGACAGATTTGTCGTCCCTAAAAAGAGTTCCGTCCAAATCCGAAAGAATTAAAGATATGTTTTCCATAAACAATTATGCAGTAAAAAAAGATTTTGTGCAAGATGCAGGTCGCGCGTGATGGCGATTTTTTCATCAGTTCGCGGCAATAATTATTATGCGCAGATTTCAAAGCGCGCGCCCGATAAACTATCTCCCGCCTAAAATCTTTTTCGCAGATTCACGCACAAGCTTTTTTAACTCAGGCGGATTTAAAACCTTCGCATCTCCTGCAAACGACATGACCCATGCGCAGGTCTGCGTAAGCTGATTCGTTTCAAAAGAAAGATAGACCGAGCCGTTTTTATTAACTCGTATTTTCTGTCCCTTATGCCATGTGCGTTCCATTACATAAGTTTTGAGGCTTTGAGTAAATTCAATTTCTACTTTATACTTCTGACCAAAGTGGCCCCACGCGCCCATCTGAATGTCGATGTGATCCTCGAGCTTAAAGCTTTTTGGAATCGAAAATTTTTCTTTTGAAATTTTGCAGTTTTTAATTCGCGGCATTGCCCAAAGTCTTATAGCATCAGACGAATGAGAAAAACCAAGAACATACCAGCTTCCCTTCTGGCATATCATGTGATACGGATCAAAAAGACGCTTTTCGTATTTTGTGTTCTGCGCAGTTTTATATTCAAGCTCAAGAGTACAGTGAATTTTTGTAGCCCTAAGAACGTTTTCGAAAACCTTATCCTCGAGCTTTGTAATCGGATCAGAAATAAAATGAACCTCGTTATTAATCAAAGCAGAGTCGACGGTAATATTATCAGGAAGCATCTTAATTAATTTGTTCATGAGATTGCGGTAAGAAGATTCAAGCGGAGTATTTTTGTACTGTTCAAGAAGCGGAATAATAGTAGAAAGAGTTAAAAGCTCGCCCTCATTGAACATCACCTGCTTGATGTAAAAGGAACTGTCGGTGTAATAGTAGCCGTTTTTTTTGTAATCAAATTCAAGAGGAGCACCATAAGTATCACGGAGGATATCTATGTAACGCCCAAAGGTACTGCGGCTCAAAGACCAGCCTTCGGCCCTGTTCATTTTGCTGGCGTTGGGATAATCGCCGTTTCTTATTGCACTGTCAATTTTAAAAATGTACGAAATGATGTGCGGCGAGTTTCTCTGTTTAACGCTCATTTTTGGAGCAGCCTTTTTTGTACCCATAAAACACCCCCGTTTTAGCTTTTTTAAGCTGAATTTACTCAAATAATTATATCACATTTTTTATAAGGGTGCATCATTAGGTGACACACCCCCTGCTGTATAATTTAGTTGTAATCTTGGTAATGGAGGTAGTAAGACTATGGCACAGATTTTAATTGAAAATGGAAAGAACTGGTATGAGTTTTCTAAGAGTAAGACAGGGCAGCTTGATTTTGTGGGAAAGTGGGAAAATGACAATCTGCCTGATACCAGAGGCTGTCAGAAAATTATCGCAAGCACATATTATACTCCAAGTTATTATGTGTATATTCAGGATGAACTTAACTTTAATTCAACAGTATATGCGGCAGCAGATGTAGACATTTCTGACAAGGACACGTTTGAATATCTTGTTCACATTGGGGCACTGCTTGCAGCAGTCGAAACAAAAAACAGTCTTCTTGCAGGCGATCTGTTTTTGCGCCGTATGGGAGTATTTGCAAAATTTGCGCAGCTTACTCAGTTTATACTTGAGCCAATCTGCGTAGAAATTCTTTTTTCACTCTGCTATGGAAAGCTCCAGAATGTTAATCCTGATACAATTCCGCTTGTGTACGAAGCTGCAAAGACAAAGCTTGAGTTTGACAGTGCACGCGAAACGATTGACCAGGCAATGATGCGCTACTTTAAGAAAAACGAAGTAACACTTACACTGCCACTTGTCGGAACATCGTTCTATCACTGGGGTGATGACATTGAGCCAAAATCCCTTACAAAGCTTACGGATAATTTAAGCGCAGATAACCTTAGCGAAGCAGCAGAAAAAATCCGAAAGGCAAAGCACGGCTTTTATGAAGGTCTTGATATTTGTGTTCAGGCTGAACCATACAATACAGCCGACAGAAATTCTATTTTGGTCTGCATCGACAGCATAGAAGCAAAGCTTTTTGGAAATGCCGGGCTTAAAAAAGCAGGGCACTTAAGAGCCCTCGCAGCAAAAATTATCCGTGAGGCAAAACCAAAAAAGATGGCTTATGACTGTAAGCTCGAAAGCTTAACTTACCGTGAGTATGTCGTAAAAATTACAGTATAAGAAGTGCGTATGAATAAGGATTGTATAGTTTTACACATTCCGCATTCATCACTTTTAATTCCTCAGGAGGCTTTAGTTAATTATGACGAAAAGCTTCTTGAGAAAGAATTTCTTCTTATGACAGACAGATACACAGATGAGCTTTTTAATCTGGAACTTACATCGATTGTTTTTCCTTATCCGCTGCCGCACGAAAACGACAGGACAGACCGGCCCGATATCTGCATCGGAACCGATGACTTTCATACACCAGATGAGCTTAAAGAATATTTTACATCTGAGTTTGCAAAAAGAAATTACAGAGTAAAAATAAATTCCCCGTTCTGCGGCTCGATAGTTCCGCTTAAATATTATAGAAAAAACAGAAACGTAAAATCCATAATGATTGAACTTAACCGTTCATTGTATATGGACAAAACAGGAAAAAAGACAGAAGGATTTGCAGCTCTTAAAAAAGAAGTTGCAGAAATTATTTTTGGTTTTTAAAGGAGGCCTCAAATGGGTTGTGGTGTTGTATTAAGATGTAAAGATTGTAATGAAAAAGAAAATCTCATGCTCGGATGCGGTTCTTTGTCATTTATGAACCACATGATGAATGTAGTTTATGTATGTGACAGCTGCGGCTACTGGAAAGAAGGAGAAGTAGAATTTGAAATACCTGAAGACGCAGATGACAATTTAGAAAGTGTAATCCATGCAAAAGAGGATGCAAGAGAAGAAATCTGTCCCAACTGCAACAAAGCAATGAAACGCTATGAAGATTTTTACAACAAAAAAGGTAACGCCCAGATTTTAAAAATGACCTGCCGAAAATGCGGCGGCTTATTAAAGGAAGAAGGGGATTTTTGCTGGGATTGAGAATAGGAAGTGGTGGTCAGAAAAAGTGGTCAGAAAAGGTGGTCAGATGACATGTTATGCCGGGGAAGAGGTTGCGAAATCGTGACAATTTGGACGACACTGTCGTGCAAACCAGATTGCTATTGTATTAGGAAAGGTGGTGACTAAGGAGAACAACTCGCGTTCTCAATTGTTTTATTCCCAAAGTATGCTATAATGGTCTATGCATTTGAATAGAAAAAAGGAAAGATTATGGCAAAAACAAAAAAACAGGTCAGCTTTGAAGACGCTCTTTGGGGCGCATGTGATAAATTACGTGGAACTGTAGAACCTGCAGAATATAAACATGTTGTACTTAGTCTTATCTTTCTAAAATTCGTAAATGATAAATTTGATGCCCGCCGTCAGGAACTAAAGGATGAAGGCAAAGAAAAATATATTGATGTTCAGTCTTTCTATACAATGAAGAATGTCTTCTTCGTTCCAGAAGAAAGCCGATGGTCATTTATAATTCAGAATGCAAAACAGAATGATATTGCACTCAAAATAGATACAGCACTCAACACAATTGAAAAACAGAACCCATCACTCAAAGGTGCTTTGCCAGATAACTATTATTCCCGACTTGGAATTGATGTTTCAAAACTTGCAGCTCTTCTTGATGAAATCAATAATATTCAGACAAACGCAGATAAAGAAAACGACATAATGGGGCGTGTGTATGAATACTTCCTTACAAAGTTTGCACTTCAGGAAGGTAAAGGAAAGGGAGAATTCTATACTCCAAAATCTGTTGTAAATCTGATTGCAGAAATGATTGAGCCATATAAGGGAAAAATCTATGACCCTTGTTGTGGTTCTGGTGGTATGTTTGTGCAGTCTTTGAAGTTTGTAGAAAATCATGCCGGAAACTCAAAAGACATTTCTGTTTACGGACAGGAAGGAACAACTACAACATATAAGCTTGCAAAAATGAATCTTGCAATCCGTGGTATTCCCTGCGACCTTGGAGAAAAAGCCGCAAACACATTTACAAATGATCTTCACAAAGATTTACGTGCAGATTATATAATGGCTAATCCACCATTTAATCAGAAAGACTGGCGTGCAGAAAATGAGCTTGTTGATGATTACCGCTGGAACGGCTATACAGTTCCACCAACAAGTAATGCAAACTACGGCTGGATTTTGCACATGGTTTCAAAACTCAGCACCAATGGTACAGCAGGCTTTCTTCTTGCAAACGGAGCATTAAGTGGCGAAGGACAGGAATTAGAAATCCGCAAGCAGCTCATAGAAAATAATCTTGTAGAAGCAATTGTAATTCTTCCAAGAAATCTTTTTTATACAACCGATATTTCCGTAACACTCTGGATTTTGAACAAAAACAAAAAGAGCCGAACAGTTGAACAGAACGGAAAAATCAAAAACTACCGAAACCGTGAAGATGAAGTTCTTTTTATGGATCTTCGACAGATGGGAAGTCCTTTTGAAAAGAAGTATATCGAGCTTACTCAGGAAGACCGCGACAAAGTAACATCAACCTTCCACGCCTGGCAGCAGGCCGGAGCAAATGAAACTTACAAAGACATTCCAGAATTCTGCTATAGCGCAAGCAAAAAGGAAATTGTTGAAAAAGGCTACAATCTTGTTCCAAGCCGCTACAT